>NZ_FUYV01000096.1 GCF_900168165.1 Alkalitalea saponilacus
AACGGTCACATATATGAAATGTTGGGGCTGCGGTGTGCGTCTTTGTCTGCCGTTACAAAAGTTTGTGCGGGGCAGAAAGATTCATGTAAACACCAAGCCCCCAATATTTTATATATGATGTTGCCGGCAGGTTTTCTTTGTTTCTGGCGGTTTAGTTTTACGAAAATCATCTAGGAAGTAAGTATGTGAAACCCAATGAGATAACATTATTCTGTGTCTCCATGTTGTAGCCATTCATTTTTTCCATATTGTATACGTTTCCTATCATTCTGTTGAAATTTAAAAAGAAGTAACCTTTTCTTGTGTTGTAATTTATTTCTAAAGATGTAGAGAAGATAATACTCCTTGCAAAATCAAATTTCACTTTATCGAATTCTTCTTTCACAGGAGTACCTGGTATATTGTTAAACGGGTACTGATTCATAAGGTCGTTATCTAAGTCTACTTCCCAGTAATTGGATTTTATTCGTGAGCTAACATTAAGAGCGGGGGCAATACCAATCTTAAAATTAAAACGTTTATGAGGCTGGATAAATACCCCCATTGGTAGTTCAATGTAATCAAGGGCATATTTAATTATCTCTTTTACGGGGGTTGTCCCTCCACTTTGTGACACCTGCATTACATCCATGCTTTGCCGTTGATAGGTTGAGCCTTTGGGGGAATAGAGTAATTCGGTAAAAAATCCAAATAAATCATCCGTTGCATAGTTCATGACCAAACCTCCACTGATTCCAACTCGCGGTGAGATATTAAATGGTTCTAAGTTTCCTGTTAAAGACAACGCCTTTTCATCTTGCCAAGGGCCAATTTCTGAATTGAAATAACCAAAATTAAGACCTCCTTTTAACCCCCACCTGATTTCTTCTCCAGATGTTTGTGGTAAAAAGGAAATTGATAAAAGTAAAATGGCGAATAGTGATTTTGAAATCATAATTTTCTAAGTTTTGCAAAGGCAAAAGTTCTAAATAAATCCATTTTCTATTTTTTTTTTTTTTTT
>NZ_FUYV01000092.1 GCF_900168165.1 Alkalitalea saponilacus
CCAACGGTCACATGTATGAAATGTTTGGGGATTGCGGGCTTCGTACCTGTCTGCCGTTACAAAAGCTGATGCGGGGCAGAATGTTTCAAGTAACCACTAAACCCCCAAATATTTTATACATGATGTTATGCCACGTTATCTTCTGTCTACGATTCGTTGTATTTCAGTTTCTAAACTAGGTTCAACTAAATCTAATAGGTCACCCGTTTTTATGTTGTATTTCATTACACGAGTTGGCTCTTTATACCCTATAAACTGATTGTCTTTATTTCTATCAATGCCAAATAGTACAAGAATTTCATTTTTCTCCCTAATCATTTCATAATTCAATACGGTTGTATTCTCTTTGGTCACAACTTTAAGTTCCTTTTCTTTCAATGAATAGATAAAAAGTGATTTTAAGTCATTCATTGTTATTCTTCCATCATTATCAGTATCTCTTTCTGCACCTTTAAAAATTATTAGAATATCATCATTTAAATACTCAATATCATAGTTGTTTCCAACCATTCTTTGATTGGCTATTTTGTATGATTTGTTGTTTAAATTATCATAAAGTATTAGATTAATAAAAGTACCATAAAATGAATATTTGTTCGGGATTCTTGATTTTCTTGAATCATATGTGTCTAATAGACCTAGCACTCCATAATCAGTGGGTTCAGGTTCATCTAATGTTCTTATTGTGACTGGTATTAGATAGATTAATTTTGTCGTATCGATAAGTCGAGGGAAATCATATGAAATGATTTGTTGTCTTAAATTCTCCTGAGCTAATTGTTCAGCTCTCTCGTCTGACATTAATACATTTTCAGTTTTTCGAACTTCGCTAAAATTAAATTCTCTTACTATTGTCCAAATCAGAACAACTAAGCCTATGCTTACAATAATTACAATCAGAGTGCTAAAAATAGCGAGCATTTTTTGATTGTAGTTTTTCACACTTTCAATGTCCATTTTCTATTTATTAGAATTTATTTTTTCTGTGAATGCGGATAATTTGCACCCACTTGCTAGAATTTCGATGAGTATCAATACGGTGTTTTATAGTGTTGTATATCAGAGGGATATAGTCTGTTTTTAATTGTGATAAGTGT
>NZ_FUYV01000091.1 GCF_900168165.1 Alkalitalea saponilacus
AGCTAAATAGTCATCCTTCTGCCCCGCATCAAATTTTGCAACGGCAGATAAAGACGCAGCCCGCAAAAAAGCCACTGGTCATACACAGGTACGTTACCGCCAATTATAAAAAAAAGGAATTCAGTTAACTTAATGCGCTAAAAACTTGATTATGCATAAAATAGGTTGTAATTATAAAGGAGTACATTATTTTGGTAATGACTACGTACTCTTTATTATTGATTTGATTAATAATAACAGGATTACCGAATTTAATGAAAACATGCCTAATTTTATTTTTACCTTAGATAATAAATTTGAAGTATTGCGAATACAAAAAAACTATGGGGAGTTAATTGAAAAACTACAAGGTTTCTTAATAGTTAATTATGATTTTCCTAACGCTCATGATTTAATAAGTAAGGTTGATGAATTAGCTATGGATATACCTTAACCTTGTTGAGTATATATTTACTATGGTTCTACTACCAATTTTGTGGAAGGATAGCATTGAAACACCCTAAATAATTGATGTTCAAATAAGTCTTGTGATTCCATATGTAAGAAGTGATTATGCTACTCGATTCTGAAGTTGTAATTCAAACCAAACACAGAATTTAAGGCTAAACCCAGATTTCCTTAATCTTTCACAAAAAAATACAGTAGAACTAAAATCTGAAACTATATTGTTGAAAGAAACAATTGAACGTTTAAAAAACAAAACTTAATGTTGGGATTGTCAGCCTGAAACAGTGAAAATTTTAAACAACAACGATGAAATAGGCATCTTCAAGTTTGAAACATACAACAACATTAATGTAATAGCAAACTGAAAGTATGAAACAATGAACTACAAGGAAGTAAATTAAACCTGCATTAATGGAATAAGGAACTGCAATGTTGAAAATGACAACTGCTAAATAAAAATTAAAAGGAAAATAGTCAATAACTGGCGGTAACATCATATATAAAATATTGGGGGTTTGGTGTTTACGTTAAATTATCTGCCCCGCACCAACATTTGTAACGGCAGACAAAGACGCACACCGCAGCCCCAACATTTCATATATGTGACCGTTGCCGGCAAGTTTAAGGATGAACATTAACCGAAAACTATCCATTCCGAATCAGGAAAGTTTTCAATTTTTTGACACCGCGGCTTCGGCAGAA
>NZ_FUYV01000089.1 GCF_900168165.1 Alkalitalea saponilacus
TACATGCTCCCCATGCTTGGATGCCTTCTCTTTAAAATAATCAGGATTCCATTGGCTATAAGCCTTATGAGTACTGCTCAGATGGTCTTCATTAGTGGTGTAGGATCCCGGAGCAGGATTACGTTTATGGCTGGCAATACGTTCATGATTATAGAAAACCTCTACAGTTGATTTGGTGTATTGTATTTGAGTCTGCCTACCGATGTAGCGATAAGGAACACTGTAGTAGTTCTTGTCTGGTGAAAAAAAGACATAGCCAATCTTTTGCACCTTAGCCCTGCGGTAATCTTTTAACTCATAAGAAGTTTCCGGAAGCGGCTTAAGACATTCCCTATCTGTGGATTGGAACAACTCACGTCGGCTGGCTTGCCGATGTTGGAGCAAAAGATCGTTATAGGATACCAAAAGCTTTCTTATTTCTCTATTAAGGTCTTCCAGAGAGAAGAATGTCATATGGCGCAAAGGGTAATATATACGCTGATAAACAAGATTAACAGCATTCTCAACCAACGCCTTGTCTTGTGGAGAGTAACCACGGGTTGGGTTAATTGCACAGTTGTAATGGCATGCAAAGTCTTTGAATGAGCGATTTATCTCTGGCTCGTATTTGCTGGCTCTGGTAACTGCCGATTTTAGATTGTCAGACACGATGCCCTTGGGCACGCCCCCATAGTAAGACAATGCGTTTGCCATGCAATGTATTAAATCTTCACGTTTTTGACTCAGGCAAGCTTCTACATAGGTATATTGACTTTTGGGCAAAATGGTAACAAAAACCTCAACAGGAGTGATTTCGCCAGTTTCCCGATTGGTAATTTGAAGCTTCTTGCCTGCAAAATCAATATAAACTTCATGACCCGGTTCATGATCAAGTTTCATGGAACCTTTCTCCTTAGGGAACTTCCGGTGGTAGTGTTCCATGAACTGGGTGTAACTGTAAGGCTCTTTTGATTGCTGTTGATACTCTTTGTAATGAAACAGAAATGTAAATCCAGGATAATCACGCTGCTGGTTCATATCTTCAAAGTAGAGCATCAGTTCATTATAACGCGGGTTTTTAATGGTTGTGTGCGATGGAAAAAGTTTGAGCAGCTCTGAGTTCTCCAGATCAAGAAGCTCTTCTTTACTGTGCTTACTGGCATTGAAAAGATGCACATAACCATTTATCGTGTTACGATGGATACTAAGCATACTACCAATCTTGCGATTGCTTAATCCATCCAAATGTAGTGT
>NZ_FUYV01000088.1 GCF_900168165.1 Alkalitalea saponilacus
ACGGCGGACAAGGACGCAGCCCGCAAAAAAGCCACTGGTCATACACAGGTACGTTGTACCTAATTTAAAAAGACAGATAACCAATTATTATAGAATGATATACACACTGATTGATAAACCGATAAATTTATCGACGGATGCAATTTTTGGATTAATAGAACTTCATTTTCGTAAAAAGTATAAAGTTGTTAGTTGGTCAGAGAAAAAATTGTCATTCAGAAAATTATACAAGTACCAATCTAATGGTTGGGAATTAATTATGAAACGATTGCACTCTAATGACTTAGTTCGTTTTGAAGTAGTTGGTAATTCCATTCGCTTTGAAGTAATTGTATGGAAACAAATTTTGGTTCTATCAACATTTCTATTAATTGGATTTATTATCTCATGGACTATTTGGGAGCTATCATTTGGAACTTCTGTACTAATTCCCTCGATTCCTATTTTTATTGCTGTTGTGGTGAGATATTATGAAATTAAAAAGTTTATAAATAACGAAAAGACTGAAATATCCAAAAGAATATGCACCTAGCATAGAATGATACTCACAATATCAAATTGTAGAAATCAAGGTTCAATAATTGAATGAATTAAAAACGGATAGCACGTAGAAATATAGATATGGTGAAAATCAAATTTATTAATAGAACGACAAATACAATCGCATCTATATTTCTCATTGTATTCGTAAGTGTGTTCCTGTATATAGGTTTTAATCAATTCCAGTTGCCGACTCTGTTTGTGTTTACGAAAACTGAACAAACGAGAGCAATAATTCTTGAAACTAAAATGATTCCGAGTGTCAAAGGATATTGGCTTCAACTGGTAGAATATGAATATGTAATTGGTGACAGCATTTACAGAGACAGTTTTAAAGCAGGTCAAAGACAAGGATTGCAGGTTGTCGGAGACGAATTATTGCTTAAATATTCAATTTCGAATCCAAGGAGAAATAAAGTAATTGGATTTTACCGACATTCAAAGAAAAAGATGAAACCAATTGGAGTATCGAATAAGGACATTGAAAACCAAAACTAGGTACAACATCATATATAAAATATTGGGGGTTTGGTGTTTACGTTAAAGTTTCTGCCCCGCACCAACTTTTGTAACGGCAGACAAAGACGCACACCGCAGCCCCAACATTTTATATATGTGACCGTTGGCGTTCATTAGCGCAAAAAATGCGAATCTCCTCTCTGTTTATAGTTCTTTT
>NZ_FUYV01000082.1 GCF_900168165.1 Alkalitalea saponilacus
CGCACTGCATACAACGGTCACATATATGAAATGTTGGGGTTTGCGGGCGACTTCCCTGTCTGCCGTTGCAAAAGTTGGTGCGGGGCAGAAAGGTTTAAGTAACCACCTAGCCCCCAATATTTTATATATGATGTTGTGTGCTGGTATTTATTAATCGTCTATTGAGGTTTTGTTCATTAAATTTTTTCTCTAATATTTCGACACCTAAAATTGAGCTGTACCAAGATTGAATATTTAAAGTTACATTCGAATTGTCATTCAATGTTATATATATTTTTGAATAGACTCTGTATCGATTATAACTTGATGTCTCAAGACTTATTATTTTATTAGTTTCAATTTCATAATTGGAATTCCATATGAAAAAGTATTTTATCGTTAATTGTTGCTGATTTAAAGTGACTTTACCTGCATTAGGACAAATTATTAGATGTACAGATAATAAAGATAATAATGAGAATGTAACGCTTTCAAGTATTGGTAATTCTCCAAAAATATAATGGTATGTAAAAATTGTTACTATTAATGAGTCGAGAATTAGTCCTAGAATGATACTCAAAGGATAACTTGAGGAGTATTTTATTTCACCTTTGTTCTTTTTCATTTTTGTACTTTTCATTTCCTAATTGGATATTTATTTAATTCAGAAATCAAATACTTAACTATTCTTTTTACTCAGTAGTTCAAATATGGCTCTGATAATTTCATATCTGTATAATTTGGGTTGGAATTATAACTAAAATTTTAAACAAATCAATTAATTTTAAACTCTACAAGTTACAGATAACGAGTCTATAGTCTGTCATATTCCTTGAACAACTTTGAGGCATATTACAGTCTGATTATCTAAGTCTTTTAATTCCATTTGGTCTATTAATCATGTGATTCATTAAACTCAGCAATTCTATTAATAGTGTCAATTTTTGCTGAATACACATCTCTGCCATATTCATTTTGAAATATATATCCTGATTGAGTTCTAGCCCACACAGCTTTCATAGCTCCTTGCTCAACATACATATCTTGTTGTACATAGTCAGTAACATAAGCACTAGGATTATAGTATTTAGAATTTCGAATGCTTTGTGTCAAATCCGAAATTTGCTTTTCACTCAATTTAATATTATAATAAATCGCAAAGTCCTGCCAATTAGATTGATACTCATCTTTTAGAATCACTACGTTTTTAGGAATCTTAATATCCAGAGTCTTAGAAAATCGTTTTTGACTTGATGTACGATAATTACATTGAACTAATAATAAAATCAAGGAACAAATCACTAATTTAAAAATTGTTCTATTCATATCTTATTATGCTTCTATTTTGCTGTCTGTCAGTTCGTTTTACTATCGGGTAGCTTACGCCCCCTAAGAACTGCGCATGATAGTTTCCCATCACGCAGCTCGGGCATTTCTAAAAGTGTCTTGATAAATACACTCC
>NZ_FUYV01000079.1 GCF_900168165.1 Alkalitalea saponilacus
CGCTTAATAGTCACCCTCCTACCCCGCCTCATTTTTTGTGACGGCGGACAAGGACGCAGCCCGCAAAAAAGCCACTGGTCATACACAGGTACGTTACCATGCATTATAACAGACAGACATCCAATGAATAAGCAGACTACAAAAAGAATTTTTATCCTCGTAATATCCGGATTGTTAATCTATGCGGGATATTGGATATATGAAATGTATCAATTTGCTAATGGAGTAAAGGAAGACACGCCAAGATTTATTGAAAACTTACTTAAAAACGAAATCCAAAATGGAGATATTATTTTCCAGATTTCAACATCAGAACAAAGTAAAGCAATTCAGATTGCAACTGGTTCAAAATACAGTCATATGGGAATTATTTACAAACTAGAAAATGATTTTTTTGTTTATGAAGCTGTGCAGCCTGTAAAACTGTCACCATTAAACGAATGGATTAATCGAGGAGAAAATGCACATTATGTTGTTAAACGGATTAAAAATTCTGAGAACTTATTGACTCCTGAGACTTTAACGAAAATGAAAGAGATTGGCGAAAAATATGCAGGAAAAGACTATGATTTGTATTTTGAGTGGTCTGATTCAAGAATTTATTGTTCCGAATTGGTCTGGAAAATATACAAAGAGGCGGTTGGACTTGAAATTGGAGAACTTGAAAAATTAGGTGATTTCAACCTTACTGATAAAGCTGTAAAACAGAAACTAATGGAAAGATACGGAGATAATATTCCGAAAGAAGAATTAGTGATTTCTCCTGCATCAATGTTTAAATCAGACCAATTAATTACTGTCTTTGAGAATTGATAGGAAAAATGAAAATAACAGAAGCCTCCATAGCGGACATAAAAGAAATAACACAATTGTTTTACGAGACGATTCAGGAAATCAATTCAAAGGATTATCCCAAGGACGAAATTGATGATTGGTCATCTTGGCATGAAGATGTTGATAGATGGGCTGAAGAGATTGTGAAATTTTATTTTATTGTTGCGAAATTAGATGCCAAGATTGTCGGGATTGCTTCACTCGCAACTGATGGATATTTGGATTTAATGTTTGTGCATAAGGATTTTCAAAGACAGGGAATAGCAAAGAAATTATTAGACGAAATTGAGAAGAAAGCTTCTGAACAACAAAATGATTTAATCTACTCAGATGTTAGTATTACGGCAAAGGGATTTTTTGAAAAATATGGATTTAAAGTTGAAAAGCAACAATTGAAAAAATCTAAAGAGAAAGAGCTGATTAATTTCAAAATGACGAAGAAAATGACGAAGAATAACGCATGGTAACATCATATATAAAATATTGGTGTTTAGGTGCTTATGCGAATCTTTCTGCCCCGCACCAACTTTTGTAACGGCAGACAAAGACGCACACCGCAGCCCCAACATTTCATATATGTGACCGTTGTAACACATAAAAAGACACATCTGTATATATAAGTTGGCGTTGATACTTAAAAGAAGAAATGACCAGACTGTCAAAAATTTGGAGTGAA
>NZ_FUYV01000075.1 GCF_900168165.1 Alkalitalea saponilacus
ACGTTGTACACCATATATCAGAAAATCTATACTTAGCATGAAAACCACTTCATTCATTAATAAACTAAATTCTCAGATTGAAAATATTATATTAACCATTGATGAAATGCTTAATAATTCATCCGTATATTATAACGACTGGAATAAAGGAAGTGACGTTGTTATACTTGGACTTTCCCCTTATCATTGGCGTCAAAAAGACGAAAAGACACAAATGGTAGCTAAATTAAAATACTCTAATTTTGTTGAGAGTTTCGAACTATTGCTAAGACATGCCAATCCAAAAACAAAACAAGATATATTAAATGCAAAAAGAAACATCATCAATTTAATAAATCAAAAAAGCGCACCAAAAACAATTGAAGCTGGAAAGCAGAATTGCAGAGCATATTTCAGTGTTTTTACGAAATTCATTGAACTTCACGCTAATGAGAATATTAAAACAGTTATTGTTCCTGATACAAACTCTTTAATACAATATCCAGAACCAATTTCCTACAAAAGCATTTCTCAATCGGAGAATTATGAATTTATAATATTACCAACTGTATTGTCTGAATTAGATAAACATAAGATAACACATAGAAATGAAGAGTTCCGTAAGAAAGTTACTTCTGTAATAAAAAGGCTAAAAGGTTATAGGAATCAAGGTGACGTATTAACAGGGGTAACCGTGAATCGAAATATAACTTTGAAAATGATTGCAACTGAACCAAATTTTGAAAAAAGCTTAAGTTGGTTAGACCCCCAAAATAATGATGATAGGATAATTGCAAATGTGCTTGAATTGCAAGTAAGCAACCCTAGTGATAATATTATTTTTGTAACATCTGACATAAATCTACAAAATAAGGCGGAATTAGCCAATTTAAATCCCTTTGACACAGATGAACTTAAATAAACTTGACATACAAAATTAAAAGCTACCATGATTGAGAACTTAATAGATTATTATACATCAAATTTGACTTTTTATTCAATAGTGACCCAGAAAAATGGAATCATAAAAAATTCACTTTTTTTGGTTGTTGCCTTAATTCCATCAGGTTTATTCTTTTATTTTCATGTGAATGAACTATATATACTATTACTTACAATTATACCTTTACTTATTGCGTCTATTCTGATAGGTAGATATTTCAATGCAATGACAATAAAAAAGCTTTATCCTGAAATTTATATTTCACGGTTTAAGTGGTCGCATGAAATGATTAATGTCATGATTTACAACAGGCTTGACAGTTATTTGAAAGAAAAAAAATTGATTAATAAAACAGGTGAAATAAAAAGACTTATATCTGAGAAAGCAAAAAATGAACGGTTACCATTTATGTTTTGTTCAAGTGCCTTTATTGCTTTATTTTTGCCATTATGGTATTCATATATTGATAAAGTTCTTGATTACTTTAAATCTGATTTAAAAGCAATTACTTTAATAACACTTCTTATAACGATACTCATAACATCAATTATAATGTATTTTCCAATGATTTATTCATTTAGAGACAGATTTTTATCAAGATATAAGAAACTTAATGATTTAAGTGAGTTATTGGATGAATATGAATTAATGAAGAAATAGAATACGGTGTACAACATCATATATAAAATATTGGGGTTTAGATGTTTA
>NZ_FUYV01000086.1 GCF_900168165.1 Alkalitalea saponilacus
CATTACTGTCCCATTAAAATCTAAAAAAGCTCTTTGAAAAGTTTGAAATTTAGTTAGTTGCGGACGTTTTTCGAGCGAACGGACTTGAATTTTTAGTTTTGCATCAGATTAATCTGATTGCATATGTATCAAGACAAATACGTTTTCGCTCAACTGGTCTCGTTTCTGAATAGAAGCAAATTCAATCGTATTGTTGCCAAATACAAAGGAGACAAATATGTAAAACATTTCACTTGTTGGAACCAACTGCTTTCTCTGATGTTCGGGCAATTAACAAATCGTGAAAGTCTTAGAGATTTGATTGTTGCACTTGACGCTCATCACTCCAAATCTTATCATTTAGGCTTGGGCAAGAATGTTTCAAAATCATCTCTGGCCAGAGCCAACCAAGACAGAGACTATCATATCTTTGAAGAGTATGCTTACTATCTGGTAAACGAAGCCAGACAGAAACGAGTTGCTGACATCTTCAAGCTTGAAGGTAATGTCTATGCTTTTGATTCAACGACGATTGACTTGTGCCTTTCGATATTCTGGTGGGCGAAGTTTCGTAAGAAAAAAGGTGGAATCAAAGTGCATACATTATATGATGTGGAGACACAGATACCAGCATTTTTCCATATCACGGAAGCTTCTGTCCACGACTCAACAGCAATGAAAGAAATCCCTTATGAACCAGGCTCATATTACATATTTGACCGTGCATATAATCACTTCAAGATGTTGTATAAGATTCATCAAATCGGAGCTTTCTTCGTTGTAAGGGCAAAAAAGAATCTTCAATACAAGATAATCAGATGGAAACGAAGATTGTCCAAGAACGTACTTTCAGATCTAACAATTGAATTGACAGGTTTTTATCCTAAACAATACTATCCGGAATATCTTAGATTGGTCAAATATTGGGATGAAGAACAAAAGCGTGAGTTTGTATTCTTCACCAATGCGTTGCACATTTCTGCACTTCAAGTTGCTGACCTTTACAAGAACCGCTGGCAAGTCGAGCTTTTCTTCAAGTGGCTAAA
This sequence comes from Alkalitalea saponilacus, assembly GCF_900168165.1. Taxonomy (GTDB): domain Bacteria; phylum Bacteroidota; class Bacteroidia; order Bacteroidales; family Marinilabiliaceae; genus Natronoflexus; species Natronoflexus saponilacus. The sequence continues at coordinate 1,026 of NZ_FUYV01000086.1, forward strand.
GCAACATCTAAAAGTCAAGAAATTCTGGGGAACTACTGAAAATGCTGTTCGAATTCAAATCTACGCTGCGATGTGCACTTATTGTTTGGTAGCAATCGTCCAAAAAGACATGCAACTTAACAGAAGTACATATGAGGTTTTGCAGATATTGAGTATATCTTTAACAGATAAAACTCATCTTCGAGACCTATTTGAGAGAACTAAATTTCAATATGACAAAGAACGTTTTAGACTTAATGAGCCAAATTTGTTTAATTTTTAATAACGTCCCAATTTTAATGGGACACTAGT
>NZ_FUYV01000073.1 GCF_900168165.1 Alkalitalea saponilacus
ACCGTTGCCGCCAAGTGTAGGAGAAAATAACCGATTGCTAATAAAAGGACAGAAAAAAGAATAGCCAGCCCACAAAACAGCACATTTGCAAAACCCACAAGCCGAAACTCAACCTTATTTTGCAAAAGAGCTGTTTATTGCTCTCCCACACGTGCTAATTTATTACTTTTGGTGTTGATAAATCATTGACTAAGAATAAAAAATATCGGCTCAAATATGTCAGAAACCAATCGAATAGAATATAAGCAAGAACTCAATAATGATGTTGACATTGAAAAAGAGGTCATTGCCTTTCTAAATTATCACGAAGGTGGAATAATTTATGTCGGTATTGACAAACAAGGAAAAGTGGTTGGAGTCTCGGATATTGATAGCGATATGCTCAAAATAAAAGACCGGATAAAAAACAATATTTCACCTTCGGCAATGGGATTATTTGATGTGGTAGCTGAAAGTAAAGAAGGGAAAGAACTAATCAAGATTATTGTTGCAGGTGGAACAGAAAAACCTTATTTCAAAAAGAAATTTGGAATGACAGAAAAGGGGTGTTTTATTCGCACAGGAACTGCGGCGGAGCCAATGCCTCAGTCATTTATAGACAAGTTGTTCGCATCACGTACTCGAAATTCACTTGGTAAAATAAGGTCAAACCGTCAAGATTTAACTTTCGAACAACTTAAAATTTACTACGAAGAAAAAGGGTTAAACCTCACGAAGCATTTTAAACAAAATCTTGAATTATTAACCGAAGATAATAAACTGAATTATGTAGCATATCTGCTTGCTGATGAAAATGGAACATCTATAAAAGTTGCAAAGTATTCAGGTACTGACAGAGTTGATTTAATTGAGAACAATGAATATGGTTATTGTTCGTTGATAAAAGCAACTAAAAGAGTTATTGACAAACTGGAACTGGAAAATAAAACCATCTCAAAAATTACCTACAAAGAACGAATAGACTCAAGACTTTGGAATGCTGTTGCATTGCGTGAAGCGATTATTAATGCAATAATTCACAATGATTACACTCGAGAAGTTCCTCCGAAATTTGAAATATTTTCCGACAGACTTGAAATAACAAGTTATGGTGGGTTATTCGAGGGGATGACACAAGAGGACTTTTTCGATGGATTGTCATTGCCACGCAATAAAGAACTTATGCGCATTTATAAAGATTTAGGAATGGTTGAGCAATTAGGTTCCGGTGTGCCCCGAATTTTACAAGCATATAACAAAGATTGTTTCAAGTTTTCAGAGAACTTTTTACGAATGATTTTCCCTGCAACAGAGAAGATTCCAATGCAAGTCAACACGCAAGTCCCCATGCAAGTCAGCACGCAAGTTGAAGAATTGATAAAAATATTTACAGGAGAGCATACACGACAAGACTTACAAGATAAATTGAACTTAGCAAATAGAGAGAATTTCAGGAAAAACTACCTCCAATCAGCTTTAGATGAAAAATTAATAGAGTTGACTATCCCTGAAAAACCAAACAGCAGTAAACAAAAATACAGATTGACAGAAAAGGGAATCTTAATGAAAGAAAGGCTCATATAAACCACCGCTCGATAGAGAAGCCCATTGTCTGGTCGCACAATGCCATCACACCTCCAAAACCAGCCAAAGAGCTTCCCTACTCAAACGC
>NZ_FUYV01000072.1 GCF_900168165.1 Alkalitalea saponilacus
TCACTGTCTGCCGTTACAAAAGTTGGTGCGGGGCAGAAACTTTAACGTAAACACCAAACCCCCAATATTTTATATATGATGTTGTACACAGGTACGATTTGTAAATCAATTCTTTAAAAATCAATCTTAAAATTAGAAATTATCTGTAAATCTTGTCGTTACTGATTTTAAATTCAATCTAAAAAATTTCGATTAGTCAGTAAGTCAGTAGGTTATGAACAATACGAAATCCATATTATTCATCGAATTAGTCTAAATCTGACCTTTAAATAACTAATCTGAGTATCGAATTATCGCATATCAATCAATATTCTCCGTTAAAAATCTGGCAATGCTTTGATAGCTCTAAAAATCTAATTTTTCTCCGACGAACTCATTACTGCGTTCATTATTAATCTAAATGGTGAAGAGAAGTGGTTTTCTTATTGATAATCAGTTTTATAGTTATGAATTTTCATTCCGATTTCACGGTTTTATAAATCCAAAATCCAGTCGTTTTATAAATCAATCCGTTAAGTGTCGTAATCTCCGATGTCAATATTTAATCTATTCTTACCGTTATAAATCTATTCTGACAACTTTACAAAACTCTAAAAATCAAGTGTTTCTCCGAAGAATTCAATAATCAGTACGTTTTCAATGAACTTGGCGAAGCAACGTGATATTTTTGTTGTTTAATAATCTTGTCGTTATAAATTATTTAATCCGTATTCGAAGTCTTAAAAAATCAATATTTTATATGTCTATAAACTCAATCTGTTAAAAATCAGTCAATTCATCGGATTATTTCCTGTTTCTACGTTTTTTGATGTGAGGAATTTTCGATATACGGTGAATCATACATATCGTTAAAAATCAGGTAAATATCCAATCAATCAGTTCGTTGTTTTTATCACTAAATCAAAGACTTAATCTATGAAAATCTGCGCAATTTGTCTTTTTTTGAATTTCAGGTCTTAAAAACCAAAAAAATCACGAAAAAATCACTTTCTCAGATTTTCGCATAAATCAATCCGTTTTCTCTTCTTTTTTCGGTCTTAAAAATTTTCTTTGTTTCATAGAATTTACTTCGAAGTCGACTTGTGTACAACGGTCACATGTATGAAACGTTGGGGATTGCGGGCTTCGTCTCTGTCTGCCGTTACAAAAGCTGATGCGGGGCAGAACACTTCAAGTAACCACTTAACCCCCAATGTTTTATACATGATGTTAGGCAAAGTTATTCATTTCATAATCAACAGATTGTAAATATTCATCCAAATTTATCTTTCTTTCCAATTTATTCATAGCAGAACTGATTTTTACAGTCGCAGATGCAAATTTCTCATTATTATCATCCATTACTTGAACTTGAACAACTTTGAATCTGTCTCTTGTAAATTCGTCATCATGAATTGCACTTGCTAAATGTTCTAAAAATTGAGAAGAATGAATAACAGAATCCTTAAGGTCTGAATTTGTTTTTTTCTTTAGACGTAAAATAAAAGTATTTTCCTGTTCAATTGTAGATATGAATTCAATAGCGTCCTAAACGATTAAAAAAGTGAGAAGGAATTTAAGTATCTCAAATTATCTTTGAGGTGCACAACAAAAAAACCTTCTCACATGTC
>NZ_FUYV01000067.1 GCF_900168165.1 Alkalitalea saponilacus
TTGAGTCCACTCCGACAACCTCATTTTCTTAATTGACGGAGAATTGGATATTTTCAGAAATGAACAGCCTGGCAGGTAATATTGCCGATAAAAATGTTTTGATTGCAAAATAAAGTTCAGATCCACCTGTCATATAGGCAAAAGTCTTTGATTTGATCGCTTTTTGGGCAATAGACGTAGTTCTTTGACATAATTGTTTTGTGTATTTGAGTATCCGGACAAAATTCACCCACAAACAACGGATGTTGGCCCACATTTGGTGCTTTATTACACCACGATACCTGCTTTTTGCGTTAGAGTAATGGTAGCCTAACTGAAAAATGGTAGCTTCAACATTGTTGCGGAACTGTAACGTTTCAATTGGTGTTTCTGCTATTTGTTTCCTGATTAGGTATACGTCAATTTCTTTCTGGGTAAAGTACCGATAACCTTTTTCTGTTTTGATGCGCCATTTAATGCTGCCGTCTTTGCTGACAACCTCCTTTGGATCAATAACTTCGTTGGTAATTGTGTTAGTAATTGAGAGTCTGCCATTTGTCAAAAAATTGAATTGATACCTGCTTTTCTCCCCTTGTATGGCATGCAGGTACAGAGCGATTTTATTTTCTTTGCAATATTGTTGGTTATCAGGGCTATGGTAAGCGCCATCGGCATGTGCCGCTTCTATTTTATCAGAGAAAACTTCCTTTGCTTTTTCGATGTCCTCTTGAAGAAAGGTAACATCGGAGGTGCTTGCTTTTTTTACATCAACGTGGCCGATCAGGTTAAGTTCTTTGTTTTCATCACAACTCTCAGTTACATTGATGCTATAACCTTTCACCTTTTGGTCATTCTTATTGCGATAATGACAGTCCGTGTCGTGCGGCGACTGGACAGAATTGGTCGATATCTCTTCCTTTTCACGGGCAACAACCATCTTTTTTTCATCAATCTTGTACTGCTCATTGAAAACTCGTTGGAGGGTTTGATAATAGACACTTGTCGAGGTCAAGAATAGGGGTAGAATACTGTATATCAATTCGCCTAGCTCTTGCAAACGACTTTTAACCTCTTCATTAGAGCAAATGTAAACGATTTTGTTTCCCTCTAATTTAAGTAGCTCATCTAACCGGCTCTGAATGACTTTATCAAGGCGTACATCGTGTTTCACCTCTTTGTAAAACAAGCGTAGTGTTTCATGTATCAATTCATAACGACTAAGCCATGCGATATTGCTGCCTAACAACTTGCTATCCATGCGAATACGCTTACCACTAACCTCAAATTCAGCACATTGCCCTTTAGTTATCTGTGAAAAAGCAGTTTCAAAGAGGTTCTCATTTGTGTCTTTCGCATATTCCTGAATGCGCTTGCGAAAAAGGTAATAAGTTGATTCAGTGGGTAATGGGTCATCTGCATTGTTCAGTCCCAACGAACTACGAACCAGCATATTAAAGCGACAGTTTTCAAAAAGCTTTTGATCGCTTAAGCCTTCTGCCTCTTTAAGCACCATCATTGCAACCAGTATGCGTATAGGAGCATTAGGGGTGCCGTTATCCTTGCAATATAAAGGTCGGAAGATATTTTCATCAATTCGCATGGTGATCTGTTTACGGAACTGATTATGCCATGCCTGTTTATCTTCGTACATCTTAAGCGAATTGCCAGAAAACAAAGATTTGGACGACGTAAATATATTTAGCTGACCTGATTCTGATGATTTTTTAAACATTTATGGCTCTTTTTATGATGCAACTAAGATACACAAAATGATTGAAATACGCAACTAATTATTTGATATATAATACATTATAAATAAAATCACTTTTCGGAGTGGACTCA
>NZ_FUYV01000066.1 GCF_900168165.1 Alkalitalea saponilacus
TGATTAACTTGTTCTTTGAAACACTGATTAATCCTATTGTTCCGTCAATAGTACCTTACCGGGACACCGGATGTATGGTGAAGCCATTATCGGGTGAAGCTCCCGGGACAATGTTCCTAATCATGACACGTGTGTCAATATGAGGGTATGAAATTCGTGAGAAAAGTAATGCCTCCGATGCTTCCTAAGTTGGTTGAAGGGCTAAGGTAGAACGGCATGGTTAAATTAAATGAAGGTTTGCAGAACCCGTCATTAAACGGAAAAGGCGAAAAAGGAAGATGATACGCCTTGACCAAAATGGTAAGTGGTATGGTTGTGTTTGTTGCTGCTAAAACACACACGGACTTTATTCCACTGGCGGATAGAACCAACCTAAACCGTTCGTTAATTCAATTACTGGCAACAGGGTAACCCGTGTATGCTGCCACGCAACGCTTGATATAAGCCGTGGTAAGGATAACCGCAAGGCATTCCGAAAGCATGCCGGAGTAAGATGTCGGAAAAAGCGAATATTGCTTTGTAATGAAGCAAATAGGGGTTTAAACGTTATCCCACTCGAAAGAGAGCCCACGTCCGACTGGTGTTTCTTTGCAAGAAGACTTATAGAATTTTCGTAAATTCAGAAACTGCTAATAGAACCTTGCTCTCGGGCAATGGTGAGCATCTGAAAACAGGAAGAGTGTATGCCATTCAAATGGAAGAAAATACATCGTAATGTTCGGAAACTGCAAGTCCGTATTGCAAAGGCTGTGTGCGAAAGCAAGTTTAACAAAGTCAAATCTTTGATGTGGCTGTTAGTCAATTCTTATTATGCAAAATTAGTTGCTGTTTTTAAGGTGATCACTAATAAAGGTGGAAAAACCCCAGGGGTTGATAATGTGGTATGGAACATTAACACGGATTTAGTTCCTGCTGCCAAATCACTACACCGCAGGGGTTACAAACCACTTCCGCTCAGGAGGATATATATTCGCAAACGAAATGGCAAGAAACGTCCGCTTGGAATCCCCACTATGAAAGACCGTGCCATGCAAGCATTGTATTTGCTGGCTTTAGAACCCGTTGCAGAATCAATGGCTGACCCAAACTCCTACGGATTTAGGCGCCAACGTGCATGCAGGGATGCTATACAGCAAATATTTATCTGTCTTGCTCAAAAAGGGAGCGCACAATGGATTCTCGAAGCCGACATAAAGGGCTGTTTCGATAACATTAGTCATAAATGGCTATTGGAAAATGTTCTGATAGACAAACAAATACTAATAAAATGGCTGAAAGCCGGATATATCGAGAAGCAGACCAAACATCCTACAATAGCAGGTACACCACAAGGGGGCATAATCTCCCCCACCCTGATGAACCTGACAATGGATGGACTGGAAGAAATCCTGAGAAAAAAGTACCCTAAAATCAAAGGTCAAAAAGTAAACCTTATCAGATATGCGGATGATTTTATTGTTACGGCTCATTCCAAAAAAATATTAGAAAAGGAAATAACACCCATTATAAGGCAATTCCTTTCTGAAAGAGGGCTTTCCCTCTCCGATGAGAAAACGAAAATCACTCACATTAACGATGGCTTTGATTTTCTTTCACAGAACACTCGCCGATATCCCAAAGGAAAGCTTTTAATTAAGCCCTCGGATTACTCGGTAAAGGAGTTCAAATATAAGCTGCGACAGGTAGTATTCCGAAACATGGGAGCAAAACCTCATGTATTAATCAACCAACTTAACCCACTGTTAAGAGGGTGGTCTAACTACCACAAGCACATTGTATCGAAAGAAATATTCAAGGAGGTGGACTACTATCTTTGGTTCATTTTGGGCA
>NZ_FUYV01000095.1 GCF_900168165.1 Alkalitalea saponilacus
ATCATACGGTGCTTACGACGATGCCACAAAAAAGAACGCCGGCATTTGCGGCGTTGGCGAAATGTGGGGGTATTATGTTGGTGGGTTGTTGGCAATGCAACAATATGGCAATGATACCAATAATCAGAATCAAGGAGGAGATGATCCTGGGAGGAGTTGGTTTACGAACGACAGAGGCTGGTTTAAACCACGAATCTTACGAAGATTAGCTTTTGGAGGCGTTTTAACCGAGAAGCAAATATTCGACTGTTTAACCAGCGATGTAAGAAGTCACGCACAATTAAAAAACCGTTTAACACAAAGATATGGAAAGCGTACGCAAATTGAGGCAGCATTTAGTGCTGAAGGTTTTTAGGCTTAGCATTATCGCATTTTGTTGCAGCATCTTTTATGCTTGCGATCATGAAGTTATTGCAGAGTATTCTTTTGTGAATAAACTAGAAAAAGAGGTCGAAGTTCGATTTTATTTTCAAGAGATCGTATTTGATATGAGAGTTGATTCAATATTCTCGGTTAAAAGCAATGAAAGTGTTTTACTCTTAAGAAATAAATTCAAGAGTTCTGAAGAGGGTTTTCCTCCACAAGGTGGCTCATCTTATTTTATTGATCTAATTGATTCTGCAAAAGTAAAATACATTGATGAAGAAGGTTATATTGCAATATGGCGAGGTTTTTCTGATTATGAATATGCATCAGGGTATGAATCCTTAAGAGATTTTTATTCTGATGGTGGAGATGCATGGAGTGGCGTTGGGAACAGGATTCAACATGGCGGTTCACACGCCGAGTATCGGTATATTCTAGAATTGAGAGATAAATAATTAGGATGTATTGAGGGTTTGACTTTAAGTCAAGCCCTCAATATCGTTGCCCACGCCAGTCATTTTAGCAAAGTAGGCAGTTGGTATTGGTCGCAGTATATAAATTATATAATTACATACGGCTCTTACGGCGATGCCACCAAAAAGAATGCCGGCATTTGCGGCGTTGGCGAAATGTGGGGGTATTATGTTGG
>NZ_FUYV01000081.1 GCF_900168165.1 Alkalitalea saponilacus
CGTTGCCAAACATATAAAATAGATACCACAATATGAATAAGCTTCAATTTTTAAAAGAAATCACAAAATCAGGAAACCAAATAACAATTTCTGGTGAAGCAATATCCGACCAAATAGATGTATTGGTAAATCTCAACTCAAAAGGATTATGTTTTAAAGAATGCGTTTTTGAGAATGATGTCTATTTTGAAAATATTGATATATCTTATGGAATCAAATTCATTAATTGCACATTTAAAAAGAGCATCGCCTTTAATAATTGTCAGGCAAGTAAATTTGACTCAAAATTCAATTTCGATAATTATCATATATATTTTAAATCAGTTAAAATTGATGGAGGTCTTTATTTCAATGGGAATAATAAAATTGAGCGAGGTGTAATAATTTCAAACAAATCTGTAATTAACAAATTACAAGTCAAATCATTACTTTCCGATAAAGGTGGTTTTTCAGTTATAGACTCAACAATTGAAAAACAATTTGATATTAATCAAAGTCGGTTTGCTATTGATTTTGAAATTAGCGAAAACAGTATCATCAATTCTATGATAAGAATAGAGAAATTAACTTCATCCGCCATAGTTTTCTCTGATTCGAATTGTAATAATATAGTTCATATTTGGTCTGGAGAAATAAATAGTTTGATTTTTAATGACGGTTACTTTAAACAAGATGTAAATGTCAAAGCGGTATCAATTATTGATACAATGACAATATTCGGTACAGATTTTAAAAAAAATGTAAGTTTTAAAATTCAAGATACAACCAATAAGACATCTGGAAAATTGACAAAAATTTATATTGAATCAGGAAAATTTGGCGAGCAATTTATTGTCAATGGCGATAATACTCAAATTGATGAGCTCTCAATTATTACATCAAAGCAACTTGAGGGTGATATTTATTTCAACTCTTGTGAACTATTAAAAACAAAAATTTCTGGAAATAATTATAGGAGTAATATTGTATTTAATCATTCAAATTTTAATAGGTTAAATTTCGACTTCTTTTATAACTACTCCACATTGTCAATTATTTCAGCTAAATCATTTAATGAAAACTCTGAACTTTCGATTGCTCATACAAATTTGGGCAAATCACATCTTTTTAACACTTCTTTAAACACCTTTGAGAAAATTAATATTTACCATAGTGTATTGTCAGAAATTATAACCGCTAATGTGAAATGGTTTGATGATAAAAAATTAAACACTAATACATCCCCCTGTTCTCACCACTTTTCATATAAAAAAGAGATTTATCGCCAACTTAAGTTTGCATTAGAAAAACAAGGTGATAGAATAGCCTCCTTAAAATTTAAGGCACTTGAAATGTCTGCATTTAAAAGAGAGTCTTTCTCAAAAGTAAAATGGTATAAGAGAATCCTAAATATTGATAGATTTATCTTATGGGTCGGTCAGTCTAATAACTTTGGTCAAAACTGGTTAAAGCCTGCTTTGTTAT
>NZ_FUYV01000064.1 GCF_900168165.1 Alkalitalea saponilacus
TTAAACCTGTAGGTGTAACTGATGCGCAGATTGATGAGTTGGTTGATTTTTATTCCGAATTATAATAATTACAAATATGAAAATCTTATTTTTATGGTTCATCACAATAATGCGTACCTAAAACAAATTTAGCAGTTATCTTTAAAGGAAAAAATGTCAACAAGTTTATTATACCACGGATTTGGTTTGATTGATCAAGAATATTTAAAGACTGAGTATAAAAACGGAGATGTAGTCTTTCATATTCAAACCAAAAATGAGAAGCTTCAATGCAGTCACTGTAATAGTTTCAATGTGATCAAAAAGGGAGTTACAGAACGTCTGTTTCGTACGGTTCCCATTGGTTTAAAGGCTGTTTATCTAAAGGCAAAAATTCAGCGTTTGGAATGTAAAGATTGTGGAACAATTCGTCAAGAACGAATTCATTATGCCGATGAAAAAAAAGCTACACCCGTCGATTAGAGAGGTATATAAATGATTTATTGGGGAGTATGACCATTGAAGACGTTGCTCAAAACTTAAAGATGCATTGGAATACGATAAAGAATATAGAAAAGCGTTGCTTGCAAAAACGGTATAAGCATATTGATTTATCTGGATTAGAACGAATTGCAATAGATGAATTTGCAATTAGAAAAGGTCATGTTTATGAAACCGTTGTAATGGATATTGATAAGGGGCGCATAATTTATGTTGCAGAAGGTCGATCCATTGACTGTTTAAATGGGTTTTGGACAATGTTAAAACGACAAGGGATTACATTAAAAGCTGTTGCAATGGACATGTGGCCAGCTTATATAAGTAGCGTAATAGAAAACAGTCCTGAAACAAAGATTGTCTTTGATAAATTTCATATTATCAAGAAAATGAATGAAGCCATAGATAATACCAGACGTTCTTTATATACTATGGAATCAGAGCTTAACAAACAAAATGTTTTTAAAGGTTTACGATGGTTGTTGCTTATGAAACAGCATAATATTAATGAAACCGGAAAAGAAAGGCTTCAGAGAGCATTAAATATGAATCAGCCTCTGGCAGAAGCATATTATCTCAAAGAGGAACTGGGTATGCTATGGGAGCAATCAAATGAAAATGAAGCCAATAAATTTATGGATAATTGGTGTGAAGCAGCTTATTCAACAGGTATTACCCATCTAAGTAAGTTTGCCAACATGCTGAAATCCCATCGATCTGGAATCTTAAATTGGTTTAACCACCCTATTTCAACCGGCCCGTTGGAAGGCATAAACAACAAAATAAAAGTGCTAAAAAGAAAGGCATATGGTTATCGGGATATGGAATTTTTCAATTTGAAAATTTTAAACCTTCACCATTCCAGGTATGCATTATTGTGATGAACCATTTTTATTAATGCCTGTAGTAAGTTTAATATTGATAATTACCGGATGTGATCCCGAAGTATGTAATTATTATAAGATAAGCAACAAAACCACGGCTGTTATTGATGTGTTGGTATATGAGAATGGTGGTCACTTAAGAGTTGGCCACTCTGCAACAGGATTAAAAAAAGATGAAAGCTATGATTTGGCAGAAGTTTTTTGCGGTCGAGGGACAGGAGGCGGGCCTTTTCAAAGCAAAAATAAGACTGATTCTATTGTTATAATAATTAATGATACAATTAAAGTCTCAATTTTAGATTCTGAAATGAATAGGTGGAGCATGGAAGATTTGAGCAATAATGCCTTTGGGAATAATTCTCCAATGCTTCCTGAAGCATGGACAGAAGTGAAAAGTAAAAAAGATAATTACTATTACGAATATGAATTTACTGAATGGCACTACCAAAAGGCTTTAGAAGCTAATGGCTATGCAGTAGAGTAACCATTGGTTTTATTGAGGGCTTGACTCCTAGTCAAGCCCTCAATATCATTGCCCACGCCAGTCATTTCAGTAATGTTGGCAGTTGGTACTGGTCGCAGTATATTGCTTATATTATGACCTACGAAGGATATGGCGATGCCAGCAAAAAGAATGCCGACATTTGCGGCGTTGGCGAAATGTGGGGGTATTATGTTGGTGGGTTGCTGGCAACGGAGCAGTATGAGGGGACGCATTTCAATGGGGATGATTGGT
>NZ_FUYV01000077.1 GCF_900168165.1 Alkalitalea saponilacus
CGTTTCTGGCTGAGTAATCAATTTTATCTTTGGAATTTTCATTTTATCAATCTTTTCGTAGTTGCAAGGTCTCTTTTTTAATTAACCACAACGTATCTGTGTATGACCAGTGGCTTTTTGCGGGCTGCGTCCTTGTCCGCCGTTAAAAAAATTGAGGCGGGGCAGGAGGGTTACTATTAAGCGGAATAAAAGCCATTGGTTATACACACCGTTAGCTTTAGTAATTATTTCAACCATTCAGTAAAATTATCCATATTAATCAATTCAAAAGAAGCATTTGGATATGCACTTTTCCATTGTGTCGGTATTTTTACTTTGTCTTCTTTCCATTTAAATTCATAACCAAACAATGAACCGTCTCGTTCTTCTACCCAATCAACTTCTTGTTGCTCATATGTTCTCCAAAAATAATTATTCGATGAAAGTCTTTTGTATTCTTGATATTTTAACCTTTCACTAATCATATAATTTTCCCATAAAGCCCCAATGTCATTTCGAGATTCAATGGGATTAAAATTTGCAATCACAGCATTTCTAATTCCATTGTCAAGAAAGTACCACCGTGAATTTTTAGTTATTTCTTTTCTTAAATTCCTACTAAATCCCTCAACTTTATGAAGTATAAATACTTTATTTAACAAGTCCAAGTACTTTTCAACAGTATTCTTACTTATTCCTAATTGATTTCCTAATTCTTGAAGAGATACTTCTCCGCCGATTTGAAAAGCAATCAGACGTAATAGATTGAATATTTTCTGTGAATTCTTAATGTTTTCATAAACTAAAATGTCTTTCAGTAGATATGAACTAACCATTTCGTTTAAGTAATCAATTTTGTCTTCCCTGTCAGGCAACTGCAATAACTCAGGATAATTCCCAAAAATCAATCTTTCCCTTACTTTGTCAACTTTGGAAATACTATTTTCAACTTGGTTGTATTCATTTTCAGATAAAGCAAATAAGTTAAACGAATATTTTCTACCTGTTAAAGGTTCTCCAGTATCTTTGTGAATATCAAATGATGAAGAACCTGAAATAATAACTTTAAGTCCATCAATTTCATCAATCATTAGTTTCAGCTTTGAGCCTATTTCTGGTATTTTTTGTGCTTCATCAATGTAGAGCAATTTGTATGAACCCAAAATCTGTTTATAGTTTTCTACACTTCTAATTGCAAGCTTGTCATGAACGTTAATATCCTCTCCATTTAAGCTTAGTACAGGTTCATTTACTTGCTTAAGTATTTCTTTAACAAGTACTGTTTTTCCAACTCTACGAGCTCCAAAAACTATTACAACCTTATTAGATTGCAATTTCTTTATTATACTCTCAGATAAGTCTCTGACTAAATATTTCATAATACCGTCATTTGTTTGACGCAATTTACTAAAATTACATTGAAGTGTCAAATATGTAGTTCGCTCAGATTATTAAAGCTAACGTCCATGTTTATGAGCCGTGCGTCTCAGAATTTTCTTCCATCGGTTCGAAAATTTCCCGCATGGCTTATAAACACTGTTAGGGGGCTTTCC
>NZ_FUYV01000062.1 GCF_900168165.1 Alkalitalea saponilacus
CACAACGTTCACATATATGAAATGTTGGGGTTTGCGGGCGACTTTCCTGTCTGCCGTTACAAAAGTTGGTGCGGGGCAGAAAGGTTCGCGTAAACACCTAATCCCCAATATTTTATATATGATGTTGTGGGTTGTTATTAAATTATAACTAATCAAAGTACATGATTCGGTCAAAATTATAATCCTCAAATAAGTATTTATTAATTTTAGATTTTGTAGATTGTTTTCTTATAAATTGAACTGGGTTTATTTTACAATCAATTGTATTGCTAGTTATTTCAAAACCTTCACTTATCTTGATAGTTTCAATTTTATTGCCAACAAAATTGAAATTATTAATAGTTGGGAATTTAACTAAGACTCTCATTTTTGTTTTAAATCCTCCGTCATAAGCAAAAACAAATGTTTCCCAATATTCGTTTGGCTTCAACTTATGCGTGTTAAAACCATGTCTAAATAATGAACCATCAGTTTCAATCGTTCTCCAATTGCCACTCTTATCTTTCGCTTGGACAAATATTTGTTCACGACCATCAGAAAATCTTAATGTATCATGCGATGGATTAATAATATACAATTTGTACGCTTCAAAGAACTCTCTACCGAGTGATTTTAAATATGTATTTGAGTTGTCTAATATCACTTTTGGCTCTGTAAATGACTTAAAATCATCATGCATAGGTTTTGCTGGATTTGTATTAGGCATTTCTTCAACTTCAGAGTTATTAAAAACATTAGATTGAGTAATTGAGTAATCAATGTTCAGTTTTCTATGTTTAACAGAGTAATCTTTTTTAGGACTTAAAAAAACTAAGTCGGCATTTTCATTTAGATACCCCCATTGACCATTTTCTAGAATAATGTATAATAAACCATCTTTAAATCCTTCATCTCTATCAATAAAAGAAAAAGTTAGTTTAGTATTAGAATTAAGAAATAACACCCATTCTGTACTATAGCCTCGTTCATATGCTGAAAAATATAAATTTTTATGAAAGAAGTCATTGTTATAAGGTACCTTATAATTGGTAATCTCTATTTTATTACCGTAACTGTCTTCTACATGGTTTCTATATATATAAAATAATGTGTCATTTCTTAAAAACGTAGACCTTGCGGATATGTCTTCGGCTAATATATCCCCAAACTTATTAATTACATCAACTTTTCTAGTGGTATATTTTCTTCCATCACCGTATTCGTATTCTTTAGTCTGAATCCCATATATCATTGCAATGCTATTATGAAAATCAAAGATTCTGAATAATGATGAGTAAACTATATTCCCATCTAAATCTAGTACTACTGAAATTTTATTTGAACTTGTACCTGTTGTATCATCAACGATGGCTATAAATCTATCATCCTTGTACAAATCTGAAATACTATGCGAATATCTCATCTTATAAACAAGGTTGCCTTCCTGATTAATAAAACCAATGTAGAAATGATCCCATTTGTCCGACTTTACAAGAGCTCTACCACATGAATACCTGCTAATACTATTGTATAAATTCATTGGAACAATTTGTTCACCTTGTAGGTTTATCACTCCGCCTCTTCCATTGTCTATAATTGACAGCCCCTCGCTAAATTGGGATAAATTATAAAAAATTGTATCGATTATCAAAGAACCGTTAGCATTTATAACTCCACTTTTATAATTTTGAGTTGTAACTATAAATATTGGCTCAAAAGAATCATAAATTGCATAATCAATGTATCTATAATTATGTTCAAATATAATTTGTCCGTCTTTATTAATTAAGTATGGCTTACCATCTTTCCAGACCTTAGCAATTCCATTATAAAAAGGTAATGCATATTCATAAATTGAAGGTATTGTTAATTCACCAGTCATATCAATGTAGCCGACGTAACCATTAGTTGATGCTGCAGCTTTACCTTCAAAAAAACGACCTGCTCTATAGAAGTAGTTATCAATTAATTGTTCCCCTTCATTGTTTATATATGAATATCCTTGACTAGATTCAAATAAAAATATACCTTCATCCTGTGCGGTAAGGTTATTTAAAATTAGAAAAAAACTAATTATTAAAAATACTCTCATTTTATGGTGAATCTGCTTGTTAATAACCCACAACG
>NZ_FUYV01000083.1 GCF_900168165.1 Alkalitalea saponilacus
CGTTAACGCCAAGCATGAAAACAAACAAACGCACAACGAAATGAACAATTTTGAAAATAATTGACAATCGTGTTGTGCTTTTTGTATCTTTGAGAAAAATAGCATATAAAAGCAATGAAAACACTTTACCAGAAATTTGAAACGCTTTTACTAAATACGACAACTAGTTTTAAGCGGTATTTATACGACAAAGTCGCATGGAATAGTCGAATGATTGGGATAATTGGACCACGAGGCGTTGGTAAAACGACTATGATTTTACAATATATCAAGGAAAATTTAAACAGTAAAAAAGCCTTATACGTTTCAGCAGACGACCTTTATTTTGGTGAAAACAAACTATTTGATTTAGCCGATGACTTATATAAAAATGCAAGTGAATATTTGTTTATCGATGAAATTCACAAATATCCGGATTGGTCGCGAGAATTAAAAAATATCTACGATTCGTTTCCTACCTTAAAAATTGTTTTCACTGGTTCTTCTGTGCTTGACATACTAAAAGGCTCAGCAGATTTAAGTCGCCGAGCAATTATTTATAAATTACAAGGTCTCTCATTTCGGGAATACCTAAAACTATTTCATAATTATGAATTTGAAGCTTACTCATTGGAACAAATAGTCAATAATGAAGTCAAACTTACAAATATTAATCATCCCCTACCATTGTTTAATGACTATTTGAGGCGTGGATACTTTCCTTTTGGAATTGAAAACGAATTAGATTTACGGTTAGGACAAATCATTGTACAAACATTGGAAACTGATATTCCGCAATATGCTAACCTCAATGTAGGGACAAGCCGAAAATTAAAACGCTTACTTTCTATTATCGCTGAAAGCGTTCCTTTTAAACCAAATTTTTCAAAAATATCAGAAATTATAGGTGTGAGTAGAAACTCCTTAGACGACTATTTCTCATATATGGAAAAAGCCGGACTTATCGGTCAATTGCGTAATGAAACCAGCGGAATTCGTGGGTTAGGAAAAGTTGATAAAGTTTATCTAGATAACACCAATATAATATTTAATTTGGTTGGAGATAAATCAAATATTGGAAACATCCGAGAAACCTTCTTCTTCAATCAAATGCGACTTAAAAATGAAGTTATCTCATCTGCCAATGCTGATTTTATAATTGATAATTACACATTTGAAGTTGGTGGAAGGAATAAAAAACAAACCCAAATTGAAAAAGATGGTAAATCATTTTTAGTAAAAGATGATATTGAATATGGGTATCGGAATGTTCTACCTTTATGGACTTTTGGAATGAATTATTAAATAAGAAAAATGGAAAAGCCAGGCGTTAACAGTGTGTATAACCAATGGCTTTGGTTCAGCTAAATAGTCACCCTCCTACCCCGCCTCAAATTTTC
>NZ_FUYV01000078.1 GCF_900168165.1 Alkalitalea saponilacus
TTTCTGTCCTTTTATTAGCAATCGGTTATTTTCTCCTACACTTGGCGGCAACGGTGATTTGTATGTGGCGGTTTTGCACACTCGAAATTATCTAGAAACGTGAAAATTTCTGCAAAACTGACATATACAAAATGTTGTGCACATTTTACTACTTTTTTTTCCATCGTTAAAATCTCAACACTAAAATTAGTGGATGTTTTTCGGTTTAATCTAAAACTTTATCTGTACGAAAATGATTTATAATCAGTCAATTTTATAAATCGCTAAAGTTCTTTATCATCGCACAAAACTTAAATATTTTCGAATGTTGAGAAATTAATCCTCGCAATCATTGTTCTCAAATCAGACCTTTCAAAAATCTAAAACGCTTTCAAAACGCACGGAACTCGTTATTCTCAACAGATTTCAGGTTTCAGGAAGTTTATAAATTTCGCAACGTAAAATTCGTATTCTATTTTCGTTTCCTTTGCCAAAATCTCGATTTTCACAAAATTTTCCAGATATAAAGATGTCAGTCGAAAATTCATTTCTTGACTGCACATTAGTTTATCTAGCCAACACTAAATTCTTATCAACAAGGTTTATAAATCAATATTTTTCAATTCGTTTCAGCCTGAATCATTTTTCTCAATGTTGTTTAAAAAGTCAATAAAGTAAAGTTTTCTTTAATAAAGATTTTCTATTGGGCTAATTGGGCACATGTACGGAAAGTAAGAGTGTGAGTCATCTGGGCGTATCCACCGTTACAAAAATTGAAGTGGGGTAAAGACCTCTGAAAACTTCTACAACCCTTATTAGCTATAACGCATGCGGTCAGTTGTTTTTTCCATGAATTAAGTTAATGGTTTTTTGAAAAATGCAACGTAACCAACAGTTTGATGAATCCATCCAAATCCAAAAGCCATAAATCCTCCATCTAATTTAGGCTCAATTTTAACTAACTCCCAGCCTTCACTTCCGTATTTATCAAATTGCTCATTAATTTCATCTGGTAATCCAGAGCTAGTCCGCTTTTTAGCATTAATGTAAACGATTTTGTATTCCCATTTCATAGCATTAAGTTCTTAATTAGTAATTTAATATTATGTCTTCCGTTAATTTTTCATGGTTTTATAAAGCTTTCGCAACGATTTCAATACTCACCGAACAAAACTTTTGACGGTATTCAAAATTTTCTGTTTGTCGTGAAGTTTTTAGCGAAGCAACTCAAGGTGCTTTTTGCTTTCTCTGCCCTAAGATGGGATATTTCAAAAAAAAATATTCGTCTTTCTTTCAATTTTTAATCTGCAAATTTTCAGCAACAACTTTTATAAATCATTCTCCTCAATGTTTAATAATCTCTAAAAAGTTAATAACGTAAAGCTTTCTTTAGTATAGATTTTCTGTGGGGGCTAATATCGGGTAGCTTACGCCCCCTAAGAACTGCGCATGATAGTTTCCCATCACGCAGCTCGGGCATTTCTAAAAGTGTCTTGATAAATACACTC
>NZ_FUYV01000059.1 GCF_900168165.1 Alkalitalea saponilacus
AATGGCTCTTTTGGTTTTTTGAGCGTTGGCTTGTGCGTTGGAAAAAACCAAATGTGCCATTTGTGGGTCGGCTTTCCTTACACTGAGCGATAACGGTGACATATATGAAATGTTGGGGATTGCGGGAGTCGTCACTGTCTGCCGTTACAAAAGTTGGTGCGGGGCAGAAAGGTTTGTGTAAACACCAAAACCCCAATATTTTATATATGATGTTGTGCCCTGGCATTCTTAATTTACTATATTTTCAATATCAGTTATCATTCTATTAAATTCATCAATATCTATAGGATTTTCATTTCGTTCTGTTCCATTATGCATTTCTCCACCGGAAACACGTCCATGAATTCTTTCTAATGAATCAACCAACACAGAATCATTTTTGATATTTTTTAATTCCGCCCAAGCAATTCTACTATTTTTATTACTAAATCTGGTAGGTACTTGATGATTAAAAATAACTTCATCTATGACACACTCAACACATAAACGTAATAAGTTTGCAACTTTGGTATTGTCCTCAAATGGAACTTGTTTAAGCAATTTTTTAGCCTCATTTATGTGATTTTTTGAGTAGTTTCCCTTGTAATTTCTTAAAATCCCTTTAGAATGTTTACTTTGGCCAATTACTTCATAAACTTTTATATGCTTTCCATGATTTTTATTGCAATCAGTATCAATTGTTTTACAAATATGGTTGGGTTTTGATGTTTCAAAAGAATCAAGAAATAATCTGTTGTGATTGAATATTACCACCTGATTATCAATGTTTAGTAGTCGTTCTGCGAATTTACCTGCAATTTTATGGTCTAAGCTGCTTACAGGGTCATCCAGAATAATTGGATTCGTCTGCTTTTGCATTCTGACTTCAGCAACAAACAATGCTAAAGCTACAGCTTTTTGTTCTCCCTCGCTTAATATTGCTTTGATATCATTATTTCGAGACAAAACTAATTTAGTGCTTGAAACACCTTTTTTTGTTCCTGCATTTTCAATCCTAACGTCTAAATTTGGATAACCAATATTTGCTAACTCTTCATTAAATTTTATCTTTAATGTTTCTGTTAATAAATCATCGTTGGCGGTTTTAGAAAGAGAACTTAATTGTCGTGTATTTATTTTATTTGCTTTCTTTTTCAATGCTGTTTCTTCAGAAGTTAGTTCAAACCACTTCTCAATATTATTTTTTTGAAGGCTAATAGATTTATTTTCTTTTAAAAGACTTAGCTTTTGTTCAATTAATTTAATTTTTTCCTTTTTTTCTGTGTCTTCTTTTGAATACTTTTCAATTTGTGATTGCAGGTTCTCTACTCTAAAATTTAGCTCAGCGGTTAATGCAGAAATGTCTAAAACTGATATCGTAGAATGTGAATCCTCATTTTTAATTAATTCGATTATCTTAGATTTCACATCTTTGAAATATTTTATAATATCAAGAACAATTTCATATATAGATTTATCTTCTGTAGTATTCTCCTTTAATATTTGAATTGTACCCTCTGAAAATTGATAATCAAAGGAAAGGGCTTCAATTTCTTTAAGTTTAGCTTGAATATTTAACAATACTTTCTTTAATTCACGTTCAGAATTATCTTTTAGAAAGGAACCGTAGGCTTTGAGGATTTTGACAGAATTATCGCTTTGAAGCTCCTGTAAACAATATGGGCATATACTTTCTTTTCCTGTAAGAATTTCCGAATATGATTGGCCTGCAATAATAAATTCTTTCCATTCATTCGAATTACTTAATGGCACATTCTTTAATACTTCGAATTGTTCTTTCGCTTTATTACTTGCTAACTGTTTTTCTTTCTTATCCTCTAAGATTTTCTTTGCTTCAGTAATATTGTCAGAAAGTGTAGTGAAATTTTTGGTTAACCATTCTTTCAATTTTTCAATACTGTTTTTATTATCAGAGAGTAGCTTAATTCTATCTTGGATGTTGATTTGTTTTAAGATACTTAGGTCTTTGTTTAAATCATCTAAGTCTTTAGCCCTTTCATTAGAAAAGTCAAATAATTTTGTGATTTCTATTTTTTTACTCTCAGTTAAATTGTGATTTAAAAATACATTTTGATTTCGTTCAGAAATATTTGTTAAATCTATAGATGGTTTCTGAAGCCTTTTTTTATCGGAATTTGTAATTAGTTGATTTTTAAATTTATCAACCAAGTCAATTAGATAAGTGAAAATATTTAAACTTAGTGGTTGAATTAAAGTAGTATCATTTTGTCTTGTTTCTAATAAACCATTTAAATAAGAAGCATCAAACACCTTGCATTTATTTAGTTTTTCCAAGGAACGAGTCTTACCATCCCAACTAATTTTATTTTCATTTACACATTCTCTATAACTAATTTCAACGTCAATTTCGGATGGATTGTCTTTATAAATATTGGGTAAGATTTCTTTTATTTGATTTCCTCCCACAATCTCATTAATTATTTTGAAATAACCACTTTTTCCAGCACCATTTAATCCGTGTAATATTGTAACATTATCATTGAATTTGATTGTTTGGTTTTCACTGAGTGCATTTACTCCTTTTTTGTGAATTAGTTTTGAAAGAAAAATTTCAGTTTCATTATCACTATCAACAACATTAGGGATTGAATATTCAATAACATTTGAGTTCTGCAAACATTTAAAAATTTCGTTTTTCCTTTCAGAGGATATTGCACCATTAGATTCAATCGCACCATAGATAAGTGCTTTCAACCAATCATCTTGAGAATTAGCAAATTCAACTAAGTATTCTTTTGCATTATTTTTCATAATAGGAGGTTTTTATTTTGCTTGGGCACAACGTTGGGCAATATGGCATGAGGCGGAATGCGGGCTTCGTCACTATCCGCCGTTACAAAACCTGATGCGGGGCAGAATGGCTCAAAAAACCACGAAACCCGCCTTTTGCTATATTGCATGTTGCCGTTTCGTTGATTATTCCAATTTCTTTTTATTTTCGATATAAATGTCGTCAGAAATTTTCTTTAATGACTTCATAAAATCTTGTTCGTCAAGTGATTTTAATTGAATTTTCACAATATCTTTCAACTGTTTGAA
>NZ_FUYV01000084.1 GCF_900168165.1 Alkalitalea saponilacus
CATACGGCTCTTACGGCGATGCCACCAAAAAGAATGCCGGCATTTGCGGCGTTGGCGAAATGTGGGGGTATTATGTTGGTGGGTTGTTGGCAACGAGGCAGTATGAGGGGACGCATTTTAGGGGGGATGATTGGTTTGAATACAGAATATTAAGGCAACTTACAAGTAATTCTCAAACTTGGTTGCCACGGTTAACAAATCCATTAACCGAAAAACAAATATTCGACTGCTTAACCAGCGATGTAAGAAGTCATTCACAATTACGTAACCGTTTAATTCAAAGATATGGACGCCAACAAGAAATTACAACGATATTTACCCATTTTGGGTTTTAGTTTGCTTATGGTAGTTGTAAATATTTCGTGTAAATACAACGTAATTGCAGAGTACTCATTCCACAATAAGTTAGAAAGCGATGTGGAGTTGCTGCTTTACATGAGTGGTGACCCGTTTAAGGGTAAGGTTTATAGTCAGTACATTATTCCAAGCGGAGAATACGTTAAGTTTATTATGCTACAAACCGATAAGAGAGATGGCTTTGGTCAGGAGTATTTTTGTCATCAGCTCGACTCGGCAAAATTAAGGATTAATGGTGATAATGAATTTATTGCCACTTGGCGTAATGGGGAAGAGGCGGAATACACTTCTGGCTATGAAATGAAATGGAATTTCTTCTGCGAGTGGTGGGAGAAAATCCAACATGGTGGTAGCCATGCGGAATACCGTTACTGGCTTCAGCTAATCGATGAGAATTGAGTAAATTACACACTCTAAGGATTTTGGAAACCCAAAACCCTTAGAGTGTATATTAACACTATTGTTTCCAACTTTTGCGGTGGGGGTATTATGTTGGGGGGGGGGTGGCTAAGGAGGAGTATGAGGGGGATAGATATGAAGGCGAATGGTATTGGTTTCGCCCATTCATTATGAAACGATTAGTTGAAAATGCAGGATTAACACAAAAGCAAATTATTGATTGCCTGACAAGTGATGTTAGAAGTCATGAACAATTACGTAATCGTTTAATTTCAAGATATGGAAAGAAAGATGAAATCACACAAGTCTTTAAAGATTGGGGGTTTTAGTATTATTCTAATATGCCTATTATGTGCTTGTGATCCAGTTGAAGAGCATAAAGAAGAATGGTCTTTTAACAACTATATAGGGTTTAATATTGACCTAAAGATATACTTAAAAAACGGTCATACATCAGATTATCTTAATTTAGCAAGTGGTGATAGTGTTATGCTTTTTACAAATGTTATTAAAAACGTTGGAGGAGTAGGTGCTGGATATTTTCTTAACACCATAGATTCATTATATCTTATCACTAGTGTCCCATTAAAATTGGGACGTTATTAAAAATTAAACAAATTTGGCTCATTAAGTCTAAAACGTTCTTTGTCATATTGAAATTTAGT
>NZ_FUYV01000057.1 GCF_900168165.1 Alkalitalea saponilacus
CCCCCTACCCCGCGCTAACTTTTGCAACGGCGGACAAGGACGCAGCCCGCAAAAAAGCCACTGGTCATACACAGGTACGTTGCAGGGCATAATAGAAAATCAAAAAAATACTTAATCTAATCTACTTAATTATGAAAAAGAGAAATCTCATTGTTTTAATAACTTTAATCGTAATGTCATGCTCCATGAATAAAGAGGATGATGTTGTCATAATCAAAGGAGAAATTTCATCGATAAGTGCCACAGAAGTTAGGTTTGAATGGTTGGTGGATAACCCTATTCAGGGCATTCAAAAGACTTTTATTGCGCAAATTGACAGTAATTCCAGATTCTCAGTAGAAATTCCTATTGAACGAATTGCAAAAGGTAGAATATCAGCAGGAAATTATCACTATAGTATTTGTTTGATACCTGGAGATGAATTATTTATTAAATTGAATGCAGACACCATCGAATATTCTGGAAAAGGAGCCGAGAAGAATACTTTTTTATATCTTTCCCAAATTCATGGACTAAGTGACAGAGAATACTATAGAGAATTCAACAGAGGAACATTGGCTCCTCAAGAGTTTTTAGAATCATTATCTAATTTCAAGAAAAAAAGAATAGATTTTATTGAAGATTATGCAGATTCTGTTAAAATTCAAAAGGAATTTATTGAATTCTATAAGATTGAAACACTGGTAATTTATGAAAACCTATTGCAAAACTATCCAAGAAGATATGCCCATAATAATAACTTGGCTATAGACTCCCTTGAACTTTCCACCAAATATTCGGAACTAGACAATTTCTCAAAATATGTTGATGATGCTAAAGTTATTAGCTCAACCTATATTCACAATATTAGAAATAGACTTTTTGAAAAAGCATTAGATATTACCGTATCTGACACCTCAATAAAAAGAAATGATGCAATCTACATTGCACTATTTGATTCATTGAAAGGTAAAACTAGAGAATATGTTTTAACTAAATGGATACTTACTGAATTCTCACGTGATAGGTATGATACGATTGCAATTGAAAAATTTCACAAAATAGAGAAAGGAGAATTAGCACAAAACACTTTTATCGCAGGTTTAAATAAATTCAATGAAAAACGTTCTTTGATTGGACAACCATTACATCCGGAGTTTTCATCCTCTCAACTTATTGACACTAGTGGAGTGCATTTAACATTTGGAGAAATGATGGAAAAATACAAAGGCAAAGTGGTCTATCTTGATTTTTGGGGTATGGGTTGTGGTCCTTGTAGAGCAGCAATGCCATATTCTAGAAAACTTAAGGATAAATTAGAAGACAAACCAATTGAATTTGTTTATGTGTCAGTAGAACAAATAAATAAGAATAATTGGGGTCAAGTATTCGAAGTCACCTTTACGGATAAGAACCATTTTGTTATGGTAAATGGGTTTGATTCAAGATTACATAAGTTTATGGAAATAAATTGGGTTCCCTGCTACATGATATTCGATAAAGATGGAAAATTGGTTGACTACAATGCAGACAGACCAACACCACTGATTGAAAGAGGAGAAACGCAGTTAGAAAAGACTTTAATTGAATTAGCGTTAAAATAATACGCCCTGCAACATCATATATAAAATATTGGGGTTTTGGTGTTTACACGAACCTTTCTGCCCCGCACCAACTTTTGTAACGGCAGACGGTGATGACGCCCGCAATCCCCAACATTTCATATATGTCACCGTTAGCGTGCATTCTGTCCCGTCCTAAAAAATGCAGAAATTAATTCTTACTCTAAGGAATGTATTAATTAAGATAATTATAACACTTCTGAGAAGATTAATATGAGTTATGTTAAATTTTAAAGAATTGAATTTTAGAGGTAAACCGATTCCTGAAAGTTAATTTATAAATTCATCTCAAAATAAATTATTAACAAAGTGACCTTGCTAAATAATACATATAATACAAAGTCTGATTTTAATAGAAAATTGGTAAGAATATTATGTTTCGCACTTTTTTTGAGTAATTCTATTTATTTAACTGGTAATCAGCCTGCATATGTTATTCATGACACTATCTCTGTAAATGAGAAATATTATGAATCATACAAATTTGAGTTAGTAAACTTCCCGATTCTCTTTTTGGGGATTTTAAAAGATACAGTAATAATTGACCATAAATTATTCCTTTACCCGATACCACCGCCACCACCGCCGACAATAGTTGAATGGTTAACAATTGAGGATGACCAAAATTCACAAGTAATCGAAATTGATTCAATACAGCAGAAGAAATTATTTGATGAATTTATGATTGAATATCGAAATCACCCATTAGAAAAATTTAGAAAAAGTTTTGGGTATAGCCACAATAAGAAAACAATTCATAAAGAAAAGTCAGTTTCAGTCAAAGTAGATACAATCAACGAAATTTCGAAGTATAACTTACATCATAAAGAATATTACAAAGCATTTCCAATTATTATATCTAACAATTTGAATGATACAATATTGATGGACTCCAATACTAACATTTCATTAATCGTCGAGGCTTTAGATTCATTAAATAATTGGAGGAGAATTACTTCACCAAATATTCATGGAATACCAATTGATAGTAACTATTTTTTACCACCGAAATTTTCTGTAATATTATCAACATATATAACAAGAGGTGATTACCAAACAAAATTGCGGATAAGAGTCGGTAATAATTATTCAAATGAATGGACAGGAAAAATAAATTATTCACAGTTTTCCCTTTTCGTTGACTAAAAAAAATTTAACAAATCTTGATATTTATAATAACGACACGCTAACATCATATATAAAATATTGGGGTTTAAGTATTTACACGAACCTTTCTGCCCCGCACCAACTTTAGTAACGGCAGACAAAGACGCACACCGCAGCCCCCAACGTTTCATATACGTGACCGTTGCCAACAAGCTGAATACCCATTACATCTATAATTGATGAATATTAATTTTTCGGCAAATATTTCAATTATAATTGAAGAAATAATAGTTACATGATAAACTTTCAATTATGATTGAAGAATTTCCTATATTTGTATGAAGTTTAAAATATAGATGAAATGACTGAATACATCGAAAGACCACTTTACATTGATAGATTAAAACCATTTATTGGTAAATCT
>NZ_FUYV01000055.1 GCF_900168165.1 Alkalitalea saponilacus
TGGAAAGCCCCCTAACAGTGTTTATAAGCCATGCGGGAAATTTTCGAACCGATGGAAGAAAATTCTGAGACGCACGGCTCATAAACATGGACGTTGCCACCAATTATGTGAAAACAGATTTCTACACCATAAAAAATTCCAAGGTTATGAAAAATTTTAAAGCAACATTTATTATTGATGGAAAAATAAAAGGAGAAATCTTATTTTCTTCTTCAAATCCATTTCATTCTGAATCTGAAAGAATTAGAGATGCGAAAATTGAAATTGAACTACAGCAAGGAATAATTCCAAGTCGTTTATCGCAACTGAAAGTTATACAACTTGATTAATTATTTATGAAAGAACATATCAAAAAAGTAACAAAACATGTGCTTGATAATCAATCTGCAATTGATAGTGCATTAAAAATGTTTCCTAGTTGTTGTAAAATAGGCTGTGCTTATTGCTGTATACAACCAATTGAAATTGTAAATATTGAGGAACTACTAATTTCAGAATTCATAAGGTCAAAAATGTCAAAGGAGAACTATGCCAAAGTAAGACTTAATATTGCTAACTGGGCTGAGTACTTTAATGATAATTATGACGATACTGGCTTAATGGAGGTGGTCAATCGGGAATTTAGAGAATTAATTGACAAAGATAGAATTGCATGTCCTTTTCTAATTGAAAATAAATGTAGTATCTATCCTGTCAGACCTTTGGCGTGTAGAGCCCACATAATGTTTGACTCACCGGACTTATGTCGCATGGATGGTTTAAGGGAAGCTCCACCAGAAGTTAAAAATCTGAGAAATTTTGTTTTTACGAATCTGACTTCAATTAGAGATACAACTCTGAGGTATTTACCTGTAGAATTAGAATTACCAAGAATTTTCAAACCACATAGAATACGGAAATTGAGTTAATTAAAAAAATAACTGGAGATAGCTGCTAATAATTAAACAACTATGACCTAATAGAAAAATTAAAATGAATAAACTTTATTTAGGGAAATGGAATACTTTAATACTTGCTCTTGCAATATCAATTCAGAGCTGCGCCCCTTTTAGAGCTCTTCCAGAACCAATTAATAAATCATA
This sequence comes from Alkalitalea saponilacus, assembly GCF_900168165.1. Lineage (GTDB taxonomy): Bacteria > Bacteroidota > Bacteroidia > Bacteroidales > Marinilabiliaceae > Natronoflexus > Natronoflexus saponilacus. The sequence continues at coordinate 1,083 of NZ_FUYV01000055.1, forward strand.
CGAAATCGCAGGGATTTATTCAAATGATTGTAATCGCACAGACGCAAGGAGAGAGAAAAAGCTGTGGGAACTAATAGAACCAAAATATAATAATATAACGGAAGAAGACCTATTCGTTTTTTTGGAAATAGAAAATGATAAACGATTAAAAGCTTACCTAATAAATAAAAATGATACAATCCGTGAAAAACAAATTAGGGGAAAGTTTAAAGATGACCAATGTTTTTATACTCGCAGGACTTTTTACATTGTACCGATTTTACCAATACTTTGGTGGTTTAGAAACGAACAAGATAGAATATGTTTATCATGTGAGCAATTAGTATTCGAAAACACTTATAATACAGGTGGAGTGGCAATAATTATGGCAGGCGGAAGCAGTGGAAATTATATATGGAAGTTCAAAAAATTGACGAATAAAGGAACAAAATAAATTACTGGTGGCAACACGCAATATAGCAAAAGGCTGGCATTCTTGCATTTGAAGCATTGTAGCCCGCATAAAGGTTTGTAACGGTGGACAATGACGAGCCCCGCATTCCGCCTCTTGCCATATTGCCCAACGTTGTGTTTCATGCTAAAAAAGACCGTGCAACAAATGCCAACGCACATTTGGCACATTTGCAAGCTCCAACACACAAGCAGATACTTCAGCTTGCAAAAGAGCCAAATTTTTGCCAACGCACAATAAGAAGGTACATTAATAATATAAGCCTAATATTTAGATATGTCGCAAATTGATAAAAAGACTTTTCTGTTGGAGGATAGAATTAGATTAATTGAATCAAACTTCATTGATAAAGGTTGGGTTAAGGCATATGAAAGTGGTTCTAAAAACATAAAAGACCAATCTGGATTATATTGTTATTTAATAGAAAATAGCCACCGACAAAAATCAGAAGATAAATATAATTGGGCATTTACAATGGGGTATGAGGGCAAGCCTTGTGTATATGGCGACAATACTTATATATCTAATGACCATGAAGGTTTTGAACCTTTTCTGTTTTATAGGACATTCCCTCTTTTAGAGAATTATGATTCTTATTTTGATATTTCAGAAGAATTTGTTTTATACTTCAACTTATACGAAAAACTAGTTGACAAACAAAACAGAAAATATTATTTCATTGACGAAATGGGAAATCTTGATGAAGTAATCATTGTAGAACCCAAATCAATTAAAGTTAGGTTAAAATACATCAAAGAGTATATTACTATGCGTGATATGAGCTTTGTAGTTTGTTATGATTTTATGCGTCTTATTCCTAAGATTCCTGAATCATGGAACATTAAGCATTTTGATAAAACGATTAAAGGGAAAAATTGGATATATAATCATCTTATTCGCAGTACTTTTCCTGATATTCAGAGTTGGATAATAGGAAAAGTATTTATAGAGCCTAATAAAGAAAAAACATACCATTTTGATTCTGGAAAGAAAGAATATGCAACATTCATAACTGGTTTTGATGATAATGGAGACGAAATATATGAAGATTGCTCAAAAACAAATGATAAATACTTTAAAACGACCTTTTTCCGAAAGGATGTTCTGAGCAAGTATTATAATGAACCGAATAAATATGAGGTTGATGGTTTTGGTGTTCGTTCTCATTATTTTTCATTAAAGATTGATAATAATGTAGAAGAATATGTTCCAGTCTTCCTTATTGAACTGAGTAGTTTACCATATAAAGAACAGTTACATTGGAAACAATACAATATTTCCCCTCAAGACCAGATGAATATCAGCGCAACATATTATAAGACCATGATTGAAGGTAATTGGGCAGAAAATCCAGAAACTCCTGACTTATTTTTTAAGCATAAATATGAGCAATTTAATAAAAGCTGGGAGAAAAAATTTGGCTGGAAATTATATAAACCTTTATCTGAGGAGGACAAATATATTTTTAAATCCTTGCATTTACCAACATCTAATAATGTGAAAGCATTTAGCGAACAAATGCTCTCGCTAGTTAAACTTACGATTGACAGATTAAATGAAGCGGATTTAAAAAAGTACATAACTCTCGAAAATGGTGATAGAGGTATTACGAAGCTTGAGAAATTTCTTAAGGTTCATAATATGGACGTTCCAGATATGATAACGTTTTTAAGAAAATTGTGGGATTTACGTTCAGGATTGTTATCTCATACTTTTAGCAATTCGAATAAAGACTGCAAAGCTGCGATTCAGTTCTTTGGGATTAAAGATGACAATTACATTGAAGTAGCAAAAGAAATTTTTATTAAGTCTGTTTATACTTTGAATACTTTAGAAAGATACTTTTTAACTGAAAATGCAGAATAAATGAAAGCCTACCGTCCGCACCCATACACATTGCCAAGTCACACAAAAAGGCAAACGCACAGCCAAAACTTGTCAAAGAGTATGGCTGCCCAAACGCACGGATGGTCTGCGAAAAAATAAAGCACGAAAACACAACATCATATATAAAATATTGGGGGTTTGGTGTTTATATGAACCTTTCTGCCCCGCATAAACTTTTGTAACGGCAGACAGTGACGAAGCCCGCAATCCCCAACATTTCATATATGTGACCGTTGGTGGTAGTGCGACCTGCAAAGGTCTTTAATTGATTGATTAACTTGTTCTTTGAAACACTGATTAATCCTATTGTTCCGTCAAT
>NZ_FUYV01000093.1 GCF_900168165.1 Alkalitalea saponilacus
GAGTGTATTTATCAAGACACTTTTAGAAATGCCCGAGCTGCGTGATGGGAAACTATCATGCGCAGTTCTTAGGGGGCGTAAGCTACCCGATATTATAAGAAACATCCTGCAAATAGAGAAAATGAATGAAATCTGATGAGCTATATAAGCATCTAAAGTTTACAAATGACTTTTCAGTTGATGATTGGAATGATTTAATAAGAGTAAAATTTAGAACATATTTTCGTAACGACCAGATTTTTAATTCCAATAAAGAGGTATTAAGGACTGAAATAATTAATTACATCAAGTTTTCAGAAAAACCAGTTTATTTGACTCTTTTTAATTGGACATTTTTGATTTTTAGGGAGTGTTTTGAACGTGACGAGCAATTGGCAATTAAACAAATATCAGATTCATTTTATGAAATTTCTAGCACCGATTTTAAATGGATGACCAATGCTATTATTCAACCGAATCCTGCCGATTTTTCTGAAAGAGATAAAATGAGTTATTATTTCAAAGTAATTGATGAAATATTAGAGGGGGTATTCAAGCCAAGATTTAGACTATTTGATAATTTTATAAATTATTATACTACAGGGGGTTATTACGATAATTCAAAAATTGATTTTGGTCAAATTATACAAAACTTTCCAGTTTCTGAGAGTGTTCCAGCGACTTTATATTTGAAAGACCCATATTTCTCGATTTCAACGAATCAATGGAGAAACATTTCCGCACATAAGACTTTTAACATAACTAAGGACTCAATTGAAATTGAATATGGAAAGAGGAATATAAAAACATTAAATATAAGTTTTGAGCAACTAAAATTGATTCTTGATTGGACTCAAGATATATACAGAGTAATTAGATTAGCAGAAGTATTTATAAATTTAAATTACACTAAAGAGGTTGTTAACTACTTGGGAGGAACTGACAAAATGAAACTGAGATTTGAATCAGTTCTAATGCATTTAATTAACAATATTCAAATTGTAGGATTTCAATTCATATCAATACTGTCCTAAATAATCTTCAGTAGAATTTATTGCTCTTTAAAAATAGTAGTTTTAGCCAGAAACATCTACAATTTCAGAATAAAACCCC
>NZ_FUYV01000054.1 GCF_900168165.1 Alkalitalea saponilacus
TGTCTGCCGTTGCAAAAGTTGGTGCGGGGCAGAAAGGTTCATGTAAACACCACACCCCCAATATTTTATATATGATGTTATCGCTTCGGTGTTCTTTTTCGTCCGTTGATTAGTCAGGTATTTTTTTGTGTGTTGGGACAGACACTCTCTTTGCCATGCTTTGGTTGTAGCGTTGGCTGGTGTGGCTTGGCAATGTGAGTGGCTGTTGAGCGTTGGAATTTTATATCAAATTATATTTTTCACTTGGCGGAAATAGTAAATCTAGCCCCTTAGGTTTGATTTTAAATATCGGTCCTTTTTCAACTACTTTTCCGGTTGAATTTCTCTTTATCAAATGGTCAAGTGTGATTATTCCTTGGTCGACCAGAATGTCAAATTGTGATGTGATAGGTTTTTTAGTATGCTCTACAATTGAATATTGAAAATGCTCTAGTCCATCAATGTATGTGCTTGTTGCTTCAACCCAGAATGTTTCTTTATGCTTTTCTAATAGTCTATTATGTAATGTATTTAAAGTCCAAACTACAAAATCTCCAATTTCTGGATTGTTTGAATTTTCTACGAGCTGTTTGATGTCGGAATCAAGTCTCAAAGCTAAACCTTGCGAGTTTCTTGTGATTGCTGAAACGGTACAATAAAGTTTGAAATCTTCTTCTCTATGGTAACCAAAGGCATGTAAAATTTCTGCCGAACTTTTGAACTTACTCAATGACCATTCTGGAACTTGAGCAAATAAGTTTTTTCTATTTGTTCGACTACTTCGAAATGATTTTAGTTCTATCCCTTTGTAATCAGGCTGTTTGGATGAATTGATATCAATTCCTAAAGCTGTCTCTAAAGTTCTTCCAACAGAAGTATCTGCTGCAACCATTGAAGGAATTGGACCAGAACTTGCAACTTTTCTTAACATAGCCAATAATTCAAATGCTATTTCATTTGCTTTACCGCTGATTTCTGAAATCAACTCTTTTAGTGGATTTACCAAATTCGAGTTCAATAATGCTTCTACATTCAATTGCGTTAAATTGAAAATATGAAAAGAGCCCGAATAAAAAACAAGGGCAATCAAATCGTTAGGATTTGCAATTTTGGTAAGTCCTGAAAACCAAATTCTGGGGTCTCCCTTTTTGGTTTGAGGTCTGTACAATGAAGCTGTTGATTGAATTACTTGAAAGTCCTGATAAATGATTGCGTCAATTTGAACTTTGTTTTCAGGACCTTGTCCTTGAATATCATAATCGTGAATATTATTGTCTTTCAAGAAGCTACGTACTGAACCGGTAGCATCCATTATTGATTTTTTTAATCCGGTTTCTGTTGGCTCAATTAAAGAAATAGAAACTTGATTTTTAGTCAGCAATTTAATTTTAGTTTGCTCCGCTAGTGTTAGTACTCTCATTTAATATTTTTTAAAATTTCTGTTGCCACTGCTCTAGCCAATAATGGTGGCACGGCATTGCCAACCAAAGTGTATTGAGGAACTTCTGTTTTCCTATTATTCCCTCCTGTTGAACGCTTCCCTTGAAAAACAAATGTGTCATCAAAAGATTGGAGCCTAGCCATTTCTCGAACTGTCAATGCCCTAGGAGAATTATAATGAACATAATCATCTGGTATTGTCATTATGGTTGAACTTTGTTCTTCTGGCTTTAATACATTATAATTTCTTTTGTTTGAGGTCAATCCGCAATCATCTATTTCACATTGCGCCTTTTTATAATCGCCATTTCTTAGGATTATTTCAAGACGTTTAACCACATCATCATTTTGATTGCTTGTCTTGTGATTATTCAGAATGTCAAAATACTTTTCTCCTTTTTGAAGTCCTTCAAAATTTCTTACGTAGAAAGGTTTTGTTTTGGGTTGATATCTTTCAATTAACCGACCTTCTCTTGACCATTCTGCATACGATTTTCCAGTTTTATGGTTCTCTTTGCCGTCAATAGTCCTTTTTTTCAAGAGGCTTTTCATTTTTTCAGATGTGCCGTTGAATTGTTTTGAAATATCAACCATTTCATAGTGATGAGCTTCTTGGTTATTGCCGATAAAATCAAGGTCGTATAATGCTTCAAAAATGGTTACTTTTTCATTTTCCTTTACGGTTGGTGGTATTTCCGAAATAAATTTCTGGTCTTTTCTGCAACCTATAAAAAGAACCCGCTCGCGATTTTGTGGAACACCATAATTTGATGCATTTGCAACAAATGGCTTTTCAATTTTGTAAAGTCTAATGCTGTTTAAAATTTTATAGAGTTCTGATTTTTCTTTTTCAGAACACAGGTTCGATAGGATATCCACGGTTTCATCAAACGAATTAGTGTAGATTTTTAGGGCGGTTATAATATCAAAACAGTCTTTTTTGTATTCGGAAGGAACTTTGAGTTCCTTAAATGCAAGTTCAATCTGCTCTATTACATTTTCAGACCCAATATGAGTTAGAAAGTTTGTGAATGTTTCTACAAAAGCGTCACTATCAATATTGCAGAAGTCTTTCTCTTTAATGATGTCACGTTTTAGTTTTTCCCATTCTTTGGTTCTGGCAAGAATATTAAAACCGTGCCTAATGGTATTTATTCTTGAATCCGTTTTGCTGGTTTTATAATCTGCGATTTTTGGTGTCAATTGTTTGAATCTATTATCTACAAATCGGATAAACTCTTCTCTGCCTGTTTCAATTTCTGCATCCCTTAGTTTTTCAATTTCAACTCTTTTTATAATGCTTTCAAATAAAAAGCTGTTTTTGTCAGACTTCATTTTTCTGATAAACGAAACTAAAACCGGAATTTCTTTAATGTCAACTATTGAATTGATTTCTTGTATGATTAAATCCTTGATTTTTCCATTTTCCTTTGTAAGAATGCCTTTTACATTCTCCATTACAAAATATTTCGGTTGCAATATTTTAATTACTTCAAGATAATGTGAGAATAAATCATCTTTTTTATCAAACTTCTTTCTCTTACCTGCTAGACTAAAACTCTGACAAGGCGGTCCACCACAAACCACATCTATTTTTTTACTCCCTATTTTATTCAATAGGTTGTCTAAAAAATCAGGTTCTGTAATGTCTTGCTTTAAAAATTCCGCATTCAATCCAAGTTGATGATTGTATCTTACTATGTGAGTGAGTTCGCAATTTTCATTTATGTCGCTTGCAGCAATAAAGTCGAAGAATTTGTTATTAATTTCTGCTTGTAAAAAGCCTTCACTAAAACCACCTGCACCTGCAAACAAGTCAATGAACGTAAAAGGCTTACCATATAGTGAAATCTGTTCTTTTACAATACTAACTGTATTGTTTTCTCTATAGCCTTCAATATGTTGATTAAGAATGTCTTTTATTTCGTCTTGTGAAAAAGTTTTTTTGTTTGAATGATGCAAAAGTTCGTCGGCACGTTCACTTAGAAAATTCAAATAGTGATTTGTCTCTGTCGCCTCAATTGTAATTCCTTTAACCCGCTGTTTCTTTTTGTCAAAGAGTTCAGGGTCAATTTTTTGCCCAGTCGCTAACTTAATTTGTATGCCAGAACAGTTAATCCTTAAATGAATAGGAGCAAGCCCTTTCTTGTCTGGTTTATCGAGATAAAAATTAATTGTTGCCATAATTACGGACGATTTTACGTACACGGACAAAATTACGGACAATTTTCGAATCTCTGTCCATTTTTATTTATTTTCTGTCGAGCGTTGGCAACAAAATGGCTCTTTTGGTTTTTTGAGCGTTGGCTTGTGCGTTGGAAAAAACCAAATGTGCCATTTGTGGGTCGGCTTTCCTTACACTGAGCGATAACG
>NZ_FUYV01000051.1 GCF_900168165.1 Alkalitalea saponilacus
AAGAAAAATGATTGCCACGCACAAAACAGCACATTTGCAAACCACACAAACCTACACACAGCCAAAGTTTGCAAAAGAGCTGTTTTCTGGCCGACGCACCCACAGATAATTGTATATTTGTAGATAATAACTAATTTTTTAAGAGAAAACTGATTAATGGAAATTAAAATCTTGAAACCACGGAAAGCACTAAATAAAGCCTTCCTGAAAGTAAAACCAAACAGGACTGAAATAGAATGTTTCAAGACCAATTTAACCCAGTTGCTCGACAGGATTAATGACATTGAATCGGAAGAGTTTCATAAAAACCTTGTCTCGGATTTTTTTAAAGACACTTACTACAAGAAAAGTCATTTCATAAACACTAAAGGCAGAAATGACCTCGTAATCCATAACGGAGACAAAGCAGCCAGTACTGTCGGAGTTGTGATAGAAGCAAAAAAACCGACAAACAAGGGAGAAATGCTTACAAAAGAAAAGATTAATGTTAAAGCTTTTCAGGAACTTGTTTTGTATTATTTGCGTGAGCGGATTACACATAAAAATATTGAAATAAAGCATCTGATTGCGACAAACATCAACGAATGGTTTGTTTTTGATGCAACGCTTTTCGACAGGCTATTTGCCCAAAACAAAACCTTTGTAAAACATTTCGAAGATTTTGAAGCCGGACGTTTAGCTGACACAAAAACAGATTTTTTTTATAAACAAATTGCTGAACCATTTATTGCTGAAATAAAAAACGAAATTGAGTTTACATATTTCGATATTCGTGATTATGAAAAACCTTTGCGTAACGATGACAAAAAAGACGACAATAAATTAATTGCTTTATTCAAATTGCTCTCGCCCGAGCATCTTTTAAAACTTCCGTTTGCTAATGACAGTAATAGCCTTGACAAAAGATTTTACGGAGAACTGCTTCACCTGATAGGATTAACTGAAACAAAAGACGGCGGTAAAAAGATAATTGAACGGAACAAAGAAGGCCAGCGAAATACAGGTTCTTTTATAGAAAACGCCATCATACAATTAAACAGTCTTGATAAAATTTCACGGCTTGAAAACCCAACCCAATTTGGTTCAACTACCCAAGAAAGGCTTTTTAATGTAGCTCTTGAATTGAGCATTACATGGATTAATAGAATCCTGTTTTTGAAGCTTTTGGAAGGTCAATTGATTACCTACCACAAAGGTGACAAATCTTATGAATTCCTAAATTCTGACAGAATTCAGAATTACGATGATTTAAATAGTTTGTTTTTTCAAGTTCTTGCACGTAAACATGATGAACGAGACGAAGACATTAAAGATGCTTTTTCCAAAGTTCCATATTTAAACAGTTCCTTGTTTGAGCCAACCGACATTGAACATGTTACACTTTTTATTAGCAATCTACGAGACGACAAGTCAATTCCTATCTACTCGCAAAGCGTATTAAAAGACGATAAAGGTAAACGTCTTACTGGTGAATTAAGCACAATTGAATACCTTTTCAGATTTTTAAGTGCTTACGATTTTGCAAGCGAAGGAAGCGAAGAAATACAGGAAGACAACAAAACACTTATAAACGCTTCAGTACTTGGTTTGATTTTCGAGAAAATAAACGGTTATAAAGACGGTTCATTTTTTACGCCTGGATTTATAACCATGTATATGTGCCGTGAAACCATCCGTAAAGCGGTAATTCAAAAATTCAACGAAACAAAAAATTGGAATTGTACTGATATAAACTCACTTTACGATAAAATTGAAGACCGAAAAGAAGCCAACAAAATAATAAATGATTTAAAAATTTGCGACCCTGCTGTTGGTTCTGGTCATTTTTTGGTTTCGGCACTCAACGAGATGATTGCCGTAAAAAGCGACCTTAAAATTTTGCAAGACCGTGATGGAAAACGTTTAAAAGAATATCATTTTGAAGTTGTAAACGATGAATTGATTGTAACGGACGAAGACGGAGAACTTTTCGAGTACAATCCTACAAACAAAGAAAGTCAACGCATACAAGAAACTTTGTTTCACGAAAAGCAAACAATAATTGAAAACTGTTTGTTCGGAGTTGACATTAACCCAAATTCCGTAAAAATTTGCCGTTTGCGTTTATGGATTGAACTTTTGAAAAACGCTTATTACAAGAACGCAACCGAGCTTGAAACCCTTCCAAACATTGACATAAATATAAAATGTGGAAACTCATTAATAAGCCGTTTTGCACTCGATGCCGATTTAAAACAAGCATTAAAAAAGAGTGCGAGTAAATGGACTATTGACAGTTATCGCCTTGCAGTTGATACATATCGAAACGCCCAAAGTAAAGAGCAGAAGCGTGAAATGGAGTGTTTGATTAATGAAATAAAAACCAATTTCCGTAGCGAAATTTCTTTGAATGACCCAAAGGCAAAACGACTTAGAGCCTTAAATGGCGAGTTATTTTCAATGACAAATCAAGGTCAGCTTTTTGAACTCTCAAAAAAGGATAAAGCTGTTTGGAATGCGAAAGTTTCTAAACTAACCGCAGATACTCAAAAGCTTGAAGCCGAAATTGAAGAAATAAAAAGCAATAAAATTTACGAAAACGCTTTTGAATGGCGGTTTGAATTTCCTGAAGTGCTGAATGATGATGGTGATTTTGTGGGCTTTGATGTGGTGATTGGAAATCCGCCATATTTCATTATGACTAAAAATAATATGGAAAAACTTGAACTAATGCATTATATCAACAATTACCAAGCAATCAAAAATGCAAGTTCAAAAAACATATTTAATCTGTTCATTGAGTTAGGAATTATAATCAGCAATAAGAATTCTTATCATTCAATGATTGTACCAGAAGGTTTGTTTGAAACTAGAAGCTACTCTGACACAATTGAACTTTTGAAAAATTCAGGTTCTGTATTGAATATCACAAGGATTGAAGGAATGGTTTTTGATGAAGCAAATACTGGCAATGTAATTTTTATTTACGGGAAGAGCCAGCAAGGAGCATTTACGGAACAAAGAATTTTTAAAAAAGATCAAAACTTAGTTACTTACAGTAAAATTGATAATCCTATTATTTTAAAATTAGATAATCCTATAACTCCCCGACTTTCCGATATCTGTCAGCTTTTCAAAGGGATGGTTATCGCAGATAGAAAAACTAAAATATTTGTAGAACAATCCGATAATTTGCCAAACAAATTTTTATTAGGAAACTGTATTTCTAAATGGACGATAGAAAAATGGTTTTTTACTGATTATGAAACTCTTTCAATAATTGGTGGAACAAAAGCCAAAAATAAACACGCTGTTTCACCAAGAATACTTATAAGAAGAACAGGGAATTTTTTATGTTGTGCTTATTTAACAGAACCCGCATTAACTGAGTCAACACTTTATTCGTGTTGGTCAATTAATAAGGCAATTCATAATCTTTTTGTGCTTGGCGTTTTACATTCTAAAGTAGCTGATTATTATATCAAGAATAAATTAGTAACCAATCCACAAGCTTTTCCGCAAATCTTAATGACAGACTTACAATCTTTACCAATACCAAATCCAAGTAATGAAATTCATAACTTAATAATGGCATTGACGGAAGAAAGATTAAAATCTATTGGCAACCCCCAAGAAATTGAAAATAAAATAGACCGATTAGTTTACCAACTTTACGATTTGACCGTTGAAGAAATTGAAATAATTGAAAATAGTCTTTAATAAAAAATGACTCAAAACGTATCCATATATTCAAATGCAAAAAAGATTGAACTTCATTATTGTTTTAATGATGAAAGTCATACTATGGATGCCGTTATCAGAAATAAATGCGAGCATGAATTTTTAGAAATAGTTAAGCATGTAAGCACACTCTTTAATGTTGAATTAGAACTTGAATCGGAGGCTTTTACCGAAGGTGGATTGCGAGAATGGTGGTCGCTTACAATTAAAAAGAATCCTACTTTAGCTGCAATAATAATCGGAGTTTTGATAAATGTTCTTTCAAATTATATCACAACCGACCAAGAACTTAATGATTTGCAAAAACAAGAATTAAGGTTAAGTATTGAGAAATTAAAACAAGACCTTGAAGAAAACAAAGAAGAAGCACCTACCATTCATATCGAAAATGCTATATTTATAATAAATAATGATATAAAGGTTCAGAAACATAAATCAAATTTCTACAAAA
>NZ_FUYV01000050.1 GCF_900168165.1 Alkalitalea saponilacus
ACAGAATTCTAAAAGTAAACTCCCAGATTCAGATTACCAACGCAAGAAAAATTGTTGATACACGAAATAGAATAATTCACGGGTATGACTCTGTTTCAGAAGATATCATTTGGTCGATTGTATCCAATGACTTGAAAAAGTTAAGAAAAGAAATTGCCAATCTCCTTGACGAATAATGAATAACTTGCTACAACGGTGTGTATAACCAATGGCTTTGGTTCGGCTAAATAGTAACCCTCCTACCCCGCCTCAATTTCTCTAACGGCGGACAAGGACGCACACCGCAAAAAAGCCACTGGTCATACACAGGTACGTTGTGTTTCATGCTAAGAAAGACCGTGCAACTAATGCCAACGCACATTTGGCACATTTGCAAGCCCACCCCCACATGCTGATGCTTCAGCTTGCAAAAGAGCCAAATTTTTTCTGACGCACCATCAAAATAGAAACTAAAATCACTGTTGAAATTTTGATTGGATTTTTTAAGGAACTCGTTAATAAAAATGTATTTTTGTTTTTACGATTATTGGTGAAATTTTATTATGTCAACACAATTATTTGAACAACATATTATTGACTTAAACTTCTCTTTATTAGATGACAATAAGAAGAGTGGAGTGCTGTTGACGAATAATTTTGAAAATTTAGATTCGAATTTGGCATCACCAGATATACTTTTCGCGCTGGAGACTGCTAAAAATAAATTTCAAGCTGATGCTGTCTATTTTAGACATTTTCAGGATGGCAGAGCTTATGTGCCTCAATTATATCTATTTGATTATACTCAAAAAGGAATTTCCGATGAAGATAAGAACAAGATACATATCCAAATGTGGAATGGATATCAAGTTCCTGCATATATTATAATTGAGCAATCATCTGTAAGCATATTTGATTCACGAAAAAGACCAAAAGAAGAAAAAGATAGTTACGCCAAAGAAATATTAACCAGAACTGGTGAGGCTATTAAAGACTTTAATGGAAAAGATTTTGACAGCGGAATCTTTTGGGATGAACAAAATGAGAAAAAGGATTTTCGTTTTGAGCAATCAGCAACTAGAGATTTGATTAGGGGTTTAAAAGAAGTTTTCAGAAGTTTTCTTGAAGAATCAGGGTTGAATAGACATGTTGCTTTAAAGCTATTAGTTCAAAGCCTTCTAATAAAATATCTGGAAGAAAGGGATGTGAAAAGTGCCAGCGGTTATTTTGCTGGGACATATTTCAAGAAGAATTTTCAATGCTCAGATTTTTGCGAAACCATTCGGAAAGGCAAACTGTTGAATCTGCTAGACCAATTGGCAAAAGATTTTAATGGTAAAATATTTGAATGGGACAAAGAAAAAGAATTTAAGGAAAGAGAAGCCATTCAGCAATCAGAAGTCCAAAACCTAGCAAATTATTTGGATGGTAATATCAAAAACAATCAGTTTGTAATCTGGCGTTTATATTCATTTACGCATTTACCAGTTGAAGTAATTAGTTCAGTTTATGAGGAGTTATTAACTGATAGTAAGGATATTGTTTATACCCCTGAAATGATTGTTAGTACTTTAGTGGATGAATGTATGCCATTAAAGATTCCTCATGAGGATTTTAAAATAATTGACGTTAGCTGTGGTTCTGGAATTTTCCTTGTAAAAACATACAAACGTATAGTACAGTGGTGGAGGTATGAGCAGTGGAAAAAGACTGGAAAACTCATTAGACCTTCGTTATCTGTATTGAAGGAGCTCTTATTACAAAGTATTCATGGCGTTGACATTGAGCAGGACGCTATTCGTCTCTCCGTTTTTAGTTTAGCTTTAGCTATTTTAGATGAAGTTGATTTAGACCCACCAACATGGGGGAAATTAAAGTTTCCTGATTTAAGTAAAAATATTATAACTCAGGATTTCTTTGAATTTATAGTAAGTAAACCAAATGCAAATTTCGATTTGGTTATTGGAAATCCTCCTTTTAATTTAGCCTCAGTTAATGGTAAAGAGCCGAGTCGAATAAAGCATTTTAAAGAATTAAAGGATAAAAAAGGATATGAGAGTGAAATAAATATTCCTGATGAAAATCCTGCATTACATTTTCTTGTACATTCAATGAAGCTTCTTAAGGAGAATGCTATTCTTTGTTTAGTACAACCATCTGTTCCTCTTTTATATAAAAAAGATATAACTTTTAGAGCTGAGCTGTTTAGTAATTACAACCTTTTACAAGTTATTGATTTAACAAAATTAGCGAATAAACTTTGGGGGTCACGAACGGTTGCTACAGCTGCTGTATTTATGCAAAAATGTTTGCCTACGGATGAAGATGTTTTGCATTTAGTTGCTAATAGAACATTTTCAAATTCAAATAGATTATTTTTAGAATTTGACCATTATGATTTCCACTTAGTAAGCAAGAACGCTGTTTTAAATAACACTTATGTGTGGAAGGCTAATCTATTAGGTGGGGGTAGAATTAACAATCTTTTAGAAAGGCTTTCTGAACTTAAAACCTTAAAACATTTTATAGAATCTAAGAAAATAGAAGGATGGTTATCCGGTGAAGGTTTTACTGAAAATAGAAATGGGAAACCATGTAAATATATAACAGGCAAGAAATTTATTCCTGCTTCTGCTATGTTTGAAAATGAAGTAGATATAACTCAACTTGTAGAATGTAATATTGATAAGTTTGAAAGAAGAAGAAATGAATTAATTTATACACCTCCACATATTCTGATTCGAGCAAATATTGGAAAAGAAGGATTAATAACTCATTTCTCTGATGAATATTTAGTATTTAGGAATAAAATAATTGGTATTCATGCACCTGAAAAACATAGGTCTGAGCTAGAACAACTTTTTCATTATTTAAAGAATAATGGTAAGGTATTAAGATTTTTTATTTTAGCTACAAGCAGTCAAATAAAGGTAAATCGCCATACAGTTCCGATGACTGAAGATTTTATGGATTTGCCATTTTCTGAAAATGAAGATGATTTAAAAATATCTGAAACTGAGGAGATTATTATAGATGATGTATTAAACAATCAACTTGCAAAAAATGATTTATCTGCATATTCTTCCGAAGGTGAGATTTCAAATTTTTCTAACCTTTTTTGCAAAACACTAAATAGCATCTACCAAAAAGAAAAATCATTTCAATTATTTAAAATCATTGATGCTGGAAAGTATTTTGCATTACATTTTGAATATGCTTCCGAAAAGCTACATGCTAAATTTGAAAATGCAGATGATATAGAAAAATATATTGAATCAGTAATTCCTTCAAGGAAGGAAAATAATGAAAGTACACATATACAAAAGATTATTAAAGTTTATGGGCAAGATTCTATAATATTGGCAAAGCCAAAACAATTACGTTATTGGCTATCCTCAATCGCATTAAGGGATGCGGATGAGACTTTTGCGGACTACGTTAAATCCCGTTATCATAATGCTTAGAGATTCATTACCTACATATCACACTCCTAGTGACAAAGACTTAAGTGTAGCTCCAAATCTTGAGGTAGATTTAATTTTGTCGTTTATTGATAAGTATATTCCTAGTTTTCCCTCATATTACCTATCAATGAAGGATTCAAAAAAGGAAAATAGGATAAGTGATATTCTTGTTCATCATTTTGAACTATGCAAGAATGAATCTGGAGGTTTTATCCCTTTTAGATTTAGTAAAAATCCAACACAAGCAGATTCAGATAAAGAAACAGATATTGGAGTTTTTGTGATGACTAGAAACCAAACACCAATCCCTATAATTGAGTTTGAAGCAAAACGATTTTCAGAATCATCAAATAATAAAGAATACGTATGTGGTTTGCGAGGAGGTATTGAACGTTTTAAAAGAAGCCACCATTCTTCTCATCTTAAAGTAAGTGGCATGTTTGGATATATTCAAAGCCGGACTTCTTCTGATTGGATTGAAAAAGTAAATAATTGGATTAAAGAATTGTCTGATAGTAATATTGACAAAACAATTGATTGGACAGGTGATAAAGAAATATTGACTAAAATAGATTCTTTTCCATTAGTAGAGAAGTTGTATTCATCTCACACTAGAAAATCTACGAATGATAAGATTTTACTTTGGCACTACTTGGTTGAATTGATAAGTAAGAATTAAATTTGGGGTGATATGCCCTCCTTTCGCACCCATACACATTGCCAAGTCGCTCAAAATGCCGACGCACCAACCAAAACTTGTCAAAGAGTATAGCTGCCCCAACGCACCGACAGACTGCAGAAAAAAAGCACGAAAACACAACATCGTGTATAGTGCATTTGGCGGATAGTGCTAATTTCAAGGGCATTACATTGAATTTACTTTGTAGCGGTTCGACAGGTTTGTGCTTCGAAATGCCAAACGACACCATACACGTGACCGTTGTAGCAAATTCAATCCTCACTCAAAAGACATTGATTTCTAAAGAAAAAGAAAAAAACTAATGATTTTCAGCGGTTTATAAAACACTGAATTTCTAGTTAAAATGAATACTATTTGAATGTATAATTTACGCAGATTATTTGGACGAAAATTTGCTATATTTGTGTTACGATGAATATTTTAAATCAACATATTGACCAGATTAAAAGACTTTGTGAATTAAACAAAGTTAGTATGCTGTTTGCCTTTGGGTCAGTAACGACTGATAGATTTAATACTGACAGTGACATTGATTTTATTGTAGAAATAGATGATAACG
>NZ_FUYV01000074.1 GCF_900168165.1 Alkalitalea saponilacus
CGTTAGGGCACAATTCACTCTATTCCAGAGACATTGACTACTTAAAGAATGGGGGGAATTTAAGAAAATCAATAAAGCTTAAATGATTGAATTACTGATATTTTGTTTTACTTTAGTCAAAATTCACCTACTCCGAAAACTAGTAATCAAAATAAAATTTTATGAGGATAGAACATGGTTACTTAATTAGACCAAACATTCCTAATAATATTCAAGCTTCTGTGAACTTAAAAATTACAGATTCACTAATTGAATTTGAATTTTCCGAAGACGCAATAGCTCTTAACGAAATTGAAACAAATGAAATCTTATTGGGAGAATTCAATGGTTTCGGAAAGGTAACAATTCTTGGATGCACTCAATCAAGTCTCAAAATGGGATGTAGTGCAAACATCATAAAATATAAGGTAAACCACCTTCTAATAGGTGTGCATATATACAATTGGCAAGATTTAGAATTTTCAAAATGCATTGTTAATATCCCGTCATTATTCGAATGGGTTAATATTAGACCAATCAAAAACAATATATACTCTGAAAATAAAATACAATTAGACGTCCCTAACGATGAAAAGATTGCATCATTGGAAAGATTCGACTTATTCTTTTCGTTTGGTTATGAGACTAAAGCTGAAAAAAACGAAATTCATTTAAAACAACACACCTATCTAAAAATAGTATCTAAAGAAAAAAAACTTCTTATTGAAGAATACATGGAGATAATAACTCATTTCAAAAAATTTCTGTTATTCATAATTAATAAATCCCCCATCTCTGAATCAATATCGTTTTATGATTCAAAACATAATATTGAAAACACTAATACTCTAATCCCTATAGAATTAATTACTCCATCAAAAAAGAATGAATCCCCCAAAAGCATTAGCTTAATTAGAATTGATTATACGGAGATTGCTACGTGTTTCGAAGATATTATTAAAAATTGGTTTGAAAATAACAACCTAAAACCAAGCGTTGATTTAATTATTGAAAAATTTCTAAATCCAAAATTAAGTCGTGAAAATGATTTTCTGAACGCTTGTTTTGCAATTGAAACTTTCCATCGCAGATTTAAGACAATTAATACTTATTCAAAAGCGGTTTTTAAAAAAATCAGAAAAGACATAATAGAGAATATTGAAGATGATGATATTAAGAATTTTATATATGAAAAATTGTCATATGCAAATGAACCAACTTTTAGAACGCGTCTTTTTGATTTAAAAGAATATTTTGAGAGCATTCTCGCTTCAAATATAAATATTGATGAATATATAATTAAAATAGTAAAAACACGAAATTTTTTAGTTCATCGAGGTGATAATAAAAAGACTTTTAATGAATTAGACATGTTCTTTGCTGCAAGATATTTAGAAAATATCGTTCGCATATGCATTTTAATCGAATTGAAAGTACCAGAAAATATAGTTCTTAACATTCAGAATTGCAATAAGAACTATCTTCAATCATTATATGAAATAAATAAAAAAACAAATAAAACTGTGCCTAACGGTGTGTATAACCAATGGCTTTGGTTCAGCTAAATAGTCATCCTTCTGCCCCGCATCAAATTTTGCAACGGCAGATAAAGACGCAGCCCGCAAAAAAGCCACTGGTCATACACAGGTACGTT
>NZ_FUYV01000065.1 GCF_900168165.1 Alkalitalea saponilacus
GGAGTGTATTTATCAAGACACTTTTAGAAATGCCCGAGCTGCGTGATGGGAAACTATCATGCGCAGTTCTTAGGGGGCGTAAGCTACCCGATATTCACCCTATACCAGAGACATAGACTACTTAAGCTAACGTAATTGAATGGTCAGAAAAGTGAATAAAATTAGAATAAAACACATATCATTTTACGTTAGTCAGAATTTATTAGAGGAAATATACTGAATTTGTGCAACTTACAACTTGGTTATGGAATAACTATAAATAATCTATTGTGAAGAAAGCAATTATAAATTAAAAAATAATGAAAAGAAACTTTCTGCTTTTTGCGATTCTGCTTTTATTCATTTCAATAAAAGCGCAAGGATTAAAAGTTTTCTATCCATCTGATAACTGCCAAATAAATGATGAGCCACAAAAAGAAATTGAAACCTTTTTAACAAAATCATCGAGGGGTGAACCTAGTGTTTCATTTGCTAATCAAAGTTCTGGGGAAGTTAAAAGTATTGTTCCAAATCAAAAAATGAATCAGGAGCTAGAAATTATTGGTGTTAATAGTCAAAAGGCAATTGTTCCAATTTATAAAGAACCACAAATATTTTTAATTAATAATTTTGCAGACACTATAATTATTTGTGCTGAAGGGACAAGAATAAAAATCCCAAAGGAAAGTTTTGCAATACCTGAAGAATTAGTTTCTAATGGAAATGTTGAACTAAAAGTGACGGAATATTATAAACTTAATGATATAATAAAAGCTAATTTGACAACAACGTCTTATGGTCTTACTCTAGAGACAGGAGGCATTCTTTATGTTGAAGCTTTTGTAAATGGAAAACGATGTCAACTAGCACCAAATAAAAAACTTGGGTTGTGTTTCAAGAACATAGCTCCATATGAAAGTATGCAGATTTTCTCCGGTGAAAAAAAAAGTGAGATTAATTGGATTGATTCATCGTATGCAAGCGGAATTATAGTAGTCGGAGCCGAATCTTTTACAGGTGTGGAACAAGTTAGTATATTTGAGTATATGCCTGAATTTAGAGGTGGTGTAGAAGGTTTACGTTTTTTTTTAAGAAAAAATACAAAATATCCAATTCAAGCATATGAAGCACAGGTACAAGGAAAAGTTATTGTGCGATTTGATGTTGAATTATGTGGAAGTGTTCAAAACATTAGAATTGTTAGGGGAGTTTCTCCTTCTTTAGACTATGAAGCATATCGTGTTGTTAAATCTATGCCAAATTGGAGCACAGCACTTTCTAGAGGTAAATTTCCGCCTGTTGCATATACTATTCCGATTGTATTCCAACTTCCATATCTAGAAGGTAATGAGGTTGTGAAAATTGATAGTACAAATAGAATCATGACATATGAAGAAATGGGAAGGTTGATTGATTATGACACTAGTCTTATAGCTCCTGCTTCAACGAAAGAAAAAGAAAATATGACTGATTATTATTTGTGGACAAGTAAAATGTATTGGATTAATTGTGGTAGATGGATAAATTACAATAATAATAAAAATATTTTTGTGAGTGTTTCGTCAAAGTATGAAACAATAATTGCTGTTTTCAATAATAAGCGTTCTATTGTTGCTGCTCAAATGCTTGACTCCAAGAATATGACACGAAGCTTTTTGGGCTTGCCTCAAGACCAAGAAATAATAGTTATAGGAATCCGCCAAGACGCAAATGGAGTTTTTCTGGGTGTTGTAAAAGAAAAAGCAAATAATCAACACATTGAAATTAATTATCAAAAAGTAGAGGAGTTAGATTTTAAAGAATTACTTGATGAAATTTAATAACTACCACCAACATCGTGTATAAGTAATGGCGGGGGCTGTAGCGTATTCAAGCGTTCTACCTCGCATCAAGTTCATCGTAACTTGACAGGAAAGTGTCCGTAATCCGCCACTACTCATACACGTAAACGTTGTATGTAATCCGACGAAAAAGAAAACAACCCTGTTAACCTATTGCCTTTTAAGACTTAGACGCTGAAAACATAATTGAGAATAGTTAAAA
>NZ_FUYV01000049.1 GCF_900168165.1 Alkalitalea saponilacus
CGGAACGTATTGCAGATGAAAAATATAAAGGGGTCAATATGCTCCGGAAAATAGCATGAACAATTGTTGACTGCAGGGGTCAGCATGCTCCGGAATAGGGGATGAAATTAAAATTTCGCTCCCAAAATCAATACATCAAAATGATTTATATAAAAAAATGCCGCTTTGACCACTCAAAACTCTGCTTTTTGACTCAAATTTCCTTTAAAAGGGGTCAATATCCGCCGGAATGGCAGTCTCAAATTTGGCTTTTAGAAACTGGTGATAAGGGGGTCAGTATGCTCCGGAATATCCAACTATTCTCAGTTTTATTTTCAGCGCCTAAGTCTTAAAAGTCAACTGGTTAAATAGGTTCTTTCTTTTCTGTCGAATTACATACAACGGTTGGGTATATGCAAATGTGGGCGATTGCGGGTTTCAAATCTATCAAATCGTTACAATGTTGAAGCGGGCTACAACCTTTGATTTTAGCACAATCCCGCCCATTTTGTATATACCGTGTTGTATGCTGGCATTCATTCATTTCTATCTGTTTCAAATTGCACTGACCTGCCTACGAAGCACAAATTTATTTTTTTTTGCCCTTAGGGAACCCCTAATGCCCTGTGGGCAAATCGGGTCAGCTTTGCAAGCTCTTTGACAAAGCTTTGGATAGAGCGTTGGCTCGTGTGGCTTTGGCAATGTGCTTGTAAATCCGGTCGGGTATTATTTAACAACATTTTCTAAATATGCTTTTGCTTTCTTAATCATTGGTTTAGCTTGCTCGCCTTTCACTACGATAGAGGATTCTTCTCTAAAATACTTACTTTGTTCATCACGTAGAGCAGAAAACCAATTAAATGAACCATCTATTATTATGTCATTATCAATTATTATTGTTTTACTATGAATACCATCAACAAGCTTTAACTTAGCTCCACTTTGTTCAATAATCTCACGACCTTTCTTAGCAGTAGGTTTTAACTGATTATTGTTTGTGTCAAGCGTTGAGTCTGTAATTATTATGACTTTTACTCCTTTATTTACAGTAGCACTTAACTGTTTTTTTACAGAATCTATCTCGATAGAATTTACCGTTTCTTTTCCATTATTATTAAAACATTTAATCGTATCACATTCTATTGCGTTTGATGAAATAAATGGTGAAACTATTATTAATTCTGATTTCGCAATTTCAAATGCTCGATTAAGTGTTCCTACATGAGTTTTTAAATCATTGACACGAATAACACCATCTTCTATTTCTTTACTATCGAATATGATTTTATTTGAAAGTTCACAGTCTTCGTCTTCCTGTAGCCATTGTTTTAAACGACCTAAAGGATTGTTCTTAGTTGCGTCAATTGTATTTAAATTACCGAAAACAAGAAAACTTGATTTAGCTCTTGAAACCGCAACATTAAGCATATTAAGATTATCTGCAAAGAACGTGCTATCACCAGGTGTAATTACCGTTGAAAAAATCACAACATCAATTTCTGCCCCTTGCAAAGCGTGTACCGTACCCGATATAAGCTTTTTATATACTTTCTTATCAATTTTCAGCAATTCATTTTTAATAAGTGAAGCTTGTGATTTATAAGGAGTAACTATTGCCAAAACATCAGTTATAGGCTTTTGTCCAAAAGAACTTTCAAGTTCTAGCCTTTTACTTTCAATCCATTTGGCAATGGTAATAGCATCTTGAGTGTTTCTTCTACTATTACCAATTTTCTCACTTGCACTATCAATATGCATGAAACCTTTTAAAGGAAGGTCTGTTTCAGCTTTTCTCTTATTACCTTTCGTTAAAATTAATTTGTTTTGATATACATTTTTATTTGAATAAGAGATTATTTTATCTGGGCATCTTCGATGCTCTTTTAACAGTGTACCCCCGTCATCTCCATCTTTTACATAACAAGCTCGTTGAGCTAATTTCATAAGATTGCCTGATGAACAAAGCATCCCTGAATCTTTATAAGAATTGATTATATCATCTGAAGTATCTTCAGATAATAAATTATTCATTTTCAGATTTACGACATCTAGCTTCTCTTCAACTGACCATACTGGTTCTATCTGAAATACATCCCCCACAACTATAGCTTTTTTTGCCAAAGAAAAGGAAGGTATTGCGATATCCGGGGCAACCTGACCAGCTTCATCTACGATAATCAAGTCAAATAAATCAAAATATGCTTTTTCACCCTCAGCATTATCGTAAAACGTACTATACCTTGGAATAGAATGGAAAGTTGAAATATAAATAGGTGTTACTCCCGCAAATCGTTGCAATTTCTCTTTGTAACCTATTTCACCTCTTTCTTTGTCTTTACTATTCTTTTCCTGCTTTTCTTCAAGCTTTATCAAGTATTCTGCCTCACGAAAATGGATTGCATGCCAAAATGCTTCATAACGATATGAAAAATCCATTCTGACTTGCATATCTTCTAATGGTCGCAAATCTTTATATTCATTACCTGTCATGGCTTGTAACTTTTTTAGCATTTCACCATAATTTCTATCCCAATTGTTAATACAGGTAATGTAATTCGATTTTAATTCCTCTGTTTTGATTTTTAAATCAACTAATGGGTTTAGTTCTAAATTAAGTTGCTTAGTTAAATTAGTTTTAGCAATAATCCTTTCATTAAGCAAATGAATCAAAGAGTTGTAATTACTACAGTCAAGAACATCATCTAGGTTAATTTCTAAAAGCACCCTTTGAAATAAAGAAGTTCTACGTTTCTTGAATTTTGGAAGAAAAGAAAATAATTTTTGCATTAATGGTTGATTTTCTTTCGCTTCTGTTAGTTTTTCCTCTGCAACAGATGTTTGTTGGATTTCAGAGTTTGTTCTATTGATATTATATTGTAATGAAGAAATCTTTTCTAATAATTCATCAGAGCTTGAAAATCCAGCATTCTTCAATAATGGACTGATTGTTTCATGTTTTTCAGCAATCTCAAGGCTCTTTTTTAAGGTAGATACTTTTGATTGTACGATATTTAACAACTTCTCTTTGCATTCTTCTAAATTATCACCTTCTCCAATATAAGCTCTAAACTCTTTTAAAAAGTACTCTTTTTTATCTTCTATATTAGCACTTTCAAAATCATTTAGAAAGCCGTTTCCAAACTCCGAGGTGCAAGTTTGATATTTCTTGTTTTCATTCGTAGATAAATACAAACCTAAAGAAGTTAAATCAGGCAACCAACGCTGTGTCAATATGTCTTTTGAGTCAAGTACGAAACTGTCAAGAATATTTGTGATTGCTTGATTATTTGCAGAGCAAGCAACTATTAGCTCGGGTCTTTGCTGATTTATTACGGTTGAAACAACACTATTAGCAACAACTGACTGTAAAAAGGTAGTCTTACCTGTTCCCGGAGGACCATTAACTGCTAAAACATTTGATTCTTCCAGTAAATTATAACATGTAATACTTTCTCTCTGTGATACTGACAAAGGAAATTCTCCACTCATTTGACCAATATGATTCTTATTTCTAACTACTTCTGATTTCTCAGGAATAGTTGAATACGAGATTCTTTCAGTATCAACTAAACTATTAAGCAAACTCCTATCTGGTGGAGTATCTTCTAGTCTGCTATACAGTTTTCTAATATTTTTTGTCAATCCTCGTAACTCACCCTTTTGGATAAAAATATGTTTCTCATGTTTTATATTGAATTCCTCAAAGCTTTTTCCAGTTATAATTGAAAAAAAAGCTTCGCATTTTTCCCAATAAGAATTCCATGATTCCTCTTTAAATTCGAACTTCTGCAAAGCAGAATCAACATCTTTTATTGATGCAATTCGATAAGTGTCTTTCGGATTAGGATTCAAGTATTCTCTAACAAAGAAGGGTTTAACTACTCCTTTGTTTGATTTTTGAGGAGCAAGAGTTCCGTCTTTGTACATTATTGCAGGAATCCAAAATGGATAAAAAACTTCTTCATCAAGTTCTTTTGATTTTGCATGTTCAAATTCAGTTTGCATTGAACAGGGGCAAATATCAACAATGATGTATTGTGTTTCTTTATTTATCAGAGATGCATTCCATAAAAATCTCGCATGCTTTTGAGGAGCTTGCTTAATAAAGTATGATTCTACAGGTATCGGATATGTTGTAACATCTATTCTTTTTCTATCAACATCTATTAGTGTTTTTTTCCAATAACTCAACCAAGATTTTATTTCTGTATTACTTATCACTATTCAATTTTTTAAATAAATCTGCTATCGAATATACAAAATAGCCTTACTAGTGCGATTGGCTAAAAAACAGCTCTTTTGCAAGTTTCGGCTCTTTGTCAGCTGGTGCGATTTGCAAATGTGCTGTTTGTGCGATGGCTGTTCCAAATTCGCACTTCCCTAGCAAAAAGTGGCGTGTAGGGAAAAAACAAAATAAATTCCCTCAATTTTGCACTGACCTATCTACAATGAACTGTTTTCTTCGCTATCGGGTAGCTTACGCCCCCTAAGAACTGCGCATGATAGTTTCCCATCACGCAGCTCGGGCATTTCTAAAAGTGTCTTGATAAATACACTCCGGTTGTATGTTCCACAGGTTTAGCAAATTTCTGTTAATGTCATTTACATTCTTTAAAGCTATGCAATTTTGTTTGGTTTTAGAGGATTTCACTTTAAGGTCTATGAATCTTTGTTTGAAATATTTCTGGTCGTTAATGTCGAATGGATTCGACTTTGCTTTGATTTTTACATGCCTTATAATGGGTATGTATGCTAACCG
>NZ_FUYV01000047.1 GCF_900168165.1 Alkalitalea saponilacus
CGTTAGCCACCATATTAGAAAACCGACAGTACAAGACTAAAAATGATATTAAACAAGTACCAGACATACGGACAAATTCAAAAACGGGGCTACTCATTGACAGCGCAAGTTGAAAATGAAAATGGAGAAGTTTTTTTTGCGAAATGGATAAGTGGTATAAAACGAAACTCTCAACCTAGCAAAATCCTATTCGACAAACTTCGACATTTAAAGAAAGCTGTACATCCATCATTACCAAATATTGTTGAATATGAATGGGATGAAAGTAAAGAAGCTTACTGCATTATTTTTGAATACAAAAATGCTCAATCACTCGAAGAACGAATTTGGGACATTAAGCCAACTTTCTTTCTAAAAGGAATAGAGCAGATTATCAACTGTCTTCAACAACTTCAACAAAATCATAGATTATCGCACGGAGATATAACTCCTGCAAACATATTAGTGGATGAAAATCTAGATTTTTTTCTAATTGACTTTGGCATTGCAGACATATCTTCAACATTAAGTCAAGAACAAAGTCTTGAAATTTTTGCCAAAGAATTTGCAGCACCTGAAAAATGGAATAGAAAAATACCAAAAGGATTTCCATACCAATCTGATATTTATTCAATAGGCAAAGTAACTGAATGGTATTTCGCACAAAAAGACCTTTCTGAATATCAAGACATTAAATTGCTAATAGACAGTGCTTGTAGACAAGAACCCTCTAGCAGAATCAACTATAACTCTTTGTCCGAATTCTTGGGAAGAATCTCCTCAACTATTGCTTTCGACAATGAAAATATTGTTATGGTTTCTAATGCAAATGAACTTTTGTTAAACGAACTTAACGATAGTGAGTTTAAACCAAGATTAGATGTTAGCCCCAACAACAAAGGTGAAAATATCCTCATAAATATTGCCACAAAAAGTCTTTACAGCAATGCCTTATGGTTGATTTATGACCAAGAATTGAGAATATTATCTTGCGATTATAAAGAAAGTTCACAACAACGATATGAATTAGCTGTAAAAAAGGGAGAAACACTAAATTTACCTGTAAACTTCCTTGGCAATTCAGGTTCTTATTATTCCCAAAAACTAAACTTAACACCATTTTTTAAAAAAATACAGAAGAATAAGCAGCACGAAGGAGAATACAGAAAAGGCAAAATCGAAATCAATAAAGAACTTGTTTTTTTCAAAGAACTACTTGAAAAAGAATTGAAAGTCTTAGAAGAAAATTCTCTAAGATTGAGATATGACTCTTTTGAAAAGAAAGGAGAATTTGAAATTTGGTTTAAAATTCAAGAGAACGAAAAGTATTCCAAGAACGGACATATATTTTCTCACATTGACAAAGCAACACCACCAAACCCAGAAGAATTTGAATACATTTTGAGCCAAACAGCTGATAAAAAGCAAATGAAAGAGCCTTTGAAATTTTCGGGTGTTGCTTTTGACTTTAATACAAAAAGTAGAGTGTTCAAATTCAAAGATTGTGAGCGTTTAGACTTTGAGAAAATACCCAAAAATGGGTATCTCTTTGAGAACATAAGTAAACAAGAAGAAGAAAAAAAGCGGCAACAAGAAGCAATAAGAAAAGTTGAATATAATGAAGTTCAAAACAGAGATTTAATTCACTTCTTATTTAATCCAACGGACTTGCAAGGAAAATATTTAGAGCAATATGAACTTGACAAAGTCTTTCAAACAGACAAAGAAGGAACTAAATTAAGTTATAGTTCAAACCAAACTAGAGCAATTTTAAATGCGATTCAAAGAGAACCATTAACCGTAATACAAGGTCCACCTGGAACAGGTAAGACCACAGTAATTACAGAAATTGTATTTCAAATTCTAAATAAAAATTCTGACGCAAAAATCCTCATTACATCACAGACAAATGATGCTGTTGATAATGTATTGGATAACCTTTTAGAAAAAGAAATCCCAATTGTTCGTTTGAGTGGAGTAAGAAAACCTAAACAATCATTAAAAAAGCACACCTTAGAACGAAAAATTGAAGGTTGGAAAGAAGAAGTTAAGAAAAAAGCACAAAACGAATGGAAAAAATTGGAAACCAACTTTCTTCAAGAAATTGAAAAAGAAAATGTGTTACTCAAATCAATAGTTAACATTCTAATAGATAAAAAAGATTGGAAAACCAAAAAAGCACAAATAGAGAAATTACTCGAACGCATTAAAGGATTTGAAAACATTAACAATTCACTTCAAAATCAAGACACCTTACTTAATGCACTTGACAAACAAACTAATTGCGGAATTTTATCTTTTTTCCGTAAACTGCAAATTCAAATTGATTGGCTTGCAGCTATAAGTTCATTAGATGAGAATAGCACCGTAAATCAAAAACTCATTGATAGTATTAGAGTTATTGGAGCAACAACAAATCATATCGCATCAAAAAAATATGCTAAGTACAACTTTGAGTTTGATTATGTGATAATGGATGAGAGCGGAAAGGCAACAACAGCAGAAGCATTGATTCCAATTGTTTTAGCTGAAAAATTGGTTTTAGTTGGAGACCATAGACAATTAAGACCAATGCTTACCGCAAACCGTGAAGTTGAAAAATGGCTAAGAAATAAATTCAAATCAGATTCAGATGATTTTGACAGTTGGGATGATTACTTCAATAGACCAAGTATTTTTGAGCAAGTCATTACTCGAATAGATGAAGATTTCAAAAGCCAACTCGAAGAATGTAGAAGAATGCCCGAAGATGCCGTTCTACTTACCTCTAAATGTTTCTATGAGCCATATAACGAACAAATTGAGCCTATCAAGAGAGCTAAGGATAAAGAACATAACCTTGACATCAAAGTGGACAGCTCCATTATATTTTTAGATATCGGTAATACCCACAAAAGTGAAATTGATGGTAGTGGCTCGTCTCGTAATAAATTAAGTGCCAGTTTTATCCCAAAATTGATTTTGGAGCTAGATAAGTTTGACAAAGTCAAAGATTATTCTCTTGGAGTCATAACGGGTTATACGGCACAGTTAAGAGAGATAAAAAACATTGTTCGGAAAGAGTTATACAACAATCAACTTAAAAGAATTAAACCTTCTGATATGGCTATTTCCGTAGTTGACAAGTTTCAAGGCTTAGAAAAGGATATTATCATCTTTGATTTAGTTAGAAGCCAGCAAAACACACTAGGTTTTTTAGCTAATGCAAACAGAATAAATGTGGCACTTTCAAGACATAAAAAACTACTTATTATCATTGGGAATTATGATTGGCTTGTTCAAGTAAAGTCAAATTCAAACAATGGTTTTGCTCCTTCTATTCCTCCACTTCAGAAATACTTAAAGGAGATAAAAAAAGAGTGGATTGTAAAAAACATTCAGCAGATATTTTAATGGAAATACAAGAAATACACCAAAAACTTGAAAAGCAATGTGCTAGTGATTATAGAATTAACGAAATAATTCTATTTGCATATCCATTTAGACGTGTTCGGATAAATGCAACTGTTAACAAATCTCCAGAAAAATCAATACAGCAGATTTACTCTGTTTTGCTCAAAACAATCTTAGAAGGATACACCAAAGAAGATGACCTAATAAAATTTTTGGGTTTACATAAAGAAGATTTTATTTTGCGTGAACTCTATTTTTTAAGAGAAAGGGGCTTTGCAGATTTAACATCAGGTAATTGGATTGTAACAGACCAAGGCAAAGACTTTATAAAAGACAACTCGATACTTAAAATCCTTGAAGAAGAAGAATTTGAGTTCTTATTTGATACTGTTTCAAATGAAATAGTGTTAAAAGAATTCAGACTTAATTCTCAAAAAGACATTGAAAATAAACTTTCGTCTGAGTTTGATTTTGAACATAAAAGTCCTGAAATCCTAAACGATAAAAACGAACAGTTGTCTGATATTTACAAACGACAAAATAATGGAAAAGCATATCTTGTAGACTATGACAAGAGTAAAATTCTCTTTGACAAAAAAGAGTGTAACGACTATTACCTAATTGAATACATTCCACGAAAAGGCAAGGAGAATGAACTTGAACCATTTATCGAAGTAAGAAATTTTGATAAGGAAATTACACTTGAGAAACGCATAACAAAGGTTCTATCAAAGAAATACCCTGCAATACTATACCAGTTTTCTAATTCGGAAAGAACAGCTTTAGCTGAAATCGAAGAAGATGATTATGAAGTTTTGGACGAATTCCAAACTAGTGTAACACCTCAAACCAATATTTCAACCACAGAAACTCTTTCTGTATGGGAAACACAAGCAAAGTTTGAAGAAGCACTAAAAACTGTCACAAACAAAATTCTTATTGAAAGCCCTTGGATTAAGAAAGCAACCTTGAATTACATTCAATCAATTGAAAATGCTTTAGGAAAAGGAATTGCCGTTATCATTCTATATGGTATTGAAAGTAATGACGAACACCATTTTGGAACTATTGAAAAGCTTAGAAGTCTTGAAAGAAAATACAGTAAGAGTTTTCACTTAATTCACTTACCAACACACTTCCAAAATAAAAACAATTACCAAATGACAGGAACTCATAGAAAGCTTGTTATCAAAGATGACGAATATTACATACAAGGCAGTTTTAACTTTTTGTCATTCAATAAAAAAGAAGGACAAAAGATAGCAAACGAAGAAAGTATTTTAATAAACAACAAAGTGATTGACAAATGGAAAACAGTAATTAAAGAATATGAATTGGACGATAAAATACTTGACGGAAAACAGAAATACGGTGGCTAACAAAGGCTATAAAACATAGCGGTTGTAGTGGGTAATTCAACGGGAGTTGCTCGTATGTAGTT
Source organism: Alkalitalea saponilacus (assembly GCF_900168165.1). Lineage (GTDB taxonomy): Bacteria > Bacteroidota > Bacteroidia > Bacteroidales > Marinilabiliaceae > Natronoflexus > Natronoflexus saponilacus. The sequence continues at coordinate 4,814 of NZ_FUYV01000047.1, forward strand.
CGGTGTAACTTGACAGTTTTCTACCTCGTACTCCGCTACGATTTCATAGCCTCGACCGTTG
>NZ_FUYV01000018.1 GCF_900168165.1 Alkalitalea saponilacus
CGTCACCATGCCGTTCGGAACTGCTTTGACAAGCCTCACTCCAGTCATTGAACTTTCTGAAAATGCAACCATCACACCACTTTCTGAAGACATCCAAGATTTCTCTTATTCCGTGACATACAGTGTAACAGCAGAAGATGGAGTGACCACCAAAGAGTATTTGGTCACAGTCAACATCGCACCAAACGACAAGGCTGTTATTACTTATTTCTATATCAATGATCAAGTAAGTGACACCGAAATTGATTTTGATAACTTTGCAATATCTTTGAAAATGCCTCCGGGATACGCATTGAACAACCTGACTCCGGAAATCGAGGTTTCTGAAAACGCAGAGATCTCCCCTGCTTCAGGCTTCCCTCGTGATTTCACAGAAAGTGTGGAATATATAGTAACCTCTGAGAGTGGCGTTCAACAAGCATGGCTGGTAACTGTCACCAATGAAATATCTACTGCTATTTCGGAGGAGAAATCTCTAAGCATTAAAGCATATCCAAATCCAACAAATGGTTTAATCAGCGTGGAAAGTAGTTTGCCGGTTCAATCAATCAGCATAATAGCTCCTGATGGACGACAGATGTTTTATCAGAGTTATTCCGATGAACTAAGTATTGGAATCAATCTTTCGGATTTCAGCAGCGGAGTTTACCTATTAAAGGTCATTACAACCAACAATCAACTTTCAATTCTGAGAATTCTTGTTAACAAAAATTAACTTAAAAACATCTTTAATCACCTGATTTAAGGAATGTTATTCCCGATCATTATGATCGGGAATAATCGTTCGTCACCAAAAAAGAACTGACTGCCTACAATAAGCATCCATCTATAAAAAACAGGATGAGTAAATCCGAATCCCGACGTAATTTGCATCTTATTTAGAACAAAACAAGACCAAAATTACTGAGATGATAACATCCAATAAACTCCTGTTAATCCTTGCTACTGTGGCTCTTTTTTATGTTGCTGCCAACGTGGAAGCACAAAAGCGTCAAAGACCATCTCTTCCGGACACAGATTTATCTGAGAAACAAAAAGCAAGGAAAGAATTTATACAGCAGGAATGGGAGGCTTACATGGCTCTCAAATCGGCATCCGAAACCCTTCAAACCGATGAGAACATAGATGTAACCTTTTACCATCTCACCATTGATGTGAATACAACGGCTCAAAGCATTTCCGGAAACACCTATATTGAACTAAAATCTACAGTAAATAATCTGACACAGGTTAAACTTAACTTGCACACATCCATGACGGTCACAGCTGTTGGGGAAAATGCCATATCATGGTCCCGTTCAGGAAGCAATGTACTGAACCTTAATCTCGACCAATCCTACAACATTGGTGAAACAGTCAACTTGCGAATATACTATAATGGAACACCTATAATACCTGCAGGGACCGGTAAAGGTTTCCGTTTCTTAACACATTCATCAACCGTGCCAGCAGTGACAGCCCTTAGCACACCCTATCTGGCTCATTATTGGTTTCCCTGTAAGGATGGCCCCTACGACAAAGCCGACAGTGTTAAAGTAGACATCATTGTTCCTGATGTTTCTTACCAGGGATATCCACTTATGGGAGTCTCCAACGGCATGTTATATGATACCATCATTGATGGGGGGAAACGCACCTATCGCTGGAAACACAATTATCCCATTGTGCCCTATTATGTATCGGTTTCTGTTTCCAATTACCGGGTATTTGGAGAACAATACAATCGCAATGGGCATGACTTTCCGTTGACTTATTATGTATTCCCAAATGATTATAATACGGCCCTTTCAACCTTTAGTGGTGTACCCGATGTTTTCGATGCCTTTATACACTATTTTGGCGACTACCCATTTAAAACTGAAAAATATGGAATGACCCAAATAGCCAGTGGCTTAACCTACATTGAAAAGCAAACCAATTCTATTATGGCCTCAGTTGCTCCTTCTGCCTGGTGGCTGGTGGTTCATGAACTGGCTCACATGTGGTTTGGAAATTCCATTACCAACCGCCCATGGAACCATGTATGGCTCAATGAAGGTTTCGCCACATATGCCGAAGCTTTGCATGAGGAATACTATTTTGGAAAAGCAGCTTACCATCAATATATGAATAACACACTTACCAGTGGTTGGGATTACACCAGAACGCTTTATTTATCAGACGACAGCAACCCAACTCAGATATTTCATTTTTTTTACTATGATAAAGGCGCATGGGTACTCCACATGTTGCGTAATCATTTAGGAGATGACCTTTTTTTTGAAATTTTAAAATCATATGCACAGGATCCAGAGTTCAAATATCTATACGTTAATACAGAAACTTTTAGAGAATATATAGAGTCTAAGTCTGGAATGGATTTGGAAGTTTTTTTTGACCAATGGGTGTATGGTACCTCATTCCCTGACATCAGTTTCAACTATAGTTATGACCCTTCAACCGGTAAAAATGGGGTTACTATTTCACAAATACAGAGTTGGTGGACTTATGACCGGTACATATACGAGATGTATCTGCCTTTACGCTTCACACTTTCAGATGGTTCAGTTGTTGAGGAGAAGGTATTTAATAACCAAAGAATCCAATCCTTTCATTTCGACCATGGACTTAGTGTAACAAATATGCAATTAGATCCTGATCAATGGAACATGATCTGGTGGTCTGGAAGAAATACCAGTCTGGCAGTTCCACCCGCCCCAATGATTACCTCCTTTAACATACCCGGACAGGTAAACAATACCGTGATTAATGAATTGACACGCACAATTCTAATAACCATGCCAGCTGAAACCAGCTTAACCACTCTCTCCCCTGCAATAGGATTAACAGCCAACACCACCGTCTCACCGACATCGGGTGTACCCAATGATTTTTCATCACCAGTTAAATATACAGTTACTGGGATCAATCATTCTCAAAGAATCTATACTGTATATGTATCAACCGTTCCAAGTGATGAAAAACTAATTACGTCCTTTACCATACCCAATTATATCAGTTCGGAAATTGACCATGATGAGGAAACCATTTTGGTGATAATGCCTCCGGGAACTGATATTACCAATTTAGTTCCGGGCATAACAGTTTCAGTGAATGCAGAAGTCAGTCCAGCCTCAGGTATTGCGCAAGACTTTACTTCCCCGGTACCCTATACCGTAACTGCCGAAAACCAAACACAAAAGAGCTATACCGTTACTGTTGAACTGGATATCACTCCTGACGTAACCAATATATGGAATGGGAACATATCAACTGACTGGAACCATCCAGGCAACTGGAGCCATGGAGTTCCTCAAGAACAGATGAGCGTGCACATTGGAGCCTACATGACACGTTTCCCTACAATCAGCAGCAATGTCACCATCAAAAATCTTACAGTTGATGCCGGTGCCACATTAATGCAAGTTTCAGGGACACTAACCATTCAGGGAGAGTTCAGATTAAAATCCTCTTCCGAAGTGAATGCCTCCTATATTATGACGGGCGGCAGTATTGATATTGAGCCTGAAAAGGTAATCATTGAACAGGTGATATCAAACCCGGGATACAACTATGCTATTTCCTCTCCGGTTTCGGGGTCTCTGGCAACCAGGTTAAACTCTGGCATTACCGGCACTACTTACATCTATAACAACCCAACCAACACGTACCTCCAACTCGATGAAAACGAACCGTTTGAACCCGGAACAGGGATGGTTTTTAGGAATAATGACCACATCCAGTTTTCAGGTGTGATCAACACAGGGAGTGTTATTGTACCGCTTACCAGAACTTCAGCTGGGCTAGGTTGGAATTTTATAGGTAATCCATATACCGCAGCAGTTGACTGGCGATCATTAAACAAGACTAATGTGGACGACCTGTTCTGGATTTACCGAAATGACTTGGGCACGTATGGTACATTTAATAACAATACCGGTCTTGCTGTTGGCTTAAATGATCCACCATATCTTATTCCTTCCGGGCACGCCATATGGGTGAGGGTAACTCTCGGTCAAGCAGAAGGGGCTGTAACCTTCAGCCCTAATGCAATGGTTCACAACCCATTCTCTTATCTTAAAGCGAAAAAGCCACACGATTACTCGTTCATAAAACTGATTTCCAGGTATAACGGGCATTCCGATGAAGCAGCAATTGCCTTTGTTCCTGAGTCCACCAAAGGAGCTTCCGATCCATATGATAGTGATAAACTCTTTGGTAATAACAGAAAAACAGCTGAAATCTACACCCTGTCGCAAGGTAGACCCTTGGCTATTAATGCACTGCCACAAGAAGAATCAATGACCATCCCCCTCGGAGTTTTTGTCAGAAGATCAGGGGTACTGGGAATGCAGTTGAGTGATCATGACCTTACTGATAACACAGTGGTTTTGCTAAGGGATAAACTGACAGGTGAAATTACGGATCTGACTTCCGGCCAACGTTACAGGACTTACCTTCGAATAACAGAGGAGCATTACATGGAGAAAGTTAAGGAGGAAGATAAACCCACTCGTATTGATGACCGTTTCGAACTCATCATCACCAAATCAACCCCCACCGGGTTTAAAGAAGAATTGAATTCGGAGTTACAAAACCCTAGCAATGATGACGTACATGTTTATAATTCTGTAAATGGAATTATCGTTTATGCCGAAACCAAATCATCACCTTTCTATTTGCTTTATGATTCAACAGGAAGGAGAATATCAACCGAAACTCTCCAACCTTACGAAGAAAACAATATAAATCTTCCACAGAGAGGCATTTATATTATTTCAATAATATGGGAAGATAATGTGAAGAATAGAAAAATTATTTTTTAAATAAGGAATAAGGTGTAAGCGGGAGGTGTTGGAATGAACTGTATATTAAAAAAAGATTATCATTCACCAAGAATCACAATAGTGCCTTGTGATTTTACCATTACTTTGCTTGGGGAATCATCACCTCCCCCATTTCCATCTGCTTTCGAGGATGCCTCGCCCCAAAAAGCAAATAACAATTCGCCTTTTAGGGATAGGATGTTTGAAAAAAACCCGCTTGACTCATGGAATGACTAAACAACAACGGCTGCCTAAAAAGGCAGCCGTTGTTGTTTGGTTCTTTTCAGATATTATATTTATGTGAGAATTTTCTTCACTGTTGCCACAATTGTATCAATTTCTTCACCGGTTAAAAGCGGATATATGGGCAACGATACATTCCCCTTCCATATTTTCTCCGCCACAGGAAAACCCTCCGGAATAAGGTGATAATGTTCGCGATAGTAACTCATGCGATGCATTGGTTTATAATGCACAGAAGTACCAACTCCAGCCTCCGACATCAATTCGATAAAACGATTACGCGAAACGGGTGAATTTTCGTTTAAAACCACAGGAAACAAATGCCAGGCATGATTCTCCAGAGGCACTTTACATGCAGGCAAGTCAATCATTGGCATACCTGAAAATTCACGATAATATACCTCTGCTACCTGTTGTCTGGCCAGCCTCATTTCATCGGCATATTCCATTTGGGCAATACCAATGGCCGCATTTATATCAGGCATATTGTATTTGTACCCGGGAGCCACCACATCGTACTCCCACGAAGGTTTGTCAGACGTAAACCTGTCCCACACATCCCGGTTAATACCGTGCAAACGCATGGTTTTAACGCGCTTGTAAATCTCCTCATCGTTGGTGGTCAGCATACCGCCTTCGCCGGTTGTTATGGTTTTATTGGCGTAAAAGCTGAAACAGGTTACATCAGCCATATTCCCCACCATTGTTCCGTTCAAGGAAGCCGGAAAAGCGTGTGCAGCGTCTTCCATCACTTTAATCCCGTGTATTTTGCAAATATCCAGAATGCCTGTTCCATTGTTATTCAGCATTTCAGCCGGATGGCCACCGTAATGAACCACAATCAGATATTTTACATCGGGATTTTTTTTGATGGCCTCAGTGAGAATTTCCGGCGTAATTAACTGAGTTTCGTACTCCACATCCAGAAATACCGGGTCGGCGTTTAAATAACGTATCACCTCAGCCGAAGCGGTAAAGGTCATATCCGGAACAAACACCTTATCACCCGGCTGCACACCCAATGCTTCCAAACCCAAATGAAGAGCGGCCGTACAGCTGTTCACCGAGCAGGCATATTTTGCACCCGTTCGTTCAACAAACATCTCCTCAAACTTCATGGCTTTGCCGGCAGTGGTTAACCAGCCACTTTTTATAACTTCTTCCAGGTACTTGAACTCATTGCCACTGCAAGAGACACGGGAGAACGGAATTTTCAACATATATTGATTATTTTTGAGTTCAATTTTCTATTCTAAAACCAGCTTTCTCACAAACAATTTCCACACTTCTTTCTGGCGTTACATTGGCATTAAAATACTCTTTAATATTATTTTCAATTTGCTGTCGATATGCATGGTCAGTTGTGAGTTTTTTTACTGCATCTTGCACCTCATCTTCCCCTCCATTAATAAAATGAATGTTTTTGCCGTGTTCCAAAGGAACCGGCAAAAGATTCTTAATTGGAGTAGCAATCATGGCTTTTCCCAAAGCCATAAACTCGCCAAGTTTCCATCCATGACAATCCATAATAACCGGGGTGTTGAATACCACTGCCGAATCCTTTATCTTGGTGAGATAATCCGACATGGGAACCTTCTCCTCCATGATCAAATCCTCAAAGCCCGGAATATCGTTTCTGGAACGCGGTGCAAACCCACCTTCAAACTTCACTCCATCCATATTTTTACAGGCTCTGATGTAATTAGCACGGTACTGATTGGTTTGTCCCTCTTTTTTCCACAATGCACCTGCAAAAAAGATGTAATCACCGGTTGTCTCTTTTTTGTGATAATAGCTCAAATACTGACGATTCATTTGCGCATAATAATCGGCAAAAAACCGGCGCTTGTCCGGCACCCTTTTATGTGTCAACAGGTAGTTAAAAACAGCCCTCATAGCCGTTTTTCTGCTTGTGAATACAACCGAACAGCAAACCCGGGTCCAACAGAAGCTAATTTAGGATATTTCGACAAATCAGTTTTTTCAGGGTTAATGTTGATTTTCCCGAATGCATCGCACCAATCCATTGCCGCTTCATCAATGACGTAACTATCGCCATAATCGAAAATCAGTTTAGTCAAGCTTTTCCCGGATTTAATAACAACCGGCACAAAGGTGTTGTTATGCTTAAACTGGCTGAAATATTTCCCGGAAAACTTAACATTTCCAAAGACTTTTTTCAGGCCATAAATATAGTACGACGAATAAAGTATGTCGCAGGCACGGTCAACGTAAACGGTGGTTTGCATATTTTTATTATGATTAAACTATTTAAAGACTACTGTCCAAAAAGTGCGTGCTAATATCAATAAATCACCAAAGAAACTGTGATTTCTCACATAGGCTTCGTACAAATCAAGTTTTCGGGGTAAAATTTCATTTCGGTAGGTTCCCTCCTTGTCTTTGGCCGCTGCTAAAATCTCCTCCTCATTTCTAAATTCGAGTGATGCATTATCTGTAATCCCGGGTTTTACGGTCAATACCACCGACCAACGCTCAGGATAAGCGTTCACCCATTTTTCAACTTCGGGACGTGGTCCCACAAAGGACATTTCTCCTTTCAATACATTAAGCAATTGAGGCAATTCGTCCAACTTGCTTTTTCTCAACAGTCTGCCAATGCCAGTTACACGACTGGCATCTCCCGCGTCAAAACTCCCGTCAGAAGCTTCCTTTCGTACACTCATAGTACGAAATTTATACATCCTGAAAAAGCACCCGTTTTTACCCACTCGCTTTTGAATAAAAAACAACGGAAAACCATCGGTCAATAATATGGCCACTGCCACCAAAGCAAACAAAGGCAAAAAAATCAGCAACAAAAACAGAGAAAGGAAAAAATCAAATATTCTTTTGAGCATGAAAATAATTTTGCGTCTCCGCGTTTAACATACATCCATCACCTCGACAGGCTGCTCTTCCGGAATCGGCCTTTCTGACCTAAAGCCAATGCGACTAATCCTCTCGCATAGCCTGTCCCGTATGAAAAATGGAGAATAAAAAAGCTCCAAAACAAATGAAACATCAATGGATGTTTGTGTTTAAAACTAAGCTTTACAGAAATACCAACCAGTAAAGCAAGGTAGGTCAAAACACCAACCAAATAAACATAAAACAATGGCTTTAATAGAAGCGACAACATAGCTCCACCAAACAGGAACAAGACAAATAAAAAAGGAATTAATTGGCGTACCGTTGGAATGCCACCAAGTTTGTATCCTGCCAAAGGCTTATATAAGCCATACTGAAAATACATTTTATAAAGTTTCGAAAAGGAGTCTCTGGCAAAATATTTCACCACGATATCCGGAATCAGAAATATCTTCATCCCGGCATTTTTCATGCGACCGTTAAACTCGTCATCCTGATTACGAACCAGGTCTTCATCGAACATGCCTGCTTTTTGAAAAACCTCTTTTCTAAAACAACCAAACGGAACCGTATCTACCTCTTTTATCTTGTTACTTCCAATCCTAAAATAAGAATTTCCTACTCCCAAGGGATGACTCAAAGCAATGGCAATTGCTTTGCTCTTTAATTTGTCGTTTGCAGGAACAGTATCCACCACTCCGCCTACATTATCGGCATTTAAGGCAAAAAGTGCTTTTACCAGTCTGGAAATATAGTTTGACGGATAAACAGAATGTGCATCCATTCGTACAATGACATCTCCGGACGAGGAGTTTATGCTTCGGTTCAAACCATAGGGAACAGTCAGCTCCGGGTTATCCACCATCTGAATTTTTAATCCGCTGTTTTCCGAGACAAACTTCTCAACCACCTTTCGTGTGCTGTCGGTCGACATTCCATCGGCAATGATAATCTCCAGTTTCTCTGAAGGATAATCCTGAGATAAAACAGTTTTTAAAGTGGCATCAATATACTTCTCCTCGTTTCGAATGGGTAAAACAACCGAAACATAAGGGTGTTCCGTCATAATTCTGAAATAAAGTGTTTGAATTTCCCGTTTGAGCCTCTTTGAAGCTCCTCAACGCGTTTTAAAATTAAAGCAGCCTCGTCATCAACAATGGCGTCAAAACCCCGCTTGAGAGCATCAAACTCCACGTTGTTTAAATCTCTCGACGCCACATACTCAAACTCAAAACCTTCGGGTGTTTGTCTGAAAAGGAACTCTTTTACAACCTCCGTTCTGTCAATTAGTTCTTCTGCTACAAAATAGAATGAAATACCGGGAACTCTTTTACCCGAAGGTAAAAGAGCCATGTCGTTTAAACTACCCATTACCTGCTCTATTTGCGTAATCCCACTGCTTTTATTTATCACTGCCAAATCGCCTATTCTATAACGAATGAAAGGAGTAGCACGGTTAAAAAGCGCAGTACATGTTAAATAACCGGGTTCTCCATCTGCGACAACTTCGTCGTTTTCATCAAGCACTTCGTAAAACAGCAAACCATCGGAACCGTGCCAAAAACCATTTTGTTTAAAGCCCATGACACCCAACTCAGACGAACCATATTCATTGTAGACAGGCACTCCTAAAGCTTCCCGGAGAGTTTGAGCATCTTTCTCGGTGCATACTTCTGATGTCACTATGCAAGCTCTTAAAGACTTTGCAACATCAGCAAGAACCAAATTGCTGTTTTGTAAAAAACGAGCAAATGTTACAAGGGAATTTGTATATCCATAAATATATGTGAACCTACCCTTTTTGAATTTCTGCACCCACTTCTCAAATGCTTCATCCGACAAATCAAACACATTGAAGCGGTAGCGATTAGAGAGATAATCCTTAAACCGGGCTTTCATTCTGCCAACAGGTTGCCGGGAAATACCAAACATCCGTGCCTGACGAAAGTTAACCGATAATCCGGCCTGATTATAAAGATGCTCCACATTAAGCCAAACCAAAGCGTGAGATAGCCTGTCGCGCGCAAAGAAAAGCGGGTCGCCTGATGAGCCTGACGTGCTGCTTAGATAAAGTTTTTGATTGCGAACCGATGCTGGTAATTTACCCTTAAAGTCTCCTTTTAAATCAGCTCTTTTTATAACGGGAATCTTTGTCCACTCCTCTGGCTCGGATCCAACAAATTTTCTGTAAAACTCATTTTCTTTATAATGAAACCTGAATATTTCATCAGCCTTTTCTCTTTGCCACTGCAACAAATCCCCCTCAAAGGGGATTTGTGAAAACAAATCACAAGCTTCCTTTACCGGAAAACCAAGGATTTTTAAAACTCTGAAAAAATCAATGCCCATCTCCCTCTGTTATAATGTTCCATCCATAACCCCGAAACAATTCAAGTGACTGCTCAATGACCATTTCAATACGAAATGGTTCAGCCACCTTTTGCACTCCATCACTTAGTTTTGCAGCCAATTCCGGTTTGTCCAACAGCTTTTGCATCGCCTGATGTAAATCCGAAACATCCTGCGGCTCCACAAAAAGAGCGCTTTGCTCATCTTCAAAATATTCAGGCAGAGCATTAAATCTCGTGATAATAATAGGAGTTCCGGCCATGCCGGCCTCCACCAGAATGCCTGGCAATCCTTCACCAAAATGGAATGTTGGAAGTGCCAGAAAATGATATTTCACTAAAGCTGATTGCACCTGCAAAGGGTCAAGTATACCACAGTATCTGATTTTTCCTTTTGAGGCATCGACCCTTTCCATGAAATAGTCATGGTAATCTTCGTCAATGGGGCCATAAATATCCAGTATTAAACCTGAATTTTCATCATCAAATTTCTCAAAAGCATCCATTAAAACTGTAACACCTTTTACTTCGGTAACCCTTGAAATAAAAAGTACCTTCCCGACATTATTTTCGGTCAATTGCCATTTTTCACCACTATCTTTTCGGGGATTGTAAACAATTTCCACATTTTTAATTCCTAAATTCTCCAGACCATTTTTCAGCACTACCGATTCAGCAAATATACCATCCAGCTTATTAATAGCGGTGATGTATAACCGGCGGTTAAATGCAGGCATATCCATTAATTGAAGGTCAAATGTACCACCAACCACATAAAGAGCGGCGCGTTTTGCGGAAAATAGTCTCAAAAAAAAGAACAGCCAGATTACGAAATAGCGTCCTTCCCTGTTCAGCGAAAGAACAATCTGTTTACATCTGAACATCAATGGTATAAGATTTAACAGATGTACCCATCTGTTACCTTTTCTACAAATGGTATCAAACCAGATAAAATCTTGCACACCTACAGAATCAAAACCCTCCTTCAAACAACTGTTTTTGACACCATCGCCGGTAAAAGGAGGCGAAAACGGCCCAACGAATAAAGTTTTAACCGATTTTTTTCTCATACTGACAAAACAGATTTATAAACATCAATTATTTTATTCATTGCCCCATCCTTTGAAAACTCCTTGTGAACATGACCTTGGAATGCACTACCCAACTCTTTCATCGATTGAGGATTTACCAGTAAAGAGTTCATTGCATCGGCCAGTTCTGTTGAACTGGCTGGTTCAACAAGTTTCCCTAGCTTTCCGCCATCAAGGACAAAACTGCAATCGCCAACATTTGTACAAACCACCGGCAATCCTGCCAAACCGTACTCCAAAAGAGAAACCGGTAATCCTTCCGACAACGAAGAGAGCACTCCAACATCGCAAACGCTTAGGATTTCAGCCACATCATTTCTTGAACCTAAAACATGTACGCTTCCTTTTAAATTCGTATCGTTTTTGATTCGTTCAATCAAAGAGTAGTAATAATCATCAGAAAAGTGACCACCCACAAAGTATAAAACAGCATTTTCATGCTGCTTTTTCATTAAAATAAAAGCATCCAGCAAATTGTGATGATCCTTCTGGGGACGCAAATTGGCCAGACAAACCAGTTTCGGATATTGCTCTATTCCCGGGAGGTCTAATTTGCGATTGACGTTCCCATCAATATTTATATCCGCAAAGTTTGCCAAAAAAGAGACCCGATTTTTGGGCATTTTTAAGCTGTCAACAGCATAATTCCGGAGTTTATCATTCACCACAAATGCATGTGAAATGGACGACGACATCAGTTTCAGAACAGAGGAACTTCGCTCGTGCAACTGTTCGCTAAACCCGTAATGGTCGTGCCAAATTACTTTTACCCTGCTACCTGTCCACTTAGCCAAAACTGCCCAGTAAACCGATGAAGAATGTGCATGAATAATGTCAATCCGATGTTCTCTGATGTATTTTTTTAATCGTCGTAATGCCGATACATCCAAAGCATTTCGCTTTTCAGGAATGAATAAGGGAACTTTTGGAGAAATAAATTCCTCAAGAGGCCCTCCGGAGTGCGTGGCACACAAATGACTCTCCATTCCTTTTTCAGCCAACCCATTAGCAATATTCACAGCCATTCGCTCTGCTCCGGCTGCAATAAGGGAGTCAATCATTGAAAGCACTCTCATGATGCAGGGTTTAATAATTTCACAATTTCCTCCTCAAATCTTTCAAGATGGTATAGGCGCGACCACTTCATGGCCGCTTCACACAGGGTTTTATATTTTACAGGTTTTTGAATAAGTTCTTCAATTGATTTGACTACAACTTCTTGCTCAGGTTCTACCAAAACACCTCTCGTTCCATCGCCAATCATCTGCTTTACGCATGAAACATTGGTGGTTACAGGCAAACATCCCCACCACATACTTTCGGCCACAACCTTAGGCCACCCTTCCGACTGCGACAGAAAAACCAAAAAATGGCTCTCTTTGAAATATTCAATCACACCATCGGGAGATACCTTTCCTTTGAGATGCACAAATGCTGATAACTTTTTATTTTCAATGAAATCCTGAATTTCATCCCTTTGAAAACCATCGCCCAGCAAAGTCAATTGAGCATCTATCCCGTTACGTCTAATTTGTTCCAAAACCTGAATAGCAAGCAGAGGACGTTTATTGGGGGTTAATGTCCCGACAAACAACATTTTTACAGGCACTTCTTTAGTTATCTCACGAATTTCAACAGGGAGAGCCATCTTTTGAGAATATGATGCTGTAAAAAAAGGAACGATATTTCTACTTCGCTCATTCCAGTCACCGTAAACCAAAACTTTTGCGTTATGAGTCAGCAAAGAATTTCTTAAAATCCATTGCTGAATACGGTAAGTTAAAGGCTGTTCGCTTTGCCAATCCCAGTTATTGGCATATTTAACTGTTTTGGGCTTCCATGGAAAAAATAACTGAACAATAGAGCCAAGTAAACCCATGTTTGAAGGACAGCGCAAGTGAATATGATCGGCATGAATCATCTCACGAAACAGCCTGAAAAATATAACAGGAACTGCTACTATTGATATAAGTAATTTAGGGAAGGAGGTTGTATCAATTGCCGGCAATTTCACGAATCTTAACCTTGGGTGATCATAGAAAGATTCAAGAGGGTCTGGTTTTTCATTAACAGAGGGAGCTGCGACCACCACTTCGTCCACATGGTTCAGCCATAAATTCATCTCCCTGATATAGGGAGTGTATCCTGCAAAACCGTTTGATGCAGATTTGTGAATTACGGGAGATACTATTAAGAATCGCATATAAAATTAAAAAACTACTGGCAACTCAATCATTAACTTGTTACGTTTGGCGGTTCTTGGGGGTTAGGGGTGAGCGAGGGAGATAATTTAGATTTGACTTGATACTAACCAGCCATTTCTAATGATTGAAACCCTTCCTCCGCCTTGGGCTCAAGTTTTGGCTGCATCTTAATCATCATAAAGGCTGCACCAAACAACACGCCAGGCAATGCCAAACGCATGGCAGCATGAAACATGGTAAACATACTAAGCAGATAAAAAGCCAAAAAATAGAATCGTGTCATGGGCGAACGAACCCGTATGAAAAAAGATATTGGTAACCATATCATACCCACCAACATGAATATAACCCCTGGAATGCCGTGTTCTGAAAGTAACCTTGCAAATTCTGTATGTGCAGCTGCAAACTGGCCGTAATAACGAGCACGATGCCCCTCTGCCATACCATACCCAACACCCAGCATTGGGTTGTCCTTAAATATCTGCACATCGGCTCTGATGATGGCATCACGCCCGGTGAGCATGCTCCGATTGGCATGCCTGATTCCTGTTTGAACTTCAGTGGTGGTTAAACCCTGATAACGATACAAAAGAAAATTGTTGGTTATGCGGTTGGCTACGAAAAAGACCCCGATAAAGAAAAGGATTCCTCCCAGTATGTATGGTGCAGCCTTTCGTAATTGTCTTCTAAAACTCGGAAATGTAACGACCAAAACCATTATCGCAGCGGTAAAGGCCAACAAACTTCCAAAAACCCCTCCGCGTGAGAATGTTAACAATGCACGTAAAACCAAATAAAACAGCATCACCCAATCGAGCCAGTTCCATGTGGTAATTTGTCTTTTATTCACCTTAAAAAGCAAAACCATAAGGATAAACCAACCCAATACCGTGGAAACCTGATTTGGCCCAAACCCTCCGGCTGCTGCACCACTGGATTGCACACTGGTAAACTCAAGGTGAGAAATATTGGCCATTACTGACAATGCAGCAATAATGGTAAACGCAGGAAGAAAAGCCATCCGCATTTGATGATAAAAGACATCTTCGTCAATTGGACGTCTGAAAAAATACAATCCTGCCATTACCAAAGTTAAGGGGCCTGACATATTAAAAAGGATATTTTTTCTAATTTCAAGAGTAGTGCTTCCCTCCACCAGAAACATTGCCGGAAGTAAAAGAGTAAGAAGAAGTACAAATGTCCATGCAATATATTTTCGACCTCCAATAATCAAACCAAGTAGAAACAAAATAATGCAGACATATTTCCCCAGCTCCCAGGAAAATTGTGCACCTGCCATGCGGTAAACCATCTCCAAACCCATCAGGTAAATGGCGTAGAAACCTGCTCTGCTGTTTCGGTCGTAAGTGTACACAACATCCCACACAAACCACAAAAACAAACCCACATAAGCCATCGCCACAAGCGATGGCATATATTTCACCAGCACACCCAGCATCAAATGAAATCCAACAAGAAAAATGTGTCCCTTCTTTGAATGAATCAAATCAACCATAAACTGATATATTTAACGCAATTTACAAAGCCTGTGAAAAAAATCAACATTTTGCTCTGTAACTTCACTCAAATTAAACGTTTTTTGAGCAAAACGTTGTCCCGCTTTAGCAATTTCCACCATACGTTCCGGGTGTTCAAATGCAAAAACAATTTGTCTGGAAATATCTTTGGGTTCATAAGGGTTGCACAGCAAGCCGGTCACCATGTGTTCAATGGTCTCCATTCCAGGGCCTGTGTTGCTGAACAAAACCGGCTTTCCCATCACCATGGCTTCGGGAGCAACCAATCCCTGTGTTTCCATTAAAGAGGGAAACACGCACAACTCAGCCTCTTCATACTTATCAGGAATTTCTGATAACTTAACCGAGCCGTGAAATGTTACATGGGATAATACATCTTCTTTAAAAGTACGTTTTAAAGTTGCAGTATATGAAGTTCCATCCGGATAACTCCAGTCACGACCATATACATCCAAATGCACATTTGGAAATTTCTCAATCACCTCATGCAAAGCCATTAATAAATGCCTGATGCCTTTTTTCTCACACACTGTACCCGCAAACACCAAACGGTGTTTGATTGTTTTACGATGGTCTGCCTGCCTAAATAACTTGTCATTAATTGAAAGCCGTATCACTTCAACCGGTTTTTTCCCGGTCGAAAGGTACTTCGCAGTGTGACTCTTAACGTATTTCGATACTGCAATAAAAGCATCTGCATTTCTGAATGATATTTTTTCAAGCATGCCTCTTCCCCACTTAACTTCCCTGTTCTCACTTTCAGCAAAGAAATGATGCCCACCGTGCATTCTAACAACTTTCACAAATGGCTGCCGGCCAAACCAATAATACAACCCCGCTTCGGGTGTTTCAATGATATCGATGGGATTTTGTTGATGAATTTTTAATACCTGTTTTCGCATAACCCAGCCACGACTGATTGCCCTTCCCCGTTTTTGTAAAAAACGGGGATATGCCAATCTATAAACTTCCACTCCTTCATCATTAAAAACCTCCTCTTCATCTTTATAACCAATGCCTACAACGGAAACCTGATGACCGGCAGTCACCAGAGCCCGGCCTGTGGTTTGGATAAATGTTCCAATTCCTCCGGTGGCCCATATTGGGTATTCATGTGAAAGAAAACAGATGTGCATGAACGATTAAGATTTACTGTTTAATAAAACACCGGCTATGTTGCCGGAAGCTTCTGTAACGGGATGCAGAATAACCTTTTGGAGCCATGCTTTTCGTTGCGTGGCAACTTGCTGCGGATTACGAACAGCATTGGCCACCAATCCGGCAATTTCCTGTTTCGAATTCACCCAAATCACAGCCTCGGATGACGGCATACTCCTGAAATGCTGGTATTTATATATTTTCTCGACCGAATAAGTTCCGTTGGAGTTTTCAGGATTATAATTGATGTAACACGCAGGTTTATCAAACATGCTGTAGTCGTGAGCCATGGTGGAGCCAACGTTGTAAACCAAATCGCAGTGACGCGCTACATTTGCCAACAACTTAACGTCAGAAAAAAGAGGATATGTCAAAGTCCATTTTTCTGCTTCATCTTTTTCAAAAGCCCAAAGCGGGTCCACCACTTTAATTACATCCGCGTGATTCTGTATTACATGGTCGAACCGAGGACTCCAATCAACTGGGCAACGTCGAAAAAGTATCTGGGGACGCTCCTCTTCGGGAAGCGTTTTAACGGCCACAGCCAAATCCTCCAGATAATCCTGGTCATAGGGACTTGTGAGTCTGTCGCCTCCCGAATAACAGACAATAGGCCGGTTTGTGTCAAAACCATACTCCGTACAAAACTGTTCCCGGCTCATTAATAATTCATCCTGCCTGTAAAATTCAAATTGCGGTGTTCCGGTAATCACAACATCATCGGGATTGATGTCTGGATAATAAAACAAAACCTCATCCTTCATATATTGCGACCAAACCAGATATTTCCCGGCTCGGAATGCCATGCGTGCTTTTGGTAAATTATCCCATGAATATATGGCCGTAGCGGTTTCAATTCCGGCCTTCTTTGCAGACTCAAACAATGGAGAAGCCGTGATGGCTCTCTGATGGGTACACAGAATAACATCCGGTTTAACTTCATTCAGGAGAGTTTCGAATCCGGCCAGATAACCCGATTTGGCCACCCTGCTTAAATACCTGTTATTAATAGATTTGATGATGGAATAATTGGCCGTAAAATTTGAAATGAAACGAATGAAGAAATAGAAAAACCACACAATTCCTCTGTATTTTGTCAGATGCCCCCATTCATGGTCGGGGATTATGGTTGGGTTTTTAAGCTTTCGCTGAAAAACTCTTAAACGAGAGATGTTTTCAAGTTCTCTGTAAAATTTTTCAAGAATTCCTTCGCGGTACTCAGGAATCTGAACCACTTCAAACTTCAAACCGTGAACCTTTTCGGCCTCTTCTATTGCTTTATCGGATAAGGAGGCAATAAGCACAACCTGTGCTTTTTGCTCAATAAGATTGCTGATTAACCTTGAAAACAGATAATTTCTAATTCCAACGCCATCAGGCAAAAACAGTGCAACTTTCTTCATTCTTAAACAAACAATGCAGGTGATTCCTGCTTTTGGTAGTAATTAAATATTTTTACGTGACAAGTATTCCATGTAAACTTCGGCCAACTCAAAATCCTCAGGTGTATCTACATCAATATGAAAGCTGTCGTCGTTAACTCCGTAAATTTTATCACTGTTCCATAAATTCATGTCGTTGGATAATACCTCACAAGCATTATGAATCAAAAAAGCGCCAGTGGAATAAAATGACACTGGATACTTTACTTTAAGTTTCTTCGTATTGGCTTCGAAAGACTTCATTGAGTCAAACAAATAAGGACGTAATTCTCCTTTTTCATTTAATCGTAAAAGCTTTTGCGGCATGTGGTGAGCCTCCTTTATCGCATAGACATTGGCACATACTGAATTGTACTTTTCCACAATTTCTGTAAGCACCTCCGTTTTTAAAAACGGATAGGTGCATAAGACCAGTAAAATAGCAGACCTCTGCAATTGTGGTTCCTGTTTGAAAAAGTCCAGGATGACTTCTCCTTCATTGACCAAATCTCCACTGATGGCTTCACTTCTAAGGTGAACAATGGCCTCATCTCCATAAATTCCCCGGCACTCCTCCTGCCATTCGGCACTATCGGTGGAAGCCACCACATGGTGAATAAGACCCTTGCTTTTAAGGTCAACAAGCTTATCCAAAGTAATTTGGTACAATGGTTTTCCGCCTAAAAGCTTTCCATTTTTTTGAGGAAGTCGTTTTGAACCTTTCCTAAATGCTACAAAACCGATTATTTCACTGGACATTATGTTTTATAACTTTTTGAGATTAATGAGTTAAATGGCCGGAACAATGTCATGAAATAACTTCTGCTTCGGCCTATCCCAAAAGCCTTCTTTTGACAACTCATTTATAAAGAGCTGGGCACTATTTCCGGAACCAAACTGAAAGGATGCGTCAACAACATCCTGCACCAATGCTTCCTGAATAGCATTTTCAATATCGGATTGCCCGTAACCACAATTAATTATAGAATCGTTTAAAGCTCTGTTATTTTGTCTGGTGCCTATGTTGACACTGGGTAATCCGTAATATGGTGCCTCTCTTATTCCTGCACTTGAATTTCCAATCATGAATTTGGCATTTTTTATAAGTACCAGAAAATACTCAAATCGGATGGATGGAAATATTTTGAAATTTGGATGGCTTTTAAAAGATTCATACGCCTTAAGAATGATGTCTGAGCCCCAATCGTTATTGGGGTAAACTACTACGTAATTCAGGTTTGATTTCACAACAGCTTCTACCAGATTTTCTGCATATTGAGCCAGTTCTTCATATTCTGTTGTAACCGGATGGAACATAAGTACGCCATATTTGGAAAATGGAATTTCGTAATACTCCTTAACTTTCTCAATTTTAGGCAAATCGTCAGAAAACATGACATCTATATCAGGGGAACCAATGGTGAAAATAGAATCTTCAAGTTCTCCCATTTGAATTAATCTCTTCCTGGCCAACTCATTGGAGACAAAATGAACATGGCTCATTTTTGAAACCGAGTGCCTGATTAATTCATCAATGGTACCTGAAACCTCGCCACCTTCCACATGTGCTACCAAAATGTTATTTAAAGCACCAGCAATGGCTCCTGCCAATGCTTCAACCCTGTCGCCATGCACCACGATTAAATCAGGATGCTCTTCCCTGATGTAATTGGAAAGCCCTTCAATGGTTTTGGCAAGTGTTAAATCCATGGTGGACTCCTGCGTTGAATTATAGTAGCGGTATATGTTTTTGAAACCACATTTTTCAACTTCAATGGCAGTCAGGCCATACTTCCGATGCATGTGCATGCCCGTAACAAAAATATGTGGCTCCATGCCCTCTTTCTCCTCCACAGCATACATCAGCGATTTCAGTTTTCCAAAATCAGCTCTGGTACCCGTTAAAAACAAAATCTTCTTCATTTGATATGCGATGTTCTATTTTAGTATATCCTTATAGCTCAGTTGTTCACCCGTTTCAATATTTCTGGCGGCTGTTGTCCCCAAAACCTCATTGAATTTTTCAGCTAGAATTTCGCCGGTGCCGGGTCGTTTCACCCATATATTCTCCATGGTAAACTTTTCTCCCTTCTTTATCTCTTTAATTGAGCATACTGTAGCAAAAGCAAAATCAATGGTCACCTGCTCCTCTTTGGCCGGCTCTTTTTTACCACCACGCTGTTCAAATATGATGTTTGCACCTTCAATTAATTCCTTGCACTCTTTTTCGTCCATAGAACAGACAATATCAGGCCCAGTTCGTTCTTTGTGGTCGGTAAAATGGCGTTCGAGAATGGAAGCACCTAAAGCAACCGCGCCCAAGCAGGCATGATTGGTTAAAGTATGGTCGGACAGTCCGAATGGGATGCCCGGAAAATGGCTGGCCATTTCAGTCATTGCGCCCAAACGCACAAGGTGATTTGGTGTAGGATAAAGATTGGTGGTATGAAGCAAAGCATAATCTACTTTGAACTTTTCAAAAATGGCTACCGCCTTTTTGATGCTTTCAATGGTGTTCATACCTGTACTCAAAATCACCGGTTTCCCAAAGGCAGAAATGTGCTCCAGCAATGGATAGTTATTACACTCGCCTGAACCGATTTTAAATGCAGGAACATTCATACGCATCAACCTGTCTGCTGCTGCTCTGGAAAAAGGCGTGCTTATAAATATCATACCTTTACTTTCCACGTAGTCTTTTAGAGCTAATTCGTCGGCCTCATTGAGAGCGCATCGTTCCATTATTTCGTAAATAGAGACATCTGCATTTCCGGGTATCACATTTTTTGCAGCCGGCGCCATTTCATCCTCAACAATGTGCGTTTGGTGCTTAACAACCTCCACGCCTGCACGATGTGCCGCATCCACCATCTCTTTAGCCACTGAAAGGCTGCCTTCATGGTTAATCCCTATTTCGGCAATAATCAAAGGTTTAAAACCTTCACCGATTTCCCGGTTTAATATTTTCATGATATTTATTTAGTTATTGATGCGTTAAATTATTTCATTGATGATGAATGAATAACTTAGCTTTAAATCAACCGATATTTACGAACAAATCGAAGTATTGGATTTGCCAAAGGGTAAATAATGCGGTTTATAAACCACGTACGTGGTTTATAAATTGGAAATGATTTCTGTGTTCGCTCAGCTACCCCATGACTCGAAACCACCTCATCAGGAACAGAATTCCCCAAATGGTAAGCCAAACAACGGGTAGTGGAAAGTCTGTAATATCCAAGACGCTCCGGAACAAAATCTAAATACTCATGCTCGTACCCGTTTTTAAATATATATTTCACCTTCTTATCGGGAATTTTACGAATAATATCACGCTTCATGGTAGCCAAAGCATGCGTGGCTCCAATGCATGCCTTTACATCTCCTTTTTCCAGATAATATTGTAATTCTCTCCATTCAACTTCCCTTTTTACCCCTAAACCTGAAAAAACTCCGGCACCCTCTTTATTTCCAAATCCCTGTTCTACCATTTTTAAATCCTCACAGCTAACGACTTTTCCCGTTCGCCTTTGCATGTTCCAAACCCAGGCAGAGTTGTAATGAAACGATAAGTGGGGACACGGATAACAGGTAACCACACCTGCCCGACTGAATGAAGTAAAAACATCAATTACAGCATCCTCCCAGCCCTGATAAAAAAGAAAATCGGCATCAGCAAGAGTAATGAATTCCTCATAAGCCCCCTTGGCTTCGGTTAGTAAAGGGTCTAATTTCCCCCGATTCTGATTCAATACCACATATTTGTCAATCACCCCTTTTTCCACAAAAGCCTCAGCAACTTGAGATGCCTCGGCACATGAATTATTGTTAATAAGCGTAATGGCTGTATTATCCGGATTGATGGTTTCTGTAAGGCTTTTAAGACACCAATACAATACCTCCGGTTGGTTCTTAAAATAGCTGTCAATAACATTTGGAATCCAAAAAGGCAAAATAACTCTGTGCCTTTTATGTGAAAGCTCCTGAATGTTTGATTTCTGAGGGTTTACACCAATTCTCATTTAAACTTTAAAAAATTAGGAAAACGTAGAATTAACCCCCAAACTACAATCGGTTTCAACCAAAACAAGGGGGATATTTTAAAAGAATTCATAAACGCTGTCCGGAAAGTCCGGTTTGAATTTGCCATGGCTACCTGTTGAAGCAAAAGACGACGAACTATTGGCCTGAACCTTTTGTTTTCGAGTCCCTCTTTTTGTTTCAGGTTCTTTACCGTACGGTAAAGAACCACCGGCAGATGGTTGTAATTATAATTGTTAACCGATATCCCTGCATCATGAACTCTATACAGAATTAACGGTTGGTCTAAAAACCAGAACTGAGTGTAAAATGCCAAACGGGTATAAAACTCCATGTCTTCACCGGCTGCCGGGATACTGTCATCAAACCCTCCCGTCTTTTCAATTACCTCCCGTCTGATTAAGGCGGTGGACATCATAACCGTAAAATTGCCAACCATATGGTCAAACACATAGCCGTGTTTCCTCAACGGGTCGTTTAATCTTCCGGCAATTTCTCCTGTTACATTCCTGTTGCTATCTATAACAGAACAGTAACCATGCACCAGACCAAAATCAAGGTTGTTATCAAGAATTTCAACCTGCACTTCAAGTTTTTCAGGCAACCAAATGTCATCATCATCTAAAAAGGCAATATATTTTCCTTTGGCCAATGATATTCCTGTATTGCGCGGAACTATCGGACTTCCGGAATTAGATATTTTATGATACTTTACCTCTGGATAAGCATCACAAATCTGCTCGTTTTCATCCCCCGGCGTTCCATCATCCACCACAATGACCTCAAAATCATTGTAGGTTTGGTTAAAAACACTATCCAACGCTTCTTTAAAATAGCGAGGACGATTATAGGTGGTAATAATAACCGATACTGTTGGCACAAGGGAAGAATTGCTGCTCATTATCAAGGTTGATTTGGGTAGATAAATTTACAAAACGAATCCAACTGCAACCCTCATTTTTATTCGCAAATATGAATATAGTATTTTAAAATTGCGGGTTTTAAGTGCAGACTGCCATAACCACCGCCAACTGTTTTTTGCTCCATCACGTGCTGCCTGTAAGGCATCACGTCCTATTTTATCCCAAATAATGGTGTCGTAATTTGGGTTTACACCCAAATATTTTGGCAATATTTTAAAATGACCCTTCCAGTAACGCTCACCTTTGGAAACTTCGGCACTGCTATTGTGTCTTCTATATTTACTGAAAACCTGCTCCTTATAGGCAATTCCGGAATGCAATGCAATGCGCATAAACATATCCCAGTCTTCGGCAAACAATTCTTCATCAAAACCGCCAAGGCCTTTTAAAACTTTGGTAACATACAAACCCGAAGCCGTAGGAATAAAACAACCATGCTGAACCAACTCCGGAAAAATAAATCCACATGGCATTTTATTGTCCGAAAAGAGTTTTTTTCTGTCGGCCACTACCGATTCTCGCAAAAGGTTATCATCATTATCAATCCACTGAATATCACCATACAAAAACCCCGGCTTCCAATCCAATGATTCCATATATGTAACCTGGCTCTCGATTTTATCAGGCATCAAAATGTCGTCGCAAGGCCAAGGATGGAAATATTTTGTTTTACAAAGGGACAACGCATGATTCATGGTTCGCGTTATGCCCTGATTGGTTTCATGCACAATCAAAGTAGCCGGATGGTTGTTTTCAGCCAACCACTCATTTATTACAGATACAGAATTGTCGGTGCTGCAATCATCGATGATGTAAAAATGTCCTGGAGCCCATGTCTGGTTAATAATGCTGTCCAACGTTTTTCTCAAAAAACGGCTTTGATTGTAACACAAAGCCACAACCGTTACCAGCTCATCACATCTGTTTGGAAGGGATTTTTCTGTCATGTTTCTTTTACTCCTAAAATTGGTTCATCACATTCACAACATACTCAATCTCTTCATTGGTATGCACCGGACTTATTGGAAGACTCAACTCCTGATTATGTATCTTTTCCGTTAACGGAAAAGAGTAGTTCGACCAATGTTTAAAAGCTTCCTGCTTGTGCGGTGGCACAGGATAATGCACCATGGTTTGGATACCATTTTCCAGTAAATGTTTTTGTAAGTTATCGCGTTCGGGATGCAAAACCGGATAAATATGGTAAACATGTTTACCATATTTTGCCTCAAGAGGCAAAATTAATTTCTCCTTGTTCAGTTTTTCGTTATAGACCTTTGCCAACTCTCTGCGCCGGTTGTTTTCATTATCCAAACCTTTTAACCTGATGCGAAGCCAGGCCGCCTGATTTTCGTCCAAACGCATATTGAACCCCTCGTACATGTTGTAGTACTTTTTGTGGGAACCATAATTTCTCAGAGCCTGAACAGCACCCACAAGCTCTTCGTCGGAAGTAGTAATGGCTCCTGCATCGCCCAAAGCACCAAGATTCTTTCCGGGGTAAAAACTATGGCCGGCGGCATCGGAAAGGTTTCCGGCCAACTTGCCATTTCGACAAGTTGCTCCATGCGCCTGCGCAGCATCCTCAACCAACAACAGCGAATGGTTTTTGCAAATCTCCTGCAAAGCCTCCATATCGGCCAACTGGCCATACAGGTGAACCGCAAGCACCGCTCGGGTTTTAGAAGTAATGGCCTTAAGAACCTCTTCAGGGCTGATGTTATAAGTTTCAGCATCAGGTTCAACAAGCACAGGTTTCAAACGGCTCTGAGTAACCGACAAAATAGAAGCAATATACGTATTGGCCGGAACAATTACCTCATCCCCTTCCTTGAGTTTTCCAAGGACTTTATACCCTTCAAAAATTAACCGCAAAGCATCTAGCCCATTACTAACTCCTACACAATATGGAGTTCCACAATAAGCTGCATACTCTTTCTCAAAAGCCTTTACCTCATTGCCCAAAATGTACCATCCACTCTCAAGGAATTCTTGAGTGGATTGCATTAATTCAGGAAAATAAGGTTCATTAACCTTTAGCAAATCAAGAAATTTTACCTGCATATCTCTTTTCTATAAAAATCGTGACAAAAACCTGCAGCCCCAAAACCCTCCTTAAACGAAGCCAGACCTTCATTTAACATCGTACCATCCTTTTCGGTGGAAGTCCCGAAGCTTAAATAACGCTTATCTTTATAAGTATCCAACAGGTAATTAATTAAAAACTCGGCGGCACATAAATCGCGGCCTTCATCGTTAAAATGAAGATATTGTGTGTGAATAAAATCGTTGTCGGTAAACATCCACGTTCCACCTAAAAAAAGGTCTTCCCGGTAAACCAAAATGGTTTTTATATTTTTAGGAAAACGGTTTTGCAAAAGCAAAACCTCATCGGTGCTATGCACCGCTTTCGTATTGTATTTTCTTGAAAGGTTTTCATTAACCAATGTCATATAAGTGGCAGCATCTCCTTTTTCATCAATTCTTAAATTGTTTCGTCCGGCCTTATTAAACCGGTATCGTTTATCTCGTGCAAATCCGGCAAAGTTTTTCAAATCAATAAAAAAAGACAAATCTCTGCGCCACATCTCATAGCCGTTTTTCCATAACACCCATAAATCAGAATCGTTGGGATGCTTGTCAAACACATACGGTTTCTGTTTATACTCAAAGCGTCTAATTCCCTGTTCCTTCAGATAAACCTCCAAATCAAGAAATAATGCATCCAAATCGGAGGATGAAAAACGCGGGGACAATACCCATCCTCCGTAGGTCAATCCCTGATGAGAATAGAGCACGCCATCATTTTCATTGGCCGGCAAAACGGCCTTGAGTTTTTTACCTTTATAAACCAACAGACTGTGGTCGGTGAACCGCTCCTGATGATAATCCATAAATGAGCGATAAAAAAGAAAAACGCCATTCCAGGATTGTTGGATAAACTCATCCCATGCCTTTTTCTCATCATCATGATATCTTACAAAACTAAATAACATACACTCTATTTCTGATGTCCTTATATTGGTCGTGTTACAACAACTTCAAATTTCCTTTTTAGTATCAGGAAGGGTTTTTCAATATACTGATATGAAACCACCGACAAGAGTATTGTTATCATCAATGAAAATAAAAATGATACTCCGTTCTGATGAGCTTGGGGTATCCCCATCACTTCAACCAATCCAAAAGCCAAGGAATTTCCAGCCAGATGAAAAACATAAAGTCCGTATGAACGTTTGCCCAGAAAAACAAACAGTTCTTTTGAAAAAAAGCGCTTTAAAACTTCACTGTGCAATACTGCATAGAAAACCATTGCTGTTGAAACACCTACAAATGAATAAGATAATATTAGCCAACCTGAAATTACATCCAAATTAGGCAGCAACATTATTAAGCCAAAAAAAACAATACCAATAATACCAGTGACCTCAGGCTTTATTCTACCTAAAATAAAATCAGCCCCTCCAAAACCAATCACGACACCCAAAAGCATAGATTCAAAATGAGTGACCGGAAGCACCCATAGCCCTGGATGTGGTACTTCCTGCAAAATCATAGCTAAACGAATTATACTGCATAACGCATAAATTCCAATTAACATGGCCCATCGGCTTTTTGCAGGTCTATTGGCAAGAAAAAAGATGATTAAGGGAATTAAAACATAAAATTGTTCTTCGTAACCAATTGTCCAAAGATGAGAGGTTATTGTCAGCGGATTAAACCCGGCAAAAGCAGTAATAATATTATCCGTGAAAGTTAGAAGCCCTGCTATACGTATCCATAGATATCGACTAACATCAAAATCATTAGAATATAAAAATAAAAGCACAACAATGAAAACAAAAACATAATACAGTGGCCAGAGACGGAAAATACGTCTGGTATAGAACTTCTTAAAACTAATGGTATTAGTCCTTTCATACTCCACAAGCAAAAGTCTTGTAAAAAGATAAGCCGACAACACGAAAAAAAGGTCAACACCAATCCATCCATACTCATAAAAGTACTTCAAAACAGGTACTTCCATAAACAAAGGATGATGATGCACGAAAACGAGCAAAAAAGCGAAGAATCGAACACCATCCAATTCCGGCCAATAAAGTCTCTTCGATTTTTCTTTCAGGATATTGTCTTCTTTGGTCTGCATGTTTATGTGATATTATCTATATCAATTTTCCGAATCACCTTTGCCGGTGAGCCACCCACCTCCGTATAAGAAGGAATATCCCGATTCACAAAACTTTTTGGATGAATATACACCCCGTCTCCAATGGTAACACCGGCAATAATCATGGTACCGTGGCCAATATAACAGTCATTACCAACTGTTATAGAAGACTCTTTAATTGGGAACTTATTTAACATAGATGAACTGGCCGTTGGCCCGGTATCCACTATAAAGTGGCAAAACGTCCCGATGGAACAACGCTTTCCTATGGATAAAGACGCTGCAAATCCGTTGATGATGGTGTTGTTGCCAACACGCGTACCGTCCCCTATCTGAAGTATTCTCGAAGGATGTCCAAAAATAGTGGTGCGCTTTCCAATTTTCACATCATCCCCCAACTTCACATTATTGAGGGATACGGAAGGATGAACTGAAACATTTTTACCGGTAATGATATTTGAATGAATCATGCCTGCTTTTTATTAAAGACCTAATTCAGATGGTTCAATGGTTCTGATTACCCGAGCCGGGTTTCCACCAACAATTGTAAAGTCAGGGACATCACTCTCTACATAACTGTTAGAGGCCACAACGCAGAATTTGCCAATGGTCACCCCCGGCGCAATAACACATCCTGAACCAATCCACGAATGGTCGCCGATACGAATAGGTGCAGCTCTTTTTTCAAAAAGAGCATTGATGACAGATTTTTCGGTTAATCCCCAATTAGAGACAATAACATTGTGTTGTGCAATGGATAC
This sequence comes from Alkalitalea saponilacus, assembly GCF_900168165.1. GTDB lineage: Bacteria > Bacteroidota > Bacteroidia > Bacteroidales > Marinilabiliaceae > Natronoflexus > Natronoflexus saponilacus. Next base: position 27,573 of record NZ_FUYV01000018.1, read on the forward strand.
ATTTTCGCCCAGTTCAATATCCGCTTCAGTTCCATCAAGAGTTACATACATACCGAAAATGGTGCCTGAACCAATTTTCACAATATGCTCTTCACTTCCATGAATGGTGCACTCTTTGGCTATTTTTATATTATTGCCAAACGCCACATTATTGATTGAAGTAGAAGGGTGAACAACCACATTTTCGCCAAACGAAATATTGGATAGAATCATTTTTTGAAATATTTTATCAATGTCAGGATATAATCTATATGGTCGGCATTCATATTTTGATGACATGGAAGATAAAACGCATCCTCTCCATAGAAAACACTGCATTCAATGCCCTGTTTCTGAAGAAAAACTTTAAGTTCATCAAGTGGCCATCCGGGAGCTTTAAATAAAAACGCACCGGGAACTTCTCCATCCTGAAGCTCAAAGCGAGGTTCAAGGCCTGCATTTCTGAACTTTTCTTCAAATAAGTGGAAAATTTTCAGGCGCCCATCAATTATTTGTTGCCTTTGCTGATGATAATAATGAAAACATGCCTTGAAATATTTACGGCTGTCTGGTTCACAAACCCCGGTAAACTCTCTGTTTCTGTTTGAAACAACCAGCCCGCCGGCCTGTATCGGAAACATTTTCGCCATGCTGTAAATGGCGTAATCGCCTAGCGTTCCGGCTTTAATTCCATTTTTAGACGAATACATTGAGTAAGCACAATCTTCAATCACAGGAAGATTGTGAGCAGCCAACTCTTCCATTCCATCATATACAAACCCAAATTCGTGATTTACCAGAATGGCTTTGGATTTTTCAGTTTTTTGCCGGCTCCACCGGCAAAATTTCTCGATGGTGCGCGTAACGCATCCACTGATATAATGATTTCCGCTGGTGGTGACAATCCATATTTCATCTTCGGGAGCCGGGTTAATTTGATTAAAAACAGCTTCCAACGCTGAAGTTCCGGATGGCGTAAAGAAAAATCGCCTGTCGTCAACGGTCACGTATGGCAAACCATCGTTCAGAAAGTTGCTCCACAACTTATGGTTCCGAAACTGATAACCACTCGTGAATGGAGACATCAGAAGCTGCCCGCTTCGGAAATCATCGGGATTTATTATATAGCCTTTACTCCAATCCACGGAATTTCAGATAATCATCGTATGAGCGGATGTAATCACTCTCATCATAAGGATGTGAAGTCAGAACAAGACAAATGGAACCCGATGAGAAATTTTGCTCTCTGGCCCATATTCCCGGAGGAATATGTAATCCCATAAAAGGCTGATTTAAAAACAGTGTTTTTCGATGAATGCCATCTTCAACCATCACTTCGAAACTACCGCTGGCCGCCACCAAAAACTGGTGGCATTCAATATGTGAATGAGCTCCACGGTTTTCGCCGGCCGGTATATCATAAAGATAAAAAACCCGCTGCACATCAAAAGGCAAATCAAATCCATTCTCTACTGGCGTAATTCTACCGCTAACAGCGGAAATTTGCCTGAGTTGGTAGATGTGACAATCAAAAACTGAAGGAAGGGTATCTTTACCCGTTAATTTTGCGGAATAACTCATAATCTCTTATATAATCGGATTCTGAAAACGGCTGTGAAGAAAGATGCAGTGAGAGTGCATTGGTGCTGAAGTTCTCCATGTGACGCCACGTGAGTGGCGGCACATACAGTGCCTTATATGAGCGGTTGAGATGGTATCTTCTCTCATCTCCGTTTTTATCTTTTATTATCACATCAAAACTTCCCGAAAGAGCAATAATCACCTCCTGCTGTTCCTGATAGGCATGTCCTCCACGCAACTCTCCGCCGGGGACATCATACGTCCAAAAAATACGATTTACTTTGAAGGGAAAATGTTTTTGGTTTTCAAGGAAAGTGAGGTTCCCTCGTTTGTCGGGAATTTTTGGCAAGTCAATTAATTGTTCCATATATTAGAATTCCTGTAGTTCAACCATTTTCCGGAATCGCGGTGATTTGGCCTGAAGTTCGGCAAAGGATCCCGAAGCTGCAATCTGACCTTTATCAAGAAGGTAAATCACATCAGCATTGCGCACCGTTGACAAACGGTGCGCTATGATGACAATGGTATATTTTCCTTTCAGCGCATTGATATTTGCCTGAATAATTCCCTCGTTCTCAGAATCGAGAGCCGATGTGGCCTCATCCATCAATAAAAGAGAACAATCACGGAAGAGTTCACGAGCTATGGAGATGCGCTGCTTTTGTCCACCTGAAATCAAAACACCGTTATCGCCCAACATTGAATCTTCTACTTCAGGCATATTTTTAATGGTAGCGGTAAGTGCTGTTTTTTCCATCACCTCCCAGAATCGCTTAATATTCTCCTCCGTCTTTTCAGAACCAAAGGTGACATTGTTGAATACAGTGTCGTTAAACACCACAGGCTCCTGCGTGATGTATCCAACCATGCGCCGGAAACTGCGCACGCGAGACGGAGCTAAAGAAACTCCGTCAATCAGCAGTTTCCCCCTTTCAGGCAGCAACAATCCGGCCATCATGTTAACCAATGTTGTTTTGCCCGACCCGCTTTCACCAACAAAAGCAATGGTTTGATTTTTTTCAATGGAAAGTGATATGCCGTTTAATACCGGCGAAATATTTTTCCCGTACGAGAAGTAAACATCTTCAAAGCGAATTTCAGAGTTTAACGGCTCCACATCTTCATGGTGGGTACTTTCAACTTTGCGGTCGAACTCTTCATACAATTCCCTTACCGTTTTAATTCCTCCGGAACTGACCAGAAAACTCTGCCATGAATTCTGAACGGACATGAGGCTGGTTAAAGAACGATAGAAGAAGACCAAACTCAATACTATGCTGAACATGGAAACATCGAACAAAACTACCTGAACAAATATGACCCCGGCCACCATGGCAATGGATACCGGCTCCCGCAAAGCCGCCGAAATGGCGTTGAGTTTACCCATGCGCATGGTTAAATCTTCGGCTTCGTTTATTAGCCCAATTAACATGCTTCGGTATTTTGATATTAAGTCGGTGGCTTTTAAGTATTTGTAATTCCACACCGACTCAAGCACCTTTCCCTGTAATCCATTCCCAATATAGGACTGCTCCAGGGAAGATGTTTCCACTTTTCTGTTGATGTATCTGTAAATAAAACTGGATAACAAACCGGCAACCGTAATAAGCAGTGCAAATTTAAAGTTTGCCATAAAAGCCAGTGCCAAATATCCTACCAGCATGATGGCTGCCTGCAAAGTACTTAAATAACCTAAAAGCGCTCCTCCTGCTTTTCCAATCTCAGCGGTAATCACATTTTGAATGCGACCCAGGTCTATATTTACAAAACCCGGATAAGAAATATTACAAAGTCCCTGAACCAATTTGATGCGCAATTCCTTCATAAACTTCACCCGTATGCGGGTGAAGTAATACATATTGATAAATCCTATAATCCCCTTAAAGGCAAACATTCCTAAAAGAAAAATCAGGATGACTCCAACCGTTAACTCAATACCCAGATAATCAAAAACCCGGATTAAATATTCCAGGTTTCCCATATCAGAGGCAGATGCATCACCCGATTCAGCCACCTGAAACAAGGGTATAAACAAAGCCAACCCAAGACCATCAAAAAAAGCTACGATGGCACTCATAAATAGCAGTAAGGGAATACGGTAGCCCAGCTTCTCGTAGTAAAAGATAAAATAACGTACCTGGCTGATGTTCTTTAGTTGTTTAAGCATTAAATAATGGCGTTTCTTTTAATTCAAATTCATTAACGTTTCTCACGGCTCCGCCTCCTGAGTCACATTTTTTAAATGTTGCACCCAGCCGACTCGAAGCAATTGAGAGTACTAATTTAGTACTCCTGATAGAAACTTTTTTTAAAATGTGATTAATTACGGTAAATCAATGCCGAAAAACTACATTTATAAGATGAATGAAAAATGCTGAAAAAAGCATTCTTTATATGAAACGAAAAGGTTTCAATTGATGGTTAAGAAAACATCAACTCTCCATCATTCGAAATCTGATGTTCATCAACCTGTTTATACCAACTATCAAAACAACGTGATTTTAAGAAATAATTGGCAGTAATTTGTGAATAAAAATATGGAGATCATTCCAAAACTTAATTCACAAACTGTATTATTTATGACTACATATCCAATTATAAGAGTAGGTATCGTTGGCACCGGATGTATTGGACGGGGATTGGCGCTTCTGTTGTCGAAAAGGAACGACATGAAAATCTCAGGAATACTCACGCGGCGAAAAGGAAATATACCCGGTCTGGAAGTTGAACAGAGTTTGTTAACTCACGAGCCTGAAAGGCTCATGGAGAAGTCTGACATCATTGTCATCAGCACCGGAGACCCGCTCTACTCCACCGAAATTGCCACCATTGCGTTTACATTTAACCTCCCTGTTGTGACCATGGATGCCGACACCCAGGTTCTGTCAGGTTCATGGCTATCGCAAAAAGGTCAAATTACAGAGGCAGAAGGAGACCAACCCGGATGTTTGGCTGCTCTTCACAATGAAATCATTGATATGGGCTTCACACCCTTGGTATATGGCAATATAAAGGGATTTCTAAATCAGAATCCTCCGGTAGAAGAGATGACTTATTGGGCAGAAAAACAGGGCTTTACACTCAACTCGGTGACATCCTTTACCGATGGCACAAAATTGCAAATAGAACAGTGTCTGGTTGCAAACGGGTTCAACGCTCAAATTGCCAAACAAGGACTCATCGGGGAAAGAGTTTCTAACCTTGAAGACGGTGCTAATGCATTGGCCAAAAAAGCCATGGAACAGATAAAGTATTAAGCGATTATATCATCTCCCCGCAGGCTCCTCCCGGGGTTTTTATTGTCGCCACACATTTCCCTGACCTTGCAAAGGGGTTAAAAACATATAAAATGGGAGACGGGCCTTTCTATTTGCATTATAAACCCATTCACCTGTGCTATTTTGAAATTCCCAAAACCATTAAACAATTTTATTTAACCCGCAATGTATTGCTGGACAACGGGAAAAATCCAACCACAGGGGTTGCTACCATAGCCAAAAAAGAAATTGCACCGGGAACCATTATTGATAAAGGAATAGGTTCATTTTTCGTGCGTGGTGAAGTAGTTGAACTGGAAGGCAACGAAACCATGGTTCCAATTGGCCTCATGGAACAAGTGCATATAAAGCGAAAACTGGAACCCGGCCAGATGGTCACTTTTGATGATGTTGAGGTTCCGGAATCAATGGCTCTTAAAGCCTGGAACGAAACAATGGCTGCACGAGCAATTATTACTGCTCGTTTTTAGTCATCATCACGGCCTGCAATTATTTTTGAGCCAAATTTAACCACTTTGGCAAATAATGGACTCTTTGCCAGGAAACGGCCTGTATTCATAACCGGATTTAACAGCACATGTGGAAAAGTTATAAAATGCGTGTAAGCTCCATGAACCTTATGGAGCTTACACCCTAAAGATTCCTTATAGCTCACCAATCCATCCTCGCCAAAATCTACAATGGAGACATTATAATATTTATATCCTTCTTTATGGATTTGGGTTATCAGATGGTGTTGCAGATAGTGCTGCAATCCATTGGCATAAGCAAACTCGTCGGCAGCAATCATAATCCCGTACATCCTCTTGTCACGCACCAATGCACATCTTACACAGTGTATTTCCCCATCAACCTCCAGATAATAAAGCCGAAGTAACCCCGCAGCAAACAGCTTATCTACCGCTTCTTTACTCATGTTTTTATATGGGTAAGGATAGTATTTTCCGTTAAACTTTTCATTCCTTATCCTCTGTGTTTCAGACAACAGCTCATGTAGTTTATCCAGAATGCGTTGAGAAGTCTCCTCAAGCAACTTTGGCTCCAGCTTTGCGGCCTTTCTGGAATTGTACTTTATCGATTTGCTAAACTTCAGTGGTTCTTCTTCATTTTCCAGAAACCGCACAAATTCACGATTTGTACGATGATAAAACCCTTTAGCATTGCATTTCCATTGATATTGCTGGTCATAATAGAGCATATCAATTTTTGAAAGTCTTTTTCTCCTTGCAAATTTCAATAATGGCGTGAGGCAGTCATTATATAATTGTTCACTTTTCTCAATTAATGCCGGACCGGCATAGAAATAAAAATAGCGACCTGTAATACGGCTGCCATACTCTACCAGTCCTGCAATTTTAGCTACCACAGCACCACCTCGTTCAAAATGCAGGTAAATAATCTGCTTCCCATCGGCCACGGATTCCATAAAAGCCGACGTTAAAAAAAGACTATAACAATAATCAGACAAACCTGATTCATACTCCTCTTTCGATACCTCTTTTACCCTGATTTTATCTTTTACCCTAACCATGGTCATAGTTCTTTGACTTTAAAACATTTATTTACCGGAAATTTCTATATAAATCTCTTCAGAAAACCAATTACCCCCTTATCTGTTGCAGGGAGTTTGCGACCTAAATTTAATAATGGATTCAGGAATTTTTGGGGATAAATCAGAAAATTGGTCGTTGAACCACTGAGTTCAATCTTTTCAGCACCCATGGAACGTTTGTATTTTTCAATCCCTGCATTTCCATCATCACCGGTTCCTCCACCGGGATTGTAATATTGAAAGCCTTCTTTGCTGAATTTTTCTATAAAAAAAGAATCAACCATCGAAGATATTCCATTCTGATAAGTAAAATCATCCGAACCCATCAATAAACCATAAATACGCTCGTCCTGTTCAATATTTAATACGACACAATGAATTTCATCATTCTCATCCACCACATAATGCAACACACCTAATTTACTTTTTACCAAATGCAGTATTGATTCTTTATTCCAATACTGCAAATAAAATGGGTTATAATCGGTTCCATACTTCTGAAAACGAACCTGACGAGTATTTTCAAGTAATTCAAACAATTTTCCGAGAACTACCGGAGAATTACTGCTTAATACTTTGGCTCCGGCATTCAACGCCTTTTTCACGTTTTTCTTAAATCCTTTGCTAAAATGCAACTCCTTATCTCCCTTCAAATTTACCACATACTCAAAGCGCCGGGTTTTGAAAAACCCCGGCGCATTGCATTCCATATTATGCTGTTGATCGTAAGAACCCATTACAATTCTGGCTATTCCTTCCTTTTTGGCAAATTTCAATAGAGCAGTGTGTATTGAATTATACAGAGCCTCATCCTGCGTTTTTAAAGCTGGAGAAGCATAGCAATAAATTTGTTTCCCTTTAATTTTTCCAGAATATACGAGTACCCCGGACAATTTTGCTACGGTTGCATCATCAATTAAAAAATTAAGAAATACCGGACGAATAAGATTACTGCTTACTGAGTTCACCCATTCAGGCGATAAAAAAAGGCTATAACTGAAAGCCTTTAAATCAGAACGCCACTGACCTTCGTCAACAACTTTTACAATTATTTTACCTGAAAGTTGTTCTCTGTTATACTCCATGCTTGTTTATTCTTAACAGAGTAAAATTACTTTATATAGTGTAGATAATCTTATTTTTTACATGATTCAATTATTGCCGTTTACAAACGGCAATAATTGATTGACCAATGGAGATACTGCAGAATCTAACGTTTCTTTCCGATGGCCACCCCAAATTCATCTTCCCTGTATTCAAAAAGATCGAATCCGGCTTCATTCAGCTCATCTTTAATTTCATCAGAATGATAGAACCTTACAAATTCAGGGTCAAGACAATCTCCTCTCTCAACTGTCTCATTGCCCCGTAAACGGGCAAAAAAGTTACCAACCTTTTCAAGCCTTTTAGAGTTAAGCCTCATCCATTTTGCAGGCCAGTATGAAACAACAATTATTCCGTCCTTTTCAAGTGCCTTCGAGGCTTTACGCAACATGTTTACACGCACATTTCTTCCTTTAATGTGTATGTACGAACCCCATCCAATTATTACAGCATCGTAGGTTTTATTTAGTTCGGGAAAGTCGTCCCTTTCAACAGGCTCAATGGAAAGTGGCAAGTTCTCCCTTTTAAAAAACTCATTCCCATTTTTTCTAAAAAGGCTATTGTATTCACAACCGGATACATCAAACCCAAGTTTATGAAATCCATATAACTCTCTTCCACCACCAACTGCGGTAATGTAAATGGTTTTTACTTTTGAAAAATATCGCTTAACAAACTCCTTTTCCCATCTATACAGATGCTTATTATGCTCATCATTAAAGTATTCTTTTCTTTCATCATATAAAATCCGATCAATCTTAGCCAAATCATCGCGTTTAAATAATCCAAGACACATGCCGACTAAAAGACTATACGGAAACCTGAATATTCGTTTTGGCACCCAATTCTTTTTGTAAATTTTGTTGATAAAAATAAAAAAATTAATCATAGCAATATATTTATTGTGTTTTAACAAATGAACTTAAAAGGAACTTTTTAAGGGAGATTTCTCAAAACGCTCAAAAAAAATTTCTTAAGAGCGACCATACAATCACTGCGAGATTGTACTGCAGTTTTAAAAGAGAATTTCAAGTTAAGAAAACAGTTCAAAAATCTCATATTCACTTCCACCAAAGAATTGGATTATTTGATCAAAACATAAAAAGTTTTGATCAAATTTCCAGATCAAATGTCATGATCGCTTTGATTGCATTTAAAATTGGAATAACAATATGTACTGTTAATCAAAAAAAGGATTCCATTGATATAAAAAGAGAGAATATGGAGCATATTCTTTCTACATTTGATAATAATATAACATGAAAAAATTCCAGTATGAGTCAGAATAACTCTTTGACCTTTGAAATATGTACCAATCAGACAAACCCCGAATGGGATCAGTTTATATCCGGAATATCATCGGTATGCCATGAACAATCATCGGTTTGGGCCGATACCATGACATTATCCGGTTGGAATTCTGCCAGAGTAATAGTAAAAGAGAATGATAAAATAGTTTGCGGAGCACAAATACTCACCATTGAAATTCCATTTTTTGGCAAATTTGGGTATATCCAGCAAGGGCCATGTATAAATAGCGCAGGAAATGATGCCGTAAAACTAATGGTTGACCAAATCAAGGAATTCACAAAAAAGAACAAACTTCAATTCACTACTGTTGACATAGCTTACAACCTTAAGGAATTACCGCAAATTACCGAAGATAAAGATTTCTCACCACATCCTGACCGGTTGCCACCAGAGGCGCCAATTACCAGCACACTTCTACTTGACCTGACACAGGATCTGGACACCATTATGGCAGGTTTTAAATCAGGTCGGCGTAAAAGCATTCGTTCAGGTTTAAAACATGGGTTGGAAATCAGAACCGGAACCAGAAATGACATAGAACTACTCTTTGATTTAATAGATCAAACCTGCAAAAGGAGGGATACTAAGCCTCTATATCCGGATATTTCATTCCTTTATAAATTATGGGATATGTTTGCACCCAACAATTGGGTAGTGATGCACATTGCAGAAACAGACCGACAACCAGTATGCGCCTCGTTGAGTTTCACTTTTGGGGATACCTTTAGAAACAGCATCTGGGGTTGGTCAGGTGACTATGTTCACCTGAATGCATCAGATGTTATCGATTGGAAAACCATTTGCTGGGCTAAAGAGAAGGGCTTTAAATATTATGATTTTGTTCATCTTGATACCATCTCTGCAAAAGCGATTTTGGCAGGCAACAATCATGTGACACAAAAAATAAAGGAACGCCCCCATTACGGCTCAACCTTTTATAAAATGAGGTTTGGCGGAGATATTATTTTTTACCCGGGTGTTTATTCTTATTTCCCATCAAAATTAAAGAAGCACTTATTTAGTTTTGCTGCAAAATTCCTGCTGAATAATGCTCTTGTAAAAAGAATTATCAGGAGTATAAGAAGAAAAGCATCGCACACAACCTGATTATGAGTGATAAAAAAAAACATAAAATATCTACTGAAATATGCTCCTCCACCCCAAATCCCGAATGGGATACTTTTGCCGAAGTGATGGACGGAGCGAGTTATGAACAAACATCAATATGGGGAGAGCTAAAGCATTGGGATGGATGGCAAGCATTCAGGATTATAATAAAACAGGAAGAGAAAATTATTTGCGGAACTCAAATTTACATAATGGCCATCCCATTTTTCGGTAAAGTGGGCTATATATCCCAAGGGCCATGTTTTGGGAATAGTCAATTAAATGGTTCTGCTCAGCTTTTAACTGAAATAAAAAAGTTTGCGAGAAAACAAAGACTGCGCTATTTAACAATCGATATACATTACAAGCTACACGGATTGGCAGAAGTTCTTGGAAAAAGTGGGTTTTTAAAACATCCAAATTATATCCCTCCGAATCCGAATATCAAGTGTACACAGGTTATTGATTTGAGGCAAACTGAAGAAGAAATCCTCGCCGGTTTTAAAAAGAATCGAAGAAAAAGTGTCAAAGAAGGGCTAAAAAACCCCATCCAATTAAAACCCGGCAACAGAGAAGATATTCCGTTGTTGTTTGCTTTGGTTAATAAAACCTGCGAAAGAATTGGTGTTATAAGCAGCTACCCCGACATCAACTATCTTTACGACTTATGGGACAAAATGCATCCCAATGGTTGGGTAACTTTGTTAATTGGAGAGATTAACGGGGAAGTAGTTTCTGCATCTTTGGCCTTTACATTTGGCAACACATTTCGCGACACAATCTGGGGCTGGAGTGGGGAATATGCAACAGCGAACTTCTCAGATGCCATTACGTGGCAGTTAATGCTATGGGCAAAGGATAACGGATTCCAATTTTATGACCTGGTTCAATTGGATGATATTTCGGCAAAGGCTATTTTATCAGAGCAGGAGATAAATCAGGAAATTAAAAACAGGGTTCGTTTTGGCGCAACATTTTACAAAATGAGATTTGGTGGTGAAACCATATTCTACCCCGGAACTTATACCTGGTTTTCATCACCATTTATTAAATGGTTGTTACTATTCTCATCAAAATACCTGATTCATAACCAGACTATCAAGAAAACAATTCGCATAATCAGGAAAAACCGCAGAAAAGGAAAACAGGTTCCTGTTTAACGTGGAAGTTTTATCTTATAGCTGGTTTCTGCCTTACCTTCCGAGATGGCATTCAATCGTCGTTTTATCAGTCGCTTTCTTAAGGGCGAAAGATAATCCACAAATAATTTACCTTCAATATGATCATATTCGTGCTGAATGATTCGAGCCGCGAAACCTTCATAAACCTCATCGTGTTCAACAAAATTTTCATCGTCGTAACGAATCCTAATTTTACTGGGACGGGAGACTTCCTCCCGAATACCCGGAAGACTTAAACAACCTTCGGCCTCATTTACTTTTGAACCTTCAAACTCTACGATTTCGGCATTAATAAAAACCCTCTTAAACCCTTCCAGTTCAGGGAAATCTTCAGCCATGTCATTACCATCAATTACAAACAACCTGATTGGAATGCCTATTTGCGGTGCAGCAAGTCCTACTCCATCAGCTTTATACATGGTTTCCCACATATCTTCAATCAATTGTGATAAACCTTCATAATCACTTTCAATTTCCTCTGCCACTTTCCGCAAAACCGGATGGCCATAAACTACTACCGGATAAATCATCTTCTAAAAATATAAGCTACTTTTTATTTATTCGTGCGCAATCATGTATATCATATAGTTTTGAAAACTCCCATCTGCCATATAAAAACAATCTTCTCACATCGGATACCTAATTTCTCTTCTCTTTGTAATTACTTCAATCAATCTCTACATGCAAACACCGCTTAAAAGACTTTAACTTTACCTGCCGCCATCCAGATAGCTCTGCAAAATGATGGTAGCACTGATTTTGTCGATCATTGCTTTATCACGCCGAGCCATTTTCTTCATACCACCATCAATCATTGCCTGAAATGCCAATTGGCTGGTGTAACGCTCGTCTATCCATTTAACAGGTATTTGTGGAAATTTGTTCTTCAAACTATTTACAAATGGGCGAATCTGATTCATCGACTCTGAATCTTCACCGTTTGACTGACGCGCATACCCCACTACAAACAGTTCAACCTCCTCTTTTAAAAGGTATTCTTTTAAAAACGGAAGAACTTCATGCACTTGTAGTGTTGTTAAACCATTGGCAATAATTTGCAACGGATCGGTAACTGCGATCCCCACACGTTTTCTCCCTACATCAAAAGCCATTACACGTGCCAAATTCCTTTTTTTAGATGATTGAACGTGCAAAATTACAGAAAATAATGGAGAATGAAGAATTTGACATAAAGACAAAAAAGCCGCCCCGTAAACGGGGGCGGCTTTGATTTATTTCAGTTATAAAAAATATATAACCAATTATGCCTGCTTAACAGCAGCCTGAGCAGCAGCCAAACGCGCAATGGGCACTCGGAATGGAGAACAGGATACGTAGTTCATTCCAGCTTTTACACAGAACTCAACCGACGAAGGTTCACCTCCATGTTCGCCGCAAATACCGATTTTCAGGTTATTGCGTTTGCTTCTTCCTTTTTCAATACCCATTTTCACTAACTGACCAACACCTTCCTGATCTAACACCTGGAAAGGATCATGCTTTAAAATTCCTTTTGCAATGTACTCAGGCAAGAATTTACCTGCATCGTCACGGGAATACCCTAAAGCCATCTGAGTTAAATCGTTGGTACCAAAAGAGAAGAATTCAGCTACCTCTGCAACCTCATCAGCAGTAAGAGCAGCACGAGGCACTTCAATCATTGTTCCCACAAGGAATTCAATCGATTCGTTACGTTCTGCAAATACCTTTGCGATGGTCTCTCTAACGATATTCTCCTGATATTTCAACTCTTTAACGTTACCAATAAGAGGAATCATGATTTCAGGTAAGGTGGAGATTCCCTCCTTTTTAAGATCAAGAGCAGCTTCTATAATAGCACGAGCTTGCATTTCAGTGATTTCAGGATAAGTGTTACCTAAGCGACAACCTCTATGCCCTAACATAGGGTTAAACTCATGTAGGTCTTCTACTTTTTGTTTAACTGTCTCAACAGAAATACCCATTTCCTTAGCCATCTCAGCCTGGTTAGCCTCTTCGTGAGGAACAAACTCATGCAATGGAGGATCTAATAAACGAACGGTAACAGGCAGCCCAGCCATTACTTTGAATACATCATAAAAATCTTTGCGCTGAATTGGCAACAGTTTCTCTAATGCCTTTCTTCTTCCGGCCTCATCGTCAGCCAGAATCATTTCACGCATAGCCTTAATACGCTCTCCTTCGAAGAACATGTGTTCAGTACGACAAAGACCAATACCTGCAGCTCCAAATTTCAAAGCAACTTTACACTCTCTTTCGGTTTCAGCGTTCGTTCTTACATCGATTTTACGGAATTTATCAGATAAATCCATGATTTCGCCAAAATCGCCACTTAATTCAGCATCAATAGTAGCAATTTTACCTTCATAAACCTCACCAGTAGATCCATTTAGAGAAATCCAATCTCCATCATTATAGGTTTTACCTTTTAGTTTAAGAGTTCTTGCTTTGTAATCAATGATACACTCACCTGCACCAGAAACACAACACTTACCCATTCCACGAGCTACTACAGCTGCGTGAGAAGTCATACCTCCTTTTGCGGTCAAAATACCTTTTGCAATATCCATACCTTCTAAATCTTCCGGAGAAGTTTCGATACGTACCAATATTGAAACCGGATATTTTTTCGCCTCATCAGCATGGAAAACAATCTGACCTGTAGCAGCGCCCGGAGAAGCCGGCAATCCTTTTGCTATAACGTTAGCTCCTTTTATGGCTTCATTGTCAAATACAGGGTGTAATAACTCATCTAATTTATTAGGATCTTGACGCAAGATTGCAGTTTTTTCATCAATCATGCCCTCTTTAAGCATATCCATTGCAATTTTAACCATCGCAGCAGCAGTACGCTTTCCGCTTCGAGTTTGAAGCATCCATAGTTTACCATCCTGAATAGTAAACTCAAGATCTTGCATATCTTTGAAGTATTCCTCTAATTTTCTTTGAGTTTCATTTAACTCTTTGTAAGCAACAGGCATAGCTTCTTCTAATGAAGGAAATTTAGCAAATCTCTCTTCTTCCGAAACTCCCTGAAGTTTTGCCCATCTTAAACTACCTTCTTTAGTAATTTCCTGAGGAGTACGCACCCCGGATACAACATCTTCTCCCTGAGCATTAATGAGGTACTCTCCGTTAAATACATTCTCTCCAGTTGCAGAATCACGTGTAAAAGCAACTCCTGTTGCAGAGTTATCTCCCATGTTACCAAAAACCATTGCCTGAACGTTTACTGCAGTTCCCCACTCTTCAGAGAACTGGTTCATGGCACGGTAATATTTTGCACGAGGATTCATCCAACTGTCGAATACTGCACAAACAGATCCCCACAATTGCTCCCAAGGATCAACAGGAAAATCTTGTCCTGTTTTAGCTTTTACAGCTGCCTTAAACTTAGTAACCAATTCTTTTAAGTCATCAACTGAAAAATCTGTATCATTTTCAATTCCTCTTGAATGTTTCATTTCTTCCATGATTTCTTCAAAAGGATCAATATCCTCTTTTGACTCAGGCTTCATACCCATCACTACATCTCCGTACATTTGTACAAATCGACGATATGAATCCCAAGCAAAACGCTCGTTACCTGACTTTTTAGCAATACCTATAACAGCCTCATCATTAAGGCCAAGGTTCAATACGGTGTCCATCATACCGGGCATAGACACTCTTGCTCCTGAACGAACGGACATCAACAATGGGTTTTCTTTATCTCCAAATTTGGTTCCCATTATTTTTTCAACATAAGCCATTGCAGCTTCGCACTCTTCTTTTAATAGAGCAATTACTTTCTCTTTTCCTAATTGGTTATACTCTGTACAAGTATCAGTTGTGATAGTGAATCCAGGAGGCACTGGCACTCCAATCAAATTCATTTCAGCAAGATTTGCTCCCTTACCACCTAGCAGATTCTTCATATCTGCTTTTCCTTCGGCCTGTCCGTTACCGAAAGTATAAACACGTTTTTTACTCATAACTGTTTTTCTTGTTTGTTGGTTATATTGAGTTGATTACTTAAATATTTCGTTATCGTTTTTTTGGCACTACAAATTAACTGAATTTTTCTCACTTTTTAACTACCTTTTGTAGTTAATCGTGATTTAACCAAATTGCACTATAATTGAGTAACTTAATCAATAAAGCACAGATAAAAGTGCCAATCACTTTTTGCTAAAAATAATTAAGCTATCTTAAAAAAAGAGTACCACACATTAATCTCTTCAAAAACTGTTTCAAAGCAAAGATTTAAACCTAAGTGTACTGAAATTCATAAAAAGGGCTCCAAACAATTGTATTGTTTGGAGCCCAACAGCAAATTAATTTCACAACGTTATTTAACAGGGTAATGATTTTCGAATTCAGATGCTTTCATTAAAAAATCAACATACTGTGCTCGTTTATAAGCATATGGTTGTTTCAAACTTGATTTCGACATCTTTCCTTTAAAATCATCAATTGATGAATATCCTTTTTTGTTCATCCAGTCCGATAGTTCATTAAGAATTGTGTTAATGGCAGAAGTTCCATTCTTATATAAAGTACTTACAACTTGCACAGCATCAGCACCGGCAAGAATGGAAGCAGCAACATCTGTGCCTTTTAGAATTCCGGTATTTGCTACCAAAGACCCTTTTACCTGACCAGATAACAGCCCCATATACCTAAGTGACAACCTGTTGTCGCCGTCCTTACTTAGATTATATGGCATTTGCAAAGCCTCTTCCCATACATCAATATCAGGTTGAAACAATCTGTTAAAAAGCACATAGCCATCAGCACCAATTTCCTCCAGTCGTTTAATAAAGGCCAACGGATTTGTGTAATATGGACTCAATTTAACAGATACAGGAATTTTAACTTTGTCCTTAATCTTTTTAAGCACTTCTATTTGCATATTTTCAATCTCATGCGGATCCTTATCCGCATCAGTTATGGTCGCATAAAAATTTAGTTCCAAAGCATCTGCACCAGCGTCTGCCAAATGCAATGCATACTCTTCCCAACTCTCTTTATAGATGCAGTTCAGACTTGCAATAACAGGAATTGAAACATTCTCCTTTAATTCTTTTAAAGCAAGTAAGTGAGCCTTGGGTCCTGAATGCTCAATGTTTGGAAAAAGATTTAACATTTCTGCGTTACGATCGTCATATTGATGCAAATCATCACTCAATTGAGCTGCCTCAAGATTAAGCTGCTCCTCAAATAAGGATTTAAAAACAATGGCAGAAGCTCCTGCCTCCTCTAATTCTTTGGCTTTCGCAATGTCTAGTGAAAGATTACAAGCACCCACAATGACTGGGTTCTTCAATTTTAGTCCAAGGTAGTTGGTTGAAAGATTCATATCTGATAAATTTAAGGGATTAGCTATAAAATCAATGATTTTATTCTTTAATCCTAACAAATTACAAACAAAAAAGTTTACATGCCAACATTAATGGGAAATAATGGTGTACAGAAAAGGGAAATACAATTACAGGCATCCAATGAAACTTATTGCCTATTTGGACAAGAACTCGGTATTTCATTTTAATTGAATTAGAAAACGTGACTTCGCAAACTCCATTTAATATCGCTTCAACAATTTACCAACAGCTATTTGGATTGGCATTCATATCAACAAAAAAGGCTGCCTGATGGCAGCCTTTTTTTACATGCATAAGTAATTCGTTTATTCCGAGTTCATTGAAATAAGAAATTCTTCATTAGATTTTGTTTTGGACATTCTATCTCGAATAAACTCCATGGCCTCGATAGAGTTCATATCGGCAAGGTAGTTACGTAATATCCATATTCGATTCATGAATTCCTTATCAAGCAGTAAATCTTCGCGACGAGTGCTTGAAGCAATGATATCGACAGCAGGATAAATTCTTTTGTTTGAAAGCTTTCTGTCCAACTGCAATTCCATGTTACCAGTACCTTTAAACTCTTCAAAAATAACTTCATCCATTTTTGATCCGGTTTCGGTAAGAGCTGTTGCAAGTATGGTCAATGACCCACCACCTTCGATGTTACGAGCAGCTCCAAAGAATCGTTTGGGCTTATGAAGTGCGTTGGCATCAACTCCACCGGACAGAACTTTTCCGGAAGCAGGTGAAACTGTATTATAAGCACGTGCGAGTCTGGTTATGGAGTCAAGCAGAATAACAACATCGTGACCACACTCAACCATTCTTTTAGCTTTTTCCAGAACGATATTGGCTACTTTTACGTGTCGCTCAGCAGGCTCATCAAAGGTAGAAGAAATCACTTCTGCATTTACGCTTCGAGCCATGTCTGTAACCTCTTCAGGCCTTTCATCAATCAGAAGAATCATCATGTAAACTTCCGGATGGTTAGAGGCTATCGCGTTGGCTACATCCTTCAACAGAACTGTTTTTCCTGTTTTGGGCTGCGCAACAATTAGTCCGCGCTGTCCTTTTCCAATCGGCGAGAACATATCCACAATACGAGATGAGAAACTGGCCTTTGGACCGCTTGTCAAATTGAATTTCTCATCGGGGAATATAGGTGTCAAATGATCAAATGGAACGCGATCACGCACATAATCAGGCGTGCGTCCATTAATAGACTCCACTTTAATAAGCGGGAAATATTTCTCTCCTTCTTTAGGTGGACGGATAGATCCCAAAACCATATCTCCGGTTTTTAAACCGAACAGTTTTATTTGTGATTGGGATACATAAATATCATCTGGTGAGTTGAGATAGTTATAATCACTGGAACGAAGGAAACCGTAACCATCAGGCATAATTTCCAGAACACCTGATGCAGAAATAATCCCTTCAAACTCGAAGGATTTATCATCGCGCCTGTTGTGTTTATCAGACTGACGTTTATTTTGCGGCTGATTATCCTGACGTGGAGCACGATCATCGGAACGCTCATTCCTGTTCCACTTGCGACCTGAGGAGTCGTCCTGACGTTTACCAGGTTTACGACTATCATCTCCCTCCTTCTTAGAAGGCTGAGGTTCTTTAGGTTCAACCACAATGTCGGATTTCACAACCTCGTCCTTACTTTCAGGGGCTTTATCCCTCTTTACGATTTCAGGAGCTTTAGCAGGTGCATTCACCGGCTTTGGTTCTGCACTTTTATCAGCATCCGCTTTAGCTGTCTGCTTTTCTGATACATTACGCACATCAGGTTTTTTCACTTGAGCGGCAGCAACTTGTCGCACATTCTGTTCTGAACCTTCATTTTCCTTGTTCTTTCGGGGAGTTCTGGTTCTGCGTCCTCTATTATCCTGTGCACCGTCCGATGGAGCTCCTGGGCTTTTGGTTTTCTTTTCAGATGCCTTAATCGCCTGTGCATCAAGAATCTGATAAATTAACTCTTGCTTTTTAAAGGATTCTACACGCTTAATTCCCAGATCCTTGGCAATGGTGCGCAAATCCATAAGCAACTTCTTATTCAATTCAAGAATATCATACATAACTTGTTCTTGTACTTTTATTTAATCGTAAAAAATCTATATTTTAATTTGAATCTGTTTTCAGGATTCGTGTTAACCCATAACACCACTAACTATTTTCTGCAAAACAGATGCATTTGTTTAAACAATTACCAACAAAGGTTAAAGATGTGTGTCATATTGCCCACTTATCAATGCGAATTCCAATACCGATTCATCATTCAGCAGGAAGCCACAATATAATAACGGAAACAGTATTAAGTCATTGAAAGCAACTATAGAACTATAAATAAATGATATACAAAACCCCCAGTCCGGCAATGTTTAAAATACAATGGAAAGAGAAAGGGGAATATTTCGATGTGTTATGATCAGATTACGAATGTATATCAATACGAACCATGAAAACCCTACCGGTTTTCATTGCAAACATAAACAATATGAATTAACCATCAAAATTTTATATTATATTTTAATTGAAAAATTGGACTCATTCATATTGATGATTAGTAAACTTCTGTTTAAAGCCTGTAAAAACAGGCTTTAAAAATGAAACAAACATCTAAAAAAATAGTTTCACTTCTATTTAAAAAAAACAATGGAATCAGATACACAATTAACCGCTTACTACAAAACAAGTTACCACTATAAACAAAGAGTTCCTTAAAAAAACATGAAAAAAATAAACCTGAACTATTTTTTTTTGTTAATATTACAAAGCCTATTATAACCGAACAAGACCTAGCAGGAATATGAGACAACTCAAGATAACAAAACAAGTAACTAACAGAGAAGCTCCTTCATTAGACAAATATCTCCATGAAATTGGTAAAGTGCAACTAATTTCAGCAGAAGAAGAAGTAACCCTGGCAAAAAAAATAAAACAAGGAGATCAGTTGGCTCTTGAGAGACTGATTAACGCTAACCTGCGTTTCGTAGTTTCTGTGGCAAAACAGTACCAAAATCAGGGTTTAAGTCTTCCGGATCTAATTAATGAAGGTAACCTTGGGCTGATAAAAGCAGCACAAAGATTTGATGAGACAAGAGGTTTTAAATTCATTTCCTACGCCGTATGGTGGATCAGGCAATCCATTTTACAAGCTTTGGCGGAGCAAGCCCGAATTGTTAGACTGCCTCTTAATAAAATTGGAAGCATCAATAAGGTAAACAATACCTTTTCAAGATTGGAGCAAGAGTTTCAGAGAGAACCAACTTCCTATGAAATTGCCGATATTCTGGACATGGCTCCCAAGGAGGTAAAAGAAGCACTGAAGGTATCATCCCGACATGTATCTATGGATGCGCCTCTTAAATCTGATGAGGAAAATACGCTTTACGATGTATTATTATCTACCGAGGCTTCAAGTCCAGATTCCCATTTACTTGACGATTCCCTTCGAAGAGAAATTGAGCGTTCACTTTCCACCCTTTCTCCAAGAGAGGCAGATATTGTAAAGCTTTATTATGGACTAAACGGTGAGCCTCCGTACTCACTTGAAGAGATTGGCAAACTTTTTAATCTAACACGTGAACGTGTTAGACAGATAAAGGAAAAGGCCATTAAACGCTTAAAACATACCTACAGAAGTAAAATCCTCAGATCGTATCTGGGAGAATAAATTTAAGTACTCAGAAAACACACAATCAAAACAGACATGCAACGATTGGTAGCACCATCTCTATTGGCCGCAGATTTCACCAATTTAAAAAGGGACATAGAAATAATTAATAACAGTGAAGCCGACTGGCTTCACATGGATATTATGGATGGAGTATTTGTTCCGAACATTTCGTTTGGGATCCCCGTGGTTGAAGCCGTTCACTCCATATCAGAAAAGCCGTTGGATGTACATCTTATGATTGTACAACCAGAAAGATACATCGAAACCTTTAAAAACGCAGGAGCTCATCTTTTAAATGTTCATTACGAAGCTTGTTCTCATCTGCACCGCACCATAGAATCAATTCATAATTCAGGAATGAAAGCCGGCGTAACTTTGAATCCTCACACCCCGGTTCAACTGCTCGAAGAGATTATTACAGATCTGGATCTGGTATTGATTATGTCTGTAAATCCCGGATTTGGAGGACAAAAATTCATCCCCGGGTCTTTCGAAAAAATTCGGAAACTTAAAGAACTGATTTTGAAAAAAAACAGCAAAGCACTTATTGAAGTTGATGGTGGTGTGGATGACACCAATGCCAAAGCATTGGCAGAAGCCGGAGTGGATGTTTTTGTTGCAGGAAGCTATGTTTTTAAATCAGAAAATCCAGCCGAAGCTATTCGGAAGATTAAGTATCCGGTGTAAGAAAAACGAAGAATTTCGGCTGTCACGATAGCTCCTGGTGTGAAGAAAAAATTTGACAGAAAATGCCCTTCGAGACAGGACGGAGCAACGGCATTGGTGAAACCTTTGTTTCGCACTTCCAATATGTGCCATTGGAACATTTTAAGATATAAACATACCACATAGCTTAAGGAATTATTATAGTAGGCTATTTGGTGGATGGCATCCACCGAAGCTCCCCTATCTATAAATAGGGATTAATTCTTAATCCAGATCAAATAAAAACTTAAACTTCTCTGGGACAATAGATCGAAAAAATGAATTTTCCTTTAGCCAAAGGCTTCATAGGAACGAATCTCCCCTCCGCCAAAGGCTTCGGGGAGCGAAGGTGGAGCTGCGGGGAATCGAACCCCGGTCCAAACAAGCAAGCCATATGCTTTCTACATGTTTAGTCGGTTATTGATTTTCGTGAGCCGTTTGGGAACAGACACCCGGACGACTCCTTAGCCTTTTAATTTTCACCGAGACACCAAGGCAATGTTTCAGCTATTCCCGAAATTCCCACACCTCCGAATCGAGCCGCCTCAGGAATTGGCACCCGGGAGATGTCTCGTCCCGGCTCCTAGAGCCTGGGATAATGCCAATCTACTATGCTTCGATTAGGCTGCGAGAGCGTAATTAGTTTCGCCAGTTAAAAAAGTTGAGATCCTGGATTTACGAGCCGGTATCCCATTGCTCGACATGCTTACATACCACTTAGTCATGCTGTCAAATCCATGTCAGCCCCGTTGATATGATGGTCAGGATTGCAAAATTACAAAAAACATTCGCATCAACTACCATAATTCATAAATTATGCCAATATTTAATTTGTATCAGAAACTCAGAGATGTAATTTAAATATCTTACGATAAATATTTAATCAGGAAAAAACTATCTTTAAGTATTAATATTTATCGAAAGACTTATGAAACCATTTTTACTCATTGTCACGACATTTTTAATTCTAACAGCTGCATGTAATTTCAAACCAGAAACACAAATATCTGCATCTGGGAACAATAAAAAAACTGACACCATGACCATTGATTTTTGGAGTGGTAACAGAACCACTGCCAGGCAATTATACGAAAGAGACATCCTCTTTGCCATACTTTCTGCCACCCGTGAAGAATATGGGAGCTGGAAAGTTATTGAATCAACAAAAGACTACACAGACATTGAAGAATCAAATATTTTTGATGAGTTCCAACATGATTTGACTGTTACCGTTGCCGGGAATGTTAAATTTGAAAACAGAGAGAAGATCGTGATAAATAAACCCATTATGAAAGGCTTATTAGGGTTTAGGATTATAATTATAAACGAAGAGGACCAGACCACATTCAGTAAGGCAACAAACGCCAGAACTCTAAAAAACCTCAGACATGGAATACCATTAACATGGGCTGATGCAGAACTTTTCAGAAGCAATGGCTTTTCTGTTGTTGAGGAAGGATATTTCGATGGCTTATTTGATGATTTAAGAAACAGAAAATTTGATTATACTGCATTTGGTGCAAATGAAGTACATGATGTGTTTCAAGAAAGGGCTGCACAAATTGAAGGGTTAAAAATTGAGGATAGAATAGTTATCTATTATCCATTCCCTTTGCTATTTTACATTAACACCAATAACAAACAATTGGCAGAAAGAGTAAAGAGAGGATTGGAACATATTACTGAAAATGGTACACTTGACAATATATTCGACAAACATTTCCGTGAAACACTGGATTCTATAAATTTCAACTCAAGAGTTGTGATTGAATTAGAAAACCCAAAATTACCTGTTGAATTAAAAGAATTTAAATCAGGCCTTTTTTCATTTGAAAATGGCCATTAATTATTTCTTAAAACCAATATCAAACGACGAGTCAATACCACTAAAGCAATAAAAGAGGTTGCAAGCATCGTTACAACTCTGAAAATAGATAAGGAATCTGATCTGGAGATGGCTCCTATTAAAGGCATAAACAAACCTGTGAAAGCAAGAAAAGTTATAACCACCGAAAATGAAAGCCAGTTAGCACTTCCTCTGGAAACTTGTTGATTAAATGCAAGCAATAACCCGCCAAGAAACACAGGAATCAAAGCAGTAAAAGAAGGATTATCGGATTGAACATACGCCCAAATACCAAAAATGATAAGTACAAACGCATTGACTAAACTAATTTTATGTGCTTTCATTTTATACAATCTATTAAATGTTATTAAATTCTCTTGCACAGGAAGGTCTAATTAAATGTAAACCGATAGAATCAAGAAATTGTTCAGAAGATGGATTGAATTATTTGGCAGGTGGAATTGAGAAACTGATGCTGGTCCCTTTTCCAACTTCACTGGCAACTTCTAATTGTGCTCCATGCTTTTCAACAAATTCCTTGCATATTAAGAGACCTAAACCACTGCCCTTCTCTGATTCGGTACCTGATGAGGAGCCATTCCCATTGCCTTTAAACAAACTCTCTAAAGCTTCCTTACATATGCCAATACCGGTGTCTGAAACAACAAACCGAAGAGTCTCTCCATTTTTAGCTGTTTCAAGTTGCACAATCCCTCCTCGGTTGGTAAACTTAATGGAATTGATAACCAAATTGCGTAATGTGGTTTTAATCATATCCTCATCGAGTACCCAGAAGCCGGAATAATGCTCAGCTAATTCAATGCGCACTTCCTTGCCTTTTGCAATTGAACGACAGAAATCGAGCACATCGTTACACATATCACCCACTTTGACGGCTTTGGGAATCATAGAGGTTTTATTCCACTGGTTTGAGGTCCACTCAAACAAGTTATCCAGCAAATTATAGGCGTCATGTGAAGATTGCTGAATGTGTTCGAGAAAAGTATTTATCTGTTCCTTCTCAACTTTATCAAAATTTGCCACCATATAATCGGCAAATCCAATAATTACAGATAACGGGCTTTTGAGATCGTGAGCAATTACAGATAAGAGCTTATCGCGGGTTTTAACCAGCTTTTTGAGCATCTCTTCCTGCTCTTTTTGTTTTGTTATATCATCAATTGTAAGAAGAACGTATTGTTTTTTCTCAATAACAACGCGGTTGGCAGATATTAATAACTTATAGGTTTGTGGAGTTCCCTCCCGCGCTACAGTAATGGATCCCACTCGCTTTTCGATATCGATTGAAGTGTTAAAAACCTGGGAAAACAAATTCCTGAGATCACATCTGGTGCACTCTTCTGTACAGCCGCATACAGCATTTTCATTTCCATAAAGGTTTACGCACCTAAGAGCCTCTCCAGCAAGCAATCCCATAACCTTCTCGTTACCGGCACCAACTAACTCGCTACCTGCACGATTAATTCTCACAACCCTCCCCTCCCGATCCACAAGAATCAGAACAATTGCTGCGTTGTCAAATATGGCAAGCAACTCACTCTCTGGCAATCGGTTTATGCTATCATTCAACATCGAACCGGTTTTAATTAAAAAAAAGATGTTTGATGCAAATTGACCAAACCAACCATTGACAAAATTAATATTTAAAACTAAAACATCCCAATTATTTTCATATTGAAATATTTATTCGATATTTAACTACATTTATTCGAATATTTCATAATAAAACTTACAAACCCGACTCCTATCTAAATTAGAAAACCAATCCACTTATAGTCAATGGCATTGCCTTCAAGTGAAGACCTTATGGTTATAGAATAATATAATTTAAGGGTAGTAGAGAAATCAGAAAGCACATGCTTTGATGTAATGAGTCAGTAAAACGAACAGCTTAATGATACGGAAAGTCTTTTCTATCTTGTGACTTTGAGAACGGCAGTGGCAATCGAATCCAGTGGTAAAATTTTACTATGTGCATCCAGTTTTATGGCTTCATGCGGCATACCAAAAACAACACAACTTGCTTCATCTTGAGCAATGGTGAATGCCCCAGCCTTTTTCATTTCCAGTAATCCTTTTGCACCATCGGCACCCATTCCCGTCATAATGCCCCCTACAGCATTTGCTCCCGCATTAATGGCAACAGAACGAAACAATACATCTACACTTGGCCGGTGACGGTTCACCAGAGGACCATCAATAACCTCCACGTAATATCTGGCTCCACTTCTTTTTAAAAGTGTATGCTTGTTACCCGGAGCAATCAAGGCTCGTCCGCGAATCACGGTATCGTTGTTGGCAGCCTCTTTAACCGTTATAGCACATATATCATTTAATCTGTTGGCAAATGAACGGGTGAACTCTTCCGGCATGTGCTGAACAATAACAATTCCGGGACTGTCGGCAGGCATGGATTGCAAAAAAACGGTTAATGCCTCTGTGCCACCAGTAGAGGCACCCATTGCAATTATTTTCTCGGTGGTTTGTATCATGCTGCTTCCTTTTAGAGAAGGGATAACAGCATCAGCTGAGAATTTTGGTTCAACCTTAATGGAGGGAACAGCAAAACCGGTTTTTCGTTTAAGCTTTGCGCGCGAGGCAGCCTTAATGGCATCACAAATTCTTATTTTAGACTCCTCGATGAACTCTTTGGTGTTCATTTTAGGTTTCGTAATAATCTCAACCGCACCATATTCAAGGGCTTTTAACCCGGTTTCAGTGCCTTCGGCAGTTAAACTTGAAATGATGACAACCGGTATGGGATGTTGACTCATGATTCGACGAAGAAAAGTAAGACCGTCCATTCTGGGCATTTCAACATCAAGGGTTATAACATCGGGAACCTCATCCAGCATTTTCCTTGCAGCAACAAACGGATCCGAAGCCGTTCCCATTACTTCCATTGAAGAGTTGGAATCAATTATGGAAGAGAGCGTTTGCCTCACAACCGCTGAATCATCCACTATCAGCACCCGTATTTTTTTGCCTGGTTTCAATTAAAACGAAATTAAATAGTTTATACCATTTGAAAAATTGTAGGCCTAATTGCTTTTAACGGAAGTTGCATACCAATAAAAGACTCTGAATGGCCATGAATGATGTAACCTCCCGGCTTTAGATAGTGACAAAGTTTACTCACCACCGACTCTTGTGTTGGTCTGTCAAAATAAATCAACACATTCCGACAAAAAATCAGGTCATATTTTTCAGGCATATTATAACCATCATCCATGAAATTTAACCGGCTGTATTTTATTTTTTGCCTTAATTCCGGAACCACCCTGTAAGTTTTACGGGCAGGATCTTTGCTTTTCATAAAGTATTTTCGCAAAAGGATCTCCGGCACAGCAGGTTTCACCCTATCTTCAG
The DNA here is from genome assembly GCF_900168165.1 of Alkalitalea saponilacus. Classification (GTDB taxonomy): domain Bacteria; phylum Bacteroidota; class Bacteroidia; order Bacteroidales; family Marinilabiliaceae; genus Natronoflexus; species Natronoflexus saponilacus. The sequence goes on from NZ_FUYV01000018.1 coordinate 53,643, forward strand.
AATAAACACCATTACTGGCCATCCTGAGGATATGGGTAGAGATGTCGGTTCCATGAATGGCATAGTCAAAGTTGTGGGTTTCGTTTAAAAACTCATTGATGACCATCGCGGTTGTTACCGCTTCTTCCCCACTCGAGCAAGCTGCACTCCAAACCTTAAGTGCCTTGCCATTATTTCCCAGTGAAAACTCAGGTAGAATAATATCTCGTAAGAAGCTAAAATGAACCGGCTCTCTGAAAAAATCTGTTTTATTGGTACTGATCACATCAAAAATATGAACCACCTCAGTTTGAAAACCTTCTTCACTAAAAGCATATTTTACGTAATCGTCGAAGGAACTCATATTGAGTTCACGTAAACGCTTTTTCAAACGAGATTGAACCATAACGCGTTTAACAGGTGGCATTTTTATCCCTGTTTCATTCATTATTAGCCGTGCAAGTTTATCGAAGTGCTCCTCAGACAGTTCTGCTTTATATATATCCCTTAGATTAACTATTGCCATATACTAATATAAGTAATTAAAGATATCTGATTCGACAATAAAAACAAACAATGAGGTTTAAATTATATTATTTAACTTCTTTTCAGTTAAACGTAGATGAAAATCTTTATGAAAAGATAAACCACAAAGAACGCAAAGGATTTCACCAAGCCCACAAAGGAGGATAATTAAATATTTCAACCTCTGTTCTACTTTGTGATTTCTTTGTGATCTTTGTGGTTATCTCAAATTTAAAAAACTTGATTTAAATTAAATCTGGTTATTTTAAATCTTAAAACTAAAATCTCTGAAAGTCATCATCAGTCACTTCTGATGAACTCATTTTCAGATCCACGCCTTTTATCTCTTTCAACTGTTCCTGATTTAATTTCTGCCCTGATTTAACATTAGAGAAACCATTCGACTTCTTCTTGCTGCTTTTTTTAACCTGTTTGCGACGATCATTGCTTTCAAGAACAAAGAAGGACACCACCTCTTTCATTTGTTCTGCCTGTCCTGATAATTCTTCAGAACTACTAGCCATCTCTTCCGATGCAGCAGCATTTTGCTGAATTACCTGGTTCAATTGCTGAATGGCGTTGTTCACCTGGTCGGCGCCAGTATTTTGTTCCATACTGGCTGCTGCGATTTCCTGAACAAGCTTGGCCGTTTTTTCTATCTCTGGAACTATATCTGCTAATTGCCTGCTTGCCTCATCAGAAATTCTGACACCATTTTCAGATAATTCGTCAATTTCTTCAGCAGCAATCTGACTGCGCTCAGCCAATTTACGAACCTCTTCGGCTACAACAGCAAAACCTTTTCCATGTTCGCCGGCACGTGCTGCTTCAACGGCAGCATTTAATGCCAACATGTTGGTTTGATATGCAATATCACCAATGATAGATACTTTTTTAGCAATATCTTTCATGGACATCACAGCGATGCTTGTGCTTTCGGCTCCTTTCCTAATTCCGTTAACAGCCATGGTTGCAATTTTTTCAGTTTCCATGGCATTATCCGTATTTTGCTGAATATTGGCTGCCATCTCTTCCATTGATGAGGAGACCTCCTCTGCCGATGAAGCCTGCTCGCTGGCTCCCTGAGACATTTGTTGAGAAGTACTGCTCATCTCCTGACTTGCGGAAGCAATATTGTCTGCACCACCAAGAATATCCCCAATGATATCGCGTAATTGTTCAATCATTTGTTGTAAAGAACGAGCCAATTGTCCAATCTCATCTTTCTGATCAAGCATTTCCTCATCTACATCAATAGTTAAGTTTCCATTGGCAACTTCGGTTGCCAAATTCACTCCTTTGTTAATTCCCCCGGTAATTAATCTGGTAATCATAAACCCTAGGAAAAAAGCAACTCCCAGACCTGCAAGCAATGTAAAAATCATTAGTAAGTTGCTGGCCCTTATAATTCGGTCGCCATTAGACACTGCAATTTCAGAATTTCTAATATTCATTTGTACCATTTGCTCAATCAATCCATTTACAATCTCCAGATACCTGGCTCCATCTTCCATTTGAATACGATCCATATTTGCAAACAATTCTACAGCTATCAATGCTTGGTCATTCAAGATGCTGAAATATCTGAATATTTCATCGGCAGCTGGCATCATTTGCTGCATATATACATTTTGAGCTGAACTCTGGCTACCGGCTCTAATGTGATTCATGATCTCAGCCACTGATCTGTGAAAGCGGTTATGATGTTCGTTCATAGCAGTAATTCCGGAGGTGATTACACTATTTGATGTAGTAAGGTTTGGGATCCATACTCCAAGGTTACAAGCAGTATGATCATCTCCTCCATCGAAAGGTCTCATAGTTTGAATGGCATTAGCAACTCTTACCTGTAAGGCATAATGATCCTTTTCGAACATCTCTAAATCTTTCAGAAACTCCATCGGATAGTGTATATCTAAGCGATTCAGGCGATCCAAATCAGCTTCAAACTGCTCATTTATTTGTCGCCAATCTAGAATTGCTATTCTGAGCTGCTCCCAAACTAACAATACATCATCTTCCATCGGTAAACTTTCAAAACGTTCAATAGCGGTGGCATATCTTTGTCTTGCCGCCTGCACATTTCGCATCTGTTCATTTCTTTGTTCAACTGTCAGGCTAGGGTTTAGCATGGTGCGCATTGAAACCATCAAGGACTCAATTGAGTTGTCTACCTCTTGAAGAGAAACTACAGCAGGCATTCTTTCGTCTGCAACCTCATGAAAAGAATTGCCGACATTTCTTAAGCTTACCAATCCAATAATTCCAACAATAAGAGCCACTCCTGAAACAATGGCAAATCCGGTAATGATCTTCTGTCCTATTTTTAAATCTCTGAATTTCATCTTTGTATCCTCCTGTTAAATTTTGGTATAAAGTCTATTTCATTGAAGCGGGGTCGGTTTCGACTGTAGCGTTTTCATTTATTACATGCTCCTTAACCATCGAAAGTTCTTTAATACTTACCTGATCTTCAGATGAAAAAACAGCATCTATGTTAAGCACGATAAAAAATTTGTCTTTAACGCGGGCCATATTTGAAATAAATTCCGAACGGTATCGGTTTCCAATATTTGGTGGAGGTAACAGATCTTCGCTCTCAAGCTTCAACACGGAGTGTACTCCATCCACCATCAAACCTACCATAACATCCTCTCCTCCAACGTTTATTTCGGTTACCAAAATGCTTGTGCTTTTTGTTTTTTCAATTGGCGACATACCAAATTTCACTCTAGCATCCACTACCGGAAGAACATTTCCTCTAAGATTGATAACTCCTTTCATATAGTCAGGAGACCGGGGCACTTCTGTAATATTTGTCACCTCCAGAATTTTGTGCACTTTACTGACATGGAGTGCAAATATCTCCTCTCCCAATCGGAATGAGAGATAAGAATTGATTTTGTTTGCGTCGTTGTTACTCATAATCAGAATTTATTTTTGTTCATTTTAATAAGGCATAAGTTATCCCTGGTGCGGAAGCAGAAGGGCTCGCACAACTCAACATATAGCACTGTTTATTAATGGATTATAATATTAACATGTCATTCCATAGCTTCGCGAATAAAAGTATTAACATCAAGAACAAGGGCTATGGAGCCATCACCCATAATGGTAGCAGACGATATCATTTTTTGGCTGTGGTAGAGTTTTCCCAGAGGTTTCAGCACGGCCTGAATTTTTCCTATGACCTGATCAACGGATAGGGCAATTTTGAATCCGGAATGGTTTACAACCACCATTTGACAACGTTTGGGAATTTGTCCGTTAATCTGCATCTCCTTCCGTAAGTTGAAAAATGGATACTGAATTCCATTCAGGGTCATCACATTTAAAAAGTTGTTATCAAGCTTTTCCGAATCCATGGGATAAATGCGATCGGTTAAAGACAACGGAATGACATATTGAGTGTTAGCAATTCGCACCAGCAAGCCATCAATAATTGATAAAACCAAAGGCAAAGTGATGGTAATGGTAGTCCCTTTCCCGGGTGTTGACTCAATGGTCGTTTCGCCTCTTATAGCCAGGATATTGCGGCTTACCACATCCATTCCCACTCCCCTGCCTGACACTTCAGTAATTTGATCAGAGGTGGAAAACCCGGCTAAAAACACCATATTCAGCAATTCCTGATCGGTCAGAATCTGACCATCGGAAATCAGTCCTTTTTGAATGGCTTTTTGTCTGATTTTTTCGGGATCAATACCGGCTCCATCATCTTTTATTCGCAATACCACATTTGCTCCTGAGTACTCTGCTTCCAGTCTGATTTCACCTTCCTGAGATTTTCCATTTTTCTGGCGAATTTCAGGGGATTCAATGCCATGGTCGATGCTGTTTCGAATGATGTGTAAAAGTGGATCTGTCAGACTGTCAATCATTGTTTTATCCAGCTCCGTCTCGGTGCCGGTTGCAACAAAACGAACCTTCTTCCCAAGTTGTCCACTTAAGTCTCTTACCAGTCGTTGAAAACGTGTCAACATGTTTTCTATTGGGATCAAACTCATACTGAATGCACTGTCCCTAAGATTGCCTGTCAGCTTTTGAACTGTTTCAGTAACCATTTTCAGCTCCGGAATCTGGTATTTTGAAGATATTGAGTTTAAGCGCTCCTGCGTAATAACCAACTCACTGACCAGACTCATTAAACCATCCAATTTATCAGCTGAAACTCTGATGGAAGATGTGGATCGACCTTTACCATTGCTCTCTTTTACATTATTTAATGCCTCACCACTCATTATATTTTCACGATTATTAGCTGCTACGGGTTCTTCCCCTAAAAAGCCTGTAAAGTCTGACAGTTCGATTTCATCGCTGGTTTTAAGGATTTCATCCAAACGCTTTTTAAAACGTTTGTTTTTAAACAGATCATGTTTTCCTATGGAATGGATTTCAATGATACTTTCATCCTCCACAAACATAAACACATCAATGATGGCATTCTGTCCCATATCTGTTGATATAAACAGATCCCAGTAAACATATGATTTATCAGAATCGAAGGTATCCAGATCTGGAACTTTTGCCATTCGGGGAATGGCAAAAAGATTTCCGAGAGATTTCAACTCTTCAAGCAGATATAATAAATTGGTTCCATATTTTAACACCATCGGACCGGGATAAAAATGGATATAATATGTCGTCATCTGCTTAACATCATCATTTTCAACACCCGAGACTTTGATGTTTCCTACCGAACTCTGTACCGAGTTGATCATATTGAGTGTTTCACTTTGCAGTACCTGATCGATTTCGAAGGTTAAATCTTTATACTTTTGCAATGTATTAATGTCGTCCACCTGCGAAACATCCAGCAAATCCCTTAAAAGATCCACTGAGTTTAAAGTAACCGTAAGCAAATCCTGCGATACCAATAATTTTCCCGACCTGATCATATCATAAATATTCTCGAGTCGATGCGTAAACTCACTCAGTTTATCAAAACCAAACATGGCTCCGCCACCTTTGAGAGAGTGCATTACGCGAAATACCTGCTCCAAAAGTTCCTTATTGTTGGGTGACAGTTCTAGTTCCAGAAGCGCCCGCTCCAAATCACTGATGTTATCGAGCGCCTCTTCTATGAATTTGGACTGGAAATTTTCAAAATTCGGTATCATTATAAAATCTGATTAAATTCTAGCGTAAAGAGTTTTAATTAACCGGGTTCACATCAGAGCACAACAATCCTGGTCGTGTCACCACGTTAAACCTATCAATATGTATTACTGGACTTTAGACAGCCTCTTGCCGGGGGTAAAGCTGAGCCACTCGTTTCAGTAACCCCTGAATATTTAGTGGTTTGGTAAAAAAGTCGTCTGCTCCCATCTCTTTTAGCACCCTGATGGTATCAGGGTCGTTGAGTGCAGATACAATGATTACAGGGATCTTTCCATAAATCTCCTTAGACTTTAAGCGTTCCAACAGATGAAACCCCGAAATCTTAGGCATTAAAAGATCAAGAAGAATTAATGCAGGTTGTTGTTTATATATAAGATTCCATGCCTCGGTAGCCGACATGGCTGTTTGTGTTGGATAGTCCTCCTCTGCCAATACGGCTTCAAGTAAAACGTTATTGGTCTGGGAGTCATCAACAATTAGAATATAATCTTCGTTTATCTTCATAATTGAAGGGTTTTGGATTCTTTTTTTTAAACTCATTTAAGGTCATTTGTGTGTGGCTCACACTAATACTTAATACGCCAAAGATAGTATGCAGGATACAATTAATTAGGTGATTTGAATTACCTCTGCAAGGTGATATATATCACCTCACACATATAATGACCTTGTTATAGTACTAAAATATTTTCTCATCTCATACCATAACATGAAGACCGACAGTCGGAAATTTCCTTAGGACGTTGTCCTATGTTGATGATTGCGCCCCTTTGGGGCTTCACTTTAAGCATAGTTGCCTTCCAAAGCAACCTGAAAAAAATTATCATCTGTCAAAGTAGGCCTAATTGATTCAATATTAATTTAAGCAGTCTCCTTAATGCTTATAGCATTTCTTCAATAGATTTCCATTCAACAATCATATCTTCAAACGTTTTTACCAGTTCATCAGTCCGATGCTTGCGTTTTTCAAAACGCATGGCCATTTTCTCAAGTTCCGGCAAACAAAGAGTAGCTGCGGCTCCTTTTAAACTGTGGGCAACATCCGCTGCATCCTCAAACTTCTCCTTTTCAAGGCATTTTTTAATTCGATGTAAGTACCCTGGTATACTTACTTTAGCGGTTTCCATAAGTCGATCAAATGTTGCTATTCTACCCCCGATTTTTTCCATCAGCAAATCTTTATCAAAATGATGATTCTGAACTTTAGATGCTCTAACCGCGTTAGGGATTTCAATAAAATTGAAATCCGGCATAAGTTCTATCAGAGTTTTTGATAGTTTATCAAGTTCTATTGGTTTTGTAACATATGCATCCATCCCGGCCTCTCTGCAATCGGTCAGTGTTTCATCTTGCACTTTGGCAGTCAAAGCTATAATGGGGGTCTGTTTTGCGTTAAGACCCTCAGAGTTTCGTATCTCCCGTGTTGCTTCCAAGCCTCCTAAAACGGGCATGTTCAAATCCATGAGAATCAAATCCGGATTCTTCTCTTTATACAACTCAACGGCTCTGTTTCCATTGTATGCTTTGACCAGAGTCGCCTTGGGGAACAACTGCAAAACAATCTCTGCTGTTAACATCATATTTATATTATCATCTTCGGCCAACAAAATAGTAACTGAGTCCAGGGAGTAGATATTCTTCTTATCAGTGCCGCGGAACCTGCTTTTTGAGGATGATTTATTTGTTAAAGAACCATCTATTTTTGACAACACCCGATAAAACTCATCGGGTTTTACCGGCTTTATAAGCTTTTCATAAATATTAAGTTTTTCATCTTGTTCAAATACTGTAAAATCATCAGATGAAGAGCAGAGTAAAATGAAAACTTGTTGCACAGATTTTTTACTGCTCATATCCATTATTTTCCGAATCACATCAAGACCATTGATGTAAGGCATCTGATAATCGACAATGATCAGATCGCTTCCGTGTTCTTCTGATACCATGCGAATGGCATCAACTCCATCCTCTGCCTGAGATACCTTAACATTATGGTAACTCAGCATTTCCACAATTACAGACCTACTCACGGGGTGATCATCCACAACCAAAACATTCTTTAAACCTTTTAATTTTAATACCGGTAAAGGCTCCGGATTAACTAACTCGAGATTGAGATCGAAATAGAACCTGCTTCCTCTTCCCGGATGACTTTCCATCTGAATTTTACTGTTCATTTTCTGCAGAAGCATGTTGGAAATGACCAATCCTAACCCCGATCCTCCATAACGTCGGCTCGCTAAATTGTCTACTTGAGAAAACGCTTTAAACAGTTTCTGTTTATCACTTTTAGAAACCCCAACTCCGGTATCCCTTACTAAAAAACGAAATTTTGCAACTGAATTGGGTTTGTCAATCTCCAGAAGTTTAACCTGCAGCTCAACTTCTCCAATTTCTGTAAATTTTATGGCATTACTGATCAAGTTAATAAGTACCTGGCGCAATCTGAGTTCATCAACTTTTACGTTAAATGGTAAATCCGGAGCAATATTTACAATAAGTTCCAGATCTTTTTTATGCGCATTGAATCGGACAATTTCGATGACAGTATCCAGAGTTTGCAGTAAATCGATCTCTTCAGGGTAGAGTTCAAGTTTACCTGCTTCTATCTTTGAGAAATCAAGAATATTATTTATTAAATCCATGAGAGACTTAGCCGATACATGGATATTTTCCATGTATTTACGCTGAATTCCTGAAAGTTTTGTTCCGACCAACAATTCTGAGAAACCAATCACTCCATTTAACGGCGTACGAATTTCATGGCTCATATTAGAGAGAAAATCACTTTTAGCTCTGGATGCAGCTTCTGCATCCTCCTTTACTTTTTTTAAACGACCATTCTCTGTCATTTCCAAGGTGATGTCGGTAATGGTAGTCATTAATCCTAACCCCTTTTCTACAACTTCTATCTCAATTCGAAGCCATTTGGAAGTAATTGAATTGTAAAACCGCATGGAGGTTTTCCCGAAATCTTCAATCAGACACGCAATATCTGGTTTTACTTCATTTTCCGGAATCAACTGATCGAGGTAGGACTGATAGGCAGACAATCCGTCACCCCTCAAACTTATTCCGGTTAATGTTTCAGAAGCACGATTAATCGACTCCAGTTTTAAATGACCATATTGGTCAATGGAATGATAAATGCATCCAATTGGCAGACGGTCTAATATCTTTGACATTGTTTCCATTTTAAACCAGATCAGTTAGTTTTGCTGTTGATCATTGTATGGCAATTTCAAAAAACCATAAACTTTCTCTATAAGAGAGCCAATGTTTATAGGTTTAAAAATGTAATCATCACATCCTGCATTCAATACGTTTTTTTGCTCTCCTTCGAGAGCAAAAGCAGTTTGAGCAATTACCGGAACCGCCTGATCCTCTTCTTTTATGATTTTTGTAGCTTCCAGGCCATCCATACGAGGCATTTTAACATCCATTAAAACCAGATCAATAAAACCATGACTTCTAAACAATTCCACAGCTTCGACTCCGTTTCTGGCCCAGAATATATCAAATCTTTCCCCATAAGAACTACCAGTTAGCGCATCTTTTATCAGCTGATAATTTATTTCATCATCTTCAGCGATTAGAACATTATAATGTTCTTTTGTGTATAAAGAGTCTGTATTAACCTTTAAGGCTGAATCATCTTTTACTGCAGGCATTTCAGGTAGTGCAAAGTAAAAAACAGAGCCCTTGCCAGGCTCAGATTCAAGGATAATCTCACTCCCCATTTGTTCAACAATTCGAGAAGCAATGGATAATCCGAGTCCATTTCCGCCAAACTCCCGGTTAACCTGCATGTCAGCCTGACGAAATGGCTGAAAAATAGACTCCTTATGTTCTTCATCAACTCCAATTCCTGTGTCTTCTACAAACAGCACCCATTTATCTCCTCTATTCTTACAACCAAAAACGATTTCGCCATCCCGAGTAAATTTTACAGCATTACATACCAACTTTTGCAACACCTTTTCAATACGCTGGTTATCGCCGATAAATTTTACTTCTTCACCTTCCGGGAAAAACGTATTTAACTTCACACTCTCGTTGGTTTTATCGCGATACTGATTATATACTTTCTGCAATATTTCTGCTAAATCAACCTCGTCCTGAACCAGAACAAGATCCCCAGTTTCAAGCCGTGAGATGTCAATTATGTCATCAACTATATTTAAAAGTTGGTTTGTTGATTCAGAAATGTATCGTACATAGGAGTCCTTTCGTTGATCTGACAAACCGGGAGTTCTCAGCAGCTCAGAAAATCCAAGAATCCCATTCATTGGTGTCCTGATTTCGTGGGACATATTTTGAAGGAAAGCTGTTTTTAGCCGGTCACTCTGTTCTGCTTTCTCCTTAGCAATAAAAAACTCTTTATTGAGGTTTTCCAATTCAACGTTGTGTTGTTTAAGTTGATTGGTGTAGTTTACTGACTCTTTGTAAAGCCTTGCATTCTCAATGGCAAGAGATGCCTGAGCAGCCATGGACTGACAGATTTCAATTTCCGATTGAGTGAAGGTTCTGTTTTCATCATCTCCTGATAATATCAATAATCCGAATACGCCATTGGCACTAATCAGGGGAATGTATAACATGACATTAACCCCTAGCTGATCCAGTATTGCAAGTTCTTGAAATGAAAGTTGCTTAAAGTTATGCTTTGAAATGGTTACAGGTTCCCCAGTGTCAATACATTGAGAAGCAAAATAATGGTCAGATATCGATGTTTTTTCCACAAACCCGGGCAGAGGTTGGTTTGGCTCTGGCCAAATAGATTTTAAGCTAATAAAATCACCATCCTTTATATATATTGCTCCACCATCTACGTTAATTAACTCAACTCCTTTCTGTATAATCATGGGCAATAGAAATTCCTGATCAAGAGTTGAACTGAAGGAGCGGCTGATTTCAAGCAATGCAGCCAGATTATTACTGTGTTCCATAATGGCACGTTGTGCCATTATGCGTCCTGTGATATCTTCTTTTACAGCAATGAAGTTTGTAATTTTTCCAAAATCATTCAAAATGGGGGCTATTACAGCCGATTCATAGTAAAGTTCTCCACTTTTTTTACGATTAATAAACTCTCCATGCCACTCTTCACCGGATGATATGGTTATCCACAGTTGTTTGTGTACTTCAGGATTGGTCTCATTTGATTTAAGAATTCTTGGGTTTTGCCCGATAACTTCATCAACGGTATATCCGGTTAGTTCACAAAACTTTGCATTTACATACTGAATATTTCCGTTTGCATCTGTAATTACTATCGTCGCAGGACTTTGAGATGTAGCCACGGAAAGCATGTTGAGCATGGTATTTTTTAACTTCAGCTCAGAGAGGTCTATATCCATGCTATAGAGTTCCGGTTCGCCATTGAAGTTATTCAAAATAAAACAGTTGCGATACACTGCTACCGGCTCACCATTTTTATTATGCAAAACCAACTCCTCTGATGGAATTGGTTCACTGTTGATCAGCATGCCTTCAATATCGGAAATTACCTTACACTTTAGTGATTCCGGAATTATCAGATCAATGAATGATTTGCCAAGTGCCTCCTGATCGGAATAGCCATACAATTGCTCACTCACTTTATTCCAATATACAACCTCCCCCTTTTTGTTGATTCCCTGAACAGCTATGTTGGATATTTGGTTTAATAATTCCAGAATTTTTGAATTCAGCACAGAGTCCTGAACTGGATCAGAAACAGAGGTTTCTGATTTGGTGATGTATACAACAATGCTTTTTTCATCCAGAGGATGAAAAATGAGTTTACACCAAATATCCTGCACATCATTAAATGTAGCTATCTCTAGAGGCTTTTCTGAAACTGAAACCTTGTTGAGGCAGGATGTCATATCAAATAAAAAACCAACACGACTATTTATCAAACTGTTTACCTGATCAATTGTAGCCTCGGGGAGTGATATGAACTGAAGAAAAGCACGATTAAAGTATTTTACCTCGTAATCAAACCCCTGCGATGAATTGGATGTACGCTTTGAAAACAAAACACAACCATAAGGTGACTGATCAATAATTGGCTGGTATAAGTTTTCCATCAGCTACAAAAATTATTTACATTTTTCAAAAAGAGAGTAATTCAAATAAAATACAATGCCTTATGTTCAATTTGTTAACGAATTAAAAACGGAACGCAATAATGCAAAAATGAATATACAAAAAAATAACATCAACTCAAAAACAACAAAACCATCAACAGGAGAAAGACTTATCAGAACCTATTGAAAAAAGAGTTTTTTTCAATATATTTAAGTTCCGAAAGATAAATGACATATGACACATATCCCTTCTCAAAATGATTTTTTAACATCATCCCAAAATCAGGGATCTTGTGGCCCAGCCTACAAATATATTGATGAAAACAGTCAGATTGTAAAATATAATAAAGGAGAAATTATAATCAAGCAAAGTTCGCCTGCAACACATGCCATTTTTATAAACAAAGGATTGGTAAAGACCATAAAAGAGAGTGCCAACGGACGTACAAATATTCTGGAAATAATTGGAAAAGGCCAACACATGGGCTTATTACCGCTGATGAGTAGTTCCGTGCACGATTATACATCAATCGCGCTTACAGATGTTGAAACCAGATTTACTCCTAAGGATGTTTTCATGCAAACCATGCATGAAAACAGTGATTTTGCCAACAAAATCATCACAGAAAGCTGCATAAGTTCACAAAAAACGATTAGCCGATTAGTGACCATCAATAACAAGCAATTACCGGGACGGGTTGCCGATGTCATTCTTTACTTTTTAGATCTGGAAAATGGTGAAAGCTATGACTCGCTCGAGTTTCCTCTGACTCGCAATGAACTGGCTCAGTTTGCAGGAACCACCAAGGAGAGTTTCATCAGAACACTAACTGAGTTTAAAAATGACAAAATCATAACCATAAACGGGAAGTCCATTCAAATAAATAGCATGGAAATTATAAAAACCCTGAGCAGATTAGGGTAGTTCTTCTCCTGAAGTTTTATTAACCGGTGTATCCAAAAGCACTTTAATCCACTGTCTTGCCTCTGGAAGGCTGTTGAAATAACCTATTGGTTTATCTCTACCAAAATCTGAGAACTTTTTCAGCGACAAACGGGTAAACACATCTTTAGGAATAACAAAAGCCATCACCTTTAAGCCGTACTGCATCATTTCAGGCAGTGCAGAGGCAGCATACTGCGCATCATCCGGGCTTACTACTTTTTGCTCTGTTACATCTGAGATTAAAGAGTCCACATTGTTTTTAGCTATAAACTCAGTGGAAATATCAATGATAACCCTGAAGAGAGCTGCAGGGACAAAACCACTCCAAACCTGTAAGAGTTCTTTTCTTTCATCATCGTATCGTAAAACAACGTTCTGATCCTTGTAAAGCTCCATTTTCAAGTCCTTTTTTTCTATAATATTTTAAACAAAAGAAAATTCATCATCACAAACTGCGTGTATCAAACTTATGACGGTCTCATTCTTAAATCGCAAACCAAGACTCCCGCTGAAGTCATCAAATTCAGGCTTAATTCCGTAACCTAAATCAAAAGCCCCGTTTGAAAAACGGTTCATTGGCTTAAAACCATTAACCAGAAGTTTTTCAATCCACCTGAATGCCGGTTCATGTTTCTCGACCCTGTCCATTTCATTTCCACCGATAATATCATCAATCTCCCTGCCAAAAAACAACTTGAGGCCGTTTCGTTTCACTTCATCAATTGGTAACTGATCAATTACCTGAAAAACATGATAAAAATGCTGGTAGCAGTTTTGAAAACGTCTTTGAAAATCAGGTTCATAATGATCTACGTTTGGTTCTGTCAGGAAAAAAGCTTTAGGATTTAAGCCCCGGAGCTTTTTTATCACTCTATGCCTGTCTGTTTGCTGCTTAATATGATGCAAAGCCAAAGATTCGTTAATTACGAGATCTCCGCCAGACTTCTGAATCATCTCCCCGATCCATTCAAAATCAACTTCTTCAATAAACGACCTGACGGGGATAAAGTTCAATGCAAAAGGACACGAGACTTTTGAAATAACAGACTGAGCATGATCCAATGCCTCTGAAAATGGTTCAATGCCGATCAGAGTAACTCTACGAAGAGAGTTACTTGCAGAGAGTTTCTTAAGAAGGGAGTTCATTTGCACTCCCATTCCTGTTCCAACATCAATAATTATGATATTTGAGGAATCACCAACCACTTCAAGAATGGTGTCATTAATAATTTCATGACACTTTTTCACAAAAGGGAATTGCTCTATCAATAAATTGAACAGTTCAATCTGAGGCACCTCAAATTTTTTGAGGTAGATATGTTCATCGGTACCGGATGGGCCGATGTGTTTTCTGATGGCCTTGATGAACAGGGTCGTTAAAAACTTTTCAGAACATGCTGACAATCCGTCAAGACAATGATCCAATAAAGTTTCAACTTCGACCCGGGTTTCCTGAGAAATATTATCAGGAAAATTTTTCATTACTAGATTTAAGGCTTCATAAACAGTAGGTACCGGAAAAGTCTGCATTCTTTAACAGGTTGGTTGAATTTACAAAATCAGGCAGGGTTAGGGTCACTTTTTTATTTAGTATCAAGTCAAGTGTGAATTGTCTCCCTCGCTCTCCCCTGGCCCCCAAGGGGGAATCACCAAGCACACAAGAATTAACCATTCACTTTATTCCTGACATGACGCTAGTGCTTTAGAAGCCAAGTTTCCGCTTCTGCTAAGTTGTCAAAATATTGTACATTATCGGGCATCCCTTTTTCCTTGGCAAAAGAACTTAGAGCAAGTTTGGTGATTACGTTTTTTGGCATTACAAAGGCCATCGCTTTTACTCCTCCGCCAAAAAGCTGCGGCATCACAGAGGCTGCATATTTTGATTCTTCGGGCCCGACAGGCTTTTGCTCAACAGTGTTCGACATCAGATACTTTACCTGATTGCCTTTAACAAATTCTACGGTTTTATCAATGGCCTCACGAAACTGAACTGAAGAGGCGAAACCAATCCACTTTTGTAATAGTAGCTTTTTTGTTGTATCAAATTCAATTCGCACAACAGGAGACGAATAAATTTCCATAACCTTAATATTTTTAAGTAAAACAAAAAAATAAATCCTTTCAAATTCACTATAAAACAATTCACTAAAACATTACGTCATCAGACACACCCACAAAAACCTTATAGCGCTTGCTAAATAACACTTACAAAATAGCATTTTTTTATCAAAACAATAAATTTTGAAGGAAAAAGCGATACTTTGCTCCATGCTGCTTATACGTACTTTTTATCATATTGTTATACATTATCCAATAAATAACATAAAGCAACAGATATGTGTCGCAGTTTTAGATAAATAGAAAAAGAATAAAAACAATTAAAGCAGGAGCACTAAAAAACAAAAAAGCCAACAGGAATAATTACTGTTGGCTTTCTAAAAAATTATCTACAGGCGTTATCTACCTTGCAAAATTGACTATTTGTCGGCTTAAAGTTAAATTGCGGTTACGGGTTCCTTCTTCATCCAACTGATAAACCATTCTTTCATTTTCAACATACAGGTTTATGCTTGCTTCGGCCGGCATACGACCATGGCTTTCTGTAATAACCAACACCGGAGAATTGCTTAATGCAGAAGCCGACCTTCTGAGAACACTTAATTGATTGTTGGGAACAAACAAAATGTGACATGAAGTAAGATCATCATTTGCACCTAAAGCAACGATTTCGATTGGTCGTCCACCAACATTTCTATCTGAAGCTGAAGCCTGCAATTCTGAAATAATTGGGTGGTTGTGGCCTAAAACCCCTATTTTAAAAACCAATTCATTATGCAAGTTTGGCCATTGCACCAGTCTGGTGAAATTGTAAATAAAGGTACTCTGATACCTTTCAAGTTGAGCATCTGCCTTTTGCACAAACAAAAAAGCAAACAACATAAATAATGTAAAATAAACTTTTTTCATTCTGGTATTAATTTGATTGCGATGCAAAAATACCAGTTTACCAAATAATCGTATGTAAATTAAATATAATTAACCAGTTAAAATATCACAACAGATTGAAAGTTATCACACTGTAGCATGCAAAACCATAGTAAAACAAAGAAAAATTAAAGGTGTAGATCAAATATTAATCGCAAAAGTAAGCGAATACAAAAGACACAAAACCTAAAATAGTGTAAAAAGAATCGCATGACTAATCAACACAAACATGACTTTAGTCAATATTTTCAGTCGACTCATCAAAATAGCTTACAACCATTTCTGTATAACTACGTGAGACCGGCACGATCAGATCGCCGGCATCATCAAGCAACAACTGAAACTGTCCCTTAACGCGACGCAACATTTTAACTTGATTCAAATTAATCATAAACGAACGATGGCATCTAACAAGCGGGTAATCTCTTAATAAAATTTCAAGACGTTTCAAGGTATTTCTCAGCAGATAACTTTTAGTTTTTCCTCCACTTTTATAGTAGATATCCACATAATTATCGCTCGCCTCAACATATAATACATCTGTTGCTTTAACGGTTATGCGTAACGTTCCATTTTCGTCTTTAAAAGGAATAAAAGCAGGGCGGCTGCGAATTTGTCGCAAAAGTTGTTCAAAACTCACCTTCTTTTCACGCCAGGCAAAATAGAGTGAAGTAATCAGATATGGAATCAATAAAATAAGCGACGTATTTTGTACTGCCAAGTAAGCCAGCACGCTAAAAGGTCGCACATCTCCCAAAACCACCCTTTCGAGAATGGCATATAGAAGCCCCATTAATAAGACTTCTGCAGCAATCATTACGGAATACCCGGGAATGGTAATTTTCCTTCTTCTCTTTATCATCAACATGGTAAAGCGACTGATAAACACCACACACATTCCGGCAACCACAAGCAGACCTGAAACCAACAAAAAGATCCATAGATTTACATCGTACCATTCTCTAGCACCAAATGGCTTGTAGAGATTTATAAAAAAGAGAGCAAATAAAGATGTAAATACGATCTGTATTATGGTGTTACGGGGAGAAACAAAGTACTCCGCAATTACCCTTTGTTTTATTGCCATTGAAATAAGATAAAATTATCCTTCTTTTTTGCAAGAACACAAAAGTAACAGAAAGAAAAGAGAATATCAATTCACCCCGTTATGAAAAAATTCACCCCACATCAAAAGTCATTCACCCCAACTATTTGAAAAGCACTGCAATTAAATTCAACTAATCGGACTAATAATTTACTTTGCAACAGAATAAATTCTCAACGGAGTTTTTATCGCTAAAAGTGTCGGCCTCACAGAGCAGTGTTTTAAAACCAATCCCGCCAGTCTGTTCTCCGGTTTAAGAACATTAATAAACTCTGCTGAGGCGCACTTTTATCATTTTTTCAAGAGCCATTCTTATTCTTTTCACGAAAGATTTTGTTCTCCCCGCTTTTTTTCTATTTTTGCACCGCGAAACTTTAAACCACCAAGTGGTTTAAAACTTCTAAAAGCCGATGTAGCTCAGGGGTAGAGCGCTTCCTTGGTAAGGAAGAGGTCATGGGTTCAATTCCCATCATTGGCTCTTCTTCAAAACTTTATAAGTAAGTACTGAGTTTTCTCTCACCATCCTTAAAAGATATACGCCATCCTGAAGAAATCCCATATCAAGTTTTAAAGAGCTACCTCCGCTGGTACCAAAACTTTTCACCAATCTACCGCTAAAATCATACAATTCGATGCGAAGTTCACCTTCAGTAACGCCTTGTATATACAAATCTGTCAACACAGGAATCGGATATAATGAGATGTGTTTCTTATTCAACTGAGTTGAATCGGTACTTATCCATGTCAAAACCAGCAAGTGTTCAATGTCATTGTTTACATCAAGTGATCCCGACACAGGGATATAGCCGGGAGTATCAACAACATAACCAGCATCAGACTGTATTTCAACGCCATAAAAAACGGCTTTCCCTAAGGAGTTGGTTTCAACGGTTTCATTATTAAATGAAACTGGAATGTTGCTCAAGGGTTCAGATTCAGAATCAGTAATTCTAAAAGTAACAGTATGACATGCATCAGCGAAATAAAAATCTGACAACGGCGAAACTGCACCATATAGAGGATATTCAGCATATACTGCAAATTGGTTATTCTTACATTGATCCACCTCTATCTGAAAACTTGAGTTAAAAATGCCTGAAGCAGAACCAACATCATCCCCATCGAGCAAAATATAATAAACAAGATCTGTGTCAATATCTGAACCGGAAATATCCATTTGCAAAGATTCTTTCATGGTTTCTTTTGGAAAAAACGAGCCTTTCTCACGATGTACTTCAGCAATTTCAGCAACTCTGGAGGATTTCGCACCACTCTTGTCAGCAAGGGGCATCTCTAATGTTTCCAGCTTTATCTGGTCAATGAGTATGGCCAAAGCATCATCAGAAACATAATTAATTGCCAATTGAACAGTTTGCCCTGCAAACTCTTCCAACGAATACAAAAACTCGGTCCAGTCACGAGGGACTTCAACGTAATCTCCCTCAGATAGTAGATGCTGTTCTCCATTTATCAACACCAAAACACGTATTCTCTCCAACTGGTAAAGTGCTGATAACGTTTTTGCTTTAAGCGACAATGCATGCTGCTCATTAATCTTTAATGGTGGAGAAATCAACCAATCATCATTAGGGCCATTTACCGCATTAAAAGCAGCCAATACATGACGCCCAGAAGGAGCAATCAAATCAAAATCAGCCTGAAGCAGACCTTCATAGTGAGGATCCAAAACAATGAAGGATCCGGTATAACCCTGATTTGGAAAATTGATCCCGGTTATACTCCAGGTTGGTGATTGATCTCCATCAATCAAAGTCCACCCCGGTAGAGAAAGTGAAAATGCGCTGAAACGATCAAAACTCTCATAAAGAAATGGGTTCCAGATAAGATCTACTTGCTTATAGTCATTCGTATGAGATAATCCTGTAATGGCAGGTATTTCAAAATAATTTAAGAACAAATCAATGTTTTTTTCATCATCCGGAACAATTCGAACCCATCTCTGTTCATACCCCAATTTAGAAGCCGAAACTGAGATATAGTTCTCAGTGTAACCTTGAACCCAATAAGCAATACCTTCGTGATTTGTTACAACACTTTGACCATTTATATTAATTAACGCTCCCTCTATAGATCCATAAAAATCACTCACATTAAATGTCAAATTATAAAAGCGTTGATCTGTTGAAAAGAGAAAATCCTCAGAATAAAACTGATAGCATAAATCATCATTATAGGTAAAGAAAGAAAAATAGAAGTTGGAAGAATGATGCATATCTGTAATAAATACTTCCTCATCGCTACCGGAGTAAACCACGAAAACATCATTACCCAATTCATCACCTTCTCCGTAAACAGAATTGCCTTGATAAGAAATTCCGTCAGACGGAATTTCTGTCACCACTCCTCCCCTTCTGGCCAATACCAGAACCGAGGACTCTTCATTAGGGTTATTCCATGTAATATGCATTTCAGTTTCGGACACATCCGAAACAGAAACATTTGATACCGCGACCATTGCAGTTCCGCAATGACTTCCGGCTTTAACCACCACATCATCAACTCCTATACCATAACCGTAATTCCCAATACCTTCAAAAGCGATCTCCACCAATCCTGAAAAAGGTATTGCGACTCTTCGTTGAGCCCAACCGTCGGTAGCTTGTTGGAAATAAGCAATCTCCACCCAGTCATCATCACCTCGGTTTCTGGCTAATAGTCTTAATTCATCCTGATCATTGTCCCAAGGTTTTTGAAAATGCCTGAATTCAAGCAAAAATTCTTCATTCTCATCCATATGAAAAACAGGTGAGACCATCCTTGTGACACCGGATGTACTTGAATTTACATAGAATCTTGCAAATTTATCTTCAGACCACGGCCCACCTGGATTCCCATGAATACCTGATGAGACGGCTTGCCATGAATAATTACCCGCAACAAATTTTTGCCGCCAGTTTATCAGCCCGCCTGAAAAATTATCTATCCATGGAAATTCAGTTACAGGGGCAGCGTTTGTCAAAGCATTCGCAGACAAAGCTCCTGACCACTCATCTCCAATTTTGCTCCAAATCCTATAATAATAGCGGGTGGAAGGTTCTAGTTCATCATGTGTAAAATGATTGGAATCATCACCTGCGAAAAGAACAGTTCCACCTCCCGCGATAACGTCTCCCGGATTATAATTACCGCCATCCTGAGGTTGACCAAACACCGGATCTGTATTAAATGCGAGTAAAACAGGATGTTCTTCTCCTGATGGAGTCCAGGACACCTCTATTTCGTTATGAGATAGGGCTGTGGCTTGAACACTTAAAGGACTTCCGTCCTGAATGGCCATAAAGTCAAAAGCCACAATCTCATTTTCCACATAAATTCCTGTGATACTTCTGTTAAATGGTTCGCCCGACCAGGTTAAAGTGGCAGGATTGGTTTCGTCAGTTAACATGGAGATACCCAATGAACCGGGGAACGTAGCAGAAGAAGTATTCACAGAGCCGCCTGCTGCCATCACATAAAGACCTTGCCTGTCACCAGCATTAATATCATTTGTATTTCTTTTTTCTGCAATTCTATTTCCATCCACGTGATAGACTACCATATCCTCACCAGGCAAAGAAGAATCAAAATTCTGTCTGCGTCGGTTTTCAAGCAAAAGATATTCGTTCTCAACCGGACTGTTGACACGATAAACTTCCTGAGACGACATAACCGGAGAAAGTTCATATCGACCAACAGATCCAATAGAAAGTTCCGAGACCCAACCCAATTCAATTTTTGAAAATGCATTATGATGAGCAGGAGAAGATCCGGATGGACTTCCATTATAAGTACCGGAGGCCATAATATCCCATCGACCTGTCCCGGGATTTCGAACACCGTTATCGCTGGTGTCATAATAATCGGGGATACCAAGATTGTGACCAAATTCGTGACTTATTACTCCGATGGTATTCTTATGTCCGGCCAGATTCCGGGTTTCAGGCTGTACAGTATATCTATCCACCTCAACGCCATTAAAAGTCCTGGCACTACGGGAGTAACCTGCTGAAGACAAAGACCAGGCATGAGACCAAATATCAGTTTCATTTCCGGTGACCTCCTGTCCCGGGCCCTGATGAATAATGGCAACACCCTCAACAACACCATTGCCTGTGTTATCAAACAAAGAAAAATCAACCCCTTGCGCTGCAGCAGCCTGCACAGCGTGATAGGCAAATTCCCCCCAGTTTTCACGAGGTCCGTAGTAATCTTTTTCATTAGGAACTGTTACCCACACAGTCACCGTAGATTCAATGTCCAACATTCCGTTGCTGTTCTCAAGATAGTAATCGCGAAAACTGCCTGTACTGTTATATCCCTCCTCATTCATATAACGATAAAAATCCTCCTGACTATAATTTGGAGTTTTATCCGGGAAAGTAACCAAAATGACCAATAACTTGCGTTCACCTGAAGCCGGGAAGTAGGATTCAATACTACTGTTTTTAAGCATTGGAGATATAAAAGACTCCCTGATTTCCTGGATACGCTCTGGACTCACCATTGAGCCAGGCTCAATGGCATTTAAAAATTCAAGCTCCTCCGCATCACGATTTTCAGGATTTGAAGCCGTTATCCCGGAAGGAGTTACCTCTCCGGATTTTAAAACCGATGCATACTCAAATACTCCGGAACGATTTCTGGTTATTCGGTATCCATCAATTGTTGAGACCCAATTAAACCATTCGTCTCCATGCAGCCGAATTGTTAAAACACTCCCATCGGGTTGTTCAATATCCTGGGGATATGGGTATGCGCCAACGCCAAATGCTTTAACTGAAGATAAAAATAGAAGCAGAATCAGGGAATTCCTGAAGAAAAGTTTTATACTATCCATATGACATAAAAATAACTTAAGACATCTGGTATCATATGGGACTAACAAAACTCACAACCACAATTATTCAACAAACAATTATGATTCAAACCATCAATCTCCATTTCAACCTCATAGTTTTAACGCAATTACGCACCAAATAGTTCTGCATAGATAAAAAAAAATCACTCCAATTCGATCAGAGTAATCCCTGAACCTCCAAATTGAACGTGTTCGTCCCTGAAGTTTTTCACAAATGGAACGGTTCCGAGATATTCACGAATCATTAGACGCAGCGCGCCGGTACCTTTTCCATGAAGAACCTTAACTTGATTTACCCCACACATTACAGCTTCGTCAAGATGCACCGAAATTCGATCAATTGCCTCATCAGCACGCATTCCACGCACATCTATATCAGGTTTAAAATTAAGTTTTTTATCCCTGATTCTCTCGGCCAGACCAGCAGCCACTTTACTTTCAGTGCGCATGGCCTTTTTGTAATCTCCTTTGCTTATTTTTTCCAGACGACTAATTTTCACCTTGGTTATGAGCTGACCAAAAGCTACCAGCGCATCACGTCCCTTTACCTCCATCACTTCTCCCGGAATTGGCTGTCCTTCCAGCTTAACCACATCACCTTCAACAATCTCATCGATGACAGGTTGCGGTGGTATTGCAGGCTGATTTTCCAATTCCCCGGTATTACTATATTGATTCTGGCTCTTTTTCCTCTCCTTGCGTTGCCGGATTTTATTCATTTTGGCCTGCAACTGCTTTTGTAACTCTTCATTATCACCAGCTCCGGCAATAGCAGATTCCTTAAAAAGGTCTAATTCTACACGTGCTTTCCGGGTTTTTTCTTTTTCGGCCTGTGCTTCGCGGATGGTTCTGATGGTTTTCTCTATCTCTTTATTAGTACCTGCAAGCAATCCGGCAGCTTCTTGTTTTGCCTTTTCAATGATATCTTTTCGCTCACGGGTTAATTGCTCCAGCTCGATTTCATACTTCTGAGACACACTCTCAAGTTTTCTCTCTCTCTCCCTTATGCTTCTGCGTTTCTGTTCCCAGTATCGCTTATCCCTGATGATCTCCCTCAAATGTTTATCGAAGTTTATATGATCCTCTCCCAGCCTGTTTTTGGCCGCTTCAAGGATGGATTCAGGCAAACCTATTTTCCTGGCTATTTCAAAAGCAAAGGAACTCCCCGGTGAACCAACTTCCAATTTGAACAGTGGCTGTAGCTGATGTGTATCAAATTGCATGGCTCCATTCACGATGCCATCGGTTTGGGATGCATAATGTTTCAGATTGGTGTAGTGCGTAGTAATTACACCATAGGCACCCTGCTGATTGAGCTGCTCAAGAACAGCTTCAGCAATGGCTCCTCCCAGCATGGGCTCGGTACCGGTTCCAAATTCGTCAATGAGCATGAGCGTATGCTCATTGCTGTTACGCACAAAGTTCTTCATATTCAACAGATGAGAACTGTAAGTACTGAGATCGTTCTCAATTGATTGCTCATCTCCCAAATCAAGAAAAATATTTTTAAAAAAACCCATAGAGGTTCCTTCCATAACAGGAACCGGTAACCCACATTGTAACATGTACTGTACTAGACCGACTGTTTGCAAACAAACCGATTTTCCTCCGGCATTAGGCCCTGAAATAAGCACAATGCGCTCGTCGGGGGTAAACTGGATGGATAATGGTACGATGGGTTTGTTTTGGGCTTTCAGCAACAAGTACAATAAGGGATGACGAGCCTCAATCCAGTGAAAAGCCCTTTCTTCTTTAACCTGTGGAACGATGGCCTCAACTCTTAAAGCGAACCGAGCCTTTGCTCTAATAAAATCAATGATTCCCAGAAAATTGTACGCAAAAAGAAGATCTTCAATATATGGTCGGATAAAATCCGACACTTCGGTTAAGATCTTTGTAACTTCGCGTCTTTCTGCATATGTTAATTCCCTTATTTCATTGTTGATTTCAACAATGGCCGCAGGCTCAATGTAGGTTGTTTTCCCCGTTGCCGATTCATCATGTACAATGCCGGCGAGTTTGCGTTTATTGGCCGATGGAACAGGAATAACAGCTCTTCCATCCCGAATGCTGATGCTGATGTCCTGCTCAACCAATCCATCCTTCTGGGCAGCCCGCAGAATTGAAGCCATTCGACGGGTAGCATTTTGCTGCTGATTGATGATTTCCCTTCTCAAACGGGCAAGTTCAGGAGACGCGTTGTCCTTAATTTTTCCCTGTCGATTTAAAACGGAATCTATCCGATCGATGACGGCCGGATAAATCATCACATTGGCAACCAGCGAATTCAAGTGAGGATATTCTTCAGCTTCGCGGGATTTTATAAAACGTATGAGGTCACGTATGGTTCCAAGTGAACGCCGTAAATCAAACAATTCTGACTCTTCCAAAAACAATCCTTCAACCCGGATGCGTTTTAGAGGAGCCCGCAAATCAATAAACCACGATGCCGGCATCTCTGCGTCCTCTTGCTCAATACGCAACATTTCAGCTGCCTGTCCCAGCCACGTTTGCACCTGTGTAAAGTTCTCAGAAAAGGTCATTCTATCAACCCATTCTTTGCCTAAAGTGCTCAGACAATGCTCTTCTAAAAGTTCACGTATCTTTCCAAAACTCAACTTCTCCTCAAAAGTATCAGGATATATCACTTCTCAGTTTTTAAAAATTCTATAATTAGATCGATAACCGGGTTATGATATCCGGTAAAAATATTTGCAAAAGTAACCATTTAAAAAGACAATAGAACTCAAGATTTCAAAGACAGTCCAAATTTAACAAACATCATGAGTATGAAGGTGATGTTTGCCATCAGGCAAGCATCAATATAAAATAGAACCATGGAGGCTAAATCGCTTCATGTCAAAATCTGAAAACCTAACCTCATTAACCAATTCGTAATTTTAAGTCATTTATTCTACGAATAAATGACTAACATATTCTTCTATTTCGGAAAAATTAACGTCAATCACCCCTTTGGCATCAAATTCATCCCTTATTTCCAATTATTAACAGAAATAAACATTCTAAATGTTTATTTAGGTATATCTTTGAAGTTGTATAATAATCAAAAGCCTCCTCATCCAAACATTAATCATAAATTATAATATCACTGCTTATCAGTATTTATCAAATCACAATAAGAAATCAATTATTTTAGTTAGTTTATGCAAGTACATTCATTTCACATTCCTGTTATGGGAATAGGTTTCACAATTGACACACCGGTAAAGGTTGCGCATTTGGGAATTTCATCTGCCATTTCTTTGGTTGATGATATTCTTGCGGAGAGAATGCGTCAGTTTTACAGCATTAAATTCAATTTACCTTTTCAAGCGATCAGTCACAATCAGGAAGATTCTCGTGCAAAACGCATTACGGCTTACCTTGATACTGTAAACACAATAGTAAACAAAAAGTACACAGAATTCAAGTCATTGATAGCAGAGAAACAAGACGATCTTCGCGCTTACATAGCTCTATTGCCAACCTCATCCCAGCTAAGAACTCAGCTTGAGGAGGCCATTCAGAAAAAATGCTCAGATTCCATTAACAAAATCATTGATAAATATCTGCATCCCGGTAGTATTGATGTAAATATCATGACGAAACTGGATAAAGAAAACTACAAAAATGGTGAAAAACTGCCTACAGAATTCAATGATGCTCACGCTGCGCTAAGAGGTTTTGCTAACAGCAGTTTGTCTTCATCTATAGTCCTTTCAGCTGGAATGAATGCGCGACTATACACATACATGGAGCAGTTTGATGATTTCTACCCCAATGAAAATGGTCATTGCAAAAAGAAAATCATTTTGAAGGTATCTGATTATCGTTCAGCTATTGTTCAAGGAAAAATATTTGCAAAGAAAGGATTATGGATTTCAGAATTTCGCGTTGAATCGGGACTGAACTGTGGAGGACATGCTTTTGCAACGCAAGGTTACTTAATGGGACCCATTCTCGAAGAGTTCAGTAAAAACAGGGATCATCTTCGTGAGGAGTTATTCGAAATTTATGCCAAAGCACTGGAGGCAAAACAAAAGCCTGTCCCCTCTGAGGCCCCTGAAATGAAACTAACAGCCCAGGGTGGCTTAGGAACCCATGAAGAACATCAGTTTCTGATGAAACAATACAACCTGGACAGTATTGGTTGGGGTTCGCCGTTTCTATTGGTACCTGAGGCGGTTTCTATTGACAAGGATACCATAGAACTTCTAGCAAAAGGAACAGAGGAAGATTATTTTCTCAGTCATGTTTCACCGGTTGGTGTAAGGTTTAATAATATCCGTGGAGCTTCGCGGGACACAGAACAACAGTTAAATGCTGCGAATAACAAGCCGGGAGCCAACTGCACCAAACAGTTTATAAAACTTAATAAAGAGTATACTGATCGTCCAATTTGTATAGCGTCTAAAGAGTATCAAAAGATTAAAATCGATGAGTTGAACAACAGCGACAAATCAGGAGCAGATTACGAAAAAACATACAAGGACATCACCGTAAAATCCTGCATTTGTAATGGACTGGGAGTTGCCACATTGCGTTCACACGGAATGGACACCAAAAAAGAAGGTAACGGAGTTTCTATTTGCCCGGGGCCAAATTTGGCTTATTTCCACAGAGAAGCAACACTTGCAGAGATGGTGAATCATATATATGGGCGAGCCAATTTGCTGGGAAATACAGATCGCCCAAACTTATTCATGAAGGAGCTTTCGATGTATCTTGATTACATCGAAGAAGAGATGGAGAGTATTGAATCACCTGACGCAAGGCAAATTAAATCATGGAATGAGTACTTAGCCAACCTACAAAATGGGATGAATTATTACCATGATATATTCTCATTTAAAGAAAACTGGAGTGAAGCAGTTGCTGAACAATCTATTTCAACATTAACTGAGTATAATAAGCGACACAACAAAATAAAAAACACCCTTACAAAATTAAGTTCTCCCGTTGAGAGCCTATAACATAAATGTATTTAAAAGTTTAAACAAGCACTCCGCTTTAAGGAGTGCTTGTTCTGTTTTAGAGGTTTTATCATAAAAGACTTTCTAATTATTTTTGTTATTTTGAAGTAAAACTTCAAATGAAAATTCGAAGTTTTAGATGTACTTCTAAAACAATGTGATTCACAGCAAAAGAATAGAATCATGAGCAAGGTTAAAATTGAGAAACTCAGTTCTGAAGAACAAAATAAACGGAACATATCAAATTGGCCCATATGGAAAAAAAAGAGATCCAGATTTGACTGGTTCTACGAAGCAGAGGAAGAGTGCCTTATTCTGAAAGGCCATGTCGTGGTCGAAACCGATGAAGGAATCTTCCATTTAAAGAAGGGAGATTTTGTTACATTCAGTCAAGGTTTAAAATGTATATGGGATATAAAGGAAGAAATAAAAAAGCATTACCATTTTAAGGAATAAAGCCATTATTCTTATGCCAGAGCAAAGTTAGAACAATAAGTCTTTTTCCTATTCATTAATTACTAACTTTGCTGTTTAAATCAATTTATCATGTCTGTAGCAAAAGAGAGACCCAAAAAAATAACCACTCATGTATTGAGTGAGATGAAAATGAGAGGAGAGAAGATCAGCATGCTCACTTCTTATGATTATTCCCTTGCCAGAATTGTTGACAAGGCAGGAATTGATGTCATTTTGGTGGGGGATTCAGCTGCCAATGTGATGGCCGGATGGGAAACCACGCTTCCGATCACACTTGACCAGATGATTTATCACGGGGCATCAGTTGTGAGAGCTGTTAACCAAGCAATGGTAGTAGTTGACCTTCCCTTTGGCACCTATCAGGGAAACAGCCGTGAAGCAAACATCTCGGCCATACGCATAATGAAAGAATCGGCGGCCGATGCTGTAAAACTGGAAGGTGGAAGCGAAGTCATCGAATCCATTCAGCGCATTTTATCTGCAGGCATTCCTGTTATGGGACATTTGGGACTAACCCCTCAATCGATTCATAAATTTGGAACCTACACGGTGAGAGCAAAACAAGAGGAGGAAGCAAAAAAACTAATCGAGGATGCACACCTCTTACAGGAAGCAGGGGTATTTGCTATTGTTCTGGAAAAAATTCCGGCAAAATTGGCAAAACAAGTTGCATCTGAACTACACATACCGGTTATTGGAATTGGTGCAGGAAACGGTGTGGATGGGCAGGTTCTGGTTCTACATGACATGCTGGGAATTAATCAGGAGTTCTCACCCAGATTTTTACGCAGATACCACAACCTTTACGCAGAAATTACCGGCGCGGTCGGAAATTATATAGACGATGTTAAATCTGGCGATTTCCCAAACGAAAGGGAGCAATATTAATTAGGGTAAGAGGTTGAAAAGTCAAAAGGTTAAGAGATGCAAGTCATTCTATCAAGTTAATCAAAACGGAACATCTCAGCCCAAAAAAGATATACATAAATTAAATAGGAATGAAATTAGATATTCTATACGAAGACAATCACTTAATAGCCGTAAATAAAACCGGACATGATCTGGTTCAGGGCGATGACACGGGTGATGAACCATTGTCAGATAAAGTTAAAGCCTATATAAAAAAGAAATATAACAAACCCGGCGAGGTATATCTTGGCGTGGCACACCGACTTGACAGACCGGTGACCGGGGTGGTACTTTTTGCCCGCACCAGCAAAGCCCTAACCCGCTTGAACAAAATGTTTCAGGACAAAGAAGTAAAAAAAACTTACTGGGCCATAGTGCAAAACCTCCCGGAAGAGGATGAAGCCACTCTTAAGCATTTTATGCTTAAGGACAGTAAAAAAAATAAAAGCTATGCTTTCCCTAAGATGCGCTCCGGTGCAAAAGAAGCCATATTGCATTACAAAATGATATCCAGCTCTGCTAAATACCACCTATTGGAGGTAAATCTGGAAACCGGCCGTCATCATCAAATCAGAGCACAACTTGCAAAGATTGAGTGCCCCATTCGTGGCGATTTAAAATATGGATATCCACGCTCCAATAAAAATGGAGGCATTTCTCTTCATGCACGAAAAATTGAGTTTGTGCATCCTGTCACCAAAGAAAATATAAAGATTACAGCTCCCGTTCATTCAGATGACAACCTTTGGAAAGAGTTTGGGAATGTAACTTAATACAGAACCTTCCGTTAGAGAGACATAACAACTACCTATCATGAAAGCAATACCTCCATGCCAATTATTTCTGGTTCCTTTGATATTCTTTCTAACGGGAATGGGACAACTTCAGAGTCAGATTGGCACCCGTTTCCCATCAGAAAAAAAAGTTATTGACGACCCTATTACAGGTCATCAACTAATTTTCTTAACCAGTGCATCACATGGAGATCGTAAAATATATCCCACTCATCCGCAATGGACTGCAGATGGGAATTGGTTGATCTTTATGTCCAATAGGGTAAGAGGAGAACTCATTGCCGTAAACGAAAGATCTGGCGATATGGTTCAAATAACCGAAGGAGGGTTTGTCGGAACTCCTCTTATAGGCTGGAGCTCAATGCACATCTATGTTATGCGAAGAGCTGCTCCACAACAATCGCGTGGTCAGAATACTGCAATGAACATCATCAAGATTGATCTTGACATGTTATTCCGGGATAGTGAAAAAGGCCAAATTCAGCCAAAAGAAAACTATGAAGATATCCTTGGCCAGATTCCTTCCACAATTGGAGCTCATGGGGATATGGCTCTGGATGCAAACGAAGAATACATATACTTTCGTACAAGTCGTGAGGAAGCAGAGAAACATCTCCCACCGGGAACCAATGTAGAACAAAACTTTGGACCAAGAAATATGGGAGCAGGTCCTGGTGGAATTGGAAAAATCAACCTACTAACTGGTAAGTCGGCACACGTGATATCTGTCCCGTTTCAAGTTGGACATATCCAAACCAATCCATGGATACCCGGGGAGATTGTTTTTTGTTGGGAAACCGGAGGAAAATCTCCTCAACGCACATGGACTGTAAGAGGTGATGGAACAGGACTGCGCCCATTATATCCTGAAGCAGATTATGAATGGGTTACTCACGAAGCTATTATTACAAAAGATGAAGTTGCCATGGCTATTATGGGGCATAGACCAGTTAAAATTAGTGATGAGTTAAAAGAAATTGATTCTGACCCCGAAAACCCCGGACAGGAAGTTGCCTGGGGACCATCTGGCACAAGAGAAAAACCAACCGGATTAGCCATTGTTAATATCCGTACACGTGAAATGCGCATTGAAGCCCAGACCAACAGTGGCAGCGGCTTTTGGCATGTACATGGCTCGTCGGATGGTAGGTGGGCGGTGGGTGATGACTTTTCGAGAAGCATATATCTGGTTGACCGCACATCCCGAGAAATGATGATGATTTCCACCGGGCACAAAACAACAGCAAGAGATCATCCTCATCCAACATTTAGCCCGTGTGGCACTAAGTTTCAAATTCAATCAGCTATGCTATCCGAAGATGATCGATCAATGAATATTTGTGTCATACATGTGCCTGAAGAGTGGTTAAACAGAACCTATGAAAATCATTTCATACCAAAATAACTAAACAAAACATATTCAAGCAAAAAAAGAGTTGGTAATAAGAATTTCCAACTCTTTTTTTAGAATACTAAATGACGGTTTTTAAAACCTAATCACCACCTGTCCCATAAAATGGCGGGGAGCCATGGGATAGTAATAAGCCCAGGTATTCTCAACTCCTTGCTCATACCAATTTCCGCCATAGGCATTGCTTTCATATCTCAAATTCGTGAGGTTGTTAACCATTAACTGAAACTCAACTCCTTTAGACCAGGATGTCTTTAATTGATATTTTAGACTGAAGTTGTGTACCAGATAAGCATCCAATTGCCTGGTGGAGCTTGATGTGTTATCAAAATATTGCTCTCCTACATATTTCGAATTCAAACCCAATGATGCATTTCTGAAGAAATTCCAGGTTAACATACTTCCGGCAATTACAGATGGCGAGTAGGCAATATCAGTATCTCCCAGTTGAGTTACACGTTCAATTTCATTCCAATCATCATCGTAATCAGTTGCAGTTTCCACAAAATCTCTGATAATGTTCCTACTCAAAGTAAAATTGGCATCCCAACGAAAAGCAGGAAAAGGTCTCCAAGCCCACTGTACCTCAACTCCTGCACGATAACTCTCCTCCACGTTAGTCATGATGTCATACCCAACGCTGCTCTTTTCACCCGTTGGCACTAACTGATCTTTATAGTACATATAAAAGATGTTGACATTTGCCGACAGCGAAGGAGTCAAAAAGTTATAACCGGCCTCCACATTGTATAGTCTTTCCGGAAGTGGAGTGGCATCAGGATCCAGATTAGCATCTTTAAAGTTTGTTCGGGTTGGCTCCCGGTTAGAGATGCCAAACGAAACATAGGACTGATGATTGGGATTGATTTCATAGAAAACTCCGGCTTTTGGATTAAAAAATGTGAAGCTGTGGCCTTGCGACAAATCATCAAGATTATCGTCAATTCCTGTCATATCGTAATCAATGCCCCTCACCTGCAAATCAATAAAGGTGTTCAGGTTGTTTATCCGGTAGTTGAGCTTACCAAAAACATTATAATCGGTCTTCGTTCCGTTGTTGAAATACCATTCATGGTCTTTTTCCATGTTGGTGGCGTGCCTTGCCCATATAATGTTCCCAAAATGATCGCCATCATAACGGTTCCAGCCTCCACCAGCCGAAACAGAAACATTCGGCAACAATTGACTATTAATGGAGAAAACTGTTCCGTAAAAATCATTGCCAAGCCATTTCTGACGAACAAGGTCTGTACGGGTAATTTCCTCATGGCCAATAAAAACATTAGGT
Source organism: Alkalitalea saponilacus (assembly GCF_900168165.1). GTDB lineage: Bacteria > Bacteroidota > Bacteroidia > Bacteroidales > Marinilabiliaceae > Natronoflexus > Natronoflexus saponilacus. The sequence goes on from NZ_FUYV01000018.1 coordinate 85,088, forward strand.
AATCCGTAACTGGAAAAACGTTGGTTTTGACGATACTGCTCATAATATCCATCACCGCGTGTATAGTGCAATGCTGCGGTCATATCTGTGCGATTACTGAATGCATGGCTGTAAAACAACTGATAGTGCGTCTGAATGTAATTATCTGTTTGATTTCGGTAATACTGCTCATTTCCATCTAAGTCAGTATATACACCGGCTGGATTGTATCGACGATTTACAGAGAGCATTTCTTGAGGCACCCCCCACCAGCTGATTCCTGTTTTTTGATCACCATGAATCACGTTGAACTTTAAGAAACTGTGATTCATGTGGTAAGTTCCACTCAGGTATATGGATTCATGGTCGGAAAACGCATTATGAATATACCCATCGGATTGAAGGTTTGAATACCTGCCTTCAAATGAAAACCGGTCATTTAGCAATCCGGTTCCAAGACGCACAGAATTTCGAAAGGTGTTGTATGCTCCGGCGGTTGAAGCCACTTCGGCAAAGGGCTCAAAGGCATCGGTTGTGGTTCTGAAATTAACAGTGGCGCCAAAAGCAGCAGCTCCATGCGAAGATGTTCCCACCCCGCGTTGTATCTGAACCTCCTCAACAGAACCTGCAAAATCAGGCATGTTCACCCAAAACACACCCTGGCTTTCGGAATCATTTAAAGGGATGCCATTCACTGTAACATTAATACGAGTAGGATCCGAGCCTCGAATCCGAAAACCGGTATAACCAACACCGATTCCCGTTTCGGAAGTGGCCACTAGTGAAGGACTCATCTGTAAAAGAAACGGCAAATCATCATTTACCGAAATGGTTCGTAAATCCTCACCACGAATATTGGTATGTGCAACAGGTGAATTTAATCCGGCACGATATGCTGAAACCACCACCTCAGAAGTCAGATGCGATCGTGGATTCAGCTGAATCTCTCTGTCAACATCACCGGTGATGTTGATGACAGCCGAATAGGTATCAAATCCAAGAAAAGAAACAGACAGATTATAATTGCCAGCGGTAATCCGGCCAAAAGTAAAGCGCCCATCATTACCTGAAACAGCAGATCGTTGGCCATCCAATATAAGAACAGCTCCTGCCAGCGGCTCCCGATTCTCATCTACCACGCTTCCTTCAAAACGGTTTTGACCGTCCATAGAAAATGAAACGGTACAAATCAGTAATAAAATAAAAACAATTTTTCTCATCGTTAGCAGTTTAAATTTAAATGATTAATAAAACTGCAATGAGGTATATTAGGAGATATACTTTCCCTTACCGGCATTACCCGGTCAGGTTCAGAGGGTATGATCTCAGCCCTTTGTATTAAGGCACCCCATTGTAGGAAATTAAAATAATATCATATCAACCCCATGGGTTGATATTTGTTCAAAATATGACAATTTATTATGTGAGCTCAAATAATCTCTGCCAAAAAAAGGGGTACATCAATTATCACCCTCTATTGAGCAAAATAAATTGTCGGTGCAAATATAGAATTTATATTTTAAGCATTCATTTACCTTATTAAAATTAATCATACCACCCATGTATGTTTTACTATTTCATAAATCAACCTTTCTTTTAATGAAATACATGACATCTTCCTCATTCATATACCAAACAGGGGTTGTCTCGTGCGAGACAACCCCTGTTTGGTATATATCCGAATTCAATAAAAAACTACTTTTCCACATTCAGAAATTCCGCAATAATGCGCTCCAGTTCTTCCTTTGGCAACAAACCTCTGGCACCGGCGGGATCAGCATCCATCGGGATAAAAATCATTGTTGGATAGGCAGAAACACCAAAAGCGGCTGCCAGTTCCCTGTTCTTCTCTGCATCAACCTTATAAATCTGAATTTTTTCGCCATATTCAGACTGCAACTCTTCCAAAATTGGAGCCAACTGCTTACAAGGCCCGCACCAAACGGCATAAAAATCAACAATGGCAGGCCTGTCTCCCTTATATTCCCAAGTTTCACTGTTTCGAAAATCAAAAACCTTCTGAATAAATGAATCTTCGTTGAGTTCAATAACGCGGTTGGCGTTTGCAGCAGGTGCCGATGAAGGATTTACCTCAGCCGCCGCATTTTCTGACCCGAATAAAAGCATTCCTGCCAGTAGTGATAAAAATACATACTTCATAACAATTCTCTTTACCCCGCTACCAACTGCATTTATGCACATTTTTTCCAATGCATAGAGGAAACGGAAAATTAAAAATCTCAGGCAATTTTCCCTGATTAAAAACTCATACAATAATCAGACCTCTTTACAAATAATCATAACTGATTATTGATACAAGTCTGCATTGATTAAAATTAAACATCAGCGTTGAACCAAGGTTCAACGCTGTATTGTATTTAATTTCCGAATTCAAAAATAGTGCGAAAAGATTTAATCTTCAATCTATTTCTCCACATTTAACACATCTTTAAATGCTTTTTCAAAACTATCCTTTGGCAATGCTCCGGCAGCCATTTGTGGTTGGCCGTCTTTTGGCACAAAAAGAAGCGATGGGATACTCTGAATACCAAACACTGAGGCAAGCTCCTGTTCCTTTTCGGTATTAATCTTATATATATCTATTTTTCCATCGTATTCCTGAGCCAACTCTTCTAAAATAGGAGCGACCATTTTGCAGGGGCCACACCAATCGGCATAAAAATCAATTACACAAGGCTTATCGCCCGAAAAACTCCATTCTTTATTGTTCGCGTAGTCAAAAACTTTTTCCTTGAATGTTTCTGCTGATAAATGCTCTACCATAACTTTAAATTTTAAATGATTATTTTTTAAATTCTCTTTATTTCTATTGTTGTACAACCTCTTAAATGTAATCTTGTTCACATTTAACATCCTTTGATGGTACAAATATAAAAACACTTTTTCTAAAATCCAAATATCTATATTTGTATATGTTTTGATACAATCATTGTGCCAAAAAAACGGTACTTATCAAAACTCTATAATTACAGGGAAAAATTGTACTTTTGTGGTTCAAAAGAACCTCTGGCAGACACCAGAAATCCAGTGGCAAGAATATGCTCATGCAAGAAAAACTAACACATCCGGTTTTTAAAACCGTATCCGAAATAGCTTCATTAGAAGGATTTGAAACATATGTAATTGGTGGGTATGTAAGAGATTTAATTCTGAAAAGACCTACCACCGATATTGACATACTTGTCATTGGCAGTGGGATAGATTTAGCCAGAAAGGTAGCATCCCGCATGGGAAACATGAAGGTTTCCGTATTTAAAAGTTTTGGAACAGCCATGTTTCGGTACCGAAACATGGACATCGAATTTGTTGGCGCCAGAAAAGAATCATACAACAGAAACAGCAGAAAACCCATTGTGGAGGACGGCACTCTTGAAGATGACCAAAATCGGCGGGATTTCACCATAAATGCCATGGCCATCAGCCTTAACAAACCATCTTTTGGACAACTCATTGACCCTTTCAATGGAATGGAAGATCTGCATAACGGAATAATCCGAACCCCACTGGACCCCATCATCACATTTTCCGATGACCCGCTGCGAATGATGCGTGCCATCAGGTTTGCTGCACAGCTTCAATTCAAAATAGAAGAGAAAACATTTGAAGCCATCCGCACCAATAAAGAGAGGCTTGAAATCGTATCGAAAGAAAGGATTACCGAAGAGCTTAATAAAATAATGTCCTCCCCGAGGCCATCCATTGGCTTTAAATTAATGGACGCAACAGGCCTGCTCGACATGATTCTGCCCGAGTTAAAGGCCTTGAAAGGAACTGAAACCAAACAAGGAAAATCGCACAAAGATAATTTTTATCACACCCTCGAAGTGGTGGATCAGATAGCTCCCAAAACCGACAATTTGTGGTTACGGTGGACTGCGCTTCTGCACGACATTGCAAAGCCCGTCACAAAAAGATTCGATCCGGTTCACGGATGGACATTTCACGCTCACAATCATGTGGGACAAAAAATGATACCCGGCATTTTCCAAAGACTCCGGTTGCCATTGAACGAAAAGATGAAGTACGTTCAAAAGTTGGTATTCCTTCATATGCGACCCATTGCTCTAATTGAGGAGGAAGTTTCTGATTCGGCAGTTCGAAGACTGCTTTTTGAAGCAGCTGACGATATAGATGACCTCATGACTCTTTGTGAAGCTGATATTACTTCTAAAAACCGGGAAAGAGTTGACCGACACCTACGTAACTTCAAAATTGTACGCCGCAAACTGAAAGAAATAGAAGAAAAAGATAAAATCCGTAACTTCCAGCCACCTGTATCTGGAGAAGAGATTATGAATACTTTCAACCTGCCACCTTGTCAGGAGATTGGTGCCATAAAGTCTTCCATCAAAGATGCCATCCTTGATGGCATCATTCACAATGATCGTGAAGAAGCCTGGCAATTCATGCTAAAAAAAGGCAAAGAAATGGGCTTAACACCTCAGGCAAATCCTTAAATTAAAAGACAAATGACAGGGAATAATGCCAACCAGTTTTTCAACAACACAACATATCCTGAAACAAATCCGGATACAGGTCCAATCATCATTACAGATAGGTTAAAATCGGCTGAGAACATTGGTCATATTATTCGGCTTGCAGGGAATACGGGTTGCCAAAGGGTGCTTGTAATCGTTGACGACGAGATTCCTCGTCTCTCAAAAATCAAGCGAGTGGCAGAAGTTGCCGGAGATGTAGTTGCCTGGCAATTTTGCAAAGAAGAGGAAGTCCTCAAACTGATTCCGGAAGACTACACTATTGTTGCTCTTGAAACTTCGCCAAGCTCAAAAAATCTGTTTTCGGCCAATTTGCCACGCAAAATGGCTCTAATGGTAGGCAGCGAACGTAACGGCATCTCATCCGGTCTACTCAATCTCGCAAAAACCCATTTGCACATTCCGGTATCTGGTCCAATCAAATCTCTTAATGTTTCCCATGCGGCTGCCATCTGTCTGTTTCACTGGACAGCGCAACACATCATTGGGGAGTAACCACCAGATCAATCCAAACTGGTAAATGATCACTGTAGCCCCCGGCATAGCGAAAACCCACATAAGTACGAAATGGCTTCACTCCTCCCATTTGTTCATCTCTTTCCAACAAAAACGGTAACGATACAATTCGCATTTCAGGTTCACTCATATAAATTGGTGAAGAGCCATCAAAGAAAGAGCGAGAAACAATGATCTGGTCGAAAATTTCCCATGCATGCTGATGTTTAAGCGTTCCGACACCGGGAGGTATCTTTAAAGCCGGACTGATAAGCCAAGCATCATCTTCCAGAAGCCCCACTTCAAGATCCTTGATAAACAGATCAGATTTGTGCGGTTCATTAAAATCGCCCATAATGATTAACAAAGCCTGTGGATTGACCATACGGATAGAATCGGATATTTGCCGGGTAAGTCGAGCCGCATACTGACGCTTCCATTGCGTAACCGCCGCGCCTCCAAATCTTGATGGCCAATGATTGACAAGAACGTGAAGCGTATCTGACTGGTCAAGAACTCCTTTTACATATAATATATCGCGGGAGGGACGCTCGTTCGGGCCAAAATCAACAGGGATGGGTCGGGATTCGTAAACCTTGAAACGATCCCGTCGGTACAATAGAGCCACATCAATACCGCGCAGGTCAGGAGATTCATAGTGAATAACCCGGTAATGTAAATTATCCAATCCGGTTTCTCTAAGCATGGCGTTTAGCACCCAACTGTTCTCCACTTCACATAAGCCCACCAGAACGGGTAAATTCCACCCTCCGGCATTCAATATGACACGACCGATGTTGTTGAACTTTTCCCGCATTCTGGAATAAGTCCACCTTCGGACTCCTTCAGGAGTAAAATCATCATCACGCTTTTTGGGATCATTCCTTGTATCGAAAAGATTCTCCACATTATAAAACATGATACCAGCAATTGTGTCGGTGTCGGATGCACGAAACTGACAACATACACTCTGACTAAACCAGAATAGAAGAAGAATTAGAAAAGGCAATAGAGTTTTGGGTGAGGGCATCATTAGGTTTGAGTTTATTCGGAGCTAACTCTCTGCATAAAACCAATGTCAGGTTTCTTTTCGCGGTTGATTCCGTTAATATCCACGGGGAATTGTCTGGCCACAGTAACATCTCCAGCTCCAATGGCAACCGATAAAGAATCCAAACGGTAGTCATAATCCCTTGGAGCTTTGAAAAAAGGATCTCGGTTTATCAACACATTTCTATAATGTGGATAATCATTATAAGGATCATCGAAAGTAGTTGGCATTGAACGCATTCTAATCAATGAATGCTCAAATTGGTAGTTGATAACCGGAGGAACATAATCTGGATCGTCAGGATCCCCTGCTTCTCCCTCGTAAAAATCCAGTTCAATTTCATTTTCTAACTGGCCATATATAATGCAATTACTGAAAAGTGCATTTTCAAGAGCATGAGGAACTTTAGCCCCTGTTGTACCATCAGGATAATAATTGGAAACTATAAGAGCAGGGCGATTTCGGAAGGCCCATTGATAATAGTTAGCGATGGTAGAAAAGTAAAACTCATAATTTCCACCAACAGTAAGAGCTACCGATGCACTTCCACAGTCCGCAAACAATGAATTATTCACAACCAGTGAGGAACTTTGCGCCAATAATCCCTGAAGCATTTTATGTTCGATTCGTGAATTTGAGATATAAACCGGTTCACTTCCATTCATTCCAACCGAATCTACTACTAATCCGCGGGTTCCATTTTTTATAATGGCATAATTGATTTCGTGATTACGACTGCCCGGCATTAACCAAATGGTACCCCATTGACCTGGCTTATCAGCATACCATTCCTCAAGCCTTGAACCTGTAAACAAAACAGGTTTCTCTTTTGTCCCTTGAACATTTAAAGAACCGGATACGATCAAATTTGCATTTTTGTAAAAATGCAAGCGAGCTCCTGCTTCAATTGTTAAAGTTGCAGTGGTGTCAACATGTATATAGTCATAAATCAGGTAAGGCTTATTATTGGTAAAAGTCTGCGTTTTTAAAACCTGACCTTTCATTAATACCACATCCTGCCCATACGCAATAAGCTTTACGCTCTGCATTCGTTCACGGGTAAAAATAATTATGGAGTCCATGACGACAAAAGGAGCATCTGTTCCTGCCGGATCAATTGTAACCTCAACAAAAACAAATATGCTGTCGCCAGAACGAATAGGAACGTCACTGATGTGAGGTCCGGGAAGCCCACTGACATTTATTCTGAACTTTGAATCATCACCACCAGCCAACCTAATATCATCTATAGTCATATCGGCGCTATAAGGATTGTAAATCCGGAATTGGCGAGTAGTAGAGCCGATGGTTGTGAAGATGGTGTCAAACATTATGGTATCAGCAGATAGTTTAACCCCGTCGCTCCCTCCACGAAAAAGATAGTCACGCTCACATGACCAACCAGCAACAAGGATTGCCAACACAATAGATATCTGAACCAATCTCTTCATTTACAATACATAAACCTTTCGGGGTGCAACGTGGCATTATAATCGCAATATATTAAATATAACGCAAACACTCAAGAAAAAAATTCACAATTTGAATATTTCTTTTACACTAATTAACAGTGATTTTTTTACCAAAAAAAAATCACTAAATATTCAATATGATACATCTACAAAAATATCAGTCTTAATGCGACTCACCTTCAATTTTAATCGACTGCACGAACACGACCAATCCCGCTTACATTAGAATACAAATTTCTTGGATTTCCTCTATAATTTACAACGCAGGCACCAGCCACTTCCACTTTCAACTCTTCTGATGCAAAAACATTTGCACTACCTGCACCGGCCAATACCAAATCAACTTTTTCTGCCATCAAATCATACGCGTTTAATTTCCCGGCACCCGGCATGTTTACTTTCAAACACTCAACATTTCCTTCGATGTCCGCTGAGGTAGCTCCTGCGAAATTCAACTCCAAATATTTGCCTGATAAATCTAAATTCACATTTACAGCTCCTGCAAAATTCATTACCAAAGAATCAAATGTAAACTCAGAAGGCGTATGTAAACTGATTCTGCTAACAGCAGTTAAAGACTTCAACTCCGTAACAGTAAGCCTAATACCCACCCGTGAAGCAGATCTTCTGCTTATATTATCAGTTAATAACTCCACTACAAGTCTGTCATCATCATGATTGATTAATACCCGGTCGAGCATATTCTTATCACCTTTCAGCTCCAGTCGGTTTTCATCTCCTTTTTGCAAAAAGATTTCAAAGTCACCAACCAGATCAACGGTGGTAAAATCTCCAGTCCTCCTAACTTCGACTTTGTCGCTGTTATCAAAGGAGTGATGAGAAAACCGGCTGCTTCCGGAGTCCATAACACAACTTGAGAACAATGAGACTGTAAGCACTAAAATGATATAATTATAAACTCGTTTCATAATAGAATTATTGTATTCTGAATCGGATAATCTTAATTCTGATATTTAAACGTATGCTGTTTTATTAAAACAGCATTACGTCCATTGCAACAATAGATTCAAACATTAGGGAATCGGGAGTTTCAGTGTCAGTTGAAAAACCATCTGAACTTAACATCCACGGACTCAAGGTCTGTTCAATCTCTTCGATGTAGTCGGTTTGAATCATATTTGAGGCAAAATTAATGTCTAACATCCAATTTTCAAGACAATCTTCCTCTATTCTACTGAAATGAATCCCAGTGTAATTCCATAGATCAAGACTCAACATCCAATCCTCTACTATGATAATTTCATCCTCATATTGCGGCGTCCAATCAAGACTGATCATCCAATCTTCCAAAACAAGCAGAGAGTCTTGATTTTCAGAAATATTCAAACCATCGGTATAATCGTAAATACCAGTTGTTGTATCTATATCGTAAACTGAAACATTTCCATTATGCAATGTAGAACATCCCATTAAAAGGATAGCTAGTGCTAAACCTCCTATAAACTTACTCATCAGATTAAGTTTCTTGCCTTTTAGTTGATTAACTTTTGTTTTCATAACTAATCCTCCATTGATTGATTTGTCATACATCAAACAGAAACGATGCCAAAACAATCATACATCTGTATTTCTGATACTTACACAAACAACTATCAAATCCCAGACCCATCATTTTGTTCGAAAATGAGAAAAAACATGTACGATTTCGGACAAAAAAAAGAGTTCGTAAAACGAACTCTTTAATCATATATTGATTTTTAAACTGTCGCAATTATTTCAATCTGTCCAATACACTCATAACTTCAAGGACATGGTCTCTGCTCTCATTTAACAATGCCATCTCATCTTTATTCAGATCCAATTCAATGACTTTCTCAACGCCATTCTTACCAAGAATTACAGGAACGCCAAGGTAACATTCATCAATTCCGTATTCACCCTCAAGTTTTACACATACCGGGAATACTCTGCGTTGATCCCTAACTATGGCTTCAACCATTTGGGCTGCAGCAGAACCGGGGGCATACCAGGCTGAAGTACCCATTAATTTAACCAATTCACCGCCTCCGAATTTCGTACGCTCAATAATTGCATCAAGTTTATCTGCATCCATCAATTCGGTTACAGGAATTCCACCAACAGTTGTATAGCGTGGGAGTGGAACCATTGTATCCCCATGTCCGCCCATTAAAATGGCCTGAATGTCCTTAGGTGAAACGTTTAACTCATCAGCAAGGAAAGCGCGATAACGAGCTGTATCCAAAATTCCAGCCATTCCTATTACTTTTGTACGTGGTAGTTTACTGGTGATATGCGCCTGATAAGTCATCACATCCAAAGGATTAGAAACTACTATAATTATGGCATTTGGAGAAAAAGAGATGATTTGTTCTGTCACGGATTTTACAATCCCGGCATTGGTTTCAATCAGATCATCACGAGTCATTCCTGGTTTGCGTGGCAAACCGGAAGTAATTACAACAACATCAGAATTGGCAGTCTTGCTGTAATCACTGGTTACACCTATTGTTTTGGAATCGTATAAATCTACCGGAGCTTTTTGCCATATATCAAGTGCTTTGCCTTCAGCAACGCCTTCTTTAATATCAATCAAAATTATTTCGTTGGCAATCTCCCTGTAAGCCAATATATCAGCACAGGTTGCTCCAACATTCCCTGCTCCTACAACTGTTACTTTCATCCGTATATAATTTTAAAAAGTTATTGATCAAATCCGCAATTAAATGCCTCTATTATATCACCTGGATAATTCTGTATTTCTTTAATTAGGCGCAAATATATAATTCCGCCATCAATTAAAGAAAAATTTCTTCATTATTTTATAAAGAATTAACAAGTCTTGATTTGTAACAGTTTTTTAGATGATAAAGTTCATAAATCTTAACATCTTATTTAGAGATTCAAAACGTTATTCGCAAAACGAATATACTTACAACAAATGCATCAGAACAATAAAATACAGATATGCAATACCAATGAAAACAAAAAAAAATCGCAGCTTGTATTTTTAACAAGGTTGCGATCTCTTTTTTTTGACCATCAATTTTATAATTTCATGAACCTTTCTCTATTCGAAATAAAGCAGACATAAGAACAAACTGACAAAAACCCGCATAATTTTTACAGGGAAACCAGCTTAAGAGTTTCAGCATTAGATGGAGGCGTCAGCATAACCCGGTCACCTTCTTCAATTCCATCAACCACCTTAAAAAAGTTGTCATTTTCCCCAGAAGTTCTAATCTGCTGTTTCACAACGGACAACCCTTCCCTTTTAAATACATATCGAATGTTATCTGAGCCGGTAAATACTGCCAGTCGTGGAACAATAATAGCGTCTCTCACTGACTCCACCACGATGTTGTTAGAAGATGTCATTCCCGGCAGAAGTGTTCTGCCTTCAGGATTAACTTCTATTTCGACTCTGAAAACATTAAAAAAGTCGTTACTTTGCTCCTGACCGATGTTTGCCACTCGTTTCACAACACCAGTAAATCGTTCATCCGGAAAAGCGTCAATCCTGACCCTTACAGGCAAACCAGGACGAATTTTTGCAATATCAATCTCTTTAACATCAACCACAGATTGGATGGTTGACAAATCAGGCAATGTAGCTATTAAAGGGTTCCAACGACTAACATGCGATCCAACACGTATTTTTTGACCATCATTACCACGTGCATACACAACCATTCCGTCAGCGGGTGCAGTAATTCTCAAATCTTGTTTTAATTGTTCAATTACCTGAATCTCATTTTCGGTCTCTTTAACATTATCCATTGCCCTCCGGATACGCAGTTCAAGCCTTCGTCGCGTTTGAGTATAATTACGATGCCGTTGCTGGTAATCTCTCTCTGCCCGCTCAAGACTTATCTGAGCCTGACGTTGAACAGCTTCTGACTCAAAAGCAGATTGCTCCAATCTAATTTCCATGTCCAAAACCTGATCACGTGCCTGACGAATGGCATCTCTTGCATCGCTTAAAACGAGAGAGCTATCTATTCTATTATTCTCTAAATTATTAAGGTACATTTCCAGTCGATCCTGGGCTTGCCGTAATCGATCTTCCACTTCACCCGGATCAAGTGTTGCAACATAATCCCCTCTTGACACAACTGTTCCCTCACGGATCATATCAGTTATTTGTATGTGGCGAACGCGGATGGTTCTGTCAAGCAACACATCTGGAATCGTAATCTGCTCGTATTCTAATGCTTCTAACTCTCCTGATGCTGATACGACAACTTCAAAAGTACCTTTTTCAACCCTGACAACATCAGGTTCCCGATCGGATTCGCGGGTTGCAAGTGCATAAACCACCAATGTAACTACAACCAGACCCAACGGAGCGATCAATTGCCAAATATTTTTCTTCATCTGTCTGTATTTTGTCTGTTAAGCAGAACTAATATTAACACCACTTTACCTTTGCAACAACTCATCAAGTTCGTCAATCAATGCCCGATTTTCAATAAAATCAAAAAGCGTCATTCTCCGGAGACCATAATAACTCACCCAATATCTTCGCAAAGCATCTATATAAGCTCTGCGTGCAGCATCCAATGAATTCCTTGCAGAATTCAATCGGATGACATCCACTTTTCCAATCATAAAACGTTGCATGGTAACATCGTATCCCATTTGTGCAATGGTATCAGCACGGGCAGCAATTGCCACTTGATTCTTTTGGAGGTTAAAGTCCAGAACTGAAATAATGGCATCCTGCTCAAAATCCTGAAGAGCTTGCATTACTGTTGCCTCTGTAACCTCCTGATTTGACCTTGCCATTTGAACCCTTCCTCGGTGAACGCCCCAGTCAACAATAGGCATACTTACACCAACACGAAACTGTTGTTGCTCCAGAAAAGGACTACGATAGGCCAGATCAATATCCCCGGCATTTTTATTTATCCCAAGATTTGCTCTGATATTGGCATTCAAGCCCGTTTCAGAACGGGTTCTGGCGACATTTTGCTCAGCCTCCAGCACTTGTCTTTGATAGGATAATATGTCAGGATTGTTTTCCAGCGCGAGATTTAAAGCCAGGTCTGCATCAACCTGCAAATCTGGTATTCTATCCGGGACAATACAACGTACACGAATATCATCATCCAGAGCTAAAAAAGAGTTCAGGGAAGCATGAGCCTGTTTAACGTCAATTTCTGCACGACTTACAGCTAATTCAGCATTAAGTAACCCTAGCTCCAGATCAAGAAGTTCATCTTGCGTTACGGTACCAATTTCAAAACGTCCCCGCCCAATCCGGTACAAAGTGTCTGCATTGGCATAATTAACACGCGCAATTCTTTGATTGATTTCTGCAGTTGCTACATTAAAAAAGTGATTGGTTGCCTGAACAGATAACTGTTCAATGGATTGCAAATAATCAAGCTTTGCCTGCTCAAATTTAAGTGGCTCTATACGAGATTCCCACCTGAAACGGTTATAACCATTCAATGACTGTGTGAACCCGACACTCACCGGAACTGATGCATATTCAACCATTCCCCTGTCAATGTCCTCGCGTCGACTCAGAGAGGACGTAACATCAAAAACACCTCCTGTAAAAGTAACATTTTGCCGAACAGACAAGGCTGCATTCGAAGAAAATGAAGAGAGCGAAACAAATCGATCCTGCTCCTGTTGCGGATCCCATCTCTCTACCACTGAACGATCAAAATTTACGGGTGTAGAGTTCAGTACCAAGCTAGGTAAACGATCGGCTCTGTAGCTACGAAACTCCCAATAACGTGAAAGATACATATTTCTTGCACGAAAGCTAAAAAGGGACTGCTGATGTGCCAAATGAATCACCTCATCCAGGGTTAAATCAACCTCTATTATTTCCCTGTCCTGACTCTTCAAGCCATAAGCTCCAATAACAGTAAAACAAATCAGAAAAAATATTACTCTCATTATTCTCAAATTTCTAAACAATTATATAAAATGCCTGGATGCATAAACGAATTTAGTGGCGCAACGACTCAACCGGGTCTTGCTCTGATGCTCTTTTAGCAGGAATGTATCCAAATACAATCCCTACGGTTGCAGACACCCCAAAAGCCACCAGAACAGAGAACAAGCTTACAATGGTTTGAATGTCGGCCATAACATGAATCAGCCGCGCCAATACAACACCCAGCACAATTCCAATCATACCACCGGTTACGCTTATCAATGTTGATTCAGCCAGAAACTGCACAACAATATCTTTTCTTGAAGCTCCAATGGCCTGTCGTGTTCCAATCTCTCTGATCCTTTCCCAAACCGATGCCAGCATGATGTTCATGATGCCAATCCCTCCTACAATCAGTGAAATGCTTGCAATGGCACCTAAAACGATATTAAAAATATCGTTTGTTTTTTGTTGCTGCTTTAACAAAAGCTCGGGAACAGTAACTTCAAAATCATAAATATCAGAATGTCTTCGTAACAGCATTCTGGTGATGATATCGGCAGTAACACTTAAATGCTCTGTTTCATCAACCTGAACAATGATTTTGTCCAATTGATGATTGGCCGTTACAACTCCATTTCCGTTATTTCCGGAGTTGGCATTACCCCCTCCGCGCGCAATGCTTTCCAGAACTTCAGGATTTACTCTGGCTCTGTCTCTGAAACGCATTAACATGGTTTGGGTAGGGATGAAAATTTTGTTATCGGTACTGCTGATCCCCATCTCATCTGAGGCAGAGGCAGTAAAATCACGGCGCTCTATTACACCAATGACTTTCAGCCAAGTGTTTCCACATTTGATATACCGTCCAATGGGATCCTGAGTGCTGAAAAAGCGGTTTCTGATATTATCCCCGATAATAGCTACAGGAAATCCTCCTTCACTCTGAACCTGATTAAAAACCTTGCCTTCAACCAAATTAATATTCAGTAACTCAAAATAGTTGGAAGATACCCCTTCCAGTACCACAGGATAACTTCGTCCCTCAAGTACGGCATGATAGTTCATACTTATAACAGGGCTCAAACGAGAGACTGTAGGAATAGCTTCTTCAATGGCCATGGCATCCAAAAGTGTTAATCCAGGAGAAAACCTTCTGGAATCGCTACCTGCGGCATTAGGTGCGCCTAAAGCAATATCGGATGGACTCACTATGATATTGTTAACACCAACGAGTCTGATTTGCTCCAACACTTCTTGCTGAGCACCCCTGCCAATAGCCAGCATACTAATTACTGCTGCTACTCCAAACATGATACCCAATGCAGTAAGCATGGATTTCATTTTATTGGCCAAAATGGCTTCAACAGCTATAATGACATCATGAATATATCGTGTAAAAAGTCTCTTAATCTGTCTCATCTCAAATCTAGTTTTTCGTATTGAAAGAAATACGCAATAATGTTATTGAGGCATTGGATTGCGTCTTCCCTCGCCACCGGGTCTTCTTCTTTCTCCATCATCATCTCTCGAACCACGCCTTTGGGGCACCTCCTGTATATTTTGTTCCAAGGAATCTTTAGCTGCTTTTTCTTCGCGTTGAAGGATCTCTTTATATATTTCTTCGCCAAGGAGGGGTAATTCTTCTCGATTAGACGGTGGGTTTAAGAATACCACCTGACCTTCTTCCAATCCATTGCGAACCACTACATGGTTCGAATTCTCCATTCCAGCATCTATAATCTGACGCACTATTTGATTGGTTCGAGTAAAAACATACCTTGTACTATCGGTTCTGTAAACTGCCTCAAGCGGTATATATAAAACATCCTCTATCCTATCAACCGTTATAATATTACTGGTAGTCATTGCTGGACGAAGTTCCGGATCGGTTCCAAAAAGCCGAATGGTGACTTCAAAAACCCTTGCATCACTATTGGGTAAAATCTGACCAATGTTTGCAACAGTGACAACTTCCCCATCAAAACGCTTTTCCGGAAATGCATCTACCCCCACCACTACTTTTTGGCCGGGTCTTATACGCGAAATGTCTGATTCGTTGATAAAAGTATTAGAGATCATGGATGATAAATCAGGCAGCTCAGCTATTCGTGGTGCCCATCTACTAACAGTACTCCCAACACGGATTTTACTTCCCAATCGGTCATAACTATAGATAACCATTCCTGGTTTAGGAGCACGAACATCCAGAGCATTAAACAATCGCTCAATATCTTCCACACTCTCTCGATGTCGGCGGACTTCTTCCAAGGCTCTTTCAACACTGTGTCGCGCTTGCCTTTCCTTTAAACTGTAATTGCTTAATTCCTGTGTCAAATTGCGTTCAGCGCGCTCATAATCCAACTGAGCCTGACGTTGAACTGCCGGTGATTCATAAATAGACTGCTCCATTACTAATCTGCGCTCTTCCACGGCAACACGAGCGTTCACAAGACCATCCCGCAAATTGCTCATATTTATATTGGTATCGATGCGTGCATCCTCTAATGCCTGAAGCGAACGCTCCAGTTCATCTCTGGCGTCATTGAGTAACTCCTCAATGGCACTATGATCCAGCGAAGCCACAAAGTCCCCCTCTTCAACGACTGTTCCCTCTTCTACCAGGTCGGTTACCTGTATTTCGAAAATATTAATCCTGCGACTTGACAACTCAGAGGGAACCTCAATAAATGTAGCATTTTCAGCCTGTAATTGCCCGGTCGAATAGACTTCGGCTACAAAGGTTCCACGCTGTACATGAGCCTCGATTAAAATATCTCCTGTTAGTGCTGTTCCGCGAAATATCCAAAAACCAAAAATCAACACAATCACCACTGCCGCTCCAATGGCTACTCTCTTGACAATAGAATTCCTGTTTTGCATGCTTTATATATAACAAATATGATTCTTCTTTATGACACAATGTACAAGTTAAAGTTTAAACCAAACTTTAAAATTAATTGATAAAAATCATCAATAAAACATAAAATATATCATCAATCCAAAACTAATATCATCGTAACTACTTACATATGTGCACAAACGCCACAATCAATTTAACCGAATCATGGAAGAACAAACTGCGTGTCAAATATTAATCAAAACTTTTTTTAGGATTTAAATATCAAATTTCACAAACCGTCATTCTTCATAATCACAAAGGCATCCTATTAAATAGTGCGTTTATGACAGTGATTTATTTAACCTGCTAGCATCCAAGAATTATCCATAACGACATTTTTATGACGCGAAGTTCGCCTTTAGGCAATAAATACAGGTTCAATTCATTCTGGAATAGCATTCTGGGGTGTTAGAGGAGTAGCCTTAGAGACTGTTTAAGCTATATCGAATCAAATAAAAAAATTTTAGATGTTAGACTTTTAGACCGATAGACAATACAAAACAGGAACCCAATTGTGCCGAATCTTATTTCTAAACGATTCTATCTGTCTTATCCCGAATGTCTCGGGATAAAGATCTATAATCTATAGAATTCTTTTGAAACTAATTTTAAACAGTCACTTAAAGATAGCATAATGAATCACCGGAGTTCTCTAACACCAGAACCTCATCTACAAATAATATCTTTCCTATTTTCTAAAACTTTTCAACCATATGTAGATTTTGATCTACACTTATACAGCAATTACATTTATGCCAGACTCTTAATCACCTCAATAATCTCTAAAGCAATATCATCAGCCTCTTTCATCGAAGGTGCTTCTGAATAGATTCTGATGATAGGTTCTGTATTCGATTTACGCAAATGAACCCAACGGTCGGCAAAATCAATTTTTACCCCATCAATATCTGTAACCTTTTCATTTTGAAATTTCTCTTTGACTTTTAACAAGATGCCAACCACATCAATTTCCGGAGTCAGTTCAATTTTGTTTTTCGACATAAAATATGAAGGATACTCGTTGCGCAACTCAGAGCATTTCTTGCCTGATTTTGCAAGGTGTGTCAAAAAAAGTGCCATACCAACCAATGCATCGCGGCCATAATGGCTGGCAGGGTATATAATCCCTCCGTTGCCTTCTCCACCAATCACTGCACCGATTTCACGCATTTTTTCAACCACGTTCACCTCTCCTACTGCTGCTGCTGCATAAATTCCGCCGTGATTTTCGGTGACATCACGCAATGCTCTGCTTGAACTTAAATTCGATGCTGTATTTCCGGGGGTGTTGGCCAGCACGTAGTCGGCAACGGCAACCAGCGTGTATTCCTCTCCAAACATGGAACCATCTTCACTGATGATGGCCAGGCGGTCAACATCGGGATCGACTACAAACCCCACATCGGCTTTCTCAATTTTAATGAGTTCAGAAATATCTGTAAGATGCTCAGGCAAAGGTTCCGGATTGTGCGGAAATTGTCCGTTGGGTTCGCAATACAACTCAAGCACATTGGTAACCCCCAACGCTTTTAACATTGCCGGAATGGCAATGCCTCCAACCGAATTAACGCAGTCAACTGCCACTTTAAATCCTGCCTTTTTAATGGCTTCCACATCCACTAAATCTAAAGCCAAAACGCTTTCAACATGTTTTTTGAGTGCTGATGAATCTTCAACAAAACTCCCTAATTGGTCTACATCGACATAAAGAAAAGCCTCCTGCGCTGCAATTTCAAGAACCCTTTCGCCATCGGCTGCATTCAAGAACTCTCCCTTTTCATTTAATAGCTTAAGTGCATTCCATTGCTTTGGATTGTGACTGGCTGTGAGAATAATTCCTCCATCGGCGTTGTGTTCAACAACCAATAATTCGGTTGTTGGTGTTGTGGCCAGACCAAGGTGAACCACATTGATTCCCAATCCCTGTAAAGAGCCTACTACCAAATTTTTCACCATTTCACCCGAAATACGAGCATCACGACCAACCACGACTGATGGTTGTGCTTTTCTGCATCGCTCCTTCAGCCACATTCCATAAGCTGAAGTAAACCTTACTACATCTATGGGGCTTAATCCTTCACCGGGTTTGCCACCTATTGTTCCTCTTATTCCTGATATTGATTTAATTAACGCCATATTATTTTTTTTATATTTCACTTTTAATCAATTGTTCGAAGAACCAAAACATTTTACAATGTAATTGAAACAGACATTTCTACTATACAAATATAAACGAAGAGTACAAGATGGGAAAAAGTTTAAGGAATAAAACATACAACTTTTAAATCATAGGACTTAGCCTAGGTATTGACATATTTCGAGTTTTGTTAGTAAAAAGATCATCAAACACAAGTAAATCAATATAAAGACAAGTAATATTGATGAAGGGAGTAATGCATTGTTTTCATTTCATTTTTTTGAAGAGCAGGAGGAAGAGTATCGTAACAGACAATTAGGGTAACGAAGTTTAACTCCATTCAATGATGCGGGTTAAGAAAAGCTATAAATGATAGATGATTATTTCGTGCGAGAATACCTGATAAGGGTAAAATTCTAATTTATTCGTGTACAAGAATAAATTAGAGGCTTAATTCAAAGGTCTTAAATAATGGCAAAATATTGAATTATCAAATTATCAATATTTCAATCAAAGATATTTCAAAAAAATCTTGCGATTTATTAGTTTAGGTCTAATCATAATAGTTAATTAAAAAATTAATAATCTCAATTTGAGTTTAAAAACCAGACAACACTCCTCAAAAAGCTATCGAACAAAACCAAAAAACCATCAAACACACAACATAAACATCTCTTTATCTAATATTTAACACTTTCCGGATTCGACTCTAAAAAAAACAGGTATAAATGAAACAAATTCAATATTTATTAAGTATTACTACTTTCAATCGACTATTTGGTTACCACATTGTTGAATACTTGTATAATGGGGGTGACAATAGGAGCCATCAAATAGACCTCTTAAATCACAAGTACATTAAACAATCAATTCAACGAACTTTACACAAACAATGATAAACCAAGAACTCACCTAAAAGCCTGTATGCCCACACAAATCGTCCCAAAAATCAACCGCACAATAATAATCCCAATGATGATCAAATAAATAGCAAAACCATTCAGGAACACAATTTATCATTATGAATACATTATTTCGAAATATTGTTTTTGCCTTATCAGGATTAGTTTTATCTATTTTCTGTTCTTCGGCTCAACAGCATAATTATTTATTTGAACGCTTATCTCTTGAAGATGGACTATCCCAAAGCAACGTCCATTGTATATTACAAGATAGCCAGGGCTTCATGTGGTTTGGAACTCGTGATGGGTTAAACAGGTATGATGGATATGAATTTACCATTTTTCGTAATGATCCTGGCAACAAGCATTCCATATCAGGTAACCGCATAGAAGCCATTGTAGAGGATGAAAATGGCATAATTTGGATCGCGACTTTTTTTAATGGCATATCTTCCTTCGACAGGGAAACACAAAGATTCACACAACACTCTCAACTTCCTGAATATAACAACAAACACTGGGTAAATGATACAAGAGGATTACAAATAGATAATGAAGGAAATCTTTGGGTTTTTTTTCAGTCAGGTTTAGCTATATACAATAGAGAAACCGAAAGATTTGACTTTACATATTATGATGATTTCTTCGAAGGGTATTGTTCTGACGTAATCAACACCATTCTTGACTACTCCTCAGATAAATGGCTGGTTAGCATTAATATGTGCCCCAATCTTTATCTCGTCAACAAATCAGACTTCTCAGTAACTGAAATAGAAATTGAAAATAGCCATCTATTAAGTAATCCTGAGAAATTCCTATTAATGGATCCTCAAAAAAATATAATTATAGGCGACAACAGAACAGGCTTGTTCAAGTACAATTATGATTTCAATTTTATAGCACATTATCATAACTCACCTGTTTCTCCTGTTAGGGTGGCATCCAATGCAAGAGATTTAATCAGGACGCAAAATGGAGACTATTGGCTTGGAACAGATGCCTATGGGATCTATATTCTCAATCAAGACTGGACAAATGCCACACATATAACATACAACAGGCAGTCAACCCAATCCATTGCCGGAAACACAATATATGATTTATACGAAAGTAACACCAATATCATCTGGATAGGGCACTTTAATGATGGGATTAGCTATTATGATCCCAATGCAATAAAATTTACTACGTACAGAAACGACCCTGATGATCCCACTTCCATTAGCCCCAATCCGGTTCTTTCAGTTTTTGAAGATTCTAAAGGTCGGGTATGGGTAGGTACTGATGGGGGAGGACTAAATCTGTTCGACAAACAAAAAGGAACATTTCAGAGATATACCAGTGAACAGAATGGACTTTCATCCAATGTTATAACAGTAATCTCAGAAGATCCGTTTGGAAACATTTTACTGGGTACCTGGGGGGCAGGTTTTATGCAGTTCAACCCTGAAACTGGCAGGGTGAGAGAGCACTTAAGGTATGCCAATGACAACGATGTTTGGAGCATTGAACCTGATGATGACGGAAGATATTGGTTAGGGATATTGGGCAGCCCAATGGCCAATTATTTTGACCCTGCAACTGATATCATTTCAAATTACACAGAATTAACAGGCAAAGAAAATATAATTCAGACACAGATTATGACCTCCATGAGAGACAGCCATGGAAATATATGGTTTGGTAGCGAAGGTGGAGGTGTCTACCAATATCATATTTCCAAAAAGGAAATGATCGCATACAGAAACGACCCGAGTAATCCAAACTCAGTGGTAAGCAACATCATCTACACTCTTTTCGAGGATTCTAAGGGACACATCTGGATGGGAAGCAGTGATGCCGGAGTTAGCATCTACAACCCAGAAGATAAAAGCTTTAGAGTAATAAATCAAGGTAACGGACTACCGTCAAACGGCATAATGGGTATTTTGGAGGATACAAATAATCATATTTGGATTAGTACTACAAATGGGATCAGTTTATACAAACCAGAAGAAAATGAATTTATTAACTTCACTACCAAAGATGGCCTACAGGGTAGAGAGTTCAAATATAACGCAAGTCTTATTGATGGTGATGGAACTATTTATTTTGGAGGATTAAATGGATTAAACACCTTTGATCCACTTGATATGAATTTAAACGAGGTCATTCCACCTGTCTATTTTACTGACTTTTTACTTTTTAATAACTCTGTTGAAATAGGAGCCGACAACTCTCCTCTCAGTAAGCACATATCAGCAACAGAAACAATCGTACTAAATCACAGGCAAAATATTTTTCAGATTTCCTATGTAGCAATAAATTACACAGCAACCGAGGATAATCAATACAAATACAGGATGATAGGTTTTGATGATGATTACATCCACACAAATGAAAGAACGGCATCCTATATGAATCTACCTCCGGGGCGATACACTTTTCATGTGATTGCATCCAATAATGATGGGTTATGGAATGAAGAAGGAGCCATGATAAACATCAGAATCCTGCCACCATGGTGGGGAACTTGGTGGTTTCGAGGCTTAATACTTATCCTTATAACAACCCTTATAATTCAATATACCCGTTGGCGAACCAAAAAACTAAGACAGAACCAGAAAGATCTTGAGGAGAGAATTTCCAAAGCAACGAAAGAGGTAGAAGAACGCAATGCCAGTCTATTTGAAGCACAGAAGAAACTCACTAAAATAATGGATGAAGTTAAAAAAGATCTTGGTAAAGCTTCCGAGGAATTACTAAATTCTACAAATAGTGAAGCAGCATCTATTGAAGAGATGTCGGCCAGCATCGAACAAATGGCTTCGGATATCAAAGAAAACGCATCCGGTGCGTCTAAAATACTGGTAAGCGGAAAAGAAATTGAAAAAAATACGGAAAAGACCGTTGATATAGTCTCACAGACCTCTGATGCCATCATAAACATAAATGAAGGGATTGGCTTTATTTCAGATTTTGCCAGAAAAACAAATCTTATTGCCTTGAATGCTTCCATAGAAGCGGCACGCGCTGGAGTTCATGGTAGAAGCTTTGCCGTAGTAGCAGCTGAAGTAAAAAAACTTGCAGACCAATCCCAAGAAGTGGCCTTAAATATTCAGAAGCTGTCGAAAACTGGCCTAAATCTTTCAGCTGAAGCCAGTACCAAAATAAATGATTTGTATAGTTACATTAAGAACATTGTATACTTAATATCTCAAATTAGTGAGTCAAGTCAAAACCAATCCCTACAAGCTAGCAATATAAGTACTGCAATTCAAGAAATTGAAAATTATGTTGCAGGAACTGCTACATTAGCTGAAAAACTCGATAAATCAATCAACTCTTTATCGGTGGACGAGTTATAACAGGATGAGATGTTATAACAATGTGGATCAGTTAAAATATCCAACCAATGAGTTAATCATTTCTACCAGATATAAAAGGTGTGCTAATCCCACACCTTTATTTTAATTGATAATTTTCACACAAACGACTTTTCAAATTTAAATTCAATTATATCTTAACCTTAAGAAACTTGTCAATAAATTATTTCTGATTGAATTTATCCTCTTTTTTTTCGCACTTTTGCATAAGAAATCTAATCATTAAGTATTCTCAATAAAACCAGATAATAATGCGAAACCAAAAACGCACCTTCAACAAACAGAATCAGGATAAAAAAAGACCGGATAAATCATTCTCAAAAAGAGAACAAAGACCAAACAGAACGCAAAAGCCAAAATACGAAGAACCAGAACAATCTGATGTTATAAGGCTTAACCGTTACATTGCCAACAGCGGAGTATGCAGTCGAAGAGAGGCCGATGAGTTAATATCCAAAGGGCTTATTACCGTAAATGGCAATGTGGTTAAAGAACTTGGATTGAAAGTGAGTAAAAACGATGTTGTAAAATATGATGGAAAGAAACTAAACCCCGAGCACAGGGTTTACATCCTCATCAACAAACCCAAAGACATGGTCACCACATCTTCTGACCCGGAAGGCCGGCGAACAGTTCTAGACCTGGTGGAAGAGGCTTGCGATGAGAGAGTTTACCCGGTTGGCCGACTGGATAAAAACACCACAGGCGTTTTGCTGCTGACCAACGATGGCGATCTTTCAAAAAAGCTCACGCATCCTTCCTCTGAAATCAAAAAAATCTATCACGTTTTTACAGATAAGCCTGTAACAAAAGCGCATATAGATACCATTTCCAAAGGAATTGAGCTGGAAGACGGATTAATAAAAGTTGATGCAGTAAGCTATGCTCATGAGGAGGATAAAAAACAGGTTGGAATTGAAATACACTCGGGCAGAAACCGAATTGTACGAAGAATTTTTGAGCACCTCGGCTATCAGGTTGAGAAACTTGACAGAGTATGGTTTGCAGGCCTCACCAAAAGAAATCTGCCGCGTGGAAAATGGAGATTTTTAACCCCAGATGAAGTAAAATACCTAAAAGCCGGAATGTTCTAACCTAAACATCTGATGATGCTTAAAAAAAACACCTTAATCTTTTTCATTCTCTTATTTTGTGGTTCATTTAACGTAATTTCCCAAAACACGTTAAATTTCACTGTAAAAAATGCCGAAAATCGAACGCCTGTTTCTTTTGCAAACATTGTTTTTGGTGATACGCAACAAGGTACGGTGTCGGATATTAATGGAGATTTTATCATCCCTCATTCAACTGAGACCAAAATTATCAGAATCAGCTCTCTGGGCTATGCTCCACTGACCATCAATACCGACACATTGCAGAACGGTCAAACCGTTCTGCTAAAACCTGTTAACATTGAACTGGATCAGGTTACCATTCTTCCGGGAGAAAATCCGGCATTGAGAATCATCCGAAACACAGTTGATAACAGGGATATCAACAATCCTGATAACAAAACGCCGTACAGCTGCATCATTTACCATAAAATGACTTTCGGGATGGAGATTCCCGATACACTGATAACCACCAACGAAGAAACCCGCCGGCTTTGGGAATTTAATCGCGTCAACGACATCCTGCTCATTGAATCAGTTTCGGAACGAAAACACATTCCACCATCAAGAACCAACGAAAGAGTAATATCGGGCAGAGTAAGTGGGTTCCAACAGCCGACTATGGCCGTTCTGCCAAGTCAGCTTCAACCCTTTACTTTTTACAATAACTACATAAGACTACTTGATACCGACCTACTGAATCCGGTCTCAACTCAAGGCCTAAGAGCCTATCTGTTTCTAATTGAAGACACGCTGATTCAAAGCAATGGCGACACCATTTTTTACATCTCGTTTGAACCCCGTAAGGGTTCAAACATAAGAGGAATGACCGGCTCTCTTCACATACATGAACCTACCTGGGGCATACAAACCGTTTCGGCAACGGCTGATGAAAATCAGTTGCTTTATGAGCTTTCAATACGCCAAAACTATAAGTTGCATAATAACAATCATTGGTTTCCGGAACAGTTGGAGACTAAAATAACCATGCGAGAAACGGCTTTAGGTCAAGCATTTCCGTTTCCGGTAACTGGAGAAGGACGAAGCATGGTAACTGCCGTAAATCTAAACCCTGAATTCACTTCAAGGGATTTCAGCAATCTTTACCTCATAGATGAATCGGGAAGACCGGGCGCGCAACCTATTGATATGCACCGATATCAGCCTCTGACAGCAAGAGATTCAGCAACCTATCATCTTCTTGACAGTCTGGGCAGGGCTCACAATTTTGACAGGTTTATCAATCTCCAGAGAAATTTGATGGAGGGCTTCATTCCTATTGGATATGTTAACCTTGACGTATCCAAGTTAATAAATTACAACAGGTACGAGGGGTTGATTGCCGGAATTGGGCTTCAAACCAGCGACCGACTCTCTCCTTATGTTAGTACCGGAGGTTTTTACACCCGAAGTTTTAAGTCGCGTGATGATAATTTTGGCGCAAATTTGCGTTTCCGGTTCAACCGGATGCACGAGCAGTCGTGGAAAATATCTGCAGAAAAGAGTTTGGCTCCAACCGGTAATTTCAGCTTTTTGGATGGATACGAGCTAACTTCTTCGGAACGTTATAAAAACATAGCCATAGAAACTGCCGACCCCTCACGGCAAATAAACACGGCTTTTACAAGCCGTGTTTTCAGTCGATTAAAAGCACAGTTGGCATATCAATACAAAGAAGTTACTCCGGTGATGCATTACCCATACATGCTGACCGAAGAAATCGTTCCTGAGTTCACAACGCACGAAAGCAGTCTCCGACTGAAATGGCAACCTCGCATAAAACTGGCGTACACAGGATTTGGACTGACATCAACCGGAGGCGAAATGCCTTCGATTTGGGTCAACTTTGCAACAGGCCAAGGGGATTCATCCGATGAGTCCATCTCATATATGAAAACTGAAACGCAGTTCGAGCATCATTTTCGCATAACGCCAGTGGTCAAAGGGCATCTTCGATTAACGGGAGCACATTTGTGGGGAGACCATACGCCAACGCATCTTTACAGTGCTTTTGGAACCTACAATAGCGGCTTGAGTATTGAATCACGATACTCTTTCGCCACCATGGCTCCCAACGAATTTGCAGCCAACACCTTCGGACTTGCTTTTCTCGGTGCTACGATTCCAACCCGTATAAATAGGTCGGGAAGTTTTAAACCCGAAATCACGCTCTCTACTTCTGCAGGTTGGAGTGAGGTTGCATCAAAGTATTCAGAAACAGTTTCCACTTTCAATAAAGGATATTTTGAAAGTGGAATCTATTTCGGAAATTTGTTTCGTCAGATGGTTTTGAAATATGGTGTAGGCATCCATTATAGATATGGGTCATACCGAAACCACAAAGAAATTAACAACTGGAGTTTTACCATTGGAGCTGAAATCGGATTTTAATATCCTTACCTGGATTCCTCCTGTCCATCTGCATATTTGGCAAATCGACCTGCATCTCTGGCATGAACATTATCGTATCTATTCCATGGCCAACCGCCAAACTGTGTTTTTCTATAGTCGGAAAAAGCCTTTTGTATTTCAGGTGCCGTATTCATAACAAAAGGTCCGTGCTGAACCACCGGTTCATTAATTGGCATTCCTTGCAGCAATAATAAATATGCATCAGCATTTCCATTTTTAATTACCACCGGCTGGTCTGCCAGTAAGTCTATTGAATTATAAACCTTTACATCAATGCCGGCAATATTTATTTCTGACCCCTTGTAAAAATATAGCGACCTGTTTACTTCCAACGAAGCTGTTGGCAAAGTCCATTGGCTTCCGGCTTCCATTTTAATCAGCCAAATACCAACTTCATTACCGGGGTCGGCAGCCCATGAATCAGGTGCAGGTGAAGGTGCTTCCACTTTCCCTATTTTACCGGAAATTAAAGTCACTTCAATGGCTTTCCCATTTTCATCCTTTTCTATATGCAGCGGAATATCCTCAGCCCAAATCATTTTATAGTGTGGCTCGGCAAATTTACTCTTTTGTGGTAAATTGAGCCAAACCTGAAAAAGCTCCAGGGGGTTTGGTTTATCTTTATGGATTAATGGAAACATTTCAGAATGTTGTAATCCTGCACCGGCTGTCATCCACTGCACATCTCCCTCACCATAGCGCCCCGAAGCACCGTGAGAGTCGGAATGGTCAACATACCCGGTAAGAACGATGGTGACTGTTTCGAACCCTCTGTGTGGATGTGCCGGGAAACCGGGAACCCTCTCACCATGATACATTCGCCAACCATCCTTTGACGTAAAATCCTGCCCCAGGTTTCGGCCCTCCAATGAAGCATCCGGTCCAAATTCCTCATTTCCTTTGGGATAATCATCATCATGATGAACACAAAAAAGAAATGGGTCCTGAGTTTCCCATTTAAAACCTAATGGTTTGATGTCGGTGATTAGTTTGTTGTACATAGTGATTTCATTTTTTCGTTAGATTATAAAACTATCTATCGGGGCTCAATACTGAGCTTCATAATTATAAAGGTAATTCTTATCAAAGGAAATTCCATGTTATAAGACTATCCCTTTTCAGCCAAATCATTCATCATTTTTATGATGCGATGAACTTTTACGTCATCGCTTTTGGCTTCCAGAATATGGTCTAAATATGATTGTTTCTCATTTTTAGAAAGACGTAAATAGTTTTCATAAGTACTCGCGGGTTCGTATTGGAAACAATTAAGAATTTCATCGGGGGTAACCACATCATTGGAATGAATTTCCAATTCCAGAGAAACCGTTTCCCCTGCTTCCTTTTGTATTTCTTTTCTGATTTTTGCATTCACAGGTAAAAAAAGACGGCCATTCCCCATGGGTAATAATTTCCGGTTTTCAAACCGGAAATCATCTATCCGTCCCGAAATCTCTACTTCGCCAAACCAGGCGTGTTTATCTGGCTCTACTTCAGGAACCTCCAAATAAGTCCACCCTCCCTTTCCGGAAAACTTTTGTAACAAGTAGGTTCCGCTTACCTTACGTATACTTGACATTAAACTCACAATTAAATAGTCTTTATCAGAAAACGCCAAATACTGCGTTATTCTCGGTTTTGAAACAGTCATTTACAAAAAGTAAACTCCTTGGTTTTAAAACCTTCGAAAGCCTTGTCTTTGACGCTTTAGCTACGCTGATTTTCAATTCTTAAAAAAGACTGAAAAACTTGTTGTTTTCTTAGTGACACTAAATACCATCATTCGACACTTGAACTATAAAAATAGGCTTCTTAAATTTGTCTGTTTTCCCATTTCAGTATATTCCGTATAAAAATGGAGTCGATTCTCGAAATTTGAAACGTTCCATTTGTACTGACAGAGGACGAAACGAAAGTTATAAATAAATAAGATAAAAAAGAAGGAATCAGCAGAGCAACCATTCTCAAAATCCTGCATCATATACCCCAATGTAAATGTTAAATAAATGAATAAAATACCTCTGGCCATAGAAACCGAAAATATCACACGCTATTTTAAAGATGTTAAAGCGGTAAACGGCATCTCCTTAAAAATAGAAACAGGGGGAGTTTACGGTATCCTTGGACCCAACGGAGCTGGTAAAACTACACTTATCAGAATGTTGGCTACATTGCTAAATCCTACCTCCGGAAGTGGAAAAGTGATGGGGTACGACATTGTTACGGAGAAAGAAACCATACGTCGTTTGGTAAGTCTTACAGGCCAGTTTGCCTCGGTTGATGAAGACCTGACCGGACTTGAGAATCTTTTGCTTCTGGCAAAACTCCTAGGATACAGCGGGAAAAACGCTAAAAAAAGAGCATTGGAGTTGTTGAGCGGCTTCGGACTTACGGATGCGGCCAAACGGCAGGTCAAAACATACTCTGGCGGAATGCGCAGACGCCTGGATATTGCAGCAAGTATTGTGGTTCGTCCGGCATTGATATTCCTGGACGAGCCAACCACCGGACTTGACCCCCGAAGCCGCAATCAGGTTTGGGACATTATTCGTTCGCTGGTTGCAGATGGAACCACCGTGCTGCTGACCACTCAGTATCTTGATGAAGCCGACCAGCTGGCGGGAAAAATTGCCGTAATAGACCATGGCAAAGTCATCGCTGAAGGCACGCCATCTCAGCTAAAAGCGTCAGTTGGCTCAAATGTATTGAGATTGCACATTAATGATGCCTCTGAGGTTGAAAAAGCACACCACATCATCGCTCATAACATGAACCTCGATGTACAAACCAATTCAGACCCTTATTTACTAACAATACAAACAGAAAACGTATCGGCTGCGACCAGTCTGATAACTGAAATTACGTCTGCAGGCATTGAGATATCCAGATTCTCGCTCGGACAACCAAGTCTCGATGAAGTATTTCTTGCCTTAACCGGTAAATCGGTTGAGGAGGAAAATGTAGATTAGTCCATCATCAACAATGACACAAAATGACCAACAATCATCAAACAGAAAACATACAGATGCTTCTTGCTCATGGAGCACGTCCCAAACCCATAAATGCGATAACGGCATCACTCATTTTTGGCTGGCGTGCACTGCTTAAAATCAAACATGTACCAGAACAACTGTTCGATGTTACTGCATTCCCCATCATGTTTACTTTGTTGTTTACATACATGTTTGGAGGCGCCATTGCAGGTTCCACCGAAGAGTATCTTCAATATCTTTTACCCGGCATTTTAGCACAAACCGTGGTGATGATAACGATGTACACGGGTGTGGCAGTCAATAATGATATCAGGAAAGGAGTTTTTGACCGCTTCCGTTCACTGCCTGTGTGGCAACCATCGGTATTGGTAGGCGCACTTCTTGGCGATGCAGCCCGGTATACCATTTCATCTTCCATCGTCATTGGTTTGGGGATGATACTTGGGTTTAAACCCGAAGGCGGATTCATTGGTGTTTTTTTCGCTGTTGCGCTATTGCTGGTATTTTCATTCAGCCTTTCATGGATATGGACATCCATCGGTTTTATCGCCCGCTCGCAGGAATCACTGTTTTTCCTGAGTTTCGTTGTACTATTCCCATTGACATTCGCCAGCAACATTTTTGTCGACCCCGAAACCATGCCCTCATGGCTCGAAGCATTTGTCAATGTAAACCCTGTAACCTGGCTTGTAACGGCCATGCGCGGATTGATTCATGGCGTTCCAGATGTTGAAAGTATAGGAATCGTCCTCATCATTTCGGCCACTTTAGTGGGAATATTTGGCCCTATAACCATGTTCTTATTCAGAAATAAAAAGTAGAATGACTATTCCAATATTTCCGGAAACTTCCTTGTAGCATGTTTGATAATCCACATGGTATGTGGATTATCTGTTTTTGACCATTGTCTTATTAAATTTTTGGTTGGTGATGGATTCACTTTAATATAATCAGTAAGATGATTGGCTACCGATTTCTTTACAAATTTCACAGGGTCTTCTTTCAGCATTTCCAGAATTTGAAAAACCGGTTCCGGTTTTTCAATAAATACGTCCAATTTTGGTGCCCAGGGTAACTTTGGCCTGAGTCCTTCTGAGGCCAACCTTCGCAAATGAAAGTTATCTGAAAGTGCCCATTGTTTTATTCTTTTCAAAGACTCCTCAGGATATTTTCTAATAAATGGACGTATGGCGTACTCTCCTGTATTGCGCTTTGTAATTTCTTCTATGGCATCCAATGACAAATCCAGATGATTCAGTCCATATTTCTCAACAAATTTTCCGATTGGCAATATCCAGTAAAAATTTGTGAACATCCCCGTTTCGTTAGGATTTTCTTCCTCAAGAATCTGCATCAGAACAGAAATGGCCTCCGGGTATCCCATCGGAAGAGATTTCTTTAACTCATCGGCTAATAAATCAACCCTTTGTGTGTAAGTTTTGTCAACACATTTCTGCTCAATGATTTTGACAAATTCTGCACTCTTAAACTCCGGATAAACTTTCAAAAGTTTATCCGACAAAATCCCGGCAAGATTTCCTCCAAATTTGTCGGTAATACTATAATCGGTTGGCATAACTCAGTCTTTAACCATTTGTATTAAAATCATTTATTCAACATTAAAGTTTTTGGTTTGTTCACAAGCTTTCTTGTAACGCCGGGAACGGGAACTTTTAATCCGGCCTTAACGTTAATCGGTCACCTTAATAATTTATATCTTTGATAGGTGAAATATTAATATCTAAACATCATGACATTAAAACATTTCGCCAACATCATAGTCATATTTATATTTTCGATTTCCTGTGCAGCACAATCGACCCCTCATTATGATTTTATTGTGGCACAGGACAATACTGGCGATTTCACATCCATACAGGAAGCCATAAATGTAACCAAGGCCTTTCCGGATGAACCCGTCACCATTTTTATAAAAAATGGCGTTTACAAAGAGAAAGTAAGAGTATACTCCTGGAATACGAAGCTCACCCTAATGGGAGAATCAACAGAAAACACCATCATCACTTACGATGATTATTTCGATAAAATAAACCTAGGACGCAACAGCACGTTTCATACCTACACACTTAAGGTAGAAGCCAATGATTTTACGGCCAAAAACCTGACCATTGAAAACAGTGCCGGCCCTGTTGGACAAGCCGTTGCCCTGCATGTTGAAGGCGACCGTTGTTCATTCATCAATTGCCGTTTTCTTGGCCATCAGGACACTGTATATTCGGCCGGAGAAGGGAGGCGTCACTATTTCTATCAATGTTACATTGATGGAACCACCGATTTTATTTTTGGTGAAGGAACAGCTGTTTTTCAAGATTGCCAGATACATAGCAAAAGTAATTCATACATCACTGCGGCCAGCACCCCTGAAAACATACCCTACGGGTTTGTTTTCATCGATTGCAATCTCACTGCCGAAGAGGATGTGGACAAAGTATTTCTAGGGCGTCCGTGGCGAGATTATGCCCGCACGGTATTTATGAATTGTGAACTTGGTAGCCATATTCGCCCCGAAGGTTGGTCAAACTGGTCGGGAACCAACCGCGACGAATCAGCTTTTTATGCAGAATATGGCAATACCGGACCAGGAGCAAACACCTCCAATAGAGCTAGCTGGGCTATGCAACTGACCGAGGAGGAAGCAAAACACTACACAATCGAAAATATTTTCAGGTTTGGAATTGGTGAGTGGTTATTTGATTAATGGAAGTATTCAAAAAAGAAGAATTAACCAAAGTGAACACAAAGAGCACTATGCTTTACAAATATAACATTGTGAACTTAGTGAAATACTTTGTGAACATTGTGGTTAACCAAGTGTCTAAATCACCCCCATCTTTTTCATTAAAAAAGAAGCATTCAACTTTTTACTCACTCCATTTTTCAACTTATAATCAAATACCAGCTCGTCGCCACTTAATTCAACTTCAAAGCAATGATTCATTACAACCGAAGGATATTTTTGTTCTAACTCTCCAATCATCAAATCGTGAGTTGCAATGACCACCACTGCGTTAAGCCCCATCATTTTTTCGAGTAACCCAATAGAGCCCGCCTGTTTGTCCTTGGTATTGGTACCTCGCAGTATTTCATCTAAAACCACCAATGTTTTCGGATTAGACTGAACATGGTCAATGATTTCCCTAATGCGGGTTAGTTCGGCATAAAAGTAAGATGCCTTATGTGAAAGAGAATCCCGGATATTGATGCTCGACAAAATATCGCACGGAGTGAACCGCATTGAACGAGCCAATGCCGGAGCGCCATTCATGGCAAGAATTAAATTAACAGCCAGCGTACGTAAAAAAGTACTCTTACCAGCCATGTTTGCACCTGTAACTACCAGAATGCGAGGCTGTCCCTGCATATCCAAATCATTACAAACTCTTTCTTCATGAGGAATTAACGGATGACCAAGTGCTTTAGCATTAATGCTAAATTCGCCAGTCGCTATTTCAGGGAAAACAACGTGTTCCTGATTATTGAAGTCAAAGCGCGCAAACCCAATCATGGCATCAAAAGTGTTCAATGATTCCAACCATCGGGGAACCAATTCCCGATGCTTCTCCTTCCATTTTTCAAGACGATACAATATTTGCAAATCAAACAAAGAAAGAAGATTTAATATTGAGGCAGCTATCATATTGTGCCTATAATCGAAACGCTCAAGTAGTCTGAAAAATATTTTTAAGGAGAATGATGCTCCTTTTTTAGGATTCCATAACAACTTTTCTTTTTGATGCTTCAGGAATGAAGCATCAAAATCTTCATTTTCTATCTGTATGAGCAAACGCTCATACAGTCTGAATATGGAAGCACTTTTACCAAGACTATTGTGTGCAATCTGAACTTGTTTTGATTTCCGGGTTGATAACCACCATCCAATTCCAACCAGCAACCACAAGGAAGATGCAGGTAATACTGAGAAAATAGTTAAACCCACCCACACCAACAGACCAGCAGGATAGAGTCCCAATAACCATCTGAGTTTCTTTACCCCTGACTCAGGCTCATTAAGCCATTTTATCAACTTCTGTTGTTCATCTCCAACCTCCTTATTAAGCAGTCCAAAAGCTTGAAAATTCTCCAGAAACTCACTCTTCATTGATAATTCCCTGACTGCTTGTTGTCTTTGCAAAATCTCCTCCTCTTTCTTCGACCAATGACAAAGCCATTCGCCCAACTTTCTTCGTCCTTCCTTGGTAATTGTGCGGTTGAGGTACTGAAACAGCGAATGAGAACCAAACAAATCAAAATCTCCTGCCAAATGGGGATTTATCGAAGATAAATCCTCTCCCTCATCCATATCGGCAAAATCATATGATAAAACTCTAAGCTCTCGTTGATTTACGAGCAACCTGTTCGACAACAATTTCTGTTGCTTAACCAACTTCAAATCAACCACAACAGCTCTCAAAAATATCAGCAAAGAAATAATAGACAATACGACTAACCAAGCGGCCTCAGGACGAGTAGTAAACAATACAAGAGAAGTCAAAAACATCAGAAAAAAACCGATGCGTGCAAAGAAGAGAAACTTAAACCGTCGTTTGAGTTTTTCTGTTTCCTTTTCTAACAGAATTATTCGGGATTTATAATAGCTCATTGAAGATTGCGTCATCGGTATTTCCTTTTAAAAAGATGTGTGATAATCTTAAGAGAATGCTTACTGAAATCACACTCTTAAAATATGTCTGTACAAAAATAAAAAAAGTTGCTCCCTGCAATGCAGAGAACAACTTTTTTCTGATATGATAAGTTTTTTCTAAAAGAAAAAACTTGCTAAAAACAGAACTGCTAAAACGTACAATTCGATATCTGCATGGTTACCCAAATAACAGAGAATATACAACAGATTGAACAATCGTCCGTCCAGAATAATTAGTCAGACCAAAACGGCAAACCATAAGGTAAAAGAAGCCTTTCGTCAAAAGACATAATCCTTTGTGTAACTCAAACATTATTTAAAACGTATCTCATTTATCAAATTAATTTTTACAAACAAAACACGAATATCTAATTAGCTACTTTTTTAATCAATACGATGAAAAAAACCTCACTACTATTCTTGCTTGCCTTATCCATCATGGGCTTTGAACCAGTTTATTCCCAAGAACAACTAAATCATCCTTCACGGTTTCATAAATCCGAAGACGGAAAATTGTATGTAAATCGTAATCAGCCAATGTATCTATATTTAAGCTCTTCCCCTGTGGTTGGAGGCGAAATGGAAAGACTTGAAAGTGAAAGTTCAGCAAGATATGCGAACCCATTTTATTTTGATTCGGATGGGTACAATTCCATTCGCACCCCATGGCGCGTTGATACAATTACTAAGCAGGTAGTTTATCCACTGGAAGATGTAATATTTGAAGTATATGCAGATGGAACCCCACCAAAGACAAATGTTACATTCAACAATGCACGAAAATTTACGCATGAAGGCAAAACATATTATGGAAGTGGACTGACTATTGATTTATCTGCTACTGATGCAACATCGGGAGTAGATCAAACTCTTTTTAGTTTAAATAGTGAAGACTACAGAACTTATAATGGCCCGGTATCTATAAATGATGAGGGTGAATATTATTTACGGTTTTACAGTGTTGATAATGTGGGGAATATTGAAGAGGTGTCAGTTCACCATTTTTTCGTGGACACAACTCCTCCAGTTGGGAACTGGACATTGGAGGGTGATGTTTATCAAAACACGGCATCGGCAAACTCAAAAATCATTATTCTTGGCACTGATAACTTATCAGGAATTAAAGAAATTCGTTATCAGATAAACGACAATCCCATCAGAAAATACAGTGATGGAATAAGTTTGAGTGACCTCCCATCAAACAACTATACTTTAAATTATTGGATTGAAGACAATGTTGGTAACATCTTTGAAGGTTCCGACGGCAATGTTGAAGTGGTTCAAACATTCACCGTAGATCGCAGTCCTCCAAAAACTTTTGCCTCCATTATTGGCGATCACCATCAGGGCGACATCCTCTATTTATCAGATAGAAGTAAAATCGAACTTGATGCAAATGATACCATTTCAGGGGTTCGAAATATTATCTTCGGATTCAACAACAGTAGAATTCTTAATGAGATATATCTGGATCCAATCAGTCCTCTAAGCTCAAATGGAAATCAAACAATATATTTTCAGGCATTCGATATGGTGGCCAACAGATCTGTCGTTGAAGAGTTTTCATTTTATCTGGATATTGAACCCCCACTCACTTACATAGATTTCTCCGGGCCTCAGTTCTTCACCAGAGATACGCTGTTTATTAACAAAAACACTTCAATTAATTTAATATCGAAAGACAACGCCTCAGGAGTTCAGTCTACAGAGTATAAAGTAAACGGTGCCGATTTTGTGAAAGGCAATCAATTTCAGCTTAAAAATAGCGGAATTCACTCCATTGAATTCAGATCTACAGATATGGTAAATAATCAGGAGCAAACAAAGAAAAGTCTTGTTTATGTTGATAATGAACCTCCTGAGATCCATGTAAATTTCAGCATTCAGGCTATTGGAGAAGAATTAATAGATAATGATTTGCTAAAAATTTATCCTCCATATGTCCGAATGTATATTGGGGCAACAGATAAACATTGTGGAACAGAGAATATTTATTTCTCTATAAATGGAGGAGAGAGAATAAAATATGAAGGCATAAATTCTCCAGCAGCCAGAGAATTATTTACTGAAGAGATGATTTATCATGTTTTGGTATACGCCAACGATAAACTTGGCAATGAAACCACAAAAGAGATTCGATTTAAGATCAGCAATTAATGGGAGTTCTTTCACCACATAAGGCATATAAGATTTTAACCACAATGGGCACAATGTTATCACAATGAACGCGATGAATATAGTGGGCTTCGTGTACTATTTTAGGCTTAAATCTATAGTACAGACAGGGCATGCCCTGTCTCAACCTATATCAACGCAAAAAAGCCGATTCATTGCTGAATCGGCTTTCTTATCTAAGGTCGGCGGCGACCTACTCTCCCACTTTTACGCAGTACCATCGGCGCTGCAGGGCTTAACTTCTCTGTTCGGAATGGGAAGAGGTGGAACCCCTGCGCTATAACCACCTGAATATCTTTGACAAATTGACC
>NZ_FUYV01000060.1 GCF_900168165.1 Alkalitalea saponilacus
AGGTGGTTTATTCATCACCTCTGCCCCGCACAAGCTTTTCCGCCGGCAGACAAGAACGCAGCCCGCATTCCGCCTCAGGCCATATGTGTAACGTTGCCACCAATGCCAAGAAAACCCTCCGGAAGAAATTATTTTTTAAAAAGTTGCGATTAGTTACCTAATTAGCTAACTTTGTGTAATGGAAAAAGATGAATTTATACGAGATATTTTCTATTATAAGGATTACTACCTCGATTTCTTTAATACATTGAGCCCGAAGGTTCGGATGAAATTTAACTGGACTCTAAAACTAATTGCAACTGTTGACAAGATTCCTATTAAATTTTTCCGACATATTACATCATCATCAGGGATTTTTGAAATTAGAGTCGAAGTAGGTAGTGATATTTATCGTGTTTTCAGCTTTTTTGACAAAGGAAATTTAGTTGTATTAATTAACGGATTCCAGAAAAAGACACAGAAAACCCCAAAGAAAGAAATTGAATTAGCAGAAAAGCTCAAGAAAGAATATTTTGCTGAAAAGTCTAAGAACGAAGAATCGTAAATAATTAAAAAAGACCGAAATGAATAAGATTAATAAAAATTTGACTTCGTTTACCGACCATTTGAACCAACAATATGGAGAGCGTGGAAGCGTAGAACGAGAGAAGTTTGAAGAAGGGTTTGAAGCGTTCAAATTAGGCGTAATGCTGCAAGAGATGAGAAAAGAAAAAGGATTGACACAAGAACAACTTGCAGAAAAATGTGGGACAACTAAAACTTATATTTCACGAATTGAAAATAATGCTTCAGATATTCGATTATCAACACTCATGAGAATTTTTAGAGAAGGATTTGGAAAACATCTAAGATTGAGTGTAGAGATTTGAAAAAAATGGCAAAGGTGGCAACACGCAATATAGCAAAAGGCGGGTTTCGTGGTTTTTGAACCATTCTGCCCCGCATCAAGGTTTGTAACGGTGGATAATGATGTCGCCCGCATTCCGCCTCATGCCATATTGCCACACGTTGGGGCAACATTAAAAACCAAGAAAATACCATATGAGAAAAGGAATATTAACAACTATCTTAATGGCATTATCAATAACTGCTTTAACCCAGTCCTTTTATGAACAAGGAACTAGTTATCTTCAAAATGGTGATTTTGTTAAAGCAGATTCAACACTTACGCTAGCTATAGAATCCATGCCATTTAGAGATGCGTTTTATAACAGAGCAATTGCAAGAATGCAGCTCAATAACATGTCAGGGTTCTGCATAGATATAAAAAAAGCAGCTTCATTAAATGACGAAGAGGCAGAAAAACTTCACACGCAGTTTTGCCTTGATATTGATACAGTTTATTATTCTGAATCCTTTCAAAGAGTAGATGAAAATCCACATTTAATGGAAGTTATAAAAAAGGAAAAGTTTTATGATTTAACTGAGGGGCATTTTTATGATATGACAGAAAATGAAGTTGCAAGGTATAGAATTCAAAACGAACATAAGTGGTATGGACTAGTACCCAAAATGCCTAAATTTATTGGTAAGGAGAAAACCCTTCAACGATTTTTACAAAAGAACTTAAAATATCCTGAAAACGAAAAGGACGCCTACCAGAAATATCCGGGAAACTATACTACAGTTTATATACAATACGATATTGATACAATCGGAAAGGTATGTAACGTAATTGTTCTAGAAGAGCGAAAAGAACATACATACAAACACATTAGTGAGAATTTCATAAATGAAGCTATAAGAGTGATTGAGTCAATGCCTGATTTCAAACCAGCATTATTTATGAATAAACCTGTCAACGTTAGAAATTCAATACCTATAACATTCACATTTCCAAGATAAAGATATGAGAGTACTATTAATAATTTCACTCATAATCCCGATGAGTATCTATGGACAACATGACGAACTGTATAAAGTTGTTGAGGAATACTGCACAAAAACCAAACAAATAGATTGGAATGCTGCTAATCAAAGTAACGTTTACAGTAAAATAAATCAAATCGCATTAGAGGTTAACACCCAAAATACTGATAACATAATTCAAGCAAAAGAAAGAATAAAAAAAGAAAATCCTCAATATTCGAACGAAGAAGTTGAGCGTCAATTTTCCAGTTTATTCATTATTAACTTAGTTGAAAATTGTCCAGAATATCTTATGGCAACTAGAAAACTACTTGAAGAATGTCCTCCTAAAAACCTAACATTAATCATGATTCTAAATAAAACAAATGAAATTATTGAAAAGCATAGCAATAAAAACTATTTTGACCAAATAAAAGCCATTGATAATGAATTATATCCTTTTGTTTATGACAACATGAATACTGTTATAAAAGACTATCCTAATGGTCTAAATGACCCTAATTTTATAAATGATTTTAGCAGATTTATTTTACATAGAAGCGATGGTTATTTTAAAGCATACATGATTACAACATCAATAAATGTGGAAAAATAATGAAACGTTGCCCAACATCATATATAAAATATTGGGGATTAGGTGCTTACTTGAGTCTTTCTGCCCCGCACCAGCTTTTGTAACGGCAGACAGTGATGACGCCCGCAATCCCCAACATTTCATATATGTGACCGTTGTATGTAATTCGACGAAAAAGAAAACACCTATTTAACCAATTGACTTTTAAGACTTAGGCGCTGAAAATAAAATTGAGAATTGTTGAAA
>NZ_FUYV01000058.1 GCF_900168165.1 Alkalitalea saponilacus
TGGTGCGGTCACCTTTACTGTCACCGCTGAAAACGGGTTGACAAGAGTGTATACCGTCACACTGGAAGTATTATTGAGCGATGAAAATGATATCATATCATTCTCTATTGCAGGTCAAGTAGGAGAAAGCGAAATCAGCTCTGAAAACAAAACAGTTTCAGTTTGGATGGGATTAGGAGCAGACCTGAGCGCACTTACACCAGAAATAACAGTATCGTTGGGTGCAAATATAACACCCGAACCACAGGAAACTGATTTCTCAGAACCCATAACATATACGGTTACCTCCGAAAGTGGAAATGAACAGGAATGGGTTGTAACAGTTATCCCAGGAATACCAACACAATTGGACATCAGAGAAACAATTGAAATAACAATGTTCCCCAACCCAACTTTGGATATGGTAAATATTTTGAGCAATGAGCCTATAGATTATATTGAAGTCTTTGCTTCCAATGGAACAAAAGTTCTGCTGCAAGAAGTCAACGGAAATAAGGAGTTTTCAATTAATCTTGCGGAGTTTAATTCAGGCGTATATATAATCAGAATAACATCTGTTAGCGGAAAGTTCTATACCAACAGAGTTATTTTAAGCAAGTAAACAGAAGTTCCTTAAGAAGTAGATAAAGAGAGGCAAAACGTAATACGTTTTGCCTCTCTAGCTTATTTCGATTGCTTTCCCTCTCATTTTACAATGAATTTTTAATCATAGAATTCATAAAGGTAATGGACAATATCTGGTCATCGGTAAAAAATAGGATGCACTTCCCTTAACAATGAGGTAAATTGCATCTTATAAAATTCTCTAGAAAGATTCGAAAAAGACAAAACATGACATTTTTTACTCATAAAGTTCAAAATTTATTACCCCTTATATTGTTGCTGTTTTTAACCGGACTGGAAGCACAGCAGCGCTCTGATATTACATCAAAAGAAACAACATCACAAGTTACTGCACCATTATCAACACAAGATGCAGCTCAATTATTGCAGACCGATTTTAATATAGATGTGCAGTTTTACCATATTTCTATTGATATTGACATAGAAAACGAAACAATTGATGGCAGTGTTGTGGTCGATTTTAAACCCTTAATTAACAACCTGAACCAGATAAAGCTCAATCTGAGAAATGTATTTACCGTAACGAATATTACCATGGATGGAGCACCTGTAACATGGAGCCATTCAAATCATATCCTCAACGTTAATCTCAATCAGACATACAGTATAGGTGATGAACCTTCAGTAAAAATCTATTACAATGGCGCGCCCGAAAGAGTTCAAAGTGGTGGCGTAACCAAAGGTTTCAGATTTGATACCCATGGGAACAATGTTCCTGCCATCGTGAATTTAAGTACGCCTTATCTCTCGCACTACTGGTTTCCTTGTAAGGATGGACCAACAGATAAAGCTGATAACGGGATTCGCCTTGACATCACAGTTCCAAACACTACATATGGCGACAGAAAACTTAAGGCTGTATCCAATGGAATGCTGATAAATGAAGTTGTAAATAACGGTAAACGAACATACACCTGGCAGCACAATCATGCCATTGCACCCTATTACATTCTGGTGGCTGTTTCCAACTACCAAACCATAGAACGTACATATAATAACAATGGCCACAATTTCCCAATAAAATATTACACGTTCCCCGCAAACAGTAATCAGGCTACCAGTATTGCAAACATGTTCAACCAGGCCTTCGATGCCTACATACACTATTTTGGCGACTATCCATACAGAGACGAAGGGTATGCCATGACTGAGATTGTTCCATTTTGGTATATTGAAAAACAGACCAACTCTGTAGTAGCCAATTGGAACTGGACCATATTAATGCCTCACGAATTGGCTCACATGTGGTTTGGCAATTCCATTACCAACCAAACCTGGCAACACATATGGCTCAACGAAGGTTTCGCAACCTATGCCGAGGCTCTATATTACGAATACACCTCCGGAATGGGAGCCTATCACAACCACATGAGATCCATGGGAGCAAGACATATTTGGGATAGAGTGTTATTCAATGAAGACGATTCCAGGCATTGGGAAATCTTCGACTACTTTTATTATGAAAAAGGAGCCTGGCTTTTGCACATGTTAAGAGGTTATATTGGGGATGATGAAATCTTTTTCGATCTAATAAAGGCCTATGCTCAAGATCCGCAATTTAAACACGGATATGTAACCACAGATGAATTCAGGCAATACGTCGAGGCCTTTACAGGTCTCGACCTCTATAACTTCTTTGATCAATGGGTTTATGATATGTCCTTTGCCGATTATGAGTATAACTTCTATTCGGACCTTGCACAAGGCAAAGCGGGTCTTACAATAAATCAGTCCCAATCTGAAGGAACATCAAACGAACGAGAAGTATTTGAAATGAATCTGGATCTCAGGATTGAATTCGCAGATGGATCATCTAGAAAGGAAAGGGTTTACAACAACCAAAAGTTGCAACATTTCTATTTCGATATAGACAAAGAGGTGATTGACATCATCATAGATCCAGACGAATGGGTTATTCGTTTTGATGTTGTATTTAACAGCTCTCTTCCAGTGCCTCCTGCACCCATAGCTGAGAACAGAATTTTATCCTTTTCTGTTGAAGAACAAATTGGTGAGGCCCAAATTAATCATACTACCGGAACCATTCAATTTGCTGTCTCCGACAATGAAAACATTAATGCCTTGACGCCGCAAATTGAGGTCTCCCCTGGAGCAATAGTTTCTCCTGCATCAGGAGCAACTCAGGATTTTTCTTCACCGATTGTTTATACGGTTACTGGATCAGACAACTCTGTAAAAGAATATACTGTAACCGTTGTAACCCTTAGTGGTGATAGTCAGATCACATCCTTCACCATTGAAGATCAGATTGGTGAAACTGTTATTGATAATGGAAACATTAGTATCACCATGCCATTTGGAACGGATTTGACAAGCCTCACTCCGGTCAT
>NZ_FUYV01000029.1 GCF_900168165.1 Alkalitalea saponilacus
AGTTTTGTTATTGAGTGGTTTATGCCAATATTTAGAATTAAAAAATGAGCTGCTGCTAAATACAAAAAAAGTCCTGATTATGGACTTTTTTTGTTTAATGTTGAAGATAATCTCTGAAGATGGGTCTCAATGTAAATTGCTAAAAAAGTTCCAGTTGCAGATATGGTGTTTCCTTTTTATCAGGTTCTTTCCCCATAAACAGTTCCATATCGCCAAATTGTTTATCGGTTATTCTTAAAATGCCTACATGGCCTTTGGGTGGGAGCATGTTTTTTACCCGTTTAATGTGCACTTCAGCATTTTCGCGGCTCGGGCAGTGTCGCAGATAAATGGAGAACTGAAACATCACAAAGCCATCCTTCAGCATCTTTTTCCTGAAATCACCGGAGATTTTTCTGTCTTTCTTTGTCTCGGTTGGCAAATCAAAAAGCACCATTACCCACATAACTCTGAATTCATTTAATCGGTTCATGATTCGGTAAATTTAGGATAAGCTATTTTTCGGCTGCTTCCTTCAAAACAATTATGTAGCGATGCGGTGGTTTGCGAAGCAGCAATCATCAATGGACTCCGTTTGTCATTAATTAATACATCTGTTTGCGGAATGCTGAGCAGTTGCCACTTTATTTCTTTGGATAGTTGGGTATAATCCAAACCGGAATCCACAATATCATATACAATTTTATCTACAAACGGACGGTATGGTTCCATAACATCATCGGCCAGACAATAAGCATTGTATCGATTGTGATGATGAATGCCTAAAGTTGGCATCAGTCCGCTGGAAACCAATGCACGGGCAATAATTGCACGCAAAATGGCATAACCGTAATTAAGCAGGTTGTTGGGTGGTTCCTCGTCGCGTCCTCTTTTAAAATTATTAATGGGAAAAAAATTTGCCCAGTAGAACGCGGCAGCCCTGGCCTCGTGGTTTTCGCTGTCGCCGGATGTCACTCTGGATGCCCAGTGTTGCATATTATCAGTTCTGATTCCTCTTAACCGCGACAACAGAGTGCTTTGGTTGCTGATTTTACATTTAATGGTTTGTTGCCACAGCTGTTTTTTTAAGGGGATGGATGCATTAATTTGCTGTTCATATCTTTCGGTCTGCACCGAGTTCCCGTTAAGCGTTAGCAGAAGGCCATGGGGCATATGTGAGTTGTCGCAGGTTACAATGGCGCAATTATTAGCCAGTAGTTTCTGTATAAGCGAGTGGGTAATGGTTATCTGTTTGTGATCAGTTATCACTATTCCAATATCTTCAATGGGGATGGTGTTTTTTCCTGAATCGTTGTCAAGACCCTGTGCATCGGGAAAGTTGATCACCAGTTGCTCGTTGCGGGTGCTTAAATAGACGGGATTTCCAAAGTAGAGTGTTTTTTTTATCATGGCGTTTATTATTCATTGGGTGACTTCAAGTTATCCGATGAATAATTTTGTCCGGACAATTTCAAAATCAGTCGTCAATGGGTTTATATACCAATTTTAATTATTGCGCGCATGTAACTATAAGAAGTTATATGTTGCACATTATAGTTTCTGATACGGAGGAATTAGGCAAAGGGTTATATAAGATGCTGTAAAACACAATTGTAAGACGATTTTTTAGATGCTATCTCAAAAGACTATTAATAATATTCAATACCTGTAATTTATAAATCAACCTCGTTTTCAACCTTCCAAATCTCCCCCAAGTGGAGGCTTAAAGTCCCCCTCGGGGGATTTAGGGGTGAATTATTAATGTGGAATTTATGGTTTGAAAGACGAGGATAATTAAAATTTACTTTTTATACAACCCCAAACCTCCATGAGGAACCAACTCACAATCCCGATATATCGGGACTCATGAAAGTGTCATTTGTCCAATGACTTAAACAAACTATTTTCAAATGAAACGCCCATGAGTGGGAAACTCACAACAAGAAAATGAATTGAAAATCGGCCTTAGCCAAAATAACATCTCATGGAAGTTCCATTCGGCCAAAAACTTAAACTAATTATTTGCGGATGAATAATTGGAGTGTGTTCACTCT
This sequence comes from Alkalitalea saponilacus, assembly GCF_900168165.1. Lineage (GTDB taxonomy): Bacteria > Bacteroidota > Bacteroidia > Bacteroidales > Marinilabiliaceae > Natronoflexus > Natronoflexus saponilacus. The sequence goes on from NZ_FUYV01000029.1 coordinate 2,034, forward strand.
CCTAAGAATCGGATGTTTAGCTCAGATGCTAATGTTTTATTAATCAGGCTGCCTTGCCGAATTCCATAATAGTCGGGAGCAGAAGAGAATTCCCAATCAGCAATTTCCTTAGCCAGATTAGCCCTCACAGGGTTTTTGTGAATGTAATTGAAGCAGGTTTGCAGATAATCAGGTAATTGACCGGGTGTAAAAATCAACGTGCCTTGATTGCTGTTGAAGAATGAGGGGGTAATGCCGTTCTGTTTAGTAAGGCATTCGGCTTTGGTCTTTGCCCTAAACAAGCTTCCTGTCATATTCCTTGACTTATTTATGGCTCGTGTATATGACCGAAGCATGATGGCTATGGACTGGTTAATTGAAACTGATTTGTTGCTACTCATCCGATGACTCGAAGTCATCGGATGAGTAGTGTCAGGGTTTCGTTGCTCGTTGTTAGTTTCCAATTCTACAAAATTGACCCTCACCATTAAATGAAAATGATTTGGCATAAGGCACCAAGCCAAAATATCGGCATAAGGTAAAATGTGTTGGCGTATTTTGTTTAGGAAGTAAAGATAGTTATCCCTGTTAAAGAATATTTTTTGGCGGTTATTGCCCTGATTGTATATATGGTAGCAGTGGTTGGGTTCGAAATACATGGGGTTGGGTGTTTGTGTATTTAATTCAGTTAACTTTTTTACTGAGGGTTTCACTTAAAGTGAAGCCCTCAGTATGGATGAATTTGTTTTTATTTAGGACTTCACTTGATGTGAAGCTCTCATGCTCTTGAATTTACTGTTGGTTAATTTATTCATCCGATGACTCCAAGTCATCCGATGAATGACTATACAGTGAAGCTCCCTGCAGCAAGGAGCCTATAGAATATTACCTAACCTATTCACATTTAGTTTTATACATTTTTCTTTTATCATTATTCCATTTACATCTCTTTCCATTTTGTTTAAAGTAGAATATTCAAGTTTATTCACAATTGAATTAGCAACTTCATGTTTTATGAAGAAACATTGGTATCCTGAAGAACTAACCATTTTATAAATCCTCTCAGCCTGTTCTTTCGATGGATTTTTAAGCTCAAGTATATTGATGTTTTCCTCTTCATCGGGAACATAAACCAAATCGTTTGGCGAAAGGCTGAAAAGAAATTTGCCCCTGTCGTTTTTTACGGGGATCATTGGCGTTTCAGCTTGTTCTTCTTTTGTGAGAGTAGCCCTCCATTTTTGATGTTCGATGACTTCATTTAGGGGAATAGTTTCATAATTTCTTTTTCCGTTTTCGTCTTCGTAAACAGCAAAAAAGAGATTGGTGCCTTTGGCTGCTTCCACATATTTATCCTTTTTATTCCCGTTTTCGCCCAACCTGAATTTACTTCCCACCTCATATACCCTGGCTTTATAAATAGGGTGGTGGTGCTTCCCATTGTTATATTGTCGTATGTTGTTATTAAGTTCTTCCAGTCCTTCCGGTGAAAAGGCCAATTCGGAGTTGTTATCTCTGCTTTTAAGATAGTTTGCCAGAATGTTTTGTATTCCTTTGTCGGTAATGGATTTAATCGTTTTATGATTAAATGAGGGATCAATGCTTTTGCGTGTAGCCGTCAGGATTTTGTCCTTTGGGACTTTTACATTGCTTAAAAGAACCTTTCCAGATACCGTTTCTTTGTGCATGGGTTTTCTTACGGCCCAGTTTTGACCTTCCTGCTCAACCATTTCTTTGGTCTTTTTTCCGTTCTTAATTACCCATTTTTGATACCGATTGGTTGCCTTATTAATAATGCGTTGATTTAGTTTGAAGCTAACTACCATTTTTTCTAATGAAGTTTTCGCATCAGCCGTAAAATTTGGCCAGGGCTTAATGAAGTTGACGGGGACTTCTTTTTCTACTCGTTCACCGTCCCTTGTAAAAACTCTTTTTTCGTAATTCCTTAATTTTCTGTTTAAATCAAATCGTTCTTTTGATTTTGCATGCTTATTGCTTAATAGGTTTATGTGGTCCCTGGTTGCACTGGCTATAACTAATGCGTCAACAGCATGGTGTCTGTGATCTATTCGTTTTTTATTGAAACCCTTGCTATATTCGTATGGTACAGAAGGCAACTTTTTTTGATGATTTTTACTATAGGTTGTGAAAAGTTCGCTCTTGGTAATGGAGTTCATTCTTTCGAATCGTGGTAAAATCAGCTCATTCCAAACATCGTTTAAACCCCAGTCCTGTTTTAACCGGGTTGTTACTTTTCCGTTACCGGGAAGTAGATTCTTGGAATTTATGCCATCATCGTTGTTTTCTTTACGTACAATATTTGATAAAATAGAACAGATGTATTTGCTTATATAACGAGAGTCATTCAATTGTCTCTCAATCATCTTTTCCGGAATTTCTTCCAGAAGCAATTTGTTTCGTTTACCCGGGCTTTTTGCATAGTGCTTATCTACAAATTCTTTATATTGCGATTCAGTGAAGACTTCAACTTCTTTTCCAAATCCGGTAGATACTTTCTGTCCATAATGGTTTTTAATAAATTCTAATCCCAGTTGGTTGTCCTTAAGCTTGTTTACTGCAGCTTCGCAAATAACTTTGTTCGTAAAGCCATCATCAAAGTATCTACTTTGTGGAATGACATGTTCAATTTCATATTCCGGAGTAAATAATTTATTCAAAGGGATGATTTGTCCGGTGTATGGAGATCGGTACTTCTGTTCGAGCCAGAGTTTGTAACGTTGTAGTTCAGCTTTTGTCGGTTCCGCTTTCTTGCTTATTTTCTGGATATCGTCTTCAATTTCAATATCAGAGTTTAATACACCATCTTCATAAATTTTCAGGATTTCCTGCTGTACGGGAGAATATGGCCTTACATTCTCAATAGAGCCGTCGTTCATCATTTCAATCAGCAAAGCTTTAATCCTTTGATTGGTGTTTTCGTTCTCAGAAACAATATTCGTTAGTCTTTTCCGCTCATCTGCGTTGTTTTTCAAATCACGACCCAGTTCAACATGGATCTCTTTAAAGAAATCGTTTTCTCCGTTACCATAATGTTGCCAAATATCTCTCACTACCCTTAGAGTTTCGGTAACTACTTGTTCAACAATGGGATTGCGTAAAGAGTGTTGTTTGAAGTTATTTATGAACTCATCCATCTCTGCCACAGAGTTCCATTTAATTATTTCACCAGCTTCTGAATGTCGGTCATAAACAACATAGCCTGCAAGCCAAAGTTGTAGGCCTTGGAAATCATCCTCCTTTTCCAATTTTATTGCTTTTTCGCGTACTTTATCTTTTATGTTTTCATCATACTCTCCGGTAATAAATTTATTGATACGGTCGCGGGTCTTTATGTCAATATTATCCCATTCCCAGTATTTTCCTATCCGCATTAATGGCAGAAGTCTTTTAATTGCCTTTTCAGAGTAACTTCCATAATCACTTTTAAATGGAGGAAATTTTATAAATGCTTCTACAAAAGATTCTATATCCAGTTCATTTTTAATTGCATAGGATTTTAATGCTTTTTCATAATCTTTTTTATCAGTGACTGAATATATGATGTGCCATAAACTGATTTCTTTCTCTTTGGTGAGAAAATCAGGGGAAATGCCATCAACTTTTTTTAATCTGCTTCTGATATCATATCCCGTTTCGTTGCAGGGATACTTTTTTGATTCATCCTTAACAGAGTCGTAAACATAGTTCCACCTGTATTTCGCAATTTCAGAATTCAATGATTTGCCTTTCAATCCTTCGGCATTTAAAAAGTATTTTAGAACTGCTTTATGGTCTATTTCTTTTTGTTGCATCAGAAAATCAAACAGATTTTCATAATCTTCTGTTGATTTTATAAAGAGATTTGTAACATCAGAATCATCCTGTTTTCTGTATATTTTTAAATTATACATCCATTGCCAAACCCTGAACTCCTGATAAATGGGGTGGGACTTAGGAATGGCTTTGAGGTGTTTTTTTAGGATTTCTCCATTTTGCTTGTATGTTCTATACTCTAAAGGACAATTGCTTATGCTTGACTTTTGGCTTCGTAAAGGCCTCTGATAAAAAATTATATCTTCTAAAATGAGATGAACAAAATTCTTTTTTTTCAAATTAAGCTGGTGACCTTCATTGTTTCGGTAAAGTTCTCTGATTGAATCGAAGTATAGGCTTTCGTTTTTTAGTTCCGGGTGGAAATCTTTTTGTGTATTCAGAATCAGTTCTAATTCTTTTTTGTAAAACTTGCGTTCAATGGTTCTAACTAAATCACCTTTAATTTTTTTAAATGGGTCGTTTAGCAAGTTTTCATAGATATATGATCCGACAGTTTCAGAAGAATTATTGATTTCTTTTTCTGTTTTCTTTTTTAAAAGAGTCCAGTCATCTTCTTTCGGAGCCCGAAAGCTCCGCTTTTCCGCACCTTCTTTATCAGTTTTAACACTGCCATCATCATTTAAGTCTGTGGTAACAATAAAATCTCGAGTTTTATTTTTCCAATCATCAAGGGGTGTCTTACTTGAACGACGATATATCCAGCCATTTTCAAGATGCAGTGAATACCATATCTCACCTTTGCTATTCGGTTTTTCATCGGCTACAACATCAATCACTTTTAGTGAATAGAATTCAACTAATTTGTTTTTATTCTCTTCCTCTTCTTCACCTCTTAATTGATAATACCCTCTTTTTTGGTTAAAGTTTAATATTATCCATGCAAGTTCTTCTTTTTTTATTTTTTGCGTAAGCGCCTTTTTTCGTAAAAAGTAGATTGTCCAGTCGTATGGTATTAGCTTTGGCTTTCCATTTTCGGTTATTAGCAAGTCTGGTTGTTTATTACGAAAGTCTTCCACCATTTCATTAAAGGAATCAGTAAAGATGAAACGATTTGTGTTGAAGGCTAATTTTGGTTCAGTACTAGGGATAAATTGTCCTAATTTTTTTTCAAAATCAATTTGTTTTGCGTAGTGTTCAGGTAAAAAATTCAAAATATTTAATACTCTGTGTAATCTTTCTCTACGAAGCAAATGCCTTTCCCTCAGTCTTCTGACACTTCTGTAGGCTGTTCTTTCTGCCGTTTGGGAAACAGAGTTCCCTTTTCCAAAGTCACCAATAATATCCTGACTCATTGGGATAATTCTGCTGCCTAACCCCAGAATATTACCATTTCTATTTTCAAAATTTCCTTCAACCAATGCCCAACCGATAGAGTTTGTTCCCAAATCAAGTCCTAAAATTTTCTTCATATTGCTAAGGGTAAATATTCATCGGATGACTTTTACATAGTGGTAATAGTCATCCGATGAAGGGTTTCATAATATTATTTTGGTTTGTGTTTTTTATAAGAAAGCAATAGATTCATGCCGTTTGGGTAATATTCATTAGATAACATTTACATAGTGATAGTAGTCATCCGATGAAGAATTTTCGTAAAAACATTTGAAATTTACTAAAATTATTGTAAAATTGCTTTACAATTTGAAGCAATTCACAATAAGGATTATTCCGTTGTGAAAACATTTAAGGCGGGGAAACTCGCCTTTGTTGTGCTTAATATCCGCGCCTTTTGCAATTTAACAATTATTTACGAAAGTTCAAATCTGGTTTTTGGTTGCTTATAATAAAACGAAAGCGGGTCTTACCGTGGTAAAACCCGCTTAATAATATAAGCTAAATTCTCGCAATCACTTCAAGGCAGACAATCACTCCACCTCCAAAAACTCCTTAATAGCACCCAAAATATACTCTTCCCACCCTTGTGCAATATCTTCGAAAGCTTCGGCGGGAATGTTGATATGAATCACATCTACTTGAACTTTTGAACCCGAAGGGAACAGTTTTATGGTTGCCACGGATGGTTCAGTCTGGTCGCCAAAATACCACTCCTGTACAATTTTGTTTTCAGGAACCAGTTCCAAAAGGCGTCCCTGTATGTCGCCTTCCCACATGGAGAACTCCTGACCGGCTTCGGATGGCATTACAGCAGGGTAGCCCGACCAAAGCTCAATGGTAAAAGGGTTGGTGAAGGCCGCAAAAACATCTTCCTGTTCGGCTTTAATTTTTACTCGTGTTTTGAAATCCTTAAGCGACATACGATTTAATTATTTTGTTCTGTTTGAACAAATATAGACAAAAGCAATGGATATTTTGAAAGATAATAATGCTTGCAGGTGTGGAAAATCCTACAGTTTATTGCGCATAGACAATCCCACTGGTCGTAGGAGGGACGTATGGAACACTCTGTTTTTTTCTTAAAGTTATTCACTTCTGGTGAGAGATTCTTCCGGTTCTTCAAACCGATAAACCCCTTTTAGAACAGCTTCTCGAATGGAGGCTATGATTTTCTGGGTGCGGAGAGTTGCGGCTGAATAGCCGTCAACTTTAAGAGAAACAACGTTTCCGGGCTCATGCAGATCTTCAAGATGATCGCTTAGCTTTTTCCCAACCAGATATTGTAAAGCTTCCTCATATTGAGCAATCACCGATCTGTATGGCTCCGTTTCAGTTCCCATGTAATAATTCTCATCTCGCCACATATGCCTGAATTCAGCCTCTTTTACAATACCGTTCTCCAAAATGAACTGAATATTCATCTGAATGGCTCCAAGGTCGTAGAAACCTCCACGATATGTACCATCCGGAAGTTGTAAGAGCTTTTCAGGTTGCGGAATAGGCTTGTGGTTATGACCGTTTTCAGGAGATTGGAGCGTTAACTTAACAATCAAAAAGATTACCAGAATAGATAGCAGTGCAATGATGATGTTTTTTTGCATGATACTGTTTTTTTGAAGAATATTTCAGTTTAAAAGTTCCTGCTGTAATGGGAAAGGGAAAACCAGTGTTATGTCAACCATAAAATGACGAGTTAGCATAGTGCGTTTGGCTTTCCCCTTGGGGGTTAGGGTGGGCGCTGAATACAATTTATATTTGACTTGATACCAGTTAATTCCTGTTTCCTGTGTAGAATTAGTTTGTTGCCTCTGCCAGGTTAACCCCGTGATTGGATAATTGTTTAATTAAGAATGCTATTATAAAGAATCAGGCCGTTCCTTGTAGGAACGGCCTGAAAAATTAACTAAATCAAAATAATGAATTATTTATCGTATTCAACCGTGATGGTTTCTATGCTGCCATCAGGCAAATGGTTAAGATCTGCAACTCTTGCACTTCTCAACCATGTTTTTCCGGATATTTCCGAGTCATGGAAGAACAGATACCATTTTCCTTTATATTCAACAATTGAATGGTGAGTTGTCCATCCAATAACAGGATTTAGAATAACTCCCTGATATGTAAATGGTCCATAAGGATTGTCCCCGGTTGCATAACAGATTTTGTGGGTGTCTCCGGTGGAGTAGGAGAAATAGTATTTTCCTTTGTACTTATGCATCCATGATGCTTCAAAGAAACGACGGTCATTGTCTCCGGCCAACATAGGGTTGCCATTTTCATCAAGGATTACCAGATCTTTTGGTTCTTCGCCAAAATTGAGCATGTCATCGCTCATAACGGCCACTTTTGCACACAAAGCAGGCTCGTTGTCGGCAGGTTGCTGTCCACACTCAATGGCTTTGTTGTTACGGTAGCGTTGTAGCTGTCCGCCCCATATACCACCAAAGTACATGTAATGTTTACCATCATCATCTTTAAAAACAGCCGGGTCAATTGAGTAACTTCCATCCATCGGAGTCGGAAGTGGCTTAAATGGACCTTCAGGCTTGTCGCTGATGGCAATTCCCAAACGGAAAATATCGGTTTTGTCCTTTAACGGGAAATACATATAGTATTTTCCATCTTTCTCAGCAACGTCGCAATCCCACAACTGACGGCCTGCCCATGGAATATCATCAACATCCAGAGCTTTTCCATGGTCGGTGATCTCATCATCGATGTTTTCAAGAGAAAATACATGATAATCTTTCATAGCGAAATGTGATCCAAGATCATCTTCTGGAATCCCTGCTTCGTAGTCATGCGAAGGGTAGATGTATAATTTCCCGTTAAATACATGTGCATGAGGGTCAGCAATGTACATGTTCTTTAAAAAATGCTTTCTTACCATAATTATATAGTTTTAAAATTCCTTCCTGTTAAAAAGAACCACCCGGTTAACCCGGATGGTTCGATCCCAAAATAAACGAGTCAGAAAAAATTATTGTTTTTTTGCGTTTGCCAGTTCAATGATTCTGGTAACAGCTGATTTAGGTTGATAATCTCTGTCGAATAACAATGGATAATCGGTTCTACCGCGAATTGGCCAGTTGTTTCTCCACGACTGGTTGTCGTCAACTCCCCAAACTGTAACACGGGAGATGATATCCTTATTTCTCATGAACATTTCAAAAAAGTCAACATATTTGTCCATTAGTGCAGTATATGATTCCTCAGAAAGTCCATTGGGATATGGATTGTATTCATCAGAGATTTCATAATTTAAAGAAACTTCTGCACTATGCCTTCTTGATGGCCATGGTAAAACGGTAATGTCCATTTCAGTAACCATTACTTTAACGCCCAAACTTGCTAATTTTTGCAAAGCTTCTTCTTTCATCTCAACAGTTGGAAAATCCATAGATAAATGACCTTGTAGACCTACTGCATCAATTTTTACGCCATTGTCAATCAGATCTTTCACCATATTGTAAATTCCATCTCTTTTTTCCGGCCGAGATACTGAATAATCGTTATAGTAAAGCTCAACATCAGGGTCAATCTCATGAGCAAATTCAAATGCCATTTGAACAAATTCAGGACCAATGATTCTTACCCATGGACTTTGTCTCCATGATCCATCGTCGAGAATGGTTTCATTAACAACATCCCATCCGTGAACACGGCCTTTGTATCTTTCTACAACTGTTTGTACATGGGTTTTCATCCTCTCAATAAGGCGCTCACGGGATACTTGATCCCCGTTTTCGTCAACAAACATCCATCTTGGAGCTTGAGAGTGCCAAACCAGGGTGTGTCCAATAACTTGCATATCGTTAGCTTCTGCGAACTCAATAAAAGCATCGGCTTCGTCCCAAAAGAATACTCCTTCTTCAGGTTGAAGGTACATCATTTTCATGCAGTTCTCCGCTACAACAGAATTGAAATGCGTTTTTACTATTTCGATGGCTTGAGGATCTTGTCCTGCAACTTGAGGCACATTTAAGGCTGTCCCGATGTAAAAGTAATCCTTTAATGCATCTTTTAACGTAGTTGCTTCTTCTTGTGCAGTGCAGCTACCCATTAGGATAATTGCCAGAGCAATTGTTGCTAATTTCTGTAATGATTTCATGTTATTCATTTTTTTTAAAATTGCTATCCCTCTATTTAAGATTCTCTTGTTCCAGAGTTTCTAATCCTTGTTGTCTTCTCTTTCCCAGTTCTCCTTCAAGCAATACTTCTGTTGATTTGTTAATTTCATAGAAGAACAAGGCAACAAGAGCAACAAGGAAGGTAATGGCAGGGTAAACACTCATGGTCATCAATATACCATTTATAGCCTGCTCTGATTGTATTATAACAGTCCCTTCCGCCGGTGGTTGATATCCGTAGAACGAAAGGATGGCTGCAACTAATGAACCTCCAATTGCCAATCCGGCTTTTAGTCCGAATAGCATGGCAGAGAATATGATGGCTGTTGCGCGACGGTTATTCTTCCATTCAGACCAGTCTGCTACATCAGCAATCATAGCCCATAATAGAGGAATGGTAAGACCATAGGAGAAACCGTGAACTATTTGACAGATAAATACCCATCCAACGTTTTGAGCCGGGATGAATAAGAATAGGAATTGAGATAAAGTGGCAACAGAAAGAGCAACTATAAACAAATCTCTTTTTCCATATTTGTCTGCAATGGGCTTCGATAATGCAATGGCAATGATCATCAGAATAATTCCCGATCCGTTAAAAATTCCAAATCCTATTGAGGCCGGATCTTCAGGAAGGGTTATAGGAGTTAATCCCATTCCAATTAGAAAACTGTTGAACCCGTCTACCATTCCAAAGAAACCAATGAATTGAAGGAACTCATTTAAGTCATTCTGACTTAAGTAGTTTTCGAAATAGTAGATGTAGTTACCTCCTTTTAACGCGAGAGTAATAAAGATGAAAATTGTTACAATCAACATAATTACCCAGGGTCTGTTCTTCGAAAGGTCAATCAAATCCTGTTTAACACTTGTGTTTTGTTCAGCAGGAGGAGTAATTCTTTCCTTGGTTGTTAGAAACGTTATGATAAAGCAAATAACTCCTATAAAGGCAAATATTCCCATTACATATTCAAAACCAACAGCACGATCCCCATCACCAACGATAAGTACTAATGGTAATAAGATTACCTGGATAATAAACTGAGCAACGGTTACCGCGGTAAAACGATAAGAGGAAATACTGTTACGCTCGGACATGTTTCCTGTTAGTACTCCACTTAAAGTTGCATAAGGAAGGTTGTTTGCTGTATAAACTATTACCAATAAAATATAAGTAATTAAAGCATAAGCAATTCTTCCCGATGGACTAAAGTTTGGTGTTGTGAATGCCAATAATGCGATCACACCAAATGGAACAGATGTCCACAAAATCCATGGACGAAATTTTCCCCAACGCGTATTGGTTCGGTCTGCAATTACTCCCATTACCGGAGTAAAGAAAGCCCCTGCCATACCTCCTACAAATATTATAACTGCAGCAATATCACCTTGTATTTTAAATACATCGGTGTAGAAATATGCCAGGAAGGTCATCAGAGTTTGAAAAATAAGATTGGCCGCGAAGTCTCCAAGACTATAGCCAATTTTCTCCTTTATAGAGATTTTCTCAGTTATGGAACTCATAAAATTTAATAATTAAGAATCGTTAGTTACTATTTAAATTTCCAATAATCACAATACCGTTCTGTTATGGTATGTCAAATTTAATACGATTGAAACAATAATTAACGGCTTTTGTAATTATTTACTCTATAATCACAGAAATTTCCACTTTTGAGGATGCTAAATCGTATTTTTTACTTTTTTTCAGAAATATTGAATGATACTGGAAGCTTATTTTAATGATAAACCGGGTGATGAAAAAAGCGCCAAAACACTGATTAAGAGGTGTTTTGGCGCTTTTTTATAACGTAACGGGGTGTGCCTTAAATTATTCCCATTATTTATGGCGTTTCCTTAATTCTTTTATTAAATCTTCAATTCTGTACCCCTTATGTGTTAATAAAACGACTAAATGATACAACAAATCGGCACCTTCATATAGGAAATTTTCATCATCATTGGCCATAGCACCGATGATGGTTTCAACTGCTTCCTCTCCAACTTTTTGAGTGATTTTGCGGGTTCCCTTTGTGAACAATGAAGTGGTATATGAGCCTTCAGGCATCTCTGCCTTTCGCTTGTCAATAAAATCCTGAAGATGCTTAAGGAAATCCAGTTCACTAACCTCATTGGTCTCACTCCAGCATGTGTCCGTGCCGGTATGGCAGGTTGGACCTACAGGATTACACTTAATCAATAATGTGTCGTTATCGCAATCAACAGCTATGGAAACCACATTTAAAAAATTGCCAGATTCTTCTCCTTTCGTCCAGAGGCGTTGTTTCGACCTGCTGAAAAAAGTTGCTTTCCCCTCTTTTTTTGTTTTTTCCAGCGCTTCCTCATTCATATAACCCAACATTAATACTTTGTTGGTTTTGCTGTCCTGAATAATTGCCGGAACTAAGCCATCAGGTGTTTTACTAAAATCAACCTTCATTTTTCTCTGTTTTTTTTATTTATATGCTCCCCAGCGTTAGCGAAGGAGGAAAACCATCAACTATTAACTCCAAACCATCAACTTGTCATCTCACAACAATCCCCTCACTTCTTAGATAAGTTTTAAGATCAGGTACCGAAATTTCATTGTAGTGAAAGACGCTGGCAGCCAATGCTGCATCAGCTTTTCCAATTTCAAAAGCATCTTTAAAATGTTGCATGTTTCCGGCTCCTCCCGATGCGATAATTGGAATGGAAAGATCATCGCTTAGCTGAGCCAGGGCTTCGTTGGCAAAACCTTGTTTTACGCCATCGTGGTCCATGCTGGTGAAAAGAATTTCCCCGGCTCCACGTTGTTCTGCCTCTCGTGCCCATGAGAATAGCCTCTTTTCTGTGAAAATTCGCCCCCCGTTAACCGTTACCGCCCATTCGTTGCCGGTTTCTTCTTTCTTGGCGTCAATGGCAACTACAACAAACTGACTGCCAAAGTTCTTTGCCATATCGTCAATCAATTGGGGATTCCTAACGGCCGATGAGTTGATGCTGATTTTATCGGCTCCTGCATTCAGCAAGGCTTCCGCATCTGATAGTTCAGAGATTCCTCCGCCAACAGTAAAGGGAATGTTAATGTGGCGTGCAATGCGATGCACCAAATCAACAAAGGTTTTACGACCCTCGTGAGATGCTGTGATATCCAGAAATACCAGTTCGTCGGCACCTTGGTCGGCATAAGCGGCGGCCAGTTCTACCGGATCGCCCACTGTTTTCAGCTCTACAAACTTAACACCCTTTACGGTCATTCCGTCTTTTATGTCCAGGCAGGGGATGATTCTTTTTGCTAGCATTTTGATTTTGATTTAAGGTTATTTAAGAATGAGCATTTTATGAAATAAATTGCTCCAGTTCTTTTAAACTAATTTTGCCCTCATATATTGCCTTGCCAAAAATTACGGCCGGTAAGCCGGCCTCTTGCAAGTCCTCTATATCTTTCATACAACTAACACCGCCACTGGCAATGAGGTATAGGTCGGGGAGCTGATTTAACACCTCACGATATAGTCCAATGGCAGACCCCTGAAGCATTCCGTCTTTGCTAATATCGGTACAGATGGTTTTAGTTATTCCTTTTGATGTATAATCTCTAAGAAAATCCATCAGTTCTAGCTCGGAGGTTTCCAACCAGCCCGAAACAGCAATTTTCCTCTCCTTTACATCCGACCCCAGTATGATTTTTTCTGCTCCGTACACTGAAATCCAACTTTCAAACTCCTGCGGGTTTTTTACGGCGATGCTGCCCCCGGTAACCATTTGCGCTCCGCTTTCAAAGGCGATTTTTAAATCAGCATTTGATTTTAAGCCTCCTCCAAAATCAATTTCCAGGTTGGTTTTGGACGCAATGGTTTCCAAAACTTTGTAATTTATAATGCGGCCGGCTTTTGCACCATCCAAATCTACCAGGTGAAGGCGTGAAATCCCATGTGCTTCAAACTCTTTGGCAACTTCCAGAGGGTGATCGTTATATACTTTTTTCGTGTCATAATCGCCCTTGCTCAGGCGTACACATTTTCCGTCAATGATATCAATGGCCGGTATCAGTTCAATTCTTTTCATAGTTTCAGGAAGTTTTTCAGAATTTTCTCGCCAACAGGTCCGCTTTTTTCGGGGTGAAACTGCGTGGCAAAAAAGTTGTCGCGCTGCAATGCCGAGCTGTAAGGATGTATGTAATTCGTTGTGGCTGCCGTGTCGTTGCCCAAGGCAACGTAGTAGCTGTGAACAAAATAAACATACTTCCCTTCAAGTGAAGCATCAAACAGGTCGCTTTTTAAATCTGTAATCTGATTCCATCCCATTTGTGGGATTTTCAGATTTTGGGGATTGGGATCCGGAAGCTGGAATTTCTTTACTTTTTCATCAAAAATGCCCAGACAATTTACATCACCTTCTTCGCTTTGACTGCCCATCAGTTGCATTCCAAGACAAATGCCCAAAACCGGTTGTGTTAAAGTTTTTATGAGATCGGCCAGCCCTGTTTCGTTCAAATGCTTCATGGTCGTACTGGCTTCTCCCACTCCCGGAAAAATGACTTTATCCGCTTTAATAATCTTTTCCGGATCTGCTGTAATTTCTCCCTCCTGTTCCAATCGCAGCAGTGCGTTATTGACCGAACGGATGTTTCCGGCGTTATATTTTATAATTACAATGTTCTGTTTGGTCATGGAAGTGTTGTTATCTGTTACTGGAATACTACCGTTCTGTTTTTGTAAACCAGTGTTTTACGTTCAATGTGGGCCATCACCGCACGCGATAGCACAATCTTCTCTATATCACGCCCTTTTTGAATGAGTCGTTCAACCGTATCGTGGTGGCTTATGCGGCTCACATCCTGCTCAATAATGGGGCCGGCATCCAAATCGGATGTAACATAATGGCTGGTGGCACCAATGATTTTAACCCCTCGTGCATGTGCCGCGTGATATGGTTTTGCGCCAATAAAAGCCGGCAGAAATGAGTGATGGATGTTGATGATTCTTTCAGGGTAGTGATCTACAAACTTTGGCGATAATATTTGCATGTACCTGGCCAATACCAAAAAATCTACTTCATGCTCTTTCAGTATATCCAGCGCTTTTTGTTCCTGTTGTGCTTTGGTTTCGGCCGTAACCGGCACGTGAACAAACGGAATTCCAAACTTGCCAACCACTTCTTCCAAATCTTTGTGGTTACTGATAATCACGGGAATTTCAACCTTCATTTCCCCACTCTGATAGCGAGCAAGAATATCGTATAAACAGTGCGACATTTTTGAAACAAACAGCCCCATGCGGGGTGTTTTGTCGCTGAAATGAAGTTTCCACTTCATTTTGCAGGGGGTGGCAATGGCAAACTCAAAGGCAGGTTCAATTTGTTCCCTGCTAAGTTCGAATCCTTCCAGTTCCCATTCTACACGCATAAAGAAACGTTTCTCGTCGCGGTCGGTATGCTGATCCAGAGCCACAATGTTCCCATTGTTACGATGAATGAAGTCCGTTACCCGTGCTACGATCCCCCGCTGATCCGGACAGTGTATTCTGATGATTGCGGTGGCACTGTGATTTGTACTCATCTTTTTCTGATCAAACTTTATTATAATAATGATTTCAATATTTTTCTTGCTTTCTCGAATGCTTCGTTTAGCTTTTCTTTATAGCCAGCCCTATTTCCGGGTTCGTTATGGTTGGGAAGGGCGGTCTCGATTAATTGAAACTGTTACTCAATTTTTTGTTGCAAATTACAAAAGTACTTATTTCAATTTTTATGATACCGCTTTTAACCAGAAAAACTGACGTAGGTCAGTTTTTCATTCTGTGTCTCTTTATTTTTTCCTTAAAAAGATATTTACCGGAACTCCTGTTAAGTTCCACTTCTTTCTAATTTTATTCTCAAGGAACCGTTTATACGGATCCTTAACATACTGAGGTAGATTACAGAAAAAGGCAAACGATGGAGTCGTTGATGGTAATTGTGTTATAAATTTAATCTTAATATATTTCCCTTTGTGAGCCGGAGGAGGGTTGTGTTCAATCACCGGCAGCATGTAATCATTCAGCTGCGATGTTGAAATGCGCATTTTTTTATTCTCATAAACAGCCACTGCATCTTCCAGTACCTTAAATATTCTTTGTTTTGTTAACGCCGATGTAAATATGATGGGGTAATCCACGTAAGGAGCTGTTTTTTCCCTTATTTCAGCTTCAAAATGTTTGGTTGTATGGGTGTCTTTTTCTATTAAGTCCCACTTATTAACCACTACCACCACTCCTTTTCGGTTACGCTCAATCAGGTTAAATATCTTCTGATCCTGACCTTCAAAGCCCCGGGTGGCATCTACCAATAATATACATACATCGGAATTTTCAATGGCGCGCACGGCTCTCATCACCGAATAGAACTCAAGGTTCTCGTGTACTTTGTTCTTTTTTCTGATTCCGGCTGTATCCACCAGTAAAAAATCGTGACCAAATTTGTTGTATCGAGTATGAATGCTGTCACGCGTGGTTCCTGATATGGGGGTGACGATGTTTCTGTCTACCCCGATAAAAGCATTAATAATTGAGGATTTCCCTGCATTTGGTCTACCAACTATGGCAAATTTCGGCAAATCTTCCTCTTCTTCACTAAGGTCTGTTTTATTTGGCAGCGCTTCTACCAGTGCATCCAGCAAATCACCTGTTCCGGAGCCGTTTATTGCCGATACAGGGTATAGCTGATCAACTCCTAATGCGTAAAAATATGACGATTCAGGAATTCTCTCATGGGTGTCCACCTTGTTCACTACTACGAAAGCTTTTTTACCAGATTTTCGAATGATTTCGGCCACAGCCTCATCATAATCGGTGATTCCGGTGCTCACATCCACTAAAAAGAGAAGAATATCAGCCTCTTCAATGGCAATCAAAACCTGCTCACGAATGGCTTGCTCAAATTGATCTTCTGAATTGATGGCAAACCCTCCTGTATCAACAATGGAAAACTCAGCGCCATTCCAATGTGATTTCCCATATATCCTGTCGCGGGTTACCCCGCTTATTTCATCTACGATGGCATGTCTCTGGCCGGTCAGGCGGTTAAAAAGTGTCGACTTCCCAACGTTTGGACGTCCTACTATGGCAACTATATTTCCCATTTCTATATTCTATTATTTAATTAATAGTTCGTTATTCTTTTCAGGCTGCCGTATAATCAGGAGATTTAGGCTTTTTGTTGTCCTTTACTATTGGTAGATAATAAGGATGTTGCTTAAATCTAATACGTGGCACTCTAAAAGTCTAACCATCTATTGTTAATCTATCACGATGTTATAGTCTCACAAATTCCAATGCAATCCTGCACCGGATTTCAATTGTTCTGGATACAATACGATGGATTAACCATCGTATCCAAACTGCTTAAGCATATTGTCCTGATCCCGCCAGTTTTTTGCAACTTTTACATAAAGTTGCAGATAAACCTTCTTATCCAGAAATGTTTCGATATCCTTTCTTGCTTCTGTACCTAGTTTTTTCAGAGCTTTTCCCTGATGTCCAATGATGATTCCTTTTTGCGAATCCCGTGCAACATGAATGTTAGCGCTTATTTCGGTTTGTTTTTCACGTTCTTTAAACGACTCAATGCTAACCTCGACAGAGTAAGGAATCTCTTTTTGATAATAAAGCAGTATTTTTTCTCGTATAATTTCAGATACGAAAAACCGTTCCGGTTTGTCCGTCAAGGCATCCTTGTCAAAAAATGGGGGAGATTCAGGCATTAAATCCAAAATCCTTTTAAAGAGATTGTCTGCATTGAATTTATGAAGCGCAGATATGGGAAATATCTCCGATTTTGGTAAAAGTTCTTTCCACTTATCGGCAAGGGCTTCCAGTTTTCCCTGGTCTGCAAGATCAATTTTGTTTATCGCCAACAAAACAGGAACCTTACTCTTGTTTACTTCATCAATAAAATTCTGGTTTTTCCCCGCTGTCTCAACTGTGTCGGTAATGTATAATATAACATCGGCATCAACCAGAGCCGATTTACTGAATTTCAGCATGGACTCCTGTAACTTATAATTTGGCTCCAGTACACCCGGTGTATCGGAAAATACCACCTGGTAATCCTCCGTATTAACTATACCTATTATTTTGTGTCGTGTTGTTTGTGCTTTGGAAGTAATAATACTCAGGCGTTCTCCCACCATGAGGTTCATCAGTGTTGATTTACCTACATTTGGATTCCCTACAATACTAACAAAGCCGGATTTATGTGCCATAATTGTTCTCCGTTCATATTAAATTTTGAGGCCACAAAGTTACTATAATTACCCGTTATTTTATGCAATTTCCAAGAAAGTTCACCATTTTCTATTCATCATTAGTATTGGAAGTCAGGCGATTTACATTTTTTAATATAAAATGATTGCGAAAAGGTTTGGAATATAACCTTTCTTCTTCTACTTTTGCACCCGCTTTTGATAATAACGAAAGCCACAAATCAAATGAGGTTGTGAAAAGATAATTATTGAGAAACACAGTCCAGATTTTTTGAAAAATTATTTTGAAAATTAATTTGGAGATTCAGTGAAAAATGTGTTATCTTTGCAACCTCTTTCGCCAAAAAATGTTTGGCGAATTTGTTTTGAAAAGAAAACGTTCTTTGACAATATTGATGCAATACCAAAAGATCTAAGGTTAGACAAAAATTTAATTTAGCAATATCCTTGAGTCAATTTTTTTGAGATATGTCAGGAAATTAGGTCATATTAAATGGCCACCAACTTTTTTATACAACGAAGAGTTTGATCCTGGCTCAGGATGAACGCTAGCGACAGGCCTAACACATGCAAGTCGAGGGGTAACAGGGGAGCTTGCTTCCGCTGACGACCGGCGCACGGGTGAGTAACGCGTATGCAACCTACCTGTAACAGGGGGATAGCTCCCTGAAAGGGGAATTAACACCGCATAAGACTACGGCATCACATGGTGCAGTGGTAAAATATTTATAGGTTACAGATGGGCATGCGTGACATTAGCTAGTTGGCGGGGTAACGGCCCACCAAGGCTACGATGTCTAGGGGTTCTGAGAGGAAGGTCCCCCACACTGGTACTGAGACACGGACCAGACTCCTACGGGAGGCAGCAGTGAGGAATATTGGTCAATGGGCGCAAGCCTGAACCAGCCATGTCGCGTGCAGGAAG
>NZ_FUYV01000020.1 GCF_900168165.1 Alkalitalea saponilacus
ATGTGCTGATTTTAGATGACTTCGGACTTCAATCCCTTGATAAACACGATCGTGAAACACTTATGGATATAATAGATGACCGATACAACCAGAAAACTACAATAGTGTCATCACAAATACCAGTATCCACTTGGTATGACATTATTGGGGAAGGAACAATTGCTGATGCAATACTCGACCGACTGGTAAACTCTTCCCATCGAATCGACTTAAATGGACCGTCATTAAGAAACGATATTTTGAAAGCAGAATAACATTTTTTTTATAATATTGCATGATCTCTCAGACTGGCACAGTCAGACCGAAATGCCTGGCACAGTCAGACCGAAATAGCCAGGCTATAACAGCATAATTTTTACAATTGATTTTTATCGTATTTTTTCTTTACTTTGTTGTAAAGAAAAAAGTGGAGGGATTTGGCTGATTGCAACCACTCAAAAAAAATGCTAAAACGCAGTTTTTTGGCTATTCAATTTCCATTTCCCGTTAAAATTAAGTTCAACTTTTGTGTGTGCCGCTTGTTATGCTTGGTACAGACGCTAATTTCTATGTTTTATGGGATATTTATTCACTTCAGAGTCGGTTTCAGAGGGGCATCCCGATAAAGTGGCCGATCAAATTTCAGATGCACTTTTAGATGAATTTCTACGACAGGATCCAAATTCAAGGGTTGCCTGCGAAACTTTGGTAACTACCGGTTTAGTGGTACTCAGTGGAGAGGTTAAAACCACCGGTTATGTACCGGTTCAGCAAATTGCGCGAAATGTCATTGAGCGAATCGGTTATACTAAAGCAGAGTATATGTTCGATTCCGGTTCATGTGGTGTTATATCTGCCATCCATGAGCAGTCGGAGGACATCAACCGGGGCGTAGATCGCGAAAGCGAAGAGACCCAGGGAGCCGGTGACCAGGGGATGATGTTTGGATATGCCTGTCGGGATACCGAAGAGTTTATGCCATTGCCACTGCATTTGTCGCATCTGTTGTTGCAAGAGTTGGCTGCCATTCGTCGCGAAGGAAAAGAGATGACCTATCTGCGTCCCGACTCCAAATCGCAGGTTACGCTTGAGTATGACGATAACAGCCAGCCCATCAAGGTTCACACCATCGTGGTTTCTACTCAGCACGATGCTTTTGATGAAGACGAAGCCATGCTTAAAAAAATTAAGGAAGATGTGCAAAACATTCTTATTCCAAGGGTCAAAAAAGTTCTAAATTCCAATATTGCCGGACTTTTCGATAACTTCATATTGCATGTAAACCCTACCGGGAAATTTGTAATTGGCGGTCCCCATGGCGATACCGGCCTTACCGGACGGAAAATCATTGTGGATACTTATGGTGGTAAAGGAGCTCACGGGGGAGGTGCATTTTCAGGAAAAGACAGCTCTAAAGTTGACCGTTCAGCTGCTTACGCTGCTCGTCATATTGCAAAAAACATGGTGGCTGCAGGCGTGGCCGATGAGGTGCTTGTTCAGTTGGCTTATGCAATTGGTGTAGCCGATCCCGTTGGTGTGTATGTAAATACTTACGGCACCTCCAATGTAAATCTGTCTGATGGGGAGATCGCCAAAAAAATCGAAAAACTTTTCGATTTGCGTCCCGGAATCATCATACGTCGCCTTGGACTTAAAAACCCTATTTTTGAGCCTACTGCAGCCTATGGCCACATGGGGCGTTCGCCATACAAGCAGAAAGTTAAAGTTTTTGATAACGGAAATGAGACCGAGAAGGAAGTTGAATTCTTTACTTGGGAGAAGCTCGATTATGTTGAAGCCATCCAAAAGGAGTTTGGACTTTAATTGTTAAGCGCAAAATCTCGGAAAACAGATAAAATTTCATTTATTTTACAACCTGATTCCCGTAGTTTATGAAGCACCTTATACTCACGGTGGATTATGAACTGTTTTTTGGTTCTGATCCTGGTACTGTGGAGAACTGTATGATACGCCCTGTCAGGCATCTGATGGAGGTGCTTGACGACTATGGGTATAAGATGACCGTTTTTTGGGATGTTTTGCATTTCTATCGGTTGAAGCAGTTGGAAGATCAGGTTGACTCTCTTCGTCTTGAGCGGGAAATGATAGAAAAGCAAATCCGGCTTTTGATAAAAAATGGGCATGATGTGCAAATGCACATTCATCCCCATTGGCTGGATACCAGGTGGGAAAACAACAGGTGGCATTTTTCATACATGCGGTTCTCCATTCACAAGTTGTGGGACGGTTGGGAACTGAACAACATTGAAACCATACCGGGATGCATCACCATCTGCAAAAATCTGATTGAAGAAATTTGCAAAAAGGAGAATCCAGGATATAAAGTAAGAGCGATAAGAGCAGGTGGGTACAGGATTGAACCATTTGAAAGATTAAAAGAGGCATTGAAACATAACAACATTAGGGTTGATGCATCAGCCGCTTATGGGATGAAGAGTTTTAATCCGGCTTATCCGTTTGATTTTAGGATGATGCCACCGTTTTTACATTACCGTTTTAACACCTCCGTGTTGAAACAGGAGCATGACGGCTTCTTCTGGGAATTTCCAAAGGAGAGCATCAAAGTACCGGTTTATATCCGGATGATGTTTTGGTTTTTGCGCAATATGGTGTATCCGTTTAAAAGTTGTTATGGCGACGGTACACGTCTGCGATTTACCCGAAGGGAACAGTCCGGCCACTGGATTTCAGAGCTTGGCGCCCGTTTTTATCGGCTTACACCCGAAGATATGGATAAGTATCGCTGGTCGTGGCTGGTTAAGAAATCAAGGCGCAACGGGATGGTTGTTCTGCATTCAAAAAACATGGGACCCTTTACAATGGAGATGTTGAAGGACTCTTTGTCCAAAAAGGAGGTTGCTTTTCATTCCCTGGCAGACAGAATTAAGGCATTAAAAGTTTACGACGATTTATGAGTAAAATAGAGATGGTAGATTTGCGGTCGCAGTACCATAAATACAAAGGCGAAATTGACGCAGCGGTTATGCAGGCCATGGACGACTGCCAGTACATCGGTGGTCCGGAGGTTGGGCAGTTTGCCTCCAACCTGGCCGACTATTTATCCGTTGAACACGTCATTCCCTGTGCCAATGGAACCGATGCCTTGCAGTTGGCTCTTATGGCACTTGATTTGAATCCGGGCGACGAGGTCATTACCTCTCCATTTACCTTTGTAGCCACCGCTGAGGTAATCGCTCTTCTCGGTTTAAAACCTGTTTTTGTTGATGTAGAAATTGGCACTTATAATATTGATGTATCAAAAATTGCAGATGCCATTACTGAAAAAACCAAAGTAATTCTCCCTGTGCATCTGTTTGGGCAGGCTGCGTCCATGGAGGCCATCATGAATTTGGCCGATGAGCATGGTTTATACGTGGTGGAAGATATCGCTCAATCATTGGGTGCGGAGGTGTATTTTAAGGGAGATAATCGTCAGGCAGGAACTGTAGGTCACATTGGCTGTACATCCTTTTTCCCTTCAAAGAATTTGGGATGCTTTGGCGATGGTGGCGCATGCTTCACCAATAATGCAGGGTTGGCTGCTAAAATGAAAATGATTTCATCGCATGGGTCACGCAAGCGTTATTTTTATGATATTACAGGCATCAACTCACGCCTTGATACGCTGCAGGCCGCCATACTAAAAGTAAAGCTACCCTATTTAAAGGACTTTATCCGGACACGTCAAAACGTGGCCGGAATTTATGATGCGCTTTTGATGCATCTTAAAGATATATCAGTCCCTGAAAGAGCTGTCGATTCGAGCCATACATTTAATCAATATACCATTAGAGTCAAAAACGGACAGCGGGATGCTCTTAAAACATATCTTCAGGAGAATGGTATTCCATCCAGGATTTATTATCCGCTCTCATTGCATCAACAAAAGGCCTTTGAAGCCTTTTGTCCCGGAATTCTTCTGCCTGTGGCAGAACAACTATGCAAGGAAGTACTATCTTTACCCATTCATACCGAAATGAAAAAAGAAGAAGCCGAACTGGTTGGTAAATCAATTATCGCCTTCTTTGAAAAAACAAAACATAAACCATAAACCCTCAACCCTTAACTTAAAACATAACAAATCAATCACATCAGCATGTCACAAAAAAATGACAACATCATGATTCACGAATCGGCCATTGTGGACGAGGGGTGTGAAGTTGGCTCAGGCAGTAAAATATGGCACTTTTGTCATTTGATTACTGGTTGCAAAATCGGAGAGGGATGCAGCCTTGGTCAGAATGTAATGGTTGCCAAAGGCGTTGTTTTGGGTAATAATGTAAAAGTTCAAAACAATGTTTCGTTGTACGAAGGAGTTGTCTGCGAAGATGATGTTTTTATTGGCCCATCAGCTGTATTTACCAATGTCATCAATCCCAGAAGTGCCATCAGCAGAAAAAATGCCTACAAAAAAACCATCGTTCGAAAAGGAGTGACCATTGGAGCCAATGCAACCATAGTATGCGGTGTAGAAATTGGAGCATTTGCATTTGTCGGAGCAGGAGCTGTGGTTACCAGCAATGTTCAGCCATACAGCCTTGTATTGGGCACACCTGCGCGTCATTCCGGATGGATGAGCGAATATGGTCACCGCCTCAGATTTAAACCCGACGGATTGGCTGAATGTCCCGAAAGTGGAGATATTTATATTTTCTCCGGCGGAAAAGTGGTCAAAATTGTCGCCAAAGACGACACTTCAAGTTAACTTAAAACTTAAAACTCTGAACAATCAACCATAAACTCTCAACTCTCAACTCTCAACTCACAACCATCAACTCAAAATCGCAAAATAGAGAAACGAATGCATAAACCAATAAAATTTGCCGTTATAGGCCTTGGACACATCGGGAAGCGACACGCTGCCATGATAAAAGGAAATCCCAATGCGAGTCTTGTAGCGGTGTGTGATGTATTGGATGCCAATGATACCGGCTTTAATGATCCTGAAACTCCTTACTACAAATCTATTTCAGAGCTGTTGGATAATGAACTTGAAGTAGATGTGGTAAATATCTGTACACCTAACGGATTTCATGCTTCTCAAACTCTGGAAGCATTGGAGGCACGTAAACACGTTGTGGTTGAAAAACCAATGGCTTTGTCTAAGCAAGATGCCGAACAGGTAATTTTTAAGGCACTACAGGTATCGCGACAGGTTTTTACCGTTATGCAGAATCGTTATTCACCACCGGTGAAATGGTTGCGCCAGATTATCCAGGAGGAGCGTTTGGGGAAAATATTCATGGTTCAGATGAACTGTTTTTGGAATAGGGACGATCGTTACTATAAACCCGGGGGATGGCATGGAACTGCCGATTTGGACGGAGGGGTTCTTTTTACCCAGTTCAGCCATTTTATGGATATTATGTATTGGTTGTTTGGTGATATCTGCAACATAAAAGGAAATTTTGGAAATTTTGCGCATCGTCATTCCACCAAGTTCGAAGATGCCGGAAGCGTTGTATTTAAGTTTGTTAACGGCGGTATGGGGAGCATCAACTACTCCACAGCGGTATGGGATCGCAACCTGGAGAGCAGCATCACCATTATTGGCGAAAGAGGAACGGTAAAAATAGCCGGTCAATATATGGATGATGTATCGTGTTGTCACATTCAGGATTATGAAATGCCTGAATTGGAGCCGGTAAATCCGCCCAATGATTATGGTGGATATAAAGGATCTGCATCTAACCACGCAGCCGTAATCGAAAACGTTGTAGAAACCCTCAACGGAAATACCGAAGTGGCCACCAATGCCCTGGAAGGGATGAAGATTGTAGATATTATTGAAAGAATTTATCAGGTTCGAGGTCCGGGTGAAGAGATATAAAGTTGCAGGAACAAAAATCAGGAGAACAAATTCAATAAACCTTTGTGCTGAATTGTTTCATTTCGGCAGCTAAAATTTTTGCTTGTCCAGCGGTCACCTGATCCATTAAGTTCCAGAATCCTGATCCGTGGTTTTTCTCAATGGTATGGCACAGTTCGTGTAAAATTACGTAGTCGATAAGGTGATCCGGGAGTCGCATCAAATGCAGGTTCAGATTGATGTTGTTTACTCCGGAACAGCTTCCCCATCGGCTTTTTAGATTCTTAATAAACAGGTGATTATAGGAGAATTGATGTTTGGCTGCGAAATGATGTACCCGGGCAGGCAATACTCTTTTCGCTTCCATTCGCAAAGCTTCCTCAATACCAAAACGTATGGCTTCCTGAACCGGCTCCGATGTGACGTCTATATGATACGGATACCACACATTTAAAATACCCCGGTTTAGTTTAAGACGTACATCCTCCCTTTGTGCCTTTTCAATTTTAAGGGAAAATGATCTGGTTTTGAAAGTGGTGTTTTCATTAAATATCGTGAAGTTTCCTTCATGTTCAGCCATTTTTTCCATGGATTTTAAAATCCATGGCTTTTTTTCACTCACAAAGGCCATGGCGTTTTTTATGGAATATCCAGGCGGGAAAAGTACCGACACTCCCTGCAATGGCTTTATTCTGATTGATAGCCGCTTGCATCGCCTGTCAGCCTGAAAGCTGACATTTCCAATTTGGTCAAAGTGGATGATGGTTGGCTGAGTCATTTCTTATTTATTTTCAATGCTGCAAAAATAGGTATTTATATAATTGTATTGAGATATTTATATGAATAGGGATTGCTTTTCGAAAGAAAAGCATCATGGTTTTTGCATGTATTTATCTTTTTTATTGCATTGAATTACATCAGCGGTGTTTTACAGCAATTAATAAAACAAAAATTTATAGTTTTTTCTTCAGATAAATCATATCAACAAGTTGTATTCCGTCTTCAAACATTGCATGGTCATAGTTTTCTGTAAAAAAGTTCTTGATAATATGAGACTTTTCAAATCCGCAACGTTCATAAAATGATAATATTTTCGGCGTTTCACCTGTTCCTACAAGCATTGTTTTAAAGTTGTTGCTGTAATAGTCCGAAATAAAACTTATCAGTTTCGTAGCATATCCTTTACCCTGATATTTTTCATATGTTGCGATATTTTTCAATTCGCAGTAATCTTTATCTATTTCTACTACAACACAAACAGTTTTTAAGTCTTCATCGTATAATGCGAACATATCGCCACTTTCCAGATATCTGTCAATCATATCCTCTTGCTCGTCAGCCAATAGCAATAAATCCAGGTATTGCTTTTTATTATGGATAATTTTCTCAATTTTCATTTTAAATATAACTTGATATAAGTCTAAAATATTCATGAAAATAAACAAAAAACTGAATAGTTTTAAAAAAAATGACCAACTACAATGTGCTCCACATGCATGAGAGTATGCAAGATAACATAGTTTTACTGGTTCTGAGTGTTTAAAAAAGCCGGGCAATGAATTGCCCGGCTTTTTCTATCTGGTATCCGCTGTTATTCTAAAAAAACCATCTGTATGAGAAGTTAACGTTTCTTCCAGGCATCACAAAGTTCCGGTCTTCAATGCGTGATAAGTGGTCGCGGTATTTTGTGTCGAAAGCGTTTTCAACCCTGAGAATAAACACATGGTTCCCCATTCTGTTCATTCTGTAGCCGGCTTGAAATCCAACTAGGCTGTAACCATCGGTTTTATCTTCCTCCGGTGCCACTCTGCTTTGGCGATTTACAATCTGGTGACTTGCTCCCAGCCAGGCTCTTCCAAAATCATATTCAATCTGACTTCTTACTCTGAAAGGAGGAATAAATGGCAAATTTTCGTTTGAGGCGTCATCAAAAATACGACGGCCACGAACCAGATCAAGACCTGTTTGCACTGTTAACCCATCAAACAGAGATGCTGCAATTGTGAATTCTCCTCCGTGCAACCTGGCTTTTCCGTCCACATATTCAAATTCGGGATAGCCTGATGCTTCATGAATGACTCCCGTAGGCTGGAATATGATGTAGTTATGGAAATTATTTATAAATGTTGCCAGCTCCATTTCAATGATGCCTCGTTTGTACCGAATGAAGAGGTCACCTCCGTGCCCTATCTCATCATTCAGGTTGGGATTCCCTCTTTCATAAACTCCGGCACCCAGATGCATTCCATCTGCATAAAGCTCTTCTACCATTGGGTTTCGGTGCGATCGGGCCAGCTGTGCTCCAATCTCCATTCCCGTTACAGGACGTGCATTTAAGCCAATTGAACCGGAATAGTTAAGTCTGTTTCGGGTTAAATCAATGTTATCAAAAATCTCATTGCTTAATGCTTTTGAGTTCATGAAATCAAGACGCAGACCAAATTGCAAACGCAGTATGTTTGTCATGGGTACCTCCTGAAAAGTAAAGGCAGCCACGGTAAATCTCCTTTCACCGGGAGTGTATGCTTCATCCCCACCCACATCAAGATTTTGCCCGGTCACACTTAATCCCATGGCTCCGCGAGCCAAAATACCAACGGGTTTGTGTTGCAGGGTTAATGTTGAGCTAAAGGCATATTGATCGTACTCTAGTTCAACATCTTCATCAATGCTTCCGTCCTCTTCAATTTCAATTTCAACTTCCTGCTGGAAAAAATGTGATGCATTGAATCGGATTTGGGCCTGATCAAAGAATCTTCCCTGTAGATTTTTTCCGAATCTTCCCTGAAATGACATCCGTCGTGCTCTGATTTCAACACTCTCATCGGGATCGTCGATGCTTTCGGGGATTTCAAAAGTTTGGTCGGAGATGGAGAAGCTCAACCCTCCGGTTAGTCCGTTTCCATTTTTCCCGTTAACGCCCCATCCCATTGCAGCATCGTAGTTTTGCATGGATGTTCCCGGTAGTTTTCCTTCTGGTGTTGTGATGTCGCCGGCCTTTCGCATGGAAGCACGTGCTGTGAAAGCATTTTTTTCTCCACCATAAGTCATTCTTCCAAATCCAGCCCCCATGTTGTTCATGGTGGCTGTTTGACCGGAAACAACCCCTGTTAAACCGGGATCCCATTGGTCCGGGATGTCGGTGGTCATTAGGTTGATGACACCTCCCAAAGCACTTGAACCATATAGCAAACTGGCCGGGCCTCTGATTACTTCCACCCTGGTGGCGGCCAATGGATCCAGCGAAATAGCGTGGTCTGCCGATGTCTCAGAAATATCTCCCATTCTTTCGCCATTTTCCAAGACAAGAATTCTGTCTCCATCCATTCCTCGAATAACCGGTCGTGCCGGAGCAGAACCAAAGCTGCGCATGCTGACTCCCGGTTGGCCGTTGAGCATTTCTCCAAATGAAGGTTCACTTCTGCGTTGGATTTGCTCTCCCATGAAAACCGCATCGGGCTGATATCTAAATCCGCTCGCAGTGGGAGAGGCAGTCAGGGTGACTTCAGCCAGGTTGATGCTGGTTGATTTGAGTTCAATATCTACTTCTTTTGTGGTATTAGCTGTGGCAACAATTTCAACTTCATTCATGGCATATCCCATGCTGTGAACTTGTAATACGTGTCTGCCTTCCGGAAGATTGGTTAATAAGTAGTGTCCGCTCACATCTGTTATGGTACCAATGCGGGTACCTTTTACCACAATATTTACAAAAGGAAGGTGCTCTTTTGTGTCTGCATCAACTACATGTCCGAAAATATTGGCGTCTGTTCTGGGTCTTTGGCTATTCGGGATATTGGTCGCATGAGACGGTATAAGTCCAGTAAACAGAATAATAAGAATGATATAGAAT
The DNA here is from genome assembly GCF_900168165.1 of Alkalitalea saponilacus. GTDB lineage: Bacteria > Bacteroidota > Bacteroidia > Bacteroidales > Marinilabiliaceae > Natronoflexus > Natronoflexus saponilacus. The sequence goes on from NZ_FUYV01000020.1 coordinate 9,663, forward strand.
TTGTATTGGATTTTCATTAGATTAAAAGTTTAAAATCATACTCAGCTATAGATAGCCTATGCCGGAGCTGATTTGGTTTTATATTTGAACCTGTATGTTTGTCCTGCAGGTGTAGATTTTAATATTTTGACTCTGTTTGCTCACAATGCATTTTGGCGTTCTGCTGATGTGTTTTTGTACACATCGATACAACGTCGCCGACAGAACACATAAGAAGAGTTCTTATGTCTGGTTTGCACTATAGATTTTGCACTATGAGGTTTCTACGGTATCGAACTGAAGAGCTCTTCGTAATACAAAATAAAAAGGAACATTAAGGTATCGGTTTTATGCTTTTTCAAAATTTGCATAAAACGGATTGGTCATTTTGTATAGTCTTTTCTGAATTTAAATATAAAAAAGGGCAAAGTTCTAACCGATTAGTGTCGGAGAGAATGAGGGAGGGCCTCGCATGTGATTGGTGATGCTATACCCTTTGTTGAATATGAAAAGAGATTTATAGCTGCGTAAGCGGCTATATAAGAGCTGATAAACCAATGAAAGTGCAAGCAAGAACAACAGCAGTGTAGCGGTAATGCTAAGCATCGCCAAAAGAAAGAATTCAGCATTGCTGTGGTGATGGTTTTGCCATGGGGTTCCCGGAAGCGTGTTGCTGTTGTAGGGGTGAGCATGTTTAATCACCATTCCGTTGTCCGTAAGGTGATAGTGCCAGTTGGTCAGATGGTTATAATATAGCCACAGTACCATTGGCAGAGCCAAAAGAACGAAGAATGTCTTTATTTTACGGCTGTTATTCATTATACACCTTACATTTTACAATACAAAAGTAGCAAAAAGTTGAAGATACTCTATCCTGTCAGCGTTTTTAAGCTTTTTTAAAGGTTTCACAGGTTGTTTAGAATGAGAAGTTACTGATGAAAAACTCAGGTGTAAAAGTCAGGTATATGCCATATCCATAATCAAAGTGAGATATGGGCAAGTCGTAATAGGCTTCAACCAAAAAGGAGAAATTGACATTTCTGGAGAATTTCCTATGCCAGCTGTATTTGGCAGTAACCAGTTGGCGATTTTTTACAATCTCCATGGGATCGATAAATGAAACCGACTGGTAAATGGGATTTCCTCTTGGCGCGATGAAATTATTTGCATCCCAATATCCCAGCATCAGGGTGCTCTCATTGGTGCCGGCGGTAACGCCGGCATAAATACCCTGACCGCTGTATATTTCATGAATATTTACCTCCCGAAGATCTTTGTATAAGATGTAATGGCCAAACCAACCAATGTTTGAAATTCGGCCATCAAGAGCATGACGTGATTCCAAACCGGCTGAAATATTTACCAATGATTCACTTGGCGTGTCAAAATCGCTGATTTGTCCCCCTTCGTGCATCACAATACCTTGAATGGGCATGGTAAGATCCCAGCCAGATTCATTATTCACAAGTTTTTGCCTAAAGTTCAGACCTACGGTAAATATTTCAGGAATGGTGTCTCCGGTTCGGATGAATTGTTCCCAGTTAAGCCACACATCTGCTTTGGTGCTTCCCTTGTCATATAAAAACTGAATTCCATTTTCAACCGGGTTAAAAACTGCCCTTTCGTTTAAATAAAGAGCGTCAAGCATACTGTGATGCCGGTGACCATTAAGGGTTCCCATTACCAGCTGCAGATTGTCGTTAAATTTCAGCCTTGCCGACAAAATTGCGCGGAAATCCAGTTCCTCGTTTTTTCCGTAATATTTCCTGATATTAACACCGCCTTCCAGCCTGATGTGGTCACCTGCGTAGGCCACAATCGTTGGCTGAATGATGTGCCCCGGGAGGGTATATCCCTCAACGATGGGACCAAAAAATTCGTTGTTTATAAGGAAATGATGTGAATCAAAATTGAGAAAAATCTGATTTTTTTTTTGCTCATGAAGGTTGTTTTCGGAGATGTAGTACCATGGTTCGCTTTGTGCAGAAATAACGTTTGGAATAAGGATAACGGATACGAAAATGCTTGTTTTTAATAAGAAATTCATAATTAACTAGTTTGGTTTTGTCAATTGTAGATCCCTGATTTTTTCCAACACATACGTGTTGGAATTTACAAATGTTTTATTTTTTGCAACAACTTCCAACTCAGGATCACTTAAAATCAACATGCAACAAGTGCTGATGCTCCGTGACGAGTTTTTTTGAAGTATCGGGAATAGCTAAAAAGCAAATTTAGGGCGGTAATATAAGGCTGATGTTGATTTTTCTGACGGTTGAAAAGATTTAAAGCTATTGGTAAAGAGCGGTGGTGTGGACTTAGGCTTCTCTACATGTCATTTGAGCGTTGTCTCAAAAAACTTTCGGATGAAAGTGATTTATGTTTATGCTTTTTTGGATTTTAAGTTTAAATGTGATTATATTTGCACACCGATTACGGGGGCATAGCTCAGTTGGCTAGAGCGTTTGACTGGCAGTCAAGAGGTCAGGGGTTCGACTCCCCTTGTCTCCACAAAAATAGGTCGAGTTGTAAATCCCTTAGGATTTACAACTTTTTTTTTCAACAATAATTTCCATCATATCAGAAATCAATGTTGAATTTTTAGGTTTTCTTAACGTCAAATATCTTCTATCTTTTTCACCTTTCTATCCTTAATGGTGTAATTTTGTATTTTTATAAAATAGTAAATTTATACTTATATATTAATGACAGACAACTCCGGCAAAATTCTTAAAAGCATCCATCCAGCCCGCATAGTACTTCCCATACTAATTGGAATTGGTGTAACCGGATATATGCTTTACAGGGAATACCAACCCGGTAGTTTTTCACTGTTGAGTTTTACTTTCCAATCTCTTTTTTGGCTGATGCTTGCTTTTGTTATGATGTGCATCAGGGACTTGGGCTATATGGTCAGACTCCGCATTTTAACAAATAAGGAGTTGTCATGGAGAAAGAGTTTCAATATTGTCATGTTGTGGGAATTCACTTCGGCTATTACTCCTTCGGCAATTGGTGGAACAAGCGTAGCTATATTTTTCATTAATAAAGAGGGTGTAAAGCTGGGGCGCAGCACAGCTGTTGTAATGGTTACATCCTTTCTCGATGAACTGTATTTTATCCTGACCTTCCCCATTCTGTTGCTTTTAATTGGACGTACCGATATTTTTGCCCTGAGTGCAGATGATGTTGCAGTAGAATGGTATAGGAATCAGTTTTTTATTTTTGCCATTGTAGGTTATTCACTTAAGCTTCTTTATACACTTATTATATCGTACGGACTGTTTTTTAACCCCCGAGGGTTAAAATGGGTGTTACTTTGGATTTTTAAACTCCCCATCATCAGGAAATGGCGCCCGCAGGCCAATGAGTCAGGAACCGACTTAATCAAAACGTCTGAAGAATTTAGAAGATGGCCATTTAAAAAATGGCTACAGGCGTTTATTGCTACCTTCTTTAGTTGGACAGCTCGTTATTGGGTCGTTAATGCTTTAATTCTTACTTTTTTTGGAATGCATTGGCTCAGTTGGGACGAACATCTGCTTGTGTTTGGAAAGCAATTGGTGATGTGGATTATGATGCTGGTAAGCCCGACTCCCGGAGGGAGTGGTTTTGCTGAGTATGTTTTCCGTGAATTTCTTGCAATATTTATTCCTCTTGGAACCGGGGTTGCCATGGCATTCTTCTGGCGACTCATAAGTTACTATCCTTATCTTTTTATTGGTGCATTTGTAATTCCTAAATGGGTTAAAAAGCATTTTGTAGCCCGGAAGTAGTGTTTTTTTGACAAATGCCGTAAATCCTGTGACTAAAAACAGGAAAATGAGTAATTGGTTTCTTAATTTGCATCATACTATTGTTCACTTCGTTACGTTATTAGTATATCTCATGGAATTGTCCGCAGGTATAAGAAGTGTTTGTTTATGATGTAATTGATAGATTATGAGAGAATTACTTCTGATTTTTTGTGTCTTGTGGATAAAGGCTTGCAGCATGCCAAACGGTGAACCGGATGCTGATAAGGGTATTCCGGAACTTGTCATTTATGTAGAAAATGGGATGGTTCCGGCTATGGTTGATTTGGTTGAGATTTTTGAATCTCAATATCAGACCCGGGTAAGAATTCAAAACGGTGACGCTTTTACGCTTGCTGGAATGGTTAATAGATGGGAAGAGGGAGATTTGTTTATCCCCGATAGCCATAGAGGGTTACAAATTTTACATGAAAAAAAGTTGGATGCAATATTAGACTCCCTTTTTCTTGGGTATAATCAGTTGGCGTTTTATGTGAGCAAAGGTAACCCCTCCGATTTTGAAGGAACACTAAATTGCTTGTCAAATAACAGGCATATGGTGATTCTTGCTAACCCGGAAACCAGTTCTCTGGGTTATGTCACACGTCAATTACTAATGAATCACAATCTCTTTCAAAACGTTTCAGGAAATATTTTGGCACTTGCTATTGACAACAGACGTTTAACCAGTGCTGTAATTAATGGAGATGCTTCTGTTACAATCGACTGGGTTTCGAGTTATTACAGGAATAGCACGAAGGTGTATGCCGATACCATACATATTAACGGAACCACTCCGGGACATGAAATATATGCAGCTGTTTTATCAACGACAAATAATGCACCTTTAGCCTATGCTTTTTTGGCATTGTTGAGTTCCGAGAAAGGTCTGGGCGTGCTTGGTTATTATGGTATCAATAAGCAAAGAAGAATTAATATAGCTGATGGTGCATTTTTCGAATAATCCCTCATTTAATTGTAATTCACAGTGTATTAGTCCCAACACAGTTTAATTTCTATATCTTTTTAAATAATGATCGAGAACAATCAAATATTATCCTGGATAAAAAAAAGGGTTTTGAAACGCATACGACTCCCGGAATTTTTAAATTTTCGGGAACCTGTGATAAAAAAGCTCTTTCTTTTAATGGGACTCTTTATTTTGACTGTGTTTGTGATCATTTTTATTGAGAACTATTTCGATCAGAATTATACGCTAAGATATCATCAAACCATCAGAAATCAAGAACAAAAACAAAAGCTTGAATTCGTGCTTAAAGAGCAGCTCCTGAATATCCAGTTGCTTTTTAACAGCTATTCATCTGTTCGTCATCCCCAGCAACTGGCCAATACACATATTGAGATCAGAGAAAAAATTAATAATTGCATTAATGTGCTTAATATACTCGATCAAGGGGGGCGGTTTCAATACAGAAACAGGGTAAATCTTACCTCTTCTGACGAAATTATAGAGATCATTTCTTACGATAGAGATCAGTATACCGGAACCATTCCTGAAGTGCGAGAATTGTATGCTCCAATTCAGGATTTACAATCTTTGTCGGCAAGAATTGCAGCAACAATGAGAGGATATTTGGAGGCAAATGCAGCTCAGGCTCCCGCTATTTTTGAAACAGCTAATTTTTACCTGAAACAGGCCGAGAGTGTTTTTGATCGAATATATGAAACAGAAAGAAAAATTGCATATGACATTCAAAGCAATGTCGTTTCCGTTAACAATACAAGCATTAATGTGCTGAACCGTTACAATCGGTTAAAGTATCTCGGATTGATTTTGTTTTCAATTGTTACAGGTTTAGTAACCTATCTCATAATTGTTCAGATATCCCGAATAATCCTAGTCAGAAAAAAGGCAGAAGCCAATAATGCCAAGTTATTGATGGCGGTGGAACAGAGTCCTGTCGCCATCATGATTACCAATACCAGAGGAATCACTGAATACGTGAATCATTCGTTTGTGAATAAAACCGGCTATACCAAAAAGGAGATCATTGGCTCTCGACCATATTTTTTTAGCAATAATGGGATTTATGATTTTTCTGAAATCGTTATGGCGACTATTCAGGTTGGTAATAAGTGGTCAGGAGAAATTGAAACCAAGGATAAAGCTGGAAAAACCTACTGGGAAAAGGTGCAGATTTCTCCAGTTTTAAACGATGAAAACACCATCAGTAACTTCATTATCATCAGGGAGGATATTACCGAGAAACGATTGCTCACACAATCGTTGAATGAATCAATCGAAAATCTTAAAAGCATCACCGACAACCTACCTGTGGGAGTAATGCTTGTGGATGCCAATCATAAAATCATAGAGGTAAACCAGACGGCATCAAAAATAATGGGCTTCAACACGGTGGAGGAGACCATCAATTTTGTCAACTCAAGAGATTATCATCAGTTATTTGAGGTGGTGCATCAGAACAGTTACAATGATTTTAACTCGGGAGTTGAAGTGATCGCTCTGGAGGAGCGTCTCACCATAAAGGAGAATAATATTTCAAGGATTATTCTTAAAAATATTATCCCGATTAAGAATAATAACCAGACAGTCAAGTTGGAAGCTTTTATGGACATTACTGCTCAAAAGGAGATCCAGCAAAGGGAGGCTGAGGCGAACAAGGCCAAATCGGAATTTCTGGCCAATATGAGTCATGAGATTAGAACGCCCATGAATGGGATTGTCGGTGCTGCTGAGTTGCTTGTCCGCACACGGCTTACGCAAGAGCAATACAATATTTTGTCCGTTATTTCACGTTCGTGTGATAATTTGATTACAATTATCAACGACATTCTGGACTTTTCAAAAATCGAAGCCCGGAAAATGACCATTGAAACCAATCCGTTTGATATCAGAAAATCCATTGATTATTTAATGGATCAGATATCCTTTAAAAGCAATGAAAAGCGATTGGATGTAATGGCAAGTGTTGATGGAAATGTTCCGGTCATTGTTAAAGGAGATGAAGGCCGATTGTTACAGGTATTGATGAATCTTTTAGGCAATGCTGTAAAATTCACGGATAAGGGAGAGGTTGTTTTACGTGTTGATACAGAATCCCGGAAGGGTAAAGAGGTCATTCTGCATTTCTCCATTGAGGATACGGGAATTGGGATTCCTCCCGGGAAAATAGAAAAGATTTTTGAATCATTTACACAGGCCGACGGTTCTACTACCAGGCAATATGGCGGAACCGGTTTAGGTACCAGCATCTCAAAGATGCTGGTTGAATTAATGGGTGGAAAAATTTGGGTTGAAAGCCCAAATCCGGCGGTTAAGGACAATGCGGAGTTTCCCGGTTCGGTATTTCATTTTACACTCCCTTTTCTCATTGAAAAAGGAGGAAAGCAGGAGGATATTTACCGGAATCGTTTCGCAGGTTTGTCGGTAGCATTGGTTGATAATCATCCTGTAGGGCAGCTTTTGCTTAAGAAGATGCTTCAAACTTGGGGGGTAGAGGTTCTTGTGGCAGATAACCACAAAAGTCTCATCGAGTTGCTTAAAGATAATCCCGGCCTTGATCTGATCATCGCAGATAGCCATATTGCAGAAGTGAATAAAAGAGACTTTGTTTCCGATGTCAGAGCATTGCATCAAGACATCAGGTTGATTTTGTTGATGCCTGAAAATCATTCCATATCGGCCATAACACACAGAGGATTCAACCGGATTGTTTACAAGCCGGTTAAACATTCATCACTTTTTTCAACCATTTATGATCTTTTTAATCCCGGTAAAAATGGTGAATCATCTCCTGCAATAGCTGATGCCGATGAAGACGATGCGCAAGAAGAAAGGAAAAAGGTTTTACTGGTTGAAGATAATCTGATTAATCAAAAAATTGCCGAAAAGATGTTGAGCCGTTTAAAGTTTGATGTCATCATTTCAAGAAATGGTCAGGAAGCTGTTGATATACTCGAAAAGGATGCCACAAGCGTGGATCTGGTTTTAATGGATATTCAAATGCCGGTAATGAATGGTCTGGACGCAACAAGAGCCATCCGAGCCAGAGACATTTTTATCCCAATCATTGCCATGACTGCCAATGTATTGAAAGGAGACCGAGAGATTTGCATTGAAGCCGGGATGAACGATTACATCGGAAAACCGGTGAAAATTGATCTTCTTGAAAAGATGTTGAATCAATGGATTGATAAGCCGTTATTAAAGAAATAGCTGTGCCGATATGGTCACAACTATCAATAGTAAAAATATCATCTCTTTCATCCGGTTCTTACGCATTTTATCCAACCAAAACGCCATGGTTACTGCCGATCCGGCAGCTGCCAGTGGAATCATCTCCATGGAGAAGAAAGGTGTTAAAACTGTTGCTCCTGTTAGCAGTAAAATCCAAACGAACACCCTCAGATACCGCCTGACAATCACTTTTTGCATTGGCATATAGCTGAATGTGGCAATGATTGATAGTCCAAGGAATATAATGATGACGGACATATACATTTGAGAGAAAATGTTATGGTTGTATTGCCCGGGATTGGTAATCAGGTTCTCTTTTAGGAGCAAAAGAAACTCAATGCTTTTATCGTGCAGAAAAAACCAAGTAATACTTATTGCAAATGGGAATAAAACTCCCAAAATAGCTGCAACAATGGATCTGAATGAAGCCAGTCTTAAAATCCCCATTGTAATAATTAGGATTGGGAAAAAGAACAGCCCCTTAGCATAAAACAAACTTCCTATTCCGGCTAAAAATCCGGCATCAAAACAAATCGCCATGGGTTTTCTGCTTCCCGTTCCGGAAAAAAGACGTTCAATACCCAGTGCCAGAAAAAGGACAAAAAACCAGACTGGATTTAATCTCTGAACACTTAAGAAAACTGATGTAAATAAACCATATAGCAGCAGAGGTAGCATGCTCTGCTTCGATAAAAGGCCATATTGCGATACCATTCTGCTTAACGACCATCCTATTAACAGCGCTAGTAAGAAGGTGGTTAAGCCGGAGGTAAACTGAGATTGTCCCAAATAAGGATATATGATGCTGTCCCATAAAGGCATGGAAGGGTTGTCTAACGCTGTTATGTGCACCATGTCAGTGAAAAAGAAACGCATCCAAAACCCCAGTATCATGAGTGGGATAAGAACAAATGCCGGGATGGAATTATTATGAAATGTTCTTAAAAGCATATCTTGTTCTTAACTTGCGTAATGGTTAATTCTTCATTAGTTAAAACCCTTCCTGCCGCTAATTTCCTTGAAAGCTATAAATCGAACCCTATGTCTTTACGGAAATACTTTCCTTCAAAAATGATTTTATCAGCATTTTTCAGAGATGTTTTTCTTGCTTCGTTCATTCCTGGCGCCAGAGATGTAACAGCAAAAACCCGGCCTCCGTTTGTTAAAACATCTTTCTGTTCCAGAGCTGTGCCGGCATGGTATACCAGGCTTCCGTCTACTTGATCCAGGCCTGAAACTTTAATACCCTTTTTATAATCTCCGGGGTATCCTCCGGAGACAAGCACTACCGTCACTGCAAACCGGGGATCCATTTGGGTTTTGTGCTCGTTAAGGGTTCCGTTTAAAGTGGCCTGTAGTAACTCAACGAGGTCGTTTTTTAAGCGGGGTAACACGGCTTCTGTTTCCGGATCGCCCATGCGCACATTGTATTCAATCACATAAGGTTCATCGTTGACTTTGATCAGTCCAAAAAAGATGAAACCTTTATAGTCGATTCCTTCTTTGTTTATTCCATTAACGGTTGGACGTACAATGCGATCTTCAATTTTTTTCATGAAATCGGCATTGGCAAAACTGACCGGAGAAACTGCTCCCATGCCACCTGTGTTAAGGCCGCTGTCGTTTTCCCCGATTCGCTTGTAGTCTTTAGCCTCAGGAAGAATGAAATAGTCTTTTCCATCGGTTAAAACAAAAACCGAGAGTTCTATGCCGCTGAGAAACTCTTCAATGACAACGGTTTTTCCGGCTGCTCCAAATTTGCCGCCAAGCATTCTGTCAAGTTCCGAGCAGGCTTCATCATAATCATCAATTATGAGAACCCCTTTTCCGGCAGCAAGTCCGTCTGCCTTTAATACGTACGGAGGCTTTAACTCTTTCATGAAAAGTTTGCCTTCCTCCCTTATTTTGTCATTAACTGCCAAATAACGTGCTGTTGGGATATTATGCCTGAGCATAAATTGCTTGGCGTAATCTTTACTTCCCTCCAATTGAGCGCCTATTTTTGAGGGGCCTATTATGCCTATCTCTTTCAGGTCATTATCCTGACGGAAAAAATCGGTAATCCCATTAACCAATGGTTCCTCAGGTCCGGTAATAACGAGTTTAATATTGTTCTCAAGAACTACTTTTTTAATCCCTGCAAAATCGTTAACCCCAACCGGCACATTGGTTCCCAATTCTGCTGTGCCTGCGTTCCCGGGCGTGAAGACAATTTTATCGCACAGCGGACTTTGTTTGATTTTCCAACCCAATGCGTGTTCTCTGCCGCCTGATCCTATAATTAAGATGTTCATTATTTCTATGTTTTGTGTAATAAGTTGTTTATTGAATGATTTCCATTGAATAGCCTTCTCTTTTCAGGAATTCCAGGGTTAAAGGCAAGGCCGTTTCAAGTCGGGGCCATGCTTTTAATGAATCGTGAAACACGATGATCGATCCGGAACGAACGTTCCGGATGACATTTTTGTATATGTCATCTGCTGATAAATCATTTTTCCAATCCTGACTAAGCAGATCCCACATCACTACTTTACTAAAATTCCTTTTCAGGAATCCGATATACCATGGGTAGAGTTGGCCATGAGGTGGTCTGTAGAGATTTCCTCCTATGTAATGCTTTCCTTTTTTTATATCAGAAAAATATTCACTCTTCGACGATTGCCACGCCTTCAGATGCGAATATGTATGATTCCCTGTTGCCATGCCGTTGTTTATGAGCATGCTGTATACCTCCGGGTGTTTTCTTACATTATCTCCCACGCAAAAAAAAGTAGCCTTTGCTCCATATTTGTTTAGCATCTCTACTACCCTGGGTGTTACCTCGGGAATAGGTCCGTCGTCAAAAGTGATATAGACTCGTTTCTCTTTTTCCGGAATCCTCCATGTTGTGCCGGGAAACATCCAGCGCAAAAGAAGAGGCGGGCGTACTTTCATATCAACGGTTAAAAAAGCCAATTCGTTGAAATAAGCGTTCGTGATCTTCTTCAAATTCTCTGATTAATTCATCCCTATTGAATAATCTCAAAGTCCTCACTATTTCAGAGTATATAGCAAAAGATCTTTGTATTTCACCCATGTGAGCGTTTCTGATGCGTTGTGGCAAGTTTGTGAAGAATCTTAATTCCTGATAATTCTCCTCTTTCAAGCCACGTATAACTTCATCTGCTTTTTCAATTTCACCAATTTGATAATAGCTGTCTGCTATAAACAGTGAGAAATAATTATGAGGTAGTCTTGAAGGTGGCAGCATGTTCATGGTTTTATCCAGAACGGCCAAAGCTTCTTCATCCCGTCCTTCTTCAATCAGAGCCGAAGCCAACCTGGAAAGATTGTTTCGAATGTTGACCCCCATCCTTCTATGGTTCTCATCAAGATATACGGATGGATCATTCCAACCGTCAAAAATGAATTCGTTCATCACATTATTAAACATGCGATCAGTGTCAACCCTGCCAAACTGACCATCAACGCTCTTGGTTCTGATTGGTACAATTTGATAAGCGAATCCTTCAAGCTGGAAATAATCCTGTAAACCAACGTAATTATCGCTGCCAACTGTTACTGCAAAATATATGGGTCGTTCCCAGTCGTTGTGTGCTAAAAGGTCAAGTACCATGACCTCATTTTTCATTAACCGCTCTTTATTCAAGTCAATGAACATCAATGAATCAATCAGGTTGGCGTGTCGTTCGCCTACCATTCCGTTTTCAACTACTTTGCGCCAGTCTGCCGGTATTGTGAACGATTTTGAAGGAAGATGCTCAATGCGTCCACTGTAGTTGGGAATTTGTTTGCTCCTGGGGCTTTCACTTGCCAGAAATCGTATGGCTTCTTTTAAGTCCACATACCCTTCAATTCGGTCGATTAACCAAACAACATCTCGTTTCCCAAGTATGTATTGTTCACGCTCCATTGAAAAATTCAATGGTTCGGATTCGTAAGCCTGCCTTTTCATTTGATCAATGTACCAGTCGGTTTGCAGGTAGCTGAGGTTACATACTCTTACATCTGTTCTTACGCCTTCAACCTCCTGTGCATACCACAGAGGAAAAGTGTCGTTATCCCCCATGGTGAAGATGACACCATTTTCACCAACAGTATTGAGATAGTTGAATGCCAAATCACGTGCAATGGTTCTGCCGGAGCGGTCGTGATCGTTCCAGTTCTCTTTTGCCATATTTGCAGGAACTAGAACAAGCACGGCAAGCGTTCCTGCTGCTACTGCCGGCATGGCCGGAAGAAATCTTCGAAAGCCATCGATGATTGCAAGAACTCCCAATCCTATCCAAATGGAGAAGGCGTAGAATGAACCAACATAGGAGTAGTCCCGTTCACGGGGCTGAAGGGGAGTTTGGTTGAGGAATATCACAATAGCAAGACCTGTGAAGAAGAACAGGAGCATCACCACCCAGAAGTCGCGTTTCCCTTTTTTCCCTGATCCATATTGATAAAGTAATCCGATGATTCCCAGTATCAGGGGAAGCATATAATATTTATTTCTCCCCGGGTTGTTTTTGTATGAATCCGGCAAAATCTCCTGGTCGCCATACATCCAGTTGTCAATGGCGGAAATTCCGGTGATCCAATTTCCTTTGTGCACTTCCCCATGTCCCTGCATGTCGTTTTGGCGACCTGAGAAATTCCACATAAAATACCTGAAGTACATAAAATTGACCTGGTATCGCACGAAGAAAGTCAGATTTTCAAAGAATGTTGGCAACTGAATGGTTGTCGGGGCGCCGGTTTGATCCTGCACGGTCATTCTTCGTCCGTTTATGTTGGCCCACTGTTTGTATTCCTCAATGTGACGAGCGTCGCGACTGTGCATTCTGGGGAAGAAAGTGGTTGTCCTGCTGTCAAAACGATGTTTTCTGCGATGGTCTATCACTTCATATCTGTCTCCTATTCTGGCATAAACCGGGCGGCCTTTTTCCGACTCCATAGCGTCCCAATCCAGGGGAGAGTTGTAGTATTGGCCATAGAAAAGCGGACTATCGCCATATTGCTCCCGGTTAAGATATGATCGAAGCGCGAAAACATTGTCCGGGGAGTTCTGATCCATGGGAGGATTCGCGGAAGAGCGAATGATGATGGTGGCGTAGGATGTGTATCCCATGAGTATTACCGTGATGGCTGTCAAAATAAAGTTCAGAGCTGCTTTTTGCTTTACATAGGTGTAATAAACTCCATATGCAAGTGCTCCAAACAGTGCCACCGTATAGAAAATAAGACCTGAGTTAAAACTTAAACCGAAGCTGTTAACAAACAAGAGTTCAAACCATCCGGCAACTTTAATGGTTCCCGGTATGATGATGTAAAGAATAAAGCCCAGTATGGCGAAAGAGGTGAGTAGAGCAATGAGACTATTTTTACGAGTCACCTCATATTTTTTGTAGTAATAGACCATAACAATAGCAGGAATTGCCAAAAGGTTCAACAGGTGAACTCCAATAGAGAGTCCTATGAGGTAGGCAATTAGAATCAACCAACGGTTGGCATGGGGCTCGTCGGCAATAGATTCCCACTTCAGAATGGCCCAGAAGACAATGGCGGTAAACATGGATGAGGTGGCATAGGCTTCGGCCTCCACTGCCACAAACCAAAAGCTATCGGAGAAAGTATAGGCCATGGCACCAACAAAACCAGCTGCTATTACTGACCAGATTCTCCATGGCTCATTGTAGGCCTCTTCAGATTTCAGAACAATTTTCTTTGCAAGATGTGTAATACTCCAGAAAAGGAACGCAATGGTGAAGGCTCCTGCCATGGCCGACATCAAATTTATCGTATATGCCACATACGAAACATCGGGTGCAAACAGTGAAAAGAAGCGCCCCATTAACATGAAAAATGGAGCCCCCGGTGGATGAGGAATCTGCATCTTGTATGCTGCGGTTATACGCTCACTGCAATCCCAAAAGCTTGCAGTTGGTTCTAAAGTTAAAGTATAAACAACAGCGGCGACTAAAAATGCCAGCCATCCGAAAATGCTATTGTACCTGGAATATTTGTGCATAGGTTATAGTTTTCAACAATTTATCCTGATTATCATTTTTCACTGATTGCCAAAAATACAATAATCTGCTTAAAAAAGTATCAATATTGATACTTTTAAGTGCAGAAGGCTAAGATGTTGCCAGTTAACAAAAAAGTGAAATAGCAAAAAGCAGAGTTAAAATTGATTGATTTACAGTGTTTATGCAACTTTTTCTTTTTTTTAGACTGTTTTTTTTGAAAGATACCTGAAAACATTCTATATTTGCATCGCTTTTCAAGGAAAAAGCACTCAAGTTTGTCTCGTGGTGTAATGGTAGCACAGATGGTTTTGGTCCATCTAGTCAGGGTTCGAATCCTTGCGAGACAACAATTTAAGCGATCGTTTACGATCGCTTTTTTTTTGCTCCGACAAACTAAATTGCCAGATTGTTCGTTTGTTTGAAACAACCCTTAATATGGAAATCAGGCTGATTGTCTGATGATTGATTAACCTTTTCGATTAGTGGAAAGAGATTTGCAATTAGTCCTCTTTTGCAGAATGAACACTTTTTGGCTAATATTGTCACCTGTATAGAGACTGTTTGATTTTAGCCAGTATATATTTCATTGAGTTGTGGTACTAAAGTTGTATCTAAACATTTTCAAATGACCTTTTCTTTTGGAGAGAATTTAAACAGTTACAACATAAAGAATCGTTCATTTAGATTTTATATTACTAATTAAAAATGATTTATTAATATGAAAAAAGCAGTATTTGTTATTTTGGCATGCATGCTGATAATTCCTGCGGTATCTAATGCACAGGGAAGAGCAATAGGACTTCGCTTTGGGGGAGGAAACCTGGTTGGTGCCGAAATTTCATATCAAACCCCATTTAACGGTGACCGCCTGGAGCTGGACTTGGGGATTAAAAGTTCGTCGCACTGGAGCCATTGGTCACTAACAGGTATCTACCAGTGGGTGTGGCAAATTGAAGGAGGTTTCTATTGGTATGCGGGTGTGGGTCCCTCAATTGGGAACCGTTCTTATTCTGGTCCTGGTTACAGAGATGACGGAATGTTTTTGGCTGCTGCCTTAAATGCCGGCGTGGAGTATAATTTTGAAGAGATTCCACTTCAACTTTCAGTAGACATTCGTCCTGAATTGGGGTTGATTAATACATATGACAGGGGCGTCTTTAGTTTGGCTTTAGGTGTCAGATACAGGTTCTAAAACCTTGTTGTAAAATTTTTTAAAACAGATAACACTTTGGTGTTATCTGTTTTTTTATTTGTGAAGTTATGGTCCTCATTTTTTGTTCGTCCAAATATCTCAACCTTATTTACGATCATTAATTTCTAATTTTCTGAAATAATGCAGGTTAAATTTTTATATTTGATGTTTTCATGTTTTCGAACATGGGAAAGGCGTTCTATATTTACGTGAACTTTCGTAAGAAGCGTATCACATAAAGAGTTTATAATCAGTATAATATATGTTTAGGGTTGTTTTTTATAAGAGACAATGAAATCCATCCTGTTTTTAGATATTGAAACGGATCCTGAACACAAAAGGATACTAGATATTGGTGCAATAAACAATCATGGGCACCAAATGCACTCCAATGCTATTTCCGATTTAATTAAATTGATAAATGACGGCAGTTTTTTATGTGGACATAACATCATCCGTCACGATTTACCATATCTTAAGAAGGTGTTGGGAGAGAAACTCGTAAGCAGTCCGGTTATAGACACTTTGTTTCTTTCACCGCTACTCTTTCCAAAAAAGCCTTATCATGCTTTACTGAAGGATGATAAACTTCAAACTGAAGAGCTAAATAATCCTCTTAATGACGCCATTAAAGCGATGGATCTTTTTTACGATGAAGTGACTGCTTTTAAAGAGTCGGAGGAAGAGTTGCGGCAAATTTTTTATTCCCTTTTGGGGAATCAGGGTGAATTTGCTGCATTTTTTCTGTTTGTAGGTTATGAAAGTGAAAAGACAAATGTTATAGAATTGATCAGACGCAAATTTGCTTCACAAATTTGTGCTCACATTGATTTGGAACAGTTGATCTGCAACAACCCTATTGAACTAGCCTATTGCATTGCACTCATCAATACCGGATGTCGGAGTTCATTTACTCCGCCATGGGTGTTAAAGAATTTCCCGGAGGTTGACAGGGTGATGTATCTGTTGCGTAATAATCCTTGTTTAAAAGGCTGTACATATTGTGATCAGTCTCTTGATGCCGGGAAGGGATTAAGAAAGTTCTTCGGGTTTGAGTTTTATCGGCAATATGGAGGGAAGCCTTTACAGGAAGAGGCTGTGAAGGCGGCCATCCAAAACCGTTCGTTATTGGCGGTTTTTCCTACGGGAGGAGGGAAGTCCATTACTTTTCAGGTTCCTGCACTGATGAGTGGTGAAAATGTCAGAGGTTTAACGGTAATCATCTCTCCGCTTCAAAGTTTGATGAAGGATCAGGTTGATAACCTTGAGCGTGCCGGTATCACCGAGGCCGTTACCATTAACGGACTGTTGGATCCAATTGAACGTGCAAAATCGTTCGAACGGGTTGAAAACGGTTCTGCATCCATGCTCTATATATCTCCGGAATCGTTGAGGTCCAAAACCATTGAGCATTTGCTTCTGGGACGCAACATTGTGCGCTTCGTCATTGACGAAGCACACTGTTTCTCAGCATGGGGACAGGATTTCAGGGTGGATTATCTCTACATCGGTGATTTTATCAAATCCATTCAGGAAAAGAAAAATCTCACAGATCCAATTCCTGTGTCGTGTTTCACGGCTACGGCCAAGCAGAAAGTAATTGAGGATATAAAGAGCTATTTCAGGGAGAAACTTGCGCTCAAACTGGAGCTTTTTACTTCACCTGCCGCGCGCGAAAACTTGCTTTACAAAGTGCTTCCCAAAGAAACGGATGAGGAGAAATACCAGGCCATTCGTCATTTGGTTGACGGAAAAAACTGTCCCACCATTGTTTATGTGTCCCGCACCCGGCTCGCGACCAAGTTGGCTCAGCGGCTATCGGACGATGGCTATGCCGCAAAAGCCTATCACGGAAAAATGGACAAGCAGGAGAAATCGGAGAATCAAGACGCTTTTATTCGTGGCGACCTGCAGATTATGGTGGCCACATCGGCTTTTGGGATGGGTGTGGACAAGAAAGATGTGGGCATGGTGATTCATCATGATGTCTCTGATTCGCTGGAAAATTACGTGCAGGAGGCAGGAAGAGCGGGTCGTGATGAAAAGATCACGGCCGAGTGTTACATTCTTTTTAGCGAGGAGGATTTAAGCAAGCATTTTATTCTGCTTAACCAGACCAAACTCAATATCAAGGAGATTCAGCAAATTTGGTCGGCCATTAAAGAGATTACCCGTTTTCGTGCTACGGCGTCCAACTCTGCTTTGGAGATAGCCAGAAAAGCCGGCTGGGACGAAAATGTGGTGGAAATTGAAACCCGCGTGACCACAGCCATTGCCGCACTCGAAGAGGCCGGATACATTAGGCGCGGACAGAATATGCCAAGGATTTTTGCCAATAGTATATTGGCAAAAAATGCTCAGGAGGCCATCGAAAGAATCAATCAATCGCACCGTTTCAATGATAAACAGAAGGTGCATGCTGTGCGCATCATTAAAAAACTGTTTTCCGGTAAAAGCCGGAAACAAGCCTCCGATGAGGTGGCAGAAACAAGAATTGACTACATTTCCGACCACCTTGGTATTGTAAAAGAGGAGGTGATAAACGTGGTAAACCTACTTAGGGAGGAGCGCATACTGGCCGATGCCAAGGATTTAACCGCGTTTATAAAACGCGGTGAGAACAAAAACCGCTCGCTTAATATATTGCAGACTTTCGGCAAAATTGAGACTTTCTTTTTGTCTGCCATTGATGAAGATGAGAAAGTGCTGCATCTGAAGGAACTGAACGAAGCGGCAGAAATGGCTGGCTGTATAGATGTTTCGCCAAACAAGCTGAGAACCATCATTAACTTTTGGACCATTAAAAACTGGATAAAAAGGCGGAATCATGACTATTCGAACCACCATTTTTCCGTTATGGCCAACAACCCGGTTGGCGTATTAAAGGAAAAACTTGAGAAACGCCACCAGCTTGCAGCTTTTATTGTCAATTACCTATTTGCGAAAAGCAACGAAAGTATAACGGCAGAAGATCAGAACAAAGAACAACTGCTTGTGGAGTTTTCGGTACATGAATTAAAGCAGGCCTACGAGAAGGAGCAGGCTCTTTTTAAATTGTCTGTTGCCATTGAGGATGTGGAGGATGCACTGTTTTATCTTTCACGAATTGATGCCATAAAGATTGAAGGCGGATTTTTGGTGGTTTACAACAAATTAAGCATCGAACGCATTGAGCAGGATAATAAGAAAAGATACAAAACCGATGATTACACCAAGCTGAAGCAGTTTTATGTAAATAAAATTCAACAGATTCACATTGTCGGGGAATACGCAAAGAAAATGATCAGTGATTATAAGGAGGCACTGCAATTTGTAAACGATTATTTTAATCTCAACTATTCAACTTTTCTAAACCGATATTTCAATGCAACGCGACAAAAAGAGATTCAGAGGAATCTCACCCCGTCGAAGTTCAGGCAATTGTTTGGGGAACTCTCCCCGTCGCAATTGAAAATTATAACCGACAACAGCTCTCGTTACATTGTAGTAGCAGCCGGTCCCGGAAGTGGAAAAACCAAGGTGCTGGTGCATAAACTGGCTTCGCTGTTGCTAATGGAAGATGTGAAGCATGAGCAACTGTTGATGATCACCTTTTCGCGTGCGGCAGCCAGTGAATTTAAACAACGGCTGATTGGACTCATAGGGAACGCAGCGGCTTATGTGGAAATAAAAACGTTTCACTCATACTGTTTTGACCTGTTGGGGAAAGTCGGTTCCATTGAAAAATCGGATACCATCATCCAACAGGCCATTGATAAAATCCGAAACAAGGACATTGAACCAAGCCGCATCAGTAAAAGTGTTCTGGTGATTGATGAAGCGCAGGATATGGATCTTCATGAGTTCTCTCTGATAAAAACGCTGATGGATTTAAATGAAGAGATGCGCGTTATCGCCGTAGGCGATGACGATCAGAACATTTATGAATTCCGTGGAGCCAGTTCCAGGCATCTGGAGCAGTTTATCACCCAATATCAGGCCAAAAAATATGAGTTGAATGAAAACTTTCGCAGCAAAAACAATCTGGTAGAGTTCACCAACAAAGTGGTTCAAAAAATACGTTACAGATTAAAGGAGACTCCCATTGTGGCAAGACAAAAGGAGAATGGGGAGATAAAAGTTACCAAATACCGGGGAGGAGGGCTCATTACTCCATTGGTGGAGGAGATTGCCGGAGGGAATCTTGCCGGAACCACCGCGGTACTTACCCAGACCAACGATGAGGCTCTGTTGATTACCGGACTGCTCAATAAAATGGGATTTCCGGCTAGACTGATTCAGTCAAACAGCGATTTTAGCCTTTACAATCTTTATGAGATAAGATTTTTTATTGACCAGTTGAGTTTAAATGGTGATCAGGTAGTGATCAGTGATGACACATGGAAACAGGCAAAACGAAATGTTTGGGAGAAGTTCAAAACCAGTTCAAAAATAGACGTCTGTATCAACCTTGTTAAAGAGTTTCAGTTGAGCAACCCCAAACAGAAATACAGATCGGATTTTGAGGTGTTTGTCAGGGAGTCCAAAGCTGAAGATTTTATCAACATCAACGGAGAAACCATCTTTGTTTCAACCATACACAAAGCAAAGGGGAAGGAGTTTGATCATGTATTTCTGCTGCTCGATAATTTTGTGACGGATAATGATGAGAAAATAAGACAGCTTTATGTGGCAATGACTCGGGCTAAAGAGAATCTTTCCATACACTTGAATGGTGCGTTTCTGGACGATGTGTCAAACAACAGTATTCCTTGTAAAATGGATGACCGAAATCATCAAAACCCCGAATGGCTCATATTGCATCTGACCCATAAAGACATATGGCTCGGGTATTTTACTCACCGACAACATCTCATCCCGGATCTTTTAAGCGGAGACCCTCTGCTGATCGACACCGAAGGTTGCACGGATGCAAAAGGGAGGCGTGTTTTGAAATTTTCCACCGCATTTAAAGAGAAACTGTCACAATTCGAACTAAAAGGTTATAAACCCACAAGCGCAGAAGTTAATCATATTCTTTATTGGAAAAATGAAGATACCGACACCGAAATAAAAATCATATTGCCGGAAGTGAGGTTGGGGAAATAGATGGGGCAGATGCTCTTATAATAGATGGTTAGGTTATTAGATTATTAGGTGTTAGCCAAAAATAAGTTATTGATTACAAGTGTGTTTTTTGTTTAAAAAGCAGGGTTGAATACATCTGGATTTCATTAAACGTATCGTTCCTACGGAACTTTAAGAATAAAAAATTGCTTATTAATTGAGAGCCGTAGGCTCGCATCTATTTTGTAAGGATGGACTTTAGTCCATTCATAAGCAGTTGTATCAATGCGAAGGATAGCTGTAGGCTCGGGGCATATTATATGAGGTCAGAAAAGATATATCCCTTTCGCCCTGCATCCCACGTCCTGCTGTGCTTTCCGCCCTTTTTTGCTTTCTTTTTTTTCAACCCCCATCAGATAAGCGTTTAATTCTCCCTAATGCCACAAAGCGGCAGGTTATTCCAACCCAATGGCAACGCCTTGGGTATTCGCACAACAAGGCGATTTCGTCCTGAAAGGACAGCTTAAATCAGAGCAAGCAATATTTGCAGAAAGAAATTCTCAGTTAGCGGGAATCTTTTGCAAGCAAAGTGGGCACACGGCAGTCTCTGGTTTTGTCCATAAACAGCGGTCATAGGTTTGATCATAATATGCCACGTTCCTACGGAACTCAGTTAATCTGTGGGCGGTTCTTTTAACCGGATTAAAATCCGGTCTTATAAAATGTGTCGTTTCTAGGGAAATTTGTAAAGAAAACATTCAATTGACCTTAAATTTGGCCTTATAAAATTAGGTTTTCCTATGAAATTTTAATGCTTTAAAAATCGATAATCGCATTATAAAACAGTATCTTTATCTAAAATGAGTTGATATGGAACTTACAGTTAATATAAAGGAGCAGAGAAAAATAGCTGCATTTCTTAATCTAATCAAAGATATTGATTATATAGAGATTGTTAGTGTGAAAGAAGGATTGCAGGAGCTTCCATCCGAGCATAAGGATTTACTTGATAAAAGGCTGCATCGAATAGAAAACGGCGAAACGACTTTTAAGAATTGGGACTTGATTAAAAAGAAATATGAAGACAAAGACGTATAGTCTTGAATTATCAGACGAGGCAGAAGTTGACTTTGATAAATCATATGAATTTTATTCTGAGGACAGCATAAAAGTTGCTGACACTTTCTTTAAGCAAATTAATCTTGGTTTTGAGAATATCAAACAAAACCCAAAATCGTTTCCAATTGCTCACAATGATGTAAGAAAGTATGTTGTAAAAAAGTTCCCATTCGTGATTTACTATCGAATTGTTCATGCAGTAATACAGGTAATTGCGATTTTCCACACGAGTAGAAATCCTGAAATATGGAATGAACGGACATGATAAATTTGCTATTCTTTATGAAGGAAAGAACTCTTTTGTAAATTTTAACCCTCGCTTGGAACTTTCTATGCAAGCAAAGCGGGCACACGGCAGTCTCTGGTTTTGTCCATAAAGAGCGGTCATAGGTTGGATCATTATTTGCTACGTTCCTACGGAACTTTAGGAATAAATTACCACAAGCATATTAACTCTTCCCAAGATACCTCAGCGTCCTTGCATCGCTGCCTTTAGCTCTTCTCTCTCCAAAAAATCCTCTGTGCTTTTGCGTCTTTGCGTTTATATCTTCCCTCCCCATCATGGCATTTCTTTTACAGAAAAAATGGAACTATCTATTTTTTCTCAGATAATCCCGACAAATTTCTTTTTCTTTGCATAAAATTATTACCAGCAGGAATTATTCACATTGGTTTGTTAGGATAATCTGAGGTATTTATGCTCAGTAATAACGAATCACATGATATTTTTTGGTTTATAAAAATTTGTGTCTTTTCGCCTTTGCGTTCAGACTTTTAAATTACATGCGCTCAATATAAATGGAAAGATTGATTACTTCGAATCTGAAACTTGGAATCATTGCCGGGGGACAACTTGCGAAAATGCTGATACAGGAAGCAAGTAAATGGGATATTGCAACATATGTACTGGATAAGGAGAAGGAGTGTCCGGCAGGAAGCATCGCTTCATGCCTGATAAGTGGCAGCCAGACTGATTTTGATGATGTTTATAACTTTGGCAAATTGGTGGATGTTTTAACCTATGAAATGGAAAACATCAACATAGAAGCTTTAAAGAAATTGAAATCAGAAGGTGTTGTCATTAAACCCGACCCTGATGTTCTGGAAATGATTCAGGACAAAGGATTGCAAAAAGAGTTCTACCGAACGAATGGAATTCCCACCTCTCCCTTTGTTTTTGTGGATGGTTTGGAAGAGATTGAAGAAAAAATTAATTCCGGAGAGATCAAATTTCCGTTCGTACAAAAGATAAGAAAGGGTGGATACGACGGACAAGGTGTTGCGGTGGTAAACAGTTCCGAAGAACTTGGAAAAATCCTGCCTGATGCTTCCATCATTGAGAATAAAATCGAAATTGACAAGGAGATAGCAGTGATTGCAGCCCGCAATCAAAATGGTGACATCAGTTGTTTCCCTGTTGTAGAGATGGTTTTTAACGACAAAGCCAATCTGGTTGACAAGCTCATTTGTCCTTCAACCATCACTGCCGGGCAGACTGAGAAAGCCATTAACATAGCATCGCAAATCATTGGTTTATTAAATATGGAGGGATTGCTTGCTGTTGAGTTTTTTGTAGATCAGGATGGTGAGGTTATTGTCAATGAAATGGCTCCACGACCGCACAACAGTGGACACCACTCCATTGAAAGCATTATAACTTCCCAGTTTGAACAACATTTACGTTCAATTTTAAACCTGCCTCTGGGAAGCACAGAATTAAAATTGCCGGCGGTAATGCTTAACATCATTGGTGAAGAAGGATACCAGGGCAAAGTAAAATATGAAGGTCTTACTGAGAGTATGGCAATACCGGGAGTTAAGGTTCATTTGTACGGAAAAAAAGAGACCCGGCCATTCAGAAAAATGGGTCATGTTACCATTCTTTCGGCGAATATGCAAGACGCACTTAAAAAGGCCGACAAGGTAAAGGAATTGTTAAAAGTAAAGTCATGGGAAAAAAAGTAGTAAGCATAGTAATGGGATCCGACTCGGATTTGCCTGTCATGAATCAGGCAGCTGAAATGCTGGAATTATTTGGAGTTGAATATGAACTGGATATTGTTTCGGCTCACCGCACTCCCGAAAAGATGTATGATTTTGCTTCCAACGCTCATAAAAGAGGCATTCAGGTCATTATTGCCGGAGCTGGTGGAGCCGCGCACCTTCCGGGCATGGTGGCAGCCATCACACCACTTCCGGTTATTGGAGTGCCTGTAAAGTCAAGTAATTCAATTGACGGATGGGACTCTGTATTGTCCATTTTACAAATGCCCGGAGGAGTGCCTGTTGCCACAGTGGCATTAAACGGAGCTAAAAATGCAGGTATTCTTGCTGCACAAATTGTGGCCGCAAACAATCAGGAGGTACTACAAAAAATCATCAATTATAAAGAGGATTTAAAAAATCAGGTCATCGCAAAATCTGAAAAAGTTAAGCGATAAATCATCTCCTTCATATTTTTATTCCATAAATGTAACAATAATTTAATCTTTTGTTATGACGTATTTTTGCGTCATAATTTTTTATGACGTAAATTTACGGCATAAAAACATCGGGTAGTTCTATTACTTGATTAGAACATCAAATTTAAAGCTCTATATGATATGGCTAAATTAATTAAGAACTCTTTTTCTGCTGATTTGGTCCGTCAGGCCAAATTCTTTAAAGCCTTATCTCATCCGGCGCGTTTATCAATTCTTCAATATCTGGCTGAAACTAAAACATGCATCACCGGAGATATTGCTGATGAACTGCCACTAAGCAGAACTACTGTTAATCAACATTTAAAGGAATTAAAGGAGGTAGGGCTGATAGTTGGCACTGTAGAAGGGGTGAAAACCAATTATTGCCTCAACACGCAGGCCATTAAAGATTTTAAATCATCCGCCATTTCATTTCTCGAGGATTTAAATATTGATACCATAAACTGTAAAAAATAGAAATATGAAAATTTTGATTTTGTGTACCGGCAATTCATGCCGAAGTCAGATGGCTCATGGATTTATGGCCTCATTTGACCAACGTTTAACGGTCTGTTCAGCCGGAACCGAAGCTTCCGGCAAACTTAACCAGAGCGCGGTTAAAGCCATGAAAGAAATTGGCATCGACATCAGTCATCACACATCTGATTCGGTAGAGAAATACCTGGGTGATGAGTGGGATTATGTGATTACCGTATGTGGAGGAGCCAACGAAGCCTGCCCGGCATTTATGGGCAAAGTTAAAAAGCGTCTTCACATTGGATTTGATGACCCGTCGCACGCTACCGGAACCGATGAATTTATCTGGAGCGAGTTTATCCGTGTCAGGGATGAAATCAAAGCAGGTTTTTACAAATTGTATAAAGAAGAAATTGAATCACAACTATGACTGACACAGAAAAAAAAGTTATAATTCCGGAACAGCCCAGAAAAACCATTGGATTTTTTGAAAAATACCTCACAATATGGGTAGCACTGGGAATATTAGCCGGTATTGGGATTGGCCATTTTATTGGTGATGGCATTGAGGTCATCAGCAGCATGGAAATTGCCAGGGTAAACATACCTGTAGCAATTCTTATCTGGCTTATGATATATCCAATGATGCTCCAGATTGATTTTTCCAGTATCAAAAAAATAGGTAAAAAGCCCCGCGGGGTTGTTTGGACGGTAATCATTAACTGGCTTGTCAAGCCATTTTCTATGGCATTTTTTGCCTGGATTTTTTTCTCCAAGCTTTATGGCGCATGGATTGATCCATCTTTAGCCGGGGAATACATTGCAGGTGCCATTATTTTAGGTGCCGCACCATGTACGGCAATGGTTTTTGTGTGGTCATACCTGTCGGATGGTGATCCTAATTATACTTTGGTTCAGGTTTCGGTAAATGACCTGATAATTTTGGTGGCATTTGTACCCATTGTGGGATTGCTATTGGGGATTACAGACGTTGCAATTCCATACGATACTTTGGTTTACAGTGTTTTGATATTTGTTGTGGTGCCACTGGTTGCTGGTGTTATTACACAACGAATTCTCCTTAAATCAAAAGGAGTTCAATGGTTTAAGAATGTGTTTTTGCCAAAATTAAAACCGGTCAGTATAGTAGCATTATTGGTCACTCTAGTACTGCTGTTTGCTTTTCAGGGGCAAAACATACTTAACAACCCAATGATTATTCTATTGGCCGCAGTACCATTAATCATTCAAACCTATTTCATCTTTTTTATTGCATGGTACGGCGGTAAGAAACTAAAACTTAATTATGCCGTTTGTGCACCGGCAGCCATGATTGGAGCCAGCAACTTTTTCGAACTTGCCGTTGCGGTAGCCATTGCATTGTTCGGGTTACAATCCCCGGCAGCACTTGTAACCGTGGTTGGAGTTTTGGTGGAGGTGCCAATCATGCTGTCATTGGTAGCTTTTGCAAATAAAAAGAAATATTGATTATAAAGTTTTTATTCATCCTATGACTCTTAGTCATGGGATGAATAATAAATCAATCTATGGAACTGACTCTTAATGCCATTAAAAAACTAAAAGAGATGCTCGCAGTAGATCATCAAAGGAGCAAATTTATTGAGGTGATAGTGGGCGAACAAAAGGAGCCTCCAAGCCCAGAGTTCTCAATTGTGGACGAGAAAAAGGAACAACACAAAGTTGTTTCTATAGAGGGGATTCCACTTACTATGAGTGTTGAAACAGGCAAGGTGCTCTCGGGGTACATCATTGATTACAAAACACATGGATTCCGAGTGGATTTTATGCTGCCCGAAGGGCGTTGCTGTCGATGATTTTTGGGTTATTATTATAATTTTAATCTACTTATCGCCGGTAAGTTTATAATGAATATTTGAAAAAGCTCTGTGTCCCACTGATTCTGTGTGGCACGATTTACAATCCATTTTTCCGAAGGAATTGTCTAATTTGCCTGAACTGCCATGACAGGCAACACATGAATTAACGCTTTCATTGGCATATTTATTTCCAACATATCTGTTCGCTTTCAAATCATTAAGAGCCATCACAACTTTTTCCGCAACATCGCATGAAAGCCTTCTGCATCGCTCTTTACGCTCGTTGCTGTCAACTTTTACTCCTGCCATTTTACTCCATGAAGTATTGGATACGTGACACAATACGGATTCAGTGGCAAATGCCGGAAGAATAAAATCATGCGCAGGTTTTTTAGGGATGTATTGGGGCATCGGTGTTTGTTCGTACCATTGAAAAATGTCGGTAATCATTCTGTCCCGGACGCTTCTTTCGGAAACAAACAATCCCAATAAGGCTGCAGCGCCATTTAATGCGCCACAAACTGAACCATATCCTCCGATTCCTGCCTGCCCGTAACGGAAGAGATGATATGGGAAACTCTTGTAAGGTTCTCCATATTTTTCGGCCAGCTGCATTACAACGCTTCCAACCACAGCATACATGCAACTCCCGTTGCTGTATTGCTCATAAGCAATTTCTGCTGTGATTTTCGGATCCAGAATATCATAATCCCATGAATCCCCTGCCTGTTTGTATTCTAACTTAAATGGGTCATTGTTGGTCTGGTAATCAGGCTTAAATAGCCTGGATAATGCAAACAAGCCAACTCCTCCTCCAGCCAGCATCCCTAAACTTGCTTTAATTGCTTTTCTCCTTTTCATGCTTTTTTAAAACATTGATCCAAAAATAAGTCCTGATATGGTCGCCATAATCACTACCAATACCACAAATAACAAGGTCTTTTGCGTTCCCATTACGCTTCGAATCACCAACATATTTGGTAGCGAAAGGGATGGTCCTGCAAGCAACAGTGCCAGTGCCGGTCCTTTACCCATACCGGAAGCCATTAATCCCTGTAAAATGGGGACTTCGGTAAGCGTGGCAAAATACATAAAAGCTCCTAAAACAGAGGCAAACAGGTTGGCCCAAATGGAATTGCCTCCCACCAGCGATGAAACCCATTGGTCGGGAATGATGCCAGGCATGGAAACATCATCATAGGTACTTCCCAGTAAAAATCCTGCTATTACCACACCAATTGCCAGCATGGGCATAATTTGTTTTGCAAAATCCCAGGTGGCCAGTGTCCATTCACGATTTTCATCGTCTTGTTTGTCAAGCAGGGTAATGATGCTTAATACAGCAACTCCCACTATCATTGGAACCAAAGGCGATGATGTTAAAAATCCCGATGCAGCAGTGATTATTCCTCCAACCACAACCCATTGCCATTTAATTTTCAGAATGTAAATAAGGGAATACATCAGCATCAGGGAGAAAATAGCCGTCAAATTCCACTTGTTGACCCATATCCAGTACCATGGTCCTTCAGTTACACCCTCGCCGGGTTGTCCCCAGTTGGCGAATACCAGAATGAGAACCAGGGTGAAAAAGTGAAAAGAGGTTTGCCACATGGGGCGTTTTTCCGGTACCTCGGGAATGTTCATCTGTTCTTCTTTTTTCAGCTTCTCTTCTTTGCGATAGATGAACGACATTACCAACCCGATGACAATAGCAAATACCACGGCTCCGATAACCCTTGCTACGCCCATTTCAAACCCAAGAATGCGGGCAGTAAGTATAATGGCAAGGATGTTTATGGCCGGCCCTGAGTATAGAAAAGCAACGGCGGGGCCTAAGCCGGCACCACGCTTGTGAATACTCGAAAAAAGCGGCAAAATGGTACAACTGCAAACGGCCAGAATGGTTCCGGAAACCGATGCCACTGTATAGGCCAGCCATTTTTTGGCGTTGGCGCCAAAGTATTTAAGGACGGCGGCCTGACTGACAAATACTGAAATAACCCCGGCAATAAAAAATGCGGGCAACAGACACAAAATAACATGCTCCTGTGCATACCACCTGGTTAAATCCAGTGTAGCTGCAATGGCATCCTGAAATCTTGCACTCTCCAAAGGCATATAAAAGGCTCCCAGGAAAACCACTACAATCCAAAAAAGGATTTTTAGTTCTTTTTTTAATTCCATTTATCTAGTTTTTAAGATGTTCGTTTCCTGACCGAAACGTATATTTCGGTGTTGTTGTTTGCACGTTAATTACTTTGTTTGGGATCTAAATGGGCCGGCAGATCTTGCTTATTTTTCCGAATATGAAGTTTTATTCCCTGAATCTTTCCGGCACCAACAATACTGAAACATCTGAATTTCTCGCTACTTTATAACTAACGCTTCCTATAAAAACGTTGGTAAAATATCCACGACCCTGGCTGCCCATTACAACTAGCGAATATCCTTGGTGCGCTTCATTTATAATTTCCTGAGCAGGTATTCCATAAGGAATTTTTATTTCTACATTGGTTGCACCCAGTTTTTCCAATCGCTCCTTCCGAAGTAAAAGGCGTTCATTATCAATGTGGTTAAACTCTTCCAGCTTATGTTCAAGATGCCCGGAAATGCGCCCTTTGTCCTGCACATGCATCAGGGTGATGTTTTGAACTCCATCCTTAACCAGCTCTTCCAGATATTCAAAAGCATACATGGAGATATCGGAAAAATCGGTGGCAAAAAGAATCTTTTCTTTGAGGTTGACTGAGGCTGCTTCAAATCCTGATGCATCATTTTTAATGCGTAAAAAAAGCAATGGCTTTTCATGGCTGTTAAGAACCTCTGATGCAACTCCTCCAATCCTGAAAAATTGATGGGTAAACGCGCTATGACCATGCGATCCCATAACAATAAGTGAGACTTCTTTTTCGTCGCAAACCCGTTTGAGCTCTTCGGAAGGCATTCCGTCAGTCAACGCCAGACTAACATTAAAGCCCTCTTTTTTCAATATGTCCTGCTGTCGTTCCAAATCAGGCTTTACCTGTTGATGAACTATTTCCGAAACTTCGTCATTTTCCCTGAACCCCAGAGCATAAAAAAGTACCACCTCCTTGATGTTGAGCGTTTTTAGGTTGGTCATGCAACCAATGATTGCATCAGAAACAGGAGAGAGGTCGCTGGCTATTAAAATCCTTTTAAACATAGGGGGTAGATTTAGTTTGAATTAAAATTGCTGATTAAAAAATTATAAGTAAATCAACCAGATGTAATAAAGTCCTACCAGAATAAATATGACCGCTGCGATTCTTCTGAACCAGAATTCAAAGGTTTTAATTTTGTTGTACATTTTACCTACACTCGAAACACTGAATGTGAGAATCCAGGCGAATAGAATCACGGGCAAACCTGTGGCTATTGCAAAAACCACCGGTAACAAATACCCTATATTTGAAGAAACCGCCAATGGGATGAGCCCTCCAAAATAAATGACGCCGCTGTATGGGCAAAATGCCAGGGCAAAAACAATTCCAAGCAACAATGAACTCCACCAGCTGCCTTTTTTTGTTTTACTTTCCATTTTGTCGGACAAACCGCCCGTAAGGGAAAAGTTGAATTTTATCAGATCCAGCATAAATACACCAATGACAATCAGCAGGGGTCCGATAAAAAGCTCTCCGTAGTTTCCAATGGCTCTTTGAATTTGAAAAATGCTTGAACCTTGTTTAAGAATCAGAATTAAGATAATTCCTAAAACGGTATAGCTTATGGTACGACCTAATGTATATACCAATCCATTGATAAAGGTTTTTCTTTTATCCTGAATGTCTTTGCTGATAAAGCCAATGGCTGAAATGTTGGTGGCCAATGGGCAGGGACTGACAGCAGTCATCAGTCCCAGTATAAATGCAGTAAAAAGTGGAAATTGCGTGTTGTCTGCAAGATTTTGCAAAAACTCCATAGTGGTTAAAGATTTTCATTTACCGAAGCAACCAAAGTGCTCTCAAACTCTTCACGATCTCTGAATCTTAAATAATTTCTTACCTCTGTGGAAATGTCCTTAAATTTTTCTGAATCTCCGTTTCTCACCACAACAACTGTTTGTGAGCGGGCATTGAATTTTTGAACCAGCTCGGCATTGGAGGGATCAGCCAAACGAACCTCTTTAAAAACTACTTCTGAAGCATCAAAGTTGCTCTCCACCATAGTTTTGATGTCGTTTTGAAGCATGTCGCAGGCACGTGCCACACAGCATCCCAGTTGTGCCTTAAAATAAAGGACTTCTGCTTTTTGAGCCATGACAGCCATTCCACTCATTAGGGCGATGGCTGAAATTAAAATAAGTTTTTTCATAGTTATATTGTTTAAACTCTGATTACACAGATTAATTAACTCTTAATGATCCACTAATTTATTTATCTAAAAATTTTTGAGTCTCCGCCATAACTAAACTTTTCAGGCCTTCCGGGTTATTCATAACCATTGCAAACGCCTGCTCTGTAATATTGGTATGCTCATCTTCGGTGGCAATAACCACGCTACTCCATGCAATTTCATATTTGTCGGCCAAATGGGCATTGGCTCGGTCAGAAAAGTCAACCTCCAAAAATGCGACATCTTCATTTCCGGCAAAATTATCGTTGACTGTATTTTGCACCACCTCTTGAATGTTTACACAAGTTGGACAACGCATTCTGCCATGGAAATAGTAAACTTTTACCTTAGCGTCATCAGCTTCGCTGAGCGAGGCTGATTTTTGGCCACTTTGTCCCGACTGTGATTGTCCGCAAGATATAACTGCAAGGACAACAGCGATTGCTAAAAATGTTCTTTTTATCATATTTATAAAATATTTGATGATTGTTTCGGGGTTTTTTGTTTTGAGTTGATAGTTCTGTGTTGATTGAATCAACTATAAACCATAAACACAGAACCATCAACTATCAACAATCAAACTCATTAACTCTTATAAAAACTCTTTCATCAACTTCTTTGCCTTCTCCCAATTCTCATAATTTATGCAATATTTGATGTAAGGGGGCTCTACTTCTCCCTGAATTAATCCGGCATATTTTAACTCCTTTAAGTGTTGAGACAAAGTTGATCTTCCTACTGGCAATTCCTCTACCAAATCACCACTGTAGCAGCAGGAGTCCATGTGTGAGAGTTTTTTCAGGATATAAACCCTGACTGGATGACTCATGGCTTTCATAATTCGCGCAACTTCCTGCACGTCGGCATCCAGCTCAACCTTATTAAGCGTTTGCGGCATCTCCAATAAGTTTCTTTAATTCATCTTTTGACGGGACACGACCCTTTACGACTACTTTGCCATCAACTACGACGGCAGGCGTTGAAACAACATTATAAGACATGATTTCCATTATGTCTTCAACTTTTGATACAGTTGCATTTAGTTGAAGTTCCTCAACTGCTTCCTGGGTTGCCTTTTCAAGGGTTTTGCACTTTGCACAACCCGGGCCTAATACTTTGATATCTGCTGCCATAATAAAATGTTTTGTGTTTTTACGTTTCGCAAAATAACGAAATGTGTTTGTAATATGCAATCTGTTACGTGATTTTTTTAAATAGGTTATAATGTTTTTAAATTTATATTAAATCTGTTTTAAAGATTTTTAGATGTAAGACATATAAAACGACAGACAAGATTAAACAGAAAACCAGATATATCTGATCGTCTTTTAAACTTATTCTATCTGTCTAATCCCGATTCATCGGGATTTATCTTTAATATATATTAAAAACAGTTACTGAGAGTTATTGGTGATTTTAACATTAAAATTCCCAGGCTACCACTTTTCGAAGAATAATAACTTTATCGCCATCATCATACTCAAGGGAAAAACCAAACTTCTTGCAGATGAACTCAAAAGTTTTGTCATGGAAAAAACAAACATGCGTTTGGTCACGCATGTACCACCACTCATTCAGATTTGTGTCGTCTTTCCATCGGTGAGTCATGATGCTAAGAGTTCCGCTGGGAATCAGAAGAGAGGTGATGAGGTTTAACTCCTTATATGGCTGAAAGAAGTGTTCAAATGCTTCAGTGGAAATCACGAAGTCGAGCCGCTCATCGGGTAGTTCAGGGAAAAAAAAAGGATCGTAATGGTAACATTCAGCACCGGTTTCTTCTAACATTTTTGCCAAAACAGGTTCCGGCCCGCAGCCAAAATCCAGCCCCACCATATCTTTGTCAATATAACTGAGTGATGGCTCCAATGCCTGATTAAGAGAGTCAACATAACCTTCACATTCAGAGTTGTTGTTATGATGCATGTAGCGTAACTCCTCTTCGTTTGGAGTTGGATGATATGACTGATCTTTGTATATCAGATAACATGATGGGCATTTCCAGAAAAGGATGTCGTTAATCCCTATAAATGAAGTAGATTCTTGATTTTTGCAAAGTGGGCAAGTCATACAGTTCTATTATTATTGCAGATGAAAGTATCTGACTAAATTTTGCAGGACAAAACTACTTGTTTTCGAAGAAAAACAAGCAATAAATTACTTGTTTTTCAAGTAAATATTCCCAAAAAACATTAACAGGTTTCACATTTAAATACTTCAAGGATAAATGGAATTGGTTGCAATTTTGCATTGAAAGGTTGGTTTTGGCCTAATTTTAATAGATTTTTAGGCTGCTTCGACGAACTTAGTAAATCGTCTAACGGAACTGAGCCGCCAGGTACAGAATCGAGCCATGCAGAATGTTTCGATACACAAGTCTATGACTAAATGGCGAGTTCTCCCGAGGCCTCGGGAGCAACTGTAAAACAAATTATAGACACATGAATATCGGTTGAGAAAAGTCGGCCCTAATTTCCCGTGTCCTATGGAGACCCAACATATAGTATGCATCTTGCCAAAAAACGGACAGGGGTGATTTCTTATCTAGCATATTCAAAGACATCAATGGAGGCATAGAAGAAAAACTTTTCACATCCAAAGTTGTTAAATAGGAAAAAACAATGCCATGTTCCAATTATTCAAACTTCCATTCGTTGTTCTGATGCTGTGTGTTATTTCTTTAACCTTGGATGCACAGAACCCCTATTATGAGTTCTTTGAGGAATCTCAAAACATTACGAACATAGGGATGTATGTGCTCGGTTCATGGGCTTTTGCCAACATCACTTTGGGTGTGAATGGCTGGATGCACTCATCCGGCGATCAGAAATACTTTCACCAGATGAACGCAATGTGGAATGGTGTAAATCTGGCCATTGCGACATGGTCCATAGCCGGAAGCTATGCCAGAGATATCGCGGGTATGGATGCACAGGATATGCTTTCACATGTTACCGGTCTGGAGAACCTTTTGTTGATAAATGCCGGGTTGGATTTGGTATATATTGCCGGCGGTTTTGTGTTGCGCCATCAAAGTAAAAAGTCGGAAAAAAGAGCTGATATGCTGAAAGGCTATGGGAATTCGGTGATATTGCAAGGAGGGTTTCTTCTTGTATTTGACTTAATTCTTTATGGAGTAATTAACAGCCATAAGTTGAATTTCCTAAATAATCTGGAATTGTCGGTTGGTCCGACAATGGGTCAATTGACTTTTAATTTTTAGAAAGAGGCCACTACGATTAAAATCTTAAACATCAATCGGAAAAGTGATCAAAAACTTTGCGCCGCCGCCTTCACTGTCATTAATTGATATGGAGCCCTGATGTTTTTCAATGACTCCCTGGGTGATTGCCAGTCCAATGCCCAAACCAAAATCGCCCCCGGCAGTTTTGGTTGTAAAGCTGGGGTTAAATATTTTTTTCTTTATTTTATCGGGAACGCCGGGTCCGTCGTCGGCAACTTCCACCCAAACCTGAGCGTTGGTTGTATTAACTCCGCATGAAATGTATAAGTTTCCGCTATCTTTCATGGCGTCACATGCGTTTATTATCAGGTTTGTCCAAACCTGATTTAGCTCGCCAACAAAGCAGTTTATTTCAGGAATTTCTTCCAAATCGAGATGTACTTTTACGCTCTTAAGCCTGTGTCCAAGAATTTGCAGGGTTTCCCTTATGCCATTGCGAATATCAGCAAGTTCCGGATTCTTGCCTGATTGTCGGCTATAACTTTTAAGGCTTTTAACCAGAAACTCAATTCTGCCGGTTGAAATGCGTATTCCATTAAGAAAAAGTCCTGATTGATAAGCATCAATCAGCAGGTTAAGCAGTTCTTGTTGCGACTTCTTGCTTGAATACTGCATCAGTCTTTTTATCAGATCATCGTTCATCTCGGCCACCAGCCTGAGTTTGCTTCTCTGTATATGCGAAAAGACGCCTGCCAGTTTCTTCATGCGTTCTCTCTGCTCCACAGAATCGGCGTACTCCCTGCTAAGTCCGGCTTCAAAAAAGTACCTGATTTCCCAAGAGCTGGGTAGTTTCGCTGAACTTTCAATCAATTGGGATAGATTTTGTGATAAATAATCCACTGAACGCAACAACGCCGATGCCGGGTTGTTTATTTCATGAGCCAATCCTGCTGTGAGCTCACCCAGCGTTGCCATTTTTTCTTGCGAAATGTAGGCGTTACGTGTGCGTTCTAACTCTTTGATGACTTTACGTAGATGATTTTTTTCTTTTTCAAGTTCCCTCGTTAATTTTGCCACCTCGAGGTGAAGTCCCAACATATTGCGGTACCGTTCAGCCAGGTTGGCGAAAATTAAACCATGAAGCGTCCTGCTGATTTCAGGATATTTCGTGTAGAACAGTTCGAAATTATTGTGGTCAAAAGCCAGGGTTTTGACCCGACTCTGAGCCTTTATGGTGATAAAGATTGGTTCACCGGTTTGGAATGAAAGTAATCCACAAAACTCGCCCGGCCCCAGCAATCCGGTATCGGCAGTTATATCTTCACCGTCCTTGTGCTGACTCACCTCTCCCTCTAAAACCACATAGAGGGTTTTGTTGGGCATTCCCTCTTCAAGCAGAACATCCCCTTCTTCAAAAGTTTTCAGCAGACTTTTTAGTAATTCTGACTCAGTGATTAACTGGTTTATGTTTTGAACAAAGGTGTCCTTATCATAAAGGGAGCGGGTGCTTTCCTCAGTAAGATGGAGGGCGCTGTGTTTTTTGGGATAATTCATTTTTTAAACCTGATTCAAAATCTCAATCTCGCAATTTCTAAATAAACCCTTTTGCCCTGATTGCTTCCTGTAATTTTTCCTGATTAAGTACCGACAAATAGGGTAGAAGTTCATCTTCTGTTTCGATGACGTAGTCGGTCAGTTCATCAATAACAATCTGAAGCAACTCCTCTTTTTTCCAGGGTTTGGACACATACTGATTAAGTCGTGCTTTGTTTACAGCTTGAATGGTATCATCCAGTCCTGCCTGCCCGGTTAGCAATATTTTTCTGGTACTATGAGTGAACTCATCTTTTTGCATTTCAATAAGCAGGTCAACACCCTTATCGCCGGGCATGATGTGGTCGCATAGTATGAGTCCAATTCGGTTCCCTTCTTCTTTTATTTCGTTAATTAGTTTGCGGGCATCGCTGGCAGAGGCAGCTCCTTCGATGGGAAAAAACTCTTCCAATTGCTCCAGATCGCGAATAACAACATCGAGCACTTGTGCCTCATCCTCAACGCAAATAATATAGATATCGGACATAATTCTCGGTTTTTAATTAATAATGAAAGGCCAGTATAGTTGCGACAGTGCTAATGTAGCAACAATTCCAATTAATCCAATAACAATTCCCACCTTCACCATATCGGGTGTTTTAATAAATCCTGTACTCATGGCAATGGCATTTGGTGGTGTGGATATTGGAAGTAACATAGCCATGTTACAAGCTGCAGCAATGGCCAAACTTGATATTACCAAACTAAAACCTTCACCTGCAATACCTGAAGTACCCATGCTTACTGCCAGCGGAATTAGTAACGTTGCGGTAACTGTATTCGAAAGAAAATTTGAAAGGTTTAAAGCTACCAGCCCAAACACACCAATTAAAACAACCTGAGGAAGAGCATCCCATGAAATGCTTGCAACCAGCCACATGGCAAGGCCTGTGTTCTCCATGCTAATACCCAGGGCAATACCACCGGCCACCAACCAAAGAACCTCCCAGGGTAATGAGCGGATGTCCTCCTGCTTCATAACTCCTGTAACGGTTAAGCCTGCTATTGGGAGAAAAGCTACCATGGAGCTTGGGATGCCGTGTGCAGACTCGGTAAACCAGAGCAAAACGGTTGCGGCAAAAAGAAGATAGAGTATAATCGCCGGTCGAGATTTGTTAAAATCCACTTTAAGTGAAAGTTTGAATTCACGCAGATTTGTCGGAAAAAGAAATCTCATTGTGAACCATGCTAGCAATAGAAGCAGGATGACAAGGGGAAGCATCATTACAACCCATGTCCCAAATTCAATGTTTATTCCCTGCTGACCCAGGTTTGCTATTGCAATCGCATTAGGCGGAGTTCCAATAGGAGTAGCCATGCCCCCGATATTTGCTGCAATGGGAATACACAGGGCTAAGATAATTCTAAACTTATCTTCTCTTGCTACCTGCGCAACTATGGGAATGGCCACCGTCATCATCATGGCTGTTGTTGCAGTATTACTCATAAATGCTGATAGCGTTGCCGTAACAACCATTAATCCCAAAATTATAAAATTAGGTTTGGTGCCAAATGGTTTAAGTAATACACTTGTTAAGTTTTTATCGAGATTGTATTTTACCGCTGCTCCTGCCAGCATAAATCCTCCTAAAAACAGAATGATGATGGGGCTGGCCAATGTTCCAAAAAATAGGGAAAATGAGACAGGCTTATATCCAACCAGTTTATGGTTGGCATTGCTGACAATTTTCGCGTCTGATTGTAATTCGTTGCTTCTTATCTCAACCCAATCGGCACGGTTAAGTATTTTAACATCAATGGCAGTATAGTTTCTGCTATCATTAGCTACGTATATTTTTTCACCATCGACTGCTTCAGCTGGTACCAGCCATGAGTCGCTCGTATGTTGCTTTGCGGTTGTGGTTGGCAAACTGGCATCAGAAAAAACAACCCCTTGCTGACTTAAGAGTACAACCTGAAGGAAGATGACCAACATGGATGTGGAATAGATTGGAATGGTCTCGAACATCCAAAACACAGCCGCCATAAGAAATATTCCCAGGGCGATATGTCCTGCATATGACAATCCGTTGAACGTAAAAAACAGGGGTAAACAGAATCCGATTATTCCGAGAATAAGACCTGTAAGAAATTTAATTTGATTTGATTTTTGTTTGCTTTTTCCGGGCATGTTGCACTATTTTAAAAAGCGCAAATTTACAAAACTAAAAGTTAGCTTAATCTTTTCGGGACAATCAATTAACCGTAAAAAAAAGGAAATTAGCTTAACTTTCTTTAATTATATGCTTACGACGTATGACGGAACGTATTTCTGATATATCGTGATAGAGACATGGTATCTTCAATTATCACAATCTTCTAATAAGTCTCCAAAACCACTGTTTCTTATAATTTCTGTGGCTTTTTTATAGGCATCCTTATGGAGTTT
This sequence comes from Alkalitalea saponilacus, assembly GCF_900168165.1. Taxonomy (GTDB): domain Bacteria; phylum Bacteroidota; class Bacteroidia; order Bacteroidales; family Marinilabiliaceae; genus Natronoflexus; species Natronoflexus saponilacus. The sequence continues at coordinate 47,325 of NZ_FUYV01000020.1, forward strand.
GATGCTTATGTTTTCATGGGAAACTGAACCCATGTAAATATTAAGGGCAGAAGATGCCGGATTGTCTGACTGCAATAGCGCATGAATGCCATTCTCTTCCAGAATGCGTTGAATATTCTCCGCCAGTATCCGGTCTTCCAAATTTGCCAATACTACGATTTCATCAGCCATAAATTAATTTTAGGTTGTTAATTTTATAAGGAGATAAGGTTCAGAGAGTAAATATCGGACAATCTATTGGTTATTCAAATAGTTTCCACTGGTAATTGCATTGTTACGCAATGCAATGAGCCATGTTGCTTTATTAATGGAAGACAATTGATGCCTATGATTTCCCTGTCGGGAAATGCCTTTTTTAATTGGGATAATGCCTCAATATCCAGTTCCGAGCCGTATGTAGGAACCAGGACAGCATGATTGATAATCAGGAAATTGGCGTAGGTAGCCGGAAGTCTCTCTCCATGGAAAAAAACTTCCTTTGCCATTGGCAAAGGAATAAGCTGATATGGTTCGCCATCGGCTTTCCTGAGTTGAATCAATTCTTCTTCCATTGCTTTAAGTGCCTGAAAGTGCTCATCTGAAGCATCGCTGCATTTTACGTATGCAATGGTATCTGGATTGCAAAAGCGTGCCAGCGTGTCAATGTGGCTGTCGGTATCATCACCGGCCAGGTATCCATTGTTTATCCAGAGAACTCTTTTCAGTCCCAGTTTCTGAATGAGATATCCCTCTATTTGCTCTTTATTCCACTCCCCGTTTCGGTTTGGTGACAACAGGCATTCACTGGTGGTCAGCAGTGTTCCTTCTCCGTCGGACTCCAATGCACCACCTTCAAGAACAAAATTGAGACGGTTTTTGTATCGAACATCTTTTGCGAAAACGTCCTTACGGAATAAACTTCCTGTAATCAGGTTGTCCTTATCAGCTGCAAATTTCAGACCCCAACCATTGAATTTAAAATCGAGGCAAACAGGCTTATTATCCTCAAAAATGATAATTGGACCGAAGTCTCGTGCCCATGTGTCATTTGTGTCTGTCACAATGGTAATCAGGTTGTTGCCAAACTTTGAGGATAGTGCTTTTCCAGTCGGTTCATCCGGAACCAGAAGCAGTACTTTTTCAAAAGGAAGTATGGATTTTATGATTTCAGAGAAACAGACCTGAACTTCCTCAAGCATGTAGTCCCAATCGGTGTTTTTATGTGGCCAGGCCATAAGAATGGCGCTTTGAGGCGCCCATTCGGCAGGGAAGTGTCTTGTTGTCATTTATTTACTCGTTCAGGTTGCTTTGCAAATAATCTTTTACCTCCAAAAAAGCTTGTTCCATCTTCATCATTTTATCAATCAGGAAGTAAGTCATATCGGGCCACAAATCCTTGTTTAAAATATCCCCGGGACACTCGGTGTAAACCCGGCAAACCATTTCGCCGGTGGGCTTTTCGTAAGTAAAGTCCCAAATCAGCGGTTCTCCAAATTCAGCTTCAAACAGAGTCTTGGCTGCTTCAAGTTTTTCAAAAAGTTGCAATCTGCGCCCCTCTTTGGTATGGTTTATTTCCAAAGCAACACGAGCCTTCTCCCTGTCCACATCAAAACGAAGGTCTAAGCCTTTAATACCGGTATTATCAAATATCCAGAACTTTTTACGACCCTTCTGTCCCGGAAGCCGGCGTGTTTTATTGTTCAGCTTTTGCCAGAATTCTATTCTTACCTCTTTGGCTTCCTCTTTGTTGAACATTTCTGCTGTGTTTTGAATAAATTGTTTTTATGAGTTGAGGTTGATAGGCTATTAGGTCGTTAGGTGTTTTAGGCCTTAACCACAAAGGGCACGAAGAAGGCACAAAGGTCACTATGGCTAACTTAAAACATCGCGTACTTGGTGGTTCTCTCTGTGTTCTTTGTGGCTAAAAAATTATCAATCTTAAAATTCTGAAATTATCTCTTTAAATCAAAATATCAGAAAGTGTATCTCATGGACATCATTACCCGATTGTTGGCATATTTGGTTACTTCGGAGGGGACTCCTTTTGACGTGTAACTTGCACCCCATCCGGCCTCGGTGTACATGTATTCCACAGCGACCCATGTTACCGAATTGATGTGATAACGAAGGCGGGGAGCGATGGAGAAAATATTGGTGACACTGGGATCCCGACCAAAAATAGAGGAGCCATCAACATTTTCAGACGCACCAAGTGCTTCTGTGTAACCTACAAAAACACCCGGGCTCCATGTGGCAGAATGCCTTTCCATATCAGTCCACATTGAGCCATAAGCCAGAGGTTTAAATTCCGGGTTTTCCGGAGTAGATGCAGTAGTACGAGCGACCCCTCCCGGCATGGCCACTTCGGATAAGTTCTCGCCGTATAAGGCTCCAGCACGAACCATTACGGTTGGAAGTCGGTACCTGAAAGTGGTTTGTGCATGAAAACTACCAACATAAGTACCGATGGTTGCCATATTTTCTCTTTCCGGCATTGCCAGTCTTTTGTAACCTGCCGAAAACGAACCCCAGGCATCACCACTCCACATTTTGAGTTGAAGGGTGATTTCCGGCATCTCTCCAAATTCGGTTCCTTCGGCAAAACCGGTGGTGCGGAAGTTATTTTGTTCGATTAATGATGCTGAGAGTTCAAAATTCTCCTGATGATATGTTAATCGCAGCTGCGGATTGCGGCTCAGTGGGTGCATGGGTACACCAACCCCGGTGTGGACCATGTTCGGAAAATTCTCAGGGATGAAAAACGGGTGCCATGTTTGCCCGGCTAGAAAAGTGAAATCTCCATAACCCAATCTGATAAAAGCATGCCGAAGTCTGAAATTGGAATCGGCCGAACGGGCATCTCCTAAGAAGTCGGCTTCAATCAGGCCAAAAACTGAAACGCCATTAACAGTGGGTCCTTTTACATGAATACCAAAGCGAGAGTGGGCAGCATCAATGTCAGTATTTCCGCGACTGTTTAAATCAATACCGGTTTCCAAATCGAGTTCCTGAGGCAATGGGTACAGATAGATGTGCTTATTTCTGATGGCGTTTCCAACTCTGGAGTTATGGGCAGCATCCACGGCTACAAAGCCGTGGATTGAAATATCAAATAATTTTTCTTCATTATCCTGTGCCATCAGAAAAGATGAAGAACAGAACAATGCTAACAGTAAATAAGTAATTTTTTGCATGAATTTCAGTTTAGATAATAAAAGGATGTTTTTATCTGTAATACAGTTAAATAGTCCTGATTGGTTTTGTTTTTCGCACTGCGAAAAAACAAAAAGTTATCCAAACCAACAAACAATTCTTTTATGTAATTGCACAAATCTTATATCTTTATGCGTTTCAAAACCATGTGAATATGAAGAATATTATCAGGATACTTTCTGCACCGTGGCTCATGGGAAGCCTTTTTGTATTAATGGCAGCTGTTATGGCAATGGCCACATTTATCGAAAATGACCATGGAACACATGCTGCAAAAGCGATTGTATATAACTCCTGGTGGTTCGAGTTGATTTTCTTCCTGTTGGCCATCAATATGCTGGGTAATATCTTCAACTTTAACATGTGGAAGCTTGAAAAAATGCCGGTTTTTTTGTTTCATGTTTCGTTTTTTATCATCATAGCAGGAGCTGCCATAACCCGTTATGTTGGTTATGAAGGTTTGTTGCACATTCGTGAAGGCGAAACAGAAAGCGTCATGTTATCAACCGATCCTTTTGTAACTGCTGAATTTCGTTCTGGCGATGAAAGTGAGCAAGTGAGCCGTTTGGCTTTTTTTTCCCCAGCCTCACCACGTGAGTTTAAAGCGACGCTCCGGGCAGGCGATGAAAGAGTTCGCATTCGCAGTGTGGCATTTGTTCCCAATGCCGTTCCACAGCCGGTGGAAACAATGGATGGCAAGCCATTGGCAGCCATTGTCTTTTCTGACAGAATGGAGCGTCTTGAGCATTTTATCGCTCCTGGCGAGAAAATTACAAAAGCTGCTTTCACATTAGGTTTTGAAACCACCGAAGATGTTAATTCCGATGTTTTCATCAAAAGAAATGCCTCCAATACAGGGTTGGTTTTAACAGCCAATCAACCTTTTACGGGATTGAATATGGAGGATAGTTCCACCAGATCTTTTGAGGCCAATACTGAGTACCCCTTTAACCCGGGACTGCTTTACGACTTTAATGGCTTAAGAATAACCGTGAGCCGTTATTATCCATCCGCCATCATGCGTCCGGTCACTTTGCCGGGAGATCAGGGAAGTGGAATGCCACACGGGGTCGTTTTTGAAGTTACCCACAGGGGAGAAACTCAACTATTTACTGCATACGGACGAAACGGCAGAGTGGGAGAGCCCTTTAAGCTAAACCTGCCGGGAGGCCAATTGTCCCTGCGCTTCGGAGCACTGCCAATAGAATTGCCTTTCAGCGTAAGGCTCAATCAATTTATTCTTGAAAGATATCCCGGATCATCCAGTCCGTCAGGCTATAGAAGCGAAATTACCTTATTTGATTCTGATCGGGGGATTGACCAGGATCAGTCGGTATTTATGAACAACATTGTGACTCATCGCGGTTATCGACTTTACCAAAGTTCTTACGACCAGGATGAAAAGGGTACTGTTTTGTCGGTAAATCATGACAGAACCGGAACCATTATTACATACTTCGGGTATTTTTTAATGACACTGGGAATGATGTGGGCTCTGTTCGGAGGAAAAACCCGTTTCAGGCAGTTGATGTCGCATGTCGGGAAAATACATGAAAAGCGGAAGCAACTTATGACCATTTTATTGCTGGTATTTTCTTTAACCATGGTGGCTCAATCCAGGGACGTATTGCCTCCCGCTCCCGACAGAGATGTTGCCGATGCATTTGGAACCATTCTGGTTCAGGATAATGGGGGCAGAATTAAGCCACTTAATTCTTTGCATCAGGAAATCGCATTAAAACTTGTTAAGCACCATACATTCAGAGGTATGACTGCTGATCAGATGGTTTTAGGGATGTTTATACATCCGGCAGATTGGCAAACCTTTCCGCTTATTACCGTGAAGGATCCGCAGATTAGGGCAATTCTGGGCATTACAAAGGATAAAGCTGCTTTTGCTGAGTTTTTTGACAGCAACCGACATTATAAGCTGCATCAATGGGTTGATGCAGCGCACCGGCAAAATCCGGCTGCGCGAAACAAAACAGAACAGGAATTGATTAAAATTGATGAACAAGTCAATGTTTTCTATCTTACCCAAATGGGTAATTTACACAGGATATTCCCATCAACAAAGGATTCACATTTACCATGGTACACCCCGACATCCCAACCTCAAACACTCACAACTTCAGATAGTTTGTTTGTTTCTTCGTCGGTGAGGGATTTTATTGAGATGGTTCGCCGGGGAAACAATGAAGATGCCATTAGTCAACTTAAAGTCATCGATGAATATCAGCGCAGTCATGCTGATGAAATATTACCAACCGACAGGGTTCGGTCTCTTGAATTGCTATATAACCGGCTGAGTATTTTCCTGTGGTTGGCAACCTGGTTTTTTGCGCTTGGTGGCATTTTGGTCTTGCTACAGTTTATAAACCTGTTAAAACCAACACTTGATTTTAAATGGATTATGCGTGGTGGTTACCTGTTGCTCTTTTTGGGGTTTTTGTATCATACCTTTGGACTCATTCTAAGATGGATTGTTTCAGGTCATGCGCCCTGGAGCAATGGGTATGAATCGATGATTTTTGTCGGCTGGGCCATTCTTTTCGCTGCCTTTGTAATGGCTCGGAAGAGTTCCACAATTCTGCCAATTTCCGGATTATTTACCGGCGTTGTGCTAATGGTTGCCCACCTCAGTTGGATGAATCCACATATCACCAACCTTGTTCCTGTGCTGCAATCCTATTGGTTAACCCTTCACGTTTCAGTTATAATTGCAGGATATGGCTTTTTTGTTTTAGGCGCACTTTTAGGATTCATGAACCTTCTTATAACTGCGGTTCGAAACAAATCTAATTTTAACCGGCTTAAACTTACCATTGACGAATTTACGGCCATCAATGAAATGTCCTTAACCGTGGGGCTTTACCTGATGACCATTGGTTCATTTCTGGGCGGTGTTTGGGCCAACGAATCCTGGGGTCGTTATTGGGGCTGGGACCCAAAAGAAACCTGGTCGCTCATCACAATAGTTCTTTATGCCTTTATTCTGCACATGCGATTCATTCCCGGGTTAAAAGGGAAAATCGCATTTAACACCGCTTCTTTACTAACATTTGGATCGGTAATAATGACTTATCTGGGTGTAAACTACTATCTGGCAGGATTGCATTCATACGCCGGTGGCGATCCGGTGCCAATTCCTACTTTTGTTTATTATTCTGTGGCTGTGATTTTTGTATTGATATTCGCGGCCAGATGGAATGATTCAAAAATGAGTCGGGTAGAAGGAGAGGATTAAACGCGGAGTCGCCGAAACGCAGAGGATTTTACGGTTGGATTATCGTTTTTGTTATTTTGGGATTCGATTGTTTTATTGCTCCTCCATACAGAGCTGGTTGTAAATTGTGAGCACTATTTTATCAAAAACATACCCGATGGTATGTAAAACTATTATGGCAAGAATTAGAATGAAAAAAAACTTGATTTTTTTTCATTCTGCTGTAACTTCACATCCACCTAAAGCGTCTCATTTGTATAAACCTTAATAACAGGATGACAGAGGCTCAGTATAATCATTGTGTGGAGCAGCATGCAGACAATCTTTACCGTTTTGTTCTCAAAAATATAAAAGATGAGGACAAAGCGGCAGATATTGTTCAGGATGCCTATGAAAAAATGTGGCGCAATAAAGACGGTGTAAATCCTGAAAAGAGTAAAAGCTACCTGTTTACAACAGCCTACCACGTACTTATAGATTATGTAAGAAGAGAAAAGCCAACCAAATCCATAGAAAACGAAATATCGGAATATTGCACGCATGCGCAATATTCCGATCTGAATGAACTGCTCCATCAGGCTGTTGAAAAACTACCCCCAGATCAAAAAATGGTGGTAATGCTTCGCGATTATGAGGGTTACAGTTACGAGGAGATAGAACAAATTACAGGTCTTTCGCAAAGTCAGGTTAAAGTTTACATATACCGGGCACGACTTTTCTTAAGAAAATTTATCGGAAAAATGGAGGCGGTAATATGACAACAGATAGAAACAATAAGCAGATTAACCGTGAAAACTACTTTGAGTGGTTTCTGGAGTTTACAGACGGGAATCTTTCTGAAGAAGAGAAGGATGCGCTTAAGCGTTTCTTATTGGAGAACCCTGATTTAACGGAAGAATTTCAGGAGTTAACTTCTGGCGCCGATTTGTGTTTGTCTATTCCGCATGAAGATACCTTTCCAAATAAATCCAGAATTAAAAAAGCACCGGAACCTTTTAGTAGTATCTCTGAATATGACTACCTGTTAATCAAAAATTCAGAAGAGGAGTTAACCATTTCTGAACAGAGTCAACTTATCAGCATTCTAGAAAAAGACCCCGACTCAGAGAGAGAGCTAAAACTATATGAGAGGCTAAAATTGCAGGTTCCCGAAGTTGTTATGCCTGGTCGTTCAAAATTACTGCAGCGTTCTGTAGGAGTTAATTACTTTAACTATTTAAAAGTGGCTGCTGCTGCCATCCTGATATTTATGATGTTTAATTACCGGGAAAATATCTCTTTGAATGACTCTTCGCAGGAGCTCAGGTTAGCTCAAGTCGCCGAATTTAAGCCAATTATTCATGAGCCTGTCATGGAAGAAGAGATTTTTTCCATACAATCTTCTGATGTTTTGGTCACTTCACCAACGTTTTTCGCTGATGAAGTTATTGGCTATACGGCAAAGCCACAGGTGTCAGACGTTCTTGATGAACCGGAATTACTTCAATTGCCGCGGCCCGCAATCCAACCTTTAGATCCCGGGATTATGCCAAATGCGTACGAGGCTGGCTTGGCTTTAATGTTACCTCAATATGTTGAAAACAGACGATTAATGGCTCAACTAGATCCGGAGAGATCAGGATCTCAAAACGAAGATACTAAAACGTTATTGGAGCGAACAGGTGTATTATTCAGAAGTGTCAATCCGCTTTCAAACCTGGCATATAACAGAGTTTATGATGAGGAAGGTGAAGTTGTGGCCATCAACATCAGTTCAGATAACTTTGAACTGACTCAAAAAGTCCCCAAATGGCTTGCTCCAAGATAATCTTTCAACGATTTTCACAGATCTTGTAACTTTTAAATTAGCAAAAGCGTCCCATTCATAAACAACAATCCGGATTGTTTTTGACCTGTTTTGTATTATTAATCAAAGGTGATGATTATTTAAAAACCAATGCGATGAAGCAATATAATATTTCAATAGATGAGTATTCTGAATCAGTTGCTAAAACGAACTGTTGTCAGAATGAAAATATAGAAGTTTTCATGAAAAAGTCAGAAAGAGCGATTCATTCCTTTATTCTCGTCATGTTTTCCATCATCATTTTTGTTTCAACAGCTGACGCACAAAGCCATCAGACTGACCGACAAAAGGTGAGGGATTTGGTGACCGTTGAAGAAACCTCCCACAGAACGAGCGTGACATTTCCCGGGGGCTCGGTAATTGTTAATCATTTTGAAGATACCATTACCAGGCTTTCGGTTGGCAGAAGGGAATTGCAGATTATTGAGAATGATAAGTCAGGGTGTACCCGGATAAAAATGGTGCATTCCCCCCGGAATAAGTTCAGAGGCCATTGGTCGGGGTTTGATCTTGGATTCAATAATTTTTTCTCATCATCATTTGACAGCAGTTTACCCGATGATGGTTATTTTATGGATCTGAATAATGGAAAGTCCGTGGCAGTTGGATTAAATTTCTTTCAATATGATATTGGACTTTCAAGCTATAGTAACAATACCGGTTTGGTTACCGGTATGGGAATTACCTGGCACAATTATCGGTTGGATTCTGATTATGTTCTCACACGACTGGAAAATGGAAAAACCGGTTATTACATTGAAGATGAACTGAACATCCGCAAAAATAAGCTAACCACCATGTTTTTAACCGTTCCTTTATTGTTAGAACACCAGTTCCCGGTGGCAGACTCAGGAAAACCGATTTTCATTAGTGGAGGGGTTTATGGTGCGTTCCGGCTTCGCTCTCATACCAAGTTGGTTTATGATGGAAGAGAGAAGGAGAAGTCCAGAGACAATCTGAATCTTAATTCATTTAAATATGGATTTACAGTGAGAGCAGGATACAGATTTATAAAGCTATTCGCTACCTATGATATGACGCCTTTGTTTCAGAAAGACCAGGGTCCGGAATTGTACCCATGGTCGGTTGGGTTAACCCTTGTTAGTTTTTAAGACATTTTTAAAGATAACATATGATGCGTATTGTTTTAATCATTAAGATATTGCTTGCACTGCTTCTCCTTATGGAGAAGTCGGAAGCAGCCATCCTGTTAAATCAATCATCTCAGCAGTGGGAGAGAACCTGGGAAATGAAACCAGGCATATTCAGGGTTCTTCAGAATGGGAAAATCGGTATTGTGAATAAGGAAGGGGATATTCTGGTTCCCATTCAATACGATCAGGTATATGATTTGGATCGCGAAGGGTATGTTCGAGTTCTGCAAAGTCTGAAAATTGGACTTTACCACCTGGATAAAGGAATGATTCTACCCGCAGAATATGATCAGATATGGCCATTTGAAAATGGTGTGGCAAAGGTGTTGAAGGACAGGAAGGTGGGATTTGTGAAAAATGATGGATCAACATTGATCCCCACCGAGTATAATCATATTTGGCCTGCAGAGGATGGGTTTTATAAAGTTTTGAAAGATGGCCGAATGGGGTTGATCGATCTGGACGGACGTATGGTTGTTTATCCCGGTTATCAACAAATATGGTCATTTGAAGAGGGATATGCCAGGGTTTTAAAGGATGGCAAAATGGGGTTCATTAACAGACAGGGTTTTGAAATCATTGCTCCTGTTTATCAACAGGTTTGGAATTTTGAAAATGGCAAAGCCAGAGCATTATCTGGAACCGAAGTACATTATGTTGACACGCTTGGCCGTTTGCTCGATAAGGAAGTTGAACCAATAAAGCTGCCTGTTCAGGAATCCAGACAGGAGCAACCGGCTCCGGGTGTGCGTATTGGCCGAGATCATGTAGAGGTTCAACGAGAAACTCACTCAAAGGAAATTAGAGTTTATAAGGGAACTCCATCAAAACGCAGGAAATATTTTGATGGAAATCTGGCCGGCATTAATCTTGGTATTAATGGTTATTTTAATAACAATTTTAAAGAACAGATGCCTGACGGGTACGAGTTCATGGAGCTGAATCATTCAAGATCTATTGAATTTTCAATCTATCCTTTTCAAAAAAGCACCCCGCTTTTTAGTTCAAATATAGGACTTGTTAGTGCCTTGGGGCTTGAGTATAATAATTACAGATTTTCATTTAAAAGCCTGTCCGAAGTTCCGGAACATTCCATTGATTGGTTTCCCGTATTATCTGAAACCGCTTCCATAAGGAAATCCAAATTAACAACTCTGTTCCTGAATGTGCCACTTGTTATGGAATTTCAGGTTCCCGATGGGACCAATAATAATCTTTATTTAGGAGCTGGAGTAGTGGGAGGTATGCGTTTACGTTCGCACACCAGAACCGATTCCCGTGATGACGGAAGGAAGAGAAAGCAAAAAGTTCGGGACGATTTTGACCTAAAGCCTTTCAGATATTCATATATTGTTCGTGCAGGGTATGATAATTTTGGGATTTACGCGACCTATTCACCCATGTCTATGTTCAAAGAAAATCGTGGACCTGAGTTGTATCCCTATACAGTTGGATTTTCATTGAATTTTTGAAGATGCCGAATTAATATTAAATTAGCATCCAATGCCTTGTATGCCCCGATTTACAGTCGGGGCATTGTTTGATATAAAGGAAAAAGGTAAGGTTGTATTTCTAAGATTAAATTAAAACACTCCCAGCTCGCCTTATTTTGCTTTAATGCTTGGCGAATTCGATCCAAAGGAGCTTCACTTATTATTAAATAATACTATTAGACGATCATGGGAGACAAAATTTTAAAGTTATCTGTTTTAGTCTTTCTCGGATTAATTATGGTTGGAGCGCTTATTACGATTTATAGAAATCGTTATGCTGTTGATACATTTAGTAAATTGGAATTTAATGGAATTGTTAATAGCAAGACATACATAAAAAACAAGAAAGCACATTTTGTATTGATAGATTCGACGTGGTATGGTATTATGGATTATCCATTAGAGAGTTATGTTGCAATAGGTGATTCTATCTATAAAACAGATCGCTCAAAATGCATTTATGTTAAAAGACAAGACTTTAAAACGAAAGAATTTTGTAATTCATATGCGTATAGGATTAATGATAGAATCCTTATTAGAAATCTGGGAACTGTTTTTAAAGAGAACCGAGAGCAAGCTATCCGGAAATAATTTTAAAAATGCTATTTTTATGTATAATAATAAGAATTCACAAGAAGGTATTCTCTTAGACGCTTCATGGTGGGTAAAGGCACAAAATTAGGTCTGATTTCAATAAAATAATCTAATAGGCATGGAATTTTTATTCGAATTGTTTTTACGTCGATTAATAATTAACGGGATGGGATTATATTCCAGATATATATTCTTTTGGTTAATTGGCAATAAGAAAAAAATTGAATTTCTGTCTGGAAAAAATAAAAGTTCTTTGGCTGGAAACTATTCACAAGGTTTTTACAATGCAGTTATAGGAATTTTTGTTTTTGCGGGGTTGTTATTTTTGATTATCTTCATTGTAGCAGTTGTTACAGGAACGCCCTTTTAATTAAATAATCTCAATTAAGAAAACGATGGGAGATCTTTTTATTACTTTTTCCTTATTTATTTTTGTGCAGGGTATAGCATTACTATTTAGTTCCTATTTATTTAAATACAGATAGACATTTGGCTTTGTAGTTGGAGCACAGTGCATAAGGCATAGCTGTCTTTATTTTTTATTAACATGCAGTAGATTGCTTTTTGATCGGCGAAGTTCTTTTTGCAATCAGAGCGAATACTACGTCGAATTCTAACCGGTATTTCACGTCCCCGCCAGAGAGTCTTTATTCACCTAATTTGGCAATGAGGAACAGTTCGTTTATGGGGGTGGATCCGGATGGAAGATGGGTAAAAGGCGCAGGATTTTTCAGAATGTATTTATGTCGGATTATAAGATAGCGCAAAATGCAACTGAAAGAGCTAATTCAGCAGGGTTAACACTTTATTTTACAGGTTTTACAGAAGAAGGTATGTCTGAATTTCTTTATAAAAATGGAAGTTTAGGAGAAAATTTAGCAAATAGTCCGAGGTTATTCCGTAGTTTAATGCATAAGTATGGTGGGACTCCGAAAGGAGATGAAATCTTCATGCCGCAATTCATGTTTACAATGGAACGAGATAAGGTGGCAGTAATGAAAGGGATTTCTAATACTATTAGTATTACATTTTTGGGGCGGCAGGGATAATTTCAGTTGCAGGTTTTTTAGCATTAGTAAGAAGAACAACTCCAAATGTTTTTTTAATTAATTCGGTTGAGTTCAGAGCGCCAATAAATCTTCGAGTAGGGCTTTATGCATCTGAAAACGCTTTAAAATATGGAGCTTTTCAATATAGTACTAAAGCTCTCAGGGTTTTTGCTTGTTCTCAAGCTTTTGGTAGGAATATGTTGCAGATAACACTAAGATTCCAACCCTCATTAGGTTCATGGAGTACACAGGTGATACGAATAGGAACTCCAATAAAGATTGGCTTAGTTGGGTCTCAATAAGGCTTGGGATTTGGAACATGGTTGCAAATATATGCTCCACACGGAGTTAAATTTATCCCTTAAAATGGAAACTTTAATTATAAAAGATACAATTTTTGAATTTGTAAATGCAAGGCAAATTTTGAATATGGGAGGCCCTTGGGTTGGGGACATGAATGTCGACGGAAAAAAATCAATCGGAAGTGTAATTATCGACAATGTTGTTTATTATGGGATGCATGACAGTATTTACTTTATTAAGTATTACGGTGATATAAATTGCTGTTTTGCTGTTTGTTTATATGATCTAAGTCGCAAAGAAATATATAAATTTGATAAAGCTTTTGATATGATTTTTATTAAGGAAATTAGCGATAATAAGTTGGTTTATTTTGATGCTTTTCATGAAGAAAATGACAAGTATAGACGGGAGTTAAGTTTAAACGATTTAGAAAGAGTATTGATTAAACAATAGAAAGAAATACAAGGTGTTGATTTACTGAATGTGAATACTCCGTTGTAGCGAGTTTGTAACTCGATCCTTCTTATTCTTTGCAACCAAAGCTTTCAATGGTAATATAGAAGGATATTTTGCGATAAAGCAGGATACCCCAGCTGGTTGTAGTCCCTATTAACCTGAGTTCGATTCTAAAAAAGCGTAATTTGATTAGTATTTACAACCTTATATTTTAGAGCTGGCTTTTTGGGAAAGAAAGAATAAGCAATGAGTGCAGAAATCATATTAGTCTGGAAGTTTCCAAAAGATATATGCCTTGAGTGCTCTATAGAGCACATATTTTTCAATTCGTCATTAATTGTCTCAATTACAGAACGTTTTCCGAGCAGTATTTTGTCTTTCATTTCCATTTTTTATATTGTTTCTGATTTGAGTTATTAAATGAAATCCATCAACAAAGCAGGCTTTTTTTTAGGACTATTTCCTAAAGTATACATTGAGGTAGAAGCAGTAAGTTCAAAGCCCTTATCTAAACGCATGAGCTTCGCTGTTATTTAATTGTTTATCGACTGATAATTTAGTGAAACCCATCATTTTTCCAAATTCTACGCTAAAAATGTTTAACCTAATATTTTTTAAATCAGGTCATTATAAATCAAGCTTAGGTTAATACGAATGGTTTTGCTTAAGTCAATAATTATTCTAAAAAACTCAATGCATATTTATATTAAAGCTGTTTTAGAGATTTTTAGATGTAAGATATATAGACCATTAAGTAGAAAATCAGATATATCTGATCGTCTTTCTCAACTATCCTATCTTTCTAGAATCTAACACTCTTCTTATCTATAACATATATTTGAAACAAAATTTAAACAGTTACTAAAACCTGCCTCAGCCTCAATATAAATTAACAATATTGTTAATCTTAACATCTTGTTAACACGCTTGAATTTTCAAAGGCCAGTCTGTCAGCATTATATGTATTCTGGACTATGTAGAAATTCAAATTATATTTAAACAATACTAAAACAATTGACTATGATGGGAAAATAATCGAATTTGAAGTTATAAACCCATTAAAACTATGCGATATGAGATCCAGAAAAACTTCAAAATCAGACTTGGAAAGCAAGCGATCTATGTTTTTGCAAATTGGATTGGTAGTTTCTCTTACTGCAGCATTGATAGCTTTTGAATGGTCTTCTTCCGATGTTTCATATAACTACGCCTGGTATGGCGCTGAAACGGAAGCCACTGAGGAATTGGTTCCTATTACGGTACATAAGGAAATTACACCGCCACCCAAGGCTCCACAACCTTTAAATTTGCTGGAAATAGTTTATACTGACGAGCCGCTTGATGAATCACTTTGCTTTGGTTCGTCCGAATATACCGATGAGATTATATTTATAGAATGGAAACCAATTGATGATCCAAGAGAGGTTCTCCCCGTTGCTGAAATCATGCCTAAATTTCCAGGTGGAGAGCAGGCTCTTTTGAGATTTCTGGCTGAGAATATCCAATATCCGCGTACGGCATTAAGAAACGACATACAGGGTAGGGTATTTGTATCATTTGTGGTAGACAGAAACGGGAAAGTGGTAGATATAAAGGTTGTAAGGGGTCGTCATCACGAATTGGACAACGAAGCAATTCGGGTAATAAAACTGATGCCCGACTGGGAACCAGGAATACAAAACGGGGAGCGGGTAAATGTTGCTTACACGGTACCCGTTAATTTTGAGATAAGAAATTGGTAAAAAATAGAAAATAAGATATTGTTACAATCGAACAATGCATTATCCTTGTGTTAAATTTCTTGAAATTTATTTAACCTAAAAAATAAAAGGTGCAAAGGCTCTTTTATTTCAGAAGAAAAACTTATTTTTACGTTCTTTTCAAGCGTTAAATTAACATAAAGCTCTTGTAAAAAGACGATTTGAGTATTATATTCGTTTTAAACTATAAACAGTAACCAGTAGTTATGGACACTAAAAAATCACCCAAAGCGGATCTGGAAAGCAAGAAAACTGTATTTATGCAGATTGGTCTTGTGGTAACCCTCTCTTTGGTTTTAATTGCTTTTGAGTGGACAACCACGGAAGTAAATATAAACCTGGGGTTAATGGATATAGAGGAGGAGGTTGAAGAGGAAATTATTCCAATCACCAGACAGGAAGAGGTGCCACCACCACCGCCACCGCCGCCACCAGCGGTAACAGATATTCTTAATATTGTTGATGACGATATTGATCTGGATGAAGAGTTAGAGATCTTTGACACTGAAATGCACGATGACTCAATGATTGATTTCGTTGATATGGATTTTGAAGAAGAGCGTGACGATGGTGAGATCTTTATTATAGTTGAAGAGATGCCCGAATTCCCCGGAGGAATACAAGCATTACAACGTTACTTGGCACAATCTATCCGTTATCCTGTAATTGCTCAGGAAAATGGGATTCAGGGAAGGGTATATATTCAATTTGTAATTAATCAAAATGGTGAGGTAACAAACGCAACCGTATTAAGAGGTGTTGATCCAAGTTTGGATCGTGAAGCCCTCAGGGTTGTACAGGCCATGCCAAACTGGACACCCGGACGTCAGAGAAACAGGCCGGTAAGGGTTTCTTATACTGTGCCTATTAACTTTGTTCTTCAATAACAGAACATTTCTTTATCATAAGAAAAACCCGGCTTTAGCCGGGTTTTTTGCTTTTATTTCACCATCATTCGGGGTTTGTATTCAATCATCATACAGAAGTTCCAAAAGATCATTATTTTTGCTTTACCATTTAACAGAAATATCAAGAAAAATATATGATAGAAACCCAAAAAGACCTTGAAAAAGTTGTGCTGGTCGCTGTTAGAACACCCGATTTAACCGATGCTGAGGTTTTGGAGCATCTGGATGAGCTTGCTTTTCTTGCGGAAACAGCCGGAGCAGAACCTGTGAAAAGATTCACACAGAATTTAACCATGGCCGACAAACGTACTTATGTAGGCAGTGGTAAGGTGGAGGAAATTGTGGATTATTTAAAGGTTCATGAAGATGTGACGGGTGTCATTTTTGACGACGAACTCTCCCCTTCGCAGTTGAAAAATCTGGAAGGAACCATTAAAAGGCGTGTTCTTGATAGAACCAACCTGATTCTGGACATTTTTGCCAGCAGAGCAAGAACTGCACACGCTAAAACTCAGGTAGAATTGGCTCAGTATCAGTATCTATTGCCACGTCTTACCCGGATGTGGACTCACCTTGAACGACAAAGAGGTGGTATTGGCATGCGCGGCCCGGGAGAAAAAGAGATTGAAACAGACCGCCGGATTATTCGGGACATCATCGCTAAGCTTAAAAAAGATCTTGAGAAGATTGATAAACAAAAGGCTACTCAACGAAAGAATAGAGGCAAAATGGTGCGTGTAGCTCTTGTAGGCTACACCAACGTGGGAAAATCCACCCTAATGAATGCGCTGAGTAAAAGCGAAGTATTTGCAGAAAACAAACTCTTTGCTACATTGGATACAACAGTTCGCAAGGTGGTCATTGGCAATTTACCGTTTCTGCTGGCCGATACGGTTGGTTTTATCCGGAAGTTGCCTCACCACCTGGTGGAATCGTTTAAATCAACACTAGACGAGGTACGCGAGGCCGATATGCTGATGCACATTGTTGACATTTCACACCCCGGCTTTGAACAGCAAATTGATGTGGTAAACAATACACTCCGGGAAATTGATGACCGCGAAAAACCTGTTATTATGGTTTTTAATAAAGTGGACGCCTACAACTACATTGCAAAGGATGAAGATGATCTTACTCCAGTAACAAAGCAGAATCTGACTTTGGACGATTTGAAAAAAACTTGGATGGCAAAAGATACCCCGTCCATATTTATCTCTGCATTAGAGAAAACCAATTTTGATGAATTCAAAGAGACCCTGTATCAGGAAGTTTTAAAAGTTCATGTAACAAGGTTTCCTTATAATGATTTTCTTTATCCGGATGTTGAAGAGGAAGATGAGGAGTAGAACTAAAACGGAGGATGTTTATTAACAAGAAAAATTAACCACAATGAACACCAAGTAAGCACAATGAGCACTAGGGCTACTGCATTTACAGATAAACCTTTGTAAGCATAGTGAAATCCTTAGTGATCATTGTGGTTAAATAATAAACTATTCAAGCAGCCTCTTACTTTCAGTTATAGATTAAAATAACCCTGAAATTATTCCATCGGACGAGATATCAATGTTTTCTGCAGCAGGCTTTTCCGGAAGGCCAGGCATACGCATAATGTTTCCGGTAATTGGAACAATAAATCCTGCTCCTGCAGCAATTTCAATCTCTCTTACGGTTACCACAAAGTTTTCCGGACGACCCAATAGTTTTGGATTATCCGAGAGAGACTTTTGTGTTTTCGCAATACAAACCGGGAGTTTATCTAGTTTCAGATCGTAGATTTTTTGGAGATCCGCTTTGGCTTGCGCTGTATAATCAATGGCTGCAGCACCATAAATTTTTGTGGCTATGGTTTCAATTTTCTTCTCAACCGGCCATTCCCACTCGTAAAGAGGCTTAAGATCTGATTGGCACGCCTCCGCCACTTCGCTGACTATGGCAGCTAATTCTTCAGCTCCCTCTCCTCCCAAAGCATGAACTTTTGCCACAGCTGCTTTAACCCCCAGGTCTTTGCATTTCTGTTGGATGGCATTGATTTCGGCATCGGTATCATCGGCAAAGTGGTTGATGGCAATCACAGGACAAACATTAAACTTACGCATGTTTTCAACATGCTTTTCGAGATTATCCAACCCTCTTTCAACTGCCGCAGCATCGGGATGATTAATTTCGGAGAGTGGAACCCCTCCGTGATACTTCAGTGCCCGAACCGTAGCCACCAAAACAGCCGCATCAGGCTGCAAACCGGCTGACACACATTTGATATCCAGAAATTTTTCTGCACCCAAGTCAAATCCAAAACCAGCCTCTGTCACAACATAATCCGAAAGAGTTAAGCCCATTTTTGTGGCAAGTACCGAGTTGGTTCCCTGTGCAATGTTTGCAAAAGGTCCGCCGTGGATGATGGCGGGGTTTCCTTCCAGTGTTTGCACCAGATTGGGTTTAATGGCATCCTTTAACAAGGCAGCCATGGCGCCTTGTGCATTCAAATCACGGGCATAAACCGGTTTTTTGTTTAATGTAAACCCTATAAAAATGCGCCCTATACGCTCCTTTAAATCTTCAAAATTCTCTGCAAGGCACAAAATAGCCATAATCTCAGAGGCCGCGGTGATATCAAATCCGGTTTCGCGAGGAACACCGGAGGTTGTTCCTCCCAATCCCACAATGATGTGACGTAATGCCCGGTCATTCATATCCATTACCCGCTTCCAGTGCACTGTTCGGGGATCGATACCCAACGACCCGTTTTTGTTTTGAATGTTATTATCAATAAGTGCTGCCAATAAATTATTAGCCTTTTCGATGGCAGCAAAATCACCGGTAAAGTGAAGATTAATATCCTCCATGGGAACCACCTGCGCATGACCTCCGCCGGTAGCTCCTCCTTTTATGCCAAAAACCGGCCCAAGGCTTGGCTCACGTAGAACAACCGTGGTCTGCTTTCCTATCCGGTTTAAACCTTCGCTCAAGCCAATGGAGATGGTGGTTTTTCCTTCTCCGGCAGGTGTTGGTGAAATAGCTGAAACCAATATCAGTTTTTTCCCTTTCATCCTCTCTTTATCAATAATTGATAAAGGAAGTTTGGCCTTAAAATGGCCATATGGCTCCAGTAAATCTTTTCTAATGCCTAATCTTTCAGCAATTTCACTAACAGGTTTGAGGGTTACTTCTCTGGCTATTTCAATGTCTGATTTCATCTGTTTATAATTTGTTTTTTTAGGCTCCCGAGTATTCGGGAGAACGAGTCCCGAGGATTTGGGACTCGTTTCACAAGCATTCAATTTATGTATCCTTTGTGGTAAATATACAGAAAATTAAATAAACCCAGACAGGTTTATTTTCTACCCCATACCAATTCAGCTTTTCGTCCAAGAATGAATAAGGAAAGAGCCAGAATAAAGAAAAACAAAGCCGGTGGAAAGGGGTGCCATAAAAAAAGGAAGTATTGGGTATACAGATTCACCACAAGGGTAAGACTTCCCATCCACACCCACTCTTTTTCCATTTTTTTCTTTCCGTAAATCAATGCAATGACTGCTAAAGCAGCCATCAGCACCCCACCGGGAAGCAGGTCAACAGCTGAGGCGTTATCCCATACTTCAAATGATGCATAATTCCCAAAAAGGGCGAACAGCCACAATGAAATCCAGAAAACAGTCACCCAAAATTGGAATGTAATTTTAATAAACCGCTTCACAACTGACGGTTGGGGTAAAACCCTGCATCCCAATAAGAACATCGCCGAAAACAAAAGCCACCGAAATGGCAGATTCATCCCCAAAAAAGTACTGTTCCAATCACCTAAACGAGCTGTTTCCAATGTCATCCACAAAGTGAGCCCAATTAATCCGATGATCCAGATGATCTGGGAACGGAAAAATGCAGCCAAAATAAGGGTGTATAATGTTGTTAATAAAACTGAGAACACTTTAAAGAACCCCTCCAACGCGAAAACCTCAATTGCATAGTAAACAGCTCCTGAAAAGGAGATGATTGAAAGAAGCAGTAACGCTTCGACTGAAATAACGGTTAACTGTTTACGCTTATAAATGATATTGGCCAACCAAACAAAAAAAATAGTGAGAACATTAAGCAATCCCATGAAAAAGAGAGAAGAGAGGGAAAAAAAACGGGTAATGATTTCAAGCACCCATTTATCGACAACCAGGTGCAAAAAAGCTATTACCATAAACAAAACGGACAGTCCCATTAAATTTCGGGCTATCCGCTTCCAATTCAGTGATTTTATTTCAACATCGGCACGTAGTTCATCGGCTTTCTCTTCCGAAAGCAATTCTTTCTGAACCCATAACCTAAGTAGTTTTTCTACCAATATGTTTTGCTTCCGGGATATTTTCACAAGCCTCGGATTTACAAACTCCAGTATTCAAGTTTTTTAATAACGTTGCGGAATACCCCTTTAACATCCACAAAAAGTGCCTTTTCGTCCATAAATGAATTAAACCAAACTTCATTCAGACTTATATATTCAGCATGGTTTACAGCCACTATAACTGCTTGGTATTTACCTGTTGGCTTATCTACCAATCCGTAACCGTATTCTTCCATCAATTCTTCAGATGAAGCATGGGGATCAATCACTTCAACATTAACACTAAAGGATTTGAGCTCGTTTACCAAATCTGCAACTTTTGAGTTCCTGATGTCACTCACATTTTCCTTAAATGTAGCTCCCATAATCAGAACCCGTGCGCCATTGATTGGATGCCCGTTTGATATCAGCCGCTTTACCGTTTGCTTGGCAATGTATGGCGCCATGTTATCGTTAATCACCCGGCCTCCAGTTATTATTTTTGAATGGATGCCTAACTCACTGGCTTTATAGGTGAGATAATAGGGGTCGACTCCAATACAATGACCTCCTACCAAACCGGGGAAAAACTTTAGAAAATTCCACTTGGTTCCTGCCGCTTCAAGCACCTCGTAGGTGTTTATGTTTAGTTTATTGAATATTAAGGAGAGCTCATTCATCAACGCGATGTTTACATCGCGTTGAGTGTTTTCAATAATTTTGGCTGCTTCTGCCACCTTTATGGAGCTGGCCTTGTGTATTCCTGCTTTTATTATTGATTCATAAACAGCTGATATCACTTCAAGTGCTTCATCATCGCTACCGGATACAATTTTCAGAATTTTGGTAAGTGTATGCTCCTTGTCGCCGGGGTTTATCCTTTCAGGTGAATATCCTACTTTGAAATCCTCATTGAATTTCAAACCCGATTCCTGCTCCAGAATAGGCACACAATCTTCTTCGGTACAGCCGGGATAAACAGTGGATTCGAACACCACGTAATCACCCTTTTTAAGAATTTTACCAACGGCGTGACTGGCACTCAACAGCGGGTTCAGGTCGGGAAGGTTGTGGCGATTAATGGGAGTAGGAACGGCCACAACATGGAAGGTAGCGTCCTTTAAATCTTCGGGATTGCTGGTGAAGTGGATATCACATCCGTCAAAATCCTTTGATTCCAGCTCATTGCTTGGGTCGATGTTTTTGCGCATCTTTTCAATGCGGTCGTTTTTTATATCGAATCCCACGACTTTCATTTTTCTGGCAAACTCAAGCGCGATAGGCAGACCCACATAACCCAATCCGATGACCGAAAGTTTAGTCTCTTTATTTAATAACTTTTGAAGCATAATAGTTTACTATCAGAAATAAAAATAATCTCTTAATTAAAACGAATGGTAAAATAACGGATTTGATCAGACAAATGCGTAATTATTACACAAAATTCTTTCATGAGTTGATAAACGGCTTGATTTATTACAGGGCTGATAATACATGCTTTGATACAACTCTATACTATTGCGTATTATCCCTCAATCTGATTTGGATAATCAAGGTTATAATGTAGGCCTCTGCTTTCTCGCCGCTGTTGTGCCATTTTAATAATAAGGTATCCTACCTGAATGGTATTTCTTAATTCACAAAGTTCTTCTGATACAATGGATCGTTGATACAGACTTTCTGTCTCATGGTAGAGAATTTCAAGCCGGTCGAGGGCACGTTTTAGTCGCAGGTTGGAACGCACAATTCCAACGTAATAGCTCATTATCTGTTCCAGTTCTTTCTGACTTTGGGTAATCAGCACCATTTCCTCTGGTATTGAAGTGCCTTCATCGTTCCACTCAGGAACCACATCCTGAAATTTATACCCCTTAATTCGGGATATGGCATCCTTTGCAGCAACATCGGCATACACCACTGCTTCGAGAAGAGAGTTGGATGCTAACCGGTTTGCTCCGTGCAAACCGGTGGAGCTGCACTCACCCACTGCATATAGCCTTCCAATACTTGAGCGAGCATAAGAGTCCACTTTTATTCCTCCACAAGCATAATGAGCCGCCGGAACTACAGGGATCATATCTTTGGTGATATCAATTCCCAATGATAAACACTTCTTATAAATATTTGGAAAATGTTGCTTGATTTCATCAGCACCCTTGTGCGTTACATCAAGAAAGACATATTCATCACCAGAAATTTTCATTTCGTTATCGATGGCACGAGCAACAATATCACGGGGTGCAAGGCTTTCTCGCTCATCGTATTTATGCATGAACTTTTGACCGTCCCTCCTTTTTAAAATGCCTCCAAAACCACGCATGGCCTCAGTTATCAGAAAGGAAGGGCGCTCTTTTGGGTTATATAATGAAGTTGGGTGAAACTGAATAAACTCCATGTTTTCAACTCGTCCTTTTGCCCTGTAAACCATTGCAATCCCATCTCCTGTGGCAAATTTCGGGTTTGTTGTGGTTTGGTAAACCGCTCCTACTCCACCGGTAGCCATGAGGGTTACTTTTGCAAGGATGGTTTCAACACAGTTACGTTTTCGGTTAAGTACATAAGCTCCATAGCATTCAATGTCATCTCTCCATTTATTTACCACCTCTCCGAGGTGATGCTGGGTGATGATTTCAACAGCAAAATGGTCTTCCAGTAAATCTATGTTTGGATTGGTTTTTACAGCCTTAGACAGGGCTCTTTGAATTTCATATCCAGTATTATCCTTATGATGTAAGATGCGATATTCAGAATGTCCTCCCTCCTTATGCAAATCGAACTTTCCATCAAGAGTTTTGTCAAATCGTGTACCCCACTCCATGAGTTGATTTATCTGCTCGGGTGCTTCTGTAACAACCTTCCTAACCACATCTGGATTACACACCCCGGCACCAGCAATTAAGGTGTCTTTTACATGTTTTTCAAAATCATCAGGCTGATAAGTTACGGATGAAATCCCACCTTGGGCATATACTGTTGTTGTATCTTCCAGTTTGTGTTTGGTAATAATGCAAACTTTTCCATGCTCAGCTACTTTAAGTGCAAAACTCAAGCCGGCAATTCCTGATCCAATTATCAGAAAATCATACTTCTTCCTATGCGATATATCTTTTGATCTCATGTAAATCCTATTTGCGAGGGTAAAGTTATGAAAAAATACCACTAAAAGCTTTTATAATCATTCTTGAGATATGATATATTGACTATTCTCAATAACGCACCCAAGATCAAATTTCGTTCTTCTATATTGGCCAAACACTTTAATTATGGCAAAAATAAAAAGAATGAGCTATTGTTAACTATCGTCGAATTCATAGTAGTGCAAGAAAAAAATCAGGCGACAAACCCCCTCTATTATATTGAAGAGAGGAGGTATTGCTTTATGCTAACAGCTTTTGAAAACCACTTTGTTTTCTTGTTTAAAATTTGTAGAATTGAATTATAAAACTTATAAATATGAATAACAACAATGACGAGAAGTTCATGCGTATGGCCATTGAATTGGCCAATGATAATATTAAGCATGGTGGGGGACCATTTGGGGCAATAATTGTAAAAGATGGGGAAGTTGTTGGAAAGGGATCTAATCAAGTAACAAACCATAATGATCCTACTGCTCATGCTGAAGTGCTGGCCATCCGAGAAGCTTGTAAGAATCTTAAATCCTATAATTTATCGGATTGCATACTATATACTTCATGCGAGCCTTGCCCTATGTGTTTGGGAGCCATTTACTGGGCTCGTATTCCCAAAATATTCTTCGGAAATACGAGAAAAGATGCAGCAGATATAGGGTTTGATGATGATTTTATCTATAGAGAAATTGGTGTTTCTATGGATCAGAGAAGCATTCTGATGGAACCGCTTTTAAATAGTGAGGCCATCTCAACATTCAAGACGTGGCAAGCAATGCCTAATAAAACCGAATATTAATGTACAAAGCTGGCGAAGTTGTTCATTCTTCTTTCTTCCTTGCCGATGCACTTGATGTAGCACCACATCTTCTAAAAATGCAACTGGTAAGACAATTCAACAACGAACAAATAATTAAATTACAAATAACCGAAGTTGAAATATACCGAGGCGAAGAAGACCTTGGTTGCCATGCAAGCAAGGGACGAACTCCCAGAACAGAAGTGATGTACCTTCCAGGCGGTTGCATTTACGTTTATCTCATTTATGGCATGTATTGGCTGCTTAACATCACTACCGGTCCGGAAAATCATCCACAAGCCATTCTGATTAGAGGAACCAAAGAAATTCAAGGACCCGGAAGAATTGGCAGAGCCCTTGAACTGGACAAATCATTTTATGGCGAAGAAATCAACTCTTCAGACCGTCTGTGGCTGGAATGGTGCCCGCTTTATAATTCGGGTAAATATCAAACCCTACCGCGAGTAGGAATACACTATGCCGGGGAATATTGGGCAAATATTCCCTGGCGGTTAAAGTCGTTCTAATCTTTAATTCTCTATCCAGGTTTTGATGCAGATTATCCCAATCAACAGAGATTAAACCTCCAATGAAATAAGTTTTGCATCAACACCATTTAGCAGATTTAGTTTACGGGCAATTTCTTCATGCTTGGCTAAATCATCTCCAATGAGTTCCAGAAAAATAAGCCCGCTATCAGAACAATTCTCCAAAACCCCATCATGAATTCCGAGACGTGTCTTGATATAACATCCCCATCCGGTAAGAATTTTTTGCACTTTTTCTGCTGTTTCCTGACGATGGCTCACCAAAATCAACAAAACTTCACGTTTCATGTGCCTATTATTTGTTTTTTAAGTTACTCCCGAATCCTCGCAAGAACTCGTACAGAGGATTCGGGACTCGTTTAAGCTTGAGTAATTTGAACGCTTTTATACTTAAGTCCCTGTTTCAAATTTGATCCCACTCTTTATGGCCGCATACCGGACATACCGGCAAAGCTTCAGAATCATTGGTGATGGTTACCACTTTACCACATTTCGTACATTTATAATCTCCAGTTCCTGGCTTTTCTCCTGTTGTAGGCATAATCGTTTTGTTTTAGGTAAATATTTAAGTTTACTAAATATAAGATATTTATTCAGCAAAATAAACACCCAAAAACAAAAATGACAACTATCGAAATTCGAAACGCAAATATGTAATTGTTAGTATTTTATTGAAAAGATGGCGGACTTATATGTCAAAAAATGAGTTCTCCATCTATTTCCTCCTTATTTATCAGTCTGTCCATCATCTCAAATACTCTTTTTGAGTCCCATTTTGCAGCTCCAGTTTTGTAAAGTACAATTCGTCCACCCGGTGTAATGATAAAGGTGGTGGGTAACACAGATGATTCAAGGGTCTCCGGGGCTGGACCTCCAGGGTAATAAAGCGGAAGATTGTATCCCCGTCTCTCCATGAATGAATTCACAACCGCGAGATCCTCATTGCTTATAAAAACGAAATTAATATCATCTTTATAAGCATCATAAAGATTTTGGATGGAGGGCATTTCTGCAATACAAGGTGGGCACCATGTTGCCCAATAGTTGAGAAAAACGGGTTTGTCTCGTTTCCTTGCCAATGTGGTAACTTCTCCGCTGTAACTGATCAATCTGAATGCCCAATCATCTTCAGACATGAAGATTGTTTTGGAAGATTCTCTTGGCGACAATAATGTTTGTCGTACAATGAATGCTGACAATGATTTTCTGGTAGTAGGAATCAGCATCATAACAATCAGAACAAGAAAAAGGAAATCAAGAGTGATGCTCCACCAACGTTTTCTTCTTCTGTAATTGTTCCACTTCTGCTTAATTATACCCATAAAAGTTTAATTATACTTTCTTTACAAACCATTTATGTAGGGTTTTGGTTCGGTAGGTCTTTTTATTGTCACAAACAATGGTTGCTCCAATTCTGTTAAACCCATTTAGTTCCGGTATTTTTTTATAGAATTGATCAACACTAATGGTCAGTGAATGTGAGGTCCCCGGCATCAGCGTAAGTGGGAACAAAGAGTTCTTAATTTTGAATTTTCTTGCACTAAACCATCTTTTAAATACCAGTTCCGGTTCGCGAAAAGTTCTGCTGTCCCTGGTTCTATTTGAAATAACCAACGTAATGAGTAATCGCTCTTCATTCTTTTGATACATTAGGGAAGCCGTATATGAAACCCATTGAGGCAATAGTTTAGCCAACCAGCCCTTACGGTAGAGATAATATCCTGTAAGAGCCAGCGCGGTAAGCCAAAATAATAAACTCATGAAAGACCGGTTTCTGTTGCTCTGTTCAACTGCACGCCGGTTTAGTCGGTCTTCTCTAAAAATGAGACCATCATCGGATGGTTCTGTTTGAATTTGTGGCTCTTCCTGTATCACTGTTCTTTGACTGGCAGGCGGAAGCATGATTCTTCCGCATAGGTTCATAAACAGCAGAAAAGCCAGTATTGATATGATAAATGTTCGATTTCTAATCCAAAAGTCAGTAAGTCTGTCCATTATACTTTATTGCGGAAACGGCATCAATCCATTAAAGTTAATATAAAATTCTCCACCTGTCTCAGGCTTCCCCATCTGTTCTTCGGTTTCTCCGTTGGCGTTGGCAACACCCACGCTTGCAAAACGACATATGGCTTTGTGCCTCAACGCATGTAGCGTTACTTTTGAGGCCACATCGGGAGTTAGGATTCCCATTTCTGGATAAGCTGCCGTACGAACCACGACAAAGTACATCTCTTCTTTTTTGCGTGCTAGAATTTGTGGGTTTACATCCAGTTCTTTGCGCACATTTAACACTTCAAAGCCATTGTCGATGAGGTTTTTATATACCACCTTGATGCCAAAGAAGTGTAAATCTTCATATGTCATTATTTTTCCCATTATGGGTGCAAATTAAGTAAAAATTAACTGAGAATCATATTTTCTCTTTTTAACCCTAAATAAATATCGACATTGAAGTTCTTATTCTCAATAAATACGAATTATTTTGACGACTGATAAAATGTAAGGGTTTCAAAGGTTTGAAACACCAACATTTTCTATGTCGGGGTTAACCTGTTTTAACCATTTATACAAATAGTAAATATAAAATTATCAATAAAACAGGTTAACTTTGCGGTCATGTGGATAATTGTTTTAAGTATTATTGCAGCAGTGGTTTTAACACTCATTGCCACAAAGTTATGGGGCAACGGTTCACCCGATGAAACAAGTGAGGATTCCGAGTCATTACCTGATGCGGACTGTTGTGGTGCGCATGAAGTTTGTGATAAGGAAACGCTTCTTTCATCATCCGACGAGATTGTCTATTACCAGGATGAAGAGTTGGATGCTTATACGAATCGTTTACCCGATTCTTATAACAACGATGAAATTGAGGCTTTCCGTGAGGTCTTGTACACCATGAATGATGGTGAAGTTGCAGGCTGGCTGCGCAGTCTGCAACTGAGAAATATTCAACCACCCATTGCCATTCGCGATGAGGCCTTAATGATTGTGGCCGACATAAGAGATATTATCCGAAAAAGCAGGGTTTGATCACTGGCTCTTACGGATGTACCAACGTACCTATTTTCTCTCCTGAAAGGACTTTTTTCAGATTGCCCTTTACGTCCATGTTGAATACCATCACCGGCAGTTTGTTTTCCATACACATGGCCGTTGCTGTTAAGTCCATTATTTTTAATCCCCGGTTATAAACTTCGTCAAAACTGATGGTGTCAAACTTAACAGCGTTGGGATCTTTTTCGGGATCGGCGGTATAAACACCGTCTACACGAGTACCTTTTAAGAAAACATCAGCCTCTATTTCAATACCTCTCAGCGATGAACCGGTATCTGTGGTAAAATATGGATTGCCAGTTCCTCCTGCAAGTATTACGACCTCACCATTTTCAATGGCTTCAATGGCTTTGGGTTTGGTGTAGAATTCTCCCACCGGCTCCATCCGAATGGCAGTAAGAACACGTGCCTTTGTCCCTTTGGCATTCAGAGCTGAAGCCAATGCCAGTGCGTTAATTACGGTGGCCAGCATCCCCATTTGGTCGCCTTTGTAACGATCAAATCCTTTAGATGCACCGCTCAGTCCTCTAAAAATGTTTCCGCCACCAATGACAATTCCCATTTCAATTCCCATTTGATGAATTTCGGTTATCTGTTCAGCATAATCGTTCAGCCGGTTGGCGTCAATACCGTATCCTTGCTCTCCCATGAGGGACTCGCCACTAAGTTTTAGAAGTATTCTTTTAAATTGCATGGTTTATTTTTCTTCGTGTTTTATAAATTATTCTGAATGCAACAAAGGCTAATGTTTTTTTGCGGAACTATTCGGAATTAATCAATGATTATCAAAAATAGATTTTTTTGTTGAGGATGGGGGTTTATTACAAGATTTTTTCTTCGCTTTATGATTTAAATTATGTCTTTTCTCTTTAGTGGAAAACCATTATGCATCTATTAACTTTTTCTCAAGTCAAAGGGTTCTTATTTTCTTTACTTGATTTATAAAAGCAAAAATATTATATTGTTTTAGAAAGCACTGTTCTGTCAGTGTCAAGCTTGTTTACAAATAAATTCATCATTTAGTTTAAGGTAAGGTGATTAGAGATGAAAAACATACCGAGCTTTTCTTCAATTCTATTTTTGAAGAGTCAACCGAGGGCATCGTGATTACGGATGAAACTGGTGCAGTTGTTTTATGGAACAAGCAACAGGAGAAGAACACTGGGATTTCGAGGGTTGAGGTGAAGGATAGGAAAATCTGGGATGTATTTGGAGAACTTAATATCTCCGACTATTCTACTTTAAAAAACAATAAAAAAGAATTTGGGGCAATATTAAAAACAGGCATCATCACTGAGCAAGAAATTGCTGAAGTAACCCTGATACAGGGAGAAAAGCCACTCATTTTCCAACAAAAACTGTCGGTTATAAATACCTCCAATGGGTTTTGCTTAAAGATTGTATGGATAAACATCAGTCAACTGCAAATATTAAAGCAAGAAGTATCCCGTACTAAAGGTTATTGGGAGGAGCTTTTTAATGCCATTGGCCATCCAACCATGCTGTTGAATTATGATCAAAAAGTAATCAGAGCTAATAAAGCACTCCTAAAGATTGTCGGAAAAACTGAAGCCGAGTTGGTGGGCAGGTCTTGTTATGAATTCTTTCATTCTGGTTGCGCTCCTCAGGGTTGTCCATTTCAAAAAGCATGTAGTAATAGCGGATATGCTGCCTCAGATATGATTATTGAAGCTTTTAACGGAGTATATATCGTAGCGTGCGGCTCAGTTAAAGATCCAACGGACAAATCAAAAAACATATTGCATATAGCTACAGATATTACAAGCCATATAAAGATAGAGGGTGAGTTAAAGGCCGCAAAAAACATGTTTCGTTCCATGATTGACATGGCGCCCTTCGGGGCACACTTATACGAATTAAAGCACAATAACCGTTTGGTTTTTATAGGCGCGAATCAATCTGCCAATAGAATTTTAGGTGTTGACAACAATCAATTCCTTGGGAAAACCATTGAGGAGGCATTCCCAAATCTAAAAAAAACAGAGATTCCTGATTTGTATCGGAGAGTGGCCATAAGCGGAGAATCGTTTAATCATGAACAGCTGATTTACTCTGATGACAAGGGTATATCTGGAGCTTTTGAGCTTTGGGCATTTCAAACTTCCCCGGAAAAAATGGCGGTTCTTTTTCATGACATAACTGAAAAAAAGAAGATAGAAGAAAGGTTGCTTTCAAGAGAAAGACGATTCAACGAACTCATAAGAAATTCCTCTGACATCATTGTTGTTCTCAATGAGGAAGGCAAACAGGTTTTTGTGAGCGATGTAGTAGAAAGAATTCTTGGTTATTCATCTGAGGAACTTATCGGAATTCAGGTGATAGACGAAATGCTTCACCCTGACGACATAGAAGAGGCAAAAGAGGGTTTTCAAAGAACAATAAAAGAGGGCTGTGGAGTTGTCAGGTACCGGCATAAACATAAAAATGGCGAATGGATCGATTTAGAATCCTGGGGATCTAATCAGCTGCAAAATCCTGACATCAATGGTGTAGTTTTTAACGTTAGAGATGTTACAGAGAGGAAACGAATTGAACTTCAATTATTAGCTGCCAAAGAAAAAGCTGAAGAGAGTGACCGTTTAAAAACGGCTTTCATTCAGAATATGAGTCATGAAATACGCACACCGATGAACGCCATCATGGGCTTTTCCACGCTTCTTGTTGACTACTTCGATGATAAGGAAAGTCTGACTCATTTCACTGACATCATAAACCGAAGTTGTGTTGATTTGCTCACATTGATTAACTCCTTGCTTGATATATCCAAGATAGAATCGGGACAATTGACCGTAAACAAAGAATCATTTAGTGTAAATGATCTTTACGAGGAACTAAATGTTTTCTTTTCAGAATATAGGAAACGAATTGACAAACAAGACATAAAACTAAAGTTGAATGTGTGTGAAAATTTGATAAGCCAACAAGTTTTCACCGACAGAATAAAAGTGCGTCAAATCCTTATCAATCTAATCAGCAACGGCTTAAAAAACACCTACAAAGGATTTGTTGAATGCGGATGCAAAATTGAGGACAAGAAAACGCTCACCTTTTATGTCAAAGATACCGGAATAGGGATTCCACCGGATAAACATGAGTTCATATTTGAACGATTTAGTCAATTGCCAATGAAAAAGGTTAATGATGTTGGTGCTACCGGATTGGGATTGTCCATAGTAAAGGGACTCGTGAATATCATGAATGGGAAAATCTGGCTTAAGTCAAAGCCAGAATGCGGCACTACTTTTTACGTAACATTACCGGTCAATTAGTAAAGCTATAATGCCAAAAGTGTTTCCAATGCTGAAAGCATTATTTAATCCAACCTAAAACAATACTTCGGACAGAGATTATCTCTACCAACACACTGAAAGCCTAATTTAATTCAGCCCAAGGCAACGCCTTGGCCTGATGCTTAATTCCTTGTTTTTATAGTTTAGAATGGGATGTTAATTTCTGGCCCATACGGTTGCCCATGTCAGATCTTCTGAAAATAGAAACGCTATTATAAACTAGAGGCAATTGCCTATACTTCAAGTAAATAGGGCTTTCGCACCTACGGAGTGCCGCAACACTTCTTGTAAATACTCCATCCACATCTGTCATCTGCGATGGCGATTTTAACGGAAATCTATTTGAGTAAGCAATGTAATGTTTAATACTTAGCCGCTATGGAGCGCTACTATTGACAAGACCTTATTTAAACTCATTCAAAATTACCCCCCCCCGTATTGACATTTATAATTTTTTATGTTTATTTTGCCTGGCAAATAAAAATATTTTAATCTCAACTCAAATCATTTTTAATGTTTAAACTTGAATTTAATCATATAGCCTTATGAGTACAAAAGTTTCATCTGTTATCAACAAAACTCAAATAGTGATAAACATAATTATTGTTTTTACATTAATTAATTACTTTTTAAAGGTAATCCCATATCAAGATGTGTTCATTGGTGCTGCAATAATATTGGGCTCAGTGAATTTTTTCCTCATTGCTGTTTTTGCCAGGAAAAAGGAAAAAAAATAAAAGGCATCCCAGTTTAAAGTATCATCGAAATACAAACCAGTTTTTTTAAGACGGAATTAAAACAATATGGTCAAAAAGAAATCAAACTCTTCAGTAGTCTTCTTTGCTATAAATGCCTTTCTAGCGACAATTGGGCTAATATTTTATTTTCTATTACAGCCTGAGGGGGTTTTGCAATATCTTCTTCCTGCTTATTTCTTTAGTTTGTTTGGAGCATACTTTAGTATGTTTATTCTTCATCCGAAAATCAGCAAAGAAGGAGGTGGTTTGAAAGTATTTAATTATCTGATTTTATTTGTTACAGTGATAATGGTGTTAGTATTGTTGTTTTTTGTTTAGTTTTTCACTTAGTACTACTTTGACAGATTAGAATTGTCCTTTGAATTGTTCAGGATAATGACCATACTTTTAAAAAGTAAGGTTTGTATAGCCCCAACGGGGCGACATCATCAACATAGGGCATAGCCCTATGAAAACATATATAAATCGAATTTAGCTCTGAAAGGGCGTAAGCAAATATTGCTTGATACAAATAATTAGGTAGAACATAATCAAAACATCTCTTTTCAAGATAAGTGTTTAGATTAATAAGAATGTCTGGGATTAGAATTGCTGTCGCCCTTTCAGGGCTTTGGTTTTGTTGTATCCTCATCCCGGGGCTGTACCCCGGGTTATCGATTAAACCCTTTCAGGGTTAGTTTAGCGTTTTTGGGCGAAAACATCATAGCCCCAATGAATAATATCTAATGTGTTATAATCTGTCAAAGTAGAATTAGAAAACTTTTATTTTATATCATTTAATTATGGAAACAAGTAAATTGAATTTGGAAGAGATGACGAGTGTTGAAGGTGGGTGGTATGCTAGCTTCGCTTGTAGTGCGGCTTTTGGAACTTATGGAGCTTTGACAGGTTATGGAGTAGCATTAACTTTTGGAGGGCCTGTAGGACTTGATTTTGCTGTTGTATATGGTTTAGGAACGAGTTATGCTTGTGCTCGTCTTACAGGAGGAAGAGAGTAATACACATTTGTTCTGCCTGTTGCTTATGTTGCTGCATGTAGAATATTTTAAAGTGCAAATGTTGATTTTAAAAAACATTAATATGAAGGAAAAGAGAGGTTCATTCAATGATCGTGTTCTTTTAATCGTACAAAATATTTTAGCTGTACTGCTGCTGCTAGTCGCTTTATTAACAGCAGACAACCTTTTGAGCTTTTCTATTATTTTTCTGGGGGTAACAATTGGAACCAATATCGCATATTTTTCGAAGAATAGATATCGGCTTATCTTAGATAAAAAAGTAAAAAATTTCTTTTTTGCAAATACTTTTTTATTAGCATTAATAATGATGTTCATTTATTTGAAAATGAACACTATTTGGATTATAGCATTATTGATGACACTAATTATCAGTATTGCTTTCTCTTTTGTGGTAATTTTAAACAGGAAAAAATGAAAACAAAAATTATTTTACTCGTCTTCGCAATGTTTTTAGGCTTAAGTGCCACCTCACAAACCAGCAATGAATTAAATCCGGAAATCAAGAGGTTTCTTGAAGTTAACGGATCGTCGGCAGCTTATGATATGATGTTTGATCAGTTATCTATGCAATTAAAGCAAATGGCAGCCAGTGCACCGGATTCTGTTTGGGAGGACATAAAGCTAAATATTTTTGAGCCTAAGTTAAAAGACTTAAATCAACTTACAGGAGCAATGTATCTAAAGCACTTTACGGTTGAGGAGATTAAAGAGATGATTGCTTTTTATGAGAGTCCTGTAGGAAAGAAACTGGCAGGATTAACCACCCAAATAACCATGGAGTCAATGGGTGTATCACAACAGTGGGCAATGGAAGTATTTCAAAAAATGCAACAACACTTAACTGACGCCGGATATATCACGTCCAGTCCGTTTGTGCAGTATTCATATCTTCTCATTACATATTGGACGTAAATCAATTGATTTGACTGCATTGTTTTTCATGGTTTCAGCAGTTAGGTCAGTTGTTTATTTCTGATTAGTATAAGGGATTTTTTTAGTAACTGAAAATGGTTAATACCATTATCAGTAACACAATTTCTTGAAAAGCCTACATGGTCGTTTTTTTTTGATAGTTGATGCTCGCTTTGAAATTCTCTGAGCCATGCTTGCCTCTATGCCACTACATTCTTTGATTCCTTACAATTTGTAAAATCTGTAATATTCTGATAAGTAGTGGTTGTAATTTCTTCCAGCGCTTCGTGGGTGAAAAATGCCTGATGTGAAGTTATCAATACGTTGGGGAAGGATATTAAACGCATAATCACCTCATCTTCGATGATGTTTTCTGAATGGTCGTGGAAAAAGAGATTCTCTTCCTGCTCATACACATCAATGCCAAAATAGCCGAGTTTGTGTTTCTTTAGAGCCTTTATGGCTGCTTTGGTATCAACCAAAGCGCCCCTGCTGGTGTTGATAAGCATTACACCATCTTTCATGATTTTAAAGGCGTCTTTATTAATCATGTGCCTGGTGTTATCGTTGAGCGGACAATGCAGTGAAATGATGTCAGAATTTTTGAACAGGTTTTCTATTGAAGAGTAAACAACCCCTTTTTTTTCCAGCTCCGAGTCAGGGTGAATATCGTAGGCCATCACGTTTGCCCCGAAACCTAAGCATATATTGCAAAAAGCTTTTCCGATTTTACCGGTTCCAATTACCCCGATGGTTTTCCGGTGGACATTAAACCCGGTAAGGCGCTCTAATGAGAAGTTTCCTTCGCGCACGCGGTTGTAAGCTTTGTGTGTTTTTCGGTTTAATGTAAGTATTAACGCCATGGCATGCTCGGCTACGGCGTTGGGCGAATATGCCGGTACTCTTACCACTTTAATCCCATAATCTTGTGCTGCGTCAAGGTCAACGTTGTTAAAACCGGCGCACCGAAGAGCTATCAGTCTGGTACCATGTTCCTTTAAATATTTCAGAACTGTACTGTTGATCTGGTCATTCACAAAAACGCAGACAACGTCGAAACCTTTCGCCAGCTCTGTGGTATCTTCGTTAAGAGCAGACTTGAAATAGCGAATTTCGATTCCGGCTTGGGGTTTAAAGCGTTCAAAGTATTCTTTGTCGTAACTTTTTGAGCTGAACAAGGCAATTTTTATCATAATATCAATGAATTTGTTGCACAATCATTTTAAATGGGATGCTGTAGAATTAAACTTACCACTATTTGTTTGAAAAGTAAAGCAGGGAGAAAGATAATTGATGTTTGCCTATTCTTGAATGAGGGGAAGATATACTCATCAAATATGTAACATTACGCACCTACGGAGTGTTATGACTCCGGATTGTTGACTGTTCTATCAACATCTGCCATCTATGATGGCGCTTTTACCAGAGGTCAGTTGGAGTGCAAATGCAATATTTATTGCTGTGCCCTCGTAGAGGGCGAATATTGATAGCAATGAATTATGCTATTAACCTGAGTTCGATTCTAAAAAAGCGTTAGTTGATTAGTTTTTACAACCTCATATTTTAGTGCTGGCTTTTTGGGAAAGAAAGAATAAGCAATGAGTGCAGAAATCATATTAGTCAGGAAGTTTGCAAAAGATCTATGCCTTGAGTGTTCTATAGAGCACATGTTTTTCAATTCGTCATTAATTGTCTCAATTACAGAGCGTTTTCTGAGCAGTATTTTGTCTTTCATTTCCATTAGTACATTTTTCATATTGTTTCTGATTTGAGTTATTAAATGTAATCCATCAACAAAGAGTATTTCGGTTAACGTTTTTGAGACATATCCTTTGTCTGCATATAGTTTTCCTCTAAGTTTTTCAATAAACCTTTTATCTTTTAGGGGTTCTCTATCATCAATATTTCCAGGGGTAATAACAAAATTCAAAATTTCACCCTTGTCGTTGACAACCAGATGTAATTTAAAACCAAAAAAATAACCCATTGTGGATTTTCCTCTTTGTGCTACTCCATCAAAGACTTTGTGACGTGGAATTCGCTTATTTTTACAGACTCTGATGGGTGTTGAATCAATGAACGAGATCCCTGTACATGAGCCTAAACAACAAGTCTTTAAAAACAAAGTCATTGGCAAGACAGCTGCTTGCATGAGTTCTACAAATCTATTGTAAGATACTGTATTTGGAAATTCCCTTGTAAGATGCTCTTTCACATAATGTTCATAGAAGTGTTTCATATTTTTGAATGCTCCATAATGAAATAAAATCATAATGGTTATAACTTCGCTCTGGCTCATTTTAGGCTTTTTTTTAGGACTATTTCCTAAAGTTTACATTGAGGTAGAAGCAGTAAATTCAATGCAAAATTCATCAACAAGAACGAAAATTTCCGTAATTTTATCTTTATCTAAACGCATGGGTTTTGCTGTTATTTAATTGTTTATCAGACTGTTAATATAGCAAAACCCATCGTTTTTCCCAAATTCTACGCTAAAAATGTTTTACCTAAAATGCTTTAAATCTGATTATTAAAAATCGAACTCAGGTTATTAGAATGTGCACCTCGTAGAGGTGCAATGTGCTTTTGTATTCCTCTTGCATGTCTTATGAGGGATAACAATGATTGTAGCAGATTTCAACCACACAGCATGCCAGAAAATCAATTAACAAAAAAGGCAACCATTTCCGGTTGCCTTTTTATTGATGAAATATCAAAAATCTTAGTTATTCAAAGAGTAACGTTTGAACTCTGTAACCGTAAGATCTTTGTTTGTTTGTTGCAGGTACTCACGGATGCTGATTTTTCCGTCTTTAACAAATACCTGATCAAGCAAAGTGCTCTCTTTAAAGAATTTGGCCAAACGTCCCTGTGCAATCTTGTCAACCATATTTTCAGGTTTTCCTTCCTGACGGGTCTGTTCTTTGGCAATTTCCAATTCTTTCTCAACAATTTCCTGGGGAACTGAGTCTCTGTCAACCGAAACAGGATTCATAGCTGCTACCTGCATAGCAACATCTTTTCCAATTTGGGTGTCAATGCCAGCCTGGTTAAGTCCAACCAAGGTAGCAAGTTTGTTTCCAGGGTGAATGTAAGCAACCACCGTGTCGGCGTTAACCACATCAAAATATGGTAAATCCAACTTTTCGCCAATTACACCAATTTGCTCGGTAATAACGTCTTTAACTGCAATTCCATTAAGTTGCAATTCCTTTACCTCTTCAAGAGTTTTGGCATCGCTGGCAATTGCCAGGTCAAGAATAGAATCGGCCAAAGCAATGAAGCTTTCATTCTTGGCAACAAAATCAGTTTCGCAGTTAAGAACTACGATGGCACCTTTTTTATTGTCGGCAGTAACTTTTGCAAGCACTACACCTTCGGTAGCATCGCGGTCTGCTCTTTTGTTTGCAACAGCCTGACCTTTTTTACGGATCAGATCCACTGCTTTATCGAAATCGCCGTCGGCTTCAGCAAGAGCTTTCTTGCAGTCCATCATACCGGCACCGGTCATTTTTCTAAGTTTGCTTACGTCTGCAGCAGTAATAGCCATTTTTGTCTGTTTTAAAGATTAATTTAAATTACTCTTTGTTTTCGGCGGTTGCATCTGTTGCTTCGTTACTATCTGTTGCTTCAACAGGTTCTGCATCCTCTTTGCGGGCTTTTACCCGTGCACGGCCTTCACCTTTTTTGGCTCCTTTAGCTGCATTTTTTTCTTTTGCAGCAGCGGCATCATTGTCCTTGTCAACTTTTCTCTCGGCCAAACCATCTTTAATGGCGTCGGTCATTGCACCTACAACAAGTTCAATGGATTTTGAAGCATCGTCGTTAGCCGGGATCAGATAGTCCACGTTGCGAGGATCTGAGTTGGTGTCCACCATTGCAAAAACGGGGATATTCAATCTTACAGCCTCTTTCACAGCAATGTGCTCTTTCATAACATCCACCACGAACATGGCGGCTGGAAGGCGGTTCAAATCGGCAATACTACCAAGGGTTTTTTCCATTTTGGCTCTTTGACGTCCAATCTGGAGTTTTTCTCTTTTAGAAAGACTGGTCCAACTTGGCTCATTCATCATGCGGTCGATGGAAGTCATCTTTTTTACCGCTTTACGAATGGTTGGGAAGTTGGTAAGCATACCACCCGGCCAGCGCTCAACAACGTAAGGCATGTTCACTGACCCTACTTTATCGGCAATAATTTCTTTGGCCTGTTTTTTAGTGGCGACAAATAATATTTTCCGTCCTGATTTAGCAATTTGTTTCAGAGCTGCAGCTGCTTCGTCAATTTTTACGGCAGTTTTATGCAGGTCTATGATGTGAATCCCGTTGCGCTCCATAAAGATGTAAGGCGCCATTGCGGGGTTCCATTTTCTTTTTAGGTGACCGAAGTGTACTCCGGCATCCAGTAACTGTTGAAATTCTAATTTTGGCATTTTAATTTTTTTAAGTCGTTTACATTCTGTTTCAGGCAACCAATAAGTAGTTCTCCTTGAGAAATCTTTCCGGTTTAGATACTAAACGCACCTGAGGTATATTAACGCTTGCTGAACTGGAATCTCTTCCGTGCTTTCGGACGTCCGGGCTTCTTCCTTTCAACCACACGTGGGTCGCGTGTAAGAAATCCTTTCGCTTTTAAAGCGGGTTTGCTTTCTGCATTAATTTTAACAAGTGCACGAGAGATTGCCAGTCGCAATGCTTCTGCCTGTCCTTTTACACCACCACCATCAAGGTTTACTTTGATGTCGAATTCACCGGCAACTCCAAGAAGTTCCAACGGTTGTTTTACAACATACTGTAAAGTAGCAGCGGGAAAGTAATTATCAAGCTCTCTTTTGTTGATGGTAATTTGTCCTTTACCCTCACTAAGATAGATACGCGCGATGGCTCTCTTTCTTCTTCCAATAGCATTTATTACTTCCATAACAATTATTTAACGGTGTTGATATCAATGACTCTTGGTTTTTGAGCTTCTTGTTTGTGCTCAGAGCCGGTATAAACAAACAGGTTTCTAAAGAGTTGACGTCCAAGGCTGTTCTTTGGCAACATCCCTTTAACGGTTCTTTCAACCAGTCTTTCAGGGCTTTTTGCAAAAAGCATAGCCGGAGTTACTTCTCTTTGTCCACCGGGATAACCGCTATGGTAGAAGAACACTCTGTTTTCCCATTTATTGCCGGTAAGCTTTACTTTGTCGGCATTAATAATGATTACATTGTCACCACAATCCATGTGGGGAGTGTAATTTGGCTTGTGCTTCCCTCTTAGAAGCTGAGCCACTTTTGAACCTAACCGGCCAAGCACCTGATCGGTAGCATCCACCACCAGCCATTCTTTCTGAATGGTTGCCGGAGTGACTGATTTGGTTTTGTAACTTAATGTATCCACAGTCTTTCTTTAATTTGATAATTAGACCTACAATTTAATTAAAACAATTTGCCGGTGTACCTTTTCAGAAACAGACGAAAACACCCCAACAGACGGGCATGACCATTGGGATGGTGAACAATTATCTGTATTCCAAATTGATTACACCACTCTACACGGATAATAATCAGGCCGCAAAAGTAACGTATTTTTTTATAACTGCCAATGCTTTAGCGTAGAAAGTTGTTGTGAATTTTTAAAAATTCACTACTATGCCATTGGGAATAATTTGAATGTTCGGGTGATGGGTAAACAGGTATCCACTTATAAAACCAATTGCACCTCCAACCATTGAGTCCACTCCGAAAAGTGATTTTATTTATAATGTATTATATATCAAATAATTAGTTGCGTATTTCAATCATTTTGTGTATCTTAGTTGCATCATAAAAAGAGCCATAAATGTTTAAAAAATCATCAGAATCAGGTCAGCTAAATATATTTACGTCGTCCAAATCTTTGTTTTCTGGCAATTCGCTTAAGATGTACGAAGATAAACAGGCATGGCATAATCAGTTCCGTAAACAGATCACCATGCGAATTGATGAAAATATCTTCCGACCTTTATATTGCAAGGATAACGGCACCCCTAATGCTCCTATACGCATACTGGTTGCAATGATGGTGCTTAAAGAGGCAGAAGGCTTAAG
>NZ_FUYV01000085.1 GCF_900168165.1 Alkalitalea saponilacus
CCCCCTACCCCGCGCTAACTTTTGCAACGGCGGACAAGGACGCAGCCCGCAAAAAAGCCACTGGTCATACACAGGTACGTTGTGGCCAATGGTAAGAAAAGACATCCGTAACATAAACGAATAGAGAAATGACATTAAAAGAAGCTGTTTTAAAAAGTTTAGAAGAGATTAACGAACTGACAAATTATTTGGAAGTTTATAATCACATCGTTGAAAAAAAATATTATGACTTTGGTACAGCAAAAACGCCAGGTTCGACTGTTTCGGCTCTTCTTGGGGACTTTATTCGTAACGGTGATTCAAGGGTAAAAAGAATAAAACAACAAGGTGGGACTTATTCCTACTACTTGACAAAAAACGAGCAAAACATTTCGATTGATGTTTTGAGTGGTGAAACGGAAGTGAAACCAACTATTCCGATAAAATCGCCAAAAACAAAGACTTATGAAGAAAGGGATTTGCATAAGCTTTTAAGTAGCTACTTGAAAAATACTGACACATATTCAAAGACTATATTTCACGAGCAATCAAACAACAAAGACAATAACCAAATTTGGACTCACCCAGACATGGTTGGAATAAAGTTTCTAAACCTACAAACGAAAGCAAGTCAGAACTTTTTAAAATCAATAAATCGGGTTGACACTTTTAAAATGAGTTCATACGAACTGAAAAAAGAGATAAATAGCGATAGCGAACTAAAAAAAGCTTTTTTTCAGGCGGTTTCAAATTCAAGCTGGGCAAACTATGGATATTTAGTAGCTTTTGAATTTAGTGACAGTTTGAGTGATGAAATGGCAAGACTCAATCAATCATTTGGCATCGGAATTATTGAACTAAATGCAAATCCATATCAAAGTAAAATTCTGTTTCCTGCAACTTATCGTGAATTGGATTTTAAGACAATTGACAAACTCTGTAAAATGAACGCTGAATTCAATAAATTCATTGAACAGACTGAAAAATTAATGACAGCGAGTGAAAAATATGTGTCAGGTGCAGAGAAAGAGCTTGACGAATTTTGCGATGACTACTTTGCAAGCGACACGGAAATTGATGATTATTGCAAAGAAAGAAACATACCGATAAACGAAGAATGAAAGAACCACAGGCCACAACATCGTGTATAAAACATTTGGCAGTCAGTGCGTTATCGAACGGCACAGCTCGTATCAAAAGTAGTTGTAACTTGATAGGAAATCGCTTCGAAATGCCAAACGTTTCATACACGCAACCGTTGTATGTAATCCGACGAAAAAGAAAACAACCCTGTTAACCTATTGCCTTTTAAGACTTAGACGCTGAAAACATAATTGAGAATAGTTAAA
>NZ_FUYV01000040.1 GCF_900168165.1 Alkalitalea saponilacus
CATCAAATATTTCGCGTAAAAATTTTGAAAATCTTCGATTTTCTCCATCTGTAAACATTCAGCCGCCGAAATTTTCGTGTCTTTCAAAATTCATTCTTCTCGAAAGTTTTACTTAATTATTGGTTTTCAGAGTTCTGCGATTTTTTTGTCAAATATCGGATTCCGAAAAATTCAATGCTTTAAAAATCAAATCATCGAAGTTTTTAACTATTCTCAATTATGTTTTCAGCGTCTAAGTCTTAAAAGGCAATAGGTTAACAGGGTTGTTTTCTTTTTCGTCGGATTACATACAACGTACCTGTGTATGACCAGTGGCTTTTTGCGGGCTGCGTCCTTGTCCGCCGTTACAAAAATTGAGGCGGGGTAGGAGGATGACTATTTAGCTGAACCAAAGCCATTGGTTATACACACCGTTGTATGTACTTTCGATTTCAATTCAATTAAATCGTTAGAAATTGACTCTGAAAATAGTAATTATCTGTATTTCTTGAAGTTTTCTGCTAAAATTCATATTTCTCGAAGCAAAAGAATTTCAAAAAAATAGAAGTCTATCAAAAATTCAGAATCTTGTTCGTTGGATAGAATTGAAATTCACGAAAAACATCTTTTTCAAAGGAATACAAATATTTATCAATCGTTGAGAAATTATGAAAATTCTGTGGTTTTCTCCGATTTTGTTTTTTTTTATCGAAGATTTCAGTTTTCAGACCATTAAAAACCAATTCAGCAAAGCAAAATGGTTTTAAGTTCGAAAAACAGTCTTCAGTTAAAAATATCAGCACTCAATTCCGTCTTTCACATAGATATCTCGGAGATTTTTGAAATTCTGTCTTCGAGCAATTTTTAGGTTATAAATCTCGTAAATCTTCAGTTTTTCAGCGTTTTCAATTTTTTGTCATTAGAAACGCTTCGTTTTCTGGGCAATTCTCGTTTGAAATTCATTTATCAAAGGAAATCAATCCATATTTACTTCATTAAATTTCATTTCAGTCGGATGAGTCAATTTTCAGTGCAAAATTTCATTTTTCAGATTTTCAGAGATAATTTCATGAAATTCAGTGCTCAAAGTCCTGCTTTTTCATTAAAATTCGGAATTTTCGAAGCCAGAAAAATGGGGAAATCATCAAATATTTCGCGTAAAAATTTTGAAAATCTTCGATTTTCTCCATCTATAAACATTCAGCCGCCGAAATTTTCGTGTCTTTCAAAATTCATTCTTCTCGAAAGTTTTACTTAATTATTGGTTTTCAGAGTTCAGTGATTTTTTTCATCAAATATCGGATTCCGAAAATTTCAATGCTTTAAAAATCAAATCATCGAAGTTTTCGACTATTCTCAATTTTATTTTCAGCGCCTAAGTTTTAAAAGTCAACTGGTTAAATAGGTTTTTTCTTTTTCGTCGAATTACATACAACGGTCACATATATGAAATGTTGGGGCTGCGGTGTGCGTCTTTGTCTGCCGTTACAAAAGTTGGTGCGGGGTAGAAAGGTTTACATAAACACGTAAACCCCAATATTTTATATATGATGTTGTGGGTTGTGATTTTTATATTTTCATTTTATGAATTCGCTCTTGTAATTCCATTATTCTACTTATAAGTTCCGAAAAAGTCAAAGCCTCTCCATAAATCATAAATTTGGCCATTTCAGCATAATCCTTTTCATAGTCCTTAATTACGGAGTCAGGAGGTATAATTATGATTTTATCAGCAGTATGGTTGCTATAGTCTATACTTCTCAAGGGATTGAATTTTTCCCTATGAGCAACTATGTTACCAAAAAGTTCCTTGTCCTTTAAGGCTGCAAATCCATATTCTGTATCCATTAACCTTACTAAATCATACAAGTGTCGTGAAAGGCGGTCTATGCGGATTTTTCCAGCTTCTTGGGAAAACTCTTCATGAAGTAGAAATATTTTTTCTAAGAAAGTTCTTTGTGGTAGAACAGTTGGAATAGCAAAGGATTCAGATGCAAAACTTAATTTTGGAAAATTGTCACTTAATATCGAATTGATTTCTCGTTTCTCTGTTGGTTCCATCAAAGAACGTGAACTTACTTCAATTAATACTCTTTGCGATAAATATTCTGATGGCTCCACAACGGAGTTGTAATGAATTTCAATTACCTGCGGGTCTTTATCTGAATCGGTTACTGGTTGAGCAAATAATTTACATTCGCCTATTGCATTCCATTTTGTCAAATATTGGATTAAGTCTTTGAGAAATTCTGTTGAAATGAATTCGCAAGATAGTTTCCTAAGCTTTTTGATCTGCGTTTTACTGATTTCTCCTTTAAAACCAAAAAACTTGCGGTCAATGGCCAAATCTATATCTTCAGAAAACCTCTCAATCAATTCCCA
The DNA here is from genome assembly GCF_900168165.1 of Alkalitalea saponilacus. Classification (GTDB taxonomy): domain Bacteria; phylum Bacteroidota; class Bacteroidia; order Bacteroidales; family Marinilabiliaceae; genus Natronoflexus; species Natronoflexus saponilacus. The sequence continues at coordinate 2,362 of NZ_FUYV01000040.1, forward strand.
TCCTTTGCTCAATGAAGTTCCGCCTTTAAATAACAGATGTTCACTATATGGTAAATTAAATGATGCATTTAAACATAGTGTTACCCACCAATCTTTTTCAATGGCAATTGCAGGTAAACCCGTTAATTCTGTTACCTGATTCAGGATTTCAATTCGTCTTTCTTTTGATAATGTTAGCCAATTGGTATTCATCTAATCGTCTTCATTAGTATTTTGTTTATCCAAGCTGGAGCTAGTTTTGCATCATAAATGATGTTCTCTATTTTCTCGTTTCTTAATATAGATTGGATTTTTTCTATCGTGTTTTCATCTACTTTCTTTTGTCCGATGGTTTTGAGTGCTTGAATAGCTAAACTACTGATTTCTCCTTTTACCATAAGGTTTTTCGGACTTGTTTTTTTGAAAGTAATTGTTCGTTTTCCGACTTTAATACTTCTGGCTGCTCCATCGGTCAAATAAACAACTTTCATAGGAACTTGGGTAGATAAACCCAATTTGTTCAAAGCTTGAGTTCCTGTAGGAATAATTCTTGCTTTATCACGTCTGGCAATGGCTTTCGTAATTTCTTCGGTTGATGGAAAGAGGACTCCAAGTTCGTTATCAATTTTTGGATATAGATAAATTCCGTGAGCCAATCGAATAAGAATTTCTTTCTCTTTCAAGCGGAGAAGAGCTTTCTTGACACTTTCGGAGCTGCCGTAGTCTAAAAAATCGTCCACAAAAAGGACACTCCCTTTCGGCAATTCGTTGAGCGATTCAGCAATTCTATTTTCTACTTGTGGTCTTTCCATTATCTTATATTCGTCCCAAATTTAGTAAATATTTGGGACGAAACGAAGTCTTAAAATAAAATTTTCAGTTAGATAAAGGTTTGACTTTGCGGAGCTATCAGCACAACGTGTGGGTATATGAAACGTTTGGCGATTCGAAGCACGAACCTGTCAAACCGCTACAAAGTTAATTAGGTGTAACGCCCTTGATATAAGCACTATCCGCCAAATGTTTTATATACCGTGTTGTGCTCTCGTGCATTCTATTACCAATCATTTATTTGTTCATATATCTTAGTCTGCCATTGCTTTATATCCTCCATTACACCAATTGAAATCAGACTGCAATTATTGCTACTTAACTCAGAATCTGTCTCTTTGAAGAAAAGACCTGATTTTATACTTGATTCAGAATTAGGATAAACTAAAGCCACACGTTTTGCATTATAATACTTCATGTAAACATACATTTGTCGCAAATCATTTGGTGACGGGTTACTCTGTTTAATATTTTTCCACTTGGTATCCAAAACAATGCAATTGTCTTTGTCTTTATTTATTACAATGTCCGGTTTCATTTTTGAATTATAACCAATAGTTGGTTTCCAAAAGTCCTTCGTGTTTTGAGCTGTTACCGTGTTTCCTGCTACTTTATATTTCCGTAAGCTTGAATATACAAATCGTTCCCATAAATAATTCATATCAAATATAAGTGCAAGAACATCATTTGTTCCAACTTTAATATCAGGGTGGTAGTTTAACAATAATAATCTTGCAATCTCAATTGAGTTTTTATATTTACTTGATTTCCTATCATATATTAATCGATTAAAGGTGTTTTCCGAAACTTTTAAATCTGGCATTTCTGGAAAGTCAAGCAATAAGGTCGTAATTCTGCTTTGCAGTTTAATATTGCAGTTAATTCTCTGTAATAGTTTAAGTGACTTGAACAATATTTGATGAAAAATATGTTCCTTGTCATATATGGAATAATTTACAAAGAAACGTTCTTTGTGAATCAGATTTGAATTTATATGTTTTGGGAAATAAATACTCCCTTTTAACGAATTCAAATTGCCAGACGTTTTTCTGTACTTCTTTATTAACCCACCATGTAGTAAATATTCAAGTTCACAAACGAAAAGTTCAAAGTACAATTCTAATATCGAATTTGCCCGAAGGTCAAGAGAAGTTGAGCTCGGTGTATGAATTTCAAATAAACCCACAGCATGAAGCATTCCAATTAAGACTTTCCTCCAATCTTTGGTTTCAAGGTCTTTGTCTGCTTTGGGTAGAATTTCAATTGTTGTTTTACCAACCATTAATACACCGACATATTCATTGAATTTTATCCCGTTATGAATAAGGTCGAAATATGGAACACCATTTTCACCATAAAACTGTTGTAGTGCTTTTAGTTGACTTGGTGTTATACGGTTATTCCCACGATCAATATGTATCCTATCGTGCTCGAAAACTGTTATATGTGACTGATTCTTAATCAAATCATTATTTCTTTAAAAGTATATTAATTGCTAAAGTAAAATCATCATCATTCATTTTTACAACATCTTTAAGTCGATAAACTTTCCGCTCAATCAATGAACTGCTATCGTACTCATCATATTCAGCGAAAATGTCTTCGTCTAACTCGTTTTGATTATCTACTATAAAACCTTTTCCAAGGACAAGCCCAATTTTGCCGAAATCTCCGTAAAAATATTCTTGAAGTAACGGGATAATTTTATTATTAAAAGCTTTCTTTAATGCAGATAGACTATTGATATTTAAAAAATAACTATGACCAATCATATGATCTTTATCGACAAGCTTTTCAATCCTTATATTGATTACCTTTAAAAGTTCAACTAAGTCAATTTCATTTATGAATCCATCAGAAGTTTTACCAACTGTTTTAATCAAATCAGGTTTTGGTGGCATTTCAACAAAACTAAACCTTCTGCGTAATGCAGTATCAAGTGCTTCAACACTGCGGTCAGCCGTATTCATTGTGCCAATTATGTATAAATTTGTTGGAATACTAAACTTTGTTTTAGAATAAGGAAGCGTAACTGAAAGTTCGTTTTCTTCTCCTTCTCTTTTATCTTCTTCAATAAGAGTTATAAGTTCTCCAAAGATTTGTGAAATGTTTCCTCTATTTATTTCATCTATAAAAATCGCATAGTTTTGGTCAGGGTCTTTTCGTGCCTTTAAGCACATTTTCTTAAATATTCCATCTTCAATTTTGTAGGTTAAATCATTTTCACCTTCATTAAAGTTTGGCTTAATTCCTTCTACAAAATCCTCATATGTAAACGATTGATGAAATGTTACAAATTCATATCTGCGAATTTCTATGTCAGAATCTTCACTAAAACCCTTTACTTCTTCGTGTAACTTTAATAACTCAGGAGCTTGTTGAACAACTTCTTCGTTAAGAATTTCCCAGTATTTATCGTCGGTTTTATTGAATATTAGAGGTGAGCCTTTTTTACTTACCTTAACACTCTCACAAGATTCAATTGTATGACTTTGCAATTGTCCCCAGATAGTTGGTGTTACAGTTGTTGAATTTGAAAGAGAAGCTTTTAACTGTAATAATTCATGATTAAAAATGTCTGCTACTTTACGTTTTTATAGTTTAAAAACGCGAAAAAAATTCACGTTTTTTTCTTTTATGCAACTAGCCGAATGTCTTGATATATCTGGGATAGAAGAGTGTTTAATTGCCTTATTCGGGTAGTGCTTTTTTTCCTTTGGTTTGCGATTTGTTGCAACTCCTGTTTAAAACTAATTGATAACAAAGGGTTTACGAAATAGTCTTTTTGAAATAAGCATGACCACATCCAAACCCACCCTTTCTTTGTAACTATATAGTAATTAGATCTATCCATCTTTTTAACCAATCCCCTTTCTATCAACT
>NZ_FUYV01000068.1 GCF_900168165.1 Alkalitalea saponilacus
GTTAAATAGGTTCTTTCTTTTCTGTCGAATTACATACAACGGTCACATATATGAAATGTTGGGGCTGCGGTGTGCGTCTTTGTCTGCCGTTATAATAGTTGGTGCGGGGCAGAAAGGTTCAAGTAAACATCTAAACCCCAATATTTTATATATGATGTTGTGCCCTCGTTGGTTTTTATTTCTTCTTAGCAATAACTATCATGTCTGTTAAAAATGTTCCATCTGATTCTGGATAATCTTTCCTTTCAATATCAACTATTTCAAATCCTGACTCATTTAAACACTCAACTAAATAATCTGATTGGTGATAGTAAATATAGACTCTATCATTTCCGCTAAAGCTTGTAGTCTCAAATCCAGATTTATTATAATCATCTTCCATGGTACTCAGGTAAAGCATTCCAGATTGAACCAAAAGTCCTGAAGTGTCATTTATTAATGATTTTAATTCCACTTTGGATAAAAAAGGTGCACAAAATCCACACATTACCCCATCAAACTTTCTTTCAATTGTTCCAATTTCCTTGCAATCCATTATTTTAAAATCTGCACTGGGATTATTAATCTTGGCTAATTCTATCATATTTGGTGCTAAATCAATTCCGAATATTTTAAAATCAGGTCTTTTTGTATTTAAATATCTCGTTATATTTCCGGGGCCTGTTCCAATCTCAAATATCTCGGCATTACTTTTCTCAATCAGGTTGCAGTATTTGTCAAAAGTATCATTATACAAATCCATTGTCATGAATTTTTCTTGATATCGCTTGGATGTCTTGTTAAACGTCTCAATAGTATCGTTTTGCCTTACTTCAGTTGTCATAAGTTATACTATGGTTTAATGATTTGCAGTTCGTCAATTCCAATGGGGCACAAAGTGTGTCTGCCTTTACAAAATCTGATGCAGGGCAGAAAGGCTCACGTAACTACTAAATCTACAATGCGTTATACGTGTTGCCGTGTTTATTAGTTGTTTAATCTTCATATTATCAATAATCTCACTAAACATAGGTGGCGGTGGTGGTGGTGGTGGAGAAAAATATTCTTCTTCAAGTTCAATTATCAATAATCGAATATTTACTAAAGAATCTAGATGTTCAAATTTAGTCTTGCTTATACTATTCAATTCCTTGCTATACCAATTTATTGACAATTGATTTTTATAAGAAGTAACTGATTTACTAATCTCTTCAATTACATTCTGAAGAATTTCACATGAATCTTTTATGTATGTTAATTCTACATATCCTTTCGATACTCTGCGAGATGCACCATTAAAATCTATGGTTTCTATTTGTATTGACCTCAATTCAGAGTTGGTTTCATTTATGAAAAACGCTAACAATGAATCACTAAGGTCGTTTAGTTGTGTTTTTTCATATTCAAAAAGGATATTTTGATTTGGTCTAATCTTAATATTAGCACAATTTCCAAAGCAATCAATAACCGGCCACCCAAGGCTATCAAATAATGTTCTTTTCTTTTCAAAATATAACCTAACTACCTCTTCAAAATGGACTGATTCTGGGTGTTTTAAAAGAAAGGAAGAAAATTCCAAATAGTCATTTACGTTTTCCAGATTATGAAACGCAATTGAGTCCGTTTTAATCGAAGCTCTGTCTTGGTATGTGCAATTACTGGATAGTAGTCCAAATATCAATAATATTAAACCATTTCTCATAAATATTTCTTTAAAGTCCAGTTAGTTATTGGTTTTGTCCTATGGGGCACAACGTACCTGTGTATGACCAGTGGCTTTTTTGCGGGCTGCGTCCTTGTCCGCCGTTGCAAAAGTTAGCGCGGGGTAGGGGG
>NZ_FUYV01000012.1 GCF_900168165.1 Alkalitalea saponilacus
AGGTGGTTATAGCGCAGGGGTTCCACCTCTTCCCATTCCGAACAGAGAAGTTAAGCCCTGCAGCGCCGATGGTACTGCGTAAAAGTGGGAGAGTAGGTCGCCGCCGACCTTAGATAAAGAAGCCGATTCAGCAATGAGTCGGCTTTTTTTGTTGAGACAGGGCATGCCCTGTCTGTACTATAGATTTATGCCTAAAAAAGTACAGGAAGCCCCCTATGCCTATTGTGTACATTGAGATAATATTGTGCCCATAGTGGTTAAATTCTTATGTGGTTAAAATTGCACACCTCCGGCGTGCCGCGTGTCAGATGGTTATTATATTTCTATCAACATTTGTCACCTACGGCGACACTACCTGCGGTTTTTATATCTAATTATGACTTAATTTGCATTACGAAAACTCGCTCCCGTTTCCTGTCTCCGATCTCCTGCCTCCCTCTCCCTGTACTCTTATGTGCCTTATGTGGTGAAAAATAACCACAACGTTCACAAAGAGTACATGAAGTTCACTATATCTATCGCGTTCATTGTGATAACATTGTGCCCATTGTGGTTAGAATCTTATGTGCCTTATGTGGTGAAAAAACGCCACCGTCCTTTAGAAAAAAGCCGATTAACCAATGACCATTTTCAACGAAAAGTCGCAAAGATGTAAAGGACTTTTCTGATTACATCTTTATATGGTTAAAATATGGATTTCATTTTTTTAGATTATCTGTTTTAACGAATTTCTTCTATACTTTTTTATTTATTTAAAAGCGTAATTAGTTGTTAATTATTAGTTTTACATACGTTGATTTTTATTTGTAATCATTAAACTATTTGTAATGAGATTTATAGCTATTGTTATCCTTGCTATTTGTAATTGCTGGAGTATTTTATCCTCACAGGAAACGTATTCAGGACATGTTGTATCCGATAAAGGGGCATGGTGTTGGTTTGCTGATCCAAGAGCTTTACATTTTGATAATGGGCTAATTCAAAACACCTATATTGGATACATAGATGTTCATGGTAATATTAAGGCTACACAACATAGTTTTACAAGTGGAGAAACCAATGAGGTTTTAGTGAGGTCATATTTTCAACCCGATGACCATAATAACCCAACGTTTTTGGTTTTGCCTGATAATCGAATAATGATTTTTTATTCTAGACATACAGATGAGCGTGCTTTTTATTACAGGATATCAAGTGAACCAGGTGATATTACTTCTATGGGGGACGAAAAGCGCTTGGCAACTGATCATAATACAACATATCCATCACCTTATATTATGGCTGATGACCCGGACCATATTTATCTTGCCTGGCGTGGGATTAACTGGCATCCAACGATTGCAAAACTTAGTTTACCCGATAAAAATGATGATGTAGATTTTGTTTGGGGACCACAACAGATTATACAATCTACTGCTGCCAGGCCTTATGCAAAGTATTATTCAAATGGAAAGGATAAAATATTTATGGGCTATACCACTGGTCATCCCGATAATGAAAATCCAAACTATGTTTATTTTCATTATATAGATATTAGTACCATGAAGTTGGTTGATGTTATGGGAAATGTTGTTTCTAGCATAGTAGACGGTCCTCATCATGTAAGTGCTACAAATCATTACACCAGTTCTAATCCCAATGCAGTTGTTGATAACAGCCCTTTTCGTAATTGGATATGGGAGGTAACACAGGATTCTGAAGGAAATCCTGTGTTGGCTATTGTCCGAATTAGTAATGATAAGCGAACTCATTCTTATTATCATGCTCAATGGGATGGATCTGGTTGGGTTAAAACCTTTTTGGCAAATGGTGGAGGGGCTTTTCATCAAACCCCTGGTTTAGAAATGTGTTATAGTGGTGGAATGGCGTTGGATGGGGGCAATCCAAATATAATTTATTGTTCGGTTCCTTTAGATGGTGTATACGGACAAGTTTATGAAATAGTAAAGTATACTGTAAATAGCGATGGAAACGTTACTAGTGAGCAAATAACAACCAACTCTAAAAAAAACAACATTCGTCCTTTCTATATTCCCTTTTCGGAAAATACCGGTTTAAACCTTGTATGGATGCATGGCGATTATTATGACTGGATTGTTAGTTCAGTCCGTCCACAAGGTTATCCAACCGCAATTCATGGCCATTTTGAATTTGGGGTTGGAGATGTTGATGTTGAAAGAGACTTGGTTGTGTTTGAAGATTTTGAAAACAATATAGCCGGAAATGCAACGGTTGAAAACGGGAAATTAGTTGTAACAAAAAGCAGTTTTGGAATTATTTCAACCAATGATAATCTTAGTGCTTTTTCTGTAACAGTTACGCCTAATATTTCACATGAATCTTACGAAGGGACTATTTTAACAATAGGGGATTTATCATATTCTTTAGATGGGAGTACTATGATGCCCTACTTGTCATACCAATCCAATACTACGTACAGTAGTACAAATGTTCTGGGGACTTCAGATTCCTGGAGAAATGCTAACAGAGGCACAGGAGGACACTGGTATGAAATTACAAAATTTGACTTTTTTACTTTAACCCTCACGTATAATGGTCGTCAGTTGCGGGTATATATAAATGGACTTTTGGATCAATCCTTAGATATAATTGGCTTGGAGTTAGATGATGTCTCTATTGGTGGTTTTTATGGCGTTGTAGAAAACTGTTATATTCATTCCAGGGCTCTGAATCAGCTTGAGGTAAAAGAGATTGCTGATAAGCTAAATGAAATTTTAAGCTATTGAGAGTTTTTTGAGATAGAGATTCCCAAATTTATATACTCTGACATCCTCCATAAGATGATGATTTTAAGTGGGATGGAAATTATGTGATTTACTCCTGATGCGAACTCCGGTAATGTGAAATTTGCTGATGCACAAGTTTCATTGTCTTTTACAGCAGAAATGGGTAAGTATATAGATAGAGCTTTTGTTGTAACTGTAATGCCTCGAAGCATTCAAAACAATGTTTTTTTAAATTATTTGTATAACCCGCAAAATGAGTTTCTCGAATCAGGTTTAGGCAGATTAGCAGGTCAAAGCGTCAATAATAATCATTTCCAAATATTTGGCATGTCAAGATAAATGGTGTCCTGGTTTTATGGTCAAATACAAATTGAGGATTCACTACTAATTGGATGTCTAATGGATTCAAATGTAATTATAGACGAATTAAGGAGTTTTAGTGTAGCAGTTAAAATTAATCCAAATAGGCTTGATCGGCTTCCACCTGTATGCAACTATAGAATGCATCATACACTTACTCCACCATCAATATTAAATACCTGGCCTGTAATAAATGATGCAGCATCGCTCAGAATCCATGATGCAAGTTCTGCATAATCTTGAGGGTTGCCTGTGTGACCGACAGGGATGGATGCATCCAGTTGTTTCTTTGCCTCTGTCAAAGAAATGTTCTTTTGATCACTTAGTTTTTTATAGACTCTTTCAACTGCTTTGGTTTCATGAAATCCCGGCGCTAAAACATTGAAGGTTATTGCTGTACCTTTATATTCTGAAACGAGTGTCCGTACCAGTCCTACAATGGACATTCTTAGAGAGTTGCTTAAAACTAGATTGCTGACAGGTCTGGTGACTGATGTGCTCTCACTGAAGAGTATTCTACCATAATTTTGCTTTAGGAAAACTGGCAATAGATGTTTAATTAGTTGTATTTTCCATCTAATAACCAATTGGTAGGCATCATCCCATTCTGAGATCGATAAATCTTCAAATCTTCCAGCTGGTGGACCTCCTGCATTAATAAAAACTCCATGAATTTTTTCTGGAAGTGAGGCTGTCAGATTCATCAGAAAGTTGTCATCTGTCAAATCTCCCGTATAAATGGAAACAAAATCAGGATGGGACGATTTAAGCTGAATGAGTTTTTCTTCTCCGCGAGCCACAGCAATCACTTTTTGTCTTTTCAATGCCAGATTATCAGCAACTGCTAGTCCTAATCCAGAACTCGCTCCGGTAATTAGATATGTTTTAGAGGTATTCATGAGTAATACTTTTTCGCACTTTTCAAAATAACATTTTTCACCGTGCAATGTTTACTTTTTATACTTTTGGATAAGGGTATTTTCAAATATCTGTGTCATGAAGTAAAAGAGTGCAAAAAAATAAAAACAAAAGTCATGGAAAATTTCCGTTTTAATTCAGGTTTTATAACTCAGAAAATAACCAGGTTATTTATTTTGATGTTATTAGTTCTTCCCCTTAGCATAATGGCTGAGAACAATGAAATTGCCGAAGAAAGGGTAACTCTCATTCGAGGCAAAATAGTTGACGCTTCATCAAACGAGCCTCTGATTTTTGCAACTGTTTCTGTTGCTGGTAGCAACATCGCCACAGTATGTAACACAGAAGGGGAGTTTCTTCTAAAAGTTCCAAATGAATTGTTAGAGAGGAATGTAGAGATTTCACATATTGGATTTGAGATGAAATCCATACCCATAAAAAATTTACAAAACACCGTTAACCGAATAGAAATGAATATGATCTCTGTATCATTAGTGGAAGTATCTGTATTTCCTTCAGATCCTGATTTGTTGATACGAGCAGTGATGAACAGACGAGCAGATAATTATAAGGATGTAGCAATGCATAAAACAGCATTTTACCGTGAATCAGTAAGAAGGGGGTGGTCGTATGTTTCACTTACGGAAGCCGTTGTAGAGATTTTCAAACATCCTTACAACAGAGCCCGAGAGGATCAGGTTCGTCTTAAGATTGGAAGGAAAAGCACTGATTATGGTAGAATGGATACATTGGCATTTCGTATTCAGGGAGGTCCTTTTTCAGCATTAATGTTAGATATAATGAAAGATCCTTACACTTTGTTTGATGAGGAGATGCTGCAATACTATAATTTTACGATGGCTAACCTTACTAAAGTAGATGACCGATTGTTGTATGTTCTGGATTTTGAACAAAAGAAAGATGTGAATATACCTTTATTTTACGGTTCTTTATATATTGATACAAAAACTCTGGCTGTTACAAACGCTGAATTTCGAATGAATATTGAGGACAGGGACGAAGCAGCGCGTATATTTATTCGCAAGAGACCTATTGGCGCCAGAGTTTGGCCAACCGAAACTTATTATCAGGTTAATTATCGGGAACACGATGGAAGATGGTATTTTGGCCATGCACGGGCACAACTTTCTTTTCGGGTAAATTGGCGTCGAAGATTATTTAACAGGAATTACCATACTACCATGGAGATTGCAGTTACCGATTGGAGAGAGACTGATGACAGGCCATTCAGAGCATCGGACAGATTGAGAATGAATGTGATCATGGAAGATGCTGTTGAAGGATTTTCTGATGAAAACTTTTGGGGAGATTATAACGTGATTGAACCTGAACAACCAATTGAAAATGCGATTCGCAGAATTCAACGTAGCTTGGATTAATTTGACATGATGGAAAAAAATGGCATGATGCTCATTTTTTCATGAACGATCTATAAACATGGAATGGTTAATTTCTAAATAATAACCAATTGTTACCTTCACAAAACAGGCACTTTTAGGTGCCTGTTTTTTTATGTTAATTAAAAATCATCATCATCATCAAAATCATCATCCAGGAGGGCGTCAATGTCATCTTCATCAAAATCATCTACAAAATCATCGTCCTCATCAAAATCATCCTCATCAAGATCAATATCGATCTCATCCATGTCATCCAGATCGTCTTCATCAGGAAGATCATCTTCATCAAAATCGTAATCCTCATCTTCCAGAAATTCATCCAAATCTTCATCAAATTCGGCATCGTCATCAATATGACTTTTGATGTAAGCATCATTAAGTAAGCTCTTTCTCATGGTATTAATTTATGATGTTTGTTTTTTCAAATATATAGAAACCTTTATCATATTAGAAACCTTCGTGAATTTTTTTTCTGTTTTTTATTTACATCTTTGATTTGCAATAACAAACATTAAATCATCCTGCTATTTGGAAGGATGATTGCTCAATTTTACGATTATACGGCACCATTTTATATTTGGTTTACTTTTTTGTACAAATTTATTTACATGGAATTAATTTAAATTAATTCCGATTTCTTAATCATGTAATCTGATAAAAGTCATAAAATCAGGCGTTTAATATGCTGGCCGTTATTTGAATCTGAAACGACTCCCAATGCTACGTAAAAAAATAAATTCTATATTAATGATTATTTACAAATTAGTCTATTTTTGTGTTTCGCTCATTGAACATCGGGAAGTTTATGGCATAAATGGTAGAACTGTAGCAACTATCTTTGGCGAATTGCACTAAATCTTTTAGCGAATAACAAAATAAATTCGCCAACAGATATTTGTTCGCTTTCTATATAAGCTATCCGAAGATAAAGGCTATTTACCCATATAACTTAAAACAAACTATAGAAAATGAAACCAGGAGAAAAGATTAAGGCTCTGCGTAAAGAAAAAAACCTGGAGCTTAATGAAGTTGCCGACCGGGTGCAACTGGAAGTAAAACAACTAGAAGGTATTGAAACCGGAGATTTAGCTCCTTCCCTGGGAGTATTAATTAAGTTATCGAGAGCTCTTGGCGTGCGCTTGGGCACTTTTTTAGATGACCAGTTGAAACAGGGAGCAGTCATCACCCGAAAAGGCGATGCATCTGAAACACCCCGTTTGGCCGGTGCCAATAATTCTGCCACAGAGAAACTGGCATTCTTTAGTCTGGCAAAGGAGAAGGCTGATCGTCATATGGAACCTTTTATCATTGATATCAAACCTGGCGTTCCTTCAAATCCTCTGGCCTCAACTCACGAAGGAGAGGAGTTTATTTACGTACTAAGCGGTTCTGTTTCTATTACTTACGGAAAAGAGGAATTTATTCTTAATGAAGGTGACAGCATCTATCTGGATTCAATTGTAAATCATCAGGTTTATTCAGCAAACGATCAATCAGCTAAGCTGTTGGCTGTAGTTTATTTGCCTGTATAATACATTTTTCTTATGGAATTGTTAAATGAAACGTTGGGTGGAATGCTCGAAAAGTGGGCAAAAGAGACACCCGATACTGATTTTATGGTATACCCCGATCGTGGACTCAGGTTTTCTTATGCTGAATTTAACGAAAGGGCAAATAACCTGGCCAAAGGTTTAATAGGAATTGGAATAAAGCCTGGCGATAAGGTTGGAATTTGGGCCAATAACGTTCCAGATTGGCTTACCTTTATGTTTGCAACGGCCAAAATGGGAGCAATTTTGGTAACCATCAATACAAATTACAAGTTATCAGAGCTGGAATTTCTAATAAAGAATGCAGATCTGAATACTTTGTGTATCATCGATGGGTATCGTGACAGTGATTACGTGAACATGGTATTTGAGTTGGTTCCGGAACTGAAAGATTGCCAAAGGGGACACTTAAAGTCTGAAAAATTTCCTATTCTTAAGAATGTGGTATTCATTGGGCCGCAGAAGCACAGAGGGATGTTTAATACCGCTGAATTGCTGTTGCTTGGAAGCCAGATGGACGATAAAATTTTGACCGACATCAGTTCAAAAGTTGACTGTCAGGATGTGGTGAATATGCAGTATACATCCGGAACCACAGGTTTTCCGAAAGGAGTGATGCTGACACACTACAATATCCTTAACAATGGGTATTGCGTTGGTGAAAATATGAATTACACCAATGAGGATCGTCTATTAGTGTGTGTCCCTCTGTTTCACTGTTTTGGGTGCGTATTAGCTGTTTGTGCCATTGTGTCGCATGGTGCAACCATGGTATTCGTGGAAGATTTTGATCCCTTGCGCGTGCTGGCCGGCATACAAAAAGAGAAATGTACCGCTATATATGGTGTTCCTACTATGTTTATTGCCGAACTGAATCATCCGATGTTTGATATGTTTGATCTGACATCTTTGCGAACTGGAATTATGGCAGGCGCCCTTTGTCCCATTGAAACCATGCAGGAGGTAATGACAAGGATGCATTGTGAGGATATCATCATTGTTTATGGTTTGACCGAAACTTCCCCGGGAATGACTGCCACAAGGGTGTTTGACACTCCTGAGGTGCGTGCCACCACCGTTGGTACCAATTTACCTTTTGTGGAAGTAAAAGTGGTAAACCCTGAGACAGGAGAAGAGTGTGCGCCTGAAGAGCAGGGAGAGATTTGCTGTCGTGGATATAATGTCATGAAGGGTTATTACAATAACCCTGATGCCACTGCTAAAACCATTGATAAAGACGGGTGGTTGCACTCGGGCGATTTGGCAGTAAAAACCGCTGACGGTTTTTATCGCATAACTGGGCGCATTAAGGATATGATTATTAGAGGAGGAGAGAATATTTATCCCCGTGAAATTGAAAATTTCCTTTATAAACTACCACAGGTGGAAATGGTAGAGGTGGTTGGTATTCCTGACGAAAAATATGGAGAAATTGTAGCCGCATTTATTAAGAAAAAAGGTGGAGCTGCATTGACACAGGAGGAAGTGCAAGAGTATTGTCGTGGTAAGATATCCCGGTATAAAATACCGAAGCATGTATTTTTTGTGGATGATTTTCCGAAAACTGCCAGCGGTAAAATTCAAAAGTATAAGTTGAGGGATATTGGTTTGGAAATGATTAACTAGAGATGGTTTAAAGCTAATTGCATTATAACAGAAGCGCCAAAACCTTTCGGTTTTGGCGCTGTTTTTTAAACTATTTTAGTTCTTAGTTCTGACTACTTTTGAGCCCTTCAATAAAGCCAAAGTATGCAGGTTTTGGATTATAGTCCGCATCATACAAACAAGGCCAATCATTTAAACGGAAAAATGGCCTAATCCAAGAGTGGCTGTCAACGAATCCCCAGAAGGTCATTCCATATCGTTGTTCTGCTGGAACATTTCGAATATAAGCTTCTGCAAACCACTGGTGTTTTTTCCCTTGGGCTTCCAACATTTCTTCTGTTACTTCGTCGTAAATTTGAATGCCACCGCCAGGGTTGTCATCATGTTTGTTGAAAATAACATCAATTTCCGAAAGGTGAATCTGAAGTCCAGTCTCAGCTGCTCTTCGCAATGTGTATTCAATGGTTTCTTCATCAATATCCATTCTTATGTGCATCTGAAAACCAATTCCTGAAATGGGGACTCCTTGTTCCAGTAGTCTTTCAACCAGTCGTAAAGTAGCATTAAATTTAACGGTGTCGCGTTCAATGTTATAATCATTATAAAACAAAATGGCATCCGGATCGGCTTTGTGGGCTAACCTGAAGGCTCTTGCGATAAATTCTTCACCAAAAGCATCGTACCATATTGAACTGCGAAATTCCCCTGTATGATCCATTATGGCCTCGTTTACAACATCCCAGCCAGCAACTTTGCCTCTGTACCGGGAACCATAAGTTAGAATGTAGTCCTCCATAAATTGAGCAAGCCAGGTACTGTCAGGATTTTTTTCCTGTAACCATCTTGGGGTGCTTGAATGCCATATAAAAGCATGACCATGAAGACGGAAATTATTTTCCTGGCAGAATTCGACAACTCTATCCACCTCTTCCCAATTAAATTCATTTTCTGCTGGCATAATTCGATGCATTTTCATGTCGTTATCCAGTGTGATGCTATTAAAATCAGCTTTTATCATGCCTCTTAGTTGCTCATTGTTAAACAGCTGGCGTGGACTTGTTGCCGTTCCGATAGGAAAATCGGCATAGTCTTTAAGGCCTTTTTCGCTGCTGTTTTCTGTTTGATTGCTACACGATAACATTAGAATAGAAGCAAGAATTACAGTTAATAATTTCATTTTGTTTACTTTAAGTTTTAAGAAATGATTTTCGATATATTAAAAACAGCTCTAATATATAAAATATTCAATTAACGAAAGGTCTCCTTTCGCAAGGGTTTTAAAAGGAATTCAAGCCCGTTTAGTTTTATTTCATATAAAGTGTGCAGCATCATTCCCAGTTTTCCTTGTGGAAAGCCTTTTTGATACATCCAAACCAGGTAATATTCAGGAATATCACACAATACAGAACCTTTGTACTTCCCGTATGGCATTCGCATGGTGACTAAAGCCGTTAATATTTCTGGTTGTATACCGTTTGTTTGATTGATCATTTTTTCTTAAAAGTTAAAAGTCAAAATTATCCGGGTCAGCACCAATTCTTCTATTTTTGTCAAGTTTGTCTATGGCTTTCATGTCATCCTCAGAAATTTCAAAGTCAAAAATATGAGCATTGCTTTCAATTCTGTTCTTGTTGGCACTTTTAGGGATCGTGATAATTCCTTTCTGCAAGTTCCATCTTAGAACAACCTGCGCAACATTTTTGCTATACTTATTGGCCATCTTTTGAAGTTCTTTTATATCGAATACGCCACCTTGCATAAGGGGACTCCAGGCTTCAGGCCGAATATTTAATTCGAGACATTTTTTCACTAAATCTGGTTGTACAAGTCTTGGGTGAAATTCAAATTGGTTGACCATTGGTTTTACATCACAATCTTGTATGAGGTCGTCAAGATGATGAGCCAAAAAATTACTGACTCCAATAGCCCGCACTCTACCATCTTTATAAAGTTTTTCCAGAGCTTTCCAGGTTTCTTTGTACTTACCTTTTACGGGCCAATGCACAAGGTAGAGGTCAAGGTAATCGGTCGATAGTCTTTTAAGTGATTCGTCAAACGCCCTGAGGGTGTTGTCAAAGCCCTGGTCAGAATTCCATACCTTGCTGGTGATAAATACTTCATCTCGGTTCAGATGCGCCTTGCTGATGGCTTCACCAACGCCTTCTTCATTTTCGTATATGGTTGCAGTATCAATATGCCGGTATCCTGCCTCCAAAGCCCATGTAACCGAGTTGATTACCTCAGAGCCTCCGCGACTTTTAAAAACACCAAGACCAAAATATGGCATCTCTACACCATTGGCAAGTGTAACAGTCCCTTTTATGTCGGTAAGTTTCATACTAAGAGTGTTATATGGTTATTATATTGATGATTGCGTTGCAAAATCAGGTTTTGAAAGGTCTGATTTGCACTCTTAAATTAATGAAAAATTGCGTTCCAACAAAAAACCGGTTGCTTTTTGAAGCAACCGGTTTATGATGATTTTCAAATTTGCTGGATATGATCTTGTTTTCTTTATTTTTTTGAAATAAGGCCATCCAGTGAATATTTTCCAGACCCAAGGAAGAAAGTACCAAGGAATCCCGTCATGAATAGTAACGCTAATTCTTTAGATCCGCCATCGGCACCCATCTGAAACCATGGGTCACTGAGATGTACAACAAAAGCTGCTACTGCCATGGTAAATATTACCGGTATGGAAGCGAGTCTGGTTTTAAACCCTACCAGCACCATTAAAGCTGCAAAAAACTCAGCCAATGTAACTAAAATAAGGCTTAATTGAGGGCCAAAAAATAAAACACCGAAGAAATCAGCTCCCCCTAGGAGCATTTGAAGTTTCGCCAATCCGTGTCCAAAAACCATGTAAAAACCAAAACCTATTCGCAATATCAAAGCTGCAAGGTCTTTCTCATTGCTTAAAAGTGTTTTCATAACATACTGTATTAATGTAATTTAATTTTATGTGTTTAGTTTCTCAAATTAAAGAATAAACAGTATGATTCTAAAAATGTTCAAAATTGGTTTTCGGGTTATCGATAAATCTACTCAGTTTATTGTTGTTAAGTTGCCGACATTTAAATAATTAAGGCCATATGTAGGATTCGTCTTCGTCATCCCAATAGGGCCCCCATTGTATTTCTGTTAAAATACCGTCTTCAAACCATAAGTTGAGACTTACATCGGGAATACTTCCTACTTGTTGGTTAACCAAATCTTCATCTGAGAGATCTTCTAATTCAATATCACCAAGATCCATCATTTCAATTTGCTGCATCACTTCTTCCTGGCTGAGGCCAATAAGGTTTATATCTTCAAACAGATAATCGGGAGAGCTCACGGCCAAAGACGTAAGTCGCCAATTATCTTCCTCATCAAAGGAAGCAGATAGCTCCAGTTCATCATAATGCCAAGCAATGGAATTGCCGGTATCATTGGTTTCATCAGGCGTAAATTCTTCTATTTCATTTGGTTCGCCGATTATTGAAACAACCTCTTTCCTGGTCATTCCAAATTTCAATTTTCCGATACCGGTGCCAAGTTGAATGCTCTTTTTTAACATGTATTTGTGGTTTTATGGTTATGCTTATGTTAAAATAATAAACTTTGCAATTAATTCCTAATTGGTTACAAAAAATCTTTTTTTCTCAATCGTTTCTTTTCCCCTGTGATTTTTTTGTTTAAAATGCGTTTTGCAATGGATGATTGTGTAGGTTTAGTGGCTTTTCTTGCTTTGTTGGTCTTAAGTGCACCTTCAATTAGTTGATAAAACTTCTCGATAGCAAGTATCTTATTTTTTAACTGAGATCGTTCTTCCTGAGCTGTAATAATAATCTCACCTTTGTTGTTAATACGATTTTTTAATCGCCAAAGAATTCTCTCCTTCTCTTCCGGAGTGAGAAGAGACGATTCAGAAATAGAGAATCTTAATTCAATTTTTGAACTGACTTTGTTTACATGTTGTCCACCTGGCCCACTGCTTCTGGTGGCTATGAATCCAATTTCTGAGATAAAATTTCTGTTTCTGATGTTGTTCATGCTTTATGCTCTCAAAATCTTATTTTTTACAATATCTGAAATATTCTTAGTGATTTCTAATTATTGCATCATTTTTTGAATAAATTGTTTCCCGGTTTTCATTTGGCTAGTTGCAGATTGAAATCTGTTTATTATATTTTGTTTTTTTGCAAAGCCTGAAAGTTGATTTCTTAGTAAATTAATCATTGATTTACGATTAATTAATGTTCGCAAAAATCAGTAATTATTAGGTAATTCCTATTTTTACAAAAAACAAATACTTTTATTTATGCGAATTCGATATTATCACATTTGGACATCTATACTCATACTCATCTCGGTTTCGTGTTCGGTTCGATATCAAACTTTGAATGAACTGTATAATAAGGAGCGTGATCTTATATACGAACAGATTGAAACCATTACGGGTTTCAATCAATCATTTTTGGTATGGATTGAGCAGCCTGTTGACCATCATAACCCCGAATCCGGCACGTTTAAACAACGTGTTTGGATCAATCATATATCGAATGAATCACCTGTGGTTATTGTTACAGAAGGGTACATGGCACCTCAAAATTATGCATCAGAACTGTCACAGTTATTGGGTGCCAATCAGATTGTGGTGGAACACAGATTCTTTGGTGCATCCAGACCGGATTCAATTGACTGGCAATACTTAACCATTGATCAGGCTGCGAGAGACCATCAAAACATCATTCAGATTTTCCGTAGGTTATACAAAGGGAAATGGGTGTCAACCGGAATCAGTAAAGGGGGACAAGCTGCCATTATTCACCGGGCAATGTTTCCTCGGTCGGTTGATGCTACTGTAACCTATGTGGCTCCTTTTAATCTAGAGAGGGATGAAAGGCGCTTGATTGATTTTTTCGATCAGGTTGGGACTCATGAAGAGCGAGAACGAATACTGGCGTTCCAGAAGGAGGTTCTGAAGAGACGAAATCAAATGATTCCTATGTTTGAGGAGATGGCAGAGGAGAAAGGCTGGACATTTTCCATGGGTATTGAAAAAGCATTTGAGTTATCTGTCCTGGAATATCCATTTAGTTTATGGCAATGGTGTGTACCTTTGGATTTGGTTCCAAGCCCGTCGGTCTCCTCACGAGCACTTTTTGATCACCTTTACAGAGGCATCGATTTTAGCTACTTCACCGAGCAGGAGTCTGAACAAGTCGGGCCGTTTTTTATACAGGCCTACTCAGAGTTGGGTTATTATGGCTATTTGACAACTCCTTTGCAACCATATTTAAAAACCATTGATACAGACACAATCAGTTCGGATGGTTTAATTCCGGATGTTGGTTTTCAGCCGGTTTATCATCCACAACCCATTAACAATATAAAGAATCGATTACACAGATCAGATCCCCGAATGTTGCTGATTACTGGAGGAAATGACCCCTGGAGTGCAACAACTCCGGACATATCGCGATTAAAGAACAGTATACACATAGAAATGGAGAACGGATGTCATTTAACCCGAATAGAGAGTCTTCCTGATTCTTTGCGTAAGGAAGTGATTGAGACATTCAGGAAATGGAATCTGCTGAATTAGTGTTTAATTGATTTTTTGGTTACATTTGATAGAACAAATAGGGATAGTTTATCCTTAAAGAATCGTATCCGATTCTTTTGAAATTAAGTGTTTAATCAAACTAAATTATTGCTATGGCGAGTGTTAGAAATTTAAAAAAGGACATAAACTTTCTGGCTTCAGAACTGGTTACACAGGCATATCTGAGTAAAGTAATCTTTAAAAAAATCAATGATGAAGAGTTAGATCAATTGATTTCTGATGCGTTGAATTTTAAAACGGAGTTTATTGCAAGGGTAAACCATCCCGATGGCAAGGATAACCCAAAACTGGTAAAGAGCTATTTTTATAACGTTAGAAAAGATATGGTAACAAAGTTTGGGCAATTGCTTGATAAGGCGTCTGTTTTTCCTCCCGATGAGAAGTAGATTTCTGCAAAGATTTGTGAAAGTGTTGAATGCAACAAGCCTATGATCTTTTTTAACCTTAAATACGACAAAGTTTATTTGAATGCTGCCATGCTTAAATGCATGGCAGTGCTTGTTTTTATGTCTGTTTCTATTGTATCATCCGGCCAAATAACACGAACATTTCACCGTGGACAGATGATTGAGAACTATCATGTGCTTCCATCAGATACTTCTATAAAACATGGTACTTATAGGTTACATTATAAAACACATTTAATTGAAAGCGGACAGTATCATAAAGGTAAAAAAGTAGGAGTGTGGATCTATTTTAATCTTGGTAATGCTTTTGAGTTCCAGTATAATTTTGATTTAGATTCCATTGTTCGGATTGCCGGGCACGAGCGGCAATCTGTTTTAAGATTCGAGTCTCCATGTTTGTTTTTGGGAAGTCCTTTGGTACCGTATGTGTTTTTGTTGAACAAGGTCGGATACCCCCTTGATGCTTTTGAGGAAGGCATATCAGGAAAAGTGGATCTATACCTTGTCATTTCACCGGATGGTGAAATTGTACATCGTTATGTTGGCAGCTCAGACCATAGGTTTTTAACCAGTGCAGTTTTACAAGCCTCAAGGGAATTCCCGGATGACTGGCGGTGGATTCCGGAACGAAGACAAAACAGGAAGATAGAGAGTACTTACAAAATAACCATCTTTTTTGACCTGCATTAAAGACCGATTAAATTTAAGTGTGCATATATTTGTCAATTTTTCAGATTGATATGGGAAAAGTATAGGCAATGATGCCCCGTTTTTAATCGATAATTGTATTATGATTTATTTTTTAATCTATCTCACAATAATCACTAAGATCAGTGTACAAAACTTTAAAATAAACCAGATCAATTGTCTAGTTTTGATTAATGGATGATGTTAATGAATAGATGGCCGAGAGCTCATTCTTTTCAAGTAAATTTAGTAAAATGGGGATGTTTATCGGGGTTTTTACTGCATCATGAAATCCCATTGATTTGAGTCTTTCGCGCCGTTTGTAATCCAAATGATCGGTGATGGCAATCATCTGAACTTTGTTTTCAATGGATTTAATTCTTGGCAACAACTCTTGCCAAAAAGGTAAATGATCCAGATCAATCAGAATAAACCTGATGTTGTTCGATAAAAGCATAGCTTTTATCTCAAGTGCATTTTGTGCCCAAAGGATTTGATAGTTAAATGGTTTGGAGTCATTACAGAGATCCAGAAATAACTCTTCGGTTGGAGCAATTATCATCACTTTTTTCAGCATGGTTGTTGGGCCGCAGGAAACCTGCATAAATGGAGATCCCTGGGGATAAAGCAAATCGGGAATAACAAATCTGAATTCGGAGCCTTTGCCTGGTTCAGAAATTACCCATTGATGACCGCCCATGAATTGGATAAGCCTGGAAGCTATGGATAAACCAATTCCCATACCACTATATTCTCTTGAGTTCCCATCGTTACCCTGACGAAAATTTTCAAAAATCTGTCTGTGTTTGCCCTCTGGGATGCCAAGTCCACTATCGCGAACATAAAACTCATACAACTGGGGAGCTTTGATTTTTACTCCAACTTCAATTACCCCTTCATCTGTATACTTGAGACTATTTGACATAAGTATTTCCAGAATTTGTTTTAATCGGTGACGATCGCTTGCTATGCTGTTTTTTATCAGATCACGGGGCAAATCAAAAAATAGCTTTAGCTTATCGTTGTTTTTAAGAATATCATGCGCAAAGTCGTGCAGATGGTGAAACAAAATTTCAAGATTGCAGATGTCGGTTTTAAGGTGTATCAGACCGGCTTCAATTTTTGCGAAGTCGATCATGCTATTGATTTGGTTTAATAGTTCTTTCCCACTCTGTCTGATCAGTTGAATGAACTCTTTACGTTCATTCTCATTGATTTCAGGTTCCGCTAACAGTTCTGCGAAGCCCATTATTGAGTTCAAGGGAGTGCGCACTTCGTGTGATAAATTTGACAAGAATGATGATTTTAACCGGTCACTCTCATCTGCTTTTATTTTATACTCGTCAAGCTCCTTTTTCCGTTCAATTTGTTCTGACAAATCTGTAATAATAAACAGAAGAGCTTTTTTCCCCATATAATTAATTCTGTTTACATGAATCTCTATTGGTTTTGGAACACCATGTCCCGGATATGCCACACTTTTAAATTTTACCCCATCGTGTTCAGATAACAACTGATGTTTTTGTGTTATCTCTTTTCTAAAATCGTCTGGCGACAGCTCTGTAATAACCCGCCCAATCATCTCATCCCTAGATAGTCCGTGTAGCGAACAGGCAGCATCGTTAACCTCCAGAATTACTCCGCTCTCATCCTCAATAAAAATGGCCTGAGGTGCATTATCCAATATCTCTTTAATGATTCCTATTCCCTCGTTTTCTTTCTGGTCAATGAACTCAACCTTTGGAACAGCTTCAAGGGTTATAATCAGGCGGTTGTTTTCATTCTTTTTGGCATCAGATATTTGCCAACGTACCTTATATCTTGTTTTGGTGTTAGGACTAAAAAAACCACTGCTTGTTTCTCCGCTTATTGATTTGTTTTCCTCAAGTGTGTAAGATAAGGCAGTTGAAATATGCCCCGGAAGTATATTAAACAGTAAAAGCCTGATCATATTTGTTGGTGTGGATCCAAATGCCTTGGAAAAATTTTGATTGACATATTCAATAATTCCGTCATTTCGGCAAATAGCAGTAGGGGTGGGATGATGGTCAAGGATAGAAAAATTTAATTGATTAAATTGCCC
Source organism: Alkalitalea saponilacus (assembly GCF_900168165.1). GTDB lineage: Bacteria > Bacteroidota > Bacteroidia > Bacteroidales > Marinilabiliaceae > Natronoflexus > Natronoflexus saponilacus. The sequence goes on from NZ_FUYV01000012.1 coordinate 17,390, forward strand.
TGAAGGCTCCAAAGGTGGAGCAGAAACAATACCTGATGGTGTATTTCTTCGCTTCATGTTGTTTCTGAAATTGATGATCAGAAAAACAGCCATTGCCACTCCAAGCACAATTAGCGCAATACTTATTGATTGTTTAAGTTGGTTTAAAGATTCGGCAGCCATGGTGTCATTCAGAAACATAACTCCCAATAGCATTTCAAAGTTAAAAAGGGGGCATTTCAAAATGCTTACCATGCTGTCATATATAAGTATTGATATTCCCATATTTCAATTTTGCAAGTATAAGTATCTAATCTGTTATAAATCAATGAATGAATAAAGACCTGATTTTATTATTCGTAAATAGAAACTCCCAAAGAAGCAAATACAACCATTAGTCCTAAATCATTATACCCTTATTGGTCTGCATTTGTTACTTTGTTTGAAAATAAAACTTTTTGGTTTAATAGCACCATCTATTTTTTTAATGATATATTATATAAACATGGTCGGCATCATGTTTTAATAAACATTACTTTATATTAAAAATAGATAATTTTTCGGGTTTGCGAAAGGCTATTTTGACAATTGGCGTCCTTTTTTTTACGTAAGTAAAAGTTTTCAGATGTTTACCGGTATATTTTTTATCTTTGCAGCATTAAAATTTTGACGAAAACCCGATTGTTTATGATCATTGGTCGTTGATTGGGAGTAAAACAAAAGGGTAGAAGTATGTTTTAAATTCCGTAAAGCGGAATTTGAAATTTCCAATAAAGGTTGAAATATATTGTAAACCAAAATATAAATAAATATTTTTCGAATGAACATAGAATCCGGACTTAAACAACTGGCTGTAGAAGCGTTTAAAGAGCTGTATAATACAGAAATTTCAGAAGAATCTATACAGGTGCAACTAACCCGGAAGGATCAGCATGGAGATTTTACCATAGTGGTTTTTCCTTTGTTGAGGTACTCAAAAAAAACTCCCGAGGAGACCGGGAAAGACCTTGGTAATTATTTGTGTGAAAAGATGAATGAAGTTTCAGCCTTTAACGTTGTTAAAGGCTTTTTGAACATTGTTTTGGCACATGGCTACTGGATTGATGTTCTGAACGGAATAAAAGAAAATGAAGAATTTGGATTTGTTCCAATAGCGGAGGACTCCCCGCTGATGATGATTGAGTATTCATCACCCAATACCAATAAACCTTTGCATCTTGGGCACATCCGTAATAATCTTTTGGGATATTCACTTTCACGGATTGCATCTGCTAACGGTCACAGAGTTGTTAAAACCAACATTGTAAACGACCGGGGGATTCACATCTGTAAATCGATGTTGGCCTGGAAAAAGTGGGGAAATGGAGAAACACCTGAATCTTCAGGTAAAAAGGGGGATCATCTTGTTGGAGATTATTACGTCAAATTTGATCAGGAATACAAAGCAGAGCAAGCTGCCTTGACAAAAGCCGGTGTGAGTAAAGATGAAGCTGAGAAGCAATCAAAACTGATGGCTGAAGCCCGGGAAATGCTTCTTAAATGGGAAAAGGGAGATGATGATGTTGTTGGGCTTTGGCAGACAATGAATCAATGGGTATATGAAGGATTTGATGTAACATACAAAAACCTTGGAGTCGATTTTGACAAAATCTACTATGAAAGCGATACCTATTCTGTGGGGCGGGACATGGTGTTAAAAGGCTTAAAGGATGGCGTTTTCTTTAGAAAAGATGACAACAGTGTGTGGGTAGATTTGGAAGATCGGGGTCTGGATCAGAAACTATTACTTAGGAGCGACGGTACATCGGTTTATATGACGCAGGACATTGGAACGGCAAAGCTCCGTTTTGATGACTATACCATTGATAAAATGGTATATGTTGTGGGAAATGAGCAAGATTATCATTTCAAGGTTCTCTCCATTGTTTTAGATAAGCTGGGCTTTGATTGGGGTAAAGATCTGGTTCATTTCAGTTACGGAATGGTGGAGCTGCCTGAAGGTAAAATGAAATCGCGCGAAGGAACCGTGGTTGATGCCGATGATTTGATGGAGGAGATGATCAACACCAGCCGTGAAATGTCCAGAGAACTGGGTAAACTTGACGGATATAGTGATGAAGCTGCTGAAGAGGTGATTCGAATGATTGCTTTGGGGGCACTCAAATACTTCATTCTCAAGGTGGATCCACGTAAAAACATGACTTTTAATCCTAAGGAATCCATTGACTTTAATGGCAACACCGGTCCGTTTATACAGTACACTCATGCCCGCATTCGCTCAATATTTCGTAAAGCAGAGGAAAAGGGAATTACATGGAAAGGTAGTGCTCCGGCTGATGTTGAATTGAGCGAAAAAGAAAACAATCTTGTCCGCACTGTTGCTAATTTCCCAAACGTAGTGATGGAGGCAGGAAAAGCATTCAGCCCGGCGTTAATATCAAATTACATATATGATTTGGCGAAAGAGTTCAACCAGTTTTACCACGATAGTCCAATTCTGTTTGAAACCGACGAGAGCATTCGGGAAATGAGACTAACACTCTGTAAAACTGTGGCCGATGTTCTTAAAAAAGGGATGTGGCTTTTGGGAGCCGGAGTTCCCGACAGAATGTAAAAAATTTTCAGTTTATTGCTTGTTGGTCAAGGCAACAAGCAATGAACTGAAACTTTTCAATACTGCTTTGCTGTTCTGTTTGGCTAAAATTTCTTCTATTTTTTCTTCTTTCTCAAACTGCGGAACGTCAGACTTAATAATGGCTTCAATTTGATCTGGAGTTTCTGACGATAGGAACTTTTTAAGAATTTCTCCTGTTTGAAGCGTTTGGTTGGTTGATTTTTGTTTTAAATCCATGATACATATCTCCAGTAATTCTGCACAGGAGGATTTTACCGGATCTCCGCTTCCGGCTGTGTCGCGCAGCGACCAGCTGCTGTATTCGTAATCGGTTTTAAACAGTTGTTTGTAGTAAGCGCTCTCTTCTCCAAAAGCATTCTTTAAAACGAGCAGAGTACCCTTTTTCCAGGCTGCCCAGTCAAATGAGCGATTCCATAATTTCTCCAGCCGGTCTTCCAGCATTGGTATATATGATGAATTAATTTCTGATGACATATTAAATGTTTTTTATTTTCTATCTAAAAATAGAAAATATCTTTGTCTTCGTCCATTAAATGGAAATAATTATTCCGGATTAAAAATTGAAAATCAGAAATTAGTTCGATTTATAAGTGCTTTATTTTATGTCGTTAAATGCTGTTTCAATTCTTTCAATGGCATCAATCAATTGAACTTCATTAATGATCAGGGGTGGTGTAAACCTGATGATGTTTCCATGGGTGGGTTTGGCAATTACTCCGTGGTTTTTCATTGAAATGCATAGATTCCAAGCAGTCTCGGCTGAACTTTCTGCGTGAATTGTGACGGCATTGAGCAGACCTTTTCCACGGACTTCTTTTATTAATGGGGAGTTCATGGCTCTGATACGTTTACGGAACAGTTTGCCCATTCGGAACGCATTGTCGGCCAGTTGTTCGTCAAACAGAATATTAACAGCCTCCATTGAGATGACAGCTGCCAATGGGTTTCCACCGTAGGTGGAACCATGTTCTCCTGCTTTTATGGTCAGCATGATTTCATTATTGGCAAGAACACAAGATACTGGATACATACCTCCGGACAGAGCCTTTCCCAATACCAAAATATCAGGTTTTACATCTTCATAATCCACAGCCAGCCATTTGCCGGTTCTACCAAGTCCGGTCTGAATTTCATCGGCAATAAACAACACGCTGTATTGTTCACAAAGCTCCTTTGCTGCCTTTAAGTATCCATCTGATGGAACAAACACCCCTGCTTCTGCCTGTATGGGCTCGGTCAGAAATGCAGCAACGTTGGGCTGACTTAAAGCCTGTTCCAAAGCAGGAACATCATCGTATGGGATATTGATGAATCCGGGGGTAAAAGGACCATAGTCGTTATATGAATCCGGATCGGATGACATGGATATGATGGAAATGGTTCGGCCATGAAAGTTCCCGTTGCAAACCACAATTTTCGCCTCTTCCCGGGCAATTCCTTTGATTTTGTATGCCCATTTTCTAGCCAGTTTAAGAGCCGTTTCAACAGCTTCGGCGCCACTGTTCATCGGGAGCATGCGGTCGTAACCAAAGACTTCTGTCATCATTTTTGACCATTTCCCTAGTTGATTATTGTAAAAAGCCCGGGAGGTAAGAGCCAATTTTGCAGATTGTTCATTAAGTACTTTGACCAATCTGGGATGACAATGCCCCTGGTTTACTGCGGAGTATGCAGCCAGAAAGTCATAATATCGTTTCCCTTCTACATCCCATACAAAAACACCCTCGCCCTTTTCCAGAACAACTGGCAGTGGATGGTAGTTTTTAGCTCCATATTGATCCTCAAGATCAATAAAATATTGAGAGTTGAGTTCCTTTGACATGACTGGCAGGTTTTGTGGTTACACAGCTATAAATTACAACCAAAAACCATAAAATTCCAGTATGTTATGTATGAGTTTTGTCATGGATGGGGTGGGATGCTAAAACGTTGCTGTCAGTTTAAGATTTATTCTTCTTGATGTTAGATAGTTTGGAACCGCATATTGGCGATTGTTGATATCGGTAACCCAATAGTGAGAAATTGTATTATCAATATTTGGCAGATTAAATATTTCTATGCCCAGCCACATGTTTTTTAAATTAAGTGTATTGTTTTGCATCAATCTTGACTGGAGCAAATCATACGAAAATCCTATGTCCAGTCTTCGGTAGGAGGGAAGGCGGTGAACAGCCATATATCTTGGTGAGCGAGGAGGTCCAAATGGGAGACCTGTTCCGAAGAAAAAGCTGAGATGAGCCTTGAAATCCGGATTATTGGGCAAGTGATCCTGGATAAACATGGAAAAATTTAATCTCTGATCCGACGGACGTGGAATATAACCGGGTTCACCGGGTGTGGCAGGATTAATCCATCTGTCGTTAAGTAAATCTTCTTCAGTTTTCATGAGCGAAAGAGTCGCCCAGGATTCTTCACCCGGCACCAACTCACCATTTATTTTGAAGTCGATTCCAACGGCATACCCTTTGGCCTCATTTTCTCCACTGTAAATAATCCTTACATTGTCAACCTGATATGGAATCAGGTTTTTCATATGTTTGTAGTATAGTTCTGTGGTGAATTTAAATGGTCTTTCCATTTTATGGAAATAGTAATCAAAGCCGGAGACGACATGAATTGATTTTTGAGCTTTGATGTCTTTATTGAGAGTCCCGTCAGGCCGTCTCATCTCTTTAAAAAATGGCGGTTGATAATAGAATCCGCCTGATAAACGGTATCTGTGGTTAGAGTTTCGGCTTGGTAGGAAATTAAGCAAAACTCGGGGACTTATGATATATTCATCGTTAAAGGAGTAATAGCTGGCTCTTATACCGGCATCTACCATAAGAAAACCGGAGCCAATTGCCAATGAGGATTGATTTTTCAGGAACCCGGAAACCCTGTTGGCCACTATGTCGTGGTTTGCATTTTTTGTATAGGCCAGTTCGAGAATATCTCCACGATAAGGGATGGAATACCCGGCAGAATCAATTAGTTCCCACTCGTTTACTCTGTCGCGAAAAGATTCCTGTCGTACCTGAATTCCCCAACTTGTGATGCTACCCGTGGAACTATGATTTCCTTCAAGGTTGGCTGATATAACATTGGCAAAAAGATCGTTTCGGGCATGTTGCAGGTATTCACCAACACCAATTTGAGTACCTTCATCATCAGCGTCAAAAGGATTATCAATTTCCTGAAGCCAATATGCTCCAGCAATGTCGTAAGTTTCTTCTTCGAAGGTTCTGAAACCTGTAAATGTGAGTTTGTATTGCTGTCTGTCTGATACATTAAATATGGTGCTTAATGCACCATATCCTGTTTCAAAACGGTTTTCTTCTTTCCCAGCAAAGTAAATTCTTAAGCGTTTTACATCAGAAATGGTTCCAAATGTGGTTTCTCTGGTTTGAGGTATAAACTCATAAGTGTTTAGTGAATAGTATCCCAAAACTTCAAAAGAGAGCCTGGGGGTTGCTTCATAGGTTAGAAAGGCTTGAGCATCGGTAAAGTTGGGTTTGTAATCGCCTTTTTCATCCAATGTGCCTAACAGATAACGGTTGGTTTTGTATCTCACACCGGTTATCCATGATACTTTTTGATTAAAAGCGGCACCCTCTAAGTGCGCGTTTGCTCCAAGCATTCCGGCTGAAACACTTCCTGCTGTTTCCGTTGGTCGTTTATACCTGATGTCGAGAACGGAACTCATTTTATCGCCATAAGAAGCGCTAAATCCTCCTGCTGAAAATTCCACCGACTCAACCAGATCGGGGTTCACAAAACTCAATCCTTCCTGCTGGCCGCTGTGCATCAAAAAAGGACGGTGAACCTCCTGCCCGTTAACATATACAAGGTTTTCATCAAAATTCCCACCTCTAACCCTATATTGACTACTCAATTCGTTGTTGGAGGCGACACCCATCTGAGAACGAACCAAACCTTCGATTGAGGCACCCGCAGCTGATGGCAGCATTCTCACATGAATGGGTTCGATGCGTTGACTGTGATAGCCTGAGAGTCTGTTGGCAGTCACTTCAATCTGTTGAAGCATTTGGCGGTCTTCTTCAAGAGTTATCCTGATTGGGTCAGATGGGAGAGACGCCAAATTGATGGTTTTACTTTGAAAACCGATGGCAGAAATGGATATTTCAAGAGGGAAAGAAGGAGTTGTACTGATGGTAAATCGGCCGTTAACATCTGTTACAGCTCCGGCATTGGTTGATACAATGCGTATGTGTGCATTGATTATTGGTTCTTCATTTTGGTCGGCTACGTGACCGGATAATTCAACAGGTGAAACCGTTTGTGCAGTAATCGGGCTCGCCAGGGTTATCAATATAAAGATAATTGTGAATATAATCAGACAGAATCCTTTGCGTCTCATTCTTAGCATTAACGTTTATGTTATCCACAAAGTTAAACGAAAAAAGTGGTTTTTTGGTATTTGATTCATGACATAAGATTGTTTGCGGAAATTTGTATATTTGATGATTGTCGGTTAAATCCAAACCTAAAGATATGAAGCACATTGTTTTGATGCCCATAAAGCTACCCCTCAACGGGTTTCGTGATCTTTCTTCTGATTTCGAACTACTTATACCGGATTCCTCCAATTCTTTCAATGAAGAATTGGACAATTATCTTCCTATAGCCGACGCATTGGTATCGGTTTTTGGAAATAAAGTCACTGAGGAGATGATGAGTAAAGCTCCTAAATTAAAACTAATTGCCAATTATGGAGTTGGTTATGATAATGTTGATGTGGATTACGCCACATCTCAAGGCATTGTTGTTACCAACACTCCCAGTCCGGTAACTGAACCAACTGCTGAACTGGCTATGTTGTTAATGCTTGCATTGGCAAGAAATATTATAGGACTTCATAATGGAATCCTGGAGAATTCCTTACCGGAATGGAATGTCAGAAATAATTTGAGCACCACTTTATATAATAAAACGCTGGGAATTATCGGGATGGGTGCCATTGGCCAGGCTTTAGCACGCAGAGCTAAAGCTTTCGGAATGAAAATTATTTATCATAACCGAGCGTGTCTGGATTCTGCCATCGAAGAAAAATATGAGGCGACCTATGTATCAAAAACAGAACTCTTGCAGAAATCAGATTATGTTTCCATCCATGTTCCTTTTTCACAAGAGACTTATCATCTCATAGGAAAGGAAGAGTTAAAACTGATGAAAAATTCTGCTTTTCTCATCAATACCTCAAGAGGTAAGGTGATTCATGAAAAAGTGTTGATTAAAGCGTTGAAAAACAGGGAAATTGCCGGAGCCGGTTTGGATGTGTTTAGCAATGAACCGATTGTGCCCGATGAATTAAAAAACTCGCCTTATGTTGTTCTTACGCCACATGTTGGAAGCGGAACCCATGAAGCTCGCGCTGAAATGAGTCAGTTTGTAGCTGATGTGATTTCTAATTTTTTCAATGGCCATGAAAACGACCTGCCAATTGTAAATCCCGAAGCTTTAAAAAGTGATGCTTTTTTAAAACGGATGAAGGATTGAGTTTGCTTTTATACCAGAAAGAGCTGCCCGGATAGGCAGCTCTTTCTGGTATAATCTGGTTGACCTGTATTTAAGACAAAACCATTCTTTCAATGTCTTCTTCTACGGTTGAAATTCCTCCAATTCCGAATTGCTCAACCAAAACATTGGTTACATTCGGCGAAAGGAAAGCAGGTAGAGTGGGACCCAGGTTGATATTTTTAACTCCAAGTGCCAGAAGAGCCAATAGAACAATCACCGCTTTTTGCTCATACCAGGCAATGTTGTAAACAATTGGCAGCTCGTTGATGTCGTCCAGTCCGAAAGCTTCTTTTAATTTTAACGCAGTTACAGCCAGTGAGTACGAATCGTTACACTGTCCGGCATCCAATACCCGTGGAATTCCTCCAATATCGCCTAAAGGCAATTTATTGTAACGGTATTTGGCACATCCAGCTGTCAGAATAACCGAATCCTTTGGCAAAGCCTCTGCAAAATCGCCGTAATAATTACGGGAGTTCATTCGTCCATCGCAACCGGCCATGACCACAAACTTTTTAATGGCGCCTGATTTTACTGCATCTACCACCTTGTCGGCCAATGCAGCTACCTGGTTATGGGCAAAACCTCCGGTCAGCGTTCCAGTTTCAATTTCGGTGGGAGCTGGGCATTTTTTCGCGTGTTCAATGATGGCCGAAAAATCTTTTGTTTTGCCGTTTTCACGTTCTGCAATATGCGGACAACCGTCAAATCCGGCTGCTCCGGTTGTATATACCCGGTCTTTATAGCTTTCTTTAGGTGGAACAAGACAGTTGGTGGTTAACAACACCGGCCCGTTGAAACTTTCAAATTCTGATGTTTGTTCCCACCATGCATTTCCGTAGTTCCCTACAAAGTGCTTATATTTCTTGAATGCCGGATAATAATTAGCCGGTAGCATTTCGCTGTGGGTGTAAATATCCACACCTGTTCCTTCTGTTTGCTTAAGCAACTCTTCAAAATCTTTCAGGTCGTGGCCACTGACCAAAATTCCAGGATTTTTGCCTACACCAAGATTTACTGTGGAAATCTCAGGGTGTCCGTAGCTTTCGGTATTGGCTTTATCCAGCAGAGCCATTACATCAATTCCGTTTTTACCGGTTTCCAAAACAATGGGCAAAAGCTCGTTAACGCCAAGCGTATTGTTGATGGTGGCCAGCAAACCTTTTTTCATGAATACGTTTACTTCATTGTTGCTGTACCCAAGATTGGCTGCATGTTCTGCATAAGCAGCCATTCCTTTTAATCCATAAATAATTAGCTCCTTTAATGAACGGATATCTTCGTTTGTTTCGTTGAGAATGCTGACAGTCTCACTCTTTGCATTGATTTCATCACGACTTTTTGTTTGCCATACCGCACATTCAGGCACTTCTCCTTCAGGAGTTCCGGTTTTTGCTTTTAAATTGTTCTGTATATCAAATCCTTTTTCTATCTGTTGTGTGATTTTGTTTGCGTCAAAGTTCGCATTGGTAATGGTTATGAACATGGAGTCGATGATGTACTTTTCAGCTTCAGGATTACTGATGCCTTTTAAATCGGCCTGATGACTCCAAAAGGCAACGCCTTTTGTTACAAACAGCAACAAATCCTGCAGGTTCGATACTTCAGGTGATTTTCCACAAACACCTTTAATGGCACATCCAACACCTTTGGAGGCTTCCTGACATTGAAAACAAAACATTGACATGGTTTCTATTTTTTAAATTGTTAATATTATTGGAAATCGGAGACCGGAAATCGGAGACCGGAGACTGGAATCTCAATTAATTGCTTTTTCTATTTTGAAACTTCCTTAAATGATTTCAAAAAATTATATTCACTCCCTATTCCGCTTTCCGGTTTCCGGTCTGCGATTTCCTATTTATACCCATTCTTCCATTAATACTTCCCCTGCAATGGAAATTTTCATCATTTTGAGGGGAATTTTTCTTGAAGCTTGCGAAACAGCCATTTTGGCCATTTGCAGGAGTCCCGAGCAACATGGCACTTCCATAATAACCACCGATAAGGTGTTTATTTTGGCTTCGTCAATCAGGCGAATCAGCTTTTGCATATAGGATTCTGTTCCCTGGTCCAGTTTTGGGCACGCAATACCTACGGTTTTACCCTTCAACACCCTGTTGTGAAAATCTCCCAAGGCAAAAGCAGCGCAATCGGCAGCTAAAACCATATCGCTTCCTGAAAACATGGATGATGCCGGATTGATGAGATGCATCTGAACCGGCCATTGACGTAGTTCCGAAGCTCCTGAAACGGCAGCTGCAGGAGTTGCAGGCGCCGGTTTTTGTATGGCTCTCTCAGCAGAACCGGGGCATCCTCCTCCCTGGTGTCCATGCATTACGCCAATCTTAGGCTTGTGCATTTCTCGAACTATTTCATCGAGATTGAATGGCAAAGAGTCGCGGTTGGCCTGCATGTATTGCATGGCTTGTTTCATAAAATCGAACTCTCTGTGGTCTCTTAAATGCTTGAGGTGAGCGAGTACCGTATTTTTCCCTTTTGGAATGATGAGTTGTATCACTTTTACTTCATCGTAAGGCTCTGCTTCACGCTCTTCAATGGTGATGGCTCCCTGCGGACAGTGGCCAAGGCAAGCACCAAGGCCATCGCATAAAAGGTCGCTGATTAAGCGGGCTTTTCCGTCAATGATTTGCAAAGCACCTTCATGACAGGCAGGAACGCAATCGCCACATCCGTCGCACAACTCTTCATTTATATTTACAACTTCTCTCAGCATGATGATATTTTTTATTGTGGATTCTTTAAGTTACAATACAAAAATAGGGTAATGCAATACCGGTTTTTGTAACCTATGTTACAAAAGGAGTTTTTTTTTGAAAAATCAGCTTTTATGGTTTTTGCCTGTCAGGTTAAAGGTTGTTACCTTTGCTTATGCATATTTTCCACATAGACATATAGAACTTAAGCACATGATATATATTTCCGCATTAATGCAATCTCCCCTGTTTTGGGGAACCGCAAGCGAGGAGGAATTAAAGACCTTGTTGAGTACAGTTCATTATCAGGTGAAAAAATATGACGAAGGAGAGGTCATCGCCTTTAGCGGCGATGAATGCAAATCGCTTCAAATTGTTATTGAAGGAAGTGTACGCGGAGAAATGATGGATTTGAATGGAAAAGTCCTTAAAATAGAGGATATTGTACCGCCAAGGCCGCTTGCTATTGCGTTTCTTTTTGGCAACAACAACCGTTATCCGGTCACTGTAACGGCCAATGAGCCGACTGTTATTTTGTTGTTCCCAAAACAGTCGGTGATTGATTTAATGCAAAAAAATGCAGGTTTTCTTACCAGTTTTATGAATGCCGTTTCAAACAGGGCTCAGTTTATTTCAGGTAAGCTTAAGTTCTTGTCCTTCCAAAGTTTACGAGGTAAAATAGCGCATTATTTGCTGGAACTCGACCGCCATGAAAAAGGCGTTGTTACGCTGACTAAAACTCAGGAGGAGTTGGCGGAGTTGTTTGGAGTGGCAAGGCCTTCATTGAGTCGTGCATTACGTGAACTGCATAATGAAGGAATCATTAAAGCAGAAGGTAAAAATATTAAAATAATTAAAAGAGTAGTATTGAAAGAGTATTTAGGAAAGTAACCAAAGAACTTATCATGTCAAAGAAAGTTTTTTTAATTACCGGAGGAAGTTCAGGGATTGGACTTGCGGCAGGAGAGGCGCTTGCCAATGAAGGCCACCATGTTATTTCCATGAGTCGGAGTATGGAAAAAGTTGAACGTGCCATAAAGGAGCAACCAGAGTTAAATGGTAAACTTGATTTTATTACGGCTGATGTTTCTAAAAGGGAGGATATTGAAAAAGTGCATCGTTACATTGATGAGAAATTTGGTGTACTTTATGGCATTGTCAACAGTGCCGGTGTAATTGCAGTTGGCTCGCTGGAAACTGTCGGTATTGAGGATTGGCAACAAATGATGGATGTAAATCTTACCGGCCCGTTTATGCTTGTGAAAACCATGCTTCCCCTGTTACGAAAGGCAAATGGAGCTTCTATAGTAAACATATCATCCATTGCAGGATTAAGACCCGGAACCAGCATTGCCTATTCGGTTTCGAAGGCCGGTTTGGATATGCTTACGAGATTTTTAGCCGGAGATTTGGGCCCTTATAACATCAGAGTTAATTCCGTGAACCCGGGGCTGGTCAGAACCAACATTCATTTTGATAACAACATTGTTCAAACAAAAGAGCAATACGAAGAGATGGTGGAAAAAGCCAGATTGAGGCATCCACTGAGGCGTATTGGCCGGACAGATGACATCGCTTCCATTATTCGTTTTTTGATGTCGGATGAATCATCATGGATTTCCGGTGCCATTATTCCTGTGGATGGTGGTGTAACTCAGGAAAACAACTTTATTCCCAGAAAGGATTAATATTTACTGTCTAAGCATTTTTGCAGATAACTCCTTTGCGTTGCAAAGGAATTTTGGAAACAACTCTTCATTATTTGCCCTAACGGGGCAAATATCAATTCCACCACGGCGGGTGTAAATACATGCTACCATTAACTCTTCGGGCGAGAATTTATCCCATAAACGGTTGTAAATCATTTCGCATATCTCTTCATGAAAATGATTTTCGTTGCGAATTGAAACCAGATATTGAAGCAATCCTGTCAGTTCAGGCAATTGCTCCGCTTTCATTAAAATGAATGCTGAACCCCAGTCGGGCTGATTGGTGATTTTACAGTTACTGCGTAACAAATGGGTGGCCACCTTAATCTTACCGCTCAGTTTATCTGAAGGTTTTAAGAGTTCCGGAGTCTCGTTGAATGCATTAAATTCAATGTTTTGTATTTCATCCAATGTTTCAAGTAACTTAAAGTCGTGAAAATCAAAATGGCTGGTCAAACCTAACGATTCGTTAAAAAATGCAGTTTCAACATCTGTTTTTAATAAACCAGAAAGGTCTGTTTTTATGATTTTCACCACCTCTTCCACCCCTGTTTCAGAGTCGTTACCAAATCGTTCCATATTGAAGCCATTCAGGTAAAGCTTCAGCGATTTACTTTCGACAAGGAATGTGCTGTTGGATGGATATTTAAGTTTTAGTACTCCTGTCACCGGCAGACCTTTCGTTGTGAGAAAGCTTAATTCATATGCATGCCATATGTCAAAACCTTTAAACGGGAGGTCGTTGTCGTCGATTTTGTATATTTCCCGATTGAGTGAACGGGGCACAGCCACAAGAATCTCCGGTGAATATTTCTGAGGATAGGCTATCTGTTGACCCAGAATTTTGGCTTCGATTGGTTGCATGGAATTCATAAATTACCTAAAGTTAAACACCTGGTTTGCTTCCAAATATGTCAATATGAACACGAGGCGTGAAACGCCATCCGTTTCGAATGGCCATCTCTAAAGTAAGTGGGGTGGTTTGTCTCAGCTCAGCTTCGTTGGCACCCAAAGGCATCAGCATAATGTCCGAAGGTTGCCAGCCGGTAAGTTGGTTCAGAAAATCATTGATGATTTCCTGTTCATCTTCCGGCTTTCCAATCACAAATTTCAGTTGCATCTCTTTGTTGCTCTCGTTGCAAATATCAATATACGACTGCAAAGCTTTTATGTTATACCTGCGCTGTGTATGATAGGAGAGAGGTCCCGATGGTTGTAACCCCAATGCTTTTAGTTTTTCAGGATTGGGTTCTGAATTTGCCAGTTTAGGCGAAATGCTGAACAAATCGATGTTTTCAGCTGCTTGAATGTTGAACATGCTGCCATTGGTTTCTATGGTTAAATGAACGTATAGTTCATTTTTTAATTCATAGGCAAGTTCTGCTAAAGCATCTTTTTGCATCAGAGGTTCACCGCCGGTAATCACCACATGGCGAATCGAACCCAGATTTTCTTTAACCAATTTGATGACCTCTGCCACTGTTAATTGAAGCACCTGTTGGGTATCGAACGAGGCGTAGGGTGTATCGCACCGACTGTAGCTGCCATCAGGCAGTTGCCAGATGCAACGCAAATTGCACGACGAAAATCTAATAAACAGAGAGGGTACGCCCGCCAGTTTGCCCTCACCCTGAATGGTTCCGGCAACAGGTATGGCGGTAGCAGGCAGCTGCGATAGCGCAGCGCCGTTAACATCTCTCGTGATGGGAAATACCCCCTCGTTGGCTAATACTATTTTTGTTGACATTACTTTTCTTTTATCAGAAGATGGAAATGAAGCGCAGCGAAACAGAAAATTTCAGTTTTATATCCATAATTTGTTCCTCTCTTCTCCTTTTCCTCACACGGTCTCCAGTCTCCGTTTTCCTATTTCCGTTCTCCTGTCTCCGTTATCCCTTCGTCCACAACCCCGGCTTCCTGAAACGCTTTTGCCCGCAGAAGACAACTGTCGCATGTTCCACATGGTTTTTCTCCTCCACGGTAACAACTCCAGGTTAGCCCGAAAGGAACGCCAAGTTTTGCTCCTGTTTTAATCTCTTCGGTTTTGGTTTTATAGATGAACGGAGCATGTATGGTAATTGGTCGATTTTTTTCTGCAGCCATAACAGTTCCCTGGTTAATGGCATTTTCCATGGCTTTAATAAACGATTCGCGACAATCAACATATCCCGAGTAGTCCACCTGACTCACGCCAATAAAAATGTTTTGTGCATCAATGGCTTCTGCGTAAGATGCTGCAATGGATAAAAAGACCATATTTCTGGCAGGAACGTAGGTCACCGGTATATCTGTTCGGTTTACATCACCATCTTCAACTTCCATGTTTTTATCGGTAAGCGATGAGCCGCCCCATTGGTCCATATTGATGGTAACCAGTCGATGTTCTTTAACTCCGGCTACTTTGGTAATTTCGGCCGCTGCTTCCAATTCCTTTTTATGCCGTTGTCCGTAATCAAAACTTAAGGTGAACAATTCGTACCCCTCGCTTTTGGCCAACCAAAGAGTTACTGCTGAATCAAGTCCCCCGGATAAAAGAATTACTGCTCTCTTCATTATCTCAATTTTACAGTTTTATTGAACGATGTTCAGAAACATCGAGAAATCAATAACCTGTTCGATAATATCCTGTGAGTGAAAAACTGTTGGGAGATGACGGAAAGATAATCATCGGTGATGATATGGAACACCTGCAAAATTGAAAAGTAATTTACAATGCACGTAGTGCATCGTAAAACACATTTTTGCGCATGTATCTTATTCATGGCCCATAGTTTTGTTTATAGACAGGATGGTTTCGAACTGTCTCGTTATTGCTGCAAAGATAGGAATATATTTTTGTTTCAAAATCTAAATGATGGTGTTTTCATTGATTTATAATATGGCAGTTTGAAAGTACATTAGATAAATATTTTGCAGATTTGGGTATCCTATTCTATATTATTAAGGATTGTTTTGAAAATATCCAACTTCCAAAAAAGGAATTCCGTTTAGCCCCAACGGGGCGCAATCAGTAACATAGGGCAACACCCTATGAATATGGATTATACCAAAAGTTGTCCTGTAAGGGCTATAGCATTTGAGAAATTAATCGGATAGCAAGACATATTAGTTGATAATTGGTTTCTCCGTTTATAAAGGTTTTAGAATGCATAAGAGTTGACTTGTATCAACCTTATAATTCGAATTCAAAACAAATATTGAACCAAACATTCTTATGTTTGTTTATAAGTTTAGTAGTGAAACTTAAACAAAAATTATAAAACTAATAATCATGGATATTTTAAAACAACTTAATTGGCGTTATGCCATCAAAAAATTTGACAAAAGTAAGAAACTAAGCAAAGAGCAATTGGATTTACTCATCGACGCCGTTCGCATGGCACCTACATCTTATGGTGTGCAGCCATTTGAACTTTATGTAATTGAAGATGCAGCTGTTCGTGAAAAACTTAGTGAAGCAGCATATGGCCAGCCTCAGGTTACAGAAGCATCTCAGGTATTCGTATTTGCAGCAAAGAAGGATGTAACCGTTGCAGATATTGAGGAGTATGTGGCTCGCACTGCGACAGTTCAGGGAGTTACCGTGGAAGATTTAAAAGGATTTCGTGACATGATGGTTGGCTCGCTGGAGGGTAAGTCCCCCGAAGAACGTTTTAACTGGGCTGCACGTCAAGTTTATATTACTTTGGGTTTTCTGCTGACCACAGCTGCCATGGGAGCTATTGATGCCTGTCCAATGGAAGGTTTTGATAATAATGGTTTTGATGAGATTTTAGGACTGAAAGAGAAAGGACTGAATGCCGTGGTAATGGCGACCGTAGGTTTCCGTTCCGATGAGGATGTTTATAGCAAAAGGCCAAAAGTAAGGAAAGAGTTAAAGGATTTTGTAACTAAAGTGTGAGAAATCTCTTTCCATAAAACAAAAACGGTTGACAGTTTTACAGTCATCCGTTTTTGTCTTTAATTTCATTCATCAGGAGCATCGTACTCTGAATCTTCATCTATCAATTCATCTGAATCATCATAAATTAGTTCATCTGTTTCTTCTTCTTCAAACAATCTCAAATGCCTACGCATCCTGCTTTCCGGAGCAAGAATGAAAGAATATCCCGCATCACCAAGTCGTCCGCGGATTCTTCTTTCGTCTGCATCAAGTGTTTGGACATTGGTGTTGTATGCCGCCATGGATGACCGGGTCTGCATTTGATTATTCCTGTAGCTGAAGAAGAAATAGGTGGTATCACAGGCCTGGATATGCATATCGAGAGAGTTTCCTCCGCGACTGAATGCAATCACAGCTTTTACGTGAACCTTTTTATTAACCGGTTGATTTTTGATGTACTTCAGTAAAACCTCAGAATCGGCAATGTAGCTTCTTGAAGGAGGATCCCATCTCCATTGGAGGCTATCCATAACCAACAGGTGTTGATGTTCTTCGGGTAAAGATTCCAGTTCCTCTTTTTTGGATATTTCTTCACCCACTTTTACGGCTGTTTCAGCTCCCATCCACTCTGCAAGTCGATTTACAGAAATTGAACTTGAAGGATTTGCATCGTTACCTGTCGTATTGTTAAACTCTGAAGCCATCAGTTCAATGGACTCTTTGTCCAGCATAAAGTCAAGGCCAAACAAGGTGTTCAGTGTGGCGAGACTATCACTTCGGGTGTGAGAAATATCTCCCGAGGCAAAGGTTCTTACTCTGCCTAAATCAAGTCCCATATTGATGTTTCCTCGTCCTGTAACCAAGCAGCCATCGTTATGAAACCTCATGATGTTGCCTGTTGTGTCGGGGTTTTGTATTAATTGGCTCTGTGCAATACTGAAGCTATTGTATGCCGGGTCAAAATAGAGATATCCGTTGGCCGAAAGAATGGGTGCATCACTGTGAAATTTTCGCTCCTCAAGAAATGCTGCATAAACTATATTTGAGTCCCTGTTCAGGAAAAAGTTGTTATAAATATTCTCAAACTCATAGTTTCTGACACTTTCCGGTATTGGGATGTAAACACTATCGGGATTTATTGTTGAATCAAATCTTACATAATTCTGAGGGCCCTGAGTTGAACAATCATGTAACATTTGAGCTCCACCATCAAATCGTAAAAGTGGATTTCCTGCTGTCAAAGTCGTTTTGCCTTTAAAGGCAAAATGACGATTAAAGGTAAACAACTCCCTTTCCTGGATTTCAGCTTCTGCTGTAGTTGTTCTGTTGCGGTTCACACCTATCTGACTAAAATTAATAGTTTTAGTCTCCTTATTACCATTTATAAAATCATATTTTCCGGCAGCGTTATAGCTATATTTCCCCTCAACAGTAACAGTCGCATCATAAAACCGATGGATAGAGTCGTTGAGGACAATATTAACCGATTCAAGCGGATCAATGACAGCATTTCTGTTTATGGTCACATTTCCATCGTGAAGAATCATTTCAGTATCCGCAACGTTAATACTTCGCACTTCCTGAGCAAAAATTCTTCTGCTTTGGATATCATACTGGGCTATTGGTACAATTAAATCAAGAGAATCCTGTCGGCGGTGTGTTGAAACAAACCTGTTTCCAGCTGAACCTCTGGCTCCCAGTAGAATTTCGTTGCGATCAATTTCCCATGAAAACTCACTGATGTATGCTATAAAACGGTTTTCGGTAAACTCAACTTTACTGCCAATATCACGGGAACTAAAAGTTCCCTGACGTTCTTTAAAATTGATGGTTGAAAGCAGGTTACTGGTCTTAAAGCTTACATCAAATTCCTCATCGTCTGATACCAGATTAAAGTCTGAGGAGTCAGCAACAACAACATGATGTGTGAAATCCATATGCTTTGCAACCAAATTGGCGTTTGGCATGTGCAGAATACCGTCACCTGATAATCCATTGGGTGTTATGTTCAATGTTCCTTCCAGATTTGTTTCCTGGCTGAACAGAGTAAAGGGCTCATCTTGTATTTCAGCCAACATTTTTTCCTCAAATGGTAAATAGTTAATGTTAACAAAACGCGCCTGCACATCAGGAAACTCTACGCCATTGTCTCTTGGTTCGATATTGAAGCGATGTGCCAAACCATGGGTCTGTTCCGGAAGAAATGTAAATTGTTCAGAAGATGCTGTTGTGGTAATGTAACTTACGGTACCATTTCCAAGAAGTCCCTGGTTGCTCAGATCGATGATATTGGTATAGCTTGCCCGGTTATCATATATGGGATAACCCTCCTGCGGAGTTGATCTTCGAAAACCAAGTGAGTAATCGGGACGAACAACCAGTTTTTCCTCTATATCGGGAAAAACAGTGCTGGAAAAAACGCCGGTAAACTCTACATTTCTTCGAGTTAATCGATTGATGCTGGATATTTCGAATGGATTCAATTCAAAATAAAATCTTTCTCTATCGTATGCTCCGTTCTGAATGAAAGGTCTGTCATAGTATACAAATGAGTTTGTATTACTTGTGAGTCTGGGATACTCGGGGTAAATTTCTTTTCCTGATTTATTATCAGGCCTGTCAATTTCTAAAAACCCTGACAATTGTGCTATGGTGCTGTTGATTCTCCTTTGCGCTCTTCTGCCAATATAGTCCTGCCCATCGGTTTCTATTCGCATGGCCATTGAATCAATCGTGTTTAGGTCTATTCTGAAATTTTGATAATTGAAGGTAAAACCATCTCCAAAAAGATCGATCATCCCCGCAGTGAGGGACCCATCAAAACTAAAATTCCGATCCTTTTTCATTACCAATCTTTCATTTTCCGGAAAGAATACTACATTCTGCCGATCGCTTATAGTAACCACAGAGACTCCATTCATTTCCAGATCATAGTTCAATAAATCAAATCGTGCATTTGGTGTTGAACCGGGTGTGGTAGAGCGAAACCTGATGACATCATAATCTTTAAAACCTGCCCTAAATTGGAGGTAATCTTTTAATCTGTCTCTTATTTCGATGGTATCTGTATCCACATTGTATCCAATGAAACCATGGAAAGAGAGTCCGATGATTTGTTGCCTGATCTGATTTTCAGGTATTCGCATAAAGCGAGCGTAATCTCCTGCAGTAAAGGGTTGCTCCTTGTTATGTCTGAAACAATTAAGTAAACCCTGAAGGGGGTGGATGGCATCCATCCCCTGAAGTTGATGGAAGAATTCTTCTCGAAAGTAGCTGATGGACTCAAAAAAAGCATGGTTCTCGGCTGCACCGGTAACCATTCTCAACTCCATAAAGTCCCGGTTCATTTGCCATTTAATCAACTCAGTATCCATACTGATGTTATGGTATGTATTGAAAAATGGACTTCGGGAAATGCCATTGCCGTCTCTGATTAAATGAATCTCTTTTACAGGATCCATGTATTTAAACAGCAATCCGGGATGGTATATGTAGCCGGTATCGAGCTGAATGGTAACTTCGGTGGTATTACTTATTATTTGGTCTTGACGAAGCGCAAAGTATCGCGATTTTGCAACAATAAATGGCTTGTCGTTTCTGAAAATGGTGATGATTGCCGGATTGTGCGCCGTTCCGGAACCTAAAAATTTTGAACCATGCTGAGAAAAGCCGCCTTCATAATTGAAATTATTATGAATGTTATCTATCTGGTAACGCTGTTCGTATGATTCAAATCGAGGAAATGTGGTGTTCTCAGGATTCCGTATGTTCATTAAACGGTGATGAACCCTTCCTTTTAAAGAATGGTTAAAGTAATGACGATTATAAAATTCAACATCTTCTACTTCAAATTGATTACGAGACATATCAATCTGGTAATTTCCAAAAGTACCGTAAACCATGTTGCTGGCGAAACCACTTTGTTCCCAAGTTATTCGTCCGCTTTCTCCTTGCCAGATACCACTCATCAGGTTTACCCGACCGGTAGTGTTATAAACCATAATGCTGTCTTCACGAGCCTGACAAACTATGGTGGTTGGTCTTGTTATGACGATATACATCGAATCGGAAAAATGAAAGTGATAAGTAGGGTTGTGTGCTTTCCAATCCAATGCAGCAGTTGAGAAAACCACTTGGTTGTTCAGCATGTTGGTGGTGTGGTCAAATAATCGAATGGCATGTCGAAGTGGGTATCTGGGGTTTTGGAGTAACTCTAATAAACCTTTGTGCCAGGTTTCGAAACTCCTTTCGGGATGATGTGATTCCACAAAGAGCATGATTGTGGTCAGGTAGCTATGAAAATCGGGGTAGGGACGACCCCGCTTTTCATGAATTTTATCTGATACCAGCATCATGAGTTCTTTAAGATGGTCAGGGGTTTCAGGAGACACCCAAAACTCCTCAACCTCACTCACAAATGCACGTGCAGCTCTACGGTCGGCAGATACACTAAATATCTCACTCAACTGGTTTATGTATTCTGATTCTCCTTGTTTGCTGAAATGGCCATTGCCATATATTTCACTATTGGAAAACTGAAAAAGGATGAATGATATAAATAAAATTCGTAAAACTGCAACCATATATGATGCTCTAACTGTTTGTTCCTATTGATGCACGTTAATTATGCCAAATATTATTTGGCTTATTTCTCATACGCAACAGAAGCCCAATTGTTATTCTCTTTTGAGGATTTTATTTTCAATTGATGTTTTTTAGCAATTGCATCTATGGCTGGTATATCTTCTGTATAGAATCCGCTTAATAAAAGTAATCCACCTTTTTTCAGACATTGACTGTATGTCGCAATATCGTTGATAAGAATATTGCGGTTGATGTTGGCCAGAATAACATCAAATTCTTCCGATTTTGGCAGTTGTGATGCATCACCAGTGATAACATCCATATTATGGATGTTATTGATATGGTTGTTTTCGGTGCAGTTTTCGGTACACCAGTCGTCAATGTCGATGGCTGTTACCTTTTTTGCCCCTCGTATTGAAGCCAGAATGCCTAAAATTCCGGTTCCACATCCCATATCAAGAACAACTTTGTTGTTCATGTCATTTTCCAGAATATACTCCATCATCATGCCGGTAGTGGCATGATGGCCTGTGCCAAAGGACATTTTAGGCTCTATCACGATTTCAATTGGAACTTGCGGATAGTCATGATGAAAGGGACTGCGAACCACGCACTGGTCTGCTACAACAATGGGTTGAAAGTAATGTTTTTCCCACTCTTCATTCCAATTTTTTTTTTCGATGGTTTCTAAGGTGTGATGAATGGAAATTCCGGGAATCGGCATTTCCAGATTATCCGGAATTTCCGTTGAATATTGGCTTTCTTCAATGTATGCTTCGAAGCCATTTTCGTTTTCCATGAAGCTTTCAAATCCTTGTTCACCCAGATTTGCCATAAGCAAATCTGAAGCATCCTGATTAAATGGATGAAGCGTAACCGTTAACTTGATGTAGTTCATTGCGATATTCTTCTAAAAAATCTACCCATATCATATCAAAACAGATAAAATATGGGTAGAAAAGTTGAATTCACGAAAATTATCGTGAATGATTAATTAAAATGCAGTAATGATGGCCAAAAAGTCTTCTGCTTTAAGCGAAGCACCACCAATTAATCCACCGTCCACATCGGGATTGGCAAACAACTCCTGAGCATTTTTGGGGTTACAGCTTCCACCATATAGAATGGAGATGTTGTCGGCAACTTCTTTACCGTATTTGTCGGTAATTAACCCGCGAATAAAGGCATGCATTTCCTGAGCCTGGTCGGAGCTTGCGGTTTTTCCGGTTCCAATTGCCCATACAGGTTCGTAGGCAAGAACTATTTTACCGAAATCATCTGCCGAAAGGTGGAAAAGAGCCTCTTTAATCTGGCTTTTTACCACATCAAAATGTGTGTTGGCTTCTCTTTCAGACAATACTTCACCAATACAGAAGATTGGACGAAGGTTGTTGGCTAATGCCAAATCGGTTTTTTCTTTCAGAATGGCATTGGTCTCACCATAATACGCACGACGCTCAGAGTGTCCCAAAATAACGTATGCAGCTCCGGTGGATTTAACCATTTCAGCTGATACCTCACCTGTATAGGCACCTGATACTTTATCGGCACAATTTTGGGCAGCAACCGCCACTTTATCACCGTCAACTACATTTACAACTTCGGTAATATGTATAAATGGAGTTCCCAAAACCACTTTGCATTTTGGTGTGATGGCGTTAACACGTTGGTTTACATCTTTTGCCAATTCAATTCCCTCTTGCAGGGTTTTGTTCATTTTCCAGTTTCCTGCTACAATGTTCTGTCTCATTTTCTGTTATTTATGGTTCTACTAGTTAAAAATACTACTGGTATTAAAATCAATGTGAAGATGTGCACCCATAAAACCAGGTTGTCTCTTTTTTGGTTTTTCTCAGTCAGCGCGTATGATAGAGGATTTTTCATGATTTCAGCTTCCGGCAGATTGTTGTAATGCCATTTGGCAATTACAACACCATCGTAAATCATGATTAATCCTGGGTTTGAACGAATCATGGTTTTAAGGGTAATGGCATCTGTAGAAAGAAAATGAAATCCGGTGTGGTATTCCCGTTCAAACCTGGCAGACACCTGAGAATCGGAAGCTGTTACGCAATAAAACGGAACAAACTGTTCACTGGCTGCTTTAGCGAGTTCCGACAGTGGTTCAATGGATTTTGAAGCCATTTGTGTTAAGTCCGGTGAAATCAGTAAAAAAACCGCTTCCGGGTGGTAGATAATGTCGTGGGTTATATCACCCATCTCGTCGTCGATAAAGGCCAGTGCCTCTAATGGAGGTACATATCCTTCTTTAATAATACGAGTTTCGCTGTCGATAAAAACCCAGGTGGTATCGTCGTATGGATAGTTTTCAACGGTAAAGGTTTCTCGTTGACCGTCTTTCTCAAGTATAAATATGGTTTCAAATTCGGGCATTTCGGCTCCTTCCGGAATGGAAATCAAAGATTCAACATGAGCTCCCGGTTTTAATGGTCTGAAGTCGAATATTGGCAAATTGGCAAGGCTGTACCAAACAACAGAGGAGATGTAAATAACCAGTGATAACGATGTCGCTATTCGGCGTAAAGTTGTCCCCGGTGCTCTGTATTCTTTTCGGAAAAACCATGCACCCAAGGTAAATATCAGCACGATTACGTTTTTCCAGAAAGTTTGCCAATTGGTGATTTTTAAAGCATCACCAAAACAACCGCAATCGGTAACAGGATTATAAATGGCAATATAAAGGGTTAATACAGTGAAAAAACTCATAAAACCCAACACAGCCGGAATTACTTTCCGCAACGAAAGTCCCAACAACAGGTAAGTCCCAAGAATAAATTCTATAATGGCCAGTAAAATGGCCAAAGGCATGGCAATGGGAATGAGCCAGTCCATATTAAATGCCACAAAATAGTCGTGGAATTTTACAGAACCTCCGGTGGGATCAACGGCTTTTACAAAGCCTGAGAAAATAAAGGTGACGGCTGGTATTAGTCTACACAAAAACTTAATGATAGCTGTCATATTTTTAGTTATTTAAATAGATTAATAGAATTATAGATGTTAGACAGATAGATTAGAATCCGAAAAATGAATCAGTTTATTATAATCATATTCTCTCTTTTTCTAAAATCTCATTTCTAGTTTTCCGGAAACTCCAGTTTGATAAGGGCAAAAACTGCATAGTTAATCATGTCCATGTAGTTGGCATCTATGCCTTCTGAAACCAGGGTTTGTCCTTTATTGTCCTCAATCTGTTTGGTGCGGTAGAGTTTCATCAGAATCAGGTCGCACAGCGAACTGATTCGCATGCTTCGCCACGCTTCATCGTAATCGTGATTTTTATTCTCCATCAAACTTTTTGCACTGTATAAATGCCTGGTGTAAAGCTCAAGGGTTTCATCCTGGTTCATGTCGGGATTATCGGAAACGCCTTTTTCCAGCTGAATCAATGCCATGACAGCATAATTAACAATACCAATGAACTCCGGCCTGATGCCTTCGTCCACCTTTGATATTCCCTTTACCTGCAAACTGCGAATGCGTTGAGCTTTAATAAAAATCTGGTCGGTTACCGATTCGGGGCGTAACACCCGCCAGGCAGTGCCGTAGTCGGTCATTTTTTTCTCAAAAACTTCACGACATATCTCTATAACATGTTCAAATTGCTGGTCTGTTGCTTGCGACATGGAATTTTATTGTAACCGTTTGGAAAAAAATATCTTTTCAACGGGTAAAAATACAAAAAATGACCGATTGGAAGTGAACGAATCCTCTTCTTTGTTTGAAATTATTGCTATTTTGTTTTCTTTTGTAAGAGATAACAACGATAAATGGATACCATATCAAAAAATATAACTGCACAGATTGAAACTGAATCTTTTCTAAAATGCAAAAGGTACATCAATTGTCGTGGACAATTGATGGATTTATCCACCCCGGCGGTGATGGGCATTTTAAATGCCACACCCGACTCTTTTTATTCTGGTAGTCGCTTCACTGGCGAGAAGGAGGTGTTACAAAGAGTAGAAGAGATTCTGTTACAGGGAGGAAAAATGGTGGACGTGGGTGCATATTCCTCCAGGCCGGGTGCAGAACATATTTCCGAAGAGGAGGAGATAAACAGGCTGATGCCTGTTTTGAAAAGTATTCGCCAAAAATTTCCGGACATCATCATCTCTGTGGACACTTTTCGGTCGGCGGTAGCTCGCAAAGCCATCATTGAAGGAGAAGCCGATATCATTAACGACATTGCGGGAGGGGAGATGGATGACCAAATGTTTGCCACCATCGCTTCCCTGAAAGTGCCATATATTTTGATGCACATGCAGGGAACTCCTCAAAACATGCAGCAGTCGCCAGTATATAAAGATGTAGTGGCCGATGTTTCGTTGTGGCTTGCGAAAAGGGTGGATGCACTGAGAACCATTGGAGTGGCCGATGTTATCATCGACCCCGGATTTGGCTTCGGAAAGACACTAAACCAGAACTACATCCTTTTAAATGCCTTGGAAGAATTGGCGCTTTTTGAACTGCCACTTTTGGTTGGTTTGTCCCGAAAATCGATGATATATCGCTACTTTGAAACCGATGCTGAAAGTGCCTTGAATGGCACTTCGGTGCTAAATACCATTGCACTGGGCAAGGGAGCTTCCATTCTGAGGGTTCACGATGTAAAAGAGGCTGTGGAATGTGTTAAATTGTTCACAAAACTGAAGCAATAGTTATGACCTTTCTGGATATCCGACTCATCGACATAATAGATATTGTACTGGTGGCTTACCTGATGTACCGCCTCTACAAGCTGATTAAAGGGACTGTTGCACTTAATATTTTCATTGGTATTTTTGCTTTTATTGTATTCTGGTTAATGATTAAGGCATTAAACATGCAATTATCATCTACCATTCTCGATAACTTTGTAAATGTGGGTGTGCTTGCAATCATCATTGTGTTTCAGCAGGAAATACGGCGATTTTTACTGCTTCTAGGTAGCCGGTATAATTTGGCAGGTTTCTCGTTCGATAACCTATTTGCCATGAAAACACCCGGCATGATGAGCATATACATAAAACCGGTGGTTCGCTCGTGCGAGGAGTTTGCCAAAACAAAAACAGGTGCATTAATTGTGATAACCAGAAAATCGGAACTGATTGATTTTGTGCAGACCGGGGAGTTGATTAACGCGGTTATTTCGCGTCAGTTGTTAAAGTCCATCTTTTTTAAAAATGCACCAATGCACGATGGTGCTGTAATCATCAGTCAGAGTAAAATAAAGGCTGCCGGATGCATTTTACCGGTTTCTCAAAATATGGATGTTCCCAAGCACATTGGTTTGAGGCATCGGGCGGCAATGGGAATTACCGAGTCAACGGATGCTACAGCCATTGTGGTTTCAGAAGAGACCGGACGAATTTCATTTTTTAGTGAGGGAAAGGGTAAGTACAATATTTCTGTAGAGGAGTTGGAAAAGTTGTTGGAAGAAAAAGTTTAAAGTGTGAATCAGGTTCTATTTAACCTCAAATTATGATAGATTCAGTATTACAGAACGAGGGTTGGTTGTTTCAGTTAACCGGAATTCAGTATCTTCAAATGGGTGGGGTTGCTGTTTTAACCATATTCTTATGGATGCTGTTCGGCCGCCTCATTAAAAAAGGAGAGGAGGAGGGCACTTCGGTTGCTTTATGGATAATTCGGTTGGTATTGTTGTTGCTGGCCTTTGTGGCAGTTCTTTACATTGCCGGTTTAACCATTGCTGAGTTTTTCTCTATGCCGGTTGTGATTTTATTTGATGAAGTTCCGGTTTCACCTATTTTGGTTGTTTCTGTACTTGCAGGAATTTACTTTTTAATATTTACCAATAATTTTTTGAAATCCTCGATAACACGATTCACTTCAAAGTTTAATATTGAATCAAAAGTAGGACGACAGGTTCATCGGTTCTTTATGATTTTCCTGTTTCTGGTTGTCGGAGGTATTTGGTTAAAATTTGCAGGCGAATTTTTAATTGACTTTTTTGGAGACCAACTCTTTTCATTTGGCGACATCAAAATTACTCCGGGAGTTCTGTTTTATGTAGTTCTGGTTTTGTATGGCATCGCTGTGGCATTGCGAATTGTGGAGGTTGTATACACGCGACAGGCACAGAAAAAAGGTTTGAGTTCCGGCCAATCAAAAAGTTTGTTTCAGATTTTAAAATATCTGATATGGCTGATAGCCGTGTTGCTGTTGCTTGATTCCATCGGTGTAAGCATCAATATGCTAATAGCCGGTTCAGCTGCCTTGTTGGTCGGTTTGGGGTTTGGTATCCAGGGCTTGTTCAATGACTTTGTTTCGGGACTGGTCATTCTCTTTGAGGGTATAATAAAGGCAGAAGATGTTGTTGAACTGGAGTCTGGTGTAGTTGGTAGGGTTTTGGAAGTAGGTTTACGTACGTCAAAAATCAGAACCCGGGATAACATTATCATGATTGTTCCCAACAACAAATTTGTAAGCGATAAAGTAATAAACTGGAGTTACAACGAACCACGCACCCGTTTTTCAGTTGATGTTGGTGTGGCTTATGGTTCGGATGTCAGGCTTGTTGAGAAACTCCTGTTAGAGGCTGCCAGAGAATGCGAAGATGTTATTCGTGATGATGAAACCATCGTTTTGTTTACTGATTTTGGAGATTCTTCTCTCGATTTCAGGCTTTTATTTTGGATTGATGATGTGTTTTTAGTAGAAAGAATACGGAGTAAATTGCGTTTTGCAATAGATGCAAAATTCAGGGAACATAACGTTACCATTCCTTTCCCTCAGCGGGATTTGCATTTAAAATCAGGGTTTGTTAAAGAAGTTTAGTTATGAGAATAGCAATATGTGGTATAAGCGGACTCATTGGCAACGCTGTTGCCAATGAGTTTCGTTCTGCGAACGATGAAGTCATTCCCATTTCAAGGAGCGACTTGTCCAAAGGAACCGAACATCTAAAGAACCTTCTTGAAGGAACTTCGGCAGTTGTTAATCTTGCCGGTGCACCCATTGCAAAGAGATGGACTAAGAAATGGAAAGAGGAAATTTATAGCAGCCGGGTAAATACCACACGTGCCATTGTTGAGGCAGTCAATCAAATGGAGAATCCTCCAAAGGAGTTTGTTTCAGCATCGGCAGTTGGTATATATGATACCATTTCGGTACATGATGAGTTTTCATTAAATTATGCAGGAGATTTTTTATCCAAAGTTTGTCAAAATTGGGAAGGTGAAGCTTTAAAATTGGATTCAAAACGGGTTAGACTAACCATTTTCAGATTGGGAGTGGTGCTTTCTAAAAAAGGCGGAGCTTTAAAACAAATGTTGTTACCGTTTAAACTTGGCCTTGGTGGACCCATAGGTTCAGGTGAACAATTTTTTCCATGGATTCATTTATCCGATGTTGTAAGAGCCGTTTCCGGTGCGGTTAAAATTCCCAAAGCTACAGGTATATATAATCTGGTTGCGCCTGAGATACTTAACAATCGTCAGTTTACCTCCACCTTGGCCAAAACTTTAAAAAGACCGGCCATTTTTCCCGTTCCGGTT
This sequence comes from Alkalitalea saponilacus, assembly GCF_900168165.1. Classification (GTDB taxonomy): domain Bacteria; phylum Bacteroidota; class Bacteroidia; order Bacteroidales; family Marinilabiliaceae; genus Natronoflexus; species Natronoflexus saponilacus. The sequence continues at coordinate 45,937 of NZ_FUYV01000012.1, forward strand.
TGGGGACTGAAACTTCTGTTTGGTGAAGGGGCATCTGCTCTTTCCGAAGGCCAGCAGGTGATTCCCCAACGGTTACTTGCTGATGGTTTTGATTTTTCATTTCCAACTTTAGAGCGTGCATTAAGAAAAGAGTTGAATAAGTAGAGTATGATGCACTTGTGCGAAGTAATGGTGCTTGTGTTTATGGTGCTGTTATTCGCTTGTTTTGGGAGTACTTCAGACAAATTATTAAAACAAACTTTGTTAATAAAACTCAAAATATGGTTATTATAAAAAAGGTTCCCAGAATGGGAACCTTTTTTAACATTTTCTATCCACAGATATTTTCTTCAATTTTTCAAATTAAATAAACCGAAAACTTATCTGTGTTACATTATCTATGGAAATCCTATTCGATATAATATAATAAATAATGCTCTAAGTTCTTGGATGATATTGTATAATGGTATTTTTTAAATATTCTTTGTCCAAATGCGTATAGATTTCAGTTGTTATAATTGACTCATGACCAAGCATCTCCTGTACCGCACGCAAATTTGCACCGCCATCGATCAAGTGTGTTGCAAATGAGTGACGGAATGTATGCGGACTGATGTTTTTCTCAAGATTCAATTTCCGGGTAATGTTTTTAATGATGGTAAATATCATTACCCTAGAGAGCTTCTTCCCTCTGCGATTAAGGAATAGTATGTCTTCATGCTCAGGATGAATCTTCAGATTGCGACGATATTCGCTGAGGTAAAGATTAATTTCCTTAATGGCTTTGGTGCTGATTGGCACCAAACGCTCTTTACTGCCTTTTCCTTCAATTTTGATGAATCCTGACTCGAAGAACAGGTTGGAAATCTTTAAATCAATTAGTTCAGATACCCTTAAACCACAGCTGTAAAGTGTTTCAAGGATTGCTTTATTACGCTGTCCTTCAGGTTTTTTGGTGTCAACTGTGTTAATAATGGTGTCAATTTCTTCAACAGAAAGAATTTCAGGCAGCTTTCTTCCTACTTTTGGAGCTTCGAGTAGTGCTGTGGGATCTTTTTCAACTTTTTCCTCAATGAGCAAAAATTTATAGAAAGATTTTATTCCGCTGATGATCCTTGCCTGAGTGCGTGGACTGATTCCTCTGCTGTTTATCCATTCCATCATCTCTTTAAGATGGCTCAGTGTGACTTTCTCCGGTTCTAATGAATAACCCTTGTCTTTTAAAAATTGAACCAACTTATATAGATCTGTGATGTAAGCATGAATAGAATTATCTGATAACCCCTTTTCTAATTTCAGATAATTTCTAAATGCACTAATTTCTGATTCCCAATTCATAATACAATTAAAATTTAATGAATATTTCCCGTTTGTTCGTAATATAGTGAATATAAAATTTGCACTGATTAATATTTTGCTAAAATTGCGAATTTTTTTTATGTAATTGCAAATAAAATTATTAAAAGTTTCATAATCATGAAGTTTTTTATTTGAAACAGTTATCTTAATTTTGCATTGCGAAAATATTTAAAATGTGTAATTTATCATTAGTGAATTTTATATCTACTTTAAATAACGTCATGTAATCCATTATTTATTGTGGATATTAATTCCAAATAATACTATATCATAATATGAGTACCTGTGCTACGGAAACAATGTAAAAACAAATTATAAACAGATGAAACGAGTCACGTGTCTTCGGGACGAGTTCCATGTGAACTTGAAAAATAAATTATAGAAACATGAAAATCCTGATAATTAATGGCCCCAATTTAAATCTATTGGGAAAAAGAGAACCCAGTATTTATGGTACCATGTCTTTTGATCAATACTTTGATTCTCTTAAGACTTTGTACCCTATTGTTGATTTATCTTATTTTCAATCTAACAGTGAGGGCGGTTTATTAGATTGTTTACATAAAGAAGGGTTTAATCAGGATGGAATTATTTTAAATGCGGGTGCTTATACCCATACATCTGTCGCTATTGCTGATGCAATAGCTGCTATAAATTCACCTGTAATTGAAGTCCATATCTCAAATGTATATAAACGGGAAACCTTTAGGCACCATTCTTTTTTATCGCCTGTAGTAAAGGGCGTTATAGCAGGATTCGGAATGGAATCCTATCGTTTGGCTTTGGAAGCGTTCATTAATCAGGATTAAATTATGCCACATGTCTAATTTACAATTATTTAATTATTTTTATTTGTTTCAGAGGAACATACATACAGAATAATCCTTAAAATTGAAGCTTGAAAACTCTGACATCAAATCCTCAGATTTATTGGAGTTTTTATATTGGAAATCAGATCATTAACTATATATGATGATGTCATTTTCAATTAGTTGCATTTAATCACAGAGTCGCATAACAGAACAATAATAAGATACGATGAATTTACAAATGACCAAACACACAAAGATTGTTGCCACAATATCTGATCAACGATGTGAAGTGGATTTTATCAAACAGTTGTATAAAGCCGGAATGAATGTTGTACGGATGAATACAGCTCACTTAGACTATGAAGGGCTGACCCGGATCATCGCAAACGTTCGTCAGGTTTCAGAGAAAATTGCTATTTTAATTGACACCAAAGGACCTGAGATCAGAACGACTAAAAGTCAGGCACCAATTGAATTACAAACCGGCGATACCATATTGATTAACGGAAATCCCGATAAAGAAACCACACCTGAATGCATCAATGTTTCATATAAGAATATTGTTGAAGATGTTGCGGTTGGAAGTCACATTTTGATTGATGATGGAGAAATTGATTTAATTGTTGTGGATTCCTCTGAAAACGGCTTGGTTTGTGAAGTCTTGAATAATGGAACGCTTGGAAGTCGTAAAAGTATAAACGTTCCAGGTGTTAGAATCAGTTTACCATCATTAACAGAAAGAGACCTTGATTTCATCAATTACGCTATTGAGAATGAAATTGATTTTATTGCTCACTCATTTGTTCGCAATGCCGAGGATGTTAAAGAAATTCAGAAAATACTTGATGCGCAGGATAGCCCGGTGAAAATCATTGCTAAAATTGAAAATCAGGAAGGTGTTGAAAACATCGATGAAATTTTGGATAATGTGTACGGTGTTATGGTGGCCAGGGGCGACCTTGGTATTGAGATTCCTCAGGAAAAAATTCCATTGGTACAACGCCAGTTAATTCGTAAGTGCGTAGAAGCCAAAAAGCCTGTAATTGTGGCAACCCAGATGCTTCACAGCATGATTTCAAATCCTCGTCCAACCCGTGCAGAGGTTACCGATGTCGCTAATGCGATTTATTATCGTACCGATGCAATCATGCTCAGCGGAGAAACTGCATACGGTAAATATCCTGTTGAAGCAGTTCGAACCATGTCTAAAATTGCAGCAGAAGTAGAGGCTGCAAAAGACTCAAGAAACGATATCCCGGTTGACTTGGTAAAACACGACATCACAGCTTACTTATGTGATACAGCCGTTAAAGCAGCCAAAGAATTGCCCATTAAAGCGGTAATGAATGATAGCTTGACTGGTAAAACAGCACGATATCTTGCTGCTTTTAGAGGCAATATGCCTGTTGTGGCATTATGCTATAATAAGAGAGTAGGGAGGGAGTTGGCTCTATCATACGGAGTATTCCCGCGTTTAACCGAAGCTGGTAGTTCCAAGACGGAAATTATGCATAATACACTTGTAAAACTTCAAAAGAAGAATATTCTCGATAACGATGATCTGATTGCTTATCTTGGCGGAAGTTTTGGAATAGGCGGAGGTACCACATACCTTGAGATCATTACCGTTGATGGATTACTGAATAAAATTGACAGGTACGTAGACTAATTAACAGACATATTTTTTACTGAAAAGCGACACAGGTAATGCCTTTGTCGCTTTTTTTGATTTACAACCTAGGCATCCAAGAAAACAAGAATTAATCCAAAGCAAAAACCCTCGAATTCCTTTTCATATCGACCAAAGGGAGCTATTTCGAAAGTTTTACCGAACATTAATGATTTTCAATATGAAATTTTGTCACTGATTTCCATATAACTGCATGTTTCAGGGTAAAAAAATAACATAAAACAGAGTCCTGATTATTGCATAAATAAAAAGAACCATTATCTTTGCAACGCCTTTAAAAGAAAGGGCAACAACAAATCTTTCTGGTCTGGTAGTTCAGTTGGTTAGAATATCGGCCTGTCACGCCGAGGGTCGCGGGTTCGAGTCCCGTCCAGACCGCTTTAAATAATTACAGAATAGATTTGTTGGTCTGGTAGTTCAGTTGGTTAGAATATCGGCCTGTCACGCCGAGGGTCGCGGGTTCGAGTCCCGTCCAGACCGCAAAAAAAGGATAATCATTTTTGATTATCCTTTTTTTGTATCATTATCACGGTTGATTCGTTAGAACTATTCTTCAGGCTTGTTACCAAAAAATGAAAAACAAACTTTTCCGTATTTTCTCTGCTGATTAAAATTTGCAAAATCAGAAAAATTCTTGTCGGGACCATGTTCAAGAATAAATATTCCGTCAGTTTTTAACAAATTTCTATCCAGTACGGCTGGAACGATTTTCTCGAATTCCTTAAGATCAAAAGGAGGGTCTGCAAAAATAATGTCATACTGTTGATCTGACACATGATCCAGATAAGTGAAAACATCAGTTTTCACTGGTTTTATGACCTCATTTAATTCCAGCTCATCAATACATTTTCGTATAAAACTGTAATGGTGGTAGTTCTTCTCAACAAGCGTAACTGAATTTGCCCCTCTGGAAGCAAATTCAAATGAGATGGCACCGGTTCCGGAAAAGAGATCCAGAATATCAACAGATTCAAAATCTATGATGTTGGCCAAAATGTTGAATAAACTTTCTCGCGCCGTATCGGTTGTTGGACGTGCGCGAAAATTTTTCGGTGGAGAAAACCGCCTACCTTTTAGGTAACCACTGACTATACGCATACCGGTAAACTTAGCAGGTTGTAAAATGGTTGGTTGTTAATCTCTCGGAACATATGGCTGTATTGAAAATGATGTGGAATGGATACCTGCTTTACTTTTCTGATGTATCTTCTCAAATGCCTGATCATTTCTTCTCCATTGGTATGGTAGCCGCTTATGAGAATTTCTGTATCAGCAGGCTGAAGTTTCAGTTGTTCAAAAACAAACAGCGTGAAATATATGAAATCATTTTCTGTTTTTATGCTGTATGAATTACAGAGTTTGAGGTTATTGTTTTTAAAGGCGAACAAATCAAAGTAATTATTAGCCAGATTAATAAACAGTAAGGTTTTTTCTCTTCCACTTATATTTATTGCCAGATTACTCTCAATAACAGGAGTGTATTGATGAAAAAACAAGGGGTCTAGGAATTGACGAATCAATAATTCATGAATAGCATTAGGAACGGCAAAAACATTGTAAGCATCTGCCATTTTAATTTTATTATAAAAAACCAGATGATCTTCAGGTATTTGATGGCAAAATTTCAGCCATTGTTCCTTTTTTGATTGCTCGAAAAGTGCTGAGGGTACCAGTGTCGACTTGTTCGTTGGCATCAAGACCAGAGTCTTTTTATAAGGTAGATTCAGTTTTTCATTTCTTAGAAAACTCTCTTCCACTTGTTGACTTAATGGTAAGGATTTGTCAAATTGTATGTGTTGAAACTGAATATATTTATTTCGCACCGGATCAAGGGTGCAAAAAGAAAATCCATCCAGAGAAATCTGGATGGATAAAAAATATGATGACGTAACACCAGGGTCAAACGTATCGTCAACAACTGAAAAGTTTGTCATGATACATGTAGTTTATTCCCAGTTACCGGCACTGTTGTTTGCTTCTTCTAAAGAACCAACTCGAAGTCCGGGATAGCGTTCAAGCTCTCTTAGTCTGTGGTTAATATTTATTACTTCCTGTCTGTTCAATCCTTTTGTGAATACGTTGTTGTGAACCTTTGCTTCAAACACAGGAACATCAACACCCGATGCTGTTTCTAGTATGGTAGCACCCAATTCAAACTCCGTACCAGGGGCATAAGGTACATACCGAATAGAGTCAACAATCCAGGGCTTTCTTCTGAAAAGTGAGTCTCTCACGCTGACTCTAAGTGTATCACGCGTAATAAGTCCCATTTCTAGAGCAATTCTATCTGTAATTCCTGCTTCAAGCATACTGTCTGTTATCATCCCCTCCATTCTTACAAGTGCAAGAGAATCGTTTGCAATGAAGTTAATAAGCGTATCAAAACTACCAGTGAATTCTCTGTGTATGGATCTGTATGCAAGTTGTGCGGTTCTGATATCTCTTAGACGGTCAATCACCTTATCACGTCTTTCGTTAAACTCTCTGTCAAAGCGCACTGGTCGTTGAATGCTTTCATAGCACATGTAGCCTAAAACGATTATGGCAATACTTAATACAATTTGAAAAGCTGTTTTCATTATCTTTATGGTTTTCGTTTTTGAAAGTTTCCACAAATTTATAAAAAAAAATCAATCCTGATTTTTATAAATGAATAATTCCGATAAAAATGGTTAAAGAACATATTTTAAACAGAATATCCGATATTTTTAAACATAACCCAACACCATCCCAAAAAAATGCAATTGATGCGTTGGCATCATTTATGGTTTCTGCAAAAAGCATGCCTTTACAACTCATAAAAGGCTATGCCGGAACAGGAAAAACCTCACTGATAAGTTCTTTTGTAAATGTCCTTGGCGAAATTGGGATAAAATGTGTTCTTTTGGCGCCTACAGGTCGTGCTGCAAAAGTTTTATCCAATAGTGCCGGACAGCCGGCATTCACCATTCATAAACAAATATACAGACAAAAATCTTCTAAAGATGGCTTTGGAGGATTTTTGCTTGGTAAAAATCTTCTTAAAGATACTGTTTTTATTGTAGATGAAGCATCAATGATTGCCAATAATTCCTCAAGCGGAGCTGTTTTTGGAAGTGGCCGCTTGCTCGATGATCTCATTCAGTATGTTTACGAGGCTGAGAATTGCCGCATGGTTCTGATTGGAGATTCAGCGCAGTTGCCTCCGGTTGGACTGGATGTAAGTCCGGCTTTGGATGCAGGCGAATTGGAAGCGTATGGTTTAGATATGAATGAGGTGGAACTTACGGATGTGGTTAGGCAAACTGAATTGAGTCACATTTTGCAGAATGCGACTTATTTGCGTGAGCTTTTGATGAATAATCTGTGCGATGATTATCCTAAACTTGAGATAGTAAAAGGTGGTGATGTAAAAAACATAACCGGAGCAGAGCTTCAGGGAGAAATTAATCATTGCTATGAGCAATTTGGTGAAGAAGAAACATTGATTGTTTGTCGCACAAATAAAAGAGCTAATCAATACAACATAGGTATCCGAAACAGCATACTGTTTCGGGAGGATGAGCTATCAACGGGAGACTATATCCTTGTAATGAAGAATAATTATCATTGGGTTAAAGAAGATGATAAAGTTGGTTTTATTGCCAATGGAGACATTGCTCGCGTTGTTCGAATCAAAAAGCATTATGAGTTATATGGCTACCGCTTTGCCGATGTTGTTTGTGAATTAGTTGATTACAGAGCTGTTGAAATTGATGTTCGCATAATACTTGACAGCATATCTTCCGATGGAGCCGGATTTTCGCATGAGCAACAGGAAAAGTTTCTTTCTACCGTAATGGAAGATTATGCCGATGTTTCTCCCGGGCGTAAGAAGTTTGAGTTGGCACGTGAAAATGATTTTTATAATGCACTCCAAATAAAGTTTGCCTATGCCATGACTTGCCATAAAGCACAGGGTGGTCAATGGAAAGCTGTTTTTATTGATCTCGGATATTTCACGGAAGAGTATCTGGGACGAGAATTAATAAGGTGGTTATATACGGCTGTTACAAGAGCAACAGAGCGGTTGTATCTTGTTAATTTTCCAAAAGAGTTTTTGAAATAGCTCTTTTTGAATGGGATTATAGCCATGGATTGAAAAAAGCACACAAGTCTTTATGTATACATATTGACTTTGTGTGCTTTAATGAAACCTGTATGGTATTAGTTCTTGGATTTCTGTCGAAAACCAATTTTAGTCAAGCTTTAAATCTTTAATAATTAGATCAATCTTTTTGTTTGCTTCAGCAGTGGCCATTTCAAATTGATCGCGGTTTTTCATAGCTCCCTGTACCTCAAAATAGAACTTGATCTTTGGCTCGGTTCCTGACGGACGTACAGAGATTTTAGATCCATCTTCGGTGAAAAACTGAAGAACGTCTGAATTGGCAGGCATTTCAAGAGAGTGGGTTTCACCAGTGTTGGGATTTTTGGATACCAGTGTCAGGTAATCTTTTATCAGGTTCACTTTTGACCCTCCCAATGTTTTTGGAGGATTATTGCGGAATCTTTCCATCATGGCTGTAATTTCATCTGCTCCCGACTTTCCTTTTCTAACAATGGACAAAAGTCTTTCATAAGAGAATCCATGATCGATATAAATATCCTTAAGCAATTCAAACAGTGTTTTGCCATTTTCCTTAGCCCAGGCAGCCACTTCAGCAATCATACATATGGCTCCAACCGCATCTTTATCACGAACATAATCGCCCGGCAAAAATCCGTAACTCTCTTCTCCTCCGCAGATATATTTTTTCGTGCCTTCCAGATCTCGTATAATAGCAGCAATCCATTTGAAACCGGTAAAAGCATCAAAACACTCCACATTAAAATCGTCGGCAATTTTTTTGATTAGCTCCGAGGTGACAATGGTTTTAACGGTAAACTCCTTTCCAGTTAACAGACCACGTTCTTTCCACTGACTGATCATATACCAGGTAAGCAATAATGCTGTCTGATTTCCATTTACGAGGATGAACTCATTTTTATCATTTCTGATGGCAATTCCTAAACGATCACCGTCCGGATCGGAGGCTGCAACCAATTCGGCATCTGTTTCAATGGCCTTCTCAATGGCCATTTTCAATGCTTCAGGTTCTTCGGGGTTTGGTGAAATTACCGTTGGAAAATCTCCGCTAACAACATCTTGTTCCGGAACATTGATGATGTTTTCAAATCCAAACTTCCTGAGCGCCTGAGGAACTATTTTTACTGTTGTTCCGTGAATGGGAGAGTAGACAATTTTTAAATCTTTCTGTTTTTGAATGATTTCAGGATTCAAAGATATTTTACTCACCTCTTCAATGAACAGATTGTCCATCTCTTCACCAAGAATTCTGATTTTGTCGGCATTACCTTCAAATTTAATATGCTCAACAGAGGTAATTTTATTTACTTCATCAATGATGTTTTTATCGTGCGGAGCAATGATTTGAGCACCATCATTCCAATAAGCTTTGTATCCGTTATATTCCTTGGGATTGTGAGATGCGGTCAAAATGACTCCACTCTGACAGTTTAACTTTCTGATGGTGTAGGAAATCTCAGGTGTAGGTCTAAGATCCTCGAACAAGTATGCTATGATGTTGTTGGCAGCGAATACTCCGGCCACAATCTCTGCAAAATACCTGCTGTTATTTCGGCAGTCGTGGCCAATGGCCACTTTCAGTTCCGGGAGGTGTGCAAATTCCCGGTTCAGATAGTTGGCCAACCCTTGCGTAGCAGCTCCAATGGTGTATTTGTTTACCCTGTTAGAACCGGCACCCATAATTCCACGTAATCCACCGGTTCCAAATTCTAAACTCTTATAGAAGGAATCAATTAATTCTGTGTTATCAGGGTTGGATAACATTCTTTTTACTTCATTTTTTGTCTCTTCATCGTATGCGCCATCAAGCCATTTTTGAGCTTCGGCTTTTACTGTATCTAACAAGTTATTGTTTCCCATTTTTTTCATAATTTAGTTTCACTTCAAATTTAACAATTAAATGGTAAATTGAAATGTTTGTCTGAGGATGGTACGTTAATCTTTCTTAATAATTCACTGAACAAAATGATATTCTGTCAAATAAAAGTTTGAAGAAACCAAAAGTAATATCATTTTTCAATAAGCTTTTCAATAAGCTGATAATTCCTATTTATGAATGAATGATGTTATTCAGACAAGCCTTCAAACTATCTATCCAATACGGTATTTCAATATCAAAATCCTTTCGGATTTTTGATTTATCCATAACTGAGAAGGCAGGACGCTTTGCTGCAGTCGGAAACTCTTCTGAACGAACAGGTAGCACCTTGCAATCAATACCCGTAATTGAGAAAATCATTTTTGCAAAATCATACCAACTACAAACCCCTTCGTTGGAGTAGTGGTAAATGCCTGAATTAAAACTATTTGGGTTGCTTGATATCAGCTGAAGCATTTTAATGATGGTGTCAGCCAGATCCCCGGCATAGGTTGGCGTACCAATCTGATCGAACACAACTCGGAGTTCATCACGTTCCCATCCCAGTCTCAGCATGGTTTTTACGAAATTATGACCAAATTCTGAATATAACCAGGAGGTACGAATGACCAAACTTTTAGAATTTTCGTAGAGAACATTTCTTTCACCTTGCAGTTTGGTTTTTCCGTAAACAGATGTGGGGTTAACATCCATTTCCGGTGTTAAAGGCAGATTGGATGTACCATCAAAAACATAATCGGTTGATACGTGAATGATGCCGGCATTTTTTTCGGCAGCACATGAAGCCATCCATCCAGGTGCCAGTGCGTTGATTGTATGAGCCGTCTCCATATCCGTTTCAGCTTTATCAACAGCCGTATATGCAGCGCAATTAATCAGGATATCAAAATCATGAATTTTGAGAAAATCATTAATGCACTTCTCGCTGCTGATGTCTAATTGCTCTTGCCTGGTAATGGTAACGGATTTAAATCCGGCACCGGAAACTCTTTGTTCAAGAGAACTCCCTAATTGCCCTTCACCGCCAACTATAAGTACTTGCATTTTAATTTGTATACAGAAATTTGTCCTCTATGTTAATTTACAAAGCAGAAAAACCAGTCAGGTTTTAGGTTAATCCTCTTTAAAAAAGAAATTCTTCTCTGCCTCTTTAAATGAAGGCAGTACTTCATCTTTTGGGGAAACTATTGCCTGATCCACCGGTATTTTCCAATCAATTCCAAGTTCAGGATCATTAAAGTTTATACCCCTTTCGGCTTCGTGATTGTAAAAATTATCACATTTATAATAAAACACACAATGATCACTTAAAACGCTCAACCCATGAGCAAAACCACGGGGAATATAGAATTGAAGCTTGTTTTCAGCAGATAATTCAATGGCGTAATGTTGCCCGTAAGTGGGTGAATTTTCTCGTAAATCAACCGCCACATCCAGAACTTTCCCATGCAAAACTTGTACAAGTTTTGCCTGTGCAAATGGCGAAAGCTGATAATGTAACCCTCTTACAGCATTTTTCGATGAATAGGACACATTATCCTGGATGTAATTGGTTTTAAGGTCATTTTCCTGATAGCTTTTTTGATTGAATAACTCAAAAAAACAACCTCTGCTGTCCCCAAATATCTTGGGTTCAATGATTAATAATCCCGGAATTTCAGTTTTTGTAATTTTCATATTGTTTTACCCACGTATATGTTTAATTGGAAATATTAAAGTTCATCTTTTATTTCCTGAATGTCTTCTGCTGCAATCTTTTTCAGATACTGGCCATATTCATTTTTCTCCAGAGGTTTGGCCAATTCCAGAAGGCTTTTTTTGTCAATCCACCCTTTTTTATAGGCAATTTCTTCAATACAGGCAATTTTTAATCCCTGACGCTTCTCAATGGTTGAAATAAAGTTTGATGCTTGCAATAAACTGTCATGCGTTCCTGTATCCAACCAGGCCATTCCTCGTCCCAATAGTTTTACATGCAGTTTTTCTTCGTTGAGGTATAACCTGTTTAAGTCTGTTATTTCCAGTTCGCCACGTTTACTTGGTTTTAGGGTTTTCGCTTTAGAAACCACATCCGAACCATAAAAATAGAGTCCGGTAACGGCAAAGTTTGATTTTGGTTTTTCCGGTTTTTCTTCAATACTCAGAACTTTTCCGGATTTGTCAAACTCTGCAACGCCGTACCTTTCCGGATCGTTTACATAGTATCCAAATACCAACGCGCCATCTTTAAGTTTATTGGCTTCCCTTAAAATCTTCCCAAATTCAAAACCGTAAAAAATATTATCTCCCAAAATCAGACAGACCGGATCATCTCCTATAAATTCTTCTCCAATGAGAAAAGCTTGTGCCAGACCATCCGGGGATGGCTGATCAGCATAGGAAAGTGATAATCCCATATTGGCGCCATCGCCAAAAAGACGCTTGTAAAGTGGCAAATCTTCCGGAGTGGAAATAATCAGCACTTCTCTAATGCCTGAAAGCATAAGAACCGAAAGGGGATAATATATCATCGGTTTATCGTAAACCGGGATAATTTGTTTTGAGATACTTCTTGTTGCAGGATACAGTCTGGTTCCTGATCCGCCTGCTAGAATAATTCCCTTCATCATAATTCTTTGGTTTTGGTTAAAATTGTTATAAAACAAACAATTGCTATGATATCAGTTGATTTAATTAAAAAGGTTTTTAGATATAAAATATATAGACCGATAGACAAGATTATAATCCCAAACCGTCGGGACACATATTACTAATTATCTTTATTATGCTATTCTACCTGTCTTGGCATCTATAAATTTCTTTAGAAACAAAATTTAAGCAGTTTCATAATCTTACTCAAACTAACTCCCGGTTTTCAAGATTCCATCAATAAGAGTTTGTCAAAATATGCAACCGTTTTTTCTAATCCTTCACGTAATTGAATAACAGGTTTCCAGTTGTTTAGTTCTCTACCTGCAAGAGAAATGTCCGGTTGCCTTTGGGTTGGGTCATCTTCAGGAAGTGGCAAATATTTGATGGTTGATTTTGATCCGGTGATGTCAATGATCTCGTTAGCCAGCTGAATCATTGAGAATTCATTTGGGTTTCCAAGGTTCACAGGCCCTGTAAAGGATTTATCACTCTTCATCATGCGAATCATACCTTCCAAGAGATCATCCACATACTGAAAACTTCGGGTTTGTGATCCATCTCCGAATATGGTGATGGACTCACCCTTTAAAGCCTGCACAATAAAATTGGAGACTACCCTTCCGTCGTTGGGATGCATGCGGGGACCGTAGGTGTTAAATATCCTAACAATTTTAATATCAACATTGTTTTGCCGGTGATAATTCAGAAACAGACTTTCAGCGCACCTTTTCCCTTCATCATAACAAGATCGAACGCCAATTGGATTTACATTGCCCCAGTATGATTCTGGTTGGGGATGTTCCAGTGGATCTCCATAAACCTCACTGGTTGATGCCTGAAGAATTCTTGCTTTTATGCGTTTGGCAAGTCCCAGCATATTAATGGCACCCATCACCGATGTCTTTATGGTTTTGATGGGATTGTATTGGTAATGAACAGGAGAGGCAGGACATGCCAGGTTGTAAATTTCATCCACCTCTACATAATATGGATGAGTTACATCATGTCTGATCAGTTCAAAATAAGGATTATCCAGAAGATGAACAATGTTGGATTTGCTCCCTGTAAAATAATTGTCCAGACAAATCACTTCATTGCCTTCTTTTAAAAGACGTTCGCACAAATGAGAGCCGATAAATCCGGCTCCTCCGGTTATTAAAATTCTTCTCACCAGGATTTTATTTTAATTTATTCTCTGATTGACTTTCGGCCAATTCCATAATAGTCAAAACCGTTCTCATTAATTTCTTGCGGATCATAAATGTTACGACCGTCAAATATTACCTTATTCTTCATCAGTTTTTCCATCACCTTAAAATTAGGCATCCTGAATTCAGGCCATTCGGTAACCAGCAAGAGTGCATCGGCTTCGATTAAAACATCGTATGGATCTTTTCCATAGGTGATTTCATCACCAAAAATGGATTGAGCCTCATGGGTTGCTACAGGATCGTATGCGTGTACCTTAGCACCGGCATCCAACAGATGACGAATGATAACTCGTGAAGGAGCTTCACGCATGTCATCAGTATTTGGTTTGAATGCTAACCCCCAAATGGCAAAGGTTTTACCCTTTAGATCATCTTTGAAATGATTTTTAACCTTATTAACCAGCACTTTCTTCTGATCGTCGTTGATGGCTTCAACTGCCTGAAGCAGTCGCAATGGGTAGTTGTTTTTCTCTGCAGTTTTTATGATGGCTTTAACATCTTTGGGAAAACAGCTGCCACCATAACCTGCCCCGGCATATATGAACTTATTTCCAATTCGTGAATCGGTTCCAATACCTTTGCGTACCATATTGATGTCAGCACCAACCAATTCACATAAATTGGCAATATCGTTGATGAAACTGATTTTTGTCGCCAGCATAGCATTGGCTGCATATTTGGTCAGCTCGGCCGAAGGAATATCCATAAACAAAATCGGATGGTTATTAAGCACAAAAGGCTTGTAAAGCCTGCTCATGATGGTTTGTGCTTTTTCATTCTCAACACCAACAACAATGCGGTCAGGTTTCAAGAAATCTTCAATGGCGTTTCCTTCTTTTAAAAACTCAGGATTGGAAGCCACATCAAAAGGAATTTGAGCACCTCGTTTCTCAAGTTCATCTCTAATGGCAGCTTTAACCTTAACTGAAGTACCTATTGGTACTGTGCTTTTTGTTACCACAACCAAATGGTGGGTCATGTTTTTTCCGATCTCTCTGGCAACGTTCAGCACATGGCTTAGGTCTGCACTACCGTCTTCGCCGGGAGGAGTACCAACGGCAATAAATACAACATCTGTTTGGTCAATGCTTTCTTTTAAACTTGTGGTGAATGAAATCCTTTGTTTTTCCAGGTTCTTTTTTACTAATGTTTCCAAACCCGGTTCGTATATAGGAATAATTGCCTGTTTCAGGTTTTTGATCTTATTCTCATCAATATCAACACATGTTACGTTGATACCTGTTTCTGCGAAACAGGTTCCGGTTACTAAGCCAACATAACCTGTTCCTACAATGGAAATCTTCATTTGATCTTATTTTTAATTAGTTATTGGGGGTTTAAACAGTGTTTATTTCTTTTTAATCAAGATTGAAATTTTCCCAAAAATAGCCATTTTTCAAAGAGCATGAAATTAAAATTTAGAATTTTATCTTTAATTATTTGTTAAATAGGTGTAAAACCATAAGGTTTTACACAATTTAATGAATTTAACAGCAGATTTTTAATGAAACTAATATGTAAATCAAAGGAAAAGTGGTATTTTTGCAGCAATTTTGATAAATAACATATTGTCTAACCAATTAGTTTTGTAATTAAATTTTAATGGCAGAATTAGAAGAAAACGGCCAGAACCAAGAGGTTCAGTCCGAAATTAAAGAAGAGCAGAAGGTACAGCCTGCTGCTGAAAAAGTTGCAACTGAAAGTGCAGATGACAACTTTGACTGGGATAGTTTTGAAGCTGACGACATGTCGTTAGAAGGTGCCAAAAAGGAAGACCTTGAAAAGCTTTATGATGAAACCCTTTCCACCATTTCTGAAAAAGAAGTGATTGATGGTACAGTTATCGCTATGAATAAGCGTGAGGTAGTCATCAACATTGGTTTTAAATCTGATGGTATTGTAAGTCGCAACGAATTTCGTTACAACCCCGATCTGAAAGTTGGAGATCAGGTTGAGGTTTATGTAGAAAGTCAGGAAGACAAAAAAGGCCAGCTGGTTCTTTCGCACAAAAAAGCAAGAGCATTACGCTCATGGGATCGTGTGAATGAAGCCCTGGAAAAAGACGAAGTGATTAAAGGATACATCAAGTGCCGCACCAAAGGTGGTATGATTGTAGATGTATTTGGAATTGAAGCTTTCCTTCCGGGTTCGCAAATCGATGTGAAACCTATTCGTGACTACGACGTATTTGTAGGAAAAACCATGGAGTTCAAGGTTGTAAAAATCAATCCTGAATTTAAGAACGTGGTTGTATCGCACAAGGCTCTGATTGAAGCTGAGCTAGAGCAACAGAAGAAAGAGATCATCTCTAAACTGGAAAAAGGACAAGTCCTTGAAGGAACAGTTAAGAACATTACCTCTTATGGTGTGTTCATTGACCTTGGGGGTGTTGATGGACTTATCCACATCACTGACCTGTCATGGGGACGTGTTTCTCATCCTGAAGAGATTGTACAGTTGGATCAAAAACTTAATGTGGTTATTCTCGACTTTGATGATGAGAAAAAGCGCATCGCACTTGGCCTTAAGCAGTTAACTTCTCATCCTTGGGATTCATTGAACCAGGAACTTAAAGTAGGTGACATTGTTAAGGGTAAAGTGGTCGTAATGGCTGACTACGGTGCATTCGTTGAGATTGCTGCAGGTGTTGAAGGTCTTATTCACGTTTCTGAAATGTCATGGTCACAGCATCTTCGCAGTGCTCAGGACTTCCTGAAAGTGGGCGATGAGGTTGAAGCTACTGTTTTAACTCTGGATCGTGATGAGCGCAAAATGTCGCTTGGTATTAAGCAACTTAAGCCAGATCCATGGGATAACATTGAAGAAAAATACCCAATGGGTAGTAAACATTCAGCAAAAGTTCGTAACTTCACTAACTTTGGAGTCTTCGTAGAAATTGAAGAAGGAATTGACGGACTGATTCATATTTCTGACCTTTCATGGACAAAGAAAGTGAAGCATCCGGCTGAGTTTACTGCTATTGGTGAAGAAATTGAAGTGGTTGTACTTGAAATTGACAAGGAAAACAGACGTTTGAGCTTAGGACATAAGCAATTGGAGGAAAACCCATGGGATGTGTTCGAAACTATTTTTACTGTTGATTCAATTCATGAGGGTACAATAGTTGACATTTTCGATAAAGGTGCCGTTATTGCATTACCATACGGAGTGGAAGGATTTGCTACTCCTCGTCACCTTGTTAAAGAAGATGGATCGCAGGCCAAAGCCGAAGAAAAACTTCAATTTAAGGTAATTGAATTTAATAAGGGAGCAAAACGCATCATTCTGTCTCACTCTCGTATTTTCGAAGATGAGAAGAGATCTGAAGAGCAAACAGCTAAGAAAGAGCAGGTAAAAGCTGCTGAGACTACCAAGAAAAACGTGAAGAAACTCAAGGATAACCTTGAAAAAACCACGCTTGGTGATATTTCCGAACTGGCTGCTTTAAAAGATCAGATGGAAGCTGATGAAAAAAAGCCCCGGGAATAGAATTATTTAATTAACTGTTAAATCAACATGGATTTTAAGATCGACAAACTGGATGACTTCATCCTGGTGAAGGTACAAAAGGAGAAACTTGACACAACTGTTGCCCCAGGACTGAAATCAGAACTGGTTCTTCTTGCCGGTAACAATGAAAAGAATATTCTTTTGGATTTAAGTAAATGTACTTATTGTGACTCATCCGGTTTGAGTGCCATATTGGTTGCCAACAGATTATGCAAGAATAGTGATGGGGTATTTGTGTTGGCTGGTTTACAGCCTGCCGTTGAAAGATTGATTTCCGTTTCACAATTAAACACGGTCATCAATATTGCTCCCACTGCTGAAGATGGCATTGAAGTAATGCGTAAGTCTTTGCAGTCAAAATAGTTAAGGAGATTCTTTGATGCAATTTTCTGTAACTATTTTAGGTAGCAATTCAGCATTACCCACATCAGAAAGATTCCCAACCGCTCAGGTGCTCAATGCATCTGAGCGGTTTTTTTTAATCGATTGTGGAGAAGGCACACAACTCCAACTGCGACGAAACAAAATTAGGTTTAACCGAATCAATCACATCTTTATTTCTCACCTGCATGGAGATCATTGCTTTGGATTGATTGGATTAATTTCCACATTCAGCTTGCTTGGACGTAAACCGGATCTGCATATTTATGGACATGAAGATCTACAAAGGGTAATGCAGCCACAAATTGATTATTTCTGTAGGGAAATCTCTTTTAAAGTGGTATTTCATAGCATTGAGCCTTCTAAATCGGATGTAATTTATGAGGATGAAAAGATAAGTGTGGAAACCATACCAATGAAGCACCGCATTCCAACATGTGGCTTTCTTTTCAGGGAAAAGCCACGCAAAAAACATGTGATTCGTGATATGCTGGATTTTTATCAAGTACCTTTAAAATCAATACCACTCATTAAAAATGGTGAAGACTTTATTACCAGTGAGGGTGAAGTGGTTCCGAATGAAAAGCTCACCAAACCTGCTGCTCCACCCAGAAGCTATGCTTTTTGCTCCGATACTGCATATAATGAAAAGATTATTGACCAGATAAGGGGAGTTGATTTAATGTATCATGAAGCAACCTTTCTTGATGAGAAGGAATCTCTTGCTAAATCAACTTTTCACAGCACAGCCCGACAGGCTGGTCTGCTTGCCCTAAAAGCGGAAGTTAAGAAATTAATAATAGGTCATTTCAGTACCCGGTATTTCGATTTGGATCCCTTTCAGCAACAAGCTCAATCAGTTTTTCCAAATACCCAGCTTGCAAAAGAGGGTAGGATTTTTGAAATTCCGTACATTCCAAACCTATAGAATCATATAATTTGATTGATTCTCATTATATTTGCGACACCATTCAGATTATAAAAATCAATTTTAAGATATACACAAATGCAGAACAAAATCATCATTCTTGATTTCGGATCACAATACACACAGTTGATTGCCCGACGTGTAAGAGAACACAATGTATATTGTGAAATCCATCCTTATCATCATGTTCCTGAGTTGGATGAAACGGTAAAGGGGGTCATATTATCCGGAAGTCCATCCAGTGTTCGCGATGAAAATGCTCCAATTCCCCAGTTAAGCCATATCATTGGAAAGTTGCCTGTTTTAGGTGTTTGTTACGGTGCACAGTATCTTGCCCAATCTTACGGCGGAGTGGTCGAAGCTTCTGATTCACGGGAGTATGGACGTGCCAATCTTGAATTTGTAGATAATAAGAGCAAACTTTTTTTAGAAATTGAAGACAGTAGTCAGGTTTGGATGTCACATGGTGATACAATCATGCAGTTGCCCGATGGATTTGAAATCATTGCCAGTACTAAGGATGTTAGAGTTGCGGGATATCATGTTGCTGAAAAAAATATTTACGGTATACAATTTCATCCTGAGGTTTATCATACCATCCAGGGTACTCAGATTTTGTATAATTTTTTAATTGATATTTGTGGATGTATTCAGGATTGGAGTCCGGCTTCTTTTGTTGAAAGCACCATAGATTCGTTGAAAAGTCAACTTGGAAACGATAAAGTTGTTTTAGGTCTTTCCGGTGGAGTTGACAGTTCTGTGGCAGCCATTCTGTTACATAGAGCCATAGGCAACAATTTGACTTGTATTTTTGTGGATCAGGGATTGCTGCGCAAAAATGAGTACGAAAATGTGCTTGAATCCTATAAACATATGGGATTGAATGTGATTGGTGTAAATGCAAAAGATCTTTTCCTTGGAGAATTAAAGGGTGTGAGTGATCCGGAGACCAAAAGAAAGATCATCGGGCGTCTTTTTATCGAGGTGTTTGATGCCGAGGCAAAAAAGATTAAAGATGTTAAGTGGCTTGCTCAAGGAACCATCTACCCCGATGTCATTGAGTCTGTTTCAGTCAACGGTCCTTCAGTTACCATCAAGTCTCACCATAATGTTGGAGGTTTGCCTGAGAAAATGAATCTGAAAGTGGTTGAGCCGTTAAGACTATTATTTAAAGATGAAGTTCGCAGGGTTGGACACGAAATGAAGATTTCCCCCACCATACTTGGACGTCATCCCTTCCCGGGGCCCGGGCTAGCCATACGTATTTTAGGCGATATCACGCCTGAAAAGGTCACACTTCTTCAGGAGGTGGATCATATTTTTATTGAAGGATTAAAGTTTAATGGATTGTATGATAAAGTGTGGCAAGCCGGAGCCATGTTGTTGCCTGTTCAATCGGTTGGTGTTATGGGAGATGAGCGAACTTACGAGAGTGTGGTAGCACTCAGAGCTGTGCAGTCCACAGATGGGATGACTGCTGACTGGGTTCATTTGCCATATGAGTTTTTAAGTCGCATATCCAACGAAATTATCAACAAAGTGCGAGGGGTTAACAGGGTGGTGTATGATATCAGTTCAAAGCCACCGGCTACCATCGAATGGGAATAATCTTATTATGATTTATTATTGAAAACCGGAATTTAAGATTCCGGTTTTTTGTTAAAAAAAAATAAACTTTTTTCATCCGGATAAATACGATCGATCGATTAATAGGCCTGTAACTTTCATTGTATTAGATTTGTATAAAAGTTTATCATCGCGTTAAGCGATGAAACCATAAAAGCATCTTAATATTTGACATAACCGAAAGAGGTAATGCAACGTAAACACATTTGGTGTATAAACTGTTCTAATTTAAAACCATAATAGAATTCCTTATCTGAACTCTCTTTTATTTCTGCAGGGTTTAAATGAATAAATGATTATGGTTTAATTTTTGCTTGACTATTTGCAGAGAGAACGATTTGTGAATTGGATAATATAATAAATCAGGTATGATGAAGTTTCGTTTATTGTTTATTTTCTTATTACCGTTAACGCTGTTAACGGCACAACGCAACGATCCGGCTTTTAACAATATTCAAATTGCATGGCAATTGATTACCAATTTCTATGTAGATACAGTTGATAGTGACGCGCTTGCTCGTGAAGCAATTGAATCCATGCTTCGTAAACTGGATCCTCACTCGGTTTTGATTCCAGCCGACGAAGTAAAAGCTATGAATGAGCCTTTAGATGGTAATTTTGAGGGAGTTGGCATTGAGTTTTCCATTATGAACGATACATTGGTGGTGATTACACCCATTGTTGGGGGACCATCTGAAGAGGTTGGAATCCGGAGCGGTGACCGTATTGTGGCCATAGATGGTGAAAATGTTGCCTCCATTGGATTGCAAAACTCTGATGTTTTCTCCATGTTGAGAGGACAAAAAGGTACGCGAGTGACAGTTTCAATATACAGAAAAGGAACTCCCGGATTACTGGATTTTACAGTAACACGCGATAGAATACCTATATATAGTCTGGATGCATCTTATATGGCTACCCCGGAAACAGGTTACATTAAACTCAGCAGGTTTGCAGCCACTACTCACGAAGAATTTACCAAAGCTTTGCGGGAATTAAAGCAACAGGGAATGCAGAATCTGATACTTGATTTGCGTGGAAATGGAGGTGGATACCTCAAAGCTGCACTGGATATAGCCGACGAGTTTCTGGATGCAAATAAAATGTTGCTTTACACTGAAGGAAATTCAGTCCCTCGAAGAGAGCACAATTCCAGCCGTGGGGGACTTTGGAGAAAAGGTGAATTATTGATCATGATTGACGAAGGCTCTGCCTCTGCAAGTGAAATTGTAGCCGGTGCCGTGCAAGACTGGGACAGGGGAGTGGTTATAGGTCGTCGCAGCTTCGGCAAGGGTTTGGTTCAGCGTCCGTTTAGTCTGCCCGATGGCTCCGAAATTCGTTTAACCATTGCCAACTATTATACTCCTTCAGGACGAAGCATTCAAAAGCCATTCAATAATGGCGTGAAGGAGTACCGTTCCGAAATTGGTCTTCGTCATTTAAACGGGGAACTTACCAATGGTGATTCCATTCAGTTTGAAGGTGAAGAGGTTTACAGAACGCTTGTTAGCGGTCGTGTAGTGTATGGAGGTGGTGGAATCATCCCCGACCTTTTTGTCCCGCTGGATACCACTATGTATTCTGATTACTACAGACGCATTGTTGCCAGTGGTACGCTCAACAGAGTTACAATGGAATACATGGATAACAACCGTAGGAGATTCAATGACAAATTTCCCGATTTTCATAAGTTTAATGAAACATTTGTGATTCCTGACGAATTAATTAGTAAATTAATTGAGGAGGGTGAAAATGCTGGAATATCTCATGATAGTAAAGGAATGGATGTTTCAGGTGAATTAATCAAAACCCAGATGAAAGCTTTAATTGCACGTGATTTATGGGGAACCAGTGAATATTACAGGGTCTTAAACCCGCTTATATCAGTATATCATAAGGCCATTCAGTTAATTGAAAACCGCGATTTGTTTGTTGAATTATTGAATTGATATCATTGGAATATATCAGCTAATTATAAAACAATGAAAAGGTTGCTCCCACGAGCAACCTTTTTGTATTTATAATCATATGCAATTGATCGTTATTATTCATGTTTGAAAGAAAGATAATAGGAACTGTTTTACTAATTTTAGCCCAAACATCAAACAAACTCTTGTTTGCGCTGCAAAAAATGAATCTATTAAATAAACCCTACCGGGTATTTAAAACACCTAAACTGATTAAATGGTTAACTGGATCGTAACTCATTGGATGGAACTTGCAGGCACGCTGTTTGCTCTGATATACCTCTATCTGTCAATTCGGGAGAATATTTGGCTATGGCTATTTGGGTTTCTGACCTCATTTTTATATCTGATAATTTTTTTCCAATCTCGTCTTTATGCCGATATGGGTTTACAATTTTACTATCTAATTATCAGTATTTATGGCTGGTTTCACTGGATGGGAAGAAGGAATGGTATCAAGCGCATTGAAACTAATTTGGCAACAACCTCGGTAGGAGGAAAACAGGCGGTATTGCTTTTTATGGCTACTGCTGTAATAATGCTGATTATATATGTCGCGTTGAAAACATTACCTCAACTGTTGGCAATACCTGAATCGGAATTGCCGGTTGCAGATGCTTTTACAACTGCAGCGGGAATTGTTGCAACATGGATGCTTGCACGTAAAATTCTTGAGAACTGGTTGATTTGGATTGTTGCCAATACGGTTTCCTTTGGAATGTATATTTATAAAGATCTGTATGTTACCTCGTTCCTTTTTCTGGTTTATACCATCATGGCAGTGGTTGGATATTATCAGTGGAAACGTAATATGTGAATTCAATAAAACTCAATACCAAGATGTTATCAGTTGTTATTTCCGGTCCGGAAGCGTCCGGCAAGTCAACACTCTCCAATCAACTGGCAGATGCTTTCAACGGGTTGGCAATTCCGGAGTATGCCAGAGATTATGTCAGTCGTCTTAATCGGAAGTATACATTTAGTGATGTTGAAACAATCGCACGCAGACAAATTTTTGTCTATAAAAAACTACAAAACAGCTACAGAGGGGATAATCTTCCGGTTTTTTTTGATACCTTTCTGATTATAACAAAGGTTTGGTTTGAGGATGTATTCGGGTGCTGCCCGGTTTGGCTTCATAAAGAAATATTGCAAACTAAACCTGATCTAGTTCTTTTATGTTTTCCCGATCTCGATTGGAACGACGATGGAGTCAGGGAGAATGGTAACCGAAGAGATTATTTTTATAACTGCTATGTTGAATCGCTGGAATACTATGAGATTCCATGGTTTAAAATATATGGACAGGGTGATACTCGAAAAGAATTGGCGATAAAAATATTAAACAGATTTTTAACAAAACCTCAAATAAAATGAGCACAAACACTTATCCCGAAGCACTGAGGACTACCATTAAAGCTTTGTCAAACGAAAACTCATATAAATCGGTATGTCACCATCACTATCCCGATCAGCCGATGCCATCCATGCAGGTAATGGAAGAAATTGTAGATTTGGTTAGGGAAATTATTTTTCCCGGTTATTTTGGGGGCTCTCCGGCACGTCCCGCCAGCATCGAATACTACATTGGCGTAAACGTAGAGTTGCTATATGAGAAACTGCGTCAGCAGATATTTGCCGGCCTCTGTTTTGGATGTGATGATGCCGACAGATTTGAAATTGCAGCTGGTAAAAAGCAAGCTACTGAAATGGCCATTCAGTTTATTTCTCAATTACCTGATATCAGATATTTAATGTCTACAGATGTAGAGGCTGCCTATCTGGGTGATCCGGCGGCCAAAAGCAGAGCAGAGGTGATATTTTGCTACCCGGCCATCAGAGCTGTTACTAATTACCGAATTGCACATGCTTTGCTTGAACTTGGCGTGCCCTTAATTCCCCGCGCAATATCCGAAATGGCTCATTCTGAAACCGGTATAGATATTCATCCACGAGCAAAAATTGGTCATAGTTTTACCATAGATCATGGTACCGGAGTTGTTATTGGAGCCACTTCCATAATTGGCAATCACGTGAAAATATACCAGGGGGTTACATTAGGTGCTAAAAGTTTTCCGTTGGATGAAAAAGGAAATCCCATTAAAGGCATTCCGCGTCATCCTATTGTTGAAGATAACGTAGTAATCTACTCCCAGGCAACAATTCTTGGAAGAATCACAATTGGTGCCAACTCTGTTATTGGAGGAAACGTATGGATAACTTCAAATGTTCCTCCAAATAGCAAAGTTATTCAGGAGAAATGGCGTTCCACCGGCTTTGTTGGTGGTGATGGAATTTAGCACCAATTGACTCTATAGGACGATTCTTTGTTAACATAAATTCACTTTTTATCAAAGAAAACTGTTTTTTCATCTGATATATTTTTGGTTTTGCCAAAAAAAAGTCATTTTTGATTAAAAATTCCTAGTGAAATAGTAATATTACGTGGGAATTAAAGCAGGGAAGTACATAAAATTTTTATCTTTGTTAATAGATTAACGGATACCAAACTAGTGATGGGGTTTGATTTAGATAAATGGATAGCACAAAAAATGCAAGGTGAAGTCATCCTTAAATATGTAGGGGATGTCTCTTCCGATAAAATAACGGATGCTTTGGATAGCATTGAGTCCTATCTAAATCTTAAGAATGAAAAGAATAAAACAAGGAAAAAAGTTTATAATGTGTTTGTAGAATGCATTCAGAATTTATTTCACCATGTTGACATTCCTCCCGTCACTGCAAAAGTTGATTTGGTTCCAAAATTTGGTGTGATAATACTCGCGAGAGATAATTCCTTTTATCGCATCTCAACTGGAAATTTTGTGCTTATAGATAAAATAAGTATTATTAAAGACAGAATTGACCAGGTGAACTCCCTGTCAGATGAAGAAGTCAGATCAATTTACAGAGATATATTAGGAAATGAGGAAATTACATTGAAAGGAGGAGGAGGGTTAGGCATGCTGGATATAGTTAGAAAAACCGGAAACAAATTGGAATATATGCTTTATCCGCATGACAATGAATACCTGTTTTTTTCCTTAGATGTTTATATTAGCTAAATAACACGGTTGAACAATATGGAAACAATTATTCGCGAAGGGAGTCCCAAGACTCCTTATGTTCGATTAGATGGAGAAAAAGGATTAATCGAAATAAAAGGTCGATCCATTCCCGAGAATTCAGTAGAATTTTATAAACCACTGATTGACTGGCTTGATTCATATGGAAATCAACCTCTGGATTCTACAAGCGTGAATGTTCAACTTGAATATTTTAATACAAGTTCTTCAAAGTGTATTCTTGATATTTTTAAGAAACTCGAACTGATTTACAAAAAAGGAAGTAAAGTTCACATCAATTGGTACTACGAGGAGGATGATGAAGATATGTTTGAAGCTGGAGAGGATTACCAGTCGATTATCAACATTCCATTTACCATGATTGAAATGGAAGAGTAACAGCTTTTAGATGTTTATGGGAATTTTGCATAAAGCATAAATGCTTGATATTTAAAGCCATGCTATTTTTATTGCATGGCTTTCTTTTAAGTATTGAAGTCAGCTTTTTTCGTAATCTTGTTTTTAAACGTAATACTTTTGTTCATCCCTTTCCTGAACAATCCTGCATATAAGAGTATAAACAAAGAAATGTTGTAAATCCAGATCACAGCTAAATTAAACCAGAAAGTGTCAATGCTTCTGTTTCCAATGTTTTTGGTTGGCGCTAAAAAATGTGCTTTAATCATTTGAAATTTAGGATCCATATAGATGGGATCGAATTTTTGGATAAGCTGATTATCGTACCGAATGACTCTATTTGCAAATATATCATTACTTCTGCGCACAAATCTTTCAAGGTTGTCGTTATGGTGCTTGTTTCGTAAATAAGTCAGGTATTCGTTGCCCTGGTTATCAATAATGCTGCGGCGACGATTTTCATGAGCCTCATCAGCACGATTGTAAAGATTGATATAAAAGGTTCGAACTTTATTTAGATATTCCTGAATTTCCATAATGAACTCATCATTCAGGGTGGCGGTAAAAATTCTTGAAGTATCAAAATCGAGATCCTGAATCTCTCTCTTATTTAATTTGGTGAACTCATTATAGAACAATTTTAATATTTCCTGCTGTTCTTTCTCAGGTACTCTGGTCAGACGTTTTGATAGATTGTGCAATTCAGAGTACCAAAAATCCTTTTTATAGGTTGCCTGACTTTTTAATCTCTCGAAAACGTAAAACTGTTGCTGATATTCGTTGTTTTTGAATTGATGAACAGCAAGCCCTTCAAACGCCCATCTGGCCGTTATCAGTTCACCATACCACGGAATGGATCGGGTGGAGGAGAGTTTTGGATTTAATTGGTCATAACTTACAAAAACGCCACTTAGAATAAGTTGAGGAATAATTAAAAAGGGAATCAGGATATAAATGTTTACCGTTTTCTTAAAGCTGTCAGAAATATTTAGCCCTAGCAAATTAGCAAATACGGCAGACGAAAAAAGCATCATCCAATAAGCCATACCCATATTCTCTATTTGCATAATTGAATTTCCAACCAGGACAAATAAACCGGTTTGAATGGCTGATAATATGGCCAGAATAAATACTTTTGAAAAGAGGTAACTTAGTCGACTCAAATCAAGAAAAGCTTCCCTTTTCAGAATTTTCCTATCATTAATAATTTCTTCAGCACTTACAGACAGACCTATGAAAATGGCAATTATTACTGCGATAATAATATATACGGTGAGATTTGGGTTGTGAAAGAATATATAACTTCCCGCGCCATCTGCACCTACGTCAAAATATAATATCATGCTTGCAAGAATAATTGCAAGCATTGGCGATTCAAGCAGATTTATTACCAAATATTGTTTGTTGGCAAGTTTCGAGTATACGTCCCGTTTTAAAAATATGAAGAACTGTTTTATGCGATTTGGAATATGAAAACTGATTTCGGGTAATTCCTCTGGTTTATGCAGTATCTGTTTTTTTGTTGTTGCCAGCGAATTATTGTATGTCTGGTACCACTCTTCTGCTGTTACCTTTCGAGTATCTGTAGGGTTTCCATATTCATCAAGAACATGGTTGTTGATGATCGTTAGAATTTGTTCAGGACTCACATTGCCACATAACGGACATTCGCTCTCGTCCCGATTGATGTGATTTATACATCCTTTGAAAAAGTTAATAGCCTCTACTGCATCTCCATTGTAAATCAGGTATCCACCTGAATCCAGAACGAGCAACTGGTCAAACATCTTGAAGATGTCTGAAGAGGGTTGGTGTATAACAACAAATATGAGTTTTCCTTTTAGAGCCAATTCCTTTAACAAGTCCATGATGTTTTCGGAGTCTCTTGAAGATAGTCCGGAAGTTGGTTCATCCATAAACATCACAGCAGGCTCTCTGATGAGTTCAAGAGCAATATTCAGTCGCTTCCTCTGGCCGCCACTGATTTTTTTATCGAGTGGCGATCCAACTTTCATATCCCTGATCTCGTAAAGACCCAAAGTTTTCAGAAGCGAGAGAACTTTTCTTCTGATGTTTTGAGTTGTCAGATGATCAAAACAGAGCTGTGCATTAAAAAAAAGGTTTTGATATACAGTGAGATCCTCCATTAACAGATCATCCTGAGAAACGTAGCCGATCAACCCTTTTGTCTTATCTTGATTTTCATGGATGTCCTGTCCATTGATGGTTACTGAACCACTTTGTGGTGTGAAAATCCCTGTGAGCAGATTGATCAATGTAGTTTTACCTGCTCCTGAGTCTCCCATTATTCCTACTAAACTACCAGATTCTGAGGTAAAGCTTAATGGATGAAGTCCTGTTTCGCTGCCGGCATATTTAAACAAAATATTGTCAACATTGAATTGGATTGGTTCTTTGTGTCCGGGTTTATAAAACCTGGAGGCAATATCCGTATATGTTATAGGCGTAATCCGGTTATGACGCAATGAACTCCCGGGACGCATAAAGTGTATCTTTTTCGGCTGAATCAGCTGACCGTTTATGGTAAGGTCACTACCCTTCTGTGATTTAATAATCAGAAGATTTCCTGAATGGATGTTGAGGATTCTAAGTTCGTTTCTCAGGTGTTCCCTGTATAGATAGCCTTGTTTACCTTTATGGCTCT
Source organism: Alkalitalea saponilacus (assembly GCF_900168165.1). Lineage (GTDB taxonomy): Bacteria > Bacteroidota > Bacteroidia > Bacteroidales > Marinilabiliaceae > Natronoflexus > Natronoflexus saponilacus. The sequence continues at coordinate 74,165 of NZ_FUYV01000012.1, forward strand.
CTTTTCCACTTACAATAAGAACATTATTCCCCGGAGTCTGACTTTTAAAATCATCTGTAATAAAAGCAAATATCTCCAGATATTCGTGAGAATTAATATTAAATGTATCGGCAATGGTGTTTGCAAACTCAAGTTCGGTTTCTGCAATGCCTTTGCTTCCTGAATTTAAGAATTCAAGAAGCTGAATAATTACAATGAGTTTCTGGTAATGTGTGAGTTCCTCGTTAATGCGGGTGGCTATTCGAAGTACTTTGACTGAACTGGCAGCAAATCTTTTCTTGATCCTGCTTTTTTCCTTTAGACGGGTTTCTTGCTCAAGGAGAAAATTCTCATATATGGTAAGGTATTCTTCTACTCTTTGATTATTCAGCTGTTGTGTGAGGTAGTCCCTTACTACATTGTGACGGTTCTCTTCATTTTGGTTGGGTGAAGATACCAGTGCAAATAACTGCATGAGTGCTTTAAGAATACCTTCGCTCATTTTACAAATGGTAGATTAGAACCGTGGGGCAAAATAAAGGCTTGTCGATTATTCCCGGCTATGTTTAAAACCTATCAGAAGCATGGCCATACCAGATTGAGCAATTTCATTGTTCAATCTGGCTTCAATGATGCATTCCATTGAGCCTTCCATTTGAAAATCCCACATACCGGCATACCCATATTCTGAACTGTTGAATAACAGATTTCTGTTTGTATCATAAATTGAAAACTCCATCAACTTCTCTTCAAAAGTGCATAAAATAATACGGTATGTATTCCCGTCGAAAAGAGTGGTTCTGAACTCTGCAACTTCTTCTCCTGTTAAAAAAGCCTTCATGGAGCGATCTCCTACAATAAAAGGCGGGCGAATATCGGTCATGCATTCTTTTACCAGATCTTCCTTCTGTGAATTAATACCTGTAGGCATTAATAACATGGATAGTATAAAAACGAAAAATATAAGATGTTTTTTATTCATCGGTTATGGATTTTTTTCCTTATGTATCCCAAAGTTATTCAAATCATCTTACATTATAAATAGCAAAATCATCTTTTTTTATAAAAGAATCAAAAAGATGGGTGATTTTATTCATTTGTTTGATGTATGCTTAACTGTAAAACAATAGAAACAAAACTGGTAATAAAATTCCTGCTATGGTTAACCATGCACCCCGTCGGGTTATTCCATTTTTCCCTTTTAGGATAAAAAGACCTGTTATGGCAATTAAAATCAATGAAACGGCAAAAATATCAGAAAACCATTTCCACCAGGTTCCGGGGTTGTAGTGGAGCAGGTTAACCTGGTAAAACACCGGCCTTTTTCGAATGCTTTCGTAGACTTGAGTCTCTCTTTGAAAGTTTAATGTAAGGGTACTTTCTCCTTCTAAAAATATTCTGATTTGATTTGGCGCCGGACTAAAATGACTTTTATACTGTTGACGAATGTTTTGTTCTTTCAGGTAGTTGCGAAACGCCTCATCAGTGCCTGTAAGCAAAGTTGAGTCCGCCATCAGCGGACTCTCTACGTGTGTTATGATGTAATTTGGATTCCAGTCGTTGCGATGGTTCATAGCAATACCTGAAAGCCCATAAATAATAACCATTCCGAAAAAGAAATACCCAAGATCGCGGTGAATAACCCGATTAATTTTTCTCCAATTTATCTGCATTTTTTATGAATTGCTTATGCTGTTTTTGGGAAAACAAATTGGTTTGATGTCCAGGAATGATCCATCTTTAGAACATTCCCGAAGCCTCGGGACTCACTCGTTTCAAGAAACGCTTTTAAACTCCTGACACAACATTTCAAGTTGTTGAGCTGAAGCGGCAGCTGAACAGCTGTGACCATCTGCATGGTTGTGTCCGCAACCACTTCTCAATACACTGATGACTCCGGTGGCCGAAATTTGAGACCCTTCAAGGGATGCCTCAAAATTGGTGATGGATTCTCCAGCCGATATCAATAGAAGATAATCATCATGATCTCCTTTTATGAACATGCGCTTCCCACTGTGACGACAAGTGTGTATGCAAAGACCGTGAACTGTAACAAGTTTGCCATTGTATTTCTCGGCATTCTCAAAAAGTTCATCAACGGAGATTTCAGCAACCGGCTCAGCTGGTTTATGATGGTCGCAACACTTTTTGGGCGTTTCTGTATTTGAAGCAACAGGAGCACTTCCAGGTGTGTTACACGAAACCAGAAATGTAATGAGAATTGAGACGATGATCAAGCTATACTTTTGCATAAATTATTTGTTTTATTGAATATAATAGTAGTTTGTCAATACTTTTTAAATATTTGGTTTGTAGATGAATAAATACATAAATTGATTAAACTTAAGAACCTTATTTCATTTAATTTCTAATCCTGATGCATCGGGACTAAAAATCTAACTATCTATTAATCTACTGAATTGAATGGTGCTAAATTAATTAAATGAGCTAATGTTTCCAATATTATTCTGATGTTTTAAACGAAATAACCTGTCTGGTTTTTCTAAACGTTATGGATACAAGAATAGTTACATATAATGGTATTGTGAAACTTTGACATACAACCATATACATTTAATGCCAAAATGTCATTAAATGTATAGTGGCAATAATTTTGATGCCATCAAATCAGAACCATATTTAAAAAGAACATCATGAATCTGAATCAATTTACCATAAAAGCACAGGAATCTGTTCAGCAAGCTGTACAAATTGCTGCCGGATTGAACCATCAGGCAGTTGAAAACGGTCATTTGTTGAAAGGTATCGTACAAACGGAAGAACAACTTACAAAGCATCTGTTTGGAAAGTTAGGAATTTCAAATGTTTTCCAGATTTTGGATAAGATTGTTGAGTCTTATCCAAAAGTGAGCGGTGGTGAACCATATCTGGGAAGGGCTGCTTCGGATGCATTACAGAGAGCCATCAACAAAGCAAAGCAAATGGGGGATAAGTTTGCATCCATCGAACACATTCTTATTGGAATTGTTGGAGGAGCCGACTCAGTTGCAAAGATGTTGAAAGATGCAGGTGCAACTGAAAAAGGCCTTGAAATGGCTGTGCATGAGCTTAGAAAAGGCAGTAAAGTAGATAGCCAAACAGCAGAAGACACCTATGATGCTCTGGGGCGATTTGCCATCAATCTTAACGATATGGCTCGTTCCGGAAAGTTGGATCCTGTTATTGGTAGGGATGATGAAATTCGCAGGATTTTGCAAATTCTATCCCGAAGAACTAAGAATAATCCGGTTCTGATTGGGGACCCGGGTGTTGGAAAAACTGCCATTGCAGAGGGATTGGCACATCGCATCATTAATGGTGATGTGCCTGAAAACCTAAAGAGCAAACAAATATTCTCTCTGGATATGGGAGCTTTGGTAGCTGGTGCAAAGTACAAAGGAGAGTTTGAAGAGCGGCTAAAAGCGGTAGTGAAAGAAGTGCTTGCCAGTGATGGTGAAGTTGTTCTATTTATTGATGAGATACACACCCTGGTGGGTGCCGGCAAGAGTGAGGGTGCCATGGATGCTGCAAACATTCTTAAGCCGGCATTGGCAAGAGGCGAGTTAAGAGCGATTGGGGCAACCACGCTAAATGAATATCAGAAATACTTTGAAAAGGATAAGGCTCTGGAACGCAGATTTCAAATTGTGATGGTTGATGAACCTGATACTTTATCATCCATTTCTATCCTGAGAGGATTAAAGGAGCGCTATGAGTCTCATCATAAGGTGCGGATCAGAGATGAAGCTATTATTTCGGCTGTAGAATTGTCAAAACGGTACATTTCAGACCGGTTTTTACCCGATAAAGCCATAGATTTAATTGATGAAGCTGCCTCCAAATTACGATTGGAAATGAATTCAGTTCCGGAAGAAATTGACGAAATTGAAAGGAAAATAAAGCAACTGGAGATTGAGCGAGAAGCCATTAAAAGAGAAGGCGATAAGGCCAAAATGGAATCTTTGTCCTTTGAAATATCTGAATTAAAGCAGAAGCATTCATCGCTCATGGCCAGGTGGCAGGAGGAGCGATCGATTATTGAAAAGATTCAAAAATTCAAAGCTGACATTGAGACTTATAAATTTGAAGCTGAGAAAGCCGAAAGAGAAGGTCTTTATGAAAAAGTTGCTGAATTAAGATATGGCAGAATTAAAGATGCCGAGCAGAGTATTGAAAAGCTAAAGGCCACGCTTTCAGAAAAGCAGATGGATAGCGCTATGATCAAGGAGGAGGTTGATTCGGAAGATGTAGCGCAGGTGGTGAGTCGGTGGACTGGCATTCCTGTCAACAAAATGTTAAAAACCGAACGCCAGAAATTGCTGGCCATTGAGGAGGAATTGCATAAACGGGTGGTAGGGCAAGATGAAGCCATCTCTGCAGTAGCAAATGCCGTGAGGCGCAGTAGGGCAGGCTTACAGGATGCCAGACGACCCATTGGTTCGTTTATCTTTTTGGGTTCAACCGGTGTTGGTAAAACCGAACTGGCTAAGGCTTTGGCCGGATTCTTGTTTGATGATGAGAATCTTATGACGCGAATTGATATGTCTGAATATCAGGAGAGACACTCTGTCTCCCGTTTGGTTGGAGCTCCTCCCGGATATGTTGGCTATGACGAAGGCGGACAACTCACTGAAGCTGTCCGTAGAAAACCTTATTCCGTGGTGTTGCTGGATGAAATTGAAAAGGCTCATCCCGATGTGTTTAATATTTTGCTTCAGGTTTTGGATGATGGCCGTCTGACTGATAACAAAGGGAGGGTTGTGGATTTCAAGAACTCCATTGTTATTATGACTTCCAATCTTGGATCTCATCTGTTGCAAGAGAGCATCGACAGCGGACATAGCAACATTGATGATAATGTTCGTGCAAAAATGACCGAGTTGTTGAGACAAACCATACGTCCGGAGTTCTTAAACCGAATCGACGAAATCATTTTCTTTACTCCTTTAGATAAGGAGCAAGTGAAGGAGATTGTAAAAATGCAGTTTAATGGCTTGGTTGATGTTTTGAAAAATCAGGGAGTCAACATCGAAATCACTGAGTCGGCCATTGATTGGCTTGTTAAGGCGGGATTTGATCCACACTATGGAGCACGTCCTGTACGCAGAGCTATTCAGCACCACGTGCTGAATCATTTGTCAAAACTGATTCTTGCAGAATCCGTTCAATCCGATGAATCTATTCTTGTAGATGCCGATGAGAATGGATTGGTATTTAAAAATCAGTAGCACAAAAAAACGGGATGTTGCAATTTAATGCAAAATCCCGTTTTTTAAAAATATCAAAAAATAAAGATTATTCGTTACTGAAGTCGAATACTTTATCGAGTTTCATCAAACTTAGTAAGCTCATCACATCCTTATTAACATTTTGAAGAATAAAAGAGCCATTGTTTTCGCGGGTTGACTTTAAGACGCTTATTAATACCCCAATACCCGTACTATCAATGAATCTGATGTTTTCAAGATCTAAAACAATTTTATAATTGTTTTTTGAAAGATGCTCAATTAGTTCATCTTTTACGACTGGTGCTATGGGTGCATTGAGGCGATCTGTGCCTTCCAGCTTTCCAACCTGAATATTGTTTTTTGTTTCTGTCTTTAACATGACTATTTCTTTACTAGTACATTTTTTAGCTCCGTGCTTGCAATGTCACACGATCTTCTAAAATTATCTATAATGCTTTTCATGGTTTCCTCAGTTCCATTGGATTTTATCCAATCTTGTTTCTTCTCTGGGTAACTTTTAATATTCAAATATAAATTTTTTATCTCATTTTCCTCTTTTTCTGATAAATCATTTTTCTCTTCAAGTTCTTTAATTCTAAATGATTTTGATATCAGTTCAAGATTTTTGAGATCTTCGTTCCCCAAATTTTCCATTCCCATTGACAGTACCGAAGACTTTGCCTTGTGCGCCAGTGCTGCTAAATCTTTCCAATTCTTCTCTTTAAAATAGGTATCAAAACCATCTTCATACTCCGGTACCTGATCTAGAAATATATTAATTAATTCAGCTAATATTTCGTTATCTCCATCTGCTATGCTTTCCAGGTATGAAAGTTCTATTAATTGGAATTTAGAGGACATAAATCAATATTTTTTGGTGTATCGGGTAATTTATTCTAATTATGCAAATCTAATATAATAGATCAATAATTGGAAATATATTTTTATTTAATGTATTTGATTTTATAATTTTAAGGTGTGAAACTGGTAGCTTTTAAAAGATTTAGTTACGATTTTTACATTGTTTATTGCCATAATTTGCTGAATAAAAAGATTTTATATATGATTATTTAGAAAACTCCGTACAGAAATGCAAAAAACACCTTTATATCAAAAACATATTGATTCAGGAGCAAAAATTGTACCTTTTGGTGGCTTCTTAATGCCATTGGAGTATACAGGAATTAGAAATGAGCATATGGCTGTGCGAAATACGGCCGGACTCTTTGATGTTTCTCATATGGGAGAAATCTGGGTAAAAGGAGCGGGAGCAAAAGACTTTTTGCAAAGAGTTACCTGTAATGATGTTGAGAAATTACATCCCGGTCAGGCACAATATACATGTCTTTTGAATAGCGACGCAGGAATATTAGACGATCTGCTTATTTACTGTTATGACCCGGAAAAATATATGCTGGTTGTAAATGCATCCAACATAAATAATGATTGGGATTGGTTGAAACAGCAGGAGAGTGAGAATTTAGTTCTGGAAAATGCAAGTGATAAAATCTCTTTACTTGCTATTCAGGGACCACAGGCCAATAAAATTTTGCAAAGATTAACCGATGCTGATTTATCATCAATTCCCTACTATTCTTTTATTACACACTCATTGGCAGGAGTTAAAGAGGTGATAATCTCCAATACCGGATATACAGGAGCTGGTGGTTTCGAAATTTACGCCTATAACGAGAACGTAGTACAAATATGGGATGCCATAATGGAGGTAGGTAAACCCGAGAATATTATGCCGGCAGGACTTGGAGCAAGAGATACTTTGCGTCTGGAAATGGGGTTTTGCTTGCATGGCAATGATATTGATGAATCAACCACTCCTCTTGAAGCCGGTTTAGGATGGGTTACAAAACTTGAAAAAAAGAGTGATTTTATTGGTCGGGAGCCCTTAATTAAACAGAAAAAGGACGGAGTCTCCAGACGTCTCAGAGCATTCATAATGGAGGAAAAGGGTATTCCACGCAAAGGCTACCAGATAACCGATTTGCAGGATAATATTATTGGAGAAGTGACTTCAGGAAGCATCTCACCTGTTCTTGATAACGGTATTGGTCTGGGGTATATCCAATCCGGAACCCTTAAAATTGGCGATGAAATCAGAATTTTGATACGCAACAGATCGATCAAGGCAAGAATTGTTAAACCGCCATTTATTTAAAGTTGAATTTCTTTTGATATTTTATAAGTAATATATCTGTTTTTCTTTTAATTTTGCATTCGGAAAAGTAATTCTGTTGCAATTTTCACCTGTTGAAAAATAGTGGAAAAAAGATTTTAACTATAATTGATTCAACAGTATGAATAGTTGTAACTTTGTTGATAATATTTTTTCTTTCAATGGTTAATGAACTATTTGAATTACTTCTCAATTGATTGATATTTAGAATATAATAACCGATTCTATACTTAAACAATTTAAATACTCATGAAGAAGCATAATTTTTCAGCCGGACCGTCTATCCTTCCGGAATATACCATTAAAAATACAGCAGATGCAATTCTAAATTTTGCTGGTACCGGTTTGTCTGTCATGGAGGTTTCTCACCGCGATAAAGAGTTCATGGCCGTTATGGAGCAGGCAAACAAACTGTTTAAAGAACTGTTGGATATTCCTTCGGGGTATGAGGTTTTGTTTTTGGGTGGAGGTGCCAGTATGCAGTTTTGCATGGTTCCTTATAACCTGATGAACAAAAAAGCGGCATACCTGAACACTGGTACCTGGGCTTCAAAAGCCATTAAAGAGGCTCACTTTTTTGGTGAGGTTGTTGAAGTTGCTTCTTCCAAAGATGAAAATTTCTGTTATATCCCTAAGGGTTATGAAATCCCGTCTGACGCCGATTATTTTCATATTACTACCAACAACACCATTTTTGGAACAGAGATTAAAGAAGATTTGGATGTGAATGTTCCTTTGGTTGCCGATATGTCTTCTGATATTTTTTCACGACCAATTGATGTGTCAAAATACTCAGTGATTTATGGTGGCGCACAAAAGAACCTCGCGCCATCGGGTGTTGCTTTTGTAATCGTTAAAGAAGATGCATTAGGCAAAGTTGATAGGAAAATTCCTACCATGTTAAATTATAAGACCCACATTGATAACGAATCCATGTTTAATACACCTCCGGTGGTTCCAATTTTTTCAGCTTTACAAACTCTTATTTGGCTTAAAGAGCAGGGTGGTGTAAAAGAGATGGAAAAGAGAAATATTGCAAAGGCAGACATGTTATATTCAGAAATTGAACGCAACAAGATGTTTAAGGCTACGGTGAAAAACATCGAAGATCGTTCTGTTATGAATATCTGCTTTGTTATGAATGATGAGTATAAGGATTTGGAACTTGAATTCCGGGAATTTGCCATTTCCAAAGGCATGGTTGGGATAAAAGGCCACCGTTCTGTGGGAGGATTCAGAGCCTCTTGCTATAATGCTTTACCAGTAGAGAGTGTTAAAGCTCTAATTGACGTTATGCAGGAGTTTGAAAAAAAGCATTAAAACACATTATGGAATAATTCTTTCAGAATTATTCCTGACAGATATAAAAGGGGAGCTGGTGGGGATCATTCATTGCTCTCCTTTTAATATTTTTATAGATTTGAGCTATAATCAAAGGAAAATAAAAACTTAAGAATATGAAAAAAGTATTGGTTGCAACAGAGAAACCCTTCTCTCAAATTGCCATAGACGAGATAAAAATTGTACTGGACGGTGCAGGGTTTCAACTCGAACTACTTGAAAAATATACAGACAAGTCACAACTGCTTTCAGCAGTTGCAGATGTGGATGCAATGATTGTTCGCTCAGATAAAGTTACTACTGAAGTATTGGATGCTGCGAAGAATTTGAAAATTGTTGTTCGTGCCGGCGCCGGATATGATAATCTGGATTTGGATGCATGCACACAACGTGAGGTGGTTGCCATGAATACCCCGGGTCAGAATTCAAACGCTGTGGCTGAATTGGTTTTTGGAATGATGATTTATGGAATGCGTAAGCAATTCAGCGGAGGAGTAGGTTCAGAATTGAGAGGGAAATCCATCGGGATTCATGCCTATGGCAATGTTGGCTACTATGTAGGAAAAATTGCTCACGGGTTTGATATGAAAGTTTATGGATACGATCCTTATGTGAGTGCAGATCGAATGCAGGCGCATGGCGTTGAACCATTGGCTTCTGTAGAGGAGTTATATAGAACTTGTGAATTTATTTCACTGCACATTCCGGCCAATGATTTTACAAAAAAATCCATTAATAAAGCAATACTTTCTATGATGCCTCAAGGCGCTGTATTGGTAAATACAGCACGTAAAGAGGTCATTGACGAGGACGGGATGATTGAATTGATGGATGAAAGACCAGATTTCATGTATTTATCAGATATCACTCCAGATAAGGCCGAAGAATTCCAAAAGAGATTTCCCGGAAGATATTTTTTCACACCCAAAAAAATGGGAGCACAAACTGAGGAAGCCAACGTGAATGCCGGAGTGGCAGCTGCACGGCAAATTGTGAGTTACCTGACTTCAGGTGACGAAACTTTCAGGGTAAACCGTTAAAGAGCCTTTTTTCAATTGTCTATAAATCTCAATAGTTCGTTAAACTTTTTTATTCAGATGGTTATCAAATGTATATGGATTTGTTGTCATGTCGCACAATTAGCTGATAATAAGAAACATGCTTGTATCTAATAATCTAAAAGTCTAACGATCTATTGTAAATCTAAATCTATGTCTGTTTTAAAACCATTTAAAGGAATTCGTCCCCCAAAAGAGATTGCCGCAGAACTTTCTTGTTTGCCTTATGATGTTATGAACTCGGAGGAAGCTGCAAAAATGGCAGAAGGAAAAGATCACTCACTTTTACACATCACAAGGTCTGAAATTGATTGCAATCCTGATGCTGATGTCCATTCTGAAGAGGTGTATGCCAAATCTGTGGAGAACTTCCGAAACTTTAAAGCCAAGGGATGGTTGGTGCAGGATCCGGAAGCATATTTCTACATTTATGCACAAACCATGGACGGACGCACCCAATACGGAATTGTTGGTTGTGCAGCTTGTGAGGACTATTTTAATGATGTCATCAAAAAGCATGAGTTAACCCGCCCTGATAAAGAAGAGGATCGGATGCAACACATCCGAATTAACAATGCCAATATGGAGCCGGTGTTTTTCAGCTATAAAGCAGTTCCGGAAATAGATGCAATTGTAGAAGCAATAGTTTCTTCAAATGAGGCTGATTACGATTTTACCAGCGAAGATGATTTTCGCCATCAGTTCTGGGTTATTAGAGATAAAGGTACGAATGAGCAAATAGAGAACCTTTTTGCTGAAAAAGTTCCGGTAACTTATGTTGCCGACGGTCATCACCGCACTGCAGCTGCTGCCCGGGTTGGTCATGAAAGGAAAAGTAATAATCCGAATCATACCGGAAACGAGGAGTATAATTACTTTATGACGGTGTGTTTTCCTGATAATCAATTGGCCATTATCGATTATAACCGTGTTGTTAAAGACCTGAACGGGCTCTCAGAAACCGACTTTTTAATTGCTCTGGGACGTACTTTTGAAGTGACAGAAATAGGAGAGGAGATATATAAACCCACCTGTTTGCATGAGTTTAGCATGTATTTAAGTGGTAAATGGTACAAACTTGTTGCCCGAAAAGGAACATACAATGACCAGGATCCTATTGAGGTATTGGATGTAACCGTTTTGTCGCGTCATGTACTCGACAGAATTTTGGGTATTGAAGATTTAAGAACTTCAAAAAGAATCGATTTTGTTGGAGGGATCAGAGGTTTGGGAGAATTAAAAAAGCGAGTGGATTCAGGAGAGATGCAGGTTGCGTTTGCGCTATACCCGGTTTCTATGAAGCAATTGATCGATATTGCCGATACCGGCAATATTATGCCTCCAAAAACAACGTGGTTTGAACCTAAATTAAGATCAGGCCTTGTTATTCATGAACTTGAGTAGAGTTCTCTGAATATCAGATATAAATACAAGGTGCACATGGTGTTATTCAATACTTTTAACCCATTGTGCTCTTTGTTTTTTTATCAAAAATGAAATCTGTGATTCTTTAAAAAGAATCAGGATTTGAGCATAAACTTACTATGAGCATTAAAACCAATCTACAGCGGATAAAAGAATCAATTCCCGGGGGTGTAAATCTAATCGCAGTTTCCAAAACACATCCTCCGGAATTAATTCTGGAGGCATACCATCATGGCCAACGGCAATTTGGAGAGAATAAAGTTCAGGAGCTTACAGCTAAAGTTGTTGTTTTACCTGACGATATTGAGTGGCATATGATCGGACATCTGCAATCCAATAAAGTAAAATACATTGCACCATTTGTATCTTTAATTCACGGGGTTGATTCCTATAAACTTTTAAAAGTAATCGATAAAGAGGCGAAAAAATGCCATCGCAATATAAAGTGTCTGTTGCAAATTCATATTGCCAAAGAGTCAACAAAATTTGGTCTGAGCGGCGATGAGCTGCATGAACTATTAAAAAATGACGAATGGAGAACCCTGTCCAATGTTCAGATTATTGGATTAATGGGTATGGCAACGTTTACCGAAAATCAGGACATAGTACGCGCTGAATTTAAATCTCTTAAGCAACTCTATGATGAAGTAAAAGAGCAGTATTTTTCAAACGATTCAGGGTTCCGGGAGATCAGTATGGGCATGTCTGATGATTACCGGATTGCCATTGAGGAAGGAAGCACCATGGTAAGAGTAGGAAGCGCAATTTTCGGGGAAAGGTGATCAAAATTGGAAACTATTTTTATATTTGTAAAATCAATAAAGGTTTCCGGGTCTTGTAAAACCTTAAGCATTATCAGGCTGATGTAATATCAGGACGATGATTCGCCCTGTTTGCAGAAGACCTTATTTCTTATGTTGCAAATACTTAATAGCAAATTAGATGGCAAAACTTGAAACGACTTATTTGGGACTAAAATTGAAAAATCCCATCGTGGTAGGAAGTTCCGGACTAACCAACAGCGTTGAAAAAATTAAAAAACTCAGAGATGCCGGCGCTGGTGCTGTGGTGTTGAAATCTCTGTTCGAAGAGCAGATAAATCATGATGTAAACAGAGCAATCCATTCAGGACAAGGTTTGGATTATCCTGAAGCTCTTGATTACATGAAAAATTACTCCAGAGATAATTCTGTTGCTGAGTACTTAAAGTTGATATCAGAGGCCAAATCAGCTGTGGATATTCCGGTGATTGCCAGCATCAACTGTTATTCCGATACAGAATGGATAGATTTTGCTTTACAGATTGAAAAAGCAGGTGCCGATGCCATTGAATTGAATCTGTTTGTGCTCAATACAGACAAAAACTCTGCAGCCGACTCCTACGAAGGGCTCTATTACAGCATTGCCAAAGCTGTTAGTGAAGAATTGAAGATCCCTGTAGTAATGAAATTGGGACTTTACTTCTCCAATTTGGTTTCTGTGGTTAATAAGCTGTCTGTGTCGGGAGCAAAAGGCGTAGTTCTTTTCAACAGGTTCTATGAGCCTGATATCGATATAAATACATTATCAATAACAGCAGCTGAGGTTTTTAGCTCGCCGGCTGATATTCGTCGGTCGTTACGATGGGTTGCCATTGTAAGTGACAAAGTTAAGAATATTGAAGTGGCAGCATCAACCGGAATTCACGATGGAGATGCAGTTATAAAACAATTGTTAGCTGGTGCCAGAGTAACCCAGGTTTGTTCCTCTGTTTATAAAAATGGCCCTGAAGTTATTACCAGGATGGTTAAGAAACTTGAAGAGTGGATGGATGAAAAGAAATTCAAAACCATTGATGAGTTTAGAGGATTAATGAGTTATAAGAAAATACAGAATCCGGTATTGTATGAAAGAGCTCAATTTATGAGATACTTCTCAAAGTTTGAGTAACAAGTCGTATAAACTTATATACAAAAAGTGTCGTCACTGACGACACTTTTTTGTTAATACCTATCTGTTTCATGTGTTTATAATTTGTTTTTCAGTTGATCCCGAGTACTCGGGAGAACTCGTCCCGAAGCCTCGGGACTCGTTTCATATTAATTGTACTTTAACAGATTTTGGTATTTTGCATACCGGAAAAATCCTCACGATTGGTATGAGCAAATATTTTTTATGACCCCAAAAGCATTATTTTCTGCTTTTGTTTTAATATTTTTTTGATTTATACTAGATAACTCTTTGACCGTATTAATTTTTTTGAGAATTTTGTGTAACTTGTAACACTGTAATAATAAAATCAAGAATTCAGATAACCCAATATTTATTGAATATAAGATGTTTAGAATTTTATTCTCATTTGTAGTTTTCGTTTTGCTGTTAAGTAGCTTTTTTTCATGCACTTGCCAGCAACAACGTGACCGATCCGCTGAGGAAGAGGAGATCATCCGCTCAGTAATTGTTGATGAACAATTAATGGAAGATTTTGCCAAATCTAAGATGATTTTTTATTCCCTCCCATCTCCTTTGGAAACAGCCATGTTAATAAAACGTGCTGGGGCTGGGTTCGATGTAGATTTATTAAACCCTCTTTCAAATATTAACAGGTACAATACCAACCTGAAAATGGCGCTTAATCTGGGCGTATACAGTGCTAATATGAGCTATTCAAGCCTTTTTGATCAGACTCAGAGCACCTTGAATTATATGAACAACTCCAGGAAACTTGCTGAGAATCTTGGAATTCTGGAAGCCATTGATGAGGAGACCATACGCCGTTTAGAGGAAAACATGAATAACCGGGAAGTGGTCATGGACATCATTTCCGAGACTTTTATGAACTCAAATGCATATCTCACCGAACAAGACCGTCCGGCAATTGCTGCCATGGTTCTAGTGGGGGGATGGATTGAAGGTTTATATATTGCAACACAGCTTACTAACGGGTCGCTGGATACAAATCCGGAACTAATCGACAGAATTGTTTATCAGAAACTTTCCTTAAACACAGTTCTCAACCTTCTGGATTCCTATAAAGAGAATCCAGATATCAGCTACCTGATTGAACGAATGAATGAACTCAGAGTAATTTATGATGATGTCAAAATCATAACCACTTCCAACGTAGAAGCCGAAACTCATCCTGATAAACGTATGACCATTTTACGTAGCGAAGCCGAAACTTTTATTTCTAAAGAAACTTTCAGGAAGCTGTTTGAAAAAGTGGCGGAAATACGTAATGAGTTTATTTCGTAGCCGAAAAGTGAAATTCTTGTTATAGTTAGTTCTATTTATATTCATTTCCTGAAGAATGGTGATTTCGAGATTGATTAGATGTTTGGTTTTGATTGTGGCCTTTTGGTCCGGGGTAGAAGTTACTGCTCAATGTATAAGTTTTGCTCGTAATATTGCACGTCCTCAATTAGAGCCTTTTACGCATGATGGTAATTTCAACGCCACATATATGGAAGAAGGCGAAAGTGCAGAATTATATAAAACTTTTTTTGAAGGAGAAGAATACCGTTTAGTCGTTTCTGCTGTTGAAAGCTTGCCTGAACTGCATATTCAAGTATTGGATGAACATCGGCATGTGGTTTTTGATAACAAAAACTATGAAAATGCGCAAGTTTGGGATTTTACTGCTGAAACCACCGGAACAATGATTGTTTTTGTTAGAGTTCCGGACAGGGGAATGGAAACCATTACAGGAGGCTGCGTGGCTTTGCTCTTTGGCGTTAAAAGCAGCGGTGGTTCACGTCGTAGATAATATATTCTGTAATATTTTTCAGGTCAGATATTAAGCCTTGCCACTTTTGATATAGGGTGCAAGATACTGTCCAGTATAAGAATCCTTTATTTCTGCAATCTTTTCAGGAGTACCTTCATAAACCAGATTTCCTCCATCTTTTCCACCTTCAGGTCCCAAATCAATAATGTGATCGGCTGATTTTATCACTTCCATGTTATGTTCAACTACAACAATGGAATGTCCTTTTTCTATTAAGGCATTAAATGCCTTAATAAGTTTGTTGATGTCGTGAAAATGGAGTCCTGTTGTAGGTTCGTCAAAAATAAACAGGGTGGGTTCTGTCTTTTCCATCCCAAGAAATGAAGCCAATTTTACCCTCTGACTTTCTCCTCCGCTGAGTGTGCTGGACGATTGCCCCAGTTTTACATAATTAAGGCCAACATCTGCCAATGATTGCAGCTTGTTAACTATTCGCCTGTCGGTAGCGCTGTTTTGTTTAGAGAAGAATTCGATGGCCTCTTCAATGGTCATCTCCAAAATTTCATGAACATTCTTACCGTGATAGTGAACATCTAGTACTTCTTGTCTGAATCTTTTCCCATTACAACTTTCACATTTAAGAACCAGATCGGCCATAAATTGCATCTCAACTTTTATGGAGCCTTCTCCCTGACACTCCTGACAGCGTCCTCCATCCACATTAAATGAGAAATGAGATGGTTTCATATTTTCCAGCTTGGCCTGTTTTTGATCGGCCATTATTTTTCTGATGTCATCCCATGCTTTGAGATATGTTGCGGGGTTCGATCTGGATGATTTTCCGATGGGGTTTTGATCTATAAATTCCACATCATGAATAGATTGTAAATCACCTCTCAACAAATCAAATGAACCTGTTTTATCTGCTGTTCCTCCTTTAATCTTTTTTAATGATGGATAGAGTATTTTCTTTACGAGAGTTGATTTGCCGGAACCACTAACTCCGGTAACCACTGTAAAGATATTAAGAGGAAATTTTACTGTGAGATTATTTAAATTATTCTCACGTGCTCCAACTACTTCAATAAATCTGCTCCATTGACGACGACACGTGGGCAGATCAATATTTCTTGTGCCTGTTAGATATTGAGTGGTTAAACTCTCTTTGGTGGACTCCAATTGTTCAAATGGCCCTTGAAAAACCACTTCGCCGCCATGCTGTCCTGCTCCCGGACCAATATCTATGATTTCATCACACGCTCTGATGATGTCCTCATCGTGTTCAACAACAACAACGGTATTCCCAAGCTTTTGGAGATTCTTCAAAACCTCAATCAGCAGATGGGTATCTCTGGAATGAAGACCAATGCTTGGTTCATCAAGTATGTATAGCGAGCCGACAAGACTGCTTCCGAGCGATGTGGCAAGATTAATTCGTTGGCTCTCTCCACCACTTAAAGTGGAGGAGAGTCGATTCAATGTTAGGTATCCGAGGCCCACCTGGTTTAAAAACTGAAGTCTTGAGGTTATCTCCAGTAGTATTCGTCGAGCCACAGCCCGGTCGTGCTCATTTAGTTTTATTTGATTGAAAAAGTCAGACAACTCAGATACCGGCATCATGACCAGATCGGAAATGCTACGATCATCAACTTTAACCCAACTTGCTTCCTTTCTCAGACGAGTTCCTCTACATTCAGGACAAACTGTTTTCCCTCGATACCTGGCCAGCATAACCCGGTTTTGTATTTTGTACAGCTTTTCTTCCAGATGATGGAAGAATTCATCCAATCCGTTAAAGTACCTGTTGCCTGTCCAAAGCAGACGTCTTTCTTCCTGTGACAGTTCAAAATATGGTTTATGAACAGGGAAATCAAATTTATGTGCGTTTCTTAACAAAAGCTGCTTCCATTCTCCCATTTTTTCTCCTCTCCAACAGGCAATTGCATCCTCATAAATGGAAAAATTCTTATTTGGAATTACCAGATCTTCATCTATCCCTATGATGCTTCCAAAACCTTCACATTTTTTACATGCGCCTAAAGGGTTGTTGAATGCAAACATGTGTTCAGATGGCTCCTCAAAGATTATCCCATCTGCCTCAAACCTATTGGAGAAGACTGAAGTTTCCTGGGAGTTTTCTGTATAAATGCGAATGATGCACTCACCATTCCCTTCATAGAACGCAGTTTGAACTGAATCTGCAATTCTCGATGTATTGTCATCATTGGAACTGTCAGCCATTACCCTGTCAACCAAAAGATTTATGGCATTACAATCAACTTTGATTTCTGTTTGATTGCTCAGCATTTCCTGAATGGAAACAAAGTTTCCATTGTATTCTATCCGGCTGAAGCCTTGTTTCAATAGTAAATCTAATTGAGTTTCACAGGAACGTTCTCCGTTTAGGAAAACAGGAGCTAAAATGGCAACTTTTGTTCCGGTAGAGTGATTATTGATGTAATTAACCACATCGGATACATGATGGCGTTTTACCTCTTTTCCGCTTACAGGAGAGAATGTACGCCCTACCCGGGCGTATAAAAGTTTTAAATAGTCATAAATTTCAGTGGAAGTACCTACTGTGGATCGTGGATTTCTTGTATTTACTTTTTGTTCAATGGCTATTGCAGGTGGAATGCCCTTTATGATATCAGCTTCAGGTTTATCAATTCTCCCAAGAAACTGTCGGGCATAAGCGCTTAAACTCTCAACGTAACGACGTTGTCCTTCGGCATATAAAGTATCAAAAGCTAAAGAACTTTTTCCTGAACCGCTCACCCCGGTAATTACAATGAATCTATTGCGAGGAATATCCAGTGAGATGTTCTTTAGGTTGTGAACCCTGGCTCCTTTAATTATTATATGGTTCTGTGCTTTTACTTTTGTTTTGTCCATTCTTCTTTCTGTAAAATGCAAAGTTACCAAAAAAGTAGCAGCTTTAATCATCTGGACAATTTCAATATACATTCAAATTGATATACATTTTTGGTGAAAATAGTTTATGTATTCTAAGTCTTTGAATGATTTTTCAGTCTTAAATTGCAACTTATTCATAATTTCTCATGTATAAGAAAGTATAAAATTCATTTTTCAGTTTTAGAACTTTTTTGCAGATGAATGGTTTTTATTGTTAGCGTGTTAAGATTACTGAAAGTATTTTAAACATTAAAAAATGTAAATATTGTTTGGATTTATTGACATTTTTTTATTTATTCGTATTCTCAAATTCTTTAAAAACATTTGCCTATAGAGAAATCTTTACAAGTTAAGTTAAATAATTAGTTATGACAGATTTACTAAAACTGTCGGACGAAGAACTTGTAGAAGGTTTCGTTTCCGGTAAACAGAAATGTTTTGATACTCTAGTTGAGCGTCACAAACAAAAGGTATTTTCCTATATATTTTTAATGGTTCGCAATCAGGAATTGGCGGAGGACATTTTTCAGGATGCCTTTCTCAAAGTACATCGTACTTTGATGAAAGGAAAATATTCTGAATCAGGACGTTTTGCTTCTTGGGTTATGCGAATTTCGCACAACCTGATTATTGATCATTTTCGTCGGCAAAAGCACTTTCCTATGGTCTATAATGAAGATCACTCAAGAGATATTTTCAATCATACGAAGTTCTCAGAAAGTACAATTGAAGACCGTTTAGTGCAGGAAGAGGTGCTGAAAGATGTGGCCGAACTGGTGGAATTATTGCCCGATAATCAAAAAGAGGTTGTGAAAATGCGTCATTACATGGGGTTGAGCTTCAAAGAGATATCAGAGGAAACCAACGTAAGTATTAATACTGCATTGGGACGCATGAGATATGCACTGATAAACCTCAGGAAAATGATGGAAGAGAGAAATATTTCTCTCTCCTACACTTAAAAAGGTGCAAGAAACAAGTTTCTCGGCTGATCTGTAGCTTTAGGTATGGTCAGCTTCTGGATATATGGTGACTTCAACAAGACTTTATATTGTTTTAATATATTTGAATACAACCGGTGTATAAAACATTGAATGCTGCCATACATCTAAGTATGCTTTATAATTTTTCGGTATTAATTGACGATCTTTCGTGTTTAATGCTTCATAATAAGGATGTTATTTTTTGGCGAGATTGATTTTTCATTACAAAACATATTTTTCTTGTATAAAAAATACTATAATTCATGCAATGTCGTTTTAGTTTATATGACACTCCTAGATTCACATTGCATGAAAAAGTCCACTGAAATTAACCACCTTGAGTATCTGAATAAAAAAGGGCGGATATTGCGTAAGCTGATTATGCAGCTTTCTGATGAAGATTTGTTAAGAAAACTGCCTGCTCCCGGGAAGCATATAATTAAACAGCTAAAGATTAAAACTTCTACAATATCAGCATTCCTTTCAACTCGGAATTAAATCTAAACTACTTGTAAAAGTTTGAACTGAATGCGTGAAACTCTTTTTTTCCAAGAATTTTTCTAACAATTAAGCCCTCAATAAAACCAAGTCCATATCCAAATGTTTGCGTGTAAGCCGCAGCAACAGCCCAAACGGATGTTCTAATTTCTCCCGTTTCATTCATGGCATGTGACATCACAGTAATTGGAACCACCAGAAATAATAGAAGATACCAGGGGGACGCAAAAATAGCCAATATAATAATGAACAGATGCCCCCCAACAAACAAGGAAGGGATGGTATGTACCGGTTTAAGTGTTCCTTTATGTCTGATTTCAAGATTGATCCTGGCAATTCCTGAATTATAAACCTGCTTGAAGAAAGATCTGAAATTGTTTCTTCTTTTGTGGAATACAAAAGCTTCCTTAATTAATCGTGTGGAATAACCCTTCTTTAACAGGCGCATACTAAAATCAAGATCTTCACCAAAACGCATGTCCGAAAACCCACCCATTGCTTTAAAAACGGATTGTCTTACTCCTAGATTATAGCTTCGTGGATAGAATATGTCAAGTTTTTCCTTCGCGCCTCTGATGCCTCCTGTGGTTAAAACACTACTCATTGCATAGCCAATGGCTTTTTGTATGGTATTGAAATTGGGGTGCGGTCTGTCAGGCCCTCCAAAACAGTCAAAATCTTCACTGTCTACATTTTCGTTCACAATTTCAAGATAATTTTCAGGCAAAAGACAATCCGAATCCACAAAAATCAACCATCTTCCTTTAGCTGATTTTGCGCCAGTATTTCTAGCTGGTCCGGGGCCTTTATTCTCCTGTTTAAGGTAAGTTATTTGAAGTTCATTTGAATATTTATCAATAACCAGGTTACAAGGATGTTGAGATCCATCTTCAACAATGACCACTTCGAAATCCCGAAATGTTTGTTTCGAAAGGGTAAACAAAAGCTCTTCAAGCTCTTCTGATCGATTGTAAACCGGAATAATAAATGAAAATGATGGCATATACCGTATTATAATTTATGACAGACAAATATACAAATTATTAAGGTTTTTCTAATTTGCAGGTGTCATATCATACGCCATATAGTAAATATGGTTGTGCAAATCATTGAAATATATGTAAATATAATTTTGTAATATGTTGAATTAAGTAAATATTGCCGATGTTTTATATTCATGGATTGCTATAAGAAACCTAATAACTTGTAAATTGACTAAAAATTAAATGGTCATTTTTTCAAGTTTGGAAAAATATTCTCAAATTTGCGTTTATATTCAAATGCTACTTACCTGAATTGATAATTAATAAACATCAAATAATTTAAAACACCTAACATGGTAAAAAGTCCACTACAGATTGCCAGGGAGAGTTATTTTCCCAAATTACCTGCCTCATTAAAGGGGGCAGTAAAAATAGTTGAAGGAAATAAAACTGAATCGGTTGCTGATCAGGCCGATATCAAAAAGATGTTTCCCAACACCTATGGAATGCCTGTCATAACATTTGAATCCGGAAGTGAGTCCAAGGAATATCCTGCCGTAAAAGTTGGAGTTATTCTATCTGGAGGCCAAGCTCCGGGAGGTCATAACGTAATCAGTGGTCTTTTTGATGGGCTGCTGAACTGCAACAAAGAGAATAAACTATTTGGATTTTTGGGAGGTCCAAGCGGGTTGACCGATAACCAGTTTGTTGAATTGACCGCTGAAGTTGTTGATCATTACAGAAATACCGGTGGTTTTGACATCATTGGATCCGGCCGTACAAAATTGGAAGAGGAAGCGCAGTTTGATAAAGTGATTGAAAACTGCAAGGCTCTTGGCATTAATGCTTTGGTTGTGATTGGAGGAGATGATTCTAATACCAATGCCTGCGTATTGGCTGAGTATTTTCTTCAAAAGAAAGCAGGTATTCAGGTAATTGGAGTACCCAAAACGATTGACGGAGATTTAAAAAATGAAGTTGTGGAAACTTCATTTGGATTTGATACCGCATGTAAAACTTACAGCGAATTGATTGGTAACATCCAACGTGATGCCAACTCTGCAAAGAAGTATTATCATTTTATTCGTTTAATGGGACGTTCAGCTTCACACATTTGTCTAGAGTGTGCACTACAAACGCAACCCAATATTACCATTATTTCCGAAGAGGTAGAGGCAAAAGGCTTAACACTTGACGATATTGTCGATTATATCGCCGATATTGTTGTGAAGCGTGCAGAGAATGGAGACAATTTTGGAACCATCTTGATTCCTGAAGGAGTGGTGGAATTTGTGCCAGCCATGAAAAAATTAATTTCTGAGTTAAATGACATTCTTGCCAAACACGAAACAGAAGTTAATGTGCTTGATTCCAATAAAGATCGCAGAGATTTTGTGGCGACCAAATTAACTGAAGAATCAGCAACCGTGTTTACGCATTTACCAAATAGCTTTGCCAATCAATTGATGCTGGACAGAGATCCTCATGGAAATGTTCAGGTTTCGGCCATTGAAACAGAGAAATTATTGATTGACATGGTAAAAGCCAGACTGAAGAAATTGAAAAAGAGCGGAGATTTCTCCGGCAAGTTTGGTGGATTGGGTCATTTCTTTGGTTACGAAGGTCGTTGCGCCACCCCATCAAATTTTGATGCGGATTATTGCTACAGCCTTGGAATTACTGCTTCTCTTCTTATTTCTGAAGGAAAAAGCGGATATATGGCATCGGTTAAAAATCTAACTGCACCTGCTGAAGAGTGGATTCCGGGCGGAGCTCCAATTACCATGATGATGAATATGGAAAAACGCCACGGAGCTATGAAACCTGTTATTCAGAAAGCATTGGTAGTTTTGGACGGTGCTCCGTTTAAGAAACTTGATGAGAACCGTGAAGATTGGGCAATGGGAACTAAGTATGTTTACCCCGGTCCAATTCAGTATTTCGGACCAAAAGAAGTTTGCGATACAACGACACATACGCTTCGTCTTGAGCAAGCTAAATAAGAACTTTTCTTTTGAGAAGCTTACTTAAAAGAGAGCCGGGTTTTTACCCGGCTCTCTTGTTAACTTACTAAATAGAAATTCAATAATCTTATCTGAAACAATTTTAAGGAATAATAATGGTATTTTGACCTCTTATACGATTCGTTCACAGGGTTTAATAACTTTTTTTGTTTATATTTGTTTCTTTAAATATTAAAACCAACCGGTTATAAATTATGGCAAACATTATTGCGTTAACGGAAGCGGCCTCAATCGGACTCCACAGCATGGTAATGATTGCTCGTTCGGATGAGATGATGAACGTGGGCAACATTGCAAAACAAATTGACAGTTCAAGGCACCACGTTGCAAAGATTCTGCAACGTTTGGCTAAAGAGAACTTTATTTCGTCGAACCGAGGACCAACGGGTGGTTTTATTCTTAAGAAGAAGCCGGAGGAGATTTCTTTGCTCAATATTTATGAAGCCATCGAAGGGCGTTTTGAAGTTCAGAGTTGTCCGGGCGACAAAGAGATCTGTCCTTTTGGGGATTGTCTGATGGGTGATCTTTCTCATCGGCTATCAAACGAAATTAAGGAGTATCTAGCTTCAAAAACTTTGAAAGATTACTTATAACGAATTTTTTAATGAGATGATATGAACAGCTGCCAAGGCAGCTGTTTCTGTTCTCAGCCGTTTTTCCCCCAACGAAACCGGTACAAATCCGTTTTTTTCTGCTTCAGCAATTTCTTCAACTGAAAAATCGCCTTCAGGACCAATTAAAATGAGTGCCTGCCTGTCCTTTCGAGATATCTCAAAAAGATGCGACTCCTTTCCATCCCGACAATGGGCAATAAATTTATCCCCATTCTGATTTTGCCTTACAAAATCAGAAAATGGCACCAATGGTTCCAACACCGGCCGCCAGGTGCTCAGCGACTGCTTCATGGCTGCTGTAATAACCTTTTCAAGACGTTCCGGTTTTACAATTTTCCGCTCCGAATTTTGACACAATAAGGGTGTGATTTTTTGAACTCCTATTTCGGTGGATTTTTCCAGAAACCATTCAAATCGGTCGTTGTTTTTGGTGGGAGCAATAGCTATGTGACATCCACCTTGTGGGAGAGGAGTCTCCTCTGTTTCAGAGATTTTAACCCTGCAAAGCTTTGATGCTTCTGTAATAAAACCCGTTATCAGTTGGCCTTTGCCATCCATAATGCGGATGGAATCGCCTACTGCATGGCGCAAAACTTTAATACAATGTTTGGATTCTTCAGAGTTTAAATAACCGCCATTGGTTAATATTTCCGGTTCGTAAAACAGATGCATTTTTTTCTTTCAAAAATAGTATAAATTTTACGTATTTAATTTTTACCAATGCAGTTGTTTTATTAAAAAAAATACGTTCATTTGATGGATAATATATTTGTAGTTTCAGGAATTGTATCGCATTGTAAATTAGTACTGTAAGCCTGATGGAAAGATTAAATTCCATAAAAATTCTACCACAGCCCGATGACACCACATGCGGACCTACCAGTTTGCATGCCGTTTATCGTTTTTTTGGATTAAAGGTGGAGTTAAGTGAGGTCATAGAAACCGTAACCTCTTTTGAGGAGGGAGGAACTTTGGCTGTCATGTTGGGAATTGATGCGCTTAAACGTGGCTTTGATGCCACCATTTACACATACAATTTGAAGGTATTTGATCCATCCTGGGCAGAAACTGATAATGAGCAACTCTGTGAGTTGCTTGGGGAGCAACTCCAGTATAAAACAGGAAAAAAATTCTCACAAGCCACTAAAGCGTATCAAAATTTTTTAAACCTGGGTGGCAAAATCAGTTTCGAAGATCTTAACAAAAAAATTCTAAAGCGATATTTTGAAAAAGATGTACCCATTCTTACCGGATTGAGTGCCACATATCTATACAATACAAAAAGGGAATACACCAATCGTAAAAACAGGTCTGTTTTCGACGACCTGAAAGGTGAGCCCATGGGACATTTTGTTGTTTTATGCGGAATGAGCGGCAATACCGTATATGTGGCCGATCCGTATAAAGAAAATCCTATTTCGGGAAAAAACTATTACGAGGTGGATACCAACCGTTTGTTAAACTCAGTTTTGTTGGGCATTGTGACCTACGATGCTAATATGTTAGTGATTGTACCCAAAGATTAATTATTAATGAGAAAAATCATCGTAATCAATAACCCACAAAAGTGGGTTATTGATATCCCCGGGGTGGAAGTCATCGCACCCCGCACTTACCTGGAAGATGAAAACTATGCGAAGCTAAAAGGCGCCAGGGTTTTCAACCTTTGCTACGATTATGCCTATCAAACCCGGGGGTATTATGTGAGTTTACTGGCCGAAGCGCGAGGTCAAAAGGTGATTCCATCGGTAAAAAAAATCCTCGACCTGAAATCTCAGGCCATTGTAAAACTATTATCTGATGTTCAGGATGCTTTGATTCAAAAAACACTGCGCCACATTCGCTCAAAGGAGTTTGTTCTGAGTGTTTATTTTGGCCGCAACGTTTCCTCCCAATATGATAAACTGGCCAAAGAACTATATAAGCTCTTTCAGGTTCCTTTTTTGAGAGCCAGGTTTACGTTCGACGGCAAAAAGTGGGAGATTCAATCGGTTAGGACCATTCCTTTTAAGGAGATACCTGAGCACCATCTGGATTATATGGATCGATATGCCAAAGAGTATTTTAGTCAGAAAAGGTACGATCAGGCAAGAACGGGGAAATATAAATATGATTTGGCTATTTTGGTGAATCCTGATGAGAAATCACCGCCATCCAACAAAAAGGCCATTAGTCTTTTTGTGGAAGCCGCCGAAAAGGCCGGCTGTTATGTTGAGTTGATATCGAAAGATGATTTTCACCGGATAGGGGAGTTTGATGCTTTATTCATCAGGGAAACCACATCGGTAAACCATCATACCTATAAAATAGCTCGTAGAGCGCAGAGCGAGGGGCTGGCGGTGATTGACTCTCCTGAGTCAATCCTGAAATGTGCCAACAAGGTTTATCTGGCCGAAATTCTACAACTGGCTCGAATTCATACTCCCAAAACAATCATCATTCATACTGAAAACGTGAAAGGGGTTGAACATCAACTTGGGTTTCCCTGCGTGTTGAAGTTGCCTGATTCATCTTTTTCGCAAGGAGTGGTTAAGGTTGAAACCCCTGAGCAGATGAGGGAGAAGGTGAAGGAGATGATGAAGGTTTCTGATTTATTGATTGCTCAGGAGTTTTTGCCAACGGATTACGACTGGCGCGTGGGAGTTCTGAATAACCAGGTGATCTTTGTTTGCCGTTATTATATGGCACGCAATCATTGGCAGATTTACAACTGGCAATCGGATAAAAAACGTGAAGTTAGCGGAGGTTTTGATATTCTTGAGCCGGATGATGCGCCTTCATCGGTTAAAGCGACAGCACTTAAAGCCACGCGATTAATTGGCAACGGATTGTATGGGGTTGATATTAAAGAGGTGAAAGGAAAGGCCTTTGTGATTGAAATCAATGATAATCCAAACATCGATGCCGGAGTTGAAGACTTGTTACTAAAGGAAAAACTGTACCAGATGGTGATAGAGCATTTGATAAATTCCATTGAAGAATAATTTCACCCCTCTTAATTTATGGCTGAAACTAATAAATACAATCTTTTCGATGTTTTTGGCGTGGAGCTGGAGTATATGATTGTTGATAAATCCTCTCTGAATGTAAAACCTTTGTGCGATGTGCTAATGAAGGAGGTGACCGGTGCTTTTTTGTCTGATTTTGAGAACGGGGCAATTGCATGGTCAAATGAATTGGTGAATCACGTGGTGGAACTAAAAACCAACGGACCTGCATCAGAACTGTGTGGGTTGTCCGACCTGTTTCATCAAAACATAAAAAAAATCAATTCCTTACTCGAAAAGCACGATGCTATTTTAATGCCTGGGGGCTCACATCCTTGGATGAATCCCTTTGAGGAGACTAGGTTGTGGGAGCACGATTATAACGCGATTTACGCGTTATATAACCGCATTTTCGATTGCCGTGGGCATGGATGGAGTAATCTTCAAAGTACTCACATCAATTTGCCATTTAACGGCAATGACGAATTTGCGAGGCTTCATGCGGCAATTCGGGTTGTTTTACCGCTGATTCCTGCTCTGTGTGCAAGTTCACCGATAATGGACGGTAAATTCACCGGTTTTTCTGATGGCCGCCTTGAAGCCTATCGCCATAATCAAGTCAAAATACCCGTCATTGCAGGAAAAATAATTCCCGAGCAGGCATTTTCTGAGGCAGACTATTATAAGAAGATCTTCAATCCCATAAAAGCAGCCATAAAACCTTTTGATGATGAAGGAATTCTTGAACATCATTTTCTTAATTCTCGCGGGGCAATCGCCCGGTTTGATCGCGGTGCCATTGAAATCAGGTTGATAGATATTCAGGAATGTCCAAAAGCCGACCTCGCCTTTGTGGAATTGATTGTTGCTGTGTTAAGGCTTTTGGTAAATGAAGTTTTTGAACCTTTAGAGGTTCAAAAATCGTGGAAAGAAGATGTGTTGGCTGAGATGCTTATCTCTGCCATTAAAAAGGGAGAAAAATCGCTTATCGATAATAAGGAATACTTGCAGTTATATGGCATCAGCGAAAAAATCAGCGTGCCGGCAGGCGATGTATGGAAACATCTGTTCAACATCTCAAAAAGCAATTTATCAACCGAAGCCATAGATGTTTTAACGGATATTTTACACCATGGAACACTTAGCAGTCGCATATTACGAGCTGTAAATGATGATTATTCTCCCGATAATTTGCAGATAATTTATGCCAAACTGACTGATTGTTTAATTAAAAATCAACTGTTTACCTAATTATGAAGCTGTTTCTTTCCTGCGAACATGGTGGAAATGTGGTTCCGCCATCCTACCAATCCATATTTTCTGATGCAGAGAAGGTTCTCAATAGTCATCGGGGTTGGGATATTGGTGCTTTGGAATTGTTTAATGTGCTTCGCCAATGCGAAGCACATTTTAGCGACTATTCGGTGGTGACAAGATTGTTGGTGGATTTAAACCGCTCATTGCATCGAAAAACTCTTTTTTCGGAATTTACCCGACATCTCAACAACAGAGAGATGGGACTAATTTTGACCGAGTTTTATCATCCGTTCAGGAACCGGTTCTTTAATTCAGTAAGTGAAGTGACAGCAAAAGGAGAAGATGTTTTTCATATTTCTGTACATTCATTCACACCAGAACTTAACGGAGAAGTGCGCAATGCTGATATCGGGTTGCTTTACAACCCCTCACATGCCAACGAAAAAGAGATAGCCGGACAATGGAAATTAATGTTGAAGAAGTATTTGCCTCATTTCAAAATACGTTTTAACTATCCGTACCTAGGAAAGACCGATGGCCATGTGGCACCATTAAGAATCGCCTTTGGCAACCGATATAACGGCATTGAGTTTGAATTGAATAACAAACATGCCGGGGAAACTGAAGTGATGAACGGCATACGCAAATCATTGGTTGAATTGTTGGGTGTATTTTAGTAGGGTCCTCATTCAAGTTTTCATCCCACAAAGCCACGTTTTAAAAACAATCTTTGTGAACTTCATGTCTTGGCGGGAAATAACTACAAATATCTATATCCAAAATCTCTGTTATCTTTGCATAAAAATATTAGAATATGAGTTATGCCTGGGGACATACCAGAAGGTACAATGATTTTGGAACATACATCAGGAAGAAATTCAACGGAAGGGTTCAGAAAATATCCATACATGCCGGTTTTACATGTCCCAATAGGGATGGGAGTAAAGGTATAGGAGGTTGTACCTTTTGTAACAACGAGACATTTAAACCATCTTATTGTCAGTCTTCTATGTCTATTTTTGATCAGGTTGAAAAGGGCATAAAGTTTTTTTCTCAACGCTATCCCGCTACCAGATTTCTTGCCTATTTTCAGGCTTATACCAACACTTACGGAGAGCTGAATGATTTAATAAATACATACGAACAAGCTTTAAGTCATCCAGATGTTACAGGCCTGATCATCGGTACGCGTCCGGATTGTCTGCCTGATGGACTTATTCACTATCTTTCAGATTTAAGTAAGAGGTCATATGTGGTTGTAGAATTGGGAGTTGAATCCACCAGTGATTTAACACTTCAAAACATCAATAGAGGGCACGATTACCAATCGACCATAGATGCTGTGCATAAATTGGTTGATGTAGGTATTCCGGTTGGTGCTCATTTGATTTTAGGATTACCCGGAGAGTCGAGGGAGATGATGCTTAAGCATGCTGAATCGGTTTCAAAACTTCCGGTTACTTACTTAAAAATACATCAATTGCAATATGTTAAGGGTTCACACCTTGGACAATTATATTTTTCAAAACCAGAAAACTTTAAAGTATTTGAATTGAATGAATACATTGAGTTAGTGGTAGATTTTTTGGAGTTGGTTCGTCCCGATATCGTGGTAGAGAGATTTGCCAGCCAGGCACCTCATGAGTTACTATTGGCTCCAAGATGGGGCCTAAAAAACTTTGAAATTGTACATAAAGTAGAGCAACGAATGGAAGAGAGAGAAACCTGGCAAGGGCGTCTCTATCGTTGAGCTTCGCTTGATCCAAACACCCTTTCCAACAAGGCTGTAACCCTTGCTGCAGGATTGGTTCTTATTTTGGCTTCCTCTTCAGCCAGTTTCAAAAACAGACCGTCCAGAGCCTGATGTGTCAGGTATTCATCCAGTTCAATCTCAACGGTGTTAAATCCGGCAATTTGTCCCGCCAACGATCCTGCCAGCCTGTTCCATTGGCCGGTAAGGTTTTGCCACGAATCGTTGGTAGAAATTCCAGTTACAAGGTTTTGATTCAGGGAACTTTCTATTTTAGGCTGGTATAGTTTAAAAAGTTCATTATAAGTATGATTTCTCAAATACTGGGTTGCTGCATTATCGCCGTCTCTTAAGACGGTGAATGCATCCTGTATGGTCATTTTGGTTACTGCATTTACAAAAATGGGCGTAGCCTCCTTTGCAGCATGCTCTGCCGAACGGTTGATTCTCAATATAACATCTTCCAAAAGTTTTTCTCCTCCGGGGATGCGGTTCAGGTTATCTGTAATGACGGCAGCTTCCGGGGGAAGTAATATTTTGACCAATTCATCACCATAGTAACCATTCATACGCGAGAGTCCGCTGGCAGCAGAGTCCGTTCCAATTTTCAGTGCTTCTCTGAGTCCGTTGGCCACCTCAGTTTGAGTCAGCGGGCGGTCGCCTTCAATGGTCTGAACAATTTGAGTGAGCTCTGCACAACCAGCAGTAATAAAAATTGATAAGGCAATGTATTTAAATAATTTATTCATTTTATTTATATTGATAAGTGAATTCTCCGATAGATTAAATAGTAATTGTGATAATTCTATAAATATACCTATATTCTCTTCTTAAATTGCTTTTTAGTTCCTCTTATTCCGTCTTTAAAATAAAGAGAGTTTGGTTTTTCTCCAATTTCCTTATCAAACAATAACTTCTCCATTTTCGTCAGGTTATTTTTTCTCAGCAGTGCAGTGATTTTTTTTCGGAATTCAGGTTTATACCAAAAAAAGAACATTCGTTGGTTTTCCTTTTCGTCTCTGGTTTTTGCAGTAAAAACCGGTTTCATTGTGTAGGGGTTTATGCCCGAATAATAGATGACTGTTGCCAGTGTCATGGGAGTTGGAGTAAAATCCTGCACCTGTTCCAGATTAAAATTTAAAGCTTTAGTTTCCACTGCAAGCTCAGCCATTGAACTTTCCGTTGAGCCGGGATGGCTGGAGATGAAATATGGAATCAACTGCTGATTTAGGTCTTTGGACTTGTTGATGGCATTAAACTGCCTGTTGAACTCCTTAAACAGGGTGAACGAAGGCTTTCTCATTAATTTTAATACCTGGTCGGAGGTGTGTTCCGGGGCTACTTTTAACCGGCCTGATACATGTTTTGTAATCAGCTCCTGTATGTAATTCTGATGCGATTGTCTCTCATTTTCATTAGCCTTGGGATTCAAAAACATATCATATCTGACACCGCTGCCAATAAAAGTCTTTTTAATTCCCTCTATTTTATCAGCTTTTTGGTAAATGGAGACGAGTGGATTGTGGTTGGTGTTCAGGTTGGTGCAAATATTTGGAAATATGCATGATGGTCGTATGCATTTATTGCAAATGTTTAAATCCTTTCCCGCCATTTTATACATATTGGCACTCGGGCCTCCCAAATCAGAAATATATCCTTTGAAATCTTCCATTTCAGTTACCTGTTTTACTTCATTCAGGATGGAATTCTCTGAGCGGGAAGAGATAAACTTTCCCTGGTGTGCTGAAATGGTACAAAAACTACAACCGCCAAAGCACCCACGGTGCATGGTAATGGAGTGCTTAATCATTTCATAGGCCGGAATGGTGCCTTTGCCGTTGTATTTGGGATGTGGAATTCGTGTAAATGGAAGGTTGAAAACACTATCCATTAAAGCCTGATCCATAGGAGGGTATGTAGGGTTTACAACAACTCTTTCATCTCCGCATTTTTGATGTATTCGTGCTGCGTTAAGTTTGTTGGATTCCTGTTCAATGTGTCTGAAATTCTCAGCATATTTTGATTTATTGGCCAGGCACTCTTCATGTGAATGAAGCTCTGTATCGCTCCACTTTTTAACGGTTGGAAGATTTTCATCTACAGCCTGTAAAAACGCCGTTTGAGGAACTGTTTTTAAACTTGAAAACGGGACACCTTTAAGCAAAAGCCGGACGATTTCCCCCAGAGGTTGTTCACCCATGCCATAAATAAGCAAATCGGCTCGAGTCCATTTAAGAATTCCCGGACGAAGTTCATCCTGCCAGTAATCATAGTGTGTAAGCCTACGAAGTGAGGCTTCAATACCACCAAGAATAACGGGCACATCAGGGTACAAATCTTTTAGAATGGATGTATATACCTTGGATGGATAGTCGGGTCTGAAACCGGCCTTACCACCCGGTGTGTACGCATCATCAGACCGTCTTCTTCTTCCCGCAGTGTAGTGATTGACCATGGAATCCATATTCCCGGCTGATACTGCAAAAAACAGTTTTGGGGTACCAAATTTTCTGAAATCGCGAAGATCGTCCTTCCAGTTAGGCTGGGGAACAATTACCACATTGAGTCCCAGTGATTGAAGATAGCGAGCAATAACAGCATTTGCAAAAGACGGGTGATCAATATAAGCATCTCCTGAAATCAAAATAACATCAGGTTGATCCCATCCCAACAACTTCATCTCTTTTACAGATACCGGTATAAATCCCTTAGTCAAAATAACGTTGTACTTTATTTTTGATGCAAAGATAATTTATTTGTATCAAAGGGGGCATCATATTTCATTAATTAAGTAGTGATTACCAGATAATTTTTTATATTTGACACAATAATTCCTAAAGTAAAAAAATAAAAGTTGTGAACTTTATTTTTTAATTTTAAAACCAATGTTAATTTTGTATGTGAATTTAATATAAATCATGGTTAATCCAAATATAGAATTAGTTGTTAAACTGGAAGAGAAGATTGATCTATTGGTTGATCGGTACAGGGCTCAAAAAGAGGAGAATAGGCTCCTTAGAGACCGTATTTCGGAATTGACAAACCAATTGGATGAAGCTGGTTCTTCCTACACGGAACTTGAGAGTAGTTTTAATAAGTTGAAGGTCGCTAAGACTTTAGAAGCTTCAAGTGAAGATGTGCGTGAAACTAAGGTAAAGATTAACCAAATAGTGCGGGAAATTGATAAGTGTATAGCTCTCTTAAATCGTTAATAGCTGAAGAATGGACGACAAACTTTCTATACGTGTGAATGTTGCCGACAGGTATTACCCTTTGCGAGTGGACAGGGAAGATGAGGAACGGATAAGGATGGCTGCCAAGCTAATTAACGATAAGGTTTTACAGTATAAGCAGCGTTATAATGATAAAGATGTTCAGGATTTTTTAGCCATGGCTGCATTGCAATATGTCATAAAGGCTCTTGAACTTGAAAACAATCATGATGTAACGCCTGTTATGGAGGCTGTTTCTTTGTTGGATAAAAAAGTTGATCAACTTCTAACGGAGGAATAATACTTATATTTTAATTTTAGAGATTACCCGCATTTTTTTCCTTAAAACAACAACTGTTAAATAGTTGTTGTTAAGTCTTTTGTGACAGGGAAAAGGATGCGTTTTTTATATATATAATCAATTTTAAACAGGTAAAACAATGGATATACTAATAGGAGTGGTGGCCTTTTTTGCCGGGGGATTAATCACCTGGTTCATCATAGTAAAGGCTCTAAATAGTAGGGCACGCAAGATTGTTCGTGACGCCGAAGCCGAAGCGGAGATTATCAAAAAGGATAAAATTCTTCAAGCTAAGGATAAGTTTCTGGAACTGAAAGCTGAGCATGAAAAGGAGATCAATAATCGCAATGCTAAAATGCTGAACCTTGAGAATAAGTTAAAGCAAAAGGAGACTGCATTTTCACAAAGAATGGAGGAGTATCAGCGTAAGAAAAAAGAAGTTGATACCATTCGTGAAAACCTTTCTACACAATTGGAATTGGTTGAGAAGAAGAGTGAAGATCTGGATAAGATGTTGAAACAACAAATCAGTCAGTTGGAGTCTGTTTCAGGCATTTCTGCTGATGAAGCAAAGGATATGTTGATGGAATCCCTGAAAGCGGAGGCTAAAACGGAAGCGATGTCGTACATCAACGACATCATGGATGAGGCTAAGATTAATGCCAATAAAGAGGCCAAGCGAATTGTTCTTAACACCGTTCAACGGGTAGCCACTGAAACTGCCGTAGAAAACGCAGTAACCATATTTCATATCGATTCCGATGAAATAAAAGGACGCATCATTGGTCGTGAAGGAAGAAACATCCGTGCTCTGGAGGCAGCAACCGGGGTTGAAATCATCGTGGATGATACGCCTGAAGCGATCGTATTATCAGCCTTTGATCCAATGCGCAGAGAGATTGCTCGTCTTGCTTTACATCAACTGGTAACCGATGGCCGTATTCACCCTGCCAGAATTGAAGAGGTCGTGAATAAGGTTAAAAAACAGGTTGAGGAAGAAGTGATTGAAACCGGAAAAAGAACGGCCATTGATTTGGGAGTGCATGGTTTGCATCCTGAACTAATTAAACTGGTTGGAAAAATGAGGTATCGTTCCTCATATGGTCAAAATCTGTTGCAACACAGTCGCGAAACGGCTAACTTGTGTGCCATCATGGCTTCTGAGCTGGGACTTAACACCAAGCGTGCAAAAAGAGCCGGCTTATTACACGATATCGGAAAAGTGTCTGATGAGGATCCGGAATTACCACACGCTATTTTAGGGATGAAATTGGCAGAAAAATATAAGGAAAAGCCTGACATATGCAACGCCATTGGTGCTCACCACGACGAGGTGGAAATGACCACCATGATTGCTCCTATCATTCAGGTTTGTGATGCCATTTCAGGTGCTCGTCCGGGCGCTCGTCGCGAAATTGTAGAAGCATACATTAAACGATTGAAGGATCTTGAAAACTTAGCTTTAAATTACCCGGGTGTTCTTAAAACTTATGCCATTCAAGCAGGAAGGGAGTTGCGGGTAATTGTTGGAAGTGAAAAGGTTTCTGATAAAGAAGCAGAGGAACTTTCATTTGATATCGCTAAAAAGATACAAACTGAAATGACCTACCCAGGACAGGTTAAAATTACCGTTATCAGGGAAACCAGAGCCATCAACTACGCCAAGTAGGACTTAAGAAATATCTTGAAATATTATCCCTTGCTAACCGTTTAGGTTGCAAGGGATATTTTATTCCATCAGGAATAAATATGGTAAAACAGTAAGAAAAGTAGTAAATTTGCCTGATCAACGAAAGTCCTCAAAGAAATTAGACATCTGCAAATATTTCTAAAACAAAGAAATGAGGATTGGGAAGTACTCCCGAAGCATCGGGATCCATTAAAATGCAAACATCATACACATGAGAATCATCGAAAATACCCGAGTGCTGGTAACAGGAGGTGCAGGATTTATTGGTTCAAACATCATAGATGCATTGTTACAACAAAATAATGAAGTGATTTGTCTCGATAACTTTTCAACCGGTAAAAGAGAGAACATTTCCCATCATTTATCAAATCCTAAATTTACCCTGATTGAAGGAGACATAAGGGAACTCGATCAATGCAGAAAGGCAACAGATGCAGTTGAAATCATACTCCATCAAGCGGCACTGGGCTCGGTTCCCCGATCTATTAATGATCCATTAACTTCAAACGAAGTGAATGTTTCGGGATTCTTAAATATCCTGATGGCTGCCAAAGAAGCCGGCGTAAGACGCGTTGTTTATGCGGCAAGCAGCTCAACTTATGGTGATAGCGAGGAGTTGCCCAAAGTGGAGGAGAGAATAGGAAAACCATTGTCTCCCTATGCGGTTACTAAATATGTCAATGAATTATACGCCGATGTATTTTCCAAAGTTTACGGAATGGAGCTGATAGGATTGAGATATTTCAATGTTTTTGGTCCCCGTCAGGATCCAAATGGTGCGTATGCTGCGGTCATTCCATTGTTTGTTAAAGCTTTGATGAATAAACAATCTCCTAGAATTAACGGTGATGGGAGTTATTCACGCGATTTTACATATGTGGCAAATGTGGTACAGGCCAATCAACTGGCTGCATTAACCAATTTACCAGAAGCAATTAATACGGTTTACAATGTGGCTTGCGGAAGTCGTATATCTTTAAATGAATTAGTCATTGTAACCCGCGATCTGCTAAGTGATTATGATGAAGAAATAAAAGAAGTTGTGCCGGAATATGGTTCTGTTAGAGCAGGGGATGTTCCCCACTCATTGGCATCCATTGAAAAGGCTGAAAAGTTATTAGGATATAAACCAACTCATCAGTTTGCTGATGGGTTGAAAGATGCCATCAGTTGGTATTGGAATAATTTAAAGTAAAATATAAACCCACTATTTATTAAATAAATGGCAAAAACAGCATTGATTACCGGAGTTACCGGACAGGATGGAGCTTACTTATCCGAGTATCTTTTGAAAAAAGGATACAATGTGCATGGTATTAAAAGACGTTCTTCGTTGTTTAATACCGAAAGAATTGACCATATCTACCAGGATCCACATACAGAAAACCGTAACTTCACTTTACACTACGGGGATTTAACTGATTCAACAAATTTGATTAGGATCATTCAGGAAACGCAACCCGATGAAATTTACAACTTGGCTGCCATGTCGCACGTGGGCGTTAGTTTCGATACCCCAGAATATACTGCCAATGCCGATGGCATTGGAACTTTAAGGTTTTTGGAAGCCATTCGTTTGTTGGGATTGACCGAAAAAACCAAGTTTTACCAGGCCTCAACGAGTGAACTTTATGGATTAGTGCAGGAGGTTCCTCAGTCGGAAACCACGCCTTTTTATCCTCGTTCTCCATATGCTGTGGCAAAACTTTATGGATACTGGATTACTGTAAACTACCGTGAAGCCTATAACATGTATGCATGTAACGGCATTCTGTTTAATCATGAATCGCCTATCAGAGGGGAAACTTTTGTAACCCGAAAAATTACCAGAGCGGTTGCTCGAATTGTGCTTGGTTTGCAGGAAAAGATTTTTCTTGGCAACCTATCGGCTCAGCGAGACTGGGGACATGCAAAGGACTATGTTAAGGCCATGTATCTGATTTTACAACAAGACGAACCGGATGATTATGTTGTGGCAACCGGAGTAACGACAGAAGTTAGGGAGTTTGTGAGAATGGCCTTTGCACACCTGGGATGCGAAATTGAATTCCGGGGAGAAGGTGTGGATGAAAAAGGATATATTGTTGCATCTGAGAATGAAGAGTTCAGCCATTTGTTGAATAAATGTGTGCTGGAAGTTGACCCAAGGTATTTCAGGCCAACAGAAGTTGAACTTTTAATTGGCGATCCTGCCAAAGCAAAGAAAAAACTTGGCTGGGAACCTAAATATGATTTGAAAGCTCTTGTTGAAGATATGGTATCTTCGGATTTGAAATTGATGCGTAAAGAGAGATACCTTCGTGAAGGTGGTTATGAAACGCTTAACTATTTTGAGTAATGCAGAAATCGGACAGGATATATATTGCAGGACATAAAGGGTTGGTTGGTTCAGCCATCACCCGGCATTTACAAAATGCCGGGTATCTTAACCTCATTCTTCCGGAACGTTCAGAGCTGGATTTAATCAATCAAAAAGAGGTGGATGACTTTTTCACAAAGGAAAAACCCGATTATGTTTTTCTTGCAGCTGCAAAGGTTGGTGGAATTATGGCCAACAACACCTACCGGGCTGATTTTATATACGAAAACCTGCAAATTCAGAACAATATCATTCATGCAGCCTGGAAAAGCAAGGTGAAAAAACTCCTTTTCCTTGGAAGCTCTTGTATTTATCCCCGTGATTGTCCTCAACCAATGAAAGAGGAGTATCTGTTAACCGCACCGCTTGAATATACCAATGAGCCATATGCCGTTGCAAAAATTGCCGGGATGAAGATGTGTGAATCATACAACTTACAATATGGCACAGATTTCATATCGGTAATGCCTACTAATCTGTATGGTCCCAACGATAATTACAATTTACATGGTTCGCATGTTTTACCTGCTTTAATCAGAAAAATGCATCTGGCTCAATGCCTGGTTGAGAATAATTTTAATGGCATCAGAGAGGATTTAAAAGCCAGACCGATGGTTGGCATTGAACCGGGTTTAAGTGATGAAATGTTGCAGAAAAGCCTTCAAGAGTTTGGAATTTTCAAGGAGAACAACAAGGTTGAGGTAAGATTGTGGGGCTCAGGCAAACCTAGGCGGGAGTTTCTTCATTCAGACGATTTGGCTGAAGCTGTCATTTTCGTGATGAATAACATCAGTTTTGCAGATGTGGTGAAGGAACGAGGAGAGAAAGAGGTTCGCAATACACATCTGAATATTGGTTTTGGTGAAGATCTCTCAATCTCTGAGTTGGCTGAAATGGTAAAAGAGGTGGTAGGGTACTCTGGTGCAATTAACTGGGATGCGTCAAAGCCTGATGGAACTTTCCGTAAATTGATGGATGTTTCTCGGTTAAATCAACTGGGTTGGAAAGCCAGGATTAATTTAACTGATGGTATCAGAGAGGTTTATAAAGCTTATTGCAATCCTTCATAATCATTTTATGAAGGATTTATCATCATCAACGAGCATTAAGTAATATATCTCGATGTAAGGTTACATGCGTCTTGATGGGTTTCGTTTATTTTGTTTGTTTCGTTTATTTTGTTTAAATTTGAGGATGAATAAAAAGATTAAATGAGATGAACACATTTGAAGATATTATAAAACCATCAAAAGAAGAGCAAAAAGCTGCGTTGCTTTCATATGATGCTCTTGTCGCCACTCTTAATGAGATTAAAGACAAAAATCCTGAAATCGAGATTGAAGAAACGCAGGAAAGAATTAGAATTCCATTAAGTGCTCTTAAACTTTTGGCAAAAATACTTAAAGAAACCAGCCAAGGAAAACCCGTTTCTATTGTTCCCATTGCAACAGAAGTGACAACACAAGCAGCAGCGGAAATAATTGGCTGTTCAAGACCACATGTAATCAAGCTTTTAGAAACCGGAAGGATTAAATTTACCAAAGTTGGAAAACACCGAAGAATAAAATATGAAGATGTTATTGCTTACAAGAAAAATATGAAGCAAGAGCAGGAACGTTTGATTAATGAAATTATGGAAGCTGACGAAAAATCAGGTTTATATGATTCATAGCGTTCGATTTAGATGTGTTCTAGACACAAATGTGATATATCCACTTTGGACGAGAGACCTATTGCTTTGGTTTGCATATTACGAGTTATATACCCCTAAATGGAGCAAAAACATCTTTTCTGAATGGATAGAAGTCATGAAAAGAAAAGGGATTAGTAAAGATGAAGCATACAAGCGTGCAGAAGTTATGAATAAAGCCTTTCCTGATGCTCTTGTTAAAAATTACGAACCTCTTATTAAAGGGTTAGTTCTGCCAGATGAAGGTGATAGACACGTATTAGCTGCAGCCATTAAAACTAATGCGGACCTCATAATAACCAACAACCTGAAAGATTTTCCAACGGACTATTTGATAGATTATGGCATGAAAGCAAAATCACCAGATGAATTCTTAACAGACATCATTGACTTAAACCAAGAACTATCAATAGCAGCATTTCGAAAGCTTGTATTAAACAAAAAAAATCCACCATATGATGAATACGATGTTCTTGAAATATTCAGAAAAAACGGATTAAAAGATACGGCGGATTATTTACATGCTTTGATATGATAATTAGTTAGAAAGCCTAGTATTGTTCATAAGCAATACAGGTGAATTCATAGTTAAATATTAAGTTCCAAACGGCACGACTCATAAATATGACCGTTGAAAGAAAGGTTTGTTGCATTTTGTGTACTATGTGGTTTTATCCGTTCTCAAAACAATCTAAAATTAAATCATTAATTCATCAACATGTCTCAATTCGATACCATCCTTAACCGGGAAGAAACAAGATCAATTAAGCTGGAATACCGTGAACGTCTGTATGGAAGCAGCGATGTGATACCACTATGGGTAGCTGATATGGACTTTGCTGCTCCACCAGCCGTTCAGGAGGCCATTGTAAATCGCACCAAACACCCGATTTATGGCTATACCAATCGTCCAAAACCTTTTTTTGAAGCCATTCAAAACTGGTTGTCCCGAAGATTTAATTGGGAGGTTGACCAGTCGTGGATTGAGTTTTCGCCTGGAGTTGTTCCAAACTTGGGCCTTGCTGTGCAGGCTTTTACCAAACCGGGCGAAGGAGTGATAATTCAACCTCCGGTTTATCCTCCATTTTTTGGAGTTGTAAAGGACTTTGACAGAGAGGTTGTAGAAAATCCTTTAATTGAGCAGCAAGAGGGATACTATGTGATGGATTACGATCATTTGGAGGAGGTTGCTTCAAAACCGGAAAACAAATTACTTCTGCTGTGTCACCCTCATAACCCTGTTGGCAGGGTGTGGACGACTGAAGAGCTTATTCG
This sequence comes from Alkalitalea saponilacus, assembly GCF_900168165.1. GTDB lineage: Bacteria > Bacteroidota > Bacteroidia > Bacteroidales > Marinilabiliaceae > Natronoflexus > Natronoflexus saponilacus. The sequence continues at coordinate 113,632 of NZ_FUYV01000012.1, forward strand.
AATGGGTGAGATTTGTAAAAAACACAATGTCATCATCATTTCCGATGAAATCCATTGCGACCTGGTTCTTTATGGAAATAAACATATTCCGTTGGCAACCATTTCGCCGGAACTGGCTGAAATTACCCTTACTTGTATGGCACCCAGTAAAACTTTCAATCTGGCAGGATTTAGCACTTCATACATGATTTCTTCCAATCCTGATTTGCTTAAAGCTGCTCGTGCGCAGGTAATGGGTTACCATCTGCACATGGGCAATACCTTCGGAGCTTTGGCTCTTGAAGCTGCTTATAACCACTCTGAATACTGGCTTGAAGAGTTGATTGACTATATTGAAGGTAATATGGATTTCGTGACTGATTTTATTAAAACAGAGATGCCTGAAGTTAAGGCACGAAAACCTGAGGCCACATATCTTTTATGGATGGATTTTCGCAGTTGGAAAATGAAATCTACCGAGTTAAAGAATTTTATGGTGAACGAAGCCGGACTGGGATTAAATGATGGCGTTACATTTGGTAAAGAGGGTCGGGGTTTTATGCGGATGAATCTGGCCAGTCCCCGCTCTGTAATTGAAAAAGCCATGACACAAATGAAATCTGCAAGGGACAGGATGCAAAAGGTTTAGTCTGCGATTAAACCTTTTGAGCTTGAAGCGCAGGATATTTTTTTCGAATAACAGGAAATAGGAAAACAGCTGCCAGAATAATGGCTGTTCCCAAATAAAAACCAGTGGACATACGTTCAGATTCACCGAAGATGAAAAAAGCCATCAAAATGCCATAAACCGGTTCCAGGTTTATGGCTAACACAACTGTATAGGCCGAAAGCGACTTCATCACATATACACTTGCCAGATAGGCATAAGCCGTGCATATTCCACCCAGAATGATCAGGTATATCCAATCCTCAGTTGTCGGAATTGGGAAATTTCCTTTCAAGGTACCTGATAGCCATAATATTAAAGAGATAGAGAGCAATCCGCCTGCCATTTCGTAAAAACTGATGGTAAGTGGTGCATGTTTCGCAATCAGCTTTTTATTAATCACAGTGAATAATGCTGCCAGAAAAGCTGATGTCAGAGCCACAAGAATACCATTCACATACCGGGTTTCAAAACGAAAAATAGCATACAGGCCTATGATTATGATGATTCCGGTAAACACCTCCAGTTTTGACACCTTCCGTTTAAAAAAGGCCGGTTCAAGAAAACTGGTGAATAATGTGGTAGATGCAAGGCATCCCAATGCTACGGATACCGTTGATATTTTGATAGCATGGAAAAAGGTAATCCAGTGAATTGCTACAATCCCGCCAACCCCCAGTAGTGTCAAAACATCTTTGAATGAGATGACTGCAATTCTTCGATTCCAATATAAAGCGACTCCCAAGGCAATAAATGCTATGAGCATTCTGTACCAGACTAGCTCTGTTGCCGGTAATGTAATCAATCTGCCTAATATGGCTGTAAAGCCATATATCAGAACAATCAGATGTAAATGAAGAAGATTTTTGTTCTCTGGTTTCATTGTTGATATTTGAATACAAAGAAAATTAAATTGTTGTTATTTCAGGATTCCATTGAATCAGATTATCGGCAGAGTGATAAAAATCATATTCATGGGTCGGTTTTATTGACATTATAAATCTTTGAAATAGTTTTCTTCATTATTAGATTAATCACTAAATTTATGATATAATTCAATATTTTAATGTCTGTCATTATGGAAACTAAGAATAGACATATCTTACTTGTAATGGCAATCATGATTGCCATTAGCGGGATTTATTGGTCTTGTGCTACTGTTCCGATCACCGGTCGGCGGCAATTAAGCCTTGTCCCCGAATCGGAATTAATGGCTATGAGTTATACTCAATATAATCAGTTTCTGGAGGAGCATAAAATATCTCAGAATCAGGAACAGGTTGATATGGTTAAAAGGGTAGGAGAGCGCATCGCGTCTGCTGTTGAAAAATACTTTGAACAAAAGGGTTGGTCCGACCAATTTGCTAATTTTCAATGGGAGTTTAACCTGATTGAGGATGACACACCAAATGCATGGTGTATGCCGGGAGGGAAAGTGGTGTTTTATACCGGAATTTTACCCATAACCCAAAATGAAGAAGGGCTTGCCGTTGTGATGGGGCATGAAATAGCTCATGCCGTTGCGAAACACGGAAGCGAGAGAATGAGTCAACAAATCGGAATTCAGTTTGGTGCCGTTGCTTTAAGTGCCCTGTTATCTGAAAAACCCGAAGAAACCCAAAACCTTTATCTTGCCGCTTATGGTGTCACCTCTCAGGTGGGGCTGATGCTGCCATACTCGAGAAAACATGAACATGAGGCTGACCGCCTTGGCTTGATATTTATGGCCATGGCTGGTTATAACCCATCGGTGGCAGTTGATTTTTGGCAGCGCATGGCTCAACTGAGTCAGGGAGGAAGTCCTCCTGCTTTTCTAAGCACCCATCCATCCGATCAGGCGCGTGTAAATTATATTCGGGAAGTTTTGCCGGAGGCTTTGGAGTATTATAATCCCTGATTTTGAAGGGGTAATTTTACAATAAAACAACTGCCTTTGCCTGGTCCAGAAGATGCAGAGATGTTCCCTCCAAGTAACTCTGCGTAAGCTTTGGCTATGGGTAAGCCAAGACCTGTGCCATTATTGTTGACCCCGGGAATGGTTTGTACCTGAATGAATCTTTCAAATACATCATCAAGCTTCTCCTCAGGAAAGCCGCAGCCGGTATCTTCTACTTTAAATTCTATATTGTTTTGATTGACAGTGTACCCAAAGCTCACTTTCCCACTCATGGTGAACTTAATGGCATTGTTTAGTATATTGGAGAGTATTTGATATATTTTAACATCATCCGAGTATATAACGGCGGATTTATCCGGCTTTATGAATTCAAACTCTAAATTTTTCTGACGTGCCTGAAAATGAAAGTTTGAACATAACTTTTCTACAAGTTTATTTGTGTCAATTTCCTTTCGAGAGACTGATACTGTTCCTGATTCTATCTTCGAAATATTTATAATGTCATTAATTACATCAAGCAAATAGTAACTGTTGCTTTTTACATGATCAACATACTCGTTTCTCTCTGCATCAGACAAATCCTGGTCAGTTAACAACTCGGCAAAACCAACGATTACATTCATAGGAGTTCTGATTTCATGCGACATATTTGCCAGAAATGCAGATTTCAGTTTGTCACTCTTAATGGCCTGTTCTTTGGCGTTTAAGAGTTCGGTTTCAAGTTTTTTGCGTTTGGAAATATCTGTAATAACTAAAATAGCTGCAGGAATGTTTTTATACATAATCCTGGTTGCAGAAACCAGTCCGGTGCGAATTTCACCAGATTTATCCACGAAATGATATTCCTGATCAGTTATTTTTCCATCCTTGGCTAACAGGTTTTTCATCATATCCCTGTCGCTTAGGGAGGTCAATAACCCGGTTTTTTCCAAACTAATACCAAGTACCTCTTCAGCACTGTATCCTGAGGAAATCTCGAAAGCCCTGTTAACTTTAAGTAATCTACCAGTTTCAAATTCTGAAATAAGAACTATGGAAGGAGTTTCCCGAAAAATGATGTGAAATAGATCTTCAGACTCTTTTTTTGTGCTGGATAGCAATCGAAGTTGACGATTTAATGTCCAGGCCCATGCTATACTGATCAAAAAAAGCATACCTATAGCTACTACGATCCAAAAATATCGAGTTAAATCAACTGAAGCATTGCTCGGTAGTCCGGATATTGTATCAGTTATTGATAAGTTTGTGAACCAAAACCGAAAACCAGCCAGTTGTAATATGGTAAGAAAAATGTTCAATCAGGTGTTTCGTTATAAATTATAAAATAAATATTGTTGTTTATACTAACGACTCTGCATATGTAAAGATAATATCTGTATCTAATAATGAAATATTTATAGGATGAATTTTGATGATGTTTAATAAATGTGTGATGAATTATATTATAACTATCATTAAATACATAATTTAAATGATGTTTTTTTATGTGGATTTATTTGATTCGTATTCACTAAGCATCAATCCAGACCTTGTTAGTTTAATAAAAAAACTACCCTGCATTTTAGGCAGGGTAGTTTTAATAGAAATTTATTACAAACCTGAAACACTTCTTTGCACAAAAAACAAAAATCTAACGATTGATCCTGTTCACAGCTTCTCTCAACATGGATAAACGTGTGAGCAATCCCTCAAGTAAATCAAGTTTCAGCATGTTGGCTCCATCGGATTTGGCATTTGCCGGATCATGATGTGTTTCCAGAAAAAATCCATCAACACCAACGGCTACACCTGCACGTGCAATGGTTTCAATGAGTTGTGGTTTACCTCCAGTAACTCCCGATGATTGGTTGGGTTGTTGAAGAGAATGGGTAATATCCAGCACAACCGGCACTCCAAATTGTTGCATAACAGGGATTCCACGGTAGTCCACAATCATGTCCTGATAGCCAAACATGGTTCCACGGTCTGTTATCATGGCTTTGTTATTGCCGGCATCTTTAACCTTGTTTACAGCAAATTGCATGGCTTCTGGAGCCAAAAACTGGCCCTTTTTAATGTTCACCACTTTACCGGTTTCGGCAGCAGCCACCAACAAATCGGTTTGTCGGCACAAGAAAGCAGGTATTTGAAGAATATCAACATATTCGGCTGCCATGGCAGCCTCGTTGGCTGCATGGATATCGGTAATGGTAGGAACGTCAAATGTTTTACTCACCTTTTGGAGGATTTTCAACGCCTTTTCATCTCCAATGCCTGAAAATGAGTCAATTCGTGAACGGTTGGCTTTACGGTAAGAACCTTTAAACACGAAGGGAATTTTGAGTTTATCGGTCACTTGCAGAATTTTATCTGCAATGCGGAGAGCCATCTCTTCTCCTTCAATGGCACATGGTCCGGCTAAAAGGAAAAATTGTCCGCTGTTGGTGTGTCTGATTTGTGGTATTTGATTTATCATCATATGATTTTATTAATATTTGCGTTTCCAAAGTTGTTCCATGCGCTCCTGGAGCTTCGATTCCTGCGGGTTACTTTGTGGCGACCAGATTCTTTTTCCTTTTATCTTCTCAGGTAAAAACTCCTGTTCCACAAAATTATTTTCATAATCGTGGGCGTATTTATACTCCTTTCCGTAATCCAGCTTTTTCATGAGTTTGGTTGGTGCATTTCTTAAATGCAGCGGAACCGGTAAGTTTCCTGTGTTACGAACAAGCTCTTGTGCCTGATTGATGGCCATATAAGCCGAATTGCTTTTCGGACTGGTGGCCAGATAGATGGTCACTTCACTGAGGATGATTCTTGATTCGGGCCAGCCTACCATTTTTATGGCTTCAAAGCAGTTGGTGGCAAGCAACAGCGCGTTGGGATTGGCAAGTCCTATGTCTTCAGCGGCCGAAATAATCAAACGACGGGCAATAAATTTGGGGTCTTCGCCACCTTCTACCATGCGTGCCAGCCAATAAACAGCACCATCGGGGTCGCTGCCTCTAATGGATTTGATGAAAGCGGAGATGATGTCGTAGTGCATTTCCCCGTTTTTATCGTATTGAGCCGGGTTTTGCTGTAGAAGTGTTGTTACATTTTGGTTGTTGATGATGATGGTTTCATCGTCATTAAATGAATTGCAAACCAATTCTATAATGTTCAGAAATTTGCGGGCGTCACCGCCTGCAAATCTGAAAAGAGCTTCATCTTCCTGAAGTTGAAGTTCTCTTTTATTCAGTACCACATCATTCTTGATGATGTGGTTAAATAGATTCATCAAATCCTTATTTTCCAAAGGCTCCAGAACATATACCTGACAACGGGACAGGAGTGGGGATATCACTTCAAAGGAAGGGTTTTCGGTGGTTGCACCTATCAGTGTAACCGTACCTTCTTCAACAGCACCCAAAAGGCTGTCCTGTTGCGATTTACTGAATCGATGTATTTCATCGATGAATAAAATAGGAGATGCGGAATTGAAAAAACGTGAGTTTTTGGCTTTTTCTATGGCTTCCCTCACATCTTTCACACCTGAAGAAACAGCAGAAAGCACATAGAATGGACGTTCCAACTGATTGGCGATGATGCGGGCCAGAGTGGTTTTACCAACTCCCGGTGGTCCCCACAATATGATGGAGCTGATGCGGCCTGTTTCAAACATTTTCCGCAATACGGCACCATCACCCACCAAATGCTGCTGACCAATGTAGTCGTCCAGCGATTTTGGCCTCATTCGTTCTGCCAGAGGGGGATATTCATTCATGATTACTCTTTTGTGTTACAAATATAGTTAAAGTTACAGTGCTTTTAATGGCGTTTGGTTCCTTTCATGATTTTTCTGTATATTCGATTTCTAATAAAAAAAAAAGCGACAATGAGTCATCCAATTATAACGGCAATTGCCTCTTATGGTATGTCGGGACAGGTATTTCATGGACCATTATTAAAAATAAACAGTGGGTTCAGGGTTAAAACAATTATGCAGCGGAGTTCCGATTCTGCGTTGTCGGTTTTTCCTGATTCAAAGATTGTTCGTGACTTCAACGATATCCTCAAAGATAAAGAGGTTGAACTGGTAATTGTCAACACGCCGGATTACCTTCACTACGAACAGGCCAAATCAGCTCTTAATGCCGGCAAACATGTGGTGGTGGAGAAGCCTTTTGTTCAGACAGTTGAACAGGGTGAAGAGCTTATTGAACTGGCTCAAAAGAAAGGCGTTTTGCTGTCTGTTTTTCAGAATCGCCGGTGGGACAATAGTTTTCTCACGGTGAAAAAAGTATTGGAGGAGGGACTGATTGGCCGTTTGGTGGAATATGAGGCACGATATAACCGTTATCGTACCTTTATTCAGGATTCATGGAAAGAGGATGGTAACCTGGGGACAGGGATTTTGCAGAATTTGGGTTCTCACCTGATTGACCAGGCATTGGTGCTATTTGGAAGTCCTAAATCTGTAAGCGGGAATTTACATGCCATGCGCGATGGTTCTAAGGTTCACGATTTTTTTGATTTACAATTACATTATCCTGAAACTTCTGTCACGCTTAAAGCCAGCTATCTGGTGCGAGAGGAGATGCCGGCTTATATGTTGCATGGAGTAAATGGTTCGTTTATTAAATATGGCCTGGACCCGCAGGAGGAAGCGCTCAAGAATGGCCACTTACCCAACGAACCGCAATGGGGAACCGACCCGGAAAACCTATGGGGATTGCTAAACAGTGATGTGAGTGGATTGCATTTTCGGGGGAAAATTGAAACTGTTGCCGGTAACTACTCAGCTTATTACGACAATCTTCATCAGAGCATCAGGTTTGGAGCTGAATCGGCGGTGAAGCCTCTGGAATCATTGGAGGGAATCAGGATTATTGAGGAGGTGCTGAGGAAAAATATTTAACCACGTTGTGGTTGGTGTATATAATATGTATTGTTATTTACCGCACCACATTATATGTGGTGCTATTCATGTTTAATCCCTACGGGATTGATTTTGACGGATTCTAATTTACGGTATTAATAAGTCCGAAGGACTTAAATATGAATAGCATCGGTGAAACCGATGTTACAATGTACAAAATGTTTTAACAATCCTGAAATGGTTGAATTTATTCATAAAACTAACTCAATAATGCTATGAGTACCTATACCCAAATTATCTATCAAGTTGTTTTTGGAACAAAAAACAACCAATATATTCTTTCTGCGCCTAACAGACAGAAGCTCTTTATGTACATTGCCGGTATCCTAAAAAAGAAGAATTGTCACATATACCGGATTAATGGAGTTGAGAATCATATTCACATTTTATTTAGCCTTCATCCATCTGTCTCTTTATCGTCCATAGTAAAGGATATTAAACTTGCGAGTAACAGCTATATTAAATCGAACAACCTATTTGAAAAATTTGTCGGTTGGCAAAGTGGTTATGGTGCATTTACATACAGTATGAAAGATAAAGACAGGCTGATTGAATACATAAAGAATCAGGAGGAGCATCATAGGAAGAAATCTTTTAGGGAGGAATATGTTGAGTTGCTGGATGAACATGGGGTTACGTTTGATGAGGAGTATTTAATATAATGAAATTCAACCACTTCGTGGTTGGTGATGACGTGTATGGCTTTGTGATGCATCGCAATATATGCGATGCTATTTATGTTTAATCCCTTCGGAATTTTTTATGGTGTCATGTTGTGATTTTGTGATGCATCGCAATATATGCTATGCTATTCATGTTTAATCCCTTCGGGATTTTTTATGGTATCACGTTTTGATGTTGTTATGCATTGTATTGTGCTAATCATGTTTAATCCCTTCGGGATTGATTTTGCAGAATTATAATTTACGGTAGTAACAAGTCCGAAGGACTTAAATATGAATAGCATCGGTGAAACCGATGGGTAAAACGTGCAAAATGTTTTAACAACCCTGAAAGGGTTGAATTTATAAAACCCTTCCCGGCTTTATTTGTTATACCATAAAGAAGCATATGAAGAGCAAAGCAATAATAATCGTTTTTGCCTTAATCATAAATATTAATCTTATGGCAGAGCAAAATAGGGAAACCGCCATTTTAGGCGGGGGATGTTTTTGGTGTCTCGAAGCAGTTTTTCAGAAGGTAAAAGGGGTGGAAGCGGTAGTCTCCGGCTACAGTGGCGGATATATTAAAAACCCTGCATACCGTGAGGTGACTTCAGGGAGGACAGGTCATGCCGAAGTGGTTAATGTAGTCTTTAATCCCGAGGTTATTTCCTACGAAGTTTTATTATCTATCTTTTTCACCATTCACGACCCTACAACTCTTAACCGACAAGGAGCCGATGTGGGAACGCAATACCGTTCAGTGATATTTTATTTATCGGAGGAGCAGAAACGAACCGCTGAAAAGGTAATGGCTCAGTTCGAAGAGCAAAAGGTTTATAATAACCCCATCGTTACACAACTCGTTGAAGAGGCTCCCTTTTATCGGGCTGAGGATTATCATCAGAACTATTTCAGGAATAATCCCGACCAACCATATTGTCGCGTAGTGATTGAACCTAAGGTGGTTAAATTCAGAAGCCGTTTTGCCGAATGGTTGAAGTAATCAAAGGCTCAAGCGATGCGATAATTTTTTCACCCCTGTTTTTAATGCCGGGACTGCCATTTTCCATCCCCTGTTCAATAACGTTGATGATTTCTGAGGCAAGTTCGGGGTAAACCCGGCAAATATTTGCCACCAACTGCATGGCATTGGCTTTTACGGCAATGTCAGATTTTTCCTCCGTAATCCATTTCAGGCAGGCATCCACAACTCGTCCATCTTCAATGGTTTCAGCGGGGAAAGCACATAAAATATTGGTTAAATGTCGCCTCACTCCCTGGTGAGGGGTGGATATAAGAATTTCGCAAAACCGGTTTACAAAAGGAATCAGCATTTTGTGGTTTTCACGTGAGAAGTTGTCAAGTATCCAGGCAGCTCGCCAGGCAACTTTTTTATCCCTGTTTGTGATGCATTTAATAACAATGGGGATACCCTCCTGTTGTTCGAATAGTTGTTTTGCTAAAAGCCTGCTCTCTTCGCCGGATTTTAACTCCTTTATAATATGATTCCAGTTCATGATTAATCTCTGTCAATCATCGGTACAAACCTAACCGGCATCAATCGGCGTGTGGAAATCTCATCGCCTTTTTTTGTGACAATTTTCAGGTGTTGCAAACTGTGAACCGGACCAACGGGCAGTATCATTACTCCGCCATCTTTTAGCTGCTCCACTAACCGGGGAGGTATTTCTTCAGGAGCAGCCGTTACCACAATGGCATCAAAAGGAGCGTGCTCCGGCCAACCCAGGTATCCGTTTCCTGTTTTAACATTTACATTGGTGTAGTTGGCTTTGTTTAAGTCTCTTTTGGCTCTTTCGGCCAGCTCCGGCAGAAGTTCAATGGTATATACCTCGCAATCCAGTTCAGCCAAAACCGCTGCCTGGTATCCACTTCCTGTTCCTATTTCGAGAACCCTCATTCCCGGCTTGGGATTGATTTGCTCAGTCATAAATGCGACAATATATGGTTGCGATATGGTCTGTTCCAAACCTATTGGCAGCGGCCTGTCTTCGTACGCAAATCGTTGAAGGTGCTCAGGAACAAAAAGATGCCGCGGTACCTGGCGCATGGCTTCCAGTACTGATTTGGAACGGATGTCTCTGGATTTTAACTGTTCATTGACCATGCGTTCACGTAATGCTTCCCAGTCCTGAGCCATAGTATTGTTGTTGTTTATAAATAGTAATGCAATAATAACGATAAAAACCAAGGGCACTGTTACGGCCAGTGGCCGTAACAGTGGGTGTTTTTTTGTATCTGATTGTATTTTAATGAACCACTTTGTCATGTTTTCCATTTTTTTGGGTTTCAAAATAGCTTTTCACTCTGGCTATCATCTGTTTTTCAGTCATTTTATCTGCCGACTCCACATTGATATCTAAATTGGAGAAAGATGTATTCTCCTTCAGCTCTTTTTCCAACTCAATTTTAGCCTTAGAAGGCCCGAAAAGATAAAGTGCATTCACTTCCGACCCTACATGTTTCATTATCTCCTGATAATAATGGTGTTTCTGCTGTTTTTTTCGGTTGGCAACCTTGTTATCATCAGCTTTGGTAAGCAAACTCCCAATCCTGGAGTTTTTCTTCTCACCCGGAAACCGGGTTCTGGATTCCACTTCTGATTCAAGAACCTGGACGGTTTCATTGTTTCCGTCCATTAAACTTACCAACACAGCTTTGTTGGTATCTAACCAGATTCCTACTTCTTTTCTCATAGTGAATCACAAATTTAAATGAATAAAAATAAGAACTTATGACATATTAAATTACAAAACTGCCTCCAGACTGTCAAGTTTCAAAATGGATTTAACAACTGGTTTTAATTGTATAAAATAAAGAAATACAAATAATTACAATGGAAACGGAAACGAATTGATTTGTCTTATTTTTATAGATATTAACAATTAAATTCATTTGGTACGATACGTACCAAATGGTCACAAATTCGCTTTATTCTTCCATAGTAGGTTTCATTCCGTCGATTTTTCGTTTGGCGAATTATTATTCACTCTCAAACCCCTACAGTTATACCTTTGTCATCAAAATCAACAAAAGTAAAAGAGTGAATAGATGAAGATACATGTGATTGTTTTATTCTTAATGATGCCGTTTCTTGCTTATTCAGGCGAGACGTTGTCGCTCTATGAAGCGCGACAACTGGCAGTTTCCCACAATCGAAAAATTAAACAGGCAGAATTGGAGCGACAGGCATCCGGTTTGCAAACCCGTTCGGCATTCAATAATTTTTTGCCAAGGTTCGATTTCGAAGGCGGATATCAATTACGGGGAAAAAAATACTCCTTGCTGGAAAATGATATGTTTTTGCCTGTGATACCATATGAAGGTATTGACGGGTCTTCGGGGACTTTTAACTCCGCGTTGGCTCCGGGTGCGTTTGCTATGCATCCCGAAACCGGACAACCCATTCTAAATGCCGACGGAACGCCTGTTTTTCAAAACTACGCCTGGCTGCCTCAGAGCGAGGTGGAAGTTGGCTCAAAACATAACTGGCAGTTTGGAGTTTCCATGCGACAGCCTCTCTATATGGGTGGAAAAATCAGACGGGGACATGAAATTGCTCAACGTGCCGAAAGCATTTCAGAAGCTCGTGAAGAGCTTACGATTATGGAGGTCATTGCCCGTACCGACGAACTTTATTGGCAGGTGGTTCAGTTGTGCGAAATGCTTTCTCTTACCAATTCATACATTGAAATGCTTGAAAACCTTGAGCAGGACATGGAAAATCTATTCCGTGAAGGAATTGTTACCCGCAATCAACTTCTACAGGTACAGGTAAGAAAAAATGAAGTAAAACTGAGTGCTATTCAGGTAGAGAACGGTCTTGAATTGAGCCGTTTGGCGCTGAATCAATTTGTAGGACTACCGTTTTATGACAGAGCAGAATTAAGCGAAACATTTTCACCAGAAATGCTGAAAATGGAAGAGGGGTTGTATACAGATTTGGCTTTGGAGCAACGGCAGGAACTTCGCATGATGAATGAAGCAGTTACCATTGCAGAAAAACTGGTACAGGTTGAACGCGCTGAAATGATGCCGGCCATCGGCATCATGGCTGGTTATAGTGTAAGCAATCCTAATCCATACAATGGTTTTGCACGCGAGTTTGGAGGCGATTATTCGGTTGGAGTAGGTATATCCATTCCCATTTTCCATTTTGGGGAGAAGCGTAATCAGGTTGCACAGGCAAAGATTGCCCGTCAACAGCAGCAGCTTGAACTGGAGGAGACAAGAGAGATGGTTCAGTTGCAGGTGAGTCGAGAACTTCTCTCTTTTCATGAATCCAAAAGCCGTCTTGATTTGGCAAACCTTTCGCTGGAGCAGGCCGAAGAGAACCTGAGAGTAACCAACAATCTTTTTAACGAAGGCCGTGCAACAACACGTGACGTGTTGGAAGCACAGGCTCACTGGCAGGATGCACATGCAACATCTATTTCAGCCAAAGCAGCCCACAGGCTTGCTTATACCAATCTTCAAAAAGCCATAGGTGATTTAAAAATAAGTGATAACCAATAGAATATAAAGAAAATGAGCAAATTGAAACATAAATTCCGTTCAGAAGCATTATGGATGATGCCGCTGGCATTAACCATGTTTTTTTCAGCCTGTTCAGGAGCCGAGGAAGAGTCAAAGCAGGAGCAAAGTCTGCTAACGGTGAGCACTGTTGTGGCAAAAGGGGAAGAGTACTCCCATATATTAAATCTCACCGGAACTGTGTTTGCAAACAGGGAAGCCAATTTGGGAGCAGGATTTCCCGGCAAGGTTGAAAAAATTATCTATCCTGAAGGCACACAAGTACGTGAAGGACAGGTTTTGGTAGAGATGGCAGGTGAAATGCTTGCGCAGGCTGAGGCAGAATATGTAACTCTTAAGAGAGATTATGAAAGGGTAGCCCGATTGGTCAAAGATGGGTCGGTAAGCCGTCAGGAGTATGACCATGTAAAAGCCCGATTTGATGCTTCAAAGGCAAAATATGAACTGGCCCAGAAGAATACACGAATCACGGCTCCGTTTAGTGGGGTGATTGTTGATTACATGGTAAACGAAGGGGAAAACTATTTTCTGAATTTCAATTTTGAGCCCGGATATTCCAATACCAGCGGAATTTTAAGACTGATGCAGTTAAATCCGGTAAAAGTAGCCGTAGAGGTGAACGAGCGAGACCTGGCAAGGATTGAGCGTGGACTTGAAGCAAATATCACCCTGGACGCATGGCCGGGAGAAACTTTTCATGGAAAAGTTTCTCTTATCAAACCTTATTTATCAACCACTTCACGAACATCCACGGTGGAGATTACCATTCCCAACGATGATATGCGCATCAAACCCGGCATGTTTGCACGTGTGGGAATTCAATTTCCTGAGGAGTATATGGTTTTTATTCCCATCGAAGCCATTTATCGCAATCCTGAAACCACAAGGGAGCAAGTGGCGGTTGTTATAGATGGTGTTGTAGAAATTCGGGAAATCGAGCGTCTGCGTTCAGTTGGAGACCGCGCAGCAGTTATCGGCCTGAATGATGGCGATGTGGTTATTACCGGTGGTAAAAGCCGTGTGCAGCAAGGAGAGCAAGTTCGGATTGTAAATAATGGAGGAGGAGAATAGCAATGAAATTACCACATATAAGTGTAAAGCGCCCCATTACCACCATGATGGTTTTTATCGCCATTTTTCTGTTTGGTGCGGTGGCGTTGAAAATATTACCCCGGGATGTGTTGCCCGATATCGAATTTCCTACACTCACGGTGATAACGGTATATCCCGGTGCTTCGGCTGAAGTGGTTGAGGAGCAGGTTACCAGGCGAATGGAAACGGTTCTGGCAGCTACCGAAAATCTCAGAACCATCCAATCTTCATCTAAAGAGAATGTCTCTTTTATTACCATGCGTTTTAACTGGAATGTGGACATCAACGAAGCGTCCAACAGTGCACGGGACATGATTGAGTTGGTGAAAAGGCGTTTACCGCGTGATGTTTACCAGCCGGTTATTTTAAAAGTGAACAGTGCCATGATTCCGGTGTTGTCATACGCCATTCAGGCGTCCGACAACTACTACGAGTTGTCGGACATCATTGAAGAGGAGATTGCAGCACCTCTGCGAAAGGTAGAGGGTGTTGGTACTGTGGTGGCCATTGGAGCTCCACGCAGGGAAATCCGTGTGGAGGTTGACCCGCTAAAAATGCAGGCGTACGGATTGAGCGTTAATCAGATTGCAACCGTTTTAAAATCAGAAAACATCACCATTCCCGGAGGAAATATCAACGTGGGGACACGTGATTTTTCTGTGAGTGTATTTGGTGAGATTGAAGATGTTTCTGAAATTGAGGAGGTGGTTCTCAAATCATTCAATCAAAAACCAGTACGCGTGAGGGATGTGGCTGAAGTGAAGGATGATTTTGAAGAACGAAACTCCTACGCACGGAGTCAGAGTCAGCGTTCGGTCATGTTTTTTGTTCAAAAACAGACAGGAACCAATACGTTACAAGTAGCAGATGCTGTAAAAGCGGAAATGGACCATATCCGCACCCTGTTACCCGATGATGTGGAGATTATTGAGCTGATTGACAGTTCAGATATTGTGACCCGTTCCATTCGGAATCTATTTAGTACACTCTGGTGGGCCGGTTTGTTTGTAATGATTGTGGTGTTTGTTTTCCTTCGTGAATGGAAATCATCCCTGATTATTATGCTCACTATGCCCATTTCCCTTATCGTTGCGTTTATTTTTATGTTCATGGCCGATTACAGCATCAATATTTTTTCGTTGATGTCGGTGGTCATTGCCATTGGTATGGTGGTGGACAATGCCATTGTGGTATTGGAGAACGTGACCCGCCACGTGGAGGAGGGAAGCAAACCACGACAGGCGTCTGTATTTGGAGCCTCAGAAATAGGAATGGCCATATCAGCGTCTACATTAACCACCATCAGCGTGTTTGTACCCATGTTATTCATGGGCGGAATTGTAGGGGTTTTATTTAAGCAGTTGGCAGTGTTAACCACGGTGACTCTTCTGGCCTCTTTGATTACTGCATTGTCGCTGACTCCAATGCTCTCGTCAAGACTTCTTAAACCTGTTAAAAAGGGGGAGGAGAAGCATGGCCGGTTATATCAGTTAAGCGAGCGGGTTTTTGTTGCCATCGAAAACTTCTATAAATCCACACTCAATTGGGCCGTTCATCATAAAAAAGTGGTTGTAGCACTGGCTGTGTTGTTTTTTGGCATTACCATTTATATGGGAACACGAATAGGAACCGACTACATTCCACAATTTGATTCCGGTGATGTCATCATTGAATTTGAGATGGAGATAGGAACAAGTCCGCTGGAAACCGAACGCATTGCCCGACGAATTGAGAGCATTGTCAGGGAAGAAATCCCTGAACTACAGGCTGAGTTTTCCATTGTTGGCCAAACAGAAGATGGAGCTCTTACCACCGTAGGTTTTCAGGAGGGAAGAAACATTGGAACCATGTTGGTCAGAATGGGGCGCCCCGAGGAGCGTGACCGTTCTGCAAAAGAGGCAGCAGATGTTGTACGTCGTCGAATTGAGGCTGAAATACCGGAAATTGAGCAGTTTACAGTAACCGGGGGAAGTTTGCTTTCAAATGCGCTCTTCGGAAATGTGAGCCCAATTGAAGTAAATATTACCGGACACGATTTTGACAGACTCAACAACATGGCGTTACTTATCCAGCGTGAATTGCAGCAAATGGAAGGGTTTATCAACATTGAAAATTCCATTGACCCGGGTAAGGCTGAGTATCAAATACGAGTAGATAAACAACGTGCATCTCAACTGGGACTTAATTCAGCCATGATTGCACTACAGGTTCGTCAAAGCATCTATGGTGCTGATGCCGGTGAATTTGATGATGGCGGTGACGAATACGACATCATAGTGAGGTATTCTCCACAACATCGCAATTCTCCCGAGGACTTGAACAACATCATGATTTCCACGCTTACAGGAAAGCAAGTGCCTGTGCGAGAAGTTGCAACCATTGTGGAATCCCGTGGACCACTTGAGATAAATCGTGAAGAACAGCAACGAATCGTTAAGGTAATGGCCGATTTAAATGGCATATCTCTTGGTGAGGGAGCAGCCCGGGTGCAGGCTATGCTTGATGAGATTCCTCACGAATCCGGTGTCAGTGTTGAACTTGGGGGTCAAATTTCCGACCAGAGTGAGTCTTTCGACAGTCTGATGTTGATGTTTATTGCCGGTATTTTGTTGGTTTACATGGTAATGGCATCTCAGTTTGAGTCCTTAAAAGACCCTTTCATCATCATTTTTGCCATTCCTTTTTCCATCATCGGGGTAATTTGGGCCTTTGTTGTAACAGGTCTTACCTTAAGCGTGGTAACTTTTATCGGTGTTATCATGTTATTGGGTGTAGTGGTAAACAACGGAATTGTTCTGGTAGATTACACCAATTTATTGAGAAAACGCGGTTATTCTTTAGTGGAGGCGGTTTTGGAAGGTGGCCGGTCAAGATTACGACCCGTGTTGATGACCAGTTTTACCACCATCCTGGGAATGACACCTATGGCACTTTCAACAGGTATGGGTTCTGAAATGTGGAGTCCGTTAGGAATTACCATTATTGGAGGAATGTTGTTTTCAACAGTCATTACGCTGGTTTTGGTTCCGGTGATATACACTCTGTTTAATCGAAATGCATAGTGTTTGTTGTGGCTTTGCGGGAACAAAGTATTATCTCTCAAAGTTATAATAATCAGAAGGAAAATGCTGTGAGATGTCAGGGCTACGCCCCTAAAAAGGATCAGGGTGTCTATTGCTACGAAGATATCAGGACTACGTTCCTATGTTGTTTGTGTTGAGATGGAATTGAGGGGCGTTAGCCCTGAAATCTTCGTAGTAAAATATTTATTTGAAGAATATTAGGGGCGTAGCCCTGACATCTAAATCTTTTTCGTACTACTTAATTCTGCTTTAAGACAATTTTGTTTAAAACGGATTTATATGTTTCTTGAAAATAGCCCCAACGGGGCATTAGCAATAACATAGGGCAACGCCCTATGCAGGTAACCTAAACTAGATGTCGCCCTGTTAAGGTCAAAAGCATTTTCAAGTACTATGCGGGGCGAACAATGTAGAACTATAAATAACTAATTAAAACATCTTAATTATGCAAATGATATATTGTACATGCAACGTAAGTGTTCTGGAATCGTTGCTTAAAATCATTGAAGAGAATAAAATCAGAGCTTATCAGGTTATAGACCAGGTAACAGCAAAGAACAAGCTGGGAGCACCCCGGTTTAACGACCCGGTTTGGCCGGGGTATAATTCTGCCGTTCTGCTTCAGGTAAAAGATGCTGAAAAAGTTGAGTGTCTGGCCAAAGAGGTTAAAGCATTCAACCAAAATGCCTTTAATGAAAGTGAACTTGTGACATTTTGCTCCTGGAATCTGAATCATTACTTTTTTGATTGATAGTTAATAAATGGAAGATGTTATCTTTGCCATTATAACTGTATAGCTTATGGCAAGATATTTTATAGAAATGGCCTATAATGGCACAAATTACCATGGCTGGCAACGTCAGCCAAATGGTATTTCTGTGCAAGAACAACTTGAAAAGGCGATTTCCGTTATTTTGCGTGAATCGGTATCGGTTACAGGAGCAGGCAGAACCGATACCGGTGTACATGCCCGCTATATGGTTGCGCACTTCGATTTGCAACAAGAGCTCAAAGAGCCGCAAAAACTTGCCATCCATCTGTCACGTTATTTACCCAACGATATTGCGATATATTCTGTAGTAAAAGTAAATGACGATGCCCACAGCCGTTTTAACGCCATTGCCCGCCGATACGAATATCATATCACAACCGAAAAAAATCCATTTTTGAACGGTTTGGCGACAAGAATCAAATTTCAGCCAAATTTTGATTTGATGAATGAAGCAGCCTTGAGTTTAATGGAATATGATGATTTTACCAGCTTCTCCAAGTTGCACGGAAATGCCAAGACAAATTTGTGTCGGATAGATTTTGCCAAATGGGAAACACATAGCAATCGCTATGTGTTTAATATTCAAGCCGACAGGTTTTTGAGAAACATGGTACGAGCCATCGTTGGAACGTTACTGGATGTGGGAAGAGGTAAAATCACACCTGATGATTTTCGAAAAATCATCGAATCGAAAAATCGTGGAAAAGCAGGCACTTCAGCACCCGCTGAAGGACTCTATTTGGTGGATGTAATTTACCCTGACAAAGTATTCGTTAAACGTGGTCTCAATTAACTAACCAAATTAAGAAGTTTTGATGAAGTTCTTACAAGAAAACCCAAGAGAGAAAGAATTATTTTGGAAAGCTCGTTTTTCGTAAAAACTGATACGGCAACTTTATTTTGATTTCAAGTAAGTTAAGACGTCAGAATAGCTTATGTAAATTGAATATATTGACACTATGGTTAAACTGTCATTTTTTATTTCATAAATCCAATTTTCTAAATTATTATTACGAAATATAAAAAGATTATCATTATCCGTGTAATACTGAAATGGTACTTCGCGTTCCAGTTCAGAAAACTGATATATTCTTTGTTTGCCAATATTGTTCTCCCCAAAATGTATTGAATCAATCCAAAATATATTAGCATTGTCATAATCTCTTGAAGTAGAATTCATTGCCCAGGTTCCGAGTAATTCAGGATCAAAATCTCTACCGATAATTATATCATCTAACTCAGAATCATCCTGCTTTTCACATGAAAAAAGTGCGATACTTATTCCTATTAATAACATCAACCTAAACATAGATTTAAATTTTAAAATTATTCATTCAATGATTATATGATGAATAGAAATCGGTGTGGTTGCTTAAAAAATAGATTTTATTTTAAATTATTGATAAATCATCGCTTTTATATTGGAAAAAATTGAGATTGGCTCAATTATATGTTTCAATATCAGTCCATATTCCAAATCCTCCAGGCCTCTTCTGCCTGCAGATGTAGCATTTCGAGGCCATTTTTTATGGTTGCACCCTTTTCAGCGGCTTTTTCCATGAACAGGGTGGTCTCCGGATTATATATCAAGTCATAAACCAAGTGGTTTTCGGTAATGCTCTCGTAAGGGATATCAGGTGCTTCCTCTGTATTGGGGTGCATTCCGATGGGGGATGTGTTAATGATGATTTTATACTCAGAGATAATTTCAGGGGTTAAAGAGTCGTAACTAACATGAGACGGAGCCTTTGGAGTTCGGCTTACGAACCGGTAAAGGATGCCTGCCTTTAATAAAGCGTGTGAAACCGCCTTTGATGCACCGCCCGTTCCCAGAATAAGAGCTTTGGTGTGTTCAGGTTTAATCAGCGGTGTCAGTGAGTTAAAAAATCCTGTAACATCGCTGTTAAAACCTTTTAGAAAAGGTTTGTTATTATTCCATGATATTTTAATCACATTAACAGCACCAATGAGTCCTGCTTCTTCATCCAGTTCATCAAGGAAGGGGATAACCTGCTCCTTATAAGGGATGGTGACATTTAACCCGGCCAGATAAGGGTGTTGTTCTAATAATCCTTTAAACTCAGAGATGGAGGCTATCGGGAAATTCAAATATCTGGCATCAATCTTTTCTTTTTTGAATTTCTCAGTAAAATATCCCTGCGAAAATGAGTGGGAGAGAGGATAACCAATTAAACCAAAAGTACGCATAGTCGTTTAATTATTCTGTTTTACTTCGGGCAATTAATTCAGTGGCATATATGGTTGCAATTCCTGTAAAAAATATAAGTACTGCCAACCAAAATGTTGTATCGGTCTGTGGCCAGAACCAATCATAACCTATCACTTTGGTTTTTTCTCCAAATGTTTCAGT
The DNA here is from genome assembly GCF_900168165.1 of Alkalitalea saponilacus. Classification (GTDB taxonomy): domain Bacteria; phylum Bacteroidota; class Bacteroidia; order Bacteroidales; family Marinilabiliaceae; genus Natronoflexus; species Natronoflexus saponilacus. Next base: position 133,609 of record NZ_FUYV01000012.1, read on the forward strand.
CAGTTCATGTTTCCATGGCCATAAAATCCCCAGTGAACCGGCTATAAAGCCGGTTAAAACAGCAATGGTTGAATGTGGAAAACGCTTCATCAGCCACGATAGCAACCGTGAAAATGCCATCAAGCCAAATGCTCCACCAGCAATTACAGGAATCAGAATGTCCAGTCGAAATTGGTTGACTGCCTGAATCATGACCAATTGGTAGTTTCCCATCAGTATTAAAACAAAAGAACCACTTAGGCCGGGAAGTATCATGCTGCATACGGCAACAATTCCACAAATAAAAAGATACCATAATGCTCCGTTTTCAGATGCAGGAGACATGACAGTGATTGAAACAGCAATGCTGGCACCTGCAATTAATGAGATGATGGAACCGGTATGCCACTTTCCAACGGTTTTTCCAACGAACCAAACCGATGCCAGAACAAGGCCAAAAAAGTAGGCCCAGACATAAGTCGGATGTTGGACGAACATATACTCAAGTATTCTGGCAAGAGAGAGAATTGCCACGGCAATACCTGCGAAAAGCGTTATCAGGAAAACCAAATCGGTATGTTTCGCGAACTCCTTAAAATTGCCTTTCAAAATCATTTGAAAGGCTTTAACATCGAATGATTTTATGGCGTTTATGAGTCGTTCAAATATTCCGGTAATCAGAGCGATGGTGCCTCCCGAAACGCCGGGTATCACATTTGCAGCACCCATGGCTATGCCTTTCAGGCCATGGCCAATGCTTTCTTTTATCATTACAATTCAATTTTATTCTTCCTCACCAGTTAATGGCGGAATCAGTTTCAACAAAGTAGAGCTGTGAAGCCCCAGTCGTTTGGTCTCTAATGAAATTATATCCTCGGGTGTAATATTACAGAGGTTAACGTTGTTTCCGAGAAGATTGATAAGTTCAATTTGATGCTTTTTTTCGGAACTGTCCCATATCAATTGCTCGGGATTTAAATTTTTACCGGAATTTTCATGAATGTATCGTGCCAACCCATCTTTGCCATAAACCGGCATCTGCTCACTCTCCTTCACAATAACCATAGAAGCTCCTGCAGAAAGCTCTTCCGAAGCAAGCTCTGTCCATTTATCAAAGCTGAAATGCTCGTCGTGCAATGTGCCGGTGGTTTGGCTAATGACTTTATAGTTTTTCGAGAATTCCATGATGGCCGAGAGCTTCTCCTCACGGGTGATGCTGATGGTTCCCTCGGAAATTTCAACATACTCCATACCATATTTGTCAAGATACTTGCGGTATTCATCCATTATTTGTCTGTGGAAGAACAGTTCAAACAGAGTACCTCCAAACACCGGCGTTACTTCAGCACTTTTGTAAATATTTAGCTTTGATTCCAGTGATGGAATCAAAAGACTGGTACCAAAGGCCATTTTAACAAAATCGGTGTATGGAAAAATTCCCTCACAAAAACTCTCTGTTTCCCGAACACTCAAACCTTTATCCGTCATCATGGTGACTCCGGTAACACGGGGTTTCTCAGTTCGTTCAGGTAAAAATGGAAGATTAAAGTTCATGACCCTGGGATTTTAGTTTGTATAAATATAACTATAATTTCGGGAGCACGTTCCGGTAATTGTGTTTTTAAAACGGACCGTCATCATGAATCAGATACTTATAAAGAATGCTCCTGAGTATCGGACTGCGGTCAATTGGTCCGTCCAGTTCAGGTATCAGGTCAATTAATAAGTCAAAACTTCCGGGATCGTTTTGCATGGCCTTTTCAAAATGAATGGCAGCTTTTTTAACATTTCTGCTGTCTTTAATATAGTAAGTGGCCAATATAAAATGCACAGCCGGTGAATCGGGATACTTCTTTAACCAAGCCTGTAACTGACGCCCACGCTGTTTTGCAGGTGTTTCTACCATAATCAGTTGATAAATTTCATGGAAATTTCTCAAACTTTCAGGATCATCTTCAAAGGCCTCTTCAAAAGCTTTGTAAGCCTTGTCGTACTTTTTGTTTAGTAAGAGTGCACGACCGTATAGATACCAGAATTCCCCAAAGTCGGGATGATACTTAATGGCCAGTTTTCCTGCTTTTACCGACTCCTTCTTAAATTGATGATTGATCAAACAGGCCAAATAGTTAAGCCAAACCGGCATATAGGCGGGATCAGTTTTGGTGGCGAGACGATAAAACCGCAAGGCCATTTCAATATCACCAATCCTTTCATAACAATCGGCAATGTAGTGATAAGGCAGAATTTCTTCGTAACCATACGAGATATAATCGATATAAATATCGATGGCTTCCTGGCACCTATCCAAATTTACCATGTTGTTGGCTTTGTTAAACAAAGCCTCTCCATGGCGTGGATTCAGCGCAAGAGTATAGTCATAGCAATTATTGGCTGCTTCATAATCACAGTTCTTAATATGAAGAATGCCAAGATTATACCAAGCGTTTTCCGAGAATGGATTGATGTCAATAACTTTCAGATAAGTCTCCAGACCTTTATCAAGATTATACTCCTTATCATAGGCATAAGCCAACTCAAACAGCAGGCTTTCGCTGTCGGGATAATTATTTATTTCCTGTTCCAGAAAAGATATGGTATGAACAAAAGCCTCTTCCTGGTTGAGATTAATGGCAATATCAAGCAATATTTCATCCCGATCTTCAAAAGCAGAATCCAGTGCGTTGTTGAAGCAAATAAGCGCATCGTTGATTCGGTTATTGCGCAGATATACCAATCCAAGGTTTAAAAATACTTCGGGATTGGACTGCTCCAGACTTTTCAACTCCTCTAATAAATGTATTGCAGCCTGGTCTTCGCCTTTTTCAATTAAAACAATGGCTTGTTTAATTTTTAAAGATGTGGCATACGGATGTTGATGCATCCCAATTTGCAGTACGCGTTCGGCTTTATCAAACTGAAATTTATCGGAAAAGAAATCGAATATGTTTTCAATGGTGTGTACATCAAAAAAATGGTTTTTATGACCATTTTCCATCTGTTCAAATCTTTCAATTTCTTCTTTGATGCTATTATAGTTGGTATGCCAGGATTCATGCATATATATCCGGTTTTTAGACCACAAATTTACTCATAAACAATGATCTTTCAGCATTTATTGAAAAGAATCTTTCGGAGTGTTCTAAACTGTCGGCTGATGCTGTGGTCGTAGTAGATCATTCACGGTTTTTACCGGATTAAAGGTTTCAATGGGAACTTCCACGAACAGCGTGATCCAATTTGCCATGGCACCATTCCATAACCCGGGTAATTCGAGTGCTTTAAGTGGTCGGCCACTGAGCGATTTTTCTGATATAAAGCCTGTTTGCGGATCGATATATTTTGTTAGATCGAATTTCGCTCCTTTGTAGTTCTTTACATAGCATACCAGATCAACCGGATTGAAATGTGTGGCACTTTTTAGTTGCTTAACCTGATGTAGATCATCCATGTTAATTTGTGATGATTCCAGTATTTGCAATGACTCCTGTCCCGATTGTTCTTTGATAATAAACGGCCCGCCGCCGGGTTCTCCTTCATTTTTGACCATTCCACAGACTCGCATAGGCCGATTCAGAAAACCCTTGAGGTAACTCACTTTTTCATCATCGGACAAAACCGGGAAATTCTCCGGCAGCTTAACTGATAGCTGCTCATTTATAAATTTTATAATTCTTTCAATGGTAATTTGAGCCGGTGCTTTTTCAAGCTGTTCGAGAAAAGAGAAAATGGTTTCCTTAACCTCCAGAAGCATTCCACCCAGTGCCTTTTTGTATGAAATGGTTGTATTCAAAAGGTGTTCGGGTACAACATTGTCAATGTTTTTTACAAATATCAGTTCAGCATTTTGTTCGTTCAGGTTTTCGATGAGTGCTCCATGTCCGCCCGGCCGAAAAACCAATTGTCCATTTTCATCCCTGAATGGTTCATTATCAGGGGTAACAGCCAATGTATCGGTGTGTGGTTTCTGAAAGCTGAATGATACATCCAGACCTACATCAAAGCGATTTTCTATTAAGGGCCCCTTTTGGTAAAGCATCTCTTTGAAGAGTTCATGGTGTTCAGGACTGACAGTAAAATGAATATTGACCAAACCATTCTTGTTTAAGGCATAACTTGCACCTTCCGCCAGATGCTCTTCCATGGCAGTCCTGATATCATTTTCATATTTATGAAAATGAATCAACCCTTTTGGCAACTGTCCGTAATTTAGCCCTTCTTCACCTAAAACAGCTTTAATGATATCTTCAGCTCTTGATTTTCGAACATGAACATTATTCAGATTGTAGATTTTTAGTTTTTCCTGAATTAATCCGAAAAAAGCAAATCTTGGCAGCAACTCAATAAATTTTACTACAGGATGGTTTATTTCAAGGGTTTTAAGTGGAACAGGGTTTTCTAAATACTGATAAAGGTCTTTAAACATTCTGGTGGCTGCACCAGATGCAGGAACAAATTTAGAGACGCTGATGCCTGACTCAATTTGATCCTTTAGTTTGTTTGCGTATTTTTCAGTTTCCGAGGCGTTAAGAATCGTTATGCCGTTGTTCGGTATAGCAGGGCGAATGATTTCCAGAGCGGGAAATCCTTCATTAAACCTTGTTATTTGCTCTTTGAGTTGATCTTCGGTAATTCCTTTTTGCTCAAGTGTATTATAATCTGTTGATAGTATCATATTCGTTGTTTTTCTGTGTGTTTCTTAAGAATAATAAAGATAAGCAAAAGTATGAAACCATTACGTTATTTTTTGTTAAGAGAATATCGATGAAGTTCTCGGTTTCATTAGTTAGTTCCGTATTCTATACAAATTAGGTGATTAATCAAAATATCGTGCTAAAACGCACATATTTGGGCAACTCATAATACTAATAGATCGTTAGAGTTTTGGAAATTTAGATGTCACGCAATGGCAAATGCTTAATTATAAGCAAATTATGCATCTAGCTGATTGCTTTGTATATGCGTGAAAATCATACAAATATAAAAGTTTAACGATCTATTAAATTATAATGCGAATTTAAAAATAACTGTCATGCAAGTTCTCCCGAGTTATCGGGAGTCAATAGCCTAAACAAATTATTTTCAAGCGAAATTTCAATAATTAAGTCGGATTTATCTCTTTATAATCATTTCTTATTGAACTCAATCCAGAATCTAACAAAAATATAATTAAATAGTTACATAAAGTTGAACAAAACACAAACGAACATTTGCCTTATGCGTTCCATTAGTCTGCGGCAAAAATTAATGCGTGATTTAAAAAAATAGTTACTTTAGCTAAAGAAATCTATTGTTATTAAGAATTATTAAACCCTAAAGTTGAAATATGATTATGAGAAAACTGTCATTTATTATTTTGCTATTGAGTATTTCAATAACAATAAGCGCCGAAGGTTATCAGGTTAATCTGCAGAGCAATCGCCAAACCGGTATGGGACATACCGGAGCCGGTCAGTCATTGGGTGCAACCAGCATACACTTTAATCCAGGAGCTATGGGAATGATGAATTCCCAATTTGATTTTTCGGCCGGAGGTAGTGCTGTCCTTTCAAGCAATTCATTTGAAGCAGGCGGAATAAAAGAAGAGTCTGATAACCCAACAGGAACACCATTTTATGTGTATGCCGCAGGAAAACTAACCGACAATCTGGTGGCTGGTATCGGTGTTACTTCGCCTTTTGGAAACTCATTAAAATGGGGCGATGAATGGAGAGGGAGATATCTGATTCAGGATATCTCTTTACAGGCCATATTTGTACAACCTACATTGTCGTATCGAATTACGGATTGTTTAAGTTTAGGAGCAGGAATGTCTGTGGTGTTTGGAGCTGTTGATATGAATAGAGCCATTAGTTTTCAGGCACTGGATCCATTTTATCAGCAAGCAACACAGAACCCCTCTGCTACTGCCCCGGATGGGCAGGTAAATCTAAAGGGAAACAGCGTATCATTCGGATATAGTGCCGGATTGTATTATCAAATTTCAGAAAAATTGAGTGTTGGTTTAGGCTATCGCTCAAAAGTTGAAATTGAACTTGATGGCGGAGATGCTACTTTTACTCATGATGAACAAATACCAACTTTCTTGAACATGGCTATGGCTATGCAGGGCGTTAACCTTCCTGATAACTATCTGTTTTTTCCTGATAATAAATTCTCTTCCATGCTACCAATGCCGGCCAATCTAACTTTAGGTGTAGGATGGCAAGCCTCGGATAAGTGGTTTTTTGCTGTGGATTTGCAAAATGTGCGATGGTCAGCATATAAATCGCTTGATTTTGATTTTGAGCAAAATACGGTAACAGTTGAAGACTCATCCATGCCAAAGAATTTTGAAAACACTATGATATACAGATTTGGTGCTGAGTATGCATTAAACCCATCAGTGTTATTAAGAGCCGGTGTATATTATGATGAAACCCCTATTAAAGACCAATACCTCACGCCTGAAACCCCCGGAACAAATAAAACCGGCCTTTCGTTTGGGTTTTCATGGTTTATTAATGAAGGACTTAGCGTTGACGCATCCATCCTGCATATAATGGGAGAGGAGCGTGACTCAACAATGCCTTTACTGCCTGGAACATACAACACCAGCGCCTGGATTCCCGGAATTGGTTTGAGTTATAAGTTCTAAACCGAAATAATTTTTGTCGAAAATTTGAACAACCGAAGTGTTTTAGACTATTAAAACCTTCGGTTGTTTTGTAATATAAAGAACAAGATTTAATCACAATATACAAAATGAGAGCACAAAGAGCACAGAGATAAATGTGTTAACATTTTTTTTGAATTATGTGTAACACTTTTGTCTGAAGGGAGGATTTTGTTAAAGGCTTGACATTGATGATTTGTCAAATGAATTTAATCCTGCGCTCCACTCCTGACCCTTAAGGGGGAACTGCCAAACTCAAGATTTCAACACGTCGATGTATGGTTGACTTGACATTAGCGACAATCTATTTAACATATGTTAAAATAATTTTTACGCTTTAGTTAATCAAAAAAACACTATTTTTACAATATAAAACACCGTTAAATTTGCATGCGGTAACTAAAATGCAATAACCTTAATTTTTAACTTAAAATTGTTCAAAATGAAGCAATTAAGACAATCCTTTCCCAAATGGAAAATGAGAACGGTATGTTCTCTTCTCTTCTCTTCTCTTCTCTATGTTGTTAACCACCTCTTGCGATAAAGAGCCGTTAACCGTTCCAAACGAAGTTCCTGAGGTTGTTGATCCTGACCCGATCTATTCTGAACCGGAGTTGCATGAAGGTATGATTCAACTTGGGAGACAGCTGGAAAATCCCTATTCGGTTGAAAACATGCGTAAAGCCTTGCGCCAACTAATGGATGAAGGAATGCTTAAATCCGGAAGCATAGACGAAACGGACATTGAAACCACACATTTGTATGTTAGGTTTTTGCCGGCAGATGATACCGAGATGGATTTAATTCAACAGGATACCACCTTGGTCTTTTATGATCATCCGTTGGATTTTGAAATTCTTCCCGGAGGTATCTGGTATCATGATCCATCATTACCCGATACAGTAATTACATGGCAATATGTAGTTTTACCTCACGATTACACAATTCCAGAGGTAAAACATGAACTCCTTGCAGAACTTTTCATCATTGATGAAGATGAGACTCTATTGAAAAGTTCCGGGAACTTTCCAAAGTGGGAACTTCTGGAGTCAAAAGCATTTGAATTAACCGGAAATATGGAAGATTATCTTTCCACTAACGAACTCAAATCCAGTAGATGGACACCAGCAGGCAGGATTACTGTATGGGATGACGTGTTGAAACAACAAATAGCTGTAGAAGGAGCAAAAGTACGTGCCAGAAGATGGTTTACTACCCATACCGGAATTACAGACAGCAATGGACATTTTCGTTGTAATGGGTCTTTTAAGCGCAAAGCCAATTATAGTATTAAATGGGAACGATCTGGTTGGTATATACAGGAACGAGCCGGAAATGTCTCTATTTTAGGGGTTGGTGCATGGGTGCAAACTTACTATAATGGTCCTAAACGTAAAGGCGACTGGAATTTGCAAATAGGAAGTGCAACAGATAGAAATAACTCTATGAGATATGCTCATATGCACCGGGCATTAATGAGGTACTTTTATTTATATCGTGATGGGCTCAGCAGTCCTGATGTTAACTCATTTTTTAGAAGTAGATTAAGGGTAGGTTATTCATCTCAGACTAAAACAAGTTCTGCAATACCATATAGAAATATTGCACAACAACCCCATGTTTATATTTATGGTAGAACCACTACCGGGAGTTGGAAACCCACAAATGATATATTTGCTGTAACAATACATGAATTAGCTCACGTCGCTCACTATAAGTTAATTGGACGTTATAGCTTTTCTGAGTTATGGCTTAATAAAGATCGTAGAATCATCCCGGAAAGCTGGGCTGAGGCTGTTGAATGGAGGCTCACAAATATTGAATACAATGAAAAAGGTCGTTGGCTAAATAACGATGCAGCTAGGAATTATAATCATGGAAAATTAGGTGATGGTGCGGGGAGACAATTATGGTATAAGCGAAATAGTAAAAATGGGAATTGGGAATATTATACCCCTTTGTTTATTGATTTATTTGATGATCATAACCAAGGAAATAGTGCTAGTACTATACGACCCAATGACAATGTTTCAGGTTATACTTTTCGTGTGTTAGAACAAGATGTATTACGCAGAACCTTTGGTTTCAGCAGCCTTAAAACACGTTTAAAACAATTTAAACCTGTAGGTGTAACTGATGCGCAGATTGATGAGTTGGTTGATTTTTATTCCGAATTATAATAATTACAAATATGAAAATCTTATTTTTAT
>NZ_FUYV01000013.1 GCF_900168165.1 Alkalitalea saponilacus
GATAAAGCAACTCCTTCATATTAAATCTTTCATCGGAACTAGCGAAAATGCTGTAATGATACAAATATGGACTGCTTTGATAACTATACTTGTCCTAAAATACTTAAAAGCATTAGCCCAATATGGCTGGAGGTTGTCAAATTTAGTTGCGTTTATCAGGTTGAATATGTTTGTGAAAATTCACTTGCAAAAGTGGTTGGATAAACCCTTTGATGAACCTCCTGAACCAGTTCAAAAATACATACAGGGGGTTTTATTCTGAAATTGTAGATGTTTCTGGCTAAAACTACTATTTTTAAAGAGCAATAAATTCTACTGAAGATTATTTAGGACAGTATTGTTTTTAAACAAAAGAGTTTCACATTAAGTTAATATTTATAACGCGGATAATTACTATATTTATTGACAAACAAACCATACATGTTATGAAAACTCAGAAGATTTCTATTATCGCAATTTTGTTATTAATTAACAGCTCCTTATATGCTCAAACTTCCATCAGTTTATTTAATGAAGACACTTCATCAGACTGGCACAAGGTTCTACAATCAGAAGCTAGTCCGGACACAGTTTTCTTTTTCAGCGATGGCATCCTGAACGCCAAAGGAGATCCCTTTGGCTACATCAGAACCACCGAAAAACATGAAAACTACGAACTGAATCTTGAGTGGCTTTGGGTAGAAAACGCCACCAACAGTGGCGTTTTGCTGGCAATTACAGGTGAAGATACTGTTTGGCCCCATTGCATTGAAGCTCAACTGCGCGATCAAAGTGCGGGAGACCTCGTGCTTATGCACGAAGGAGCAAAAGCTACTGTAAATGGGGTTCGTCATCAAGTCAACCCAGATTTAAGATGGGTTTCAGTAGTTGAAAAGTTCGAAGAGGCATCAGAAAAAGACCATGGAGAGTGGAATCATTATCGCATCAGATTTTATAACGGAGATCTAAAACTATGGGTAAATGGAATTCTCCAAATGTCCGCATCACAGGTTCACCCAACCAAAGGATATATTGGCTTGCAAAGTGAAGGGTCATGGATTCAATTCAGAAACATAACCCTGACACCACTCGGCAACTGAGCCATTTAGAGCTGTAAAAACTGCTAATCAGAAAATTCAAAAAACGATTCATTGAAATGAGTAAAGCAGAAAAAATCCAGATAAAACTGCCTCCATACCTTAAATTGATAGCCGTGCTTTTTGGCATAGTACTGGTTGTGATTGTCATGAAACAAGCCAAGAGCGTACTGGTTCCTATTCTAATAGCCGGTTTTCTGGCTATCCTTATCAGTCCCTTTACATCCTGGATGGAAAAAAAAGGTATCCCTTCGGCACTGGCCTGTATCTCAAGTTTAATTGGTCTTTTGGTAATTTTATCTGCTGTGATTTACTTCTTTTACAATCAGATTATTGGTTTTGCCGGAGATTTAGATGGTCTGGAACGAAGATTTGGAGAGCTGGTTGGACAAATAAATGATTTTATCACGGCCAACTTCGAGGGCGCCGTACCCATTTCAATGGATAACATCAAAGATGTTCTTTTTCAACAGCTGTCAGACAATGTCAATACACTGACCCAAGGAATTATCGCCACGGCTGGCACAGTTACAATGATTTTCATTATACCGGTTTACATTTTCCTTTTTCTGTATTTCCGGAGCTTTCTCATTGAGTTTGTAAAAAAAGCATTCAGCGAAAAGTACGAAGACAAGGTAAACCACGGAATAACCAAAGTAAAAGGAGTCGTTCAGAATTACATTAAGGGAGCGTTCATTGTTATTTGTATTCTGGCAGTATTAAACAGCATAGCGCTATATAGTTTGGGTATAAAACACGCACTTCTTTTCGCGGTATTTGCCGCTTTTTTAAATGTAATCCCATTTCTGGGGCCGTTTTTGGGAGCTACATTTCCCATCCTATTTGCACTTCTTACCAAAGATTCACTCTGGTATCCGTTTGGAGTTTTTCTGGCATTTTACGTAATCCAGTTGTTCGAAAGCAATCTATTCACACCAAAAATTGTTGGCAGCAAAGTATCAATGAATCCTTTGATGACCATCATTGCTCTGTTTATAGGAAATTACATTTGGGGATTGGCCGGTATGATTCTGTTTATTCCAGGAATTGCCATATTAAAAGTCATATTTGATGAGATTGATGGCATGGAAGCATATGGATTTCTCCTGGGAGCGGTAAAAAGCAAAAGTCCCGACAGCAATATGAACACTGCTGCTGATAAAGTGATTAAGAAAATTAAAAACATAAAGAAGAAACGTTAACTCAGCATTTGAAAAGTTGGTTATGAACCAACTTTGAACTTCTTTGTTAAATTGTTGAATAGGAAGAACAGCATTCTCCCATTCTGTTTTAATCATTTAAAATTCAATAACACGTTAAAACTATGCAATACGATTTAATTGTAATAGGAAGCGGTCCCGGCGGATATGTTGCAGCCATCAGAGCTTCACAACTCGGATTGAAAACAGCCATTGTTGAACGTGATGAGCTTGGCGGCGTATGTCTCAATTGGGGGTGTATTCCAACAAAATCACTTCTAAAAAGTGCCCAGGTTTTTGAATATCTAACACATGCATCCGACTATGGCATTTCCATTGAAGGAAATGCAAAACCCGACTTCAAAGCCATGGTAGAACGCAGCCGCGGTGTGGCTGATGGCATGAGCAAAGGGGTTCAGTATCTATTAAAAAAGAACAAAATTGAGGTTATACAAGGTACCGGAAAACTTACCAAAGACAAAAAGGTTGAAGTAACTGACAGCAAGGATAAAAAGAGCGTTTACGAAGCTAAACACGTGCTTCTTGCAACAGGTGCAAGAAGCAGACAATTGCCAAACCTTCCTCAGGATGGCGAGAAAGTCATTGGCTATCGCAAGGCCTTAACACTTGAAAAACAGCCAAAATCAATGGTGGTAGTTGGTTCGGGAGCCATAGGTAGCGAGTTCGCATATTTTTACAATACCATTGGAACCAAAGTTACCCTGGTTGAATATCTTGACAACATCGTACCTCTTGAAGATGAGGAGGTTTCCAAACAACTTGGGCGCTCGTTTAAAAAAGCAGGTATTGATGTTAAAGTGAGCTCAGAAGTAACTTCTGTTGACACTTCAGGAAAAAGTGTGAAGGTGAACATTAAGAACAAAAAAGGAAAAGAAGAGACCGTTGAGGCCGAAATTGTATTATCTGCCGTGGGAATTACGCCCAATATCGAAAACATTGGTTTGGAAGAAGCCGGCGTGGAGGTGGAAAACGGTCGTATTAAAGTTGATGAATACTATCAAACTTCGGTAAAAGGAGTATATGCTATTGGCGATATAGTTCCCGGACAGGCACTTGCTCATGTGGCAAGTGCTGAAGGAATTTTGTGTGTGGAAAAAATTGCAGGACACCATCCGGAACCAATCAATTACAACAACATCCCCGGATGTACCTACACCAATCCGGAAGTGGCCTCTGTTGGATTCACAGAAAAAGCAGCCAAAGAAGCCGGATACGAGCTAAAAATCGGGAAATTCCCATTCTCAGCATCTGGTAAAGCCAGTGCTGCAGGTCACAAAGAAGGGTTTGTGAAACTCATTTTTGATGCCAAATATGGGGAATTACTTGGAGCTCACCTCATTGGAGCCAACGTTACCGAGATGATTGCTGAACTTGTTACTGCAAGAAAACTGGAAACAACCGGACACGAAATCATAAAAGCAGTTCACCCCCACCCAACCATGTCGGAAGCCATTATGGAAGCCGCAGCTGCTGCATATGATGAAGTTATTCATATTTAGAATATTAAAAACCTCACCCGATGAGTTGAATTATTAGATTAAAGTCATCGGGTGAGTACTTTCAAATTCCTCTGAATTCACAAAATAATAATCATCTAATTTCGTTTTTCATGATGAAGATGCATCCTTTTACAATGATGCAATATATCTTTGTCATATGAACAGATTTTTCTTATACATCATATTTACAGCATTTATTGCTTCACTTTTTCTGACAGGTTGCTCCGGATCCAAACGATTGGGTCGTGCACAAAGTCTTTATGAAGTTGGAGAATATGATCGTGCCATAACTGCACTTCAACGCGCTTACAGGCGTGAGAGCAATCGCTATTATCGAGGTAAAATTTCATACTACCTCGCAGAGAGCTACCGAAAAACCAATCAACCCCGCAGAGCGGCACCTATTTACGGAAGAGCCATTCGATTCGGTTATCCCGAAAGAAAAGCAAAGCTGTATCAGGCTCAATCGCTTCAAAAAATAGGCAATTACGAAGAAGCCATCGTTTTGTATGAGGAATATCTGGAAGAAGTTGCCGGTGACCCTTTGGCACACAATGGACTTGCCGCATCAAGAAAAGCACTACGGGACGAACAAAAAACACGCTACGAGATTACGGCCATACGAGCATTAAACTCCCGAAACAGCGACTATTCGCCATTTATCGCACCAGACGATCCTTCACAAATCTTCTTCTCATCAATGAGACAGTTGCCCGGTACACGCCGGCAACAAACCAGCCGAATTACCGGTCAGGCACCTTCCAGAATCTACACTGCCCGTGAAGATTCCAGAGGTGACTGGATGGATGCTCAGCTACTTTTTGAGAACGACCCCACACAAGATTGGGAAGATGGATCCATCTCAATTACTGAAGATGGCAGAACTGCTTATTTTACACGTGCCAGATACGAAAACACAGGCCCCATGGGCACCGAAATATGGCAAACTCAAAGAATGGGCGGACGTTGGGGTGAACCCTCCAAGGTTGAATTAGGTCCGGACAGTTTAATTTTTGCACATCCGGCTATATCTCCCGATGGCAATACTCTATACTTTGTTTCTGATTTGCCTGGTGGATTTGGAGGACTGGATATTTGGAAGGTTGAAAAGATGGGTGATCAGTGGAGTATGCCCATAAATCTTGGAGCAGATATAAATACCGCCGGAAACGAAAAATTTCCCTATGTCCGAGCTAATGGAAACCTCTATTTTAGTTCCGATGGGCATCCCGGATTTGGAGGGCTGGATATTTTCAGAGCAGAAAAGAGAGACGAAGAGAGATGGACAGTTACAAACATGGGACGTCCCATCAATTCAGAATCAGATGATTTTGGGATTACGTTTCACCGTGGCAGGGAAGTGGGATATTTTTCCAGTTCAAGAGACAATCCAAGAGGTTTTGACAACATCTATCAATTCAGACTACCGGTGATTCAGGCAGTGATGGCCGGTGAAATTACCCTGCCGAATAATGAACCCATTCCCCAAAACACCAGAGTCAGAATCATTGGAACCGATGGTTCCAATATGCGCATAAATGTTGAACCAGCCGGTACATTCAATGCGTTGCTGGAACCGGGTAATGAATATACCATCTTAATCTCAGCACCGGGCTATTTCAATCACCGGGAAAGAGTTGACACCAGGAACTTAACTGCCAGCCGTCAATTTGAACTAAACGTACAACTTACCAGCGCTCAACAACCTTTGGTATTCGAAAACCTTCAGTTTGAACCAGGATCTTACAACCTTAATGGCAATGCCATAAGGGAACTGGAACGCCTGGCTTCCATGCTGAACGACAATGCCAACATTGAAATCAACATCACAGCACACACCGATGCAAATGGAGATTTAACGAATTTGGTGATTCTGTCGCAACAACGCGCTGAAAAAGTCATGGAATTTTTAACCTCCCGGGGAATCGCACATGAAAGACTCTCTGCCAGAGGTGTTGGGGGCGCACAACCACTTAAAGTAACAGATAGTCTGGCAGCAAGATACAACTATTTACGCGCAGGAGAAGAACTTAATGAAGCTTACATACAACGTCTCAACCGGCAATACCAGAGCAATGTAAGAGCATTAAACAACCGGGTGGAATTTAGTATTGTACGTTAATGTTGATGATCCCAAAAGATTGTATTAATTTTGCGGTCACAAATTTCAACAAAAACAGTTGCTGTGAGTATTGAATCCAGATATAATCAAAGAGGCGTTTCCGCGTCGAAAGAAGATGTGCATAAAGCCATCAAAAACATAGATAAAGGTCTTTTTCCAAAAGCCTTTTGTAAAATTGTTCCGGATATTCTGGCCGGTGACCCCGACTTTTGCAACATTATGCATGCCGATGGAGCCGGAACAAAATCGTCGCTGGCATACATGTATTGGAAAGAAACCGGCGACATCTCCGTTTGGAAAGGCATTGCACAGGATGCCATCATTATGAACGTTGACGACTTGCTGTGTGTAGGAGCCACAGACAACATCCTGCTTTCTTCCACCATTGGACGCAACAAAAATCTTATTCCGGGAGAGGTTATTTCAGCCATCATCAACGGAACCGAAGAGATACTTCAACAATTGCGTGATGCCGATGTTTCCATTTACTCAACAGGCGGCGAAACCGCTGATGTTGGAGATCTGGTTAGAACCATCATAGTTGATTCAACAGTGACCTGCAGGATGCCACGAAAAGATGTCATTTGCAATAGAAAAATATCAGCAGGTGATGTCATTGTTGGGCTTTCCTCATACGGACAGGCCAGCTACGAAACGGAATACAACGGCGGAATGGGCAGCAATGGACTGACATCTGCCAGACACGATGTTTTCAATAAATATCTGGCAAAAAAATATCCCGAAAGCTTCGATCCGCAAGTGCCTGATGAGTTGGTATATTCCGGAAACTATTCTCTTACACAGGAGATAGAGAACCTGGGAATTGATGCGGGAAAGCTGGTGTTATCCCCCACCCGTACCTATGCTCCGGTTATAAAGCAGATTTTGAAAAATCTGCGCAGTGAAATTCATGGGATGGTTCATTGTTCGGGTGGAGCACAAACAAAAGTGCTTCATTTTGTCGACAACCTGCACATCATTAAAGACAATTTGTTCGAGGTACCTCCATTATTCGAAATCATTCAGGAACAATCCGGAACCCCGTGGGCCGAAATGTATAAAGTATTTAACATGGGACACCGCATGGAGCTATATGTGAAACCTGAAATAGCCGAAGAAATCATAGCTGTTTCAAAGGCATTTAACATTGATGCGAAAATTGTGGGAAGATGCGAGGCATCAGAAAAGCCAAAACTTACCATTAGAAGTGGTTTTGGTGAATTCTTCTATTAGATGGACAGAGGATTGACAACGTTTCTTGCATCATGATGCAAGAAACATCCCGCTTGTTGTAAACTTCACTTAAGCGAACCCCTGTAATTATCTAATCATTCAACAACAGAAATTTAATCATGGCAAATAATAATTCACTATTAGAAAAACTGGAGGCCATTCGCCTTCGTTTTGAGGAAATCGGACAACAAATAACCGATCCGGAAGTCATTTCAGACACAAAAAGATACATCAAACTCAATAAAGAGTACAAAGAACTGGAAGAACTGGTAAGTGTATCCAAAGAGTACAAGAACATCATTGAAAACATTGCCAGCACAAAACAGATGCTGAAAGAGGAGAGCGATGAAGAGATGCGCGAAATGGCCAAAGCAGAGCTTGAAGAGATGGAAGAAAAACTTCCTGAGATGGAAGAACAGATAAAAGTTCTTTTGTTGCCATCGGATCCTCAGGATGCTAAAAATGCGGTAGTAGAGATTAGAGGTGGAACCGGAGGTGACGAAGCGGCTATTTTTGCCGGCGATTTATTCAGAATGTATACCAAATTTTGTGAACGCAAAGGCTGGAAAACTGAAGTAACTCATATTTCGGAAGGAACCTCGGGAGGTTACAAAGAGGTTGTGTTCAATGTGACCGGAGCCGGTGTTTATGGCATTCTAAAGTATGAATCGGGCGTTCACCGTGTGCAGAGAGTACCTCAGACCGAAACCCAGGGTCGCGTACATACTTCTGCGGCGTCGGTGGCAGTTCTCCCTGAAGCAGATGAATTTGACATCCACCTTAAACAGGAGGATATCCGAAAAGACACATACTGTTCTTCAGGTCCAGGTGGGCAGTCGGTTAATACCACTTATTCGGCCATCCGGTTAACGCACATTCCAACGGGGATTGTTGTGACCTGTCAGGATCAGAAATCGCAGCTCAAAAACCTGGATAAGGCGATGACAGAGCTCCGAACAAGAATTTACAATCTGGAATACCAAAAATATCTGGATGAAATCTCTTCCAAGCGAAAAACAATGGTATCAACCGGAGACCGTTCGGCTAAAATCCGCACCTACAACTATCCACAGGGACGAGTGACCGACCACCGCATTAACTATACCATGTACAACCTTCCGGTGGTGATGGATGGAGATATTGAAGGATTGATAGATAGACTTCAAATGGAAGAGAACGCGGAAAGGTTGAAGGAGAGTGAGATGTAAGTTCGAAGTTGATAGTTTAAAGTTTAAAGTTTGAAGTTTGAGTTTTCGAAGAGTATTGCCATTTGGCGGGATAGGCTATTTACATTTTGCGTTTTTTCCGTGCGAAAAAAACGCTTACCATTAACCATATATTGTAATCCGGAATTAAAATACAATAGTTATGACATCAGCAGAACTTTTCAACCAGATAAAAGCTAAGAAAAGCTTTTTATGTATTGGGCTGGACACGGATATCCAAAAAATCCCACGCCAATTACTGGATACAACCGACCCAATTTTCGCCTTTAACAAAGAAATTATTGATGCAACTCACGACCTTGCTGTGGCCTACAAACCAAATCTTGCCTTTTACGAAAGCCTGGGAGTAAATGGATGGAACAGTCTGGAAAAAACGGTGAACTACATTCGCTACAACTACCCCGATCTGTTCATCATTGCCGATGCCAAACGTGGTGATATTGGCAACACCTCGAACCTTTATGCTCGTGCCTTTTTTGATGCCATGGATTTTGATGCTGTGACGGTGGCACCATACATGGGTGAAGACTCTGTTACTCCATTCTTTACTTATGTAGGAAAATGGGTGATTCTACTGGCACTTACCTCCAATAAGGGAGCTGATGATTTTCAATACATGACCGAAAACAATGAAAAGCTTTTTGAACGCGTAATCAAAACATCAGCAAAATGGGGTAATGAAGACAATATGATGTATGTGGTAGGTGCAACCCGTGCAGAAATGCTGGCAGATATCAGGAAAATAATTCCCAACCATTTCTTGTTGGTGCCGGGCGTTGGAGCCCAAGGCGGAAGTCTCGAAGAGGTAGCCAAAAACGGTTTAAACAAACAGTGCGGTTTACTGGTGAATTCTTCGCGTCAGATAATATATGCCGGGAAGGATGAAAAATTCGCTGAAAAGGCTCGCGAAGCAGCTTTAGAAGTGAGAGATGAAATGGCTGGTCTTCTGGAGAAATATCTATAAAGTAGATTTCTTTTAGTAGTTTAAATATAAAGAGGCTGTCCAAAAAGTAATTTTAAATTTTCCTTAACTTTCAAATCGTAAATTACACGTTAATAATTCACCCCTAAATCCCCCAAGGGGGACTTTAAGCCTCCCACTTGGGGGAGGTTTGGAGGGGTAAAAGCAAGGTTGTTTTACTAATTGTAAGTGTTGAATATTATTAACAGACTTTTTAGACAGCCTCTTGTGCATAATTCCAAATTAGTTTTAGAGCAAACCTTTCTCAATTGACTCTTTAATGGTATGAACCCCCGGAAATCCGGTAAACCTGGATATTTTCTCACCATTTTTATCAAATATCATAATAGTAGGAACCCCCTGTATTGACAGGTCTTCGTACCAAAACTGCCATTGCTGGTCTGATACCCGGTAATGCTGCCCTGCAATATCCTGTATCATCCGGTTCCATGCACCAATTGGAGAGTTTTCTCCGGCAAGATAAACAAATTCAACTTCGGCATCTGTTAACTCATCTTTTAATGGCTTAAGTTGTTCATTGGCATGAATACAAGGGCCACACCAGGTTGCCCAGAAATCGACAACTACCACCTTCCCTCTATATTTGTCCTTTATTGCGTCAAACAGACTCGACGGATCGGTGTCCGGTAACTCATGAATGACAAAATATCCATCGGTATTATTCCTGTTGGCTTCAACAATACCGAAAAGTTTATTGTTCTCAGCAATAATATAATCAGCCATGCCTGGATTTGAGAGTTTCGTTCTCATAAT
Source organism: Alkalitalea saponilacus (assembly GCF_900168165.1). GTDB lineage: Bacteria > Bacteroidota > Bacteroidia > Bacteroidales > Marinilabiliaceae > Natronoflexus > Natronoflexus saponilacus. Next base: position 10,112 of record NZ_FUYV01000013.1, read on the forward strand.
TTCTTTATCGTCATCACTCAAAAAAGAGGCATTACTTATACGAGACATAATCCGCTGGCCTTTTGCAATATCTGAGACTATTTTATTTTCTTGACCAAATATCTCAGAAACCATGCTATCTAGCTTAACAAACATGTTTTCATAAGAGAAGTCATCGATTAACAAACGATTCCCCTTTGCATCGCGAAGTGACATAACAACAAACGGAAAATCTGATTGATAAGCCATATGGTCTGTCCACAATTCATTAATGAAGCTGAAATAATTATCACTTGGTTCTTCAAGTTGAAAATCATAAGTTCTCCACTCATCAAAAGAGATCTTATTGGCCACGAAATATGCCTGTCTAAGAAATCCTTCATAATTTATCAACATAGAAAAAAAGCTCGTAGAGATACTTGAAATGATAAGATTTTCTATGTCCTCACTCAGGTTTTTATCCGCCAATTCAGATTTTAACAAGTCCAGCTTTTCATATAGATGAACCTTTAGTTCATCAGGTATCATTCCGGCAACTTCTAAAAAGATTTCATCGTAATTGACCCCGGAATTAATACAATCTGATAAAACTTGAATTTCGGAGGAGTTAAGACCCCACGCATTTTGATATCGGTATACTGAATCAAGTGGTTCCTTGTCCTCACGGTAACGCGATTCAAACCGACTTTTTCTCATTAAGTCAACAGTCACCTCCGTAACCTCTCCCGGTGCTAACAATACCGGACCTATGACAGAGCTTCTTGCAATGGTAGGTATTCCTGTGAATAATTCACCAACGAAGCTGCCATCCTCCTCTATTTCAATTTTGATATCATTACCCTCACCACTTAATATATTATTATAGTAAAAATGAATATGAGGTCTCATTCCATTCTGAAAACCTATTAACTGTCCCTTTATAATCGCAGGCTCCGTACTAAATTCAACAGGAGGCAAACCATCTCCCTTCTTTTTTGATGAACTCTTCGCTAAATTCCTTACTGATACTTGCTTATTTGGCAGTAGAGATATTCCCCAGATTTTAAAACAGTCAGGACAATCACTTTCTATAAAGTCTATTTTTGTAACGTTCTTTGGTAAAGGAGGAAAAAACAGCTTAAATGAGGTTTCACCTGATTCAGGCATGTAGTAATGTTCGTCAATAGGAATGCCTTCTGCATGGGTGAGAATAAGTCTGTTGTCGGTCCCGGTTTCGCGAATATAAGTCTCAGAATCAATTCTAATCCACCATCCGGGAGTAAAAAATGCATCGAAATGAAAGATGGTGGCACTGTCGTTCATTTCAATTTTGTCAATTTCGAGGGTTGTACTGTTCCAAACCTCAAAAACGGGTCTTTCAATAACATCCGGACGCTGTTCACTGCATCCAAACAGGATAAGTGCCGCAAAAAGGGCTAAGGTTAACTTTTTCATAAATAAATATTTGAGTTAAAAATAGTTTTCTCGACTAAAATATGTCAGAGCCTTCAAAATTCAGCACCAACCATCCTTTTCAACTCTGAAAATCTGTGAATTTTGTACAATAATCTGTCTCAATTTAACAAATAGTACCTGTATTTACAATACCTAAGTTTAATAAAAAGATTGCGTTAAACAAAAAGGCAATATATACTAAATTCGAAAACAACCATATGTAAATTTCATTGCGCAATAAAATAGGACTCTTTCTAGTTCTAATTTGACACATTCGATATTATTTGTTTTTGCCCAAAAAAGTTATCGCTAACCCTGAAAGGGTTTAATCAATAACCCGGGGTACAGCCCCGGGATAATTTCTTTTTAATCTAAACACTTATATTGAAAAAAGATGTTTTGATTATGTTATTTGTATTGATCAATATTGCTTACGCCCTTTCAGGGCTAAATTCGATTTACATACATTTTCATAGGACGTTGCCCGATGCTGATGATGTCGCCCCGTTGGGGCTATACAAACCTTCATTTTTTAAAGCATGGTCATTTTACGAAATAACTCAAAGGACAATTATAATCTGTCAAAGTAGAACTAGTTGAAAGAAATTTATAAAAAAAAATGAGGACTTCATCTTTTGTGAAGTCCTCATTCATAGTATTGAATTATAAAAATCCTTATCTAACTAAACCACGTTGTCTTAGAAGGGGTTCAATTCCTGGTTCCTTACCACGGAAAGATTTATACATCTCCATAGCATCACGTGTACCGCCACGCTCAAGAATCTCTTCACGGAATTTACGTGCTGTTTCCTGATGGAACAGATCGCCGGTTTCAACAAATGCCTCAAAAGCATCGGCATCAAGAACACCTGCCCAAATGTAGCTGTAGTAACCAGCAGAGTAACCTCCTGAGAATATATGCTGGAAGTGAGTGCTTCCATGACGGAAATAGATTTCATCCATCATATCATATCGATTCTGAACACCACTTTCAAACTCGTTTACATCAAATGGCTCAAACACTGTTTTGGTGTGATAATCCATATCAAGTAAAGCCGATGCAAGAAACTCAACCGTTGCAAATCCCTGGTTGAAATTGGCACTGGCCATAATTCTATCAATGAGTTCATCAGGAATGGTTTCGCCTGTTTCATAATGCTTTGCAAACATCTTTAAAACTTCAGGATGTTTTGCCCAGTTCTCAAGTACTTGTGAAGGCAATTCAACAAAATCGCGAGGTACAGAAGTTCCGGCTAATCCGGGATAAATAACATCAGACATCAGGCCGTGAATGGCATGTCCAAATTCGTGAAAGAATGTGGTCATTTCATCAAATGTAAGCAATGCAGGCTGGTTTCCACTGGGCGCAGTAAAGTTGCAAACAATGGTGATGATGGGGTGTACAAACTCTCCGTCCTGAGAAACTTGTTGTCTGCGATAGCTACTCATCCATGCTCCACCTCTCTTGCTCGCACGTGGGTGCATATCCATGTATAGAATTCCAAGATGTGAGCCGTCGGCTTCCAATACTTCCCAGGCTGTGGCATCAGGATGGTAAACAGGAACATCTGCGCGCTCAACAAACTCCAGACCCCATAACTTATTCACAATCATGAAAATACCATCGCGAACATTGTTGATTTCAAAGTACTGACTGATTTCTCCCTCGTCCAGGTCGTATTTAGCCTTGCGCACTTTTTCAGCGTAGTAACGCCAGTCCCAGTATGCAAGCTCATAATCTCCTCCTTCACTGGTTATCATCTTTTGCAGTTCAACAGCTTCGTCGCGTGCAATAGGAAGAGCTGCTGTCCACAAATCTTTCAGGAAAGTTTCAACAGTTTCCACATTTCCAGCCATTCGGTTTTGCAATGCAAAATCGGCATAAGTATCGAATCCAAGCATATTTGAGCGCTCAAGACGCAGTTCTGTCAAACGATTAATGATTTCCTGGTTATTATTGTCATTATCGTTATTCCCACGAAGTACATAAGCACGGTTCATTTTTTCACGAAGATCGCGGTTGTCTGCATAAGTGAGAAATGGCATAACGCTAGGGTTATGAAGAGTAAACAACCACTTGCCTTCCTGACCATCAGCAGCTGCTGCTTCGGCAGCAGCATCAACCACTGAGCCTGGCAAACCTGCAAGGTCAGCCTCATCGTCAACCCAAAGTTTGAAACCGTTTACATCTGCTAAAACATTTTGGCCAAATTGTAATGTTAATACTGATAATTCCTGATTTATTTCACGAAAACGTTCCTGCTGCTCTGCCGGAAGCGCTGCTCCATTGCGAACAAAGCTTTGGTAGGTTTCCTCCAAAAGCATGGCTTGCTCTTCAGTTAAACCCAGTTCATCTTTTTGGTTGTAAACAGTCTGAATGCGGGCAAACAACGCAGGATTTAAACTGATATTATCGCGGTGAGACGACATCATTGGCGCCACTTCCTGAGCCAAAGCCTGAATTTCATCTGATGTATTGGATGAGTTATAGTTATAAAAAACAGAAGCTACCCGATTTAAAAGTTCTCCACTATAGTCCAGAGCTGCCACGGTATTATCAAAATCAGGCAGAGCAGGATTATTAATAATTGCAGCAATTTCTGCTTCCTGCTGACGAACTCCCTCTTCAAAGGCAGGGATAAAATGAGAGTTTTCAATTAAATGAAACGGAGGAACTCCGAAAGGAGTCTCATAATCAGAAAAAAACGGATTTTCATCCGTTGTAGCAAACGATGCCATAAAAACGAGTGTTAAAATAAAACCAAATAATTTTTTCATTTTACTAATGTGTTAATGCGTTACAATTAGGTTTACCGGAAATAGAATACGAACAAATGAACAAACCATGTGGTTTGTTCAACTGCTCAAATATAAGAATTGTATCGCAATACAACAACGATAAGTATCAGGGAAAAAGGATGTACTATATGATTTCCATAACAATAAGCGAGTATCCAAAACACCATCTAACCTAAGTCACTGTTTAAATACACAGAGCTCAATACAAATCAGTTCTTAGTCTTTTTTCATGAATCATCTTAAGGATATATTCTTCCGGCGTTGGATCGTCAATGTCTCTATATGTAGAAATGATTCGTTTCAAGCTCTCTTTCACATCCTGTCCCATCGTGCGTTTGTTGCCACACAGATAAACGATGGCATTACGTTCATCAATCCAATTAAAAAGCTCTTTTCCGTTTTTCTCCATTAAATTTTGAACGTATATTTTCTCTTGATTATCACGCGAAAATGCCAAATTCAAACGGGTTAGTAAACCTGAATCGAAATATTCTTCCAACTCTTTTCCATAAAGGAAATCGCTGGAAGAGTACCGATCTCCAAAGAAGAGCCAGTTGTCTCCTTTGGCTTTTAGCCAGTTGCGTTCCTGCAAAAAGCCTCTAAATGGCGCGATACCTGTTCCGGTGGCTACCATTATCACGGGTGTCGAATCATCCATCGGAAGTCTGAAAGCTTCGTTGGGCTCATGAAAAATTGCAAGAGTATCTCCCTCAGCTAAGCGGTCGGAAAACATTGAGGAACATACCCCGGAGTGCTTTCTATTGTATAGAGGATACTCAATAATACCCGTCGTTAGATGTAACTCCTCGGGATGAGTCAAAGAACTGGCTGCCACCGAGTATAATCTGGGATTTAATTTACGCAGGGTAGAAAGAAATTCCTGCTCATCTATACTTGCCGGAAATATGGAAACCATATCCAGAACATCATGGAACTCACAAAACGCGATCAACTGTTGCTCATTTTCAACAAGTTTTATAAGATCCTGATGGCCGGATAACTCAGCATACTTCTTAACAACAATCGGAGTGACCATGGTGATTTCATAATCATGTACCAAGGTCTCTTTCAACATTTTTGACTTGTTGTCCACCAAAACACGGTGCGTACCATCAAAGTTCATTTTTCGCAGAATTTTATCCACCAGCAAACGTGAATTAATTGCATATACACCAAATGAATCACCGGGATGGTATTCACCTTTATACCCTTTCATATCAAGGGTTATATGATAAGTTCTTTTATTATAACCCTCAGCGGTTAACAGCACTTTTTCCTTAACTCTGGCATAAAATGCGTTGTCGTCGTCCAGCTCCCGTTTGTTTAATTCAAAGGCAAACTCTTTGTTTTGCCTTTGATTGATTTTTGGAAGAATCTCTTCAAAAACTCCTACAGATTGGGCGACCCACCTTTTGGCATTTTCCTCATAATCAATATCACATTCAATTATTGGGTAAGCCTCCTCAGCTCCCAAAGTAACCAGTCGCTTACGAAAATCATGACCTGTTTTACAAAAATCATTATAACTGCTGTCGCCAAGAGCCAGAATGCTAAATCTAACACCTTTCATTGCTGGAACCTCATCGCTATGCATAAAATGATAAAATGCCTCAACCACCGCGGGAGGATCTCCTTCACCATGAGTACTTACCGCAATCAACAAATGGCGAATAAATTGAAGTTCATTATATGGAAAATCTTTCATATCCAACAACTCACATTCCAAACCCAGGTGCTTTCCGTACTCAAAGGCCAGTTCGGCAGCTGCTCGGGAATTACCTGTGCGGCTTCCATATACTACATACAATGTTTTTGAGTTATCGCATTTTTCAGCTATATTTCTTTTACCCTTTAACTGAATTTCGCCAACGGTTTTATCTGTTCTGGTTTGCATATTCTAGCGATATTACTTTTCAAATTTTTAAATTCCTTACACCATACTTCCCACTGAGACTTCATTAAGTTGGTCAATCCATGTGGCTTTTTCGTCATATTCCATAAAGAATGGCTTATAGGTCTGCTTATAATCTCTGTGACGTACATATTGCATCATGAAGTATTTTTCTCCATCGACAGGGTTATCCATCACCCCCATAATATGGGCTTTCCCTTTTGAAGCGGACATTACCGGGCCGGTAATGGTTTTCGCAAAACTTCCCGATTCCCTGATGGCGTTGCGATACAACTCATAAACCCTGGCCAACGGTATCTGAAAATAGTTATACGGACCGGTTTCGCGCTCTATAAACATGTAATAAGGGATAAGACCCAGGCCTACCTGCTTTTTCCACATTTGAGACCAAACCTCACTGTCGTCATTGATATGCCGGAGAATTGGAGCCTGAGTACGAATTTCTGCTCCAGCCTGACGGATGTTGTAAATGGCCTCCTGCACAATTTCGTTATCCAGCTCGTTCGGATGATTAAAGTGTGCCATAAATGCCAGATGAAAACCACTATCAGCAATATCTTTCAACAAATCAAGCATCTCTTGTCCCTCTTCACTCAGCTGAGGAATAAATGCAAATGGCCAATAGGAAAGTGATTTTGTTCCAAAACGGATGTGCTTCAAATTACCGGGACGAGCGGCCTTTATGGCCTCAAAATATTTACGAATGGTTGCCGGATCCATCACCATGGGATCGCCTCCGGTAAATAGGATTTCATTTACATCAGGATTTATCCTGATGTAATCAATCACCTTTTCAATTTCCCTCATGGAAAATTTCAAATCCATATCCTTTACAAATTGAGGCCACCTGAAACAAAATGTACAATGTGCATGGCAGGTTTGCCCCTGACTTGGGAAGAACAGCACAATATCGCGGTATTTGTGCTGAACACCTTTCAACTCTTCCCCATTCAAATTTGGCACATTCGTCATTTGCTGAGCCGGGTGAGGATTCATGTCCATGCGAATATTAAAAATCAATTTGTCAATCTCAGCCTTTGGAAGATTTCGATCGTAGGCATCCTTAAGCTTTTCGTATTGATGCCGTTTCATCATGTTCTTATTAGGAAAGTTGAGTATGTAAATTGGATCATTTTCGTAATTCTCCCAGTCAATAAGGTAATCTACAACGTAATTATTGGTTTTGAAAGGTATTACACTTGACACAATATCAATTTCTCTTTTAACCTCCTCAGGCAAATACCTGATGTATTCAACTTCTCTGTAATTTCTTGCATTGATAGTTATAAACCTCATTTTTGTGTAGTTTTATATTAAAAATTAGAAGTTTAGCAGATTTGAACTCTCAGAGATGAGAATCAGGGACATGAGTTGTTTTCTGGATTTTTATATCCTTTTATCCAAATATAGTAATTTATTTTTAAACTCTGCCATAAACAGCAACTTGCAAATGCGTCATTTCAAGCGGTCGTTCGCACATTAAGAGAACAGGCCGATGATTTTAAAGCCTGATGAATCAGGCTTTAAGGGTAAAAGAAACAAATAGCGCAAAAAACGAACGTTAAATAATGTGAATTTGTGAAAAATTACTACTTTTGAATTATTGAAACCATTAATCCTAACCTTATTAAAATGACAAGAAACGAACAACTTCAGTTTTGCAAAGTATGCCAGCTTAGGCAAATGGACATGAAACAGGGACTTGTATGCAGTCTGACAGGCAACATCGCTACTTTTACTTCAGCATGCGAACACTTTAATCTGGACGAGAAAATAAAAACAACACCTCAGGTTGAATTGGAACCATTAACCCCGGGCGATGTGATTCACAGGATTACACCAGAACAATATGCAAGATTAAAAAGTGAACAAAATCTGGCATTTGGAATTTATGCAGGCATTATTGCCGGTTTTCTTGGTGCTGTGGTTTGGGGGGCAATAGCAGCTGCCACAGGCTTCCAGATTGGATGGCTTGCTCTTGGGATTGGTTTCGGTGTAGGTTTTGGCGTAAGAACTTTCGGAAACGGTATTGAGCCAGTATTTGGTGCGGTTGGAGCCATCATCTCTCTGTTCAGTGTTTTTCTGGGAAAATTCTTTGCTTTAATGGCGATAATTGCAAAGATGCAGGATGTAAATGTTTTAGATTTAATATTTGGCTTCGATTATCGTCTGCTGCCACAGCTAATGTCAGCAACCTTCAGCTTTATGGACATCTTATTCTATGGATTAGCTCTTTACGCGGGGTTTAAATATAGCATAAGAACTTTCAATGACAAAGACATTGAAAAAATCAGAGCCGACAAATCTCTCTATTAAAACAATTTAAGCAATTACTAAACCTCTAATACAAAAAAAATGAAACGAGTATTCGTTCTTTCCTTGTTCTTTTGTACTATGGTTGTTTGTATGGCACAAAACAACAGCCTTCTTTATCGTGTTTCCGGTAACGGTCTGGAACAGCCTTCATGGATTTATGGAACCATCCATATGATTTGTGCCGATGATTTCTTTGTGTCGGAGTCAGTTACCGAAGCACTAAAAAACAGCCAAAAAATGGTGATGGAACTGGACATGAGCGATCCTCAAATGATGCAAAAAATGCAAAGCCTGGCCATGCATCCGGAAATGAAAAACATCTCAGATGCTATGACTCCCGAAGAAATTGAAGCATTCAACAACTATCTGACCAGCCGATTTGGTGCAGGACTGGAGCAGATTGGCATGATGAAACCATTTGTGATAGCATCGATGCTTGTGATGACACAGATTAACTGCGACAGAATAGAATCCTATGAAAACTATTTCTTAACTTATGCAATACAAAACGAACTGACAATAAAAGGACTGGAAACCATTGAGTTCCAGACAGGCATATTCGACAATATACCATACGAACTTCAAGTAAAAGAGCTGGTTACCATGATAAATGATCCTGAAAAAGGTTTGGCAGAATTTGAGCAACTCGTTCACTGCTATAAAAATCAGGATATAAACTGCCTTTACGAAGCCATAAAAGAATCTGACAGTTATATAAGAGATTTTGAAGAGATACTTCTTACCGAACGAAACAAAAACTGGGTTCCGATATTAGAGAAAACCATGGCAAGCCACCAGTCCTTTATCGCTGTGGGTGCAGGACATCTTCCGGGGGAAAAGGGTCTGCTTAATCTGCTTAAAAAAGCTGGTTATACGGTTGAGGCAATAAAGTAAAAGAAACAAAAACCCACGTCCTAATCAAAGACAAAAGAAACCATGGTTATGAAAAATGTACTTACAATCATATTTTTCACCATTTTCATAGGCTTAACTTCTTCGTGCGAAAAATCAAATAATGAATATAAGTATAATGAAGGCAGATTGCCTAGAACGCCTGTCAACTTGTCTGATTTCAATACAGAGCATGATGATTTCAATATGACAGCACCAACACTGGGAGAGTTGATACCCTTTTGCTTCTCGTCTAACAGGAATAGTAATGGAGACGAATTTGATATCATTTTTAAGCCTATGGATATAAGCTTTGATAGAACAACTGAAATCCTCACGATAAAAAATGAATACGGAGTCTGGGGCAGTTATGAGGAATATTTTGAAGTAATAAAAGATGGGCTGAATAAAATTAAAACATCCGGAAATGAACTGGGGCCTAATCTGATAATAGAACATAATTCAAACAAAATGAATTTCATCTTATTGTATTCAACTGACATTACCGGAAATTCCAAAATAAACTACATTTCAAATAAGAATAACACAGAATTTTCAGACCCCAGAGAGGTGATGTTTTTGAATTCCGGGAACGATAACATGTACCCCACATTTAATTCGGATAAATCGAGAATCTATTTTTGTTCTAACAGAGATGGCAACAGTTTTAACATCTACTACGTAGATGTTAATGCAGAAACGGACATTGAGTCATTACTGTCAGATGATTCACCGTATGAAGTTTTTCTTGAAGAATCACTATCAAGCCTGTCGGATGATAAATGTCCCTATATTTTTGATAACAAAATAGTGTTTGCTTCAAACCGGGAAGGTGGAAATGGAGGTTTTGATCTATATTACAGCCTTTGGGAAAACAACCAATGGAGTGATCCTGTCAATTTTGGATCAACAATTAATTCAGAATACGATGAATTCAGACCTATAGTATTTGATGAGAGGGTTTCAGAGACTCAATCAATGATGATATTCTCATCCAATCGCCCCGGAGGACTGGGTGGGTTTGATCTATATTTTGTTGGAATTGAGTAATTGTTTTCAATGAGAGCTTCCGAGCGGTTAAAAATTCATGTATATAAATGATTATGAAAGTATTGTTAATCTATATTTTAACTATAGCTTGTGTTCCTGGCATGTCGCAAAAAACTAGGAAGTTTTCGTTAGGGGATCAACATTATTTTTTAGATGTATCGAAAGGATTTATCTGCTACAAAATTATTGATGATGAACATTATATAGAGTATAGATTAGCTTATAATGACTCATCAATCATATATATCACTAATGATGATAAATCAGGTGGAGCAATAAACATATTTAAAGAAAAAAAATACGGTAAAGATGTTTCTTTGAAGATATTGCTAAATGAAACATTGGATTTAAACGGAGAATATATGGGAAGGTATTGGAGAGAAAAAAAGGAAAGTAATGTTGTAGTTGGATATATCAATGTACTGCCACAAGACATAGAGAAATTCAATATTATTTTATCAACCCTTCGAATGACAAGACGAGTTAGGAGGTAATCAAATATCGTCTTGCGGGGAAATATTCATGCAGACTAAATCATAAGCACCGACTTGTATACTCAATAAAAGAAGATGTTATTACTGTTCAAGCACTAAGCCTTTGGGGTCATTACGGTGATAAAAAACTTTTAACCTCCACCACACTATAAGGTTTATCAGAGCCAAGCTTTATATTACATGCATTAGGCATCTGTAAAAAAATGTCACGACACTTGTTTCAATTATTTTGCATATAAACTCAAACAACACCACTCATCTCCCATTCGACAGCACCGTGTGTACAAATATACTACATATGGCATTAGCTCTAGAACGCCCGGGGATCTCATTCAAAAAAACGGTTATCAAATATCTCCTGAATTAAAATAAATATCGTATTTTAGGGATAAACCTAATAACCAATTCCCGAGAATATGACCGAAGATTTTCTTCATTACATTTGGAAACACAGGCTTTACAAGCCGGGACAGTATTTCTCCAATCAGGGAGAGCAATTGGAGATCATCAATCCCGGACTTCTGAACAGCGATGCAGGTCCCGATTTTTTCAACGCAAAAATAAAAATCGGTGACACCATGTGGGCCGGAAACATTGAAATCCATCTAAAAGCCTCAGATTGGTTCAAACATGGGCATCATCAGGATGAAGCATACAACAATGTTATACTTCATGTGGTTGCTGAAAATAATTCAACATGTTTCAATGCATCTCAAAGAGAAATTCCTGTTTGGGAAATCCCCATTGAAACGGCTCTCACGCATAAATACATGGAACTTCAGCAGAATCAGTTATGGGTTCCATGCGCTGAAGATATAAAACAGATTGATGAATTTCATTTAGGACAATGGCTGGAAAGGATGACCATTGAAAAACTGGAAATGAAAGTTGATTCTGTAATTAAGCTACTTTCCCAATACAACAACGATTGGGACGAAGTTTTTTATGTTCTGCTGGTTCGTAATTTTGGCTTTGGATTAAATGGAGATCCTTTTGAAATGCTTGCCCGACGAACTCCATGGAGAACGATATTAAAAAATGCTGATAACATTGAACGTTTGGAGGCCATTTTTCTTGGTCAGGGAGGGTTTCTTTCAGATTTGCTCCCGGAAGATGAATACATCCAAAAACTTCAGAAAGAATATAAACTTCTTTCCGCCAAATATGGATTAACCCCCATTGAAAGTCACACATGGAAATTTCTTCGGTTAAGACCATCCAATTTTCCAACCATCAGACTGGTGCAGTTGGCTGAATTATTTAACAAAGGTAGATTGTCACTTAGTAAGGTTTTAAAAGCTGAGACCACACAACAACTTATCGCATTGCTTAATATTTCACCATCGGGTTATTGGATGAATCATTACCGTCCCGGAGCTGAGTCTCCTGTAAAAAGCAAAGCCATAGGACAAAACTCCCGTGAACTCATCATCATTAACACTTTTGTTCCTTTAGCATTTGCTTATGGTAAACTTAGAGGAAACGAGGAGTTCTGTAGTAAAAGCACAGGATGGCTGGAGTCCTTAAAACCTGAATCGAATACCATTATCGAGAAATGGGAGGAGACTGGCATTCAGGCCAGGAATGCGGCTCAATCTCAGGCACTGGTTCATTTAAAAAAACGATATTGCAGAGAAAAGAAATGTCTGATGTGCAGAATTGGGCATCTGATTATTTCAGGAAAAACGAACCCTCAATAAAAAATAAGGTTCAACGAGACGTGTCTCATTGAACCTTATTTTCGTTGTTCAGAACAAATATTTTCTTAGTAACCTCTATCCTGTCTCATTTGCTCCATTTCCTGATTAAAGGTATCTTTAAACCTTTCATAATCATAATCTAAGCGAAGTCTTTCATCTCTTGAAATGCGATCATTCATTGCATTTACCAGTTCTTCACCACTTAACTCAATGGCAATATAGGTTTTATAACGTCCCTCTGGAGTTCTGGTAAGTTCCTCGCAAATTACCCGTGTACCGGTTAAACGCTGATTAATTACTTCGCGCGTAAGGCCTTCATAACGTTGAGTAAACTCCTGACGATTGCCTACTGTAATATCCTGTACATAATTATCGATCACTGATTTAACAGTAACCTCAATTTGAGCAGCCAATTCAGCTCTGGCATTACTCAGAGCCATACGTTTAGAGTTGGCTTGGTTTGGACTTTCTGCTACACTGTTTGCTCTAAAAAATTCTGAATTGGAAAAATAATCAGGACCGCTGCATAAAACTTCAACACGAGTCTCTCCCGGAGGAGGAGTTACAGTTGCAGTCTCTTTTTTCGATCGGCACTGAGTAAACATCAAAACGGTACCAACCATTAATAAAGATAAGAGGTAAGTAAACTTCTTCATAATATCAAGCTTTAAATTAAATAAACAGTTTTTATATAAATTTATTACATGCTATTCAAAAACCGAACCACAATTGGCTATACAAAAAACAAAAACTGCAACCGCTTCATTTCCTGGCCATTTAAAACGATTACACAAATCTTGGACATCAGCTTCTGGTATAACTTTTGAAGTTCACAACACAGTGTGTACGAAAGAATGATCAGACAGGTTTTCATTTTACGCGTAAAAATTATTTCACTAGTTTTACATAGTTAAAATACAGCCTGATTAATTGATAAATTAAATCACAGACGAATGAAACAGTTTTCAACCATAGTCATTTTAATATTGGCATTTTCAATTACCGGCATGAGCCAACGTTCAAAACCAACTATTCATTTTGAGAATAAGGTTCATGATTTTGGTGAAATCCTTGAAGAAAACGGGGTGGTAAGCCATGTTTTTGAGTTTACCAATAATGGGGAACAACCTCTTGTTATTCATAACGTCCGCACATCCTGTGGATGTGCTGCACCGGAATGGACTAGAACACCCGTTCAACCAAAACGTCAAGGCACTATAAAAATAACATACGACCCACGTAACAGACCCGGTAACTTTAATCAATCCATTACAATTGCCAGCAATGCCGAACAAGGTCAGGAAATACTAAGAATTATTGGCACTGTTACCCAGGGAGCCCGGCCAATTGAAGAAATCTACCGGCGGGAGATTGGACCTATACGTCTTAAACACACAAATTTATCTTTCGGAAGAGTACCAAAAGGTACACAAAAAGAAAATTCTGTTGAAATCATAAACACATCACAAAATCCTGTAACCATAACATTTGCCAGAGTGCCTGATCATATTACCATGGAGGCATATCCCCAAAGGCTCCAACCAGGACAAGAGGGTATTATCAGAGGCATTTTTAATAGTGAGAAAACAGATGAATGGGGATTTGTCAATACGCATATGCAGGTTCTGATTAACGGTGAACAAATAAGCAATAATCGCATCAGCTCCACTGCAACCGTTGAAGAGGATTTCTCCTCATGGAATGAAGAAGCACTTGCAAATGCACCAAAAATAGAGTTTAGCCAAACCACATTCGATTTTGGAGAGATAAAACAGGGAGAAATAATCAACCACTCATTTATTGTTACAAACTCCGGCAAAAGTGATTTAATTTTGCGCCGCGTCAGAACCTCTTGCGGCTGCACAGCATCCAACCCCGATCGCAGCATTATCCCTCCGGGACAATCCACCTCAGTTCCGGTAACTTTTAATTCACGCGGACGAAGTGGAAGACAAAATCAATCCATTACAATTTACACCAACGACCCTGACAGAAGTGCATCAATATTAAGACTTTCGGGTGTTGTAATACAATAAGGGTCAAATATTCGGGATTGGTTAAAATATCCTTTATCTTTGTTTGTCAAAATAATTTTTAACAGAACATGCACCTGGGAAAAGAACACAGTCATATCGAAAACGATCCCAACTATAAAGGACTCATTGTAAACAAAGGAGTTGAACAACCACCATCGGTTAACCCCGATGCAGCCAGACGATTCCTGCAAAAAAGACCACAGGAATTGACTTTGGCACAGTATGTGGATGGAATTCTGGCAGGCGACATAACAATTTTGAGTCGTGCCGTAACACTCATCGAAAGTTCTCTTCCCAAACACCAGGAGTTGGCTCAGCAGATTATCCTTAAATGTCTGCCACATTCAGGGAGTTCAGTAAGACTTGGTATTACTGGCGTTCCGGGCGCCGGGAAAAGCACCTTTATTGAAGCTCTGGGTTTGCACTTGATAGAAAAAGGTGCCAAACTGGCCGTTTTAGCCATTGATCCCAGCAGTGAACGATCCAAAGGGAGCATATTGGGAGACAAAACACGAATGGAGAGTCTCTCATCGACACCCAACGCCTACATAAGACCTTCTCCCTCGGCGGGATCACTGGGAGGTGTAGCCCGAAAAACCAGAGAAACAATCATTCTTTGTGAAGCAGCAGGTTACAACACCATCTTTATTGAAACTGTAGGTGTGGGACAGAGTGAAACTGCTGTTCATTCTATGGTCGATTTTTTCCTGTTAATACTGATAGCAGGTGCCGGAGACGAACTCCAGGGAATAAAACGAGGCATTATGGAAATGGCCGACGGAATTGCAGTTAATAAAGCAGATGGCCAGAATATACAAAAAGCTCAATTAGCAAAAACACAATATTCCAATGCCCTACACCTATTTCCGCCAACCCGTTCGGGATGGATACCACGGGTAGAAACCTGCTCATCCATCCTATCTGAAGGTATTTCTAATATTTGGGATATGGTTGAAGAGTATATGCATAAAACCAAAAGCAACGATTTTTTCAACCAAAACCGTCGGGAACAAGCCCAATATTGGATGTATGAATCCATCAACGAAAAATTAAAAAATAATTTTTACCATAATGCGTTAATAAAGAATAAAATTGCCGAAATTGAACCCCTGGTAAACAGCGGACAAATCAGTTCGTTTGAAGCTGCCAGAGAACTGCTTGAATTGTACAACAAACAGGTATAACAATGAAATAAAATGCAGTTTGACTGCATTTTAATAAACACTTATAATTTAAACAACTTTATTTTTATGATGAAAAAAGTATTTTTTGCACTGGCACTTACGATAATTTTGGCTGCCTGTTCATCCGACAGCTATAAGTTGTCAGGTAAATTTAATGATGTAACAACCGGTACTGTATATTTGAAAAAAATTACAGAGTTTGGTATTGAAGATGTTGATACCACTGAATTGGTAAATGGAGCCTTTACTTTTGAAGGGTCAGTTGAACACCCTGAACTCTACTTGATATTTCATGGGACTAACAGGGTTCCGATTGCACTGTTTTTGGAAAACACCAACATTACCATAACAGGAAGCACTGCTGAAATGGAAGCAGTTGAAATTAAAGGTTCACGTCTTAATAATCTCTTCAAAAAATTCAATGATGAAATTCCTCATAGTGAAAAAGTAGAGAGAATGAGGGAGGAATTTTTCATGGCTCAAAGCAGCGGCGATCAATCAACCATGGAGAGTATAATGGCCGACATGCAGGTCATTATCGAAGAGCAGCAAAATTACTATCGTAATTTTGTTAAAGAGAACAGTAACAATGTTGTTGGTGCTTTTCTTGCCTTAAACATGGCACAGGGTCTTGAAGTGGAAGAGCTGGAAGAGATTCTTGAGAAACTTGAAGCCAATCTTTCGGGTCATCCATACGTAGTTCAACTACAGGAATTTTTAACTCCTATGCAAACCCAAAGAGCAGCTGAAGCGGCGCTTTCGGTTGGAAATGAAGCACCGGTTTTTACTCTTAAAGACATTGAAGGGAACGCCGTAAGCCTTGATCAATACCGCGGGAAATATGTTTTTCTTGATTTCTGGGCAGCATGGTGTCGTCCATGCCGCATCGAAAATCCAATTTTAAAGAGAGCGTATGATCGCTTTGGTGGAGATGAATTTGAAATCGTGAGTGTTTCATTGGACGAAACCACTGAAGCATGGAAAAAGGCTGTAGAAGAAGATCAGCTAAACTGGGTTCTTCTGCACGACCCGATGGGAAGCGTGGCTCAAACCTATGCCGTTCAATCCATTCCTAACACATGGTTGCTTGACAGAGATGGAAACATCATGCACAAGCAATTAAGAGGTGAGGAACTGATTGAAGTATTAGAAGGACTTCTAAACTAAATCGAATTTGACAATATTATAGAAAAGGTCATCCGCAAAAAATACCGGATGGCCTTTTCTTTTTTTGTAAATTTGTCATCAAACAAAATAAAACCTTCATGCGTCAATCACTTTTAGAAAGAATCCGACAACTTTCAGATCAGATTTATCCTGAAATAATCAATCATCGTCGATGGCTGCACCAAAATCCGGAATTATCGTTCGAAGAAGTTCAGACTTCAGAGTACATCGCCAATGAACTTAACAAACTCAAAATCCCTTTCAAAAAAGGGATTGCCGGTACCGGAATCATTGCAACCATCGAAGGCAAATCCACAAATGGACCGGTGGTTGGTCTCAGAGCCGATATGGATGCTTTACCCATTCAGGAGAATTCGGGATTGGAATTCAGTTCTAAAAAAGAAGGTGTGATGCACGCGTGTGGACATGATGCACACAGTGCATCATTATTGGGTGTCGCAAAAATACTTACGCAAATAAAAGATTCTTGGGAAGGTACCGCCCTATTAATATTTCAGCCAGGCGAAGAGAAATTCCCGGGTGGTGCGTCATTAATATTAAAAGAAGGTGCATTAAATGATCCGAAACCAGACATCATAATTGGTCAACATGTTCTTCCGGAAATGGAGAGCGGGAATGTTGGATTTAAACCGGGGATGTATATGGCCTCGGGCGACGAAGTTCACATCACTGTGAAAGGGAAAGGTGGACATGCGGCCATGCCACACACCCTGAACGATACTGTTTTAGCTGCATCGCAAATAGTTGTTGCACTTCAGCAGGTGGTTAGCCGAATTGTGCCGGCAACAATCCCGACCGTGCTTTCATTTGGACACATTGAAGGAAAGGGAGCGACCAATATCATTCCGGAAACAGTTTATCTGGCTGGAACCCTGAGAACCATGAACGAGGAGTGGCGCGAAAAAATAAAAACAAAAATCAGGGAAATTGCCAAACACACAGCTTCTGCCTACGGATGTGAATGCACCATTGACATAAAAGATGGGTATCCAATGGTTTTCAACAATGAGTTGGTTACACAAAAGGCATTAGAGATGGCTTCTGTATACCTTGGTCAAGATCAGGTTGAAGTGATGGATACCCGCATGACTGCTGAAGATTTCGGGTACTATAGCCAAGAATTCCCCTGCACATTTTACCGTTTTGGAGTGAAACAAAAACATGACATTACCGGTGCTCTGCACACACCACAGTTTAATTTAAACGAGGAATCATTAAAAACAGCATCGGGACTCATGGCATTTATTGCCATCGGCTTCTTAAACACACAATCATGATATTCTGAACTTTAGACCCTAAACACAATTTATAACCTATAAAAATAAACGCTTTTAACGCCAAATGATTTTTTTTAATAAAAAAACCCAATAATTTTGCCTGTAAGTAAATCCTAAAATCTAATAAAATGGCTTACGTTATTAATGAAGATTGCATTGCTTGCGGTTCCTGTTTAGATGAGTGCCCCGTAGATGCCATCGCAGAGGGCGATATTTATGTAATTGATCCCGAAGCTTGCACCGATTGTGGCGCTTGTGCTGATGTTTGTCCTACTGAGGCAATCCATCCCGCATAATAAGCACTGAAATGCATTAAAAAGGCTGCCTTAGGCAGTCTTTTTTATTTGGGAACAATTACAATATCAAGTACTTCATCATGAGGTTCAACCGGCACTTCTTTTACCATCTGAAACCTGAATCCAACCCCAATCTTAACTGCTTTATACAATTTTGGCAGTAATTTATCGTAATAACCCGCTCCTCGTCCCAATCTGTATCCCAAATGGTCAAAGGCCAGCCCGGGAACCAGCACAAGATCAACCTTATCGTACTTCGTAAAAATTTCTGTACGCGGTTCCATAATTCCGTACTTCCCTTGCGGAACCAGCGAATCTTCACCTTTGAAATATCTTAATTCCAACTTTTCGCCAGCCACTTGAGGCAACAAAAAAGTTTTTTCAGGATGCCATTTCAAAATTAAGGGACGTAAATCAATCTCATCATACAATGGCCAATAAGCCAATATTATTTTTGACTCTAAAAAAGCTTCAGCTTCTTCAATCTCTTTGACACAAATCATGCATTCGGCATGTTTCGCCTCCTGAGTCATCAACCGCTTATAACCGGCGATCTCTTTTCTCAGCGCTCTCTTTTTTTCAACGACTGCCATACTCTTCATCACTGATTTACTTCGTATACATCTATTCGGCGGTCTTCAAACGCATGGTTCTCCTCTGTTATTTGTTTATCTGTCGATTTCTTAAGATCGACATCAGCTACCAAAGATTGCTCTTTCTTTCTTTTTCCTTGCAGCAAATACTCACCTGTTGGAGAAACCAAAACTGAACAACCGGTAAATTTTAAACCCCGCTCAGTACCCACTCGATTGGTGGTGGCAACATAAAATCTATTGGTAAGTGCATATCCAGGAATGGCAGTCTGGCACCAGGGTAAAACCAAATTAGACGGATGACAAACCAACTGAACTCCCTTTAGCCCCATTATTCGCCATACTTCAGGAAACATCCAATCGAAACAGATCAACATTGCTATTTTCCCCAAAGGTGTTTCAAACACCGGTAACCCCAGATTTCCGGGTTCAAAAATATTTTTTTCGTTTTTAAAAAGATGCAGTTTTCGGTAAACCCCAAGAACACCCTCTTCATTTACCAAAACGGAACTGTTATATAGCTTGTCCCCCTCTCGTTCATTAATCCCGCTTACAAACCAGCAACGATGTTTTTGCGCCTGAGACATCAAAAATCTGACGAATTTACTGTCACTAAGCTTTTCAGATAATAAAACAGCCTCTTCGCGGGAAGCAAACGCATAGCCTGAGGAAGCCAACTCTGGTAAAACCCATAAATCGGCACTATCCGATTTTTCGAGAGATTTCTCAATAATCCTGATGTTTTTGTCTATATCTCCTATAACCGGAGCGTATTGTAACAACCCAACCCGCATAGCAAACTTATTCGTGAATGACTGTGATTCAATAATTATGGTCTGTACCTGGCAGCAGCGAAAATCTCATGGCCGTTATCCATCTCCATAAGTTCCCGCAAAGTAACATCCGGATTTCTTCTCATAAACGATTGTATGATTCTGTATCCAATATAATGACCCGTTCGACCAGGAGAGTCCTGCCCAAAGAAAAACGTAAACGGACTCTTACCAATATAACGCTGAAGTGTCATCCTGTCTGTGGAGAAGAGATGTTTTTGTTCAACTACAACAGCCCACATATCCTTTTCAAATCCTTTAACCCAAGCCATCTCTTCTTTGGAAAAATCAAACAGCAATGTATCAGGAATATCCGGAACCATATGCTTTACAAACCAAAGCAGTTTTCCATTATAAATCATCTGATTGGCCAAATCATCAATGGAATCGTTGTACAAATATCTGCTCATGGCGATTGCTTTCATCACATCCGGCACTACTTTTTCGGTAGCTTTGGTACGTCTCAAATACATGGGAACCGATAACCACTCATAAAAAATACAATCGGCGCCGAGGTATTGCTCAACACTGATTGAAAGCCATGTTGAATCAACAACCATATTCTGATTAAATCCGGAGATGTGCAAGTAAATATCTGGAACAGGCTCGTCGGGAAAGTAATACAAATAGTATTGAAATGCTTTGGTCAACTCCCGTTTTAACGCATCCTTATCATGAAAAACATGCCGAACAGTATCCAAAACCTCTTGATTGGGTTCATAGTCAAGGAAGAACCTCATATTTTCCACGTAATCAGAATCATCTGGGTGCCCCGCTCCGATCACCCCTAAACTATAAGCTTCAAGATACTTTCCATAAGTTTTTTTCAATCGATCTAATTCCAGATGAAAACTGTCGGGATTGATGGAAAACAAATCTTCATAGAATGGAATCAAATTTATATCAACTTCTATGTGATCGACCCTTGGTGGTCGCTCACAGGAACATGAATTAAACAAAAGCACAAAAGCAACAGGTGAGAGTACCAATAATCGAAACCAAAATGATCGATTTTCAGACATAGTAAATCAGATTAAATTAAAAATATAATTGCAATAATAGAAACATGGCCTTGATTTTGCAATAAAAGCCGGCATAAATCGGTAATATCATTAACAATAATTATTCCCAAAAGAATACATATAAAGCAATTTATTGCTTTATATGTACCAAAACACACGTTGATTTCATTAAGTTTGTACAAAATTTTGAGAACATTTAGTCATTAACTGAAATACACCTTAACATTCAACACTTTAAGAAATGAAAAAGCTATTTTCTCTATTTATAATTCTGATTTCGATAACCCAATTATCGGCTCAACACAGTGGCGATTTCAGGTTTTCTTTTGTTCTTACGCCCCAGGTGTCATGGATGAAATCTGATCATCAGAATGTAGAAGACAAAGGTTCCCGAGCCGGATACAATTTTGGGGTACTCATGGATAGATTTTTTGGCCATAATTACGCATTTGCCACTGGACTCACAATCAACACAACAGGCGGAAAACTTTCGTACGATACCGGGGAAGAGGTTTTCAGTCAACGATACAACTTGAAATATTTAGAGGTTCCACTGGGATTAAGGCTGAGGTCAGAAGACATCAGACGAACCAATATTTACGGAAGATTTGGGCTATCGCCTCAGATAAATATCCAGGCACAGGATGGCAACGGGAACAGCATAAGCAACGAAGTCCGATTCTTCGATTTAGGATACCATCTTGGAGGCGGTATTGAATATTCCGTAGGTGGACGAAATGCCTTAATGATAGGTCTGTTATTCAACAACGGATTTACAGATATTACGAATAAATCAGGTTTTAGTGACAAATCCATCCTGAACAGATTCGTCTTCGAGTTTGGCTTTATCTTCTAATACAGAAAAAATCAGAAAAAGATCATGCAGGCACCAATTAAACTGGCACTTTCGCAACTCAACTACAAAATAGGCGACTTTGACGCCAATAAGGCAAAAATCATTAATGAAATAAAAAAAGCCGCGGAAAACCACGTTGACCTCATCATCTTTTCCGAATTGGCCATTTGTGGATACCCACCTTTGGACATGCTAACACGTGAAGAATTTGTCCGGAAAGCCATTGACTGCATGCATGAAATTGCAAAACACTGCCAAACCGTCACGGCAATTGTTGGCGGGCCCTCTATCAATCCGGGATCGAAAGGAAAACAACTCTTTAACTCCGCCTGGCTTTTAAGTGATGGCGATGCCCGTCCGGTAGTACACAAAACACTTTTGCCTACTTACGATGTATTTGATGAATATCGCTATTTTCAGCCCAACCAGGATTTTAATGTCATAAGCTTTAAAGGACACAGGATTGCCATCACAATTTGTGAAGATATCTGGGATGACCGGCCAATAGAAAATGCCTTTGACAGGAACCATCTATACACCCTGTCGCCCATGC
The DNA here is from genome assembly GCF_900168165.1 of Alkalitalea saponilacus. Classification (GTDB taxonomy): domain Bacteria; phylum Bacteroidota; class Bacteroidia; order Bacteroidales; family Marinilabiliaceae; genus Natronoflexus; species Natronoflexus saponilacus. Next base: position 32,525 of record NZ_FUYV01000013.1, read on the forward strand.
AAAAGCTGGCCGCGTTGCGACCAACTTTTGCCATCAACATTGCCGCATCACCCTTCTCATACCATCAGCACGAAATCAGAAAACAGGTGGTATGTAAAAAAGCAGCCCAATATCAAATCCCCGTTTTCTATGTAAACCAAACCGGAGCCAATACAGAACTAATTTTCGACGGAGGCTCCATGGTTATTTCTCCCGCCGGGGAAGTAATGCACAGATTAGGCTTTTTTAAAGAAGAGACCTTTTACACAAAATTTAACGAACCAGCCACTCCCAATAAATCAGAAGAGAAGCCTTCAGAAATTGAATTAATTTACCAGGCTTTGGTGACAGGTGTTCGCGACTATTTCAACAAAAGTAGCTTGAAAAAAGCCTTGGTAGGATTATCGGGTGGAATTGATTCTGCACTTACTGCTGCCATTGCTGTTGCCGCATTGGGAAAAGAAAACGTACATGGAATTTTAATGCCATCACAATATTCCAGCGATCACAGTGTAACTGATGCACGCGATTTAGCAGAGAACCTTGGCATGAGTTATGAAATTATTCCCATAAAAGATATTGTACTCCAATTTGATTTTGCACTACAAAACTCCTTTTCCGGTAGGGAAAGTGATATAACCGAAGAGAACATCCAGGCTCGAATACGTGGAACGTTACTAATGGCATACTCAAATAAATTTGGAAACATTCTGCTGAACACATCCAACAAAAGCGAGGCAGCTGTTGGTTATGGCACCCTCTATGGCGATATGAACGGCGGCCTCAGTGTTTTAGGCGATGTATATAAAACCCGTGTATTCGAAATGTGCCGGTTTCTGAACCGAAATGAAGAAATAATCCCCGAAAACACCATCAGCAAACCACCATCGGCAGAGTTGCGACCCGATCAAAAAGACTCCGATTCTCTTCCTGAATACGATCTGCTGGATGCGATTCTGTTCAGATACATCGAACAAAACAGATCGGCAAAAGAGATTGTTTCAGAAGGTTTTGACCAGAATACGGTGTTGAAAACAATACAGATGGTTAACCGTAATGAACATAAACGGTTTCAGGCACCACCGGTTTTACGTGTTTCCGGCAAAGCATTTGGATTTGGCCGAAGAATGCCACTGGTGGCAAGATATTAATCCAACCAAACGAACACTTTGGTCATATTTTTAACCATTTCGTTCCATTAGCTTCTATTTATTTGAATTCATTCTGTTTTTTTGCTAATTTTGGTGTTTTAGAACAGTGTTTTAGAACACAGGGCGTATGACATCAACAAAAAAAGCGGGAACAAATGACCCCTCAATTAAAGATATACAGTTAATTTTCAGCGTTCTGACTGACGCTGAAAAAGAGTATTTGGAAAAAAACCACAGAACGCTCAAGTACCGCAAAAACCAAATCATATACCAGGAAGGCGAAATGCCAACCGGTTTGCTTTGTCTCGGATCAGGGAAAGTCAAAATTTTTAAGGAAGGCGTTGGTGGACGTGATCAAATTGTACGACTGGCAAAGGCACCCGGTCTTATAGGTTACAGAGCACTCTTTGCCGGTGAAAACCATGTGGCCTCTGCAGTGGTTATTGAACCCTGCACCATTTTTCACATCAACAAGGAAGTTGTTGACAACCTAATGGCCAGCAACAATAAACTTTGCATCAACATCATCAAATCCTTTGCCTCGGAGCTTGGATTTTCTCGTTTTAGGACAGTTACACTCACTCAAAAACACATCAGAGGTCGATTGGCAGAAAGTTTGATACTGCTGAAAGAAATCTACGGTTACGAAGAAGATGGCTGCACGCTCAACATATATTTATCCCGTGAGGATTTGGCCAATTTTTCAAACATGACCACTTCAAATGCCATCCGCACCCTCACCACCTTTATGAAAGAGAAGCTGATTGCAGTTGATGGCCGCATCATTAAAATTCTGGATGAGGATATGCTGGAGCGCATTTCTCGTTTAGGATAATTAAGAGCTTGTTTAAAATTTTAATAAATCTATATTGAAGATTATTAGATGTTAGACATTTAGACTGATAGACAAGATTAAACAGATAATAAGATCAATCCAATCATCTTTCTCAACTACTCTATCTGTCTAATCCCGAATGCCTCGGGATAACAGTCTTCGAGTCTATAAAATATTTATAAATTAAATTTAAACAGGAACTAAGGCTGGTTTATTCTTTAAAATAAACACGCTTAACACGTTGGCTTATACTGGTTAAAACTTCGTAAGGAATGGTGTCCAGTTTTTCGGCCATCTGTGTTAACGGATGCTCATCGCCAAAAACAACGACCTCTTCACCTTCGGGTATATCCATTCCCGAAACATCAATCATACACATGTCCATACAAATATTCCCGACTATAGGACAAAGCTTTCCGCGCACTAAAACCTGACCAACACCGTTGCTCAGACGTCTGTTTAAACCATCGGCATAACCAATTGGCAATACGGCAATTCTGCCGTTTGCTGAAACACTTCCACGCCGACTGTATCCGATGGTTTCACCGGTTTTTACCGTTTTAATCTGAGAAACATAGGTTTTGAGTGTAACCACATTCAATAAAGGATTTTCAGGCAAACTGCTCACGCCGTACAAACCAATTCCCAAACGTACCATATCAAACTGATACTGTGGAAAACGTTCTATACCGGCAGAATTGAGCGCATGCCGCCAAACTCGATATCCCAAACCCTTCTCAATGATGTCAGCAAAAGTGGAGAACCGGCCAATCTGTTGAGATGTAAAGGCATCATAAACTGAATCATCGGTTCCGGCCAAATGAGTAAACACCGACAATACTCTGATTTTGTTCCTTTTTTTTAAATAAACAACCAACTCTTCGGCATCTTCGGGGTAGAATCCCAATCGATGCATTCCTGTATCCACCTTAAGGTGAATTCCTGTCTCCTCTTCACCGCTTTTTGCCACGTGTTGGCAAAAAGCTTCCAGTATGCGAAATCCATATATTTCAGGCTCCAGCTTATACTGAAGCATCTGGTTAAAGCTCTTCACCTCAGGACTCATAACCATAATCGGTGTTTGAATCCCTGCTTTTCGCAATTCCATCCCTTCATCGGCGAAAGCCACACCTAAATAATCGACCTTATGATGTTGTAAAGCCGAAGCAATCTCAAAAGCTCCGCTTCCATAACCGGATGCCTTTACCATGGCAAGAAGCCTTGTTTGAGGATTTAAGCGGCTTTTAAACGTCTTGAAATTATAAATAAGTGCATTAAGATTGATTTCCAAGCAGGTACTGTGCTGTTTTTGCTCAAGTTGCTCACTGATTCTTTCAAACTCAAATGATCTGGCACCCTTTATCAGGATGGCCTCGTTGCGGAATGAAAGGCGGGGTATGGCAGTAAGCAATTCTTCTGTGGTTTTGTAGAAGGAATCGTTCGGACGAAAACAGGATGCATATCCGGCTATTTCGCTCCCCACCCCTATGAGACGCTCAACTCCACGGATTTTGATTAAATCTGCAATGCGCGGATAAAGTATTTTCGGCTCTATGCCTGTTTGTAATAAATCTGACAAAATAAGGGTGCGTTGTCGTCCTTTTTTACGACCCTGTTGCTCCAGAAAATCAAGTGCCACTTCCAAAGATGTAAAGTCAGAGTTGTAACTGTCGTTAATGATTAGAGAACCGTCGATTCCTTCTATCTGCTCCATTCGCATGGCAACTGGTTGCAACTGCAACATAAAACGGCTGATGCCATCAAAACCAAACCCTTTATAAAGCATCAACAAAATAACCGGCAGTGCATTTTCCTGACTTATTTTATCAGAAAAAGGCAGTATCACGTTAAAAGATTTTTTCTGCCATTGTAGAGTCATTTGCAACTGTCCGTTATCTGCTTCACTGGATAATAACCGTAGATTTGAATCGGGATGAATACCCCAAGTCAACTTCTCCTTTTGGGGATATAACTTCATGATGGAATGATGAATCAATTCATCATCCAGTTTGTAGAAAACAGTATCAACATCTTTGAAAAGAATCAGCTTTTCCCTTAATTTTTCGTCCAATGACGAAAAATTCTCCTGATGAGCGGCACCAATATTGGTTATAAGTCCTAAAGTGGGTTTCAAAATTTCTCTCAAAGAGTCCATTTCACCGGGTTTACTGATGCCGGCTTCAAAAATCCCAAATTCACTCTCATCATTTAATTGCCATACCGATAAGGGTACTCCAATCTGGCTGTTAAAACTTCGCGGCGAACGAGTCACCTTTAAAGAATCCCCTAAAACCTGACCCAACCACTCCTTTACGATGGTTTTCCCGTTGCTACCGGTAATGGCCAATACAGGCAAATTAAAAACCGATCGATGAGTTGATGCGATTCGCTGTAGCGCCTGTAGAGAATTCTCCACAACTATGAATGAAGCATCGTTCATTTCATTAGGAATTTCATACTCCTTTTCAACGACAAACGCTCTCACTCCTCGTTGGTATAGAGCATTTACAAATGTATTTCCATTTAAATGGCCACTTTTAATTGCAAAAAAAAGCACCCCTGCCGGGTTAAAAACCAGACGGCTGTCATACGCTAATTTGGTCACAACGGTGGTGATGTTTCCAAACAGGCGTCCGGATGCCATTTGAGCTATTTGTTGTATGGAGTAAGAAGTCAGAGTCATTTGCTTCGGTTTAACTGATGGTAGCAATTGCGGCAAACAGCTTCGTATGATTCGGCGGCGCCTACTTCCACCAGTCTATCACTGGCTTTAAACCTGTAGGAGAAATGTGCCAAATCACCACATTGCATGCAGATGGCATGAACTTTAGTTACATATTCGGCGCAAGCCATTAAACCCGGCATGGGTCCAAAAGGTTTTCCTTTGAAATCCATATCCAGTCCCGCAATAATTACACGTATTCCCTGGCCGGCCAATGTGTTGCAAACATCAACCAATCCATTATCAAAAAACTGTGCTTCATCAATCCCAATGACATCGGTATTACCACTTAACAACAGTATGTTTCCGGAGCTTTCAACAGGTGTGCATCGGATGCTGTTAGCATCGTGCGAAACAACTTCTTCCTCGCTGTATCGCCTGTCAACCAAAGGCTTAAAAATCTCCACATTTTGCCGTGCAATACGTGCACGGCGCAATCGGCGCAACAACTCCTCAGTTTTTCCGGAGAACATGGAACCACAAATGACTTCGATCCATCCATGCCGCTTATTCCTGTTATTTTGACGGTTTTCGAGAAACATCTGATTTGAAATATTGTTAAGAATAGTAGATTCACAAAAATTCAATTACTACCTTTGCAAAGGTAAAGAAAAATGATTGTCAACAAGATAATATGGAAAAAGAAGCACTGCTTAAAATAATTCTTCAGGACATAAAAGAGCTGGAAACATTGCTGAATACCTTTTCCGGAAAAGAGGACGTCCCTGCCGTATACATACAATTGACAAAGAGTAAAACCCAAGGAATTCTGGATGAAATTGCACTCTTTGAAGGACTTAATGCGCCTCAAAAAATAGATCTGCCAAAAACTCCGCAACCCGCTCCTGTTAAAGAAGAACCCAAACCAACGAAAGAGGAAAATCCTGTGCTGGAGATCATCAATGAACCTGCAGAGGAAGTTAAAACAACTCCATCTCCTGAGCCTGAAATCCAGCATAAAGAAAAACCTTCGCCACCTGCACCCACTCCAGAAAAAACTAAATCACCCGAACTCTCTCCTAAACCGGCTGAACCGTCCAAACAGGAAACGGCAAAAGTGACACAGAAAAATGAGCCATCAACACAAGGAACTGTACTTGGTGAAATATTAGGTAAAGACAAACAATCCTTCAATGAGAAATTGGGAACTGGCCACGATTCCGGAACACTTCCAAAGTTTCAACAACCCATTGTTGATCTGCGAAAAGCAATCGGCATAAACGACCGGTTTTTCTTTCAAAGAGAACTTTTCGGGAATAATTCCGAACTGTTTAACCAAACCATTGATCAGATCAATCAAATGGCCACATTTGAATCTGCTGTCTCTTTTTTATCCGGAAACTTTAACTGGGACCAAAACAATGAAGCAGTGGTATCTTTTAGAGAACTGATAAAAAGAAGATTCCCCAAATAATCCTGAAATGGCCAAATTAATTCTCGTACCTACTCCCATCGGCAATCTGGAAGACATTACTCTCCGGGCTTTACGTGTTTTAAAGGAAGCCGACTTCATTCTCGCGGAAGATACACGCACAACAGGAATGCTTCTAAAGCATTACCAGATCGAGAGCAAAATGTTTTCTCATCATAAATTCAATGAACACAATACTGTAGAAAAAATTACACAGCGCATCAAAGGTGGGGAAACTGCTGCAATGGTCTCAGACGCCGGAACACCAGGCATTTCAGACCCCGGCTACCTTCTGGTAAATCATTGTATTACCAATGGCATAGAAGTTGAATGCTTACCCGGAGCAACGGCGCTTATTCCTGCCATCGTGATGGCAGGATTACCAAACGACAGATTTTGCTTTGAAGGATTCCTTCCTCCCAAAAAAGGACGCCAAAAAAAACTAACGGCACTGCAGCAGGAAGAAAGAACCATGGTGTTTTACGAGTCACCACACCGATTGGTAAAAACGCTGAATCAATCTGCCGAGTTTTTTGGATTGGAAAGAAAAGCAGCTGTATGCAGAGAGTTGTCAAAATTTTATGAAGAAATTAAACGAGGAAGCCTGGAAGAATTAATAAAATATTATACCGATCATCCTCCCAAGGGGGAAATCGTGCTGGTCATTGAAGGAAACAGAGAACAATAACAATTTACACCCATAAATCTAAGAATATGAGAAATTTAATTTTACTCATGCTGATGCCGTTCTTATGGCAATGCACATCGGGCCCCTCCCGTACCGAGCTGATGCAGATGAACGACTCTCTTTTGGTGGAAACAGCCAAAAAAGAGATCCAATTAAACCAGTTGGTTGAGACACTCGGTGATATTGATGAAAACCTTCGCCTGATTAAAGAGAAGGAACAAATTATATCGGTTCAGGCTGAATCCGGAGATATGCGTGGTCGAACCGGTGAACAAATCAACGAAGACATTCAACTCATATATGAGTTGATGGTTCAAAACAAGGATCGAATTCAGCAACTAGAAGCGCAACTCAGAAACTCAGGTGTTGAGAACAATAGAGTAAACCGTCTGATTGCCGGATTAAATGAGCAACTTCAGGAAAAATCAGCACAAATTGTTTTGCTTCAGGAGCAACTTCAACAAAGAGAACTTGTCATTGACCATCTGAATCTGGAGATCATGGATCTCAGTTTCGAGATGGACTCCATCCGCAAGGCCGGCGAAGCCACCCGTCAACGCCTCGATCAAACCACTGATCACTATAACCGGGCCTGGTACACCATGGGAACCCGTCGTGAACTTCGTGACCAAAACATTTTAACCCGTGAAGGATTCCTGTTTTTTGGAAGCACCAGAATACTGAAGGAAGATTTCGATAAAAGTTATTTCCAGCAAATTGACATCAGGGAAAAAGACACAATACAGCTTTACACATCAAAAGCTGAAGTGCTTTCAAATCATCCGTCAGGGTCATTCCAAATGGTTACCGGAGAGGAAGGAAATCTGATTTTGGTAATAGAAGATCCGGAACTTTTCTGGAGTATAACGCGTTATCTGGTCATTCAGGTAAATTAACACAGGAGTTTAATACATAGTAATGTACATTCAGCAGTATCAACATCTTTTTTTTGATCTTGATCACACCCTTTGGGACTTTAACACAAACGAAAAACATACACTGTCAGAGTTGTTTATGCGGTACAATCTGGATAAACACTTTGACAGTTTTGACATTTTTTTCAACACCTACGAGCCAATAAATGCCGATTTATGGCTTAAATACAGACATGGAGAAATCAGAAAACCGGAAGTTGCCATAGGGAGGTTCCATAATACGTTTTTAACCTCCGGTCTTGACGATTTTGAAATGGCACGAAAATTCTCTTTTGATTTTGTGGCGGAAAACTCTAAAAAAACAGCACTTATTCCCGGTGCAATTGAACTTCTGGAGTATCTGCATCCAAAATACAATCTTCACATCATTACCAACGGATTCATAGAGGCACAGCATGTTAAGATGGAAAAGAGCGGACTAAAACCCTTCTTTCAAAAAATATTCATTTCGGAAGAAATTGGTGCACCAAAACCTAAACAAGAATTCTTTGAACATGCCATACGAAGCTGTAACGCAAAGAAAAAAGAGAGTTTGGTAATAGGCGACAGTCTTGAAACCGACATCGCCGGAGCCAAAAACTTCGGATTGGATCACGTATATTTTAACCCTGCTGGAACACCTCATAATGAGGTGGTTTTTATGGAGATCAGATCGCTGCGGGAACTATTAGATTGTTTGTAAAATTAAAACTCAGCATCCCTCTCAAAATTACCCCCAAAGCCAAAGTCGGGTTTGGAGCCGGGTGCAGGACTGCCTGTGGAGATGGTTTCATTCATTTTCGAGCTGAAAACCTGCATGGAGTCTGATTCAGCCCCGAATCCTCCACCAAATCCATCGACATCAACATCCTCGAAACGAATTACTTCCGGACGGAATCTCAAACGAACATCACCTGTGGCTCCGTTACGATGCTTGGCAATTATAATTTCGGCCATTCCGATTAGTGAATTACCGTTTTCATCCTCGGTAATTTTATAATACTCAGGGCGGTGGATGAAAAGAACCATATCCGCATCCTGTTCGATGGCTCCCGATTCACGAAGATCGGAAAGTTGCGGACGCTTCCCCTCCCCGGTTCGGCTTTCAACACCCCTGTTTAACTGCGAAAGTGCTAGAATTGGAACATTCAGTTCCTTGGCAAGACCTTTTAATGAACGAGAAATCATACTCACTTCTTCCTGACGGTTGCCTGGGTTCATCCCGCTGGCATTCATCAACTGAAGGTAATCAATAATGATGATTTTCAGATCATGCTGCTTCTTTAACCTGCGGCACTTTGCTCTCAGTTCAAATACTGACAAACCAGCTGTGTCATCCACAAATATCGGTGCATCTACCAGAGATTTAATTTTATGATCCAATTGCTCCCATTCGTATGGCTCAAGTTTCCCTGTTTTAATTTTCTCAGCTGCTAATTCGGTTTCTGCAACTATTAAACGGTTAACAAGCTGTACATTTGACATCTCAAGAGAAAACACAGCCACAGCCTGATTGTATTTCACTGCCATGTTTCGTGCCATCGACAGAACAAATGCAGTTTTTCCCATGGCAGGACGCGCAGCAATTACAACCATATCGGAATTCTGCCAACCTGATGTCATTCTGTCAAGTTCGGTAAATCCACTGGGAACACCACTCAAACCATCTGTCCGCTTACTGGCCACCTGAATCATCTCAATGGCCTCGTTAATCACCGGACTAATTTGCGTTGCATCACGCTTCATGCTTCCCTGAGAAAGCATAAAAAGCGAATTTTCTGCCTCTTCCAGCAAGTCATTCACATCCTCAGACTCATCAAAAGCCTTGGTTTGAATAACACCGGAAATGCGAATCATTTCACGTTGCAGATATTTCTGATAGATGATTCGGGAGTGATATTCAATATGGGCCGCAGAGGCAACCCTTCCGGTAAGCTGGGTTATATAAAAAGCTCCACCCACCTCTTCCAGTTTTGCCATTCGGCGTAACTCTTCGGTTACGGTGAGCAAATCGGCCGGTTCCTGACGGGCAAAAAGGCTTGTTATGGCCTCATAAATATGCTGATGAGCTTCCTTATAGAAGCAATCGGTCTTTAAAATCTCAGACACATTGGTAAATGCATCTTTCTCAAGAAGCATGGCTCCCAATACGGCTTCTTCAAGTTCAATGGCCTGTGGCGGCATTTTTCCTATGCCTAAATCCATCAAATCGGGGGACTTCTTTTTATTGTTATAACGTTTCTCGGCCATTGATAAAAATATTTTTTGAAAAGGATTACAAAGGTATGAAAAAGTGAATGGGGATAAAAACCATTTCAGAAATTCATATCAACAACAGGTTAACAGAGTTATTAACAATCGGAGCATTTGATTTAAAAATAACTACTTTTGTTTTTGGATGTTTTATAAAAATCTCAAGGATGATAGTGTTTCCCAATGCTAAAATAAATCTGGGTTTGAACATCGTTTCCAAAAGAAACGATGGATACCACAATTTGGAAACCATTTTTTTTCCAGTAAATAAATGGAATGACGTTCTGGAAGTCATTCCATCAACTCAAAACACTGATGAGTTTTCCGTTTCAGGATTAAAAATTGATGGTGCAGCGAACAACAATCTCTGCTTAAAGGCTTTAGAATACATGCGCCAACACACATCAATTCCTCCGCTTAAAATACACCTTCACAAGGTTATTCCCTTTGGGGCCGGACTTGGTGGCGGTTCAGCAGATGCTGCATTCATGCTGAAACTGCTGAACGAGCAGTTCCAGAAAAACTTTTCTTATTCTGTTCTGGAAAAGATGGCTGCTACCTTGGGAGCTGACTGTCCTTTTTTCATTAAAAACCAGGCAGTCATGGCAAGAGGAATAGGCAATGAATTCTCAGAAATTTCACTTCAATTAAAAAGCCTTTGGCTTTTAATTGTAGCTCCGGGCATTCATGTATCAACTGCCGAAGCATATGGTGGAATTATACCAAAATCTCCATCCATCCCAATAAATGCAATTATAACCAAACCTGTTGAAGAGTGGAGAAAGTTTCTCAAAAACGACTTTGAGGATACTGTATTTCGAAAATATCCAGCAATAGCCGACATTAAAGAAAATCTCTACCGAAATGGAGCCATTTACGCTTCCATGTCAGGAAGCGGTTCTGCGGTTTATGGATTATTCAAAGATAAACCTGAAATCATCTGGTCATCTTCATATGTTACTCATCTGGAGGAAATCAGCTAGCATCATATAAACCAGAATATGACGGAGTTGTATGGTGTGTTTGGCGTTCCCACTTGGGGGCTAGGGGTGAGCGCTGGAGACAATTCAGACTTGACTCTAGATTTTTTTCACTCCCCTCGGTAGTGAAAAACCAAAACTACTGCCTAAGCCGGGTTTACTTTCAATCAGCAATTTGCCTCCATTTTTCTGTATAAACTCATTACACAAAACCAAACCTAAACCAGAGCCTTTCTCCCCTTCGGTACCTTTTGTGCTCGAAGAGGCTCCCAATGTCAGAATTTGATCTATATCAGAAGGACCCAAACCTACTCCCGTATCCTTTATATATATAAATACACGATCATTGATCTCCTCCGATGACACAGAAATCTTTCCACCCCGCGGTGTAAACTTCACAGCATTAATTAATAAATTTCGAATCACCGTTCGCATCATATTGATGTCGGCAAACACTGGAAGATTTTGATAATCCGAAACATCAACCTCAATCTCTTTCTTTTTTGCACCATCATCAATCAGAATGAAATTTTCGTTTACAATTTCATTTAAATCTGTATGAACAGGAGAAAATTGTATGTCGTTGGTCTGGGTACGCGCCCAGTAAAGCAGGTTTTCCAACAGGTTAAACACCACCAAAGATGAATCATGAATTATGCGGGCATGCTCCCTCACCTGCTCTCTGTCATCCTGATCGCTGAATTCGGAAAGAAGTGATGAAAACCCAAGAATGGTGTTGAAAGGAGACCTTAAATCGTGTGCAATAATTGAAAAGAGCTTATCCTTGGTGTTGATCAGTTTAATTAACTCCCTGTTGCTTTTTTGTAGGTGATCAGCCTGACTCTCCAGTTCTTCACGCTGATCTGTTATCAGTTTTTGCCGTTCCTCCAGAATCTTGTTAATCCTGTTTAACTCTGTTGCCCGATGCATTAATTCGCGATTGCTTTTTCGCAATTTCCGCGTTTGCTCTGAAACTATGCGTGCTAATCTTTTTTTCTGCTTTATTAAATTGGCTGTACGTATTCGAAATATTGAAATGATAAGGATTAAAATCACCAGAGTAATAGCTGTATAAAACCAAACGGTTTTATACCATGGGGGTAGAATTCTAACTTTCACTGAAATGCCTTCTTCATTCCATATTCCGTCATTATTTGCGGCCTTTACACGAAAAACATACCTTCCCGGGCTGAGATTGGTGTATGACACCTGACGTCGAGAACCAATATAAACCCACCCATCATCAAAACCTTCCATCATAACTGCATACTCATTGCGATGAGAGTTAATCATATTAAGCGCAACAAACTCGAAACTGAAAAAATTCTGAGTATGGTCAAGAACTATTTCATCCACCCAGTTGATCTCTTTATTGAGAACCGAACTCGACTCATAATCTGTAACTTCCCTATTAAATAACAAAAATTTCGAAAATTTTAATTCTGGAGGAGTGCTGTTATAGTGAAGATTATCAGGATTAAATGCGTTGACACCGCCACTTCCGGCGAAAAAGAGAATATCTTCACCATTAAAATAAGAAGCATTATTATTAAACCCGGGGCCCTGTATTCCATCATTTTCATCAAAATGGAACAAATCACCGGTTTCAGGATTGTATCGGTGTAAACCAAAAAGAGTCCCAACCCACAATTCTCCGTTCTGGTCTTCTTCAATGCTGGTAATATAACTATTTCTGAAATCCTGATCACAACGGATAAAAGTTTCATTGGTCTTATTAAAACGGAATAATCCGTTATTGGTTCCAATCCAAATGGTTCCATTACCCGACTCAAGAATGGTGATAACCTGATTACCATGTATTGCTTCGGGATTCCCAGGTTCTGCATAAAAACTCCTGAATTCTTGAGATTCTATATCCATAACACATAAACCATAAGCTGTCCCGATCCAAAGCTTATCATCTCGGTCAACCATTAAATAGTGAATCCATTCGGAATTTAAAGTACTGTTTAACTCATTATAGAGAACAAAAATATTCTCATCTACTAAAAACTGGTTAACACCTCCTCCATGGGTTCCAATCCAGAGGTTTCCTCGCGAGTCTTCGGCTATTGCTCTTACATCGTTATTACTTAAACTGCCGTTGCTACCATCGGCTCTCCAAGCCTCAAACCGGTTGCTGCTTTCATCATACAAATGTAACCCGCCATTGTGCGTTCCCAGCCACATCCGGGATTTGGAGTCCTGAAAAATAGACAAAACACTTCCTCGTCCAATCTTACCGGGAATGTTTTCTGTAGAAGGATACCAGAGAATTTCACCGCTTCCCCAATTAAAAACTGTAAGTCCTCCACTAAATCCGCCAAGCCACAAATTACCATAAACATCTTCATGAACAGCACTGATGTTGCTTTGTCTTACATGCCAATAGTAATAATCACTCTCATTATACAATTGAAATCCTCTGGCAACAGAACTCGTATAAACTCCCTCTCCATTATAATAAGTGTAATAATTTCCTTGAATGTCCTGAAAAACACCATTAAGGTTTGGCCTGATTGATCCGGGCATATGAGAATCGTGATAATACCCATGAAAACGATCTTCCTCTTCAACGTATACCTTCATTCCGCTATAATCTACCGACCACAATGTACCCGTTGCATCAGTAAAAAATCGGGTAACAAACCTTTCCGAAGTATCATGGAAATAATTTTGAATAGCTCCTGTCTCTCTATCTACACGGGCAATTCCACCGTGCTCAATTCCAACCCAAAGAAATTGGTCATCAACTTCAAGATCGATTACTGAAATCTGATCCCGGCTTGGATGAAGAGTGGCTTCCAAAACAAATAAAGGCACATCTGCTTCATAGTCGGAGTAATACGAAACTCCGCCAGAGTTGTAATGACCAATCCATATTCCGCCCTGTTTGTCGAATGCATAAGAATAAATATAACCTAAAGCGGTTGATAGGAGATGTTGAAAACTCTTTGTTGCGTCATCAAAGTAGAATAAATCATTACCGGTGCAGAGTGTAAGGCGCCCATACAAATCAATCTCCATATGATTGAAGTAGAATTCTTCTAATCCTGCAGGATGATGTGGACTCGCTACTATATCGAAACGATCATACTCTCGGTTGTAAACCGATATTACGTCAGAAGATACAACCCATAACCTGTTAGCCGAGTCAACCAACAGATGCTCAATCTGATTACCTGCTAATCCAGCGTTCAATTGATTATCAACTGCCCGATAAACCCGTATCTCATGACCATCAAATCGATTTAAGCCATCCCTGGTGCCTATCCAAATGTACCCGTCATCGTCCTGAGCCATATGTGTTACATAATGGCTTGAAAGATTTACGTAGTCGGGTAATCGCTTAAAATACAGATCGGGGTACTGAGCAAACCCAATTTGGACACTCAACACCAACCAAATAACTACCACACTTTTGAGTAATCTTTTCACATCTCACCTTTAATCATTACTGCATTATACGTGATTAAATTAAAAAATGTTATCATTTTTTTAATCCTTTATCTATTCATAATCAGCCCCAAGTCATGCATAAATATTAATTAAGCGACTCCCTTGTAAACAATAGATTTTTCCTAATCAATTCCGACGGTGTAAAAAACACACAATAAACTGAAATGTCTGTTTTTAAATAACAAACTAAATAGCATCATCTATCCAAGTAGCTTAACATATTATTATTTGAAAAACAGTTATTTTTTTTCAAATAATTGCTTTTTTTTGAAAACTGATTATTAGATTCTATAAAGCTGAATGCCTATTTTAAACAAAAACAGCCTGTTCGTATTACGAACAGACTGTTTACATATTATAAAGTTCTCTAAAGACGAAATTAAAACTCAGCATTTTTTGGAGTCCTTGGGAACGGAATGACATCCCGAATATTACCCATCCCGGTAACAAACAGCATCAGTCTTTCAAATCCAAGACCAAATCCACTATGTGGTACGGTTCCAAATTTGCGGGTTTCCAGATACCACCACATCTCCTCAACAGGAATATCCATTTCCTCCATTCTTGCCACCAGTTTGTCGTAGTTTTCTTCCCGTTGCGAACCTCCGATGATCTCCCCTATTTGTGGAAATAAAACATCCATGGCTCTAACCGTTTTGTTTTCCTCATTTAACTTCATGTAAAAAGCTTTGATCTCCTTGGGATAATCGGTAAGAATAACAGGTTTCTTAAAATGACGTTCAACAAGGTAACGCTCATGCTCACTTTGCAGATCGGCTCCATATCCTTCAATTGGATATTTGAATTGTCCCTTTTTATTGGGTTTGCTGTTACGCAGTATCTCGATAGCTTCCGTATAGGTCAATCGCACAAAATCATCTTCCAGCACGAATTTTAATTTTTCAATCAATTCCATGCTTTTCTCATCGGCTTTTTTATTCTTCTCCTCCTCTTTAAGCCTATTGCTGAGAAAATTTAAATCGTCAGCACAATTATCCAAAGCATATCTAATCAGGTATTTCAGAAACTCCTCAGCCAAATCCATGTTGTCATTCAAATCGTAAAAAGCCATCTCCGGCTCAATCATCCAAAACTCAGCCAGGTGACGCGTTGTATTTGAATTCTCAGCTCTGAATGTGGGGCCAAAGGTGTATATATCAGCTAATCCCATGGCAGCCAACTCTCCCTCTAACTGTCCGGAAACCGTCAAATTAGTGGGACGACCAAAAAAATCTTTGGAGAAATCTATGGCTCCATCATCATTCTTAGGAATGTTATCAAGATTGAGTGTTGTAACCTGAAACATCTCACCTGCTCCTTCTGCATCAGAAGATGTGATGATGGGTGTATGAATATTCACAAAACCTTTTAATGAAAAAAAGCTATGAACAGCAAATATCATGGCATGGCGAACTCTTGCAATGGCACTGAAAGTATTGGTTCGAAAGCGCAAATGCGCTTTCTCACGAAGGAATTCCAGCGAATGCTTTTTAGGTTGCAGAGGATACTCATTCACATCACAGTCGCCAATGACTTCTATTTTCTTTGCCAGCAGCTCAACATTTTGTCCGGTTCCCTGCGATTGATTCAACTCTCCCACAACAGCCAGTGAAGCTCCGGTATTTGCACGACGCAACAACTCTTCTCCAAACAATTCAACATCGGCTACAATCTGAAGGTTATGAATAGTTGATCCATCATTCATTGCAATAAAGCTCACCTGCTTATTTCCTCTTCTGGTTCTGACCCAGCCTTTTACTAAAAACTCCTTACCAGTTTCTTCACTTTTAAGTACCTCAACAATTTTTGTGCGTCGCATATTCAGTCAGGTTATTACTATAAGTTAAATAAATTCTGAAAATTTAAAACATCTCTTTTTCCATGTGCGGATTCATGAAAATGAATTTGCACAGATCTCTTCTAATAAAAAAACTATTAAAGGGGATGTAAACAAAACTTTTCGGACTGTAAAAATAATCAATTAGATACAGAGAAAAGAGAGAATAGAATAAAAATATACGCTTTGATGTTAAAATACCCAAAACCAAAGGCCTGTCATTGAATAAATGCCCCTGCTTTTTTATATTGTGCATCAAAATCATTTAAAACTTACAAAAAAATGAAGGTATTAAGCATGATGGCTGCAATGATGTTTGGATTGTTAATTCACTCCATTGCAGAAAAGAGCCCGATTACTGCCGAAAATCTCTGGGAATTTGCCCGGGTTGGCAGCCCAACAGTTTCACCAGACGGAAAACAAACAGTCTTTCCTGTATCGACCTATTGCATTGAAGAGAACAATTCCAAAACTCATCTCTATCTGATGAACAATGAGAATGGGAATTACCGACAGTTAACCTTTAATGGAAGTGAAAACTCTCCTGCATGGTCGCCGGATGGTCAATATATTGCATTTGTTTCGCGTCGAAACAATAACCCCGCACAACTTTTTATTCTGCCGCTATACGGCGGTGAACCCAGAAAAATTACAGATCTCCCTGTTGGAGTATTTGCCCCTAAGTGGTTCCCCAATGGAAAAAAACTTGCATTTGGGGCCAACATCCATCCCGACTATGATGGAGATTGGGATCAGCTAAAGGAGATCCAGAAACAAAGCAGAGAGAACAAAGTAACCGCAAAAGTAACCGAAAATGTTATGTATCGGTTTTGGGACAGATGGATTACCGACGGATTTTATCCACGACTTTTTACCGTTGATTTGAATTCGGAAACTGTTACTGACCTGATGCCCGGTACCAACAACTTTTTCAATATGATGGGTGGGGTAAATTACGATATTGCCCCTGACGGAAAAACCATTGTGGTAAGCATGAACTCAACCGAACCTCCCTATGAAAGATTAAATTACGATCTGTACTTGGTTCCAACTAATGGATCAGGAGAATTAACCAATATTACGGCAGACAATCCTGCTGACGATATGAATCCCGTATTTTCGCCCGACGGGAAAAAAATTCTTTACGGAGCGAAAGAAATCTACCATTTCTATGCGGATAAAACCGTCATGGTTCTTTACGACGTTGCAACCGGAAACAAACAAAGGCTAACCGATCACATAGATCTATCCTGTGAAAATTGGTTTTTTAGCGAAAACGGACGCACCATTTACTTTCATGCACAAGATAATTCAATGACCTCCATCTTCAGCATCCCTGCAAATGGTGGACAACACACAGAGTTATTCGGCTCAGGCACCAACAGTGGGGCAGCTTTGGCAGGAAACCGGCATCTTATCTTTAATCATCACAACCTAAGCGCGGCACCAGAACTATACAGGTTAAATCTGCGCAACAGACAGACAGAGAAAATGACCGGGTTTAACGATGATTTAGTTGCAACCATAAATTGGGGTTCTATTGAGAATGTAACCTATAAGGGTGCAGAAGACCGCGATGTGCAAATGTTCATCAACTACCCACCCGATTACGACCCAAATAAAAAATATCCTTTGGTATTGATGATCCATGGTGGCCCCCACAGTATTTTTGGCGATTCATTTCATTTCCGGTGGAACAGCCAATTATTTGCAGCCCCCGGATACATAGTGGCCATGCCAAATTTTCATGGCTCCACCAGTTTTGGTCAGGACTTTGCCATCAGCATACACGGAGAACATGCTCCTAAGCCTTTTGAGGACATCATGAAAGCGACCGATTACCTGATTGAACGCGGCATTGTTGATGAAACCAGAATGGCTGCCACCGGAGGCAGTTATGGAGGATATATGGTAAGCTGGATCGCTGGTCATACCGATCGATTTGCCGCACTGGTTAATCATGCAGGAGTTTACGATCTGCATTTGCAATTTGCATCAGACTACTCCGGAAACAGAGCCTATCAATACAGCGGCTCTCCCTGGGAAAACTTTGATCAGCTTAATGCAAACAACCCTGCGCAATTTGCACACAATTTTAAAACCCCGATGCTGGTTATTCATGGAGAGCTGGACTACAGGGTGCCAGTGGCTCATGGCTTTTTAATATATGGGATTTACAAATCGATGGGATTGGATGCCAGATTGGTCTATTATCCTGATGAGAATCACTGGATTTTAAATCCTCAAAATTCAATTTTCTGGTATGAAGAGCTTCACAACTGGTTGGAGAGATATTTAAAGTAAAAAAAATGCCCCGCAATTGCGGGGCATTTTTTTATTCCAATTCAATCATCAAGTGATTCTTAGGTATCTTTTCTCCCTTGGAAACATGAATATTCTTAATCTTTCCGTCAAAAGGCATCAACACCTTATTCATCATCTTCATAGCTTCAAGTATTAAAAGGATTTGGCCTTCTTTTACTTTAGCACCGGGCTTAACCTTAATATCGATAATAGTTCCCGGTATGTAAGATTTAATCTCTTTCGGATCGGGAGCTTTATAAGGTTTTCTGGTTGCATATTTAATGGTAAGCAAGGTCTTGTATTTACGCGCAGTCACGGCAAAATCGACCAGCTCAAGCTTTTTATCTTCCATGATTGTGCATATTAAAATGGTGGAATTCCGTGCTTTTTGTATGGTCTCTGATCATTCTTGTTGCTGGACACTTCAATGGCATGTAACAGCAAATGTCTGGTTTCTGATGGCTCAATTACGGAATCGATGTACCCTTTAGCTGCCGCTACATATGGATTTGCAAAACGCTCAATGTACTCCTGAACTTTTACTTCACGCATTGCATCGGGATCTTCTGCCTCTTCAATCTCTTTCTTAAAGATAATGTTAGCAGCTCCTTCAGGTCCCATTACTGCAATTTCAGCCATTGGCCAGGCAAACATAAAGTCTGCTCCCAAGTGACGTGAGTTCATGGCAATATAACCTCCCCCATATGCTTTTCGCAATATCACTGTAATTTTTGGTACAGTAGCCTCAGAATAAGCATAAAGCACTTTTGCTCCATGGCGAATAACTCCGGCATGCTCTTGATCAACACCCGGCAAATATCCCGGCATATCTTCAAGGGTAATGATCGGAATGTTAAATGCGTTACAGTAACGAATGAAACGGGCAGCTTTATCGGAACTGTCGCAGTCGAGCACCCCTGCCAAAACCAATGGCTGGTTTGCTACAAAACCGGTGGTTTGTCCGTTCATACGGCCAAATCCGATAACAATGTTGGGAGCAAAAAACTCCTGAATTTCGAAGAAATCAGAGTCGTCAACAATGGCTTTAATAACATCCCTTACATCATAAGGCTGCTTTGGATCGGCTGGAATAATGTCCTCAATATTTCCTTTAAACTTAGGCTCTTTTGGAGGAAATGCTCTCGCCTTTTGTGTGTTGTTCCAGGGAATAAAGGTGATGAGCTTTTTAATCTGTTCAAAACACTCCATTTCGCTTCCGGCAAAGAAATGAGCATTACCTGTAATTTCCGCGTGCACTCGCGCACCACCCAGTTCTTCCATGGAAATTTCTTCACCAAGTACCGTTTTAATAACGCTTGGCCCGGTAATAAACATTTTAGAAATCTGATCAACCACGAAGACAAAGTCCGTTAACGCAGGTGAATAAACTGCTCCACCTGCACATGGTCCTAATATTACAGAAATCTGTGGAATAACTCCGGAAGCAATGGTATTGCGATAGAAGATCTCACCATATCCCGCAAGAGAATTTACTCCTTCCTGAATACGGGCTCCACCAGAGTCGTTGATTCCAATCAAAGGAACCCGCATTTTCAATGCGTGATCCATAATTTTTGTAATCTTACGGGCGTGCATTAAGCCCAAAGATCCACCGGCAACAGTAAAGTCCTGTGCAAAAATACAAACCGGTGCTCCATAAATGGTTCCGGTTCCTATAATCACACCGTCACCATGCAACTGCTTCTTGTCCATTCCGAAGTCACGGGCTTCGTGCTCAACAAAAAGGTCATACTCAGTGAAAGATTCATTGTCGAGTAGAGCTAAAAT
The DNA here is from genome assembly GCF_900168165.1 of Alkalitalea saponilacus. Classification (GTDB taxonomy): domain Bacteria; phylum Bacteroidota; class Bacteroidia; order Bacteroidales; family Marinilabiliaceae; genus Natronoflexus; species Natronoflexus saponilacus. The sequence continues at coordinate 52,846 of NZ_FUYV01000013.1, forward strand.
ACGCGAGCGGGCGGTCATTTTACCCATCGCCATCTGCTTCTCAATGGCTTTTTCGCCACCTCCCAACTGAACCTTTTCTCTTCTTTTACGAAGATCAAGGATGTGCTTTTTCAATGACATACTCAATTAGTTTTGGTTAATTTAATGTTTATCAGCAAAATACACTAAAACTGACAAACCAATTGAAGGTGCATAATTACAAATTTTAACCCCAACAGGCTGCATTTTTATTGACTTTTTTTCACAGATAAACAACAAACCGTTAATATTCAGAAAAATACAAAAGACATTTTTAATACATGGGAAAGGCAAGATTTCTCATGAGATAATAAATTTAATAAAATTTATTATCTACTTCAATAAATAGAACTCCATGTAATGATTCAGAGTTAACTATTTGGGTGCACGGCGATAAAGATAGGCAGCGACCAAAGCAAAAACAAAATTAGGAATCCACACAGCAAGCCAGGGGCTCATATTGCCATTGATGGCAAAAGTGGTGCTCACCGTCATAAATAAAATGTATCCAAAACTCAGAGCAATACCAATCCCAATATGAAGCCCCATCCCTCCTCGCACCTTCCGTGAAGCAAGCGACAATCCCATAATGGATAAAATAAAAGCCGAGAAAGGAGATGCTTGTCGTCGATGCTTTTCAATCAGAAATTCTTCCACATTACCTACCCCGCGCTGCTGTTGTTCTTCGATGTATGTTGTCAGTTCAGGCGTGGTCATGGTTTCAAAAAACTTGCGTTCCTCTTTCAAATCGGCTGGACGCATGTTCAGGATGGTATCCATCTCCCTACCTTCGGTAATGATCTGCTTTTCGCGAGAGATGTATTCTCTTTTCACATAATTCCTCAGAGACCATCCAGAGGTCGCTGTATCATAAACAGCAGATTGTGCTGTAATTTTCTTTCTTAACTGTTTTCCGTCGAAGACCTCCAGACTGAAATCATCACCCACCTCACGCAAAGAGGAGTATCTCCGCACGTACACGTAAACGTTTGGTTCAATCTGCATGTGTATATTATTCATCCCGGTTTCGCGCCTTTTACGCACATAGGTGCTTTCAAAATCCAGGCGAACCTTATTGGCCGGAGGAATCACATATGACCCCAAAACAAAAGAGAATGCTCCAATAATAAAAGCCCCGACAATATATGGCACCATTAAACGCCTAAAACTTACCCCACTTGAAAGAATGGCGATGATTTCGGTTTGGTAAGCCATTTTTGAAGTGAAGAAAATTACCGCAATAAAAACAAACAGTGGCGTAAACAAATTGGCGAAGTAGGGGACAAAGTTTGCGTAATAATCAAACACAATGGCATTCAAAGGTGCAGCATTTTCAAGAAAATCATCAATCTTCTCCGCCAAATCGAATACAACCGATATGCTAATGATTAATAAAATAGCAAAGAAAAATGTACCAAGGAATTTCCGGAGTATATAAACATCCAGTTTTTTTAAGCCAAATAACTTAGTGTACCAACTCTCCATCAGCAGTTGTTATAATTTACCTTTTTGAACAAGGATTTACAAAGGAACAAAAAAATGAACAATCTCCGAATCAATAGAGCGCAAGACTTTTAGATTACTAGATATTAGATGTGCTCAAACCCTTTATAATCTATAAATTGAACAACTATTATTCAGTTCACACATCTGACAAACAGGCAAATAAAAAATCTTAACAAACCGATATCTAAAAAACAGATTAATGATATAGTTTGGTTCTGATAAACAGAACCAAAAACTAAATATTACAAACTACAATCTTACCTTTAATTGCTTTACCATTTGTTCTTTCCATTCAAAAAACGTGCCTTGGTTGATTTGCCTTCTGGCCTCATCAACCAACCACATATAAAATGACAAATTATGGATTGAAGCAATTTGGGGACCAAGCATCTCTCCAGCAATAAAAAGGTGACGCAAATAAGCTTTCGAATAAATCAAATCGAAAGCAGAGTTGCCATCCGGGTCGATGGGCGAAAAATCATCCTTCCACTTCTCATTTCTGATGTTTATGATTCCCTTTGACGTAAATAGCATTCCGTTTCGTCCATTTCGTGTTGGCATCACACAATCAAACATATCCACTCCCAGACTGATGGCTTCAAGTATATTGGCCGGAGTGCCTACCCCCATTAAATATCGTGGTTTATCTTCGGGAAGGATTTCATTGACAACCTGTATCATTTCATACATCACCTCTTCGGGTTCTCCAACCGCCAAACCGCCAATGGCATTTCCCTCGCGATTCTGATTTGCTATAAACTCTGCAGATTGACGCCTTAAATCAGGAAACCCTGCTCCCTGAACGATCGGGAAAAAAGTCTGTCCATAATCATAAAGCGGCTCAGTTGAGTCAAAACGTTCAATCCCTCTCAATAGCCATCGGTGTGTTAATTCCATCGATTTTTTGGCATAATTGAAATCGCTGTCTCCAGGCGGGCACTCATCAAACGCCATGATTATGTCTGCTCCGATTACCCTTTGGATATCAACCACATTTTCAGGTGTAAAAATGTGCTTCGAGCCATCTATGTGACTTTGAAATTCAGCTCCCTCTTCCTTCAATTTTCTGCGATGGCTTAACGAGAACACCTGAAATCCCCCACTATCAGTAAGAATCGGCTTTCCCCAGCCATTGAATTTATGTAACCCTCCGGCTTTTCTCAAAACATCAATTCCAGGACGCAAATATAGGTGATAAGTATTTCCAAGAATAATCCGTGCCCTTACCTCCTGCTCCAGATCACGTACATGAATCCCCTTAACCGATCCAACAGTCCCGACAGGCATAAAAACCGGAGTTTCAATTTTTCCATGATCAGTTGTTATTTCTCCGGCACGTGCTTTCGAGAAAGCATCTTTTTTGTGCAATACAAAGTCCATTCGAATATATTTCTATTATAAGAAGCGCAAAGATACAATTTGCCAATGACATAATTTTAATTTGTCTGCGAGAGAAAAAAATCGCATTTTTGGCTAAAATTGTAACGTTATATGGACTTTTCATCCGCATCAACAACTGAACTGATTATATCGGGTCTCTTCGTTATTAGCTGGTTCATACAGTTGTGGTTTCTATTGGTTCGAATTAGACCACTCGCATTTCATTCATTACCAGCTATACAAACAGAGGCAACGAACACGAAACCTGTATCAGTTATCATTTGTGCAAAAAATGAATCTGAAAACCTGGAGAAATTTTTACCCAAAGTTCTCACACAAGAATATCCCGAGTTTGAAGTAATTGTGGTTAACGACTGTTCCGAGGACGATTCTGAAATGGTACTGGCAAGGTTAAAAGAAAAATATCCTCACCTTTACTATACCAATATCCCAGTTGACAGAAAATTCTCTCATGGTAAAAAGCTGGCACTCACAATTGGGGTTAAAGCGGCAAAAAACAATCACCTGGTTTTAACCGATGCAGATTGTTACCCAACTTCCGAGAAATGGCTTTCTGGCATGATGCAAGGCTTTAAGGAAGGCAAGGAAATTGTTTTAGGAGTTGGTACATATGAAAAACAATCCGGTTTCGCCAACCTTTTAACCAGATACGACACCTTTGTTACCGCCATTCAATATTTGGGTTATGCATTAAGTAAAAAACCATATATGGGGGTTGGAAGAAATCTGGCATATAAAAAGGAATTGTTTGTGAAAAACAATGGAGTAAAGAGCCATAGTCACATATTATCAGGGGATGATGATCTCTTTGTTCAATCTGTTGCGAATAAACACAACACTGAGATCATCATAAACCCTGAGGCACAGACCATTTCCACTCCTCCCGGGAACCTGAGTGGGTGGCGGAGGCAAAAAGCGCGTCATCTCACAACAGCTCCTTATTACAAAGGCAGCATTAAACGAGCACTTTTTAGTGACCTTATTACAAGACAAATATTGATCGCCTTCACTATTCTTTTAATAATTTTTAATACTTTTGCAATAATAGCAGCAGGGCTATTCCTGTTCATGTTCGTTATCAGGTTATTGTTTAATAGAAATATTTCTATTAAACTTGCACAGGGAAGACTGCACTGGTGGATGCTGATTTTTGAATTTATTCATCCCTGGTATTTGCTATGGGCGCAGTTAGCTAACCTGTTCAGTAGAAAGAAAAGTAAATGGAAGTAATAAATCCCAATCTGTCGGAAAAGGCCAGGTATGACCTTGATCTGGTAAAAAGAGCTGAAAGTGGTGATCAAAAGGCCTATGCTGAGTTAATGGCTCGCTACAGAGATGCTATATACTTTATGCTCCTGAAGATGATCAACAACAAAACAGATGCAGAAGATCTTACAATCGAAGCATTTGGAAAAGCATTCAAGAATCTCAGCCAATACTCACCCAGTTATGCCTTTAGTACCTGGTTATTTAAAATAGCATCAAACAACTGCATTGATTATCTAAGAAAGAAACGCTCTAATCATATCTCCATAGACGGATCATTCTCTGAAGAAAAGGAAATGGATACACATATCCATTTAAAGGATGAAACCCCCGACCCGGAAGAGAATCTCATACGTGCACAAAAAGCTGTATTGATGCGTACAGTGGTAAAAAAACTGAAACCGCGATACAGAACCCTGATTGAACTTCGCTATTTTAAAGAATACTCATACGAAGAGATATCAGAAGAGCTGGACTTGCCATTAGGAACAGTCAAAGCTCAGTTATTCAGAGCGCGGGAACTCCTTTTCAACACTCTCAAAAACACTGAAGTAAAAAAATAGCATATCCCCTCAAGACAGCAATATACAAGATTTTAACGCAGAATGACAAATCCTCTTTATCAATACTTCTCCATTTTAACGGACGCACAAAAAGAAAAATTTGATCAGTTAAAGTCATTGTATGATGATTGGAACAGCAAAATCAACGTGATCTCAAGAAAGGACATGGACGCCTTTTATGAACACCACGTTCTTCATTCGCTCGCCATCGCAAAATTCATCAGCTTTTCACCAAGAAGCCAAATCGTTGATATTGGAACAGGTGGAGGGTTTCCGGGCATTCCACTATCAATCATGTTTCCCGATTGCAAATTTGTTTTGGTTGACTCTATTGGAAAAAAAATTAAGGTGGTTAATGAAGTGATAAAATCAATAGGGCTAATTAACGCAGTAGGGCTGCAGTCCCGATCAGAACAACACTCTGGGAAATATGATTTCATTGTAAGCAGAGCTGTAACCACATTGCCTGATTTTGTAAAGTTGACCAAGCACCTGATTTCTCCAAACCAAAAGAATGCCATCTCCAATGGGATTCTGTATTTGAAAGGAGGTGAGATTCTTTCGGAAGTCAAGCCATTTGGCAAAAGAGCCTCTGTAATAAATCTTAATCAATACTTTCAGGAGCCATTCTTTGAAACCAAAAAACTGGTTCATCTTTCGCTTTAACCTTTTTAGTCTAACATCACCACCCACTCCTCTTCAGACCCTGCTTTCAGTTCAGGTAATTCTCTTATCCATGCATCGTGATATTTTCCTGACTTACGAATGCTCTCCAGAAATTCCTCGGCATCCTCCTCGCTGGAAAACTCGCCGGCAACAAACCGAATAAATCCGTCTTTCCCTTTATAAGCTCTGATATTTTGTCGGTTCAGACCTGAAAAGAAACTATCTGCCGGGTTCGGGTTGCGCAAAAGAGCTAATATCTGAACTGTATAAAGTTCAGACCGGGGTTCTTCTATAATTTCTGTCATATAGAAATGAGGAAAAATAGGTTCCTGTTCATCAAACCTTTCTATTTCACGTTTAAGAGGAGACTCCATAGACAATTCCTGAAGCAGGACAACATTTTGTTCCCTCTCATAAGTCAATTCTTCAGGGATGTAAACTTCTCTGGATTTAACAACCTCATCCATAATGACCTCCTCTATGCGATAAGACTCACCTGCTTCAAGAAAAAGCAAATACCTGCCGGTGTGCCGGTTAGGCCGATAATCTCCTACCATCTTGCTATCGTCGTCACGCCAAACCAATATTCTTACCTCCAATCCGGATTTTCCGGAATCATCTGAAACATACCCCTCAACCACTGCTAATGAACCTTTTCGTTGCTCATCAAAACTTACACGATAAATATCTGAACGAGCCTTCTTTCCGGAAAAACGGTAAGAGGCAAAATAGGCCTGACTTTTATTGAGGGTAGGTACAAAAAAGTAATCATCATCTGCGCTATTTACAGGAACGCCCATATTTACAGCACCCGCCCAACTGCCATCCGGCAATTTTTGAGTATAGAACACATCAAAACCTCCAATGGAGTTATGTCCTTCCGATGAAAAATAGAGAGTCAATCCATCAGGATGCATCTTTGGAGTCTCTTCATCTAATTCAGTATTGATGTTTGGCCCCATATTTACCGGTTCTCCCCAATTCCCCTTCTCATCCATTCTTACTTTATAAATGTCCAAACCACCATAACCGCCCGGTCGGTTACTGGTAAAGAAGAGCGTACTCTGATCCGGAGAAAGGCTTGCATGAGTTTCGTCCCACTCTGAATTGATGGGTGCCGGCAACATCTCAGGTTCCTGCCATTTTCCGTTAACCAGATTACTGACATAAATATTACGCCCGGGATACCGGTCGTTCATAAACAGAAAAAGTTTTGTCCCGTCTGGAGAAAGAGAAAGTATTGAGATGTGCTCATGCCGGGAATATAGCTCCCGAACCAAGTCTGGCTCCTGCCATTGTCCATCCTTAAACTCAGAGACAAATATTTTCTCGGCATATTGTCCATCCTGAAATGCTCTTTCACGAGCTACTGGCCTGCGAGAAGTGAAAAAAATGCGATTTCCGGTTAAACATACCAGAGGACTGTGATCATCAAACTCTGAGTTAATCACATCTCCGATGCTCGTGATTTTTAATGGGACAGGATTTTGTACCAGAATTGCTGCGTGCCTGGCTTGTTTCAGTTCCAATGAAAAATCATCCTTCAGTTCAGTGTCCTGAACTGAATCTCTCAATTGCTCCAATATAGGTATGGCAAAGGAGGGCTGATTCATTAACCGATATGCTCTGCTTTTTGCGTGCTGTATGTAGATCCCAAACTCATTAAAAGCATCATCCTCCGGGATGATCTCTAGTACCTTATCAAATAAAACAATAGCCGAGTCAAGATTTTGATGAGAAAACATATAACTCATCCCCAACTGAGTGAGGGCATCAATATGTTGGGGCGACTCAACCAGTATGCTCTGAAACAATTCAATCGCTCTGGAAAAATCACCTACATCCGAGGCATTCATGGCTCTTCGGAAGGTTGCATGATGTGGATCTCTTATAATTATCTGAGAATTAACCTGAGCACTTCCCAGAAGAAGAATAATGACCCCGATAAAAAATCTATTCAACGCACTTTTCATTCTGCAGACTCACTAGTTACTGCAAAGTATACGCAAAACAAACATAAAGGTTTAGTTTTCGAAACAATTGCAAATTAAGCGCATAAATGCACTTGTTTACCTGTATAAAACAATCACCACTCAAGAATGATCATCAATCAAGAAGCTGGGGATCAACCCATGTGCATTTTAAAAAAGGAATAAAAAATAAACGTCATTTCTTTGGTTTGATGAAAAAAACGTCTATTTTTGCAGTCCGAAATGAATACAAGGCATTTATAAAAAGATAAAACGAAACTAAAATGAAAAGGACATTTCAACCTTCGAACCGGAAAAGAAGAAACAAACATGGTTTCAGAAGCCGGATGGCAACCGCAAATGGTCGTCGTGTTTTGGCATCCAGACGTGCCAAAGGCAGAAAAAAACTAACTGTATCTGATGAAAGAAAGCACAAAGCCTAATCAAGGGGCTACGCTATAGAATAAAAAGACCCGTAACGCGGGTCTTTTTTTGTTTATGAACACCGACCCGCTATATTTGAATATTTTATATTATTTTTGAGATCGAATAAAAAAAGAATACAGATGTCTCGCTGGAAAATCTTACTTGAAAAAACACTTTGGAAGCACATCGGAATTCTGGCCGGATCCGCTGTCGTGCTTCTGATATCGATCTTTTTTTTCCTTAAAATATACACCCTTCACGGACAGGGGGCTCCTGTTCCGGATTTTACAGGGCTTACAGAACAACAGCTACAGCACCTGATTAATTCCAGAAATCTCAGATACACGATAATTGATTCAGTGCACATTGACAACATGCCTAAAGGCGTTGTTATTGAGCAAGTACCGGGCGCCGGCCAAAAAGTAAAAAAGAACCGAAGGATCTTTTTTACCATTAACGCCTGGACAGAAGAACAAGTCGCTGTTCCAAGTCTGATGGACTATAGTTTAAGAAACGCCAAAGTGATACTTGAGTCCTTTGGTCTCGAAACAGGTGACCTCATTTACATCCCTTCAGAATATACCAATCTTGTATTAGGGCAGCACAAGGAAGGAAAACCGGTTGAACCCGGAACCTTGGTACCGAGAGGCTCTAAAATAGATCTTCTCATAGGTCGTGGGCTTAGCAGCGAAACCACAGCAGTGCCCGATATGATTGGAATGACTCTTGAAGAAGCTAGAAGAGTAGCTCGAAGTGTTTCGTTAAATATTGGAGCTACTATTTATGCAGATACTGTAGCCACTGCGACAGATTCGTTAAACGCATTTGTTTGGCGACAAAACCCGCCGTCACAAAGAGGGTTTCAGCTAAATCTGGGTGCATCCATCGATGTCTGGCTATCCATTGACGAAGACCTGCTAAAACCTGATGAGCCTGTAGAGCTGCCTGAACAAGAGATTACAGATGATTTTGGGGACGAATTCTTTTAACAACAATCACAACCACCAATGCAGGATTATCAGGAAGAGTTTGAAGAACTTGAGGACGAAAACTATTCGGAAGAAACCACCGATGGTGAAAGTGGAGAATTTTATGAGCACCACAGTTTTACTGCTGATACTGGTCAGAGCGCTCTGCGCATTGACAAGTTCCTGGTTAATCGAATTGAAAATGCTTCACGAAGCAAAATCCAGGAAGCAGCCCAGGCAGGTTGTATTCGCGTCAACAACCAACCCGTTAAAGCCAACTACAAAGTAAAACCAAACGATGTTGTTTCTGTTGTGATGTCTTATCCTCCGAGGGAAATTGAGATCATTGCGCAGGATATTCCGCTTAACATTGTTTTTGAAGATGACACCCTCATCGTAATTAATAAGGAACCCGGCATGGTGGTACACCCCGGCTATGGAAACTACACCGGCACACTGGTAAATGCACTGGCCTGGCACTTTAAAGATCAACCCTGGTTCAACTCGGACGATCCCAGACCGGGATTGGTTCACAGAATAGATAAAGACACCTCCGGATTATTGGTAATAGCCAAAACAGAAGAGGCCAAGATGCACCTTGCCTCTCAGTTTTTCGAAAAAACCAGCACCAGAACTTATCAGGCCATTGTTTGGGGGGCTCCCGAGCCTGAAGAAGGCACCATAACAGGTCACATAGGAAGAAGCCTGAAAGACAGAAAACAAATGGCTGTGTTTTCTGAGGGAGATTACGGCAAAGCTGCGGTAACCCACTACACTGTTCTGGAAAAACTTGGTTACGTAAGTCTGGTTGAATGCCGGCTGGAAACAGGAAGAACACATCAAATACGTGCACATTTCAAACACATTGGGCATCCTCTGTTTAATGATGAAAGATATGGAGGAAACCAGATATTAAAAGGCACCACCTTTACCAAGTATAAACAATTTGTTGAGAATTGTTTTTCGATCTTGCCAAGACAGGCGCTGCATGCCAAGACCCTTGGTTTTGAGCATCCAAAAACCGGAAAATACATCGAATTCAATTCAGAACTGCCAGAAGATATAACCACCGTAATTGAGAAGTGGAAAAACTATATCGCATCCAGACCGCAATAACTTAATCACTTATGGAAAAACGAAACATCGCCGTTGTTTATGGAGGATTTTCCTCCGAAGAGGTTGTTAGCAAAAGAAGTGCCGAAGGCATACTCTCATTCATTGATACTCAAAGATACAATTTATTCCCCCTGCTAATAACTCCGGAAAAATGGGTCGTTGTTCTAAACAACGACGAAATAGCAGTAAACAAAAGCGATTTTTCAATAATCCTTAGTAACCAGCACATAAAATTTGATTTTGCATACATCACCATCCATGGAACACCGGGAGAAGACGGACTCCTTCAGGGATACCTGAAACTAATGAATGTCCCGCACTCAACCTGCGACGTTCTAACTGCTGCTCTGACCTTTAATAAATACATGTGCAATAACTACCTTAAGAATTTTGGAATAAGAGTAGCTACTTCGGTTCTGGTTCGAAGAGACAAGCCCTACGACATCAATAAAATAGGGAAAACCTGTGGTTTCCCCTGTTTTGTTAAGCCCAATGCTGGAGGCTCTAGTTTTGGGATATCAAAAGTAAAGGAGATGGATAACCTGAAGCAGGCCATAGAAAAAGCCTTTAGGGAAAGCGATGAGGTAATCATTGAACAATTTATTGAAGGAGTTGAAGTTACTTGCGGATTATATAAAACAAAAGAAAGAACCGTCATTCTGCCTATCACAGAGGTCATCAGCAAAAACGAGTTCTTTGATTTTGAGGCCAAATACACACCTGAAAAAGTAACCGAAATTACGCCGGCTCGCATTTCAGATGAGCTTACAGAGGCCATCAAGAAAACCACCCAAGCGGCTTATGAGCTAATTGGTTGTAAAGGAATTGTTAGAATTGATTACATCATTGAAGCCGAAAAACACTATTTATTGGAAGTAAATACCACACCGGGAATGACGCCTACCAGCTTTATTCCACAGCAAATTGAAGCAGCAAAATTGGATATAAAGGAGGTTTTTACAGAAATCATAGAAGACGCCATGCATGCATAAAAAAAGTGTATCCTTATAAATTAAAGACACACTTTTCTAAATAGCTGATGATAAATAATCTGATCACTTTCTGAATCCATAGTTATAAACCGTATTACCTGAAATTAAACTTACTGAATAGTCTCCAACGGGCAGTGCTGAAATGTTGTATCTGCCTGAATAAGTCAACTCTGATGGCAATTCACCGGAATAAATGATATTCCCTTTGGAATCAGCTAATCTGATTGCCGTAGGCTTCATCTCTTTGTTTAAATGACTAACAAACAGATAGTCGGAAGCAGTCCATATTTTAGCTAAAGATTCAGAATCTCTAACAGCAGTTGGCGCATTTTCTACCAGACGACCTGCTCTTAAACTAAACATAGTCTCAGAATCTATCCCGTTGCGGTTTCTTAGGCGTGCTCTGTAGTCACCATCGGCAAGCTTTGAGAAGTCAAACAGGCGAGAGAAACTGTCTCCGCTCTCAAAACGATTGCTTACAAAAACCACATTGCCAGAACGATCTTGAATTACTACCGAGTAAAACCCTGCATCTGATGGAATTGCAGAAACTAATGCAAAACTAGATCTTGGGTAAGGAGTGACAGAAATTCTGCTTTCGGCTGACGCAGCCAAGGTTACTGCGAAAAATGTTGCTACCAGCAACAAACTTTTCAATCTAAATAATCTCTTCATGATTTTCAATTTAAAATTAATAATACAAATCGAATAACAAATAGTAATTATATGTGCAAATCTAATGATATTATAACACAGGTATCAAGCATTTGATTACCGATTTATATTTTCTTACCAATCTTTAACCCATCCTCCCTTTATTTTAGGGCTTACCAACAGAATTTTGGTAAATTTCCTATAACATGAATTAATTTTAACCCCAAATCAACCAAATGTTAATATTTTATCACCCCACCCCCCAAAAAAAACTCCAAACACACCAGACATGAACTAGAATCATATATGACCATTCACAGAATAACTTGTTTTCCGAATGTATTTCAAATAAATCCAAACAAATTGACAGTACATCTGTTTACATGCTATAAGAAACACCCTAATATTTTAAATATGGAAAAGAATAAAACAAAAGTGACCTTTAAAGGGAACCCGGTTACCCTAGTTGGCAAAGAGGTGAGCCAAGGTGAAAAAGCGCCTGACTTTACAGTGCTCTCATCAGGTCTGGAGCCTGTTTCATTGGAAAGCTTCAAGGGAAAAGTGAAAGTCATAGCGGTTTACCCCTCAATTGATACAGGAATTTGTCAGGCTCAGAACAGAAGATTTAACCAGGAGGCAGACAAGTTAAAGGATGTAGCAGTGCTTTCAATTTCGGTGGATCTGCCATTTGCGCAAAGCAGATTTTGTGCAGCCGAAGGATTAAACAGCATTGTGACTCTATCTGATCACAAAAGCCTGGATTTTGGCCTTAAATACGGCTTTGTAATTGAGGAATTGAGGCTGCTTTCCAGAGGAACTGTCATCATTGATAAAGAAGATAAAATAAGATACGTAGAATATGTTCCTGAGGTAACACAAGAACCTGATTACGAAAAAGCATTGAAAGTTCTAAATGACATTCTTTAAGCAATTCTTTAGAATCAACTATTTTACTTTTAAGAAGGAGGAAAACAAATAAGTTTTCCTCCTTCTTATTTTTGTATGAAAATATCCTAGTCGTCTGAAAGGTATAGAAGTTACTCAGAAATGAACCTTCAACAATATTATGGATTCATTGAAGCAGTTATCTGCAGCATAATATAAACATGAATGATATTCCATGAAATAAGTACTCCCCTATCAAACAAACCCTAAACTTCTAATTAAGCAAATCAACATCATGTTCAAAGACCCTTTTTCAAGAATCGGGGAGTCATTGTATTGTTATTGATATTCCTTTTTGAAATCCCGCGGAGTGCATTTATTGATTTTCCGAAAAGCTGCGTTAAAGCGGTTAATGGAACTAAATCCACATTCGAACGCAATGTCGGCGATTTTCTTATGCGTTGTAATTAATTTTCGTTGTGCATGCATTATTCTTTCCTGAATAACATAGTCATTAATGGTTGTATCAAAGGCTTTTTTAAATAAAACATTGGCGTAATCCGGATGCAAACCTATTTTCTTTCCAATGTCAGCAGATTTAAGAGGATTCATGTAGTTTTGAGCAATAAACAAGGCAATTTCTTCAACTTTACTGATTTCACCGGGCTGAATTTGTATGCGTTCACTTTGTTTATCCGACGATACCCGGGAAGCTAATCTTAACAACCTGGCTCGCATTTCGTATAGCGTGGCTTCCGGGTTAATATCCTCAGACAGATCTCTTAACCAGCTTTTAAATAGAAATTCATCATATTTTGAATAATCTCCCGATTTTTCAATTATAATTTCGCCTTTAAGTAATCTGTCGATAAATGAAGTTGGTAGTTTCCAATCTAAGAAAATTGTCAAAGGTACGGTACATACATAATACGGATCTGAACCGGAATAATCTACAATTTGATGTGGCACAAGACCCTAGAACAAAGAAAAGCTTTTTTCCGGAATGGTTATTTTAGCACCCTTAAAGTGGTATGTCAGACTTCCTTTTGTAAAAAAATTAATTTCTATTTCGTTGTGTCTGTCGGCTTTTCTCATCATAGCTGGCATCCACGCTTCGCAGGTTAAACCGTATGGTTTAAATTCTTTTCGTGTTTCATCAAACGTATACAACTTCTCGGAATTCGACATATTTTCACCAAAATCAGACTAGTTTAAATGCTATTTCGATGCTAAATTTACATTTAAAATAAATTACTTCACTCAAAAAAGTAGATAACTATGGTTAAAATCGATTTAAAAGCCGGGATGGTGGTTCTGCTGACCATTATCATGATTGCTGTATCCTGTAAATCTGCAGGTGGATCCCATGAAAATTTTCCCTCCAATTATGACATTCGCCCATATGAAAACAATACGTATTATTGGCAATACAAAGGAAATCCTGTATTATTACTGGGCGGAACATGGCAGGATAACCTTTTCAATCACCCAAACGGACTTGAAAGGCATCTGAATTTGCTCCTTGAAAATGGTGGAAATTACGTTCGCAATACAATGAGTCATCGCAATACAGATAATGTTTTTGCCTATGTTAAATCAGATGGGGAATTTGACCTGGACCAGTTTAACGATGAGTATTGGCAGCGCTTTGAAAATTTCCTAAAAATGACGTACGAACGGGACATCATTGTCCAAATTGAGGTTTTTGATCCCTGGGATCTGTTTGAAGATCATGAAGCGCAGGGAGGCTGGTCGTTACACCCTTATAATCCTGCCAACAATATTAACTACACTGCAACTGAATCTGGATTGCCAACTGAGGCAAATTATGCACCCGCAGGGTCTCCAAGCGATCACACTTTTTATTACACCGTACCCGCACTCCACAATAATCAGCTTGTATTAGGCTACCAGAAGGCCTTTGTGGATAAATTGCTTTCCATTTCACTTAGATTTCCAAATGTGATTTACAGCATACAAAATGAAACCGGCGAGGAGTTAGCCTTTGGTGACTATTGGGCTGATTATATTCATAAGAAAGGGGAAGAGGCAGGACGAACCTTGTATGTTACCGATATGCGTAGAAATGCTGATCTTACTGCTTCAGATCACTATCATACCTATGATAATGCGGAGCGATTCAATTATCTTGATGTTTCTCAAAACAACTGGATGACAGATCAACATCATTATGATCAAATGATCTTTGTTAGAGATTATATCGCTGAATTCCCTCGCCCTGTCAATAATGTAAAAATCTACAACAGACATGGCAATGAAGAATCTGTAGCCCGTTTCTTCCGTATAATTTTTGCAGGTGGCGCCAGTGCCAGATTTCATCGGCCGGCTTACCGGGACGATGCGGGAGCTCATGAAATTTCAACTGAATGGGGCTTAGGTTTAGGGCCTGTAGCACAAACAACCATAAGAAGTGGACGGATGTTTGCGGATATTTTTGATGTTTTCTCTTCAAAACCGGCAAACAACCTGTTGTCTGAACGGGCAAGTAACGAAGCTTACGCCCTTAACAATAAGAAAAAACAATACGCAGTATACTTTCCTGATGAGGGGACTGTAACTCTGAATGTTTCAGATATTCACGGGAAATTGCAACTTCGTTGGCTCAATATTAAAACCGCCTCATGGTTGGAACCTCAATATGTGGAAGGGGGAGGAAACATCAGCTTACAGACACCAGGCTCAGGACAATGGGCTGTTGTTGTTCAAAAAGATTAACCTTTTGAAAAACCACCACGAACCGGATAAACTTCAATTATTAAGAATCTAATAAAATAATCAAAAAGCGCATGGATCAAAAAATCCATGCGCTTTTTGATTTTCGTTATGCGTCAAATAATTACTCCAAATTCTTTCGAACTTTACCGAGAAATTTTTGCATACCATCCGAGTCCCGCTTTCCAATGAGCTCAAGCAACTCTTTGAGTTCCTTTCTGATTTGCTCTACCTGACCAATGGTGTATGGGTTAAAAAGGATTTCGGTTAACAGATAATCATCTTCCGACAACAAACCTTTTGCAATATCCATGTGCTTACGGAACGTAGTTCCGGGAGCATCCTGCTTTTTCATGCAGGCGGCAAAAACCAGTGTTGATGAAAATGGAATTGAAAGCGAATAGGCAATGGTTTCATCGTGTTCATCAAATGAATATTGATGGATGTTTAACCCCAATGAGCCAAAGAAATCCTTAAAGAAGGCCTTGCCCATATGGTCTGATTCTGTAATGATAATGGCATGATGAGCACTTAGATCCTTTAAATTAGCAAAAGTTGGCCCAAACATAGGGTGAGTAGAGACAAACCGGCGACCGGTTTGTTTGTAAAACTCCTGAAACCCCGTTTTCACCGATGCAATATCACTTAAAATGCAACCATCAGGTAAATAAGGAAGCACCTCTTCAAAAGCCTTGATGGTATATTTCAAATTCACGCTGTTGATGAGCAATTCGGGAGCAAACTCCCGAATCTCCTCCAAAGTTGTTAATCTCTGAGTGTTGAAAACATACCTCAGACGTTCTTTATCAACATCATAAATTGCTACTTCATGTTGAAGGCACAACGCATCGGTCAACCATGTGCCCATTTTGCCGGCACCAAGCACACATATCTTCATCTATTTACCTTCTTTACGTTTTAACTCACGATTCATGATGGCACTCTGACAAGAGATGGACTCCTCGTGAATGGATTCAAATATTTTTGTGGCAAACTCAGCATCCAGACCACGACTGGCTGCTCTTCCGACCCTATCCTTCATAATCTCATCGTATCGGCGAGTCTGAAGAATGGTAATATTATTCTCGTATTTATATTGACCAATGGCTTCAGATATTTTCATACGTTCATTCAGTACATCCAATAACTGATTATCCAGTTCGTCAATTTTTTTCCTCAGTTCATCCAGTGCGTTACGTGGAGTATCTCCAATTTTAGGGCGACGCAAAACAAGATTGTCCAGTATTTCTTTAAGGCGAGCGGGAGTAACTTGTTGTGAAGCGTCGCTCCAGGCTTTTTCAGGACAAGTATGTGCTTCAATAATCAGCCCGTCAAAGTTAAGGTCCATGGCTTCCTGAGAAATATCAGCAATAAGATCGCGTGTACCTCCGATATGACTTGGATCAGTAATAATTGGTAATTCAGGAATTCGACGATGCAATTCAATAGGAATTTGCCACTGAGGATGGTTGCGGAATTCAGATTTATCATAGGTACTGAACCCACGATGGATGGCTCCCAATTGAGTAATTCCGGCTCCGTTAATTCGTTCTAGTGCGCCAATCCAGAGATCCAAATCGGGGTTAACCGGATTTTTTACAAAAACGGGAATATTTACGCCCTTTAATGCATCAGCAACTTCCTGCACTGCAAATGGGTTTGCCGACGTACGGGCCCCAACCCAAACCATGTCAACCCCAAATTTCAATGCTTCGTATACGTGATGCGATGTAGCAACCTCAACACCAATAAACATTCCGGTTTCTTCCTTTACACGCTTTAACCAGGGCAATCCAAGAGACCCTACCCCCTCAAAAGCTCCGGGGCGGGTGCGTGGCTTCCATATACCTGCGCGAAAAATTTTAACTCCAATAGCAGCAAGTTCTTTAGCGGTAGTCAACACCTGCTCTTCGGTTTCGGCACTACAAGGGCCGGAAATAATAACCGGACGTTTTAACTCCAATCCCGGAAATTTAATTGTTTCAATATTAAGTTTTGACATGGCTTATTAAATTTGTATATTCTTAATTCGATTAATTGCTTCTTTCAATTTGTCTTCAGGTGTACACAATGATATTCTGATGTATTGTTCTCCATTACTACCAAAAATAAATCCCGGAGTAATAAATACGTGAGCTTTCTCCAAAACCTCATCGCTAACAGCCTGCCCATTTTCAACAGTTGAAGGGACTTTAGCCCAAATAAACATTCCCACTTGGTTTTTATCGTAGCTGCATCCAAGTGTATCCATGATTTCCCAAACCAGAGACCTGCGTTTTTCATATACACTGTTCACTTTTTGATACCAATCATCACCAAGCGACAAAGCAATTGAAGCTGCCTCCTGTAAAGGACGAAACATACCGGAATCCATGTTGCTTTTAACTCTCAGAATGTAATTAATGAACTGAGAATTGGTTGCCACCATCCCGATGCGCCATCCGGCCATATTGTGAGACTTACTAAGCGAGTTTAGCTCTATGGCAATATCCTTTGCTCCTTCAACAGAAAGGATACTTGAAGGTTTTGAATTTAGGATAAAGCTGTATGGATTATCA
This sequence comes from Alkalitalea saponilacus, assembly GCF_900168165.1. GTDB lineage: Bacteria > Bacteroidota > Bacteroidia > Bacteroidales > Marinilabiliaceae > Natronoflexus > Natronoflexus saponilacus. Next base: position 70,568 of record NZ_FUYV01000013.1, read on the forward strand.
TTACAAATAACAATGTTATGGCGTTTCCCAAAATCAATTAAAGCTTTCATGACATCCGGATTTGCCGCAGTTCCCGTGGGCATATTGGGATAATTCACCCACATGAGTTTCACCCCTGAGAGATCCTGTTTTTCCAGTTCAGCCAAATCAGGTTGCCATCCATTTTCATCTTTCAGATCATAAAAATGAGTTTCTGCTCCTACCAGATTAGCAACAGCCGAATAAGTTGGATACCCCGGATTGGGTAGCAAAACACCATCTCCGGGATTTAAGAACGCCATTGAAATATGCATGATGGCTTCCTTGGAGCCCATCATGGGCAAGATTTCGGTGTTGGCATCCAGATCAACGTTATAATACTTTTTATATAATTCTGAGAAGCCATTCCGCAGAGCCGGAATTCCAACATAACTCTGATAACCATGATTGCCGGGTACCTGCGCAGATTCATGCAACTTATCGAGAACTGAGTCCGCAGGTGCCTGATCCGGGTTTCCAATTCCAAGATTGATCACATCGATTCCTGACTGCCGCATTTGCTCTATCTGCTTCAGTTTAATAGAAAAGTAATATTCTTGTACGGTTCCAATCCGTTTTGCTGGTTCAATCATTCTGTAAAATATTTGTTATCTGGTTAATTTTCGACATCTGCTTTTTTCACCACTGCATCTCCATTGGTAACATAAAGAGTGTCTGCGGCGCGATACTCACCTAACACACTCAGCTGCTCACAGAGAGGACGTATGGCATCCAGTGATTGTAAATAACGTTGATAATCATTAAAATCGATATCAATGTACATAAGATATTGCCACTCTTGCCCTACAATTGGCAAGGACTGGATTTTGGAGAGATTAATTCTATAAAAAGCCAGGATGGTTAGCACCTTTGACAAACTTCCTTCCTCGTGAGGCACCGAAAATACAATTGACGACTTATTAATCAGGTTTTGCTCCAGCATTTTGCTGAATTCAGACTGATTAGGTTTGCCTACCACTAAAAACCGGGTATAATTATGCTTATTGGTTTCAATATCCTTTGCAATGATTTCCAGGTTATATAGTTTAGCAGCAAGAGAAGAAGCAATGGCCGCAACACCCTTAATTTTTCCTTCTTGAATAAGCTTTGCACTTAAAGCTGTATCCTCTGATTCAATAAGCCGTATGTGGGGATACTCCCTGAAAAACTGCTCACACTGAGCCAAGGCCATGGGATGCGAGTGAACCTCCTTGATGTCGGCTATGGTTTGCCCCGGAAGCGCCATCAACTGATGTCGAATTCTAAGCTTGTGCTCACCAAGTACAGAGAGACCGGAATTCTTCAGTAAAGTGTAGTTCGACAGCAAACTTCCAACCAGTGTATTCTCAATGGCAACCATTCCGAGCAATCCGTTTTGATCATTCCCCACTTTATCAAATAATTCATAAAAGGTCAAACATGGTTCTATTTCAACCTCTCCCCCATTGAAATAAGCCCTGGCCGCAATATCATGGTTTGCTCCCTGCCATCCCTGAATGGCCACTTTATACTTTTCCATTTTAATTTTTATTTTGAATATGCCTAACCAGGCATTTTCACTTTATAAATTCGAGTTTAAACCTTCACTAAACAAAAAATCCCGCCTTCTTTTTAAAGAGGCGGGATTTAAATATCCTGGATTCCTATTTCATTTCTTGTTCAGGGAAACACAAAACCCACCTCTTTTGGCCACAGAACCAAAAAAAGAAGAAAAAGAAATAATAAAAATAGGAAGTGTATCGCTTCATGATAATAAAATCCTGTTACATTAACAGCACAAAATTAAGTATAAAATTTTCACGGTACAAATCATTTCAAAAAAAAGTGATAATTCTCACACTTTTTATCCCGGCAGCTCAAAATAGAAAGTACTGCCTTCCCCTTCCCTTGATTTCAGCCAGATTCGACCGCCCATAAGATAAACCAATTCTCTACAAATAGCTAAGCCCAAGCCGGTACCGGTATACTTCTTACCATTACTGCCATGTATCTGTTCAAATCTCTTAAAAACAACCTGTTGTTTTGATTTTGGAATACCTGTACCAGTATCTTTTACATAAAACATAAAGTTTTCTTTTCCGGCTCTGCATCCTAAAACAATAAATCCCTTTGAGGTAAACTTTATGGCATTATTAATGAGATTATACAAAATTTGCCGTAATCGAATTGGGTCTGTGAATATTTCCCCGTTGTTGAATATTTCAGCTTCAAGCTTAAATTCTATTTGTTTATCATTGCGTCGTAGTTCCTCATAGAACTGGCTGTAAATCTCATTGAGAAGTGAATTTATATCAATAGCACTGCGGACTATTTGCAATTGCCCTGTCTCAATTTGAGAAAAAACCAGAATATCAGAAATCAGCATCATCAGATGATGGCCATTAGAACGAATTATTTTAAGATACTCCTTCTTCTCGTCGTTTGATGAATCATCTAATTCAAGCAATTCTGTAAATCCAATAATGGCATTCATTGGGGTTCTAATTTCATGGCTCATATTGGCCAAAAAAGCACTTTTAAGTTTATCAGACTCTTCAGCATCCTCTTTTGCTTTTAGCAGCTCATTTTCAATATGCTTTTGAAGAGTGACATCGGTTAGTGTTTTCACATAGCCTTCAAATTGCTCATTTTCATTAAACACAGGGTTTACTGTTGCTTTAAACACTCTGTGGTCATCGGGCAAGAAATATTCATGATATCTTGTTTTCAATCTTCCCTCCTCAGAAGGTTCATGAGCAAATTGTGAAGCATCTATGGGTACTATCTCATTAAAAGCTTTGCCTTTTACATCCTCCACGCGCTTATTAAAAGTTTTAAAGAAATGATTATTGGCCCATAAAACCTGGTTTTCGGGAGATAAAAAGAGCACCAGATCACTCACACTGTTTAAAATCATTGACTTTTCCTTCTCTGAAATTTCCATACGTCGTTCAATGTCTTGCCGCGAAGCTCTTTCTTTCTCAAGCAGAGCAGACTTCTCTTCAAATCGGGATTTTAAAAACACAGTCAATAAAATCAGAAACGAAACTAAAATCACCAAAATAAATACGATGAAAATATATATCCATTTCCGAAAAACTGAAAAGTCAAGACCCGGAGTTGTCCATTGATCCAGTAATACCTGAAATTCGGATGTCTTATTGGTTTTTAACAATCGAATCTGATCATCTATTGCTGCAAGCAGGTGCTGACCAGAATGGTTTCCGGCAAACTTCATCTCTACAGGATTCAGGATGATGGGAGTTGAATCCATTCGCAATAAATACTTGTTTCTTTCTCCATATGCGCGGTTAAACAAAGCAGCATCAATATGACCAACTGACAAAGCATGTTTCATATCATCATAAGAAGCATACCATCTGAGTCGACAGCCAACACGAAAATCTTTGATCATTTGCTGAAATTCAATAGCATGCATATCGGCATACTTCATGCCTATTACTTTTCCTTCCAAATCAACAACCGATTGAATGTTTTGGCCCCTGGATGTATATACCGCACCCCAATTAAGAAAAATCAATTCATTATTAAGATAAAACAACGAATCTCTGAGTTCTGAATAACCAATGGCAGGAATGAGGTCAATACTTCCGTTCTTTAGCATTCCCAATGCTTCATGGACAGTAGTGGAAACATATTCCAGCTCCCAATTGTTTCTTTCAGCAACATGTTCAACAATGTCAATATACAATCCCATTGCCAAACCTGAATCACTTACAAAAACGAACGGATAATTACTATACGCAGCAATCCGGATTGTATCCGGGGGCATTTTGGCAGCAATATCGCTGATATTGCTAAGTTGGAAAAAAAATGAACAAATAAGGATAATTCTAATGAAATTCATGGTAGGGTAATGAATTAATTAACATACAAACTTAATAAATTTTAACATTGGGCGCATCTTTTTAAATCTTTTTTTCAACAAAACAATCTATATATCAACTATATATTATAGCCTTACCTTTTACATTTGGCTCTTAAGCCAATTGTATTGTAGATCTTAATTAAAATATGTAATTTAACACATCGATAGATTCATAAAACATAAAGGGATGAAGAATCGTGCTCAAAAAATACGGCTGGGGATTTTCATTGCAACCGGCGCTGCCATAATCATTTTCCTAATGGTGTTTTTCACTGCCCGTCAATTACTTGAAAGGAAAGACACCTATTTCATCTCATTTCAGGATATTTCTGTCAGTGGAATGGAGGTTGGCAGTCCGGTTCGATATCTGGGAATTCGTGTTGGTTCAATTTCCGACATACAAATCAACCCCGTAGACATTACCAGTATCATAGTTGAACTCTCTCTAAAACCGGGAACACCTGTTAAAGAAGACTCAAAGGCAGATATCGTAACCATGGGGATTACCGGACTGAAATCGATAGAAATCCGTGGAGGCACCAATGAATCTGCTTTTTTAAAACCGGGTGGATTTATTGAGCCCGGAACCTCACTGGCTGACGAAATAACCGGGAAAGCAGAAGTCATTGCAGAAAAAGCGGAACAAGTTCTCAACAATCTATTGAGGCTCACCAGTCAACAAAACATCGATAAAATAACGGGCATGGTTGATGATTACACACGATTGGCGAACAATACCGACCGAACCATCCTCTCGCTCGATACCATCATCAGAGAAAACAGAGCCAACATCCGATCAACCGTTGATGCGGCCAATCAGGTTACAGAAAATCTGATAGCTTCTACAAATCTCATTCAGAAAACCGTTGAACAGATCAATACATACGCAACTGGTGATTCCATAAGCGAAATAATAGGAAACCTGCGGGAAATAACACATGCGATTAATGAATCTAACATAAAACAACTGATTGAAGATTTAGCGATTCTGGCTCAACATACTCAACAACTTCTCATCAAAGTAGATGATGACATCAACAAGGGAAGTCAATATCTTGTAGAGTCCCAGTCATTATTAAAATCAACTTTAAGAAACCTTGACGAAGCATCCAGAAAGATAAACCGCGATCCTTCGCTACTCATTCGCGGATCACGAACCAAAGATTCACCGGATGATCTTTTAAGAGATTGATTATCTATGCTTTAATTCATCATCAAAAGAAATTAATCTAAGCAACAACTCATATGAAGTCAAATTTATTCATATTACTAATGATTTTCTTATTTCTATCGGCATGTGGAAGTAAAAAAACAGTCGTAAAAAACTACTACCTGATAGAATTGACACAAACACATCGCGCTGAAATCATTTCGGACTCTGTACCGTTGATTGACGCCTGGTGTGAAATTGCGGAAATAAGGATTTCACCAGCCTATGCCATACGAGATATTGCACTGAGGAACCAATCCCACCAAATTCGCTATTTTGAGAATCATGAATGGGCCGTTCGACCATCCGAAGCAGTTACTCACATGATAATAGACTATTTTTCTGACAGCAACATCTTTAAAAGGGTTGCTACAAGATTTTGGCAGGTTATTCCAACATATCAAATACAAACCAACATTAATAACCTTGAAGTGATACAGGATGGCCGAACTTTTTATGCACACCTCAATATCGAACTGGCCTTGTTAGACATACGAGCAGATAAGGTAATTCTTTCGCACAGTGCTGTGCGAAAAAGAGAACTTGAAAAACGAAACCTGAACCTATTGGCCGAAACAATCAGTGAGTTCATGTTTGAAGAGCTTTCACTATTCTCAAACCAAATTAAAGATCATTTTAAAGATGGAAGATAAAAAGGGTTGGAGGGGGGAAAGGTAAAAGGGTGAAGGGTATAAGGTGGAAAGGGATTTAATTTAATATATAATGAAGCCTTTAAAAGTTTTTGATTACAATAATTATAGCTACCTGGGAGGAGTGCTTTATTTGAAAAACCACCTGGGTTTTTCAAATGCTGGTGACTACTCTAACAGGCTTCGCAAGTTCCTGCCAAATATTAAAGAGAGGAATCTAACCATCGATTTTAATCAACTTAAATCAATTGACAGTGCAGGCGTTGCAGCCATATATAATACGGTGAGCATTCTCAACAAAAAAGGCATAACAACATCATTCACCGGAGAAAGTGAGACCATTAAGGAGAAGCTAGAACTTTTTAAACCACCTGCTTTTGAAAAACATAAAAGCGAACAAGAATATGGTTTTCTATTAAAAGTTGGGGATCTGCTTTACAAAGTTTTTAAAGAGCATGCATTATCATTTTTATATTTAATTGCGGACATCTCATACTGGACTATTTCTGACATATTTAACAGAAAACAACGTCGCAAAGGTGAATTCGTAAATCAGGCTGTCAATATTGGGGTAAATGCTGTTCCTATTGTGGTGGTTCTAACGTTCATCATCGGCATGGTCATTTCTGTGCAATCGGCAACTCAGCTGAGAAACTACGGAGCCAACATATTTATCGTTGATTTAATTGTGATATCCATGATGGCTCAAATGGGGCCGCTGATAACCGCCATACTTGTGGCCGGTCGCAGCGGGTCAGCCATTGCTGCCGAAATTGCCACCATGAAAGTTACATCCGAAATAGATGCGCTGAAAACCATGGGTTTAAACCCCTTGCGATATGTAGTCATTCCTAAAATATACGGAGGCATTATTACCATGCCTTTTTTAACCATACTTGCTAACGTGGCAGGAATTGCAGGCGGTGCTTTGGCCTCATACATTTATCTTGATATCACTCCGGAAATATTTATAAACCGCATGAGTGGTGTTTTATATCAAAAAGACATCATCACAAGCATAATTAAAAGCGTCGTTTATATCAATCTGATAGTAATTACCGGCTGCTATTTCGGTTTGCGCGTTGAAAAAGGAGCTGAAGGAGTTGGGAAATCCACAACCAAATCGGTGGTGGCTGCTATTTCATTAGTAATTGTGGCTGACTTAATCATGGGGTTGATTTTTTACAGATAACAGAAGAAAAGAGATCGTTAGACTATAAGAATTTCAGATTTACGAATTAATTATATTCCTAATTTTAAACAACTTTCATCCACATGTAAATCAGGCATAAAATAAAGGTTAACGAACTACGAAACTTAGCGAATGGCGAACAACACAATGATAGAAGTTAAGGGGTTAACAGCGTCTTTCGACGACAGGCAAGTGCTGAAAAATGTTTCCTTCACAGTAAACGAAAAGGAGATTGCTGTAATTCTTGGAGGCAGCGGAAGCGGGAAAAGCACTATTTTTCGCCACATGCTTAGGCTTTATGATGTTCCATATAAAACCATCCGCATTTTTGACAAAGACATTGCCGACCTGAATGAATCAGAACAGTTGGAGTTTTTTATGAAGCTTGGAGTTTTTTATCAAAATGGAGCTCTGTTAAACTCATTAACTGTTGGAGAAAATGTGGCATTAGCATTGGAACAACACACCTCCCTCCCTCCCGATATAATTGAAAATATTGTCAGGACAAAACTTGAACTGGTACATTTGGGCGATGCTTACCAACTTTTCCCGTCGCAACTGAGTGGCGGTATGTTGAAACGTGCTGCACTTGCACGTGCCATCATTATGGATCCTCCGTTGCTATTTTGTGATGAACCGGGAGCAGGACTAGATCCCGTTTCACTCGCTTCTTTGGATCAACTCATCCTAAACTTGCGAAACCTTTTGGGAATCACTGTAGTGATGGTCACACACGAAGTTTCCAGCATTTTGCGCATTGCCGATAAGATTATATTTCTTGATGATGGAGTTATAGCTTTCAAAGGCACGCCAGAAGATGCGCTTAAGTCTGACATCCCGGTTGTAAAAGACTTTTTCAGCAAAGGCACCGGAGCAACTCTAACTACTGATCATTGATTTCACTCAGTTCAAGCCAACGCATTTCAGCCATATCCAGCTCTTCAAGCAGTTTACCTATTCTATTTGAGGCTTCCATTAACTCATCGGGCGACAACTGTCCTGAATTTAATCTCCCCTCCAAATCTGCCTTCTCATCCTCCAGTTCAGAAATTTTCAATTCTAATTGCTGAAACTCCTGCTTCTCCTTAAATGATAATTTTCGGGGTTTTTCTTTTTGTTCACGTGGTTTAGGTGCTGATTGGGAAGATCTTTTGCGATTGATTTCAGCCTCTTCCTTCTTAATATGCTCCATATACCGGGAATAGTTTCCCGGAAACGGCTTTATCAAACCGTTCCCATCAAACACAAACAGTTGTTCTACTACATTATCAAGAAAATACCGGTCGTGAGAAACCACCAGAACACACCCTCCAAAGTCATTTAAATACTCTTCCAACAAGGTTAAAGTGAAAATATCCAAATCGTTGGTAGGCTCATCCAAAATCAGGAAGTTGGGATGACGCATAAGAACCGTCATCAAATACAGACGCTTTTTCTCGCCACCACTGAGTTTGTTTACCAATACATGGTGCATTTCGTTTGGAAACATAAACTGACGCAAGAACTGAGCTGCGTCCAATGTTTTACCGGAATCGGTTTGTATGATGTCTGCTATATCGGAAATGACCTCAATCACCTTTTTATCTTCTTCAAGTTGAATGCCTTCCTGTCTGTAATAGCCAAACACAAGAGTTTCACCCAACTCTACCTGTCCACTGTCCGGCTGTAAAATACCAGTTACCAGATTTAAGAAAGTACTTTTACCGGTTCCGTTTTTTCCAATGATGCCAATTCGGTCTCCCTTGACAAATTTATAGGAGAAATTCTTTATGAAATCGTGTCCATTGAAAGACTTACCCACTTCGTGAAGGTTTAACACTTTAGATCCCAATCTCGAAGTTGGAATATTTAACCTCATACTCTGCTCATCAGTCTTTTGACCGGCAACATCTTTTAATTCATAAAAAGCATCAATCCGGTATTTTGCTTTGGTGGCACGAGCCTGAGGCATTCGGTTCATCCAGTCCTGTTCTTTGCGTAACAGGTTTTTGGCTTTTTCTACCTCCTGTTGCTTCAACAAAATCCGCTCTTTACGCTTATCCAGAAAATAAGAGTAATTCCCCTGGTACCTGAAAAGTTGCTCTCTATCAATTTCTAAAATGGTATTGCAAACCCTGTCGAGAAAGTAGCGGTCGTGAGTTACCATTAGCAATGTGGCTCTGTTTCTACTTAGGTAATCTTCCAACCATTGAACCATGTCCAAATCAAGATGGTTGGTGGGCTCATCCAGAATTAAAAAATCGGGTTCTGTAACCAGAACAGCCGCCAATGCAATACGTTTCACCTGCCCACCCGACAGCTCTCTCACCGGCTGATTTAACCTGGATATTTTCAGCTTTGTCAAAATCTGTTTCACCCTCGATTCATAATCCCATGCATCTTTGGCATCCATTAAAGCCACCAGCCTGGAAATCTCAGCCTCATCGTTGTTCTCAATGGCTCTTTCATATTGACGAACTAACTGAATAACCTCATTGTCACTATCAAATATGGCCTCTAAAACGGTATGGGCTTCATCAAAAACAGGATCCTGCGTGAGATAACCGGTTTTTATGCCATTCCTGATGGTGACAGAACCGCTATCCGGAATTAAATCGCCCCAAAGAATATTTAGTAATGTAGTTTTACCGGTTCCGTTTCTGGCAATTAGAGCTGCTTTATCTCCCTCTTCCAACCCAAATGTAACGTTACTGAATAACCGAACGTCTCCGTAATGATGGGTTACTTCCTCTACTGATAATATGTTTGCCATAACCTAATTTCAAATAATATCTAAGATAATTTCCAACATGCTGATGTTTCTACCTCATCATCACCGGTTTGGAGGTTTTGTCAATTAATTCAAGTTCCTCCGCCGAAAAAGAGTAATTTCTCAAAGCTTCCAGATTCTCCTTTAATTGATTTACGGAACTTGCTCCTAACAAAACAGAGGTTATGCGGGTGTCGCGCAATAACCAGGCAATGGCCATTTGTGATAGTGTTTGCCCCCGCATTTGAGCTATTTCGTTTAATTTACGCAAGGCAGATTGACGATCTTCCGTGAGTGCCTCTTTCTGTAGAAACCCGTGGGGTTTTGCAATCCGGGAATCGGCAGGTATTTCATCAAGATATCTGCTGGTTAACAAACCTTGTGCAAGCGGTGAAAAGGCTATGCATCCCACTCCTCGTTTATCCAGCACATTCAGTAATCCATCCTCCGCCCATCTGTCGAGAATACTATATCTAGGCTGATGTATAAGGCACGGCGTACCCATCTCGTGCAATATAGATTCTGCACGCTGTGTTTGTTCAGCTGTATAGTTGGAAATACCAACATACAGCGCTTTGCCCTGGCGAACAATCAAATCCAAAGCGGCCATGGTCTCCTCTAGTGGTGTATCAGGATCGGGACGGTGACTGTAAAAAATGTCCACATAGTCGAGTCCCATACGTTTAAGGCTTTGATCAAGGCTGGCCACCAGATATTTTTTTGATCCCCACTCACCGTATGGACCCGGCCACATTCCATAACCAGCTTTGGTAGATATGATCATTTCATCACGATAGTGCTTAAATTCATAAGCCAAAAAACGACCAAAATTCTCTTCGGCTGATCCGGGAACCGGGCCATAATTGTTGGCCAAATCAAAATGAGTTATTCCCTGATCAAATGCAAATGTCAACATTTCCCGCATATTCTCCATACGATCCACTGAACCGAAATTGTGCCACAATCCCAGAGAAATTACCGGAAGCAGTATTCCACTTTTACCACTCCTGCGGTACTGCATCTTCTCATAACGCGACTCTGATGCTTTATAAATCATAGTTTGTAAACTTTATATTTGTAATAGCCGACTTAATACCGTCGGCAAACTTTCTGCTAAATCATAATTTAGGATTCGCAAAAGTACTTCTTTATTCTGATCTTATGAATTTATCCAATCTACTGAGAATAGAACAGTAATTTTTGAAGAATAACCTTGTGACAAACTTCGCAGAATGCGGAAGCGTCAACGCTTCGCATTCTACAATTAATGGCAGGCCGAAAAACTCCTTTGGCAACATATCCTCCACCTTCAAAAACCCCGGTAACGTTACGATATTTAGGCCGAATTGGTGTGGGAACAGGCGTGTCAGAGGATAGCAAATACTCCCATTTAGAACCAAAATTTATCAATGTGGTAAGATTGGGTTGCCACGGTTCAATCTCCTGATTTATATAATCAGTATACGAAACGTCTGAATCAAAATATTCATCTCCAAGTCCCGCAAAACCATGCCCTATTTCATGAAGTAAAACTTCGGCCGACAATCTGTTGTGTGAAGTAACTACGGAAAAATGGTTATATATTCCTCCACCCCCATATTTGTTTCCATTAACTAAAATAATAAGATGGTCGTGTGGAACTTGTGCCGCGTAATCATGAACTTTCCAGAATGATTCTGTCACAAGGTATCGATCGATTCCCAGGCTGTTAAAACTTACACCCATGGCGCTATTTCTCCAGGTATTTTGATGTGGATCGTTAACTCCGGATTGCTTTGAAGGAACTCCCAACGCTGAAACAGACATTAAATCGCGATGCGATTTAAATGGCTCAACATTCAGAATTGCCTCTGTCAATTCCACTGCTTTCTGAAAAAAAACCTCCATTTCATCAATCTCGAAACCTTCTGCCATTATTAAAAAATCGGCTTTCGGAACTCCTAAATCACCATGCAAAATTCTTTTTTCGAATTCTGTCGGTTGGCTTATTTTTATGGATAAAGATCCAGGTTCAATCGTCTCCTTAAGTAATTGAAGGAAAAGGCCATCTCTTTCACGACCATCAATAACCAAAGTCATTTTCATCAATGGCATTGGCATGAGAACAGTTTGCTGAAACGCTCTGCGTGAATATTTTGCTTCCTCCACCGTCCTCCACTCCTCAAACAATGTGGAAAATCCTCTTTGAAATAAAGTGTCCCCGGACTCGGGGTGGATCAACAAATAGCGATATTCGCCAAAATCGAAAGGTGAAATTAACTGGTTAACTGTGCCACTCCATCCTGGATGCTGTGAAAACGAAACCGGATATGCTCTCTGATTGGAATGATCACCAGCCAGGATGAAATCAAACCGCAGAGTTGTTTCAAAATCAAACTCCTCATTACCTAAACCTTTAGTTAAACAACTACAGGAGATTAAAAATACTAAAGCTAAATACCTATTTAAATTATGTCTTCTCATTATTTTAATGAAGAAATTAATTATTGGCAAGATAAGAATTCTTTACTAGTTTTATGACCCAATAAAAACTTAAATCTAATGCAAGAAACTGTGATAACCCATATTGTGCGCCAGTCTGACTGGCTGAGAGAATGGCTACGCCAAACAATGGAAAACATGAATTTGCCTGATGAGGCATTTACGCTGGTTGATTTTGGTGTACGTTTTACTTTATTGGCAATTCTGAGTAGCATTGTTTACTATGTCGTAAAAAAGGTTGTCCTTTTTTACATCGTAAAATTCATACAAAAATCAAAAACCGACAAAGATGACTTTTTTCTTCACAGAAAAGTTTTTCACAGGTTATCGCATCTTGCTCCGGCAGTTATAATATATCTCTTTTCAGAATCTCTTTTCGGAATTTTCCCAAAGTTTGAATCCTTTTTAACAAGCACCTCAATCATATACATGATTGTGGTACTATTTTGGAGCATCCAGGCTGCTCTTAATGCTTTGGAAGATATTTACAACACACTCTCGTTTGCACATGAACGTCCCATCAGAGGCTACATGCAGCTGATACACTTACTTTCCTATGTAATCTGCTTTTTTATCCTGTTATCGTATTTATTTGACGTACAAGTTACAAGAATTTTTGCCGGTATGGGCGCCATGGCGGCTGTCCTGATGCTGATTTTTAAAGACTCCATTCTGGGATTGACGGCCGGGATACAACTTTCCGCCAATAAAATGGTTCGGGTGGGCGACTGGATTTCAATGCCGGCTCACAATGCAGATGGAGATGTAATTGAAATTACTCTCAACACCGTAAAAGTTCAGAATTGGGATAGAACCATCACCACCATCCCGACCTACGCATTGGTATCAAGTCCGTTTATAAATTGGCGTGGCATGGAGGAGTCCGGAGGACGACGCATCAAACGATGGGTAAATCTGGATATGCGCAGCGTAAAGTTTTGCACACCGGAGATGCTTGAGAAATACAAAAAAATCCATCATCTGAAAGAATACATTGAAAACCGGGAAAGAGAGATTGACGAATATAACAAAGCCAATAACATAGATGAAACCGTTATGGTGAATGGGCGACATATGACCAATTTGGGTGTCTTCAGAAAATATCTTGAAAACTATGTTATTCGCCATCCAAAGTTGAATACGGAGATGATATTTCTAATCCGCCACCTTCAGCCTTCTGAAAAAGGCATCCCGCTGGAAATTTATGTATTCTGCAAAGATAAGGCATGGGCAAAATACGAAGAGATTCAGGCCGACATATTTGACCATGTTCTAGCCGTAATCCCTGAATTTGATTTAAGAGTTTTCCAGCTACCTGCCGGCGATGATTTGCGTGAGGCTATTAGTTCGCTCGCATCATCGCTAAAAAACTAATAGTGCCATAAAACTTAAAACGAAACAGGGACAGCATATAAATACTGTCCCTGTTAAAATTAAAATAGGAAACTAACGGTTAATTTTTGCTTAGGTATTCTGAAATCCCCTCCTGGGTTGCTTTTAATCCCTCAGAACCACTTCTCCAGTCGGCAGGGCAAACCTCTCCATTCACTTCAAAAAACTGCAATGCATCAATCATACGTAAGGTTTCGTCAACACTTCGCCCAAGCGGCATATCGTTTACAACCTGGTGACGAACAACGCCTTCTTTATCAATTAGGAATAACCCACGGTATGCCATTGGCGTTCCTTTGAACTCAAGTTGGCCTTCATCGTTATAATCATACTCACCTGCCAACACATCATAGTTATCAGAGATGGTCATGCTGCTGTCTGCAACAAGGGGAAACTTAACACCTCTAATTCCTCCTTCTTTTTTCTCGGTTTGCAACCATTTCCAATGAGAAAACTCAGAGTCGGTTGAAACTCCAACCACAGCTACATTACGTTTCTCAAATTCTTCAAGTTTTTCCTGAAAAGCAATAATTTCTGTTGGACAAACAAAGGTAAAATCCGCTGGATAGAAGAAGAACACCACATACTTCTTTCCAAAATATTGTTCCAAAGAAAAGTTATCAACAATTTCGTGGCCATTAATCACTGCTTTTGCAGAAAAGGCAGGAGCTTTTTTTCCTACTAATACTGACATAGATTACAATTTAAAAGTTAATTTATAAGTAAATTCTCGCTAAATGCAATAATATGAAAACAACTGCCATGTTTTCAGTTGCAAACTTATAGAATCAAACAAACACAACCAAGTATAAGAGTATTTTTTTGCTTAATTATTCCTGATAAACCATAAACAAAATCTATAAAGAATTAATAGTTCGTTAAACTTTTTTATTTGCCTGATTACCAGATGTGTGCAGGCCTGCTGCCACATCACACAATTAACTAATAATAAAGAACTTATCTACATCTAATTATCTAATCCCGATTTTCGGGACTTCGTTTCACTTCGAGTCTAACGATCTATTGAAGAATGATTTCATTAATTAATTGCCAATTCAGCAATTTTCACAATAACCTCAACTGCTTTTTGCATACTCTGTACAGGAATGAACTCATATCGACCATGGAAGTTGTGGCCTCCTGCAAAAATATTGGGGGTTGGTAATCTCATATAAGAAAGTCGTGCGCCATCGGTACCGCCTCTTATTGGCCGAATAATTGGCTTAATTCCGGACTCCAACATGGCTTTTTTAGCCAATTCCACCACATGCAGCACCGGCTCAATTTGCTTACGCATGTTTTGATATTGATCCTCGATCTTTAATTTAACCGGTTTAATCGAAATCTCTTCATTTATCTTGGAAACCAGATTTTCCAGATATTTTTTCCTTGAATTAAAATTTTCCTCATCAAAATCTCTGATGAGAATTTCGATTTCAGTTTTCTCCACCTCGCCATTTACCGATATAACGTGATAAAACCCATCATAATCTTTTGTATGTGCCGGGGACTCTGAAACAGGTAGAGTTGAAATAATCCTACCAGCAATTTCGATGGAATTGACCATTTTCTTGAATGCATAACCGGGATGAACATTCCTTCCCTGAATTTCAATCAGCGCTACTGCGGCGTTAAAATTTTCATACTCCAACTCCCCAATTTCACCTCCATCCATGGTATAAGCAAAATCAGCCCCGAACTTTCTGATATCAAACTTATTGGCACCACGTCCAATTTCTTCATCAGGTGTAAAACAGACCCTTATTTTACCATGTTTTACCGATGGATTTTGAATCAGGAACTCCATTGCCGATACAATTTCGGCAATTCCGGCTTTGTCGTCTGCCCCTAGAAGAGTATGTCCGCAGGTGGTAATGATATCTTGACCGATGTATTTTATTAACTCCGGGAAGTCATCTGGTTTAAGAATGATATTATTTTTCTTATCAAGAATGATGTCTCTGCCATCATAGTTTTTTACTATTTGCGGTTTCACATTTTTTCCCGACATGTCAGGACTGGTATCCATGTGCGCGATGAAGCCAATTACGGGAACCTTGCCATCGAAATTCGATGGCAAGGTGGCCATAACATAACCATTATCGTCCACCTCAACCTCCTGCATCCCGATTCTTTTCAATTCATCATATAAAAGACGAGCCAAAAACATCTGACCCGAAGTGCTGGGACATTCCTCTGATTGATCATCGGAACGGGTATCTATCGATACATATTCAAGGAATCTATCTACTACATTCATAAATAACTAACAGTATGTTTATTGCTGTACATCGTCACTTTTAAAGATGAAACCTAGTCGCTTACCGGTTCGTTGTCGCGATTGAAAAATTTCTTCGTTCATCTGAGCCATGGTAATCACATTCATATTTTCGTATGGGGGTACAAGCAAATCAAATTCAAGGGAATAGTGCATAGCCGTTTCTACAATCTTGAGGATGTTATCTTTATCAAGTTTTGACTTACCAAAATTGCTCAATCCCATAGATCGTTGTCGTTTGCCTTCAACAAAAAAACTACGTTCCCGGTTTACAAAAACCCTCGCCACCATGTAACCGTAATCCTCCATCCGGCTGTATCGGAAAGAGTCGTATAAAAAATTGTAGATATTTATGACGCCAGTATAACATCGAGCTGCATTTTCCTTGACATGCGCATTGTTCCAAACTTTATGATCGCGATCGAACATAAAGGCATTGGTATGCATGAAAAAAACCAAAACATCACCTGCAATTTTCAGTTTGGCTACAAAGTTGCCAACTTCCTCATATTCCAGAAATAATCGACTATCCTGCTCTGCAATTTGAGAATTATACAGAGATGGTAAGTCTCTTAGAACTTCTTTCAGTGTATTAAATGTATCAAGCGTGGTGTCAAATACACCTTGTTTTAAAGATGCACGTGTCCTTAGCAATTCAACTATTCTCTTCTCCATAAGTGGTTCTTAATGATTAATTGAGTGCTACAATTTAAGGAAATATTGCAAAAAGTGACCAGGGGGCTTAAAAAAGAGCAGAGACTCAAAGTAAAAAACCCACACGAAAGCACAAAGCCCACAAAGAAAATTTTGATTATCCTTTGTGAGCTTTGTATCTGTGTATTAAAACGAACAGACTAATACGATCGTGCAAACAACACTCGCTTTGGAGAAGGTTTACCACTAACCATACACTTACCCTCTTCATTGGGCGCATCCAATGGGATACAACGAATGGTAGCTTTTGTTTCGGCTTTAATTTTTTCTTCAGTTTCGGAAGTCCCATCCCAGTGACAGAGGAAAAATCCACCTTTATCATCCAAAAGTTGCTTGAACTCCTCGTAATCGTCCACTTTGGTAGTGTGTTCAGTTCTATAATCAAGTGCTTTTTTGAAGATATTCTCCTGAATATCATTCAATAGAGATTCAATCTTTCCGGTGATACCTTCCAGTGGCATAACCTCTTTGGTAAGTGTATCCCTACGAGCAACTTCCACGGTTCCGTTTTCAAGATCGCGGGGGCCAATGGCCAAACGAACGGGTACACCTTTTAATTCGTACTCTGCAAATTTCCAACCGGGTTTACGCTTATCATCATCGTCATATTTCACCGAAATACCGAGTGATTTCAGTTCAGTCACCAATTTTTCGGCTACTTCTGAGATTTTGCTTAACTCTTCATCTTTTTTGTATATCGGCACAATGACTACCTGGGTAGGTGCTAGTTTGGGAGGCAAAACCAATCCGTTATCATCAGAGTGGGTCATGATTAGTGCACCCATTAGTCGTGTTGAAACGCCCCATGAAGTTGCCCATACATGCTCAATTTTCCCTTCTTTGTTGGTGAAAGTTACGTCGAAAGCTTTGGCAAAATTTTGACCAAGAAAGTGCGATGTACCTGACTGAAGAGCCTTTCCATCCTGCATCAAAGCTTCAATGGTTAAAGTTTCCAATGCACCGGCAAATCTCTCGTTGGCAGTTTTATATCCTTGAACCACCGGCATTGCCATCCACTGCTCAGCAAAATTGGCATAAACACCAAGCATGGTTTCAGTTTCTTTTATCGCTTCCTCTTTGGTTGAATGGGCAGTATGTCCTTCCTGCCATAAGAATTCAGCAGTTCTCAAAAACAATCTGGTACGCATTTCCCATCTTACCACATTTGCCCATTGATTAACCAAAATTGGTAAATCACGGTAAGATTGAATCCAGTTTTTATAAGTATTCCAGATTATGGTCTCAGATGTTGGACGAACAATATACTCTTCTTCAAGTTTGGCATCCGGGTCAACGATTACACCTTTACCATCAGGATCATTTTTCAGTCTGTAATGAGTAACTATAGCACACTCTTTGGCGAAGCCATCTACGTGAGCAGCCTCTTTGCTAAAAAATGATTTTGGAATAAACAGGGGGAAATAAGCATTTACGTGTCCGGTTTCTTTAAACATATCATCCAAAACACGTTGCATCTTCTCCCAAATAGCGTAACCGTAAGGCTTTATTACCATACACCCACGCACGGAAGAGTTTTCAGCCAAATCAGCTTTTAGCACCAAATCATTGTACCATTGTGCATAACTCTCGGAGCGGCTTGTTAATACTTTTGCCATAAATATGATTAATTCAAAAATAATGAATCTAAAACTCTATCTGTGTGTCACATTTTGAGGCACAAAAATAGGAATTATCGCCTTAAAAAGAGCGAAAAATCATTAATAGTTTATGGAAACAGGAAGATTCAACTCCGCACATTAACTTAAACTTCAATAATACAAATCTGGCTTACTGATAATTACATAAAATACATCTCACAAAATATGCACTGTTAACAAAAAAATAAAAACGATTGCGGACCCTAGATGCGCTAGGAATACCAATAACGATTATTCAGTCGCTATATGCCACCTACAGAGGCTTAATAAAAACCGTAATTAGAATTTAAACAGGTTATAAAACAGGGCCTAAATATGGCTTCTGTTTAAATTCGGTTGCCTCACGAAAACACCTTCATTGTTTGCATATTTGTAAACAAACAGCCATATTTGAGTAATATTTCACATATTTTAGAAATATTTTATATAAATAAGCAAATCAAAGAAAAAGAGATATGTTTTGGTATAGTATTTGCTAAATTAAAAGTAGCAAACCAATGAGGAGGAGATATTATGAAAGCTATAAAATTAACAACTGCACTGGTAAGCGTAATGATTCTTGCATCCTGCGCATCAACTAATTTGACAGGACCTGGAGTTTATTACGATGATATTTATTTTGTACCAGGATCCAGTCGTGAAAATGTGCATCAGGCATTCTCGCCTGTACCCTCATTGACTGGTGAAGATAGAAAAAATGAAAGGCGTGATTTGGCCATTCAGCAAAATGAATTCGAAAGAAGCCAAAGATCTCGTGAACAGCAAGACCTTCGTGACTTTTCAGGAATTCAGGAAGAGTATGCTGCCATTCTGAGTGATGAAAACATTCAGGAAACGGATACTTTACTCTATTTTAATGAAGAAACCGGATATTGGTTAGATGGTTTTAGAGGCTCTGCCTCGGATCGAAATTATGCAGAACGCATCATCAGGTTTCATGGACCTGCCGTACGTATCCCATATCACTCTCCAGCTTTCAGTGAGATTGTATATTTCAATCATTATGACTGGAATGTATATATAGACGGACATTATGCATACGCAGTTCCAGCTTGGCATAACAGATGGTATAACAGTTTCTACTTCGGAGGATGGCACGGTCGTCCATTTGGATGGGGCATGAATTGGCACTTTGGCTCGCCATATTATTCTAGCTTTGGCTGGCATAGCTGGCACTCCCCTTGGTACGCAGGCCATTACTGGCACTGGCACAGACCATATTATTGGGGCGGATTCCACAGACATTACCATTACCATTACCACCCATATTATGCTCATCACAGGCCATACAATCACAGACCACATACTACCCGTCCTGTTGTATATCAAGGATTCAGAGGTAGCTTAAGCGGAGACAGCCGTGGAACGGCATCTGTTGGTAGAAGCGAAGGTCTGAGAAGCACCACCGACAGAGCCCCAAGAACCTCTTCAGACGATCGCATGGCACGAACATCCACTTTAGATGCACGTGAAAGATCAAGCCGGGTATCAGGAAGCGCAAGCGGAGCGATCGCCAGAGGAACCAGTGGTGACGGGGAACTTAGATCTACAAGAGAAAGTTCTGCTTCATCTCGCGGAAGTTCTGAGACAGCTGTGCGTAGAAGCTATACTCCTACATACTCTCAACCGGAAGGAAACACGAGACCAACATACAACCGGGCGACGTATACAAGGGTGAGTAATGCCAATAATACAAGGCAGGCACAAACCACCGGAACAGTTCAGGGAGCAAGTAGTACAACCCGGCAAGTGCAACAAACATCACGTACGACAACTCAGCAAAACACAAGGTCAGTGCAATCAGCGCCAACCAGACAAGACATTCAAAATACCGGAACCCGTCAATCCGGAACAACAACCAGGCAAAGCGCACCTGCGACGTACCAACGAGGTAGCAGCAGCACACCTCAAAGACAATCAGGTGTTCAGAGTTCTCCTTCAAGGACTGCAACACCATCCAGATCTGTTGCGCCAGCGAGAAGCAGCACACCTTCAAGGTCGGTTGCTCCATCAAGCAGCAGCTCTCCATCTAGATCGGTCGCTCCATCTAGTAGCAGTTCGCCATCAAGATCGGTTGCTCCATCAAGCAGCAGTGGGTCTTCAAGTAGAAGTTCAGGTGGAAGTAGTAGCTCAAGCAGTTCTTCATCCAGAGGTGGACGTCGTTAAAATTTAGATAAAATTCTCCTCAAATTTATTTTCCCTCAGTTTTTGATAAAACTGAGGGAAAATAAAACTCATTGATTTGTTAAAAAATTAACGAAACGGGTTAGATTGTTTTCACATCTTTCTGTAATATTTGAATTAGGTTCATATTAGAATTAAACAATTAAGTAATACAACGACCCCTCCTGAGTATAGAATCATAATTCCGATAAATTAATTAAACTCATTATGATGAAACTAGCCTTGATTTTAGTTCTCACACAGGATAATGATTATATGGCGAGTTTCATCTGGTAATTAAAAAATAAATTATAAGCAGATGAAAAGATATATAGGTGCTCTGGCCTTTCTAACAGCTTCATTAATGGTAACAGGCCAAACAACAGAAGATGCCATTCGGTTTACATCAAGCCAGCCCACCGGAACGGCCAGAAGCATGTCTTTGGGGAATGCCATGGGTTCATTAGGTGGTGATTACTCCAGCATTGGGATAAACCCGGCTGGTATTGCAGTTTATAGAAGTAGTGAATTCACCTTCACTCCCTCATTTCGTTTCGACAGAACTGAAGCCGATTACTATGGATTGAAAACCGATGACGACAGAATTACCATGCCTTTCCAGCAAATTGGGTTTGTTGGAACTTATAAGCCAATTAGGGAAGCAACAAGCGGAATAATAAGCACACATTTTGCCATAGGCTATAACCGAAATAAAACGTTTTCAAGAAAAACGTATATAAACGGTTTAAACATTGGCTCATCATTATTGGATATGTTCACCCATAATGCCAATATGGGAAGAATGGATAACTTATATGAAAGACTTGCGTACGATGCATTTTTATTGGACAGAAACCCTTTTGCATCAGAAGTAGCGAGCATGTTTCCAAATGAATCATATCCGCATAACTATTTGAATGCATTTGAATACAACAGGTTTAATGTTGATGATGAGAACGGATTTCCTAGTTATGATTTGGCTGTTCCGCAATGGGGACCTCTGGATGGAATAAATCAGACCCGGATTTTATCAGAAAGCGGAAGTTCAGGAGAGTTTAATATAGCTGCGGGAGCAAATATCAGCCATACGTTCTATATTGGAGCATCATTAGGAATCCCGGTTTTTTCATATACCAGAAACATGGATCATTTTGAGGAAGTTGCAGGAGGCAGAAATAATTATGCAAATTTCCCTGAACAGCTTGAAGGGTATTATGAATACCGATGGCTTGAATCAGAACAACTTTGGCTGGATACCGAAGAAGAAGGATTCTTTGGTCTTGACGATTACACATTCAGAGAAAGAATAACCACAAGAGCCACCGGAATCAATCTAAAAACCGGAATCATCTATAAACCCATTAATGCATTGCGAATTGGTGCTGCGTTTCACACACCCACATTCTTTTCCGTTGACAATGAATATACCACAAGGATTATTGCTGACCAGTTTTTAATTGACTTAAGTGACGATGAAGAAACTTACCTGTTTTATGATCTGGACAGATTTGATGAACGCCGTTATGCAGAAAACTCCTACAACTTTCGCACGCCATTTAAAGCAATAGGAAGTGTATCGTATTTATTTGGAACACGTGGACTAATAAGTGTTGATTATGAGTACACAGATAACACAAGCATGCAATATCGAAGTAAGAGTTCAAGCATAGCGGATAAAGCTGCGGTTTCTGAGCTCAATAATCAAATCAACAACACCTTCAGAGCTACACACAACCTGAGATTTGGAGCAGAATTTCGACCTACAGAGACTGTGACTTTGCGTGGAGGATTTGCCAATTATCAAAGTCCTTATCAATCGAACCATTTCAGAAGTGGTGATAAAACCCAAACATACTCTTTTGGAGTTGGTTACAGAATGCAGAACATGTTTGTGGACGTTGCCTACATGATGAGAAACCAAAAATACATGTATTCGATGTACTATGCTCCACATATTGAAGAAGAGTTTCAGGAGCCTGTTTCCATGATAGCCAACACTCATACGTTAGCAGTAACTCTGGGCTGGAGGTTTTAATAAGAAGTTAAGGGTTGGTAGTTGAGTTAATAAGCAGAAGCAACTGAACAGCCTATTTAGTTTCATTCTCAACTTTTCCCATATTATTTTCGAAGTCTCGAAAGTTTAACTAAAAACGAAAATAATAAGATGGAAAAATCATTGAAAGGAACTGAAACTGAAAAAAATCTACTGAAAGCATTTGCCGGAGAATCGCAAGCCCGCAGCCGTTACACCATGTTTGCCAAGCAGGCTCGCAAAGAGGGATACCGTCAGATTGAAGCCATTTTTATGGAAACTGCAGAGCAGGAATTGGAGCATGCGAAACGATTCTTCAAGTATTTAGAGGGAGGCATGGTTGAAGTAACAGCTACTTTCCCTGCGGGAAAAGTAGGAACTACGGCCGAAAACCTAAAAGCCGCCGCCGAAGGAGAAAACGAAGAGTGGGCTGACCTCTATCCTGAATTTGCCGAAATAGCTGCAAAAGAAGGGTTTCAAAAAATCGCCAATGCTTTCAAAAACATCGCCAAAGTAGAAAAAGAGCATGAAGCAAGATATTTGGCATTGTTGGCAAATGTTGAAAACGGAACGGTTTTCGAGAAGGAAGAGAAAGTTCGCTGGAAATGCAGAAACTGCGGTTTTGTTCATGAATCACAAAAAGCACCAAAAGTTTGTCCTGCATGCGATCACGACCGTGAGCATTTTGAAGTGGATTGCCAGCATTACTAGAAATTAACACATAAGGCACAAAAGAAATAATTTAGGAGCACGGAGAAATCCGTGCTCTTATTTTTTAATTGTAAATTTGCATTCAAACAACTGATCAATGGAAAATCTTCGTATCGTTTTCATGGGCACACCTGAGTTTGCGTCATATAGTTTAAAAGCACTTTCGCAGGCCGGCGCAAACATAGTGGCAGTCATTACAGCTCCGGACAAACCGGCAGGACGTGGACGCAAACTCACACCTTCACATGTAAAAGAAACTGCTCTGGAACTAAACATACCAATACTTCAACCTGAAAAATTAAAAGACCCCGTATTTCTGGAAGAACTTAAAAGTTATAAACCCGATCTGCAAGTGGTAGTGGCTTTCAGAATGCTACCCGAACAAGTCTGGAACCTTCCGCCAAAAGGCACCTTCAACCTACATGCGTCACTTTTGCCTCAATACCGTGGTGCTGCTCCCATAAATTGGGCAGTGATCAACGGAGAAACAGAAACCGGTGTCAGCACTTTTTTTCTGAATCATGACATTGATACCGGCAATATTATTCTGCAACAAAAAGTTGTCATAGAACCGGAAGATGATGCCGGCACAGTCCATGATAAGCTAATGGAAACCGGAGCCCGGCTGGTTGTAGAAACCGTGAATTCCATTACTGAAAACAACATCAAACCAATCCCTCAGGAGAAATTAATAAAAGACGTTGAACTTAAGCCCGCTCCCAAGATTTTTAAAGAGGATTGCAAAATAGACTGGAATCAGCAAGTTATGGCCGTGCACAACAGAGTTCGGGGACTAAGTCCATATCCCGCAAGCTGGACCGAAATAGAAACCCCCGATGGCAAAACCACCACCATGAAAATATTCAAAACCATACCAAGACCTTCCAGTGATCTAAAACCCGGAGAAAGTCGTACCGATGATAAAACATATATATTAGTTGGCACAGCTGATGGTGATTTGGAAATTAAAGAACTTCAACTTGCCGGCAAAAAACGTATGACATTGGTTGATTTTCTTAAAGGTAACAACTGGCAAAACGGAACTGTTTTGAAATAACTACTGCTTGCAAATTATCAGGTAATAATTATATTTGTGTTATTAACGTTTTCAGAAGGTTTGTACACTAAATAACAGAATTCAAGTACGAACTGTCCATTATTAACGCCATACGAAACATCTATAAAGCAATGATCAATAAATTTTCGAGTCAGGGTTTACTCTTATTTGCGATTCTATTTTTTCAGATTTCGGAGATTACAGCCCAAAACCGCATTACCCGAGAACAATATATTGAAACTTACAAGGACTGGGCCATTGAGGACATGAGGCGCTCAGGAATACCGGCTTCTATCAAACTGGCTCAAGGCATTTTAGAATCTGCCAGCGGCAATAGCCGTCTGGCCGTTGAGGCCAACAACCATTTTGGTATAAAATGTCATACAGGATGGGAAGGAGAGAGAGTTTTTCATCATGACGATGCCAGAAACGAATGCTTCAGAAAATATAGAAATCCCCGACAATCTTTTGAAGACCATACGACTTTCTTAACTACACGTCCAAGATACTCTGGATTGTTTGAATTGGCCACTACCGATTATAAAGGCTGGGCAAACGGTCTGCAACAAGCCGGTTATGCCACCAACCCCAACTACGCCAGGCTATTAATTAGAATCATAGAAGAGAATCAGCTATATCTTTTAGATCAGGACATTTCTGAAACAGCACGTCGCTCACGCAGGGAAACACAGAGAAGAGACACTTCCGGAGAACTGGTTATTGATCCGTTTGGCAAGCGCCAAACAGCATATAATAACGGGGTAAGATATGTAATGGTTGAACCCGGAGACACCTTCGAAAGTTTGTCAAGGATCTTTAACCTCAGAAGCTGGGAAATCCCAAGCTATAACGATCTTCCGGCCAATGCCGACATCAATAAATACCGAATTCTTTATATTGAGAATAAAAGAAGAAACTCACATCCCGATCATCCATTTCACATTGTAAAAGAAGGTGAAACAATGCATGAAATCAGCCAGCAATACGGGGTCAGATTAAACCGACTATACCATTTTAACAGGATGCAAGATGGAGAGCAACCTAAAGCGGGCGACAGACTTAATTTACGACGACGCATTAGGCAATAACCTAACAGGTGAATTATGCAATCCCATAAAATGACCATAAGTTATACAGAATACCAATCTGTTGATCAATTATCCCCCGGCGACAGGGAGTTAGCAGAGAAGGCAATTATCAGCGCAACATCAGCATATGCTCCGTATTCTGGATTCAACGTGGGCACCGCCATCAAACTAAAAAATGGGGAAATAATTTGTGGAAACAACCAGGAGAATGCTGCATACCCCTCAGGCTTATGTGCCGAAAGAGTGGCTCTATTTTACGCCGGCGCAAACTTCCCGGATGTTCCTGTCTCTTCCATGGCTGTTGTGGCCCTAAAAAATGGTGAAATAACAAATCAGGTGATTTCACCATGCGGCAGCTGTAGGCAGGTTATTGTTGAAACCTCTCATCGATATAAGCAAAATTTCCCGATTATACTAATCGGGAAACACAACATTGTAAAAATTGATGACGCAACAGGCCTGCTTCCATTAATCTTTGGGCCTGATAATTTTTAATCCTCAATCTCGTTTAACACTTTTACCACCTCATCTTCTGTTTTGGTGAGTTTATCCCTGCATAGACGAATCAATTCTGATACACGTTTTACTTTTTCGGATAAATCATCCACATCTAACTCCTCATTTTCCATTTGCTCCAGAACCTCTTCTATTTCAGCAATGGCCTCACTATATTTCAATTTCTTTTTGCTCATAGTAAAATTTTGAGATTTTGTATTCAGCTTTAAAGTTACAAAAAACTTCTAATTCATATTATACCCGATGGATGGGAGTGTAAATTTCACTGAAGTACCTTTCCCTGGTTTACTTTCGAGCAGAATGGAACCTTTGTTAATTTCAACAAATTCTTTGCACAGTATAAGCCCTAGCCCAGTTCCCTTTTCGTTAAATGTTCCGGTTGTGGAAGAGCCTGAATCAATTCTGAAAGCTTTTTCAATCTGCATCTCATCCATTCCCACACCGCGATCTACAACCTCAACCTCAATCATTTTATCAGGACGCATTTTTCCGTTGACATATATTGTCCCACCTATTTTTGAAAACTTCACAGCATTGCTGACCAGGTTTCTTATTACAGCAGAAAAAATATTAACATCCGCAATTCCGATCAAATCCTGGTCCATGTTTAGAGATATCACAATATCCTTCTCCTGAGCAGAAATCCTCAGAAGATTAACAATATTAGAGGATACAATGCTGACATCAATTTTTTCGGGTCTGTAATCAGTTTTCCCCAATTGAGTGCGCGACCATTGTAACAAATTATCAACCAATGAATAGAGCTTAGAGGTGGATTGGTGCACCATTTTGCTGTAGTTTTTTACCTGCTCCTGATTCATGCTTTCAGAGTGAAGCATAAGCATCTCCGACAATCCAATTAATGAATTAAAAGGACTTTTCAGATCGTGTGCAACGATGGAAAAAAAACGGTCTTTTGCAGCATTCTCCTGTTCTAGCTTCTTATTACGAGCCATTAACTTGTGATTTTTCTGACGAAAAATAACCATTAGAAATATCAACGCTGAAATCAAAACAAATAATGCAATAATGGCAATGGAGGGAAAGCCAAACCACATATTAGATTGAAATCCAATAACATTTTGAATCAGATATTGCGAACCAGCACCTGACGACTGTCTGATAAAAATGCCAGGAAAATTTGAAACTACGTAAAATAACAACATGTGGTAACGGTTGTGATGTATGCATATTGCAAGAAAAACCTAAATAAACAATTCCATAGGAGTTGTTTTTAAATATCCCCAGTTCGTACAATGATCGCAGCTCATTGTCAGACAGAAATCGCTACTCAACATTAAAATAAATAAAACCAAAAATACGAAACCAATTTTTAAAAGTAAAGATCTTGTGGTTGATTATTCTATTTCTCTTGGCTCTTTGAAATCACCTCACTGACAGCGATACCATCCCTGAAGCGGGTTTCGAGAATTTCTCCCGGAGAAATGGCTGAAACATCTTTTACAACTTTCCCGTTGTGTTTGCTAATGGTGAATCCTCGGTTTAGTATCAATATTGGATCATTTAACCGGCAGGATTTGTCATAAAATTCCATTTTACCTAACTCCTGCTTCAGGAGAACTTTTACCTGTGATCTCAAAAAAGATTGCAAGTGATTTAGATCATTTCGGTTAGTTTCCAGATTTTTTAAAGGGGTACGACTTAGGTATTGAGAGAATTGATTGATTTTTTCTCTCTGCCCACGTATGATCTGACTTGTATGTACCGGGAGTTTTTCTGTGATTCTTTGGAGTCCGTGTTTCTCTATCTGTAGCAACTCTTTTACCACCCGGGTAAAATTATAGGAATACTTATCAAGCAATCTGGTTTGTTGATTAATGTTTCTGCGTACACTATGCATTAGAGTCTCTGAGAACTCATCCAGTTTTTCCAAAACCTGCTCGGTGCCGGAAATCAGAAATTCAGCTACTGCAGTTGGAGTTTTTAAGTAAGTATGAGCCACCAGGTCGGCCACGGAAGTATCTCGTTCATGACCAATGCCGGTTAAAACCGGCACTGGAAACTGAGCAATATGCGATGCCAGCCAGTAATCGTCAAAACAGAGTAGATCAAGAGAAGCCCCCCCGCCTCTAATTATCACCACCACATCAAACAAAGAACTGTTTTCGAACACTTTATCCAATGCAGCAATAATAGAAGCAGAAGCCTGCTCACCCTGCATTAAAGCGGGAAATAATCTGGGATAAAAAATAATTCCTCTGGAATTGGTCCGCAATTGATGAACAAAGTCGCCATACCCTGCTGCAGTTGGAGACGAAATCACCGCTATTCGCTGGGGAACCAGCGGAAGAGACAATTCCTTATTCATATCAACCACTCCCTCCTCCTGCAATTTCAATAGAACCTCCCTTCGTCGCTGGGCCAGATCGCCCAGTGTATAAGCAGGATCAATATCCCTTATTATAAAACTTATACCATACAACTCTTGAAACTCAACAACTCCCCTGACCATTATTTTTATCCCCTGACTCAATGGCCGGCCTGCTGTGGTTTCAAAATATGGCTTAATCATCCGGTAGTTGTAACTCCAGATCATGGCCTTCATTCGGGCAATAACCTGATCTGAAGCTTCATCCTTCTCTATGAGATCAAGATAGCAGTGCCCATTTCGGTTTTCGCGCAACTCGGCCACTTCTGCCCTTATCCATACGGCAATTGAAAAGGATTCCTTAACAACATCACGCAGTCGCTGATTCAGTTCAAATAGTGAAATAGCTTTTTCTTGTGGCATGACAAAAACTAGGATATTATTTTGTTACCAGGTTCTCATATACCCGTCGGGATCATCCATGTAATCCTCGGGATCAGCTATCCGGCCACGATTTCGTTCAAACTCCCGGAATCGTTCTTCTTGTTGCTGATCAAGCAAGTCAGCTTCTTTCGATACACCGTTTTCAAAATTCAGACGGTAATCCTCATTTCCAAGTCCGTCAAAAAAGAACCATGGCCCGTGCATTCGTCCACGGTTATACATGCCATGTACTTCTCTGCGTCCGTTTCTGTAATAGACAGTATAAGCTCCATGAAGGTTTCCCTCACGATAGTTAGCCTCCAGACGTTTATTTCCGTTAGGAAAAAAAACAACCTCCTGACCATCCTGAATTCCGTTTACCCAATTTCTTACCGAAGCTTTATTCCCATTGGGGTAATAGGCAATGGCTTCGCCATGAAGTTTATCATTTTTGTAGCTTTCACGGGATATGATTGTTCCTCGTTCATTATAAAAAACCCACTCACCTTCTTTACTGGTTTGCCTATATTTTCCTTCTGCAATAAGCCTTCCATTGTGGTCAAAAAGTTTCCCATCACCATTCTCGCCATCTTCATCATATATAATCTGAGCCATTTTATTCCCGTTGGGATGAAAACGCACCATTTCCCCTACCGGCATATTATCCACAAAATTTGCACGATACATTAATCGTCCGTTTGGATATGATCGTTCCCATAATCCCTGTCGCAATCCATTCTCATCGGTATAATTAACCTGTGCATCCTGACCTTCAGAAGCCCTGAAAGTCTGCTGAGCATAAACAACTCCAGACAATACAGCCATCAAAACCACCAATAAAACAACTCTCATTTTTCCCATTTGATAAATCCCGTTAATTAAAATAGTTCAGCATAAAAATCGTGTCCAAATTAATATATTCCAATAATAGTACCAAAAAAAAGCCGGGTCGTCCATACGGACGACCCGGCTTTCATTATAATTGTCTTACTCTTTGATTTTGTTTAATATGGCAAAGAAACGTTTACTTCACTTCTTCAAAATCCACATCGGTAACACTGTCATCGTCACCTTTAGAATCTCCTCCCTGCTGTCCACCAGGTTGTCCGGCGTCTCCCTGAGGCTGCCCACCTTCTTGCTGAGTGGCATTGTACATATCCTGCGAAGCTGCCTGGAACACAGTGTTCAACTCGTTGGTAGCAGCATCAATGGCCTCAATATCCTGAGATTTGTGAGCCTCCTTAAGTTTTTCCAGGGCACTTTCAATGGGTGCTTTTTTCTCAGCAGGAATTTTATCACCGAATTCTTTAAGCTGCTTCTCGGTTTGGAAAATCAAACTATCAGCCATGTTCAGCTTCTCAATGCGCTCTTTTGCTTGCTTATCAGACTCTGCATTGGCTTCGGCTTCTTCCTTCATTCGTTTGATTTCATCTTCAGAAAGTCCCGATGATGCTTCAATACGAATGCTTTGTTCTTTTCCTGTACCTTTATCTTTGGCTTTTACATGTAAAATGCCGTTGGCATCGATATCAAAGGTTACCTCAATCTGAGGCACACCTCTTGGAGCAGGCGGAATACTGTCCAAATGGAATCTTCCGATGGTTTTATTGTCTTTGGCCATTGGTCGCTCGCCCTGCAAAACATGAATCTCCACAGAAGGTTGATTGTCGGCAGCTGTTGTGAAGCTCTCCGATTTTTTGGTCGGGATGGTTGTGTTTGCTTCAATCAATTTGGTCATTACGCCACCCATGGTTTCAATACCAAGTGAAAGCGGAGTCACGTCAAGCAACAGTACATCCTTCACTTCTCCGGTTAAAACACCACCCTGAATGGCCGCTCCAACAGCAACCACCTCATCGGGGTTAACTCCTTTTGATGGCTTTTTTCCAAAGAAATCTTCAACCAATTTCTGAATGGCGGGGATACGAGTTGATCCTCCTACCAAAATCACCTCATCCACATCTGAAGCAGTCATGCCCGCATCCTTAAGAGACTGACGACATGGCACCAAAGCTCTTTGAATCAAACCATCAGCCAGTTGTTCAAATTGTGCACGGCTCAAAGTTTTAACAAGGTGCTTTGGAATCCCATCCACCGGCATAATATATGGCAGGTTGATTTCGGTGCTGGTACCGCTCGACAGTTCAATTTTAGCTTTTTCAGCGGCATCTTTCAAACGCTGCAAAGCCATTGGATCTTTACGAAGATCAATATTTTCCTCTTTCTTAAATTCTTCTGCCAACCAGTTGATAATAACGTCATCAAAGTCGTCTCCACCCAAGTGAGTATCTCCATTGGTTGATTTTACCTCGAAAACGCCATCGCCAAGCTCAAGAATACTGATATCGAAAGTACCACCTCCAAGGTCGAATACTGCCACTTTCATGTCTTTATTCTGCTTATCCAAGCCATATGCAAGCGAAGCGGCAGTGGGTTCATTGATGATGCGACGAACTTTCAGCCCGGCAATTTCTCCGGCCTCTTTGGTCGCCTGACGCTGTGCATCGTTAAAATATGCAGGAACGGTAATAACAGCCTCAGTCACTTCCTGACCAAGATAATCCTCGGCAGTTTTCTTCATTTTTTGAAGAACCATAGCTGAAATTTCCTGTGGCGAATATTGACGATCGTCAATCTGCACACGGGGTGTATTGTTGTCGCCTTTAACTACTTTGTATGGAACACGGGTAACTTCATTGGGAATATCATTGTACATGGTTCCCATAAACCGCTTTATAGAATAGATGGTTTTTTCGGGATTTGTGATGGCTTGTCTTTTCGCCGGATCTCCAACTTTGCGCTCTCCATTACCCACAAATGCCACGATCGAAGGAGTGGTTCTTTTTCCTTCACTATTAGGGATAACAACTGCCTCTTTTCCTTCCATTACAGAAACACAAGAGTTGGTTGTTCCCAGGTCGATTCCAATTATTTTTCCCATTTTAAATGATTGTTTATAATGTTTTAAAATTGTCACAATGTAAATTCGCTGTTGTTAAATCAAAGGATGTGCCATAACAAAAACAGCCACTGATTGCGCAAATATGACATTAAAAACAATCAAATGAAGTATAACCCTGTCAGAATTGTGACAAATTGTCGCACAATGATACTGACAAACTAATTCACGTTACTTTCCGGCAAAATGACGCATGAACTGCACCCGGTGCAAACCGGCTGCATTTTCCACGTTGCTCTGATTAAGTTTTCCCCGAAATTGGTCAGGAGACTCAAACCCCTTCTCTGCCATCCAATCAGACAGTTGCTGATTGATTTCTTTCAGATAAGGAATGCCATTTTTATATAAGGACGATGCAACCTGAACTCCATTAGCACCTGCCAAAATCATTTTAGCAGCTGATGCTCCGTCATGGATGCCGGTGGTAGCCATCAGGTCACAACTGATTTTTCCGGATATCAAAGCAATCCACCTGAGTGGATTGATGTATTCATTGGGATAGCTATATACAGGAGCCGGAATAATTTCAAGTGAATCCAAATCATAATCCGGCGAATAAAACCGGTTAAACAATGCAACACCTCTCGCTCCTGCCTGCGACAATTTGTTTATCATATTCGCCAATCCTGAATAATATGGACCGATTTTTACTGAAACTGGAATTGTCACCTCTTTAGCAACCGCTTCAACAATTTTCAAAGCAGTATCCTCGTAAAAGGCACCCTCCTGGTTTAAATCAGCCGGAAGAGAGAAAACATTTAATTCTACAGCATCGGCACCTGCTTCCTGGAAATATTGAGTAAAACGTGGCCAGTTATATGGAGTTATACAATTTACACTGGCAATAACGGGAACAGATAGTTCCTTTTTAGCCTCAAATATCAGTTTCAAATAATTTGTCAAAGTATCTTCAACATTGGTATTCTCATAAAAATCCATTGTTTCCGGGTACAGGTAGTTTTCCGAATGCAATTTGTTCATATGTCTTTCCAGATCAACCACAATCTCCTCTTCAAATAAGGATTTAAGGACAACAGCACCGGCTCCATTAGCCTCCAACTCCTTTAGTTGCTCAATATTTCCGGTTAATCCACTGCTTGCTGCCACAATTGGTGAGGGTAACATCAGCCCCATGTAAAATGTAGATAAATCAACCATAACGCCAATTTCAAGTGTTTATAATATATTTTCAAGTTGCTCCCGAAGCCTCGGAACGAGTTTCATTTATTGATTATGCTCCAAGTTACAAAGAACAAGACAAAAAGGATAATTCTAAAAAAACTTTTTTTTATTAAATGGTCAGATTAATTTACAAAATGGTACCTGAATGATCAATTTAGCAGGTTTTAGAATTAAAAAAATGAGTCATGGTTATTAAAAAAGCAACGACTCAATCTGGTATTACCAGATTGAGTCGTTGCTTAAGTTTTATAGTAAAGACAACTCAGAAATAGCTATCTATTTCTCGAAAATCTACTTAACATTATATTTGAAGTACTGTAGGTTATGCCCCATACGCTTTTTCTTCGTATGCATATAAAATTCATTGAACTTATTTGGCTCAACTTCAATGGGGATGTTATCTACTATTTCGAGACCATATCCTTCTAATCCAATTCTTTTTATCGGGTTATTGGTCATCAACCGCATTTTGCACACTCCAAGCTCCCTAAGAATCTGTGCACCAACGCCATAATCTCTCTCATCAGCTTCAAACCCCAGTTCGATGTTGGCATCAACAGTATCAAGTCCTTCTTCCTGCAACTTGTAAGCCTCAATTTTGCTCATGAGCCCAATTCCTCTGCCCTCCTGATTCATGTATACAATCACACCACGACCTTCTTTTTCGATGGTCTCCATGGCTTTTCTTAGTTGTTCACCACATTCGCAACGCTGAGACCCAAAAATATCGCCGGTAGCACAACTGCTATGAACCCGGACAAGAACAGGCTCATCTGCATTCCAACTGCCCTTAATCAGAGCCATGTGATCCAACCCGTTGGATTTTTGTCTGAAAGGAATAAATCTGAAATCTCCGTAGATGGTTGGCAAATGCACTTCAACGCCTTTGGTAATCAAGCTATCCTGTTTTAATCTGTAGGCGATCAAATCTTTAATGGATATAATTTTCAGACCAAATTTCTTGCCGATTTCAATGAGTTCAGGCAAGCGAGCCATGGTACCATCATCATTCATGATTTCCACCAACACACCGGCAGGATATAATCCGGCCAAACGTGCTAAATCCACAGAAGCTTCGGTGTGTCCTGCCCGACGCAAAACACCACGTTCCTTGGCCTTCAATGGAAAAATATGTCCGGGGCGACCCAAATCTTCCGGTTTCGTATCAGGGTTACACAACGCCAAAAGCGTTTTTGCACGATCTGAAGCAGAAATCCCGGTTGTACAACCCTCACCAATAAGGTCGACTGAGACAGTAAAAGGAGTGGCATGAAGGGAAGTGTTTTGTCCCACCATTAAGTCCAGTTCCAGTTCCTCACATCTTTTCTCAGTAATAGGAGCACAAATTAATCCCCGGCCATGCTTGGCCATAAAGTTCACTTTTTCAGGAGTTATCAACTCCGCTGCCGCGATGAAATCACCCTCATTCTCACGATCTTCATCATCGACAACTATTACAAGATCTCCTTTTTTAATGGCTTCTATTGCCTCTTCAATACTATCCAGTTTTATATCACTCTGTTCAGACATATCAGGTATTTCGAATGTTATTTGATCACTATTTTGATTTCAAAATCTGCTTTTTCTAGCAGACAAAAATTAAATATTCAATTTAATAAAATTAACCGACTGATATACAATAGTTCGATAATAATTCTATACTTAAGATTTCATTGGTTTGAATTCTTTAGTTTTCGGATGACCGAAGCCTGTTCAAGCCTAAAAAATCTAAATTTCATCAAGCGAACTAATATGAGGGTATAACAATCGGATATAAAAATAAAAGCACAAAATTAATAAATTAAAGCAGTTTCGGACTATAGACCTATAAACAACTTGAGGATGCTTCTGTTCTATCTAAACCAGAGTCATACAAACAAGAACACTCATCTAACTAACATCATGACACTTAACCTATCTTTCACAAAAAACAATTTGATTTTTCACAGATTATTTAGTTGTTGAATTTGAAAGATTCATAAAACAACAATCAGACACTGATGGTATGAATTTGACCGAGCAGCAACAAGTCTCTCCGCTCTATTCCCTCTATGCTAAATATGTTTAACTCCTCACGTACCAAAACGTGCTAATATACTTAAAGATTTTAAACGGAAACCAGTGATTCTGAAATCACTCTCTTCTTCTCTTTTTCAGATATTTTTCAATCGTTTCTCTGAATTTTCGCAAATTTGAGTAGTAGACGTCGGCATTTAGCAATGCCGAATCAGTGGCCGATTTATAAGTCAAAAATATACCAATCGGAAGCAGCACAAATGAAGAGAGCCACATACCCTGATGTACCATCCATACTCCATCACGGGCAAACTTCGCCCCCATGGTGTCTATAACATAATAAACGATAAAAAAGAAGATGGAGATGACCACCGGCATACCAAGACCTCCTTTTCGAATGATCGCTCCCAATGGAGCTCCAATAAAAAAGAAAATCAAACATGCGAACGAAAGCGTAAACTTTCGGTGTATTTCCATTACATGACGCCTAATCCGCAAATCCTCCCTTTCTATAAATCGCATCTGATCATCGATAGATTGTTTGAGGTCTCGAGCTGTTCGTAATGCATTCTGAATAACCATCTGCTTTTGAGATCCTTCAAGCGTTAAAAAGAGAGAATCAACATTTACTAATACAGAAGCTGTATCTATCATTTCCAGCCTATTGGCATGTGTTTGGTGAATGCGACTAAAATAAGTCAGAGAAGATCTGTCTTCAATTAAATCCACAAACACGCCACGCTCTCCTCGAATAGAATCCAGATCATGTGTTAGTTGTGCAATATTTTTCATTCTGTCACTTTGTCGAAACAAGCTTTCATCTGTACGTGAAAAATCAAAACCATGAACCTGCATAATTGCCACCTGTTTTCGGAACTCATCGGTTCTAAAGAGCCTGGAATCACGTCTCTGCTGACGGCGATTACCCTCTGCCGTAACCCTTTCGTCGTAACGAATTCCGTCGTATAATGTAAGTACGAGATGACGCTTATCTGCTGACATTTGCAAAATCCCTGAATCAGCCAGTGTTACATTGCTATTTCTTGCATGCCTGTCCCGGTGATCATAAATCATCACATCTCTTAGCATATTGGTTTCACGATCCTTTTCGTTAACCTTAATACTGAAGTCATCTACACCTCTGTAAAAGACCCTCTCCTTAATATCCATTTCCAACCGGGTTTCCCTGATACCATGAAGAATAGAAACCAATTTTAGATTAGCTACAGGCAAAACATTATTTGAAAAAGCATAGGCAAACCCCGAAATGGCAACAATCAGAATGGAAATCGGTTTCATGATTTTTAAAAGAGAAACACCTGCCGCTTTTAGCGCTGTGAGCTCATAATTTTCTCCCAGATTTCCGAAAGTCATTAATGCTGCCAGTAAAATAGCTAATGGCAAAGCCATTGGCACCACTTGCAGTGACGCATAAAATAAAAGTTCCCCAAGCACCGTCCACTCCAGCCCTTTCCCTACCAAATCATCCACGTATCGCCATAGAAACTGCATGACTAAGATGAACATGGCAATAAAAAAGGTCATTATCAGAGGTCCGATAAAACTCTTCAATATAAAAAGATGTAGCTTTTTCATTACTGATTTCTTTACAAACTCTGTTCCTAAAAATAAAACACCCGGAACAGTGTGTCTGTTACGGGTGCAAATTTAATGATTAGAAACTAAAAACAGGATTAAATCTTATGCAGAACCTAATCCATGTTTTAAAACATCAACTTGTTGGTTCCACAACTCCTTAGAATCTTCCACTTCTTCAGGTTCAACATGGTCTATAACAACCAAAGCAACATCTCCGGTAAGTTCATCTACATTAATCTGAAACTCAAACCATGAGCCGTCCATTTCATCGTCAAGCCAAGTATAGCGAACCAGTTTATTCTCTTTGCGAAGGGTTTGTTCAGCAGATTGATGGCTCTCTCCCCAGATAAATATAAATTCTTTACCTTTAACCGAGACATCGTCTGCAAACCACTCGCTCAATCCGCTTGGGGTACTTAACCTGTTAAAGAGAATAGCGGGTGAAGTTTTGAGCATGTATTCCAGCTCGATTTTTTCTCTTTGTTCTGTCATTTTTTGAGTTCTAAAAGGATTATCGGTGGCAATATAATGGTTTTATTAATAAAAAAAAATCTATTACCACCTTTTTAATCATAATTCTCAAACAAACTGTACAACAACTAATTAAACCCAACCTAATAGAATTTTATTATTTTTTGTAGGTTTTGGGTTGGAACGAATACAATAAAACATTACATTTGCAACCGCAAAAACGAGATGCCGAGGTAGCTCAGCTGGTTAGAGCGCATGATTCATAATCATGAGGTCGGCGGTTCAAGCCCGCCTCTCGGTACTGAAAAAAGAGTTGTAAGATTAATCTTGCAACTCTTTTTTTTGACAAAAAAATTTCAAGCAGCCCCAATCGACTGCATTAATTCATCCTTAAAACAACTTCGAACACTTAAGATCATATCGAATAAAAATGATTTGCCTCCAACACTAAAAAACCATAAGCATACTTTTCATACCTATTTTGTATGAATAAAATACTCCAACACATACAAACACCCATTATCCTGTATTATTGACACTTAACCAACAATAGTGATCTGCGACCCTATTTTTCATATCTTTTTGATATGTTTTATCCTAAGACATATTGCATCATAACACTTTTTTCCTTAATATATTTGCAATACAAAATCATACAAATATGATACGATTTTCAAATAAGATTAAATACGGACTTCAGTTTCTGCTTTTTTTAAATGTGGATGAAGAGGAATTTACCGACATTCAACGAGCGGCCATCTCCTGCAATATTCCGCATAAATTTTTGGAATCAATTGCCGTGAGCCTGAAAAAAGGAGGAACTGTTGTTGTAAAAAGGGGAGCCGGAGGCGGTTACCGTTTAAACAGAGCGCCTGAAGAGATAACACTCGCTGAAGTGGTAAAGGCAATTGAAGGCATTGAATCCGGAAAAGACAATATCATTAAAGACATTGAAACAACTCGTGAGGTCGTTGAAGAGGTTTTGGATTCAGTGATGACCGATTTCTGGCAATCGCTTGAAAACATCACCTTAAAGCAGCTTCACCAGAAATATTACGACAGAACAGATAAAATAATGTATTATATTTAACAAAACTTAAAGCCATGACAAAAATAGCTAACAACATTACAGAGCTGGTTGGTAAAACACCTTTGGTAAAAATAAACAAACTGGTTAATGCAGATGCAGCAGAGCTTGTTGCAAAGTGTGAGTTTTTCAACCCTGCCGGTTCGGTAAAAGACAGAATCGCCTTAAACATGATTGAAGATGCAGAGCGCAAGGGAATTCTAACAAAGGATTCCATCATTGTAGAGCCTACCAGTGGAAACACGGGCGTGGGACTTGCTTTTGTGTCTGCAGTAAAAGGATATAAATTGATTCTGACCATGCCTGAAAGTATGAGCATTGAAAGACGTAAACTTTTGAAAAAGTTTGGCGCAGAACTGGTTCTGACACCTGCCGCCAACGGCATGAAAGGTGCCATTGCCAAAGCAACAGAAATAGCCGCTGAAAATCCAAATTCTTTTATTCCTCAACAGTTTAAAAATCTGGCAAACCCTGAGATACACAGAAAAACAACTGCAGAAGAAATCTGGGCAGATACAGACGGAAAAGTTGACATATTAGTAGCAGGAATCGGAACAGGCGGAACTATTACAGGTGTAGGTGAGGTATTAAAGGAACGCAATCCCAATGTTAAAATTGTGGCTGTTGAACCTGAGGCCAGTCCAATTTTATCCGGAGGCCAACCCGGCCCGCATAAAATACAAGGAATTGGAGCCGGATTTATTCCTGATGTGCTTAATACATCGGTATATGATGAAGTAATAAAAGTAAGCAACGAAGATGCCATTGAGATGGCTCACCGAGCAGCCAAAGAAGAAGGTTTGTTGTGCGGGTACTCTTGCGGAGCTGCCTTAACAGCTGCCATTGAAGTTGCCAATCGGCCGGAAAATAAAGGGAAACGAATTGTGGTGATTCTTCCTGACACCGGAGAGCGCTACCTGAGCACGTTTAACATTGAGAGCTAAGGAATTGAGCTAAAAAACTTAAATAATAAAAACTGCCCCCAACGGGGCAGTTTTGTATCAGATTCGAAATAGACCTCATTACAATAGATCGTTAGATTTTTAGATATTTGATAGAATCAAGTAAATAAAAAAGTTTAACGAACTATTACATTACAACAAAGCTCAAAATCAAAACTTAAACAATCATATCCATTCAAAATGTCTGACAATCAATTATTCAAACCGGAAGAACGGAGCCGTTTACAACAAGTGCTTTCAGGCCTCAACCGCGAACAGTTGCTTTGGCTGGGAGGTTACATCTCTGCTGCCATTGACTTTGCACCTTCAGCCTCCGGCAATTACACCGACCCCATTATTGAGCCTCAGGCAGTAGCTCAAACAGAAGAGCATACAGCCATTGGAGGACAAAAATCCCTGACCATACTTTTT
The DNA here is from genome assembly GCF_900168165.1 of Alkalitalea saponilacus. Classification (GTDB taxonomy): domain Bacteria; phylum Bacteroidota; class Bacteroidia; order Bacteroidales; family Marinilabiliaceae; genus Natronoflexus; species Natronoflexus saponilacus. Next base: position 109,784 of record NZ_FUYV01000013.1, read on the forward strand.
GGTTCTCATTCCGGAAATTCACAAAGAGTTGCAACGCTGGCGCATCAGGAAGCTGAAAGACAAGGGATAAAAAGCAAAGTAAAAAACATGGAGGACTACAACGCACGGTTTCTGAAAGATGAGGAACAGGTATTGGTTGTCATCTCCACACACGGCGAAGGTGAGCCTCCATTATCAGCGCAGGAACTCTATGAAAAACTATCCGGCAAAAATGCACCTGACTTTACGAACAAACCATTCGCAGTCATTGCTTTGGGCGATAGCTCCTATAAACATTTTTGCAAAACCGGTTACGATTTTTACAGTTTTCTGGAACGACAGGGAGGAAAACCATTGAGACAGGTAGCTGCACTTGATACCGATTTTAATGATGAACTTGGGGAATTGATTCCTTCCGTGGTAAAACTGTTTGCAGCATCACAGGCGTCTGCTTCATCGGCTCCAAAAAAAGAAAATGTAGAGAAAATACAAGTTTCAAACTCGCCGGTTGAAGCACCTGTACTAGAGAAAGTTCAGTTGAATGGACGCGGTTCAGAAAAAGAGACCTGGCATCTGGAAATCTCCACAGATAGAAAAGGGTTGGTATATCAGCCGGGAGATGCACTTGAAGTGTATGCCAACAACAACCCGGAACTGGTAAATGGAATACTCAACGCAACTGCATTGAGCGCAACCGAACAAGTATCAGTTGGCGAGCGCAAAATAAACCTTGAAGAAGCGCTGACCAACTATTACGAACTAACCATCGTAACACCTCAGGTTTTAAAAAAGTACGCAACCCTTTTGGGCAACGATTCCCTGAATCAATTGCTCGATGATGCCGATAAACTGGATGAATTCCTGGTGGGGACAGATGTGTTGGATTTACTGCAAAAATACCCGGTTTCGGTAAATGCAGAACAATTATTATCTGTTCTCAGGAAACTACCACCTCGCGCTTACTCAATTTCCAGCAGTCCTGCCGAAGTTGGCGATGAAGTACACATTACCGTTGGCGCAGTGAGATACGAGAAAGAGAATCGAGAAAGAGGCGGAGTTTGCTCAACATTCATTGCCGACCGACTTGGAAACGACGATACAGTAAAAGTTAAAATCAGGCCGAATAACAATTTCAGATTGCCATCGGATGGCAATAAACCCGTCATCATGGTAGGAGCCGGCACTGGTGTTGCTCCATACAGAGCATTTATCCAACACAGAGCTGCCTTAGGCGACCAGGGAAAAAACTGGCTGATATTTGGAGACAGACACTTCACAACCGACTTTTTATATCAGGCCGAATGGCTTAAGTATAAAAGAAGTGGTCTGCTATCCCGTCTTGATGTTGCATTCTCTCGCGACCAGGAGGAGAAAAGATACGTTCAACACCGCATGAAACGACACGGTAAAGAACTTTATCGCTGGATTGCTGAAGGAGCACATTTTTACGTGTGCGGCGATATGAAAAAGATGGCCGGCGATGTAAAAAGCGCATTTCTCGACATCATGCAAATTGAAGGGAACATGAGCCGCGAAGAGAGTGAAAACTTCTTAACCAAATTGAGAAAAGAAGGCAGGTATCAGGAAGATGTATATTAGAGGTGGGAAGGTTGAGAGCTGAGAAAGGTGATGTTGTATAGACTTAACTGAAGTATAGAAAACTCACTACGTTCGTTTTACATTCGGAAATAAAATTTAAAGTAACCCATAATTAAGAGAATACATGGCAAAATTACCAGACCCCATCGAGTGGAAACCATCCCCGGTGGAACATATAAAAATAAAGAGTGATTTTCTCAGAGGAACCATCAAGGAAAGCCTTGCAGATGAAACCACAGGTTCCATCTCCAAAGATGACACCCAACTGATAAAATTCCATGGCAGTTATCAACAAACTGACCGCGATCTGGATGCTGAGCGCAAAAAGCAAAAGCTGGAACCACTTTTCAGCTTTATGATTCGTGCCAGGGTGGCTGCAGGCATTGCAACAGCAGACCAATGGCTGGTATTTGACCGACTGGCGGTTCAATATGGAAACGGCACCATGAAACTAACTACCCGCCAAACGTTCCAGTGGCATGGGATTCTAAAAAGAAACCTGAAGAAAACCATGCAGGGCATTAACTCCACTTTGGTAGATACCATTGCCGCCTGTGGTGATGTGAATCGCAACGTGATGGGCACATCCAACGAGGCATTATCACCACTTGTGCCGGAAGTGGCAGCCTTTGCAAAAAAAATCAGCGACCATTTGCTGCCAAAAACCACCGCCTACCACGAAATATGGCTCGATAAGAAACTAATTACGGAAGGCCAAACAGACGATGAACCATTGTATGGAAAAACCTATCTTCCCCGTAAATTCAAAATAGCATTGGCCGTACCGCCATACAACGACACCGATATTTTTGCCAACGACATTGGTCTCATTGCCATTGGCGAAGGCAAAGAACTAAAGGGTTTCAACGTTGCCATTGGTGGTGGTATGGGCATGACATTCGGGAACGAAGAGACCTATCCTCGCTTAGCTGACATCATTGGTTACGTGCCAAAAGAGGACGCGCTTAAGGTAATTGAGGAGATAGTAAAAGTTCAGCGTGATTACGGAAACCGGGAAAACAGAAAACTATCTCGCTTGAAATACACCGTTGACCGTTTGGGGACAGAAGTTTTTAAACAGCTTGTGGAAGAGCGCTCCGGAATCACATTACAGCCGGCTATAGAGTACGAATTTAAGCAAAACGGAGATGTTTTTGGGTGGATGAAAGCCGAAAACAACAAATGGTATCTCGGTTTATTTGTAGAGCACGGTCGTGTAAAAGATGTTGGTGATTACAAACTCAAATCGGCTTTGCGCGATTTGGCAAGAATTAAGGTTTGTGATTTCCGGTTAACCGGAAATCAAGGTTTGGTTCTTGGTCGCATTGATGAACCGGACAAAGCTGCCGTTGAAAAAATTCTGAAAAAATACAATGTTTATCATCTGGATAAACTATCAGGATTAAGAAAACATGCCATCGCCTGTGTTGCACTTAACACCTGCACCCTGGCATTTGCCGAAGCCGAACGCTATCTGCCAAAACTAAACACAAAAATTGAGGCCATTTTAAAAGAAGTGGATTTAACCAATGAAGACATTCTGATAAGAATGACCGGCTGTCCAAATGGTTGTGGAAGGCCATTCCTTGGAGAAATAGGATTGGTAGGTCGTTCACTCGGGAAATACAATCTATATCTGGGAGCCGGATTTTCCGGCGAGCGTCTCAACACGCTTTACAAAGAGATGCTGGATGAACAGGCTATTCTGGCTGAACTATCTGAAATCATTCCAAAATACGCGGAAGAAAGAAATAAAGGAGAACGATTTGGTGATTTCGTGGTTCGAAAAGGCATCGTGAAATCCGGCCAAACCATTAAAACTATTTAAGCGATGTCAAAAGAAAACAGACAAAGAAGCATCATGAAAGCAGTATCGTACCGGGTAACCGGTACGATATTCACCTTTCTGGCAGCTTACATCATAACAGGGAGATTGGTCTTGGCTGCTTCTATCAGCGGATTTGAGGCCGTTTCAAAAATATTTGCCTACTATTTTCACGAGCGGTTGTGGGATAAAATTCAGTACGGAAAAAAACCGGCAAAACCGGAGTACGAAATTTAAGCTGACTTCACTCGGCCAACAATCCTGAGAAACAAGTATACTTATGACTTATCTTCCCATAAACATAAATCTTACCGATGCGGAAATCCTCATTATTGGGGGCGGAAACGTAGCTCTTCACAAAGTGGAAGGATTGGAACGCTTCACACAAAACATCAGAGTGGTTTCGCCGGAGCTACATCCCGGGTTGCTGAAAAGGGAATGGATTAAATGGGAAGAAAAAATCTATGATTCGGAAGACCTGAAAGGAGCTTTTCTGGTTTTTGCTGCAACAAACCATCGACAAGTTAACGAGCAAGTACGGAACGATGCTCAAAAGCATCGTTGCCTTGTAAATGTAGTTGACGCTCCATCAACAGGAGATTTTATTTCTCCGGCTATTTTTAGTGAAGGTGATATGACTGTTGCGGTAAGTTCAGGAGGAAAAAATGTGCATGCTGCCGTAAAATGGCGCAACGACATCAGGGATTTGGCAGAAAAAGGACTCATTAAGTGGATACCCGAGAACAAAGATAAGGAGAAGACATTATGACTGAAAACAATATAGCTAACAGGGAAATCGCAAAGAGTGGAAAAGTGACCCTGGCCGGCTTTGGCCCCGGCAATGCTGAATTACTGACAGTAAAAGCATTGAAAGCACTGAAAGCATCCGACGTGATATATTACGACGATTTATTGGATGCCTCTCTGCTTGACCAATTTCCCGGCGAAAAGATTTATGTAGGAAAGCGAAGCTCCAATCATGCTTTCAGTCAGGATAAAATTAACGAACAGTTGTATTCCTCTGCATTGGAAGGCAAAAATGTGGTGCGGCTAAAGGGTGGCGACCCGCTGATTTTTGGACGCGGCATTGAGGAGTACCATTACCTGGCCAAACGGGGAATAAATGTGGAGTTGGTGCCCGGCATATCAAGTGCCATGGCAGCTGCTGCTGACGCTTTGGTTCCACTTACGGCAAGGGGTGTTTCTTCATCGGTGGTTTTTCTGTCGGGTCATGACATATCAAAACTGGTAATCCCAAAAGCAGAAACCCTTGTTTTTTTCATGGGCGCATCGAGGCAAAACCAGTTGGCAAAACGCCTTTTAAAAGAGGGGTGGCATGCTCGAACTCCTGTGGCTGTGGTACAGAATGCATCGTACGCGCACAGCGTTAACAAGCGATACACGCTGGAGCAACTTGAAAACACAGACGATTTATTGGTTTCTCCTGTTATTATAATAGTTGGATGGACAGCCGCAGAAAACAACAGCCATCTGCCTGAAAAGTGGCTGTACACCGGCTCAAACATCACCGAATGCCGCCAAAAGGGAATGCTGATTCATGCTCCACTGGTAAGCATTGAACCGGCAGAAAAAGATGATGTGTCAGAGCATGCCATAGAGAACATCCATGATTTTAACCGCATCATCTTTACCAGTCGCCATGCCGTGGAGCATTTCTTTGACCGGTTAACAGAAGTACGAAAAGACATAAGAAGTCTGGCCAATGTTGAGATTGATGCCATTGGACCGGTAACAGCAGAAGCCTTATTAAAGCGTGGAATTATTGCAGAACCCCGCGGATTGAACAGCAGTTCGGAGGATTTGGTTGAGTTTTACAAACTAAATCAAATCAGAAACCAGTCAGTTCTAATACCCTGTTCGGACAAAAGTTCAAAATATTTGCCTGATACATTAAGTAAACTTGACAATAAAATCACTACCATTGTTCTCTTTTATAACCGAAAACCTCTAAACATTGTGATTCACAATTTGGAGGAATTCCATGGTGTAGAATTTTCTTCAGTTCCGGCTGTAGAAAGATTCTTCGAGGTTTACAAAGCGTTTCCCGAACACCTAGAATACGTATTCAGAGGTCAGCAGTCCGAACAACGGTTTTTTGAGTTGAGTGGTAAATTGAAAAAAGATTTAAATACAGTCCTTTCCGACTAATTTTTTTACAATGATAATCACGCAATAAATCTATCTCTTCGTTCGAAATGACAGACAGTTACGTTGTGAGAGGTGCGAGAAATCTTTATATTTTTCGGTATATTTTTAGCTGCTTCTCCAATTACTTCGAAGTTACGAATTACAGCGTCTACAGTCTTGTAATCACGTTTAAATTGGATAAATGGAAGGCCCATGAGTGAGCAACTCACAACAAGAGCACGAAAATAACAGCTCATGGAAGTTCCATTCGGCCAATTAATTAACTAAATTATTTTCGGATGAAAGGCCATGTATATATTCAGCAATTCTTTCCATTGCAAGATTCATATCCTCAAGATACATTCTATACGCGCGATTTTCCTTTCTCATCATACAAAATCCACCTGATTAAGGATATCGTCTCTAATCTGTTCCTTGAGGGCATTTTTTGTGACTAAATCAATCTTCTTATTAAAGATTTTTTCAAGATATAGCTCCAATGAAAAGAATTTCCAACCGATTGGCTTTTCAAGTTCAATTAAGATGTCTATATCACTGTCTATTGTATTGGAATCATCAGAGTATGAACCAAATAATCCAATCTTCTTTACTGAATACTCCTTATAAAGAACAGGCTTTAATTCAGATAGTTTCGATAAAATTTCAGTCTTTGTATAAATCATGCGTCTCAAAAATTTGTTCAAGCAATACCCTTCAAGAGTTCCTCAATTCATGCTTTTCTCAAATATAATGAATTTTATGAATACCGACTAAAAGTTTTCTTAATGATATTGAAAGCGATAGTTGCTCAACTAAATTTGAGCATTAGATTTTACAGTATTCTGAAACAGACCGTTAAGAACCTCTTCAATCTCTGCCATGGTCACCTGAATATCAAACACATGATTTGGCTTCAGGTAACTTACTTCATGTTCCGATTTAAAACGTTTTTCTCCGCCTCCGGTGATATTGAGCATGATGTACTCATCCTTCTTTACAGAACCTTCATTCACAGATTTAATCAGCGAGGCTGTTGCCACAGCAGCAGCCGGATGAATGTCGTTGCCTTCAAGTTTTTCGAACAAAGCAGCAGCTTCTTCAAGTTCATCATTGGTAACATCAATAACATCGCCTCCGGCATCCTTCATGCAATCGTACAATCCGCCTGCAATTGGATAAGCAGGCCAACGATTTGAAAGCACTTTAGCTTTTATCTCTTCCACTTGTTTGCGGGCTTCATCATCTTTCAGGGGAAGCATGTCGCGTGAATCGGCTTTCCATGCATGGTATATTGCCAAAAAAGGAGCGTTTTGCGAAACCATTAACTTCATTTTATTGCGGCCAAACCGGCCATCAACAATAAAGCGGTCAACAGCTTCCCGCGCGGCCACAGCACCTGTTCCGCTTCCAACAGCCTGAAAATAGTAATCGGGAATACGGCCAATGTGTGTTACTGCCGATAAAACTGTGGTTCCCATTCCATCACGACGTGCCACATTGCGAGCACCGCCTTCGGCATAAAAATCCGGAAGGCTGCAAATTTTATTAGATAGGTGAATGGCATCAAAATAATCACTGCCACTGCGGGTGCAAACCAATCGCACATTGTCATTGATGGGCTCGTCAAACCAAAGTGCATCCAGATTGTCCTCGGGCACACACAGAAGCAAAGGTACATTATTATCGGAGCAAACACGTGCAAAGGCACGTGCCGTGTTTCCGGCTGAAGCTACCACCAAAACCCCTTTTTGATTTTCCCCCATCCGGCCGCAAACGGTGTAAGCCTCCGTCTCTTTAAAAGAGCATGTGCGCATAGTAACACCTTTTTCAGGCCAGTAGCCACTAAAAGTAATATACAGATTTTCCAGGCCTAAATGCTTCGCCAACCCTTCACTTTTATAGGTGGCAGGAGCCGATGAGCCTTGCAGATAACGACCAACCGGCAACCAGTCATCAAAACGAAAAATTCCCATGGAAGCATCTTTCACATGAAGTTGCACCTCTTCGTAAACCGTACGTATCAACGTCGGTTCCTTTTCATTGGGGGCATCCAGCGTCCATCCCTGGTCGCTGAACTGTTGGCCGGTTTTAATGGATTCTAAAAGATAGTGTGTGGGCTTAAAATCTGATGTCATAATATATTCCTGGTTCTGTTTTCGACTGACAAAATTAGTGATTTATCGGCAGAAAACAGTTTTTAGTTTTATTCGTTTGAAATATCAATAGTTTAGTGCTTTCCCGGTAGCTGCAATAAAAAGCTGCTTATCACGTAACTTTTCCCTGATGGCCATCAGCGAACTCAACTTAATGAATCCAATAACATAGGAATTTTTAGGGCCACGATACTCTTCCGAAACCGACTGAAAATCGAAATGACTTAAAACCTCTTTATCCCTGTAACGAAGGTAAATCTCGATGGCCGCATCTTTAAAATATGAGAATCCCTGAAAGTAGTTGGTTTTCTTATATTCGTAACGGTAATTATGCATCAGCGCCGTAATATCAGACAAAACTGCCGAACCGGTTGGGTGACCACCTGCTCCTTTTCCGAACATAAATTGCTTGTCGTAAGCCAGGCCTTTGATTACAACTCCATTAAATTCTTCTTCAACGGCATAGATGTATTTATCACGACCAACAAACCGTGGCAAAACAAACAGAGTGATTTTGTTTTCACGAAGTCTTTCCACCTGGCCTACCAACTTTATTTTAAACCCCTTTTCGCGGGCATAATTGATATCAAAATCAGAGATGTTTGAAATTCCGTAATTCAACACTTCATCCGGATTAATGACGACTCCGAAACTGTGCATGGTCAGGATGACCAATTTATAGAGAGAATCAAAACCTTCCACATCGAAAGTCGGGTCTGATTCGGCAAATCCCAGTGTTTGCGCCTCCTTCAAGGCCACCTCGTAGGGCTGTCCGTTATCAAAAACACGTGATAGAATATAGTTTGATGAACCATTTAAGATACCTGTTACCGATAAAAGTAAATCGTTGTCGTAATACTCTTCCAGACTTCGGATGACAGGAATACTGCCACAGGCTGATGCCTCGTACAAAAGGGACACGTTGTGTTCCTTTTGTAATGCAATCATTTCGGCCATGTGCTCTGCAATCATCTTTTTATTGGCCGATACCACGTTTTTTCCCTTCTGAAGCGATTTCTTAACGATGTGGTAAGCAGCCTCTGAATCATCCACAAGTTCAACCACAGTATTAATTTCCTCATCATTGATGATATCATCCGGGTTATAAGTGAAAAATGACTCTGGTAAATCTCGCTGTTTCTTGCTTCTGACACAGATTTTTTTGATGGCTTTGTCGAGAGCAGGGCTTTGTTTCATGACTTCGTACAAACCCTTACCTACAACACCAAATCCAAATACACCAATTTTAAGTTCCTGTCTGGCCATATTATTTTTTGAGAATTGATTACAGAACAAATTTAATAATTATATGCTCAATCATTGGTTATCCTAAAAAAAAGAAAGGCCGCGAAACGTTTTTCGCGACCTTTCTCACCTTAACCCTAACCCAAATATTATTCAAAATCTTCAAAATCTATATCAACAATGGTCTTTTCTCTGCTTTCAACAACTACATCTTCAATAATTCCAACAACTTCAGGCACTTCTTCGCCATTAGTAATAGCAATTACCAAATCGTAAGTTCCCGGGGCTAAAAACGCAATGTGATAATGTCCATATTCATCTACCAAATCACTGCTTACAGCATTTGGAAAACGAGGTGATTCTTCATCAGCAATCAATAGTTCATCGTTGTTAAAGGCTCCTGGTTGGTAGGCAAAGACAACAACACTTTTATCATCCGGAATATTATAAACATCGCCTTTTATGGCACCGACCTGATTATCAGCAACCAGTCTGATGGTTGGTTTCAGGATGTAACGACCTGTTTTCCCAGCCACCACAACCGATTTTCGAACATCAAAATCGGCAGTGATATCAACTGAACCATTTAAAGGCACGTGAAATGCACCCACTGCTTTATATCCTGTTTGTCCGCCGGAAGGCACAAATAACGGTTCAATGGAACCATCACCAAACTCAAGGTAACAACCCGGATTGGTTGGAATTCCATGATTATGGTCAGGCAAATCCAAAATAAACCGAATTTGAGTATAGGTGCCTGAAGAAAGTTCAAAACTTCCCAGTAAATCAGACTCGCCACGTGTTAAATCCAGCAGGTTATATGTTTTTGGGCCTTCAAAACCCTCAAATGTGGCCCAATTATTTCCGCTTTTATTGTATTGGATTTCGTTTATTGTAATGAAAACACCGGTAATATCCTCTGTATCAATTGGAGCATCGGTAATTGACAAATTAAGGGTTCCTGTTCCTTTTTCGGTCTCATTACAGGCTCCATATATTAAAAGGGAAAGGGCTATTACTGAAAAATAAAAAAATCTTCTCATAACAAATATATTTTTAATTAAACATTAAACATCAATCAAAGGGCGCATAATCAAACATTTTAGCACCTTCGACTGAAAAAACAATTTTGAAAAATCTATTTTGTTTTTAAATTTAATCAGGCCGTTTTGAGCAACCAATATTTCACCGGAAAAAATAAGTCCGTGATTAAAACCGCCGGGTACAAAAAACAGTTGAGGCTGACCGTCCCCGCTATAGTGGAAACACCCCGGATTATATGGAGCTCGGTATTCATTCTCTGCACCATGGGTAACCAATCTGATTTTTTTATAAACACCCGGTTTAGCCTCAAAATTACAGAACCCTCCTCTGCCTGTCGAATCCAATTCAAAACCCAATCCATTTGTAAGACTATCTGACCTTTCATAAACCAAACAACCTTCTACCTCGTGATACAATTCTGCTCTAACGCATTCCACACTAATCCGTTCCAACATCTGACAAATTTTAATTCCACAAAATCAAAGAACTAATACAGTGTTAAAAAACACAGCATTGACTACCTTCCTCTTACAGGGCGTTCCTGACGCTGGGTACGCTGTGTCTCTCTAAAAGCTTCTCCATTGGTTTCAGGACGTGAAGCCGGACGATTTTCCATTTTTCCTCTCTCTTCGCGTGCTGACTGGCTTCTGGTACGGGCGGCCTCGCTTCTTTCTGAACCACGCATTCTGTTTTCGCGGGCGTTCTCTCTGGCTGCTTCTCCTCTCTCAACTCCTTCGCTTCTTCTTTGTTGGGCATTCTCCCTTGTTTCTTCAGCTTGCTGGCTGCGGTTCTGTTCACGGTTTTGAAGTGCCTCTTCACTTGTTGACATGCCTTGTTCTACGCCCTCCTGCTGCCTTTCACGAGCTTGTTGTAAAGCTTCCCGGGCCTGTTCGTTTTGTATTTGTTCCTGAGCTTCTGTTCGTTGCTGATTCTGAGTAGCAGTTTCAACCCTTTCACGAGTTCTTTCACGATTCTGTTCAGTTTCCTGAGCTGTGGCAGCTACACCTAGAAGTGCAATGGCGGCCAAAAAAAGTTTTGTTTTCATCATTCCCTTTTTTAATGATTATAGTTCAAATATGCACTTCGGATTATGAAAGTTTGATGAAAGAACAAAAACAATTTTCCAAAAGCGTTAAAAAAACACTATCAGGATAAGAATAAGAAGAACAGACTTTGGTTTTACATAAAAAAATGATATTTTGTAATTTCAAGCTATCCTTTATTCCTGAACGAGACTATAATGAGTAACTCTGATTTTGAAACACGCAACGGAGCTCCACCAAGCTCACGCGAGATAAATGCCTTAATAAGAATAAGTCAGAGCATAATCAGCACGCTGGATTATCAGGAGATATTGCAGATTATAAGCGATGGGATGGCCGATTTGCTGGGAATTGAATCGGCCGCGATATACATACTTCAAAACAAAACCGACTTATACCTGGGAGCAACAACCCCTGCTCTGGATAAAAACATGCCGGATTTCCTCCGATGGGTTAAGTTGCCTGAGCATCCACACATCGAAAAAACAATTAAATCAAAAAAACATCATGTGATTGCGGACACATCGAAAACACAGCTTTCGGAGGCAGAAAGAGCTGTAACTGATATTCGCAATTTAAAGAGCCTGCTCTATTTCCCTTTTGTGCAAAAGGGAGATGTACTTGGAGTGCTTATTCTTGGAACCTGTAACAGAACTCAGAGGTTTTCTGAGCACCAGATAAATCTGGGTCAAACGGTAGCCAATCAATTGGCGGTATCCATTCACAATGCACTTCTGGTGGACGACTTAAAGAAACACACAGACCATCTCGAAGAGCTTGTACAGGAAAAGACGCAGGACCTTGACACGGCCATTGAAGAACTTATGGCTGCCAACGAGGATTTGTTCGAGAAAAATGAAATCATCAACAACCAAAACGAGGAGCTTAAGACCACCCTGCAAAATCTAAAAAACGCTCAATCTCAACTAATTCAATCTGAGAAGATGGCATCTCTTGGAACCCTTACTGCCGGAGTAGCTCATGAAATTAACAATCCGTTAAATTTCCTAATGGGTGCAAGTTTAGGTTTGGAGAACTACCTTGAGAAAGAGGAACACAAAAATGACGAAGATCTAAAACTCCTTGTAGAAAGCATACAAACAGGCGTTGAGCGCATTTCGGATATTGTAAAAGGATTAAATCAATTCAGCCGCTACAATCCTGATTTTGACGAAGAGTGCGACATCACTTCAATATTGGAAAATTGTATTGTGATGATGAATAACCGCATTAAAGACAAAATATTGGTGGAGAAGGAATACTCACCCGGGTTAAAAGTTATGGGGAATGTTGGCAAAATTCATCAGGTGTTTATGAATATTTTGCTGAACTCCGTTCAGGCAATAGATGACAAAGGGAAAATCATTATAAGAACTTTTCCCCATGGAGAAAAGTTCGCAATTATTGAGATAGAAGATACCGGCTTGGGAATTGATAAAAACATCATTCATAAAATTACCGATCCATTTTTTACAACAAAAGCACCGGGGGAAGGAACAGGATTGGGTTTATCCATCAGTTACAATATCATAAAAGAACATAAGGGTAGACTTAAATTCAAATCAAAACCGGGCAAGGGAACAAAAACTCAAATATTTTTACCAATTACCTAGAACAAAATGACCAATAAAATTAAAGTTTTATATGTAGATGATGAACATTTAAATGTTCTTCTTTTCGAAATGAACTTTTCAAAGAAATTCGATGTACTTACCGGCAAAAATGGATTGGAGGGACTGAACTTGCTGAATAAGAATCCGGATATAAAGGTTGTCATCAGCGACATGCGTATGCCGAAAATGAACGGGCTTGAGTTTATAAATAAAGCCAGAGAGAATTTTTCAGATAAAAAATATTTCATTCTAACCGGATTCGACATCACTCCGGAAATCCGCGAAGCTCTTGAAAACAGAATCATCCTGAAATATTTTATGAAACCTTTCAACATGAGAGAGATTGAGGGTGCTATCTATGAAGTTGTATAATGATCTTTATTAAATATTATGCCGGAAACAAATCTAATAGAAACAGGAGCATCTACTCAAAGCTACTATCAATCCATTAATAAGGCGTACCATAAGTTATATCATAAGCCACTAATGCTGCATTATCCGTTTTTTAAGGAGCCTGGCGAATCGCTTGAAATGCGGCAAATGAACCTGACCAATCATTGCATTTCCTGCATCGATTCGCTCGAAAACAAGCATGTTTTGGAGGTTGGATGTGGAAACGGAATCCAAAGTGTTTACATTTATGAGAAATTCAACCCGGGAAGTTTACTGGGTTAGATATCAATCCATTCAATATCAATCTTGCTAATACAATCAATGGCTCACATCAAAACCTTAGATTTTTGGTGGATGATGCACAGCAACTAAAGAATATTCCGGACAATTCGGTCGATGTGTTTTTGTGCATTGAAAGTGCTTTTCATTATCCCGATAAACAAAAGTTCATAAAAGAGATGCGGCGGGTTTTAAAGCCTTCCGGCACTTTTCTGATTGCGGATTTGTTAGCAAGTTCACGAAAGAAACGATATTTTTTAGAACGATGGAAAAAAAAGATGAATTTTCATCACTGGACAAAAGAAGAATATCTTCAGGCATTTAAAGAGCAGGGTTTAAAATTGACGTATGATGAAAACATTACTAAACCCGTTATTGATGGATATACAGATTTTGGCAGCTGGGTTCCTCAAAATAAGTTTAAGTATTATACCGGATATCTTTGGTATAAGCTTTTTGTTCTAATCCAGGTAAAGGTTAATATTTATCTGCTTAAAAAGCGTCGTCACTATTATGTCTTTGCCGGAAAAATTGGGTAGTTGAAAACGAATGTTGTCCCTTCTCCGGGGTTTGAATATACATCAATTGTAATTTCATGAAAATCAGCAATGGATTTGGCTATTGCCAGACCAATTCCGGAATTATCATCATTGATATTTCTTTTTTTACGAAACCGTTCAAATAGATTTTTCCTGATCTCCGGTGGTATTCCGGAGCCATTGTCGGTAATTGACAGATGATACTGCATGTCACTTTTCTCAGATGATATAGTAATCACTGATGAGTTTACTGAATGCCTGATGGCATTGTTTATGACATTAAAAAACATGGAAAAAACCAGTGATTTGTTTGCTGCCAGAAGCTGATAATCCTCAGAAATATCATTTTTTATCTCAATGTTTTTATCCTCTGCCAAAGGTTCCAGCTCTTCAGTAATCTCTGATAGAATTTCCTTAACTGTAAACTGGTCTTTTTTGAGGTATTGCCTGCTTTCAATACGTGCAATTAGAAGCAATGAGTTGATCATACTTTTGAGTCGATACAGGGTAGTCAGGGCTTCTTCAATTTTTTTGGCAGATTCTTCATCAATATTGCTATTTGTCAATATATTTTCAAGTTTACTGCGCAGAATAGAAACGGGAGTTAAGAGTTCATGTGATATGTTTTGGGTAATTTCTTTTTCTTTTTGCAGCAACCGGCTCATTTTAGTCATTAGTGAAGTGAGTGTTTGGTCAAGCTCTTTAAAATCATTGGTGCCGCCGGTGGGAATTACTGATTTATCATACAAATCGGGATTAGAGGTTTTTTTTATTTTTTTGGTGATAGCTGAAAGCGGCTGAAGAATATAAGTTGTGTAAGAGAATTCAAAAGCAACAGAAATGACAACAAAGACCAATAGAAAAAATAGTGTAATCCTGCGTATGTTGCGCTCTGTTGTGGCAATGCTTGATAAACTTTTTCCTATTTCCAAAAGGTACGTTTCTCCATCAATTAGAAATGAGTAATTGATTACACGGTATTCAATTATTTCATTTTCGATAAGTCGTTCTGTGACTTCAATAAAATTCCAGTGTTCATCGAGATCTATCTGCTCAAGGCTGATAAACTCCTCTTTTAAAATATTGTAACTGCCAAATCCATCATCTCTGTTCTCGCCAACAAAAGGAGCTGTACCAAACTCTGAAATGAGGTCAATCACCATTTCGCGCTTCTCAATTAATTCATTATCGGTTTGGAGAAGATTAATTCGTTGAGACAAGTATGGAATTGCCGCCAAAAAAATGACGACAAACAATAGTTTAAAAAGAAGACTGGCAAATGTCAGTTTTTGTCGGAGCTTCATAATTTACAGCTTATTTGGGATTGGATTTAGAGGAGTTGAGTTTATTTAAAATTCAGCTTTATAACCAACACCGCGTACCGTCATAAGCCAATCAACCGAAGCATAACCGGCCAGTTTTTTGCGTAAATTTTTAATATGTACATCAATAAAGTTGCTGTCGTACTGGTCGTCGAGAATATTTCCCCAAATGTGCTCATACAACTGAATTCTTGAAAGTGCTTTATTCCGGTTCAGCACCAGATACTGGAGCAAATCAAACTGCTTTTTGGTAATATCTACTTCCTTTGTTCCACATTTTAGAAGACGAGCGTTCATATCCATCTCAAATTCACCAAAACAAACAACCGCCGATTCCAATTTGAATTTTCGTCGGGCAACTGCTTTCATACGTGAAAGCAGCTCTACCAGAGCAAAAGGTTTAGCCAGATAATCGTCGGCTCCCAAATCCAACCCTTTTACCCTATCATCCAAATCTCCTCTTGCAGTAATAACTATGACTGCTGCATCACTTTCCGAATTTTTAATTTCATCAATCAAATCAAGTCCTTCATAATCGGCCAACCCCAAATCCAACAGCACAAAATCGTAAAGATTTACCGCAATCATTTCGGAGGCTTCATTGCCGGTATGAACTACATCACAGATGTAGTTTTCTTTGCGCAAAAAATCAGCAATTTCTGCAGCAAGGCTCACTTCATCTTCTACTATCAGTGCATTCATTTGAGTTGTTTAAAGTATCCTGAAATATAAATTTACGAAAAAAAACAATCCCTTTTGTGAGGGAAAATCGGGGTCTTTGTGAACAGGATAATAAAAAAGAGGCTCCGCCTCAAGGGTTGCATTACCGTAATTAAAGGATATGGGGAAACTCAGTTCAAAATCCATCAGGCCAAACGAGGTATCTATTTCTTCCATGGTTTGCTCCACATTCCCAACCCCTGGAATAACAGTTCGGGTTGTTGTTGTGTACAATTTGTACCTATCTCCGAAAACAAAATTAAATGCCGGATTAAAATCCATAAATGCATTGCCATCCCAAAAATCGGGAGTTGAGAAATAGTGGCTGTTTTTTATCTGAAAATAACTTCCTCCCGAACGATTGAGCGTGGTGCTGTAGATGGCGCGAGTATATAATATACGCCAATCATAACCTGTTGAAACGCTTAAATAGGAAAAATTTCCGAAATACTCTTCCTGAGCTGATTTTGCAGTAAAATAACTGGCAAGCGAGCCTCTCACATCAAACCACGAGTTAAAAATGTGTCGGTAACCAAGGGCGACATCATAAAAAGTAACAACAGGAGATTTTCCGTCCAGATTATAAGTCACAAAAGCCAACGACCACTTTCGGTTATAGCTGTACAACAAATCCATCGAATAAAATGGCTGATTACCCGAAAGGGAGTATCCACTGTAAAGCATATCACTTCCATAACCTGCACCCGCGTAAAGCGCGTGCTTTGAAGTGGTTATTGAAACTGTATCAGAATTATTATTGTCATCCGGGTTGATGGCATTCATAGATTGCAGAAACATCAGCATCCCGGAAATCATCACAAGTTTATTTCTCATTCTCAAAAGGTCATAAGATAAGCGTTTATCTTCTTCCGGGGCGGTCAGGTCTTCCAACACCTTCGGGGCGGCCGGCTCCTGCCGGGCGACCGGCCCCCGATGGCCGCTCTATTTCCGGGCGGGCACCTCTTCGCTCTCTGCTTATATCAGAGCGGGCACCTTTTACCTCCTTCACCTCTCTGCCGGGCGATTGACTTTTATCTTCCTTGTCAGACCTGGCATCTCTTTCTGGTTGCTCTTCCCTTTGCCCCCTTTCATCACTTTCCGACCTATCCTCACGCTCAGGTTGTTCATCGCGGCTATTTGTCTCTCCCGCTTCACTTCGTTCCCTGTCCTGATTTTCTGTACGCTCTTTCACTTCACGATTTCCCTCCTGCTCTTGTGCAACAATCATTTGAGTGCTACACAGGACAATTAAGAAGAGAAAAACCCTCCATAATTGATGTATAAACTTCATAACTATACCTGTTTGTTGATACTCTACATGCAAATATGACTCACAATTTATGAAGAAATCATGAAAGAACTTAATATATTCACCTCTGAGCAATGACTAACATTTCATAATCTTTAGTGGATAGTTTATCGTCACGGGAAAAAGCACCCAATTTGGCACCAAGAATTTCTATGGTTGAAAACCCGAGGGTTTTCAACATCCAGGTGATTTCACTGGGGACATAGTAACGCTCGTTGCACTCAAGTTCTTTCTCTTCTCCGTTATCATCCACCACTTTTGTTACATTGTAATCCCTGAAAGTCATCAAATCAAACGTTTTGCTGTTGTAGGTAGCTCCTCCATCAGCAACATCCTTTTCGTGAAAATCGTTGATTGAATGAAACAGCGGAAACAGTCCGTTAAGAGTGGTAAAAATAAACTTTGAGCTATCTTTTAAGGATATTGAAACATTCTGAAGTATTTCAAAATTCATTTCGTCCGTTTCCATCAACGGAAAACCGCCTTCACACATCATGATGGCTACATCAAACTCCTCTTTGAAAGGGAGATTTCGGGCATCATGCCTTAAAAACTCTATCTCAAGATTGTTCTCTTTGGCTTTTTCCCGGGCTCTTTGCAGCTGCGATTCCGACAAATCAATGCCTGTCACAGAATACCCTCTTTTGGTCAGTTCAATGGCATGGCGACCTGTTCCACATCCAACATCAAGTATTTTGAGAGATTTATCATATTTGAGTTCCTTTTCAATAAAGTCGCACTCACCCATAGTTCCCTGGGTAAACATTTCCTTGTCATATTTTTGAGAATAATTCTCAAAAAGGCTTTCATACCATTGTTTGGGCTTCATCCTTAATTATTTGTTTAAGTTATGGGTCGAATAGCCTTCATCTGAATAAGAACAGGTTAATTCGATTCAATATATAACTGTGAATCAGATCTCAAATTGCTTATTTTTAAAAAATCAACAAACAAAGAAAGTGGAATCTAACTAGCTGATTACTTAGCACTCAACAACCATTAAAAAATCGTAATGATTTTTTAATGGTTGTTGTACTATAATTGCTAAACTAATTAATGTTTTATTTCATTTCTCTTTTGAAAACAAAACATAGACGCTGCTTTCCGAATTAAATTCAGTTGGACGTGAAGCCAAGGGATTTTCCCAACCACCTTCACTCCCTTGAAACTCCATTTGATTGTGCGACAAAAAGCGAATTATACCTTTATCCATGGAAGGATTTCTTTCTTTTTCAGAAAGAATCATCTCTTTCACCAACTGTTTTTGTTCGCTTGTTAGACTCTCTGATCCTTCGGAGAATTTTACATCTACGGGGTACATAGAAAAATCAATCCAAATCGGATCCTTCTCATAATCTATTTCATAAGTAATTTCCATTTTAATTTCGATACCGGTATCTACTAGTGTATAGTTATCTCCACCCATTCTCATCCCGTCCATACTCAGAATAGCTTTATTATCCTTATTAAGAATCAAATAATTAAGCTCGCCTGATGAACTGGCAGACTTCCATTCCCCAATGTGTGGCTCCTTTGAACCGGAGCAATTTAACAAAATCAGAGCAAAAAAGAGATTCGCTCCAAAAAATAATACTTTCTTATTTTTCATAAATATAAATATTTTCATTAGTTATATATTTCTGAATCATTTTATTCATTTTAAATTATTGCTTAACAATTTTGTAAGTTCTGGCTCCCCCTTGCAAGTCTACCAGATTGAGAATATAGATTCCGGCAGGAAAATCACCGGCATCGAGAGTAATCATAAACTCTTGATTATCTATACGTTTATCTACCATTATAGAGCCAACCGCATTGTAAATTCTGATATAGTCAATACCTGTGGCGGTCTTAATATAAATTTTATCACTAAAAGGATTAGGAAATACTCGCAGTTCTTCCTGTTTTGGTTCACGAAAATCAAGTGCTGTCTGATATGTTGCTATAATAGTCAAACCTCTGTCAGGAATATTAACAAATGTTTCCATCTCATCAGGATTCTCCACATGTGCTAAGTCATTTTCATCACCATCCCAGAAAAGAAATTCATACCCTTCAATCTCTCCCGCCTTAATTTGTATTCTATCTCCTTCCTGATAAAATCCTTCCCCGGTTAAACTCACTTCTAAGTCTGATGGTGAGCTCTCCAAATAAAGTCTATACAAAACACCCACAGCAGGAGTTGTAAAGGAAGCGACAGAACCGTAGCTTATTCCATTCTCATTCATAGCGTAGGCTCTTACATAATAAGTTGTTTCCGGATAAATATTCCTAATATCACCTAAAAACTCACCTAATCCACTGCCATCATTGGTGTGTCCGGTATGATTATCTAAATCCGGTTCAGGAAGATTACTCCATAATAGTCCACGCTGAGTGACTGATGAGGTTCCTTCATAAATGACATTTCCCACAACCAAAGCATCAGTAGATGTTATACTCCTGATTTCCTCAGTCAAAACCACAGGAAGTGTACCTTCACCATACATTTTTATACCTTTTAGTTCAATATAGTTGATGTCGCCCAGACTTCCATCATTCCACGCCATTATCTTAATATATCTTGTAGAATGATCGACTGAGAATAAAGATGGTTTCGTAACATAATCTGTTCTTTCGTCTCCCTCACTTACTGCTGAAACTGGTAAGAATATCTGCCATCCCTCATTAAAAGCATCCGGTGTCTCCTCGCCTGTTTCTGAATGTGATGCCAGGGCAATATGGGTAATTCTTCCGTCACTATTCATCTGGAAAACACTAATATTATAAATCTTTTGCACCTCCTTCAAATCAACTATCAGAATCCCATAACTTTCTCCCGGATCATTGTTCAACCATGTTGAACCTGAATGAATATTGCCTTCAATATGTGACCAGTACAATGGGTGATTAACATATTCGCCCTGGTCATAAATCGCCTGTGGTGCTTGCCAATTACCAGTCCATTGATCAAGATCAGTTCTGTATGGAGCTGCATTAAACCCCGCTATCTGAACCGGAATTGCCATCGGACTTGTATGCTCCGGCCCTCCTCTCAGAATATTGATATCCTGCACACTCTCTACCAGTGACATCAAGCCATGTTGTAACTCAACAATACGAATCTCGTCTTCACCATAATAAATGAGAGCATCATCAAAAATCAAATTATAATCTCCTGATTCATTAGGTGTAATTAATTGAATGGAAAAAAGAATTCCATTATTTCCTTCAAACGATAAATCAGAAGGAGAATTGCTGACCAATAAAAGAGTATTTTCATCCTTCAATTGAACCGAAAACACATGATCGCTTTTGCGGTACAACTGTCCGGATTCTTCAACATAACTAAACCCTTCGGGCATGGTAACTTCAAAAGCAAACCCTGAAAATTCATATTCATTTACAACCTCAATATTGATCGTAATCAATTCTCCTGCATAACTATATGCATCATGAATAATTGCAGAATTACTCATCGATTCTATTGGCTCGCCAAAAAAATCTATAATATTATTCAGTAAAGCAACTCCAGGCTGAGTCAACAAGGCCGTGTTGTATGAAAATACTACGGCACGTGCTGATGGCGAGTTTTTTGTCAGAGTTGTTTTATTATTGACATTCTGAGAATTCCTACCCAACACCTTCCATCTGGAAGGATATCCTGATTGTAAAAATATCCCTTCTCCCCCGTCCTGTACCGCTACCAATTCATCTATCATATAATCAGATAAAAAACATGAATTGTTTTCAACTATTAAGTTTCTTGAAGCAGCATTATTTAAAGAATTCCATTCACCACCAATTACTGCCCCGGATTTATATGCAGCCAGAATATTGACACCATCATTCAAACTATTATCTATAAGAACAGAGCTTAAAGATGGATATTCAATTCCGGTTACAAATTTGGCTTTTGATAAATCGGAATTGAACGCGGTTGAAAAACGCAAAAAACTTATTTCATAACCCTGGCTAACCAAATAGTTGTAATAACTATTTTCTAAAGATGTCAGTTCTGGATTTATCTGTTCGTCATCATAATTGGTTATTACAAAAGCTACATTCCCGTCTGGAACAGTTTTTCCCGCAAAAACCGGCCTATCCTGAAGCCACTCATCCACCAGATCAGTGAAGTTCGTACCAACACCACTTAATCCTGCTGGATCATAAGTAAACATCAAGGCCTTACCCCCACTCGATGCATGCTCTCTGTATAATACGGTCTTATGGGTACTATTGATACTATTACGTCCGATTGAATTCCATCCGATAGGATAATCTGCACTCATGGAATATCCGCTTCTGGTTGATTGAACCAAGGAGCTTAAATTTGATGCATACCCATTAAAAAAAACAGAGTTCTGTTCGATGATTAAGTGCCGGTAAGCTGTATGTGTTGCTCCATAATTCCATGAAGTACTAAAAGG
>NZ_FUYV01000026.1 GCF_900168165.1 Alkalitalea saponilacus
CCGCTGATTATTCGCAACCGGGTGTCAGGAGATGTAACGCTCACGTTCGATATGAGTTATTACTACGGGATGCATTCTGTTTATCTGGAAGATCGCGACACGGGAGCATTTATCCACGTTACCGCTGGAGGAGAATATGTTTATACGGTGAGCGAACCGGGCGAGCGGGATGATCGTTTCGTGCTTCACTTCTATATGGTCTCCACCGATCTAGAGCCCGAAATGGAAGACCCCAAAGCCGTTTCAGGCATCAACATCACCGGAGTAGCCGGAAAGGCGCTGGTAAGTATTCAATCCGATTTGCTACAGATGGGCGATCCATTAATTGAAGTTTACAGTATTGATGGTAGCAAGATCAATGAAATGAATGCCCGCAGCAGCCGTACTTTAGTGATGTTGCCCAGAACCAGTGGCATATTCATCATCCGGGTAAGTGTAGGCGATTTGGTGAAGAGTGAGCGGGTAGTGGGAGTGAAATGATTAAACGCGGAGACGCTAAAGCGCTGAGAATAATTTAAGAGTTAAAACAATAGAGGGCTTCACCATATGGAGTCCTCTATTTAGTTTATGGGTGATAGTTTATAGTTCTGAGTTGATGGTTTATAGTTCATTGTTTGTTGAAGTTGTACAAAATGCCCATCTTCAGATGACGTACAGTAATATTCCGTACAAAACTTGTTTGTTACGGATAGATTCCGTACATTTGTATGAAAAGTATAATTATGGGAACATTAAGACAAGATAAGGCGAGATTTGACACAAGGCTTCCATTGGAACAAAAGCAACTCTTTGAAAGAGCAGCAATATTAGGTGGATATAGAAACCTAACTGACTTTGTTGTTGTAACTGTTCAAAGTAAAGCTAAGGAGATTATTGAAGAGCGAGAGAGAATAATTGCTTCACAAAAAGACAAAGAAATTTTTTTTGATTCTTTATTAAACCCCCCAAAGCCTAATAATGATTTGATTTCTGCTAAGAGAGAATACGAATTATTAATTTCTAAATGAGATATTTAACTGAACCATTTGATTCTAAGCGTAGCAGAGATGCTTTTAGTTGTGGCAAAGGCTTATTAGATAATTACTTTTGGACACAGGCAAAGCAGGATGTTAAAAGAAAACTATCAGCATGCTTTGTATTAGTTGATAATGAAACAGGTAAAATATCTGGATACTATACTCTTTCGAGTAACAGTATATCAAATGATATGATTCCGGAGTCATTTAAAAAAAAGCTACCAAAATCTTATCTGTCTATACCTACAGTATTACTTGGCAGATTAGCTATTGACAAAGATTTTCAAGGTAAAGGAATCGGGAAACTCCTCTTGATTGATTCATTGAAAAGATGTTATGATGCATCCAAATCAGTTGGAAGTTTTGCTGTTATAGTTGATCCATTGGATAAAGAAGCAGAAAGATTCTATGAGAAATATGGATTTATTAATTTGCCTGACAGTGGAAAGATGTTTTTACCAATGAAAACAATTGAAGAACTGTTTGAATAATGAACTGTTTACACATCGCATATAGCCAATGTCAGGTGAGGTGGTAATTTTAAGCGTTCTATCCCGCCTAAAGTTTTGTGTTAAGTTTTTATTTATGGATTATCAATATTGAGTTTATATTCTGTAGTATTGAACTTTAAACAATCAACCCAAAACAATCAACCCTAATCTTATATGCCTTATGTGGTAAAAACTAACCACGGAGTTCATAGGGATTGACAATATGCACACGAAGTTCACATAGTGGCCATTGTGTCTCCTTTGTGCCCTTTGTGGTTTAAAATGCTTTAAGTTAAAAACATTGAACCTAAACCCTTATATTTCTTATATGGTAAAAAGAACTTCTGTGCCTTATGTGGTTTCCCTCAATTCTCTTATCATTTTTACTATCTCCCCATCGGGTTTAAATCCGCAATCGTATATTGAGGTGTTGGATGTAAAGTCTAAAACCCTGTCCAGATGTTCCTGGGTCATTTCTTGGTTGAAAAAATGTTGAATGCAGTTCGCCATAACTCTCATGGCGGCATTTAATCCTGTTATTTGGTAGAGTTCGTTTGTTTTTGATTGTTTCAACAGGAAGATCCCATTTATTTTTGATTTCTTCGGTGTTTGAGCATAGAACACCATCGGCGTGTTAAACATATGCCAAATACCATTGACTTTATGAAGCCAAAGTCTATCGTCATTAATCACATCGGCGTCGACTTTTTTCCATAATCCGGCCATGGTTGATTTGCCTGTGCCTGAAACCGCTGTAAATAGATAGCTTTGATGATTCAAGGTAACCCCCGAGGCATGTATTAAAAAACCACCTGTGTAGTATGCCAGATAAACCATCAGCAAGGAGCCTAAAGGTTGGAATAGGGGGTCAATGATTATGGCGGCTTGAGTTGTCGGCTTTATCCAAATGTCTATTTTTTTCTTGTCATTATTAACAAATGCTACCAACTCTTCTATTGACTTATTCGTCTTCAAATAATCAACATTAATTACGATTTCTCCGTTGCCATAAAGTATGTGCCAGTTATATGGCATCATCTCTTTGTCGGTTGATTCGCCTGTAAGTTTTTTTTTGTAAGAATTTAGAAGGGGTAAATTATTGGTTGTATGGTAATCGCATTTATAATGAGCGCTGCTTTCTATAATTGGTCTTGTATAGCCCGAAGAGGGGAGTAGTTTAAAAACCAGATGATTGCTTTTATTGATTGCGGTGAGTTTTACAGGACCTAAAAACAAATCCATATATTGCTTACATTTTTCTAATATTGAGGTCTATCTCCTCCAAAAGGGTTTGAAGCTTCTCGGTATTGATGTGAACCATAGTCAGGTTGGTTTTTAGAAGTTTCTTCAGAACTAGTTGTGCTCAAAGGGTCGAACTCACCCTCTCCATCAGTTGGTGAGTTCAGAGAGATGGACATATCAATCACCACCTCCTCAATGGCCGGTTTATGATAAGGTCTTTTTATAATATATTGATTTGTTCTTTTCACCCGTTATGTTTATTTCCTGAGTTGGTATGTTGTAAAATGATACCAGTGAAATGTCTTTGTGTTATTAGTATTGTCCTTAACTCTCTTATTTTCTAATTGTCTATAACTCTAAAAATCTATTTTAAAGCGCCACATCTTCAATAATGTCTTTTTCAATGGCTTCGGTCATGAAGCTTTCCAGATCCCTTTGTAATACAGTCATTTCTACGTCGAATGCTTCAAAAAGTTTCGTGGCTACCATATTCAAAGTTGTTTCTCCATCCAGTAACTCCAAAATGGTGGCTCCCGTTTCGTTGAGGGTAATCACCCTGGTCATATCCGCCACGCTTCTTACCAAAGGAACTAGAACCATTTCATCGCCTACTTTTCGGGTTACAAAATTATCACTTTTTATCCGATAAACCGCATCCATATTCAATGACATCTCTTTATATTATAGATAAGAAGATAATTAGAGTTAAGACAGATAGAAAAGCAATTTAGATGGCCAGATTTAAACTTCTATTGGTCTTATTCATGTATTGATGTAAATATGCTGGAATTCAACCTGTTAATATGTTTTCTGGTGTGTTTTAACAAAGCCGTTTGAAAAATCAATTCTACAATTCATATTCTGCTTCAAGTTAAAACTTTGCGCCTTTGCGTCTCTGTGTTTACTCTAACTTTAATTGGACATGCAAAGATGAAAAAAAATGCGGAATTGTAATGCTTAATTCATGCATCCTTTAACGTAATTTGACGAAAGTGCTGTTTTTTTTTATAAAACATCTTGATTTTTTGGTTAAGTAAGTAAGTTTAGAGTTCTGAGTTTTGGGTTCTGAGTTTATGGTTGATAGTTTTCAAACCACGAAGTTCACAAAGAATACACAAAGGACACCATGATTCTTTCCTTTGTGCCCATTTTGAAATGCTTTGTGTTCATTGTGGTTAAAATCGTATGTGTTTTAAATTGCACACCTACGGCGGTGTTTCTTGTTCTTAGAGGATCCTGGAATTGGTAGGCCCTGCTCTTAGGTTTTCATCCGCCTCTTCACCTAGCAACCTACTAACCACTTAACCTAACCCCACCATAAAATATCAAACTGCACTCATCGCACCTTTTCCTAACCATCAACTATAAATTTTCAACCCCAAACCCCAAACCATCAACTTTCAACCCCAAACCCTCCTCCGCTCTCCTGTCTCCCGTCTCCCGTCTCCTGTCTCCCGTTTTATTTATTCCTCGCATACGGCACCACATCCTGCCCTGCAAATTCCCCTTTCATGTATTTGTAATAGCCAGTTATGGCAATCATGGCAGCATTATCGGTACTGTAGCTGAGTTTTGGAATGTAGGTTTGCCAGCCTCGTTTTTGGGCTTCGGTGGTGATGGCGTTTTGCAGTCCGGTGTTGGCTGATACGCCCCCTGCCAGAGCAATCTCTTTTATGCCGGTCTCTTTGGCGGCTCTTATGAGTTTTCCCATGAGCACTTCCACAATGGTTTTTTGTAGAGATGCGCACAAGCTGGGGATATTTTCATCAATAAAATTGGGGTTCTCTTTAAGCTGGTCGCGCAAAAAATATAGAAAAGATGTTTTTAGGCCTGAAAAACTGTAATTGAGTCCCGGGATTTTCGGTTTGTTAAAAGTAAAGGCATCAGGGTTACCCTGCTGTGCGTATTTGTCGATGAGCGGACCGCCAGGGTATGGCAGACCTATGGTTTTAGCGCATTTGTCAAAAGCTTCGCCTGCGGCATCGTCAATGGTATGTCCTATGATTTCCATATCCAGGTGGTTGCGCACCAAAATGATTTGACTGTTGCCCCCAGAAACCAGCAGGCAAAGAAAAGGAAACTGTGGGACTTTTTTGGGATTGTCCGGTTCCTGAATAAAGTGAGCCAATACGTGCGCCTGCAAATGGTCTATTTCGATAAGGGGAATGTTGCGGGCCAGTGCAAATCCTTTGGCAAATGAAGTCCCCACCAATAAAGATCCCAGCAGACCGGGGCCGCGGGTAAATGCCACGGCATTAACATCCTCAGCTGTAATGCCTGCATCTTTTAATGCCTTAAACACAACAGGTATTATGTTTTGTTGATGAGCTCTGGATGCAAGTTCGGGAACCACACCGCCATACTCCTCGTGAACCGACTGTCCGGCTATTACGTTAGATAGTATGGTATCATTTTTGATGATAGATGCTGAGGTGTCATCACATGAGGATTCAATTCCAAGAATGATGGTTGACATAACAAAAAAAATATTTTAAAGCCTTAATCTAGCTGCTGTTCGATATAAGTTCTATATTTTTGCAAAAAAATAGATAAATAGAATAGTAGATTTATAGAGATTTCGATTGTTTTAGTGAATTGTGGTTTTCCAGTTGGTTATTTTGAACTAACTGAGCTAAACTTCGCTGTTTCTAATCTTTCTGTCTGAACTCTATAATTCTCTTAAATCAACACCTAAAATCTAACCTCCATACAAACTTAAAACCTGTCGTTCTACGACATCAAAATATAAAGGGCAAAAGTATTAAAAAAATACACAAAATATTATTATCAGCACTCATTGTTCTGGTGGGATTTCCATTGATCATTTCCACCATTTTGATGATTCCGGGAGTGCAAACCAGTCTGGTAAGACTGGTTACAGCAAGGTTATCCTCCGATTTAAACACCACCATCAGCATCGACAGGGTTCAGATTTCTCCTTTTTCTGGAATCACACTTTCCGGATTTTTATTGCTCGATCAACAAAACGACACGCTTTTTTACACCAGTAGCTTAAAAACGGGCATCGACCGCTTTTCTATCAGACAAAAACATCTTGGGTTTGGGAATGTACGGGTTCAAAACCCGCAGATAAATATTCGGGAACTTGAGAGTCATGAATTGAACTTTGCATTTTTATTGGATTCGCTTCAAAAATACAGACCCGATTCCGTAATATGGGATTACAGTATTCAGGGGCTACGATTGGTGAATGGCCAAATGAACTTGCAACACTCTCAGTTGCTCCAAATGAATCCGCCCAGGGAATCTATGGACGTATCGGAGATTAACCTCACAGTGGCTTTTGATTTTAACCGGTCTTATACTATGGGATTTAATCTCTATAACGGTCGTTTTCGCAAGAAAACAGGATTGTCGGTTACCGATTTTGGTCTAGCAGGCGCTCTGGGAGACAATCGCCTGGAAATTGATGAGATGCTGATTAAAACAGACCACTCTTTTTGCTCCCTAAATCAGGTATATATCAATTTTGGTGCGGGTAATATTTTTGATGTGGAATTTCGTGCAATGATCAATGAACTAATTGTTTCACCCCACGATATCAGGTTGTACGATAATGAATTTCCGGCCATTGAAACCCCTCTGCTCATAAACGGATTGGTTTATGGCAGCCTGAATAATTTAAAGGGCAGACAGTTTTCGGCTGGTTTTGGTCGAAACACCCAATTGGTCACCAGTTTTGATGTGGATGGTTTATCCGATTTTTACAACGCTTTCGTGTACATGAACATTGAGTCGTTTCAGACCAATGTTACCGACCTGGAACTATTAATACCCGGGGAATCACCTCAGATTCCTTCATTTCTCAACGAGTTTCAAACCATTCATTACAGTGGAAATATTACAGGGTTTATAAACGATATGGTTGCGTTTGGCACCTTTAACAGTCCTTTAGGAACTTTTAGTACTGATATTGGACTGAAAATCATGCCTGAAAACCACATTGTGTTTTCAGGAGATTTGCGAACCTCTGATTTTGATCTGGGGAGACTTTTGAGTATGGAGGATGAGATGGGAAAGATTGCCCTTAACATGGCCATAGATGGTGAGCGAAAATCTGAAACCGATTACCGTTTGCTGATGGATGGAAGCATCTCTGAGATGGAGTTCAGAAAGTATATTTATAGGAACATTAGTGTACAGGGTTTGTTAACCCATCAGATGTTCGACGGACGGATAGATGTAGATGATGTAAATGGCTCATTGGATTTTATAGGTAAAGTTGATATGTCGGGAACTGTGCCTTATTTTGATTTTAACGCAGCCATTCGCAACGCTCGTCTGGACAGATTATTGTTGATGTCTGAAGAAGCTGATTTTGTTCTTTCATTACAGATGAATACCAATTTTGAAGGTGATAATCTGGATGATTTGGTTGGAGAGATTGTCTTAACTGAAGGGTTGCTCACTTCTTCAGAATTATCCCTGGATTTTGATTCTGTTAGTTTGCGCGCCAGTCGGGAGAATGGCAAAAAACGACTGGTTCTTAATTCCCCGTTTGCAAACGGGGAATTGGCAGGAAATTACTCTTTTGTAAATCTCCGAAAAACCATCAATGCATATCTGGGGGATTTTCTACCGGCACTGGTTTCCGCTTCCGTTGAAAATGCTGTCAACACAAACGACTTTGAATTTCATATTGAAGTTTTGGATGTGAGCGATTTACTTACTCTGATATACCCAGAACTGCAAATATCCGACATGGGATTCATCAATGGGAAATTTGCTCCGGCCAGATCGGAAATGAAGTTGGATGCTACTTTTGATTACATCAACTATAAGAATTTTCGTTCAGAGAATTTGGAAATACAAGCCCTTTCGAATGGCGATCAGGATTTAACCATGACTGCACGTGCTGATCGTGCAGGCGTTGGTAAGTTTATTGATTTCAGCAATATATCCATTCATCAAAAGGCAGGAAAGGATACGCTTCAAACTAATTTGTTTTGGAACAATTGGGACGAGGTCACCTATAGCGGTGCATTATATTCAACCTCTTCTTTTAGAAGAGATTCTGAAGGAGAACGGTTTACAAGCATTCTTCTTCATCCCTCATCAGTCATAATGGCCGATACGCTTTGGAATATACATGAAACCATTGTTTCAGTATATCCTAAAGGATTTAGCGTACGAGGTTTCCGCATTGAGAACGACGGCCAGTTTGTGCATTTAAATGGATTTTTGCACCAGGAGGCCGAAGATGGTTTGAATCTGGTATTCAATCGCCTTGATTTGTCAAGATTCCTCGCGGGCACTAAGGAGAGCGATATCTCTTTTGCCGGAATTATAGATGGAGAAATGGTACTTCGTGACTATTTTCGTGAACCATTGTTATCAGGCAATGTTAATGTTCTGAATTTTGAGTTTAATGATGTGGGTTTGGGAGATCTGCGTTTGCGAAGTGTCTGGAATAACGAATTGGAGGCTCTTGCAGTAAATACATCCATCGAAAAAGATGATAAACGAATGTTACAGGGATTCGGATTGTTTCACCCCCAGCAACAACATCTGGATTTTCAGTTTGGTCTCGACAGCCTTGATATAGCTTTCTTAAACCCGTTTATAGAGAATGTTGTTCAAAATGTAACGGGTACTGCTTCCGGACAGATGTTTTTGAAGGGAGAGGTGATGAATCCAAGCCTTACAGGGAAGGTTAACCTTAATAACGGACATTTTGATGTGGACTTTTTAAATACCTCTTATGCTCTTTCCGATTCGGTTCATTTTTACAATAATGAAATCAGATTCCGCAGCATGAAATTGAGAGATCGTCACCAAAGAGAAGGTCGTTTTCACGGATCAATATTTCATAATGGCGCATTTTCAGATATGATTTACAATCTTCGTTTGGAAGCTAATAATATGCTCGTAATGAACACCAATTCATCACACAATGAGTATTACTACGGAAGGGTGTTTGGAACCGGAATATTTTTGGTTACCGGTACAAGTGAAAATGTAAACCTGACAATAAATGGACGTACACGTCCTAATACACGGTTCTTTATCCCAATTCAGTCGGCAACGGAAGCATCCGAGTCTAATTTTATCCGTTTTGTAGGTTCTGCTGATTATGTCTCCGGGTTACCCATTATTGAACCACAGGAGTATACAGTTGATCTTTCAGGCGTAAATCTTGAAATGGATATTGAAATCACCCCTGATGCGCAGGTTCAGA
Source organism: Alkalitalea saponilacus (assembly GCF_900168165.1). Classification (GTDB taxonomy): domain Bacteria; phylum Bacteroidota; class Bacteroidia; order Bacteroidales; family Marinilabiliaceae; genus Natronoflexus; species Natronoflexus saponilacus. The sequence continues at coordinate 8,949 of NZ_FUYV01000026.1, forward strand.
TCATTTTTGATGAACGAATTGGGGATATCCTCCAAAGTTCCGGAGCCGGTAATGTTCAGATTCGTATAAATCGCCAGGGACAGATTCGTTTCTACGGTGATTATACCATACAGGAAGGAAATTATCTCTTTTCACTTCAGAATCTCATCAACAAAAGATTTGTCATTAATCAGGGCGGTACTCTGAAATGGCAGGGAGATCCCTATAATGCAGATATTGATATAACAGCTGTATATCGATTGCGTGCTTCATTAAGTGATCTATTTGAGCCAACATCCGTTGGCTCAGGAGCCAACGGTGCTTCAGATCTTCAACGCAGAGTTCCGATACATTGTAATTTGCACTTAACGGATATGCTACAGCAGCCTGTTATCCGTTTTGGACTGGAAATGCCGACATTGGACGAAACTCGTGAATCCCTTATTCTGGATTACATCTCCTCCGAAGAGGAGATGAACCGGCAGGTTCTTTCTCTTTTGGTATTAGGAAGGTTTTACACACCGGAGTATATGCGAATGGGAGGTGCAGGGGCAAACACCATGAGACATGAAAACACCGCTCTTTTAACTACCACGGAGATGTTATCTTCACAAATAAGCCGATGGTTTTCAACTATTAGCAGCGATTTTGATGTGGGCGTAGCCTATCGTCCCGGCGATAACATTACCAGCGAGGAGTTTGAGTTGGCGCTTTCTACCCAAGTGTTTAACAATAGGGTCAGCATCAACGGAAATGTAGGGTACGGAAAGTACCAAACCAACACCAGTAAAATGATCGGTGATTTTGATGTGGATGTCAAACTCAATAGAACCGGTACCATACGTGCCAAAGCCTATACCCGTTCAAATGAAGATTTGCTTTATGAAACATCTCCAACCAGGCAGGGAATTGGTCTATCCTTTAAGGAGGAGTTTGATCATTTCCGGCAATTGATGCAGAAATACTGGCGCATTGTTGCCGGCAGGCGAGAAGATTAGAAAATGTTGAATGTTCACTCTTTTTTTATATTTTAGCAACTTGTAATGACTAATAAAGAATTAAACTTATGAACTTACTATTAATGATGCAGGCAGGAGCCGAGGCCTTAAACGGCGATGCCCTGGACGGTGAAGTTGCTCAGGAGAGCATTCAGCTTTTCGAGTTGGTGCTAAAAGGCGGATGGATTATGATCCCTCTTGCTTTTCTGTCCATCATAACGGTTTATATATTTATAGAACGCTATTTGGTGCTCAAGCGCGTCGCAGTTGAAGACACCACTTTCATGAATCGAATAAAGGACTACATTCACGATGGAAAAATTGATTCAGCATTGTCGCTTTGTCGTTCAAACAACCATCCGGTAGCCCGAATGATCGAAAAAGGAATCACTCGCATCGGTCGGCCTCTGAATGACGTCAACACTGCCATCGAAAACGTTGGTAACCTTGAAATCAGCCGGATGGAGAAGCGCCTGCCAACTTTAGCAACCGTGGCCGGAGGGGCACCTATGATCGGGTTTCTTGGTACGGTTATTGGAATGATTAAATCGTTCTGGGAGATGGCCGAAGCGCAGGGAAGTGTTGAAGTGGCGCAACTGGCAGGCGGTATTTATACCGCCCTTGTTACAACGGTAACCGGATTGATTGTAGGGATTATGGCATACTTTGCCTATAACATCCTGGTGGCAAAAGTTGAAAAAGTTATTTTCAAAATGGAAGCCAGAACCATGGAGTTTATGGATATTTTAAATGAACCGGCACGCTAATTCTTTTTGTGATGTTAAAATCAAGAAGTAAAATCAATGCAACATTTAGCATGTCGTCGATGACCGATATTGTGTTTCTGTTGTTGATCTTTTTTATGATCACATCAACACTGGTCAACCCGAATGCTATCAAACTGATGCTGCCACAAAGCCAGCAACAGGCTACTGCGTCGCCTGTTACTTCGGTTTCAATTACCAGAGAGTTAAATTATTATGTGGAGCGCCAACCGGTAAGTTTTAACCAGATAGAGAGTGTTCTTAGAGAGCGGCTGGCAGGCGAGGAAGAACCATACATCTCGTTACACGTGGATGAGAATGTACCAATGAAAGAAGTGGTAAAAGTGATGAACATTGCCAGAAACAATAATTATAGGGTGATATTAGCAACCAGAGCCAGGTAGTGATATGGAAGAGCAGGACAGACTGGAAAAAAATAGTGACAGAACATATGGAATGGTTGGTACCATTATATTCCATGGTGTTTTGTTATTGCTTTTTCTGATATGGGGTTTAACCACCATTGTTCAGGAAGAGGAGGGGATTCTTGTGGCGCTTGGTGATTCCCAGGTTGGAATGGGAACATCTGCACCACCACGGACAGCTCCAACGCCTCAGCCTGCTGCATCTCAAGCCACTCCACCGCCTCCGGCTTCACCGCCTGTTGCATCTACGCCCCAGCCAAGCAGGGAACAGGTGATGACTCAAAATGTTGATCCAGCACCTGCGGTTTCTCCCGAGGAGAAAGCACGCCGTGAAGCACGGGAAAGGGAAAGACTTGAGGAGCAACGACGACTAGAAGAACAAGAACGCCAAAGACGCATAGAACAGGAACGGCAGCGCCAGGAACAACTGGAGCGTCAGCGACGTGAGGAAGAGGAGAGAAGAAGACGTGAAGAGCAGGAACGACAGGCTCAGGCTGCACGTGATGCTGCAAGCAGAGCTTTCAGCGGTACAGGCGGGTCCGATCAGTCCCAAGGAGATACAGAGGGTAGCGGTACTCAGGGACATTTATCGGGAGATCCATCTGCATCAGGAACCACAGGAACTGGTTTAGGTCAGTCAGGTTCCTCATTTAGCCTTTCTGGAAGGAGTTTGTCTGGAGCGTTACCCAGACCAGAGTATAATATACAGGAGGAAGGAATCGTTGTGGTTGAAATCACCGTTGACAGAACTGGGGTCGTAACAAATGCACAACCAATTCTGCGAGGTACAACAACTCAAAATTCGTACTTGTGGAGGGTCGCAAGGGAAGCTGCTTTAAAAGCTCGTTTTAACCGTGATCCAAATGCGCCTGCATTTCAAACAGGAACCATCAGTTATCATTTTATTCTTAATTAGGACAATCGCTTCATAAGTTATTTTTAAAAGGGCTTCGCAACCGCGAAGCCCTTTTGCATATTACAATTCGCAAGCCATTCAGTTACCCGAACTGTTTTGAGATCAACACTACTTGTTAATTCTATGTTAATACACTATTTTTAATTTGGAATGAATTAAAAGAGGGTTATTTTTAAAATGAGGATTCTATTTCTCATGACAAAAATCATTGATTTGCTGCATCTGGTTTGGGCCTTGTCATCAGGTTTGCTGATTTTATGTGGAGATATAAGGTGTAGAGCCATGGGTGGATAGAGTGGATTCTTGTCAGCATTTCGAAACTCTTGTTTTTATTAGTTATTGACAAGGTTACGTTTTTTACAATTTTTAAAAAAATATCTTTTTTGATACTTTTTAAGCAAGCTGGGTTTGTTGATGAATTCTCAGGTTTAGAAGAGGTTGAAAAAAGTGATCATTTATTGCGGTTAATTATTGTTAAAATCCATCTGTATTTGAAACAAATTTGATAAACTTGCAGTATAATTTGATGAACGACACAAATCAAAGGATTAAGGTTCTTTCATAATTTTAAGGCTAGGGTAAAAAGAATATTTGGGATTCAATCTCATTGAGTCCCAAATTTCAACTAAAGTTGTATTTTATTTGTTTTATTAAATAAAATAGGTTTTTCATAATTTTGGGTTAGGGTTAAGGTTAGAAACGGGATACGTCAAACGAGGCGGTCCCGTTTCTGTTTTTATACCCTTTTTTGGTTAGTGCTGTGTCGGTCAGATGGCATAGAAATCCTATTCATTCAGCTTCCTTAGTAAATTTTCATGGTTAATAGAAAGGTTGGTCTTATCTTGTAGTTTGAAAACTTTATTGTAGTCTCAATAGCAATAGAGCATTTGTCCCGAATACCTCGGGATCGAAATTTAGATATTAGGTGAAGTCAATTTGCAGATTAAAAGCAAGTTGTGTTTTCTTGAAATATCATCAACGGCAATCATACTTACAATGCCACATTTTTTTCTATAAATCTAGTTTTGAGCCAATCAACCATCAACTCAGCAATTAAGACGCATGTAACATGCAGATAAATAGTTCCATAGAGTTTATGACCGATAGAATGTGCGTAATTGAGATGATTGGAATTGTATTCTTTGATTTACTATAAATAAAGATCAAAGTACTTAATATACAATAAACAGGTGTTGTTTATATTGAACTAATATGATTTAAATCATTATTTCATAGGAGTTTGGAGCTTAGGATTGAAGTCTAGTAAAATAGGTGGTTATTAAATATAATTGAATATCAGATGTTTATTCAGATTTAATTTTTCTTTAATCTTTTCTTGTAAATATTTTAACTATGTAGCATTGGGATGCCGGTATCTTTGAGGTGTGGAATAATAATAAAGAATGGTTTAAATTGCGAGAGATTTAACCAGGTATTGCTTATTTTTTTCCAAACTTAATTAATTCACCAAACTTTTTTAAACAAATGGGAAATTCAAGGATTTTTGCATTACTGTTTGGCATCCTTGTGATGTCATGGCTTTTTCAGCCTTTAACTGGTCAGGTTACAACTTCGGGGATAAATGGAAGGGTGCTTGATGACAACAATGAGCCACTACCTGGAGTAACAGTTGTTGCTTTGCATGAACCATCAGGAACTCAATATGGCGCTACCACTAACTCCGAAGGCTTCTATAACCTACACGGCATGCGTCCGGGGGGGCCTTACCGTGTAGAATTTTCTTTTGTTGGATATCCTAAGGAAGCGTTTTCTGAGATAGTTTTGTATTTAGGTCAAACCTTTTCTTTGGATGCTGTTTTGACAGAGGGGGCTTATGAACTTGGAGAGATTATGGTCGTTGGTCGAAAAGCCTCTGCTTTTCAAACGGACAAAACTGGTGCAATGACCAATATTTCAAACCAACAGTTGAATGAGATGCCAACCATAAACCGTAGCATTTCGGATATTGCCCGTATATCCCCGTATGCTAATGGGATGGGTTTTGCCGGAGGTGATGGTCGTTCAACCAATTTCACTGTGGATGGTGCGAATTTTAACAACAACTTTGGGTTGAGTGCAAATTTGCCGGGCGGTGGAAATCCTATTTCATTGGATGCCATTGAAGAAATTCAGGTTGTTGTAGCTCCATTTGATGTTCGCCAGACAAATTTTATTGGCGGAGGGATCAATGCTATCACAAAATCAGGTACCAACACTTTTTCCGGTTCTGCTTATACTTATTATACTAATCAGGACATGCGAGGCAACAAAATAGGAGATGTTGATTTTGGCGACCGTGATGAAGAATCCAGAACAATCTATGGTGCAACCTTAGGTGGTCCAATCATCGAAAACAAACTTTTCTTTTTTGTTAACGCCGAAATAGAAAAACAACCCGAGCAGGTTGTATTCTGGAGACCTTCTGAAAATGGTGTTGCTAATACAGATCTGATGCTTTCACGCACAATTGTGTCTGACATGCAACGGGTTAGACAACATCTGATCGATAATTATGGCTACGACCCGGGTTCTTATTCAAATTATCCGGCTGATCAAAGCAATACAAAGTTTTTGGCGCGTATTGACTGGAACATTAATGACGCAAACAAACTAAGTCTGCGTTATAACTATACCAAGAATCAGTCATGGAATCAAACAAATGGGAACTCCACCGATGCAGGCTTCCGTAACAGGGCAATGAATCGTATCTCGCAACACTCAATGGCATTCTCAAATTCGACCTACTCCTCGGATAATATCGTGAACTCGTTCTCCTTGGATTTAAACAGTCGGTTGACCAATAATATATCAAATCAGTTCTTAGCAACCTATACCGAAATTCAGGATATGCGTGGATCTAATTCTGACCCATTTCCATTTATTGATATTATGTACGGTGTAAATCCTGATGGCTCTCAAATTCTTGAGCCTTATATCTCGGCAGGTTATGAGCTGTTTACATGGAACAATGGTGTAAATAACAACATTTTCAACATTGTAAATAATACAAATTTATATCTGAATGACCATAAACTAACCATAGGTGCCAGCTATGAATACCAGATGGCGAACAATGCCTATATGCGAAACGGAACCGGATACTACCGTTATGCCAGTATCGACGATTTTTTGAATCAAGCAGCTCCAAGGGATTTCGCACTTACTTATGGTTATGATGGTGAAAAGAATCCGGCGGCAGAAGTTGCTTTTAATCAGTTTGGTATTTATGCTCAAGACGAATGGAGTGTTAATCCTGATTTGAAGTTAACATTTGGTTTGCGTGCTGATTATCTTAAATATGTTGATAATATTATCAGAAACAATGCCATCTATGAGTTAGATTTTGGTGGTAAAAGAATTGATACAGGTGAATGGCCTTCAGCAAATGTTCAGATTTCACCAAGAGTTGGATTTGTTTGGAATGTAACTGAAGATCAGAGTGTAAAACTTCGTGGTGGTACCGGTATGTTCGCAGGCAGATTACCATTGGTGTTCTTCACCAACATGCCTACTAATTCAGGCATGGTTCAAGGTAGTTATGCAGCGGTTACAACATATGACTCCGATGGAAACATAGATGAGGTTGACCCTAATCTGGAAAGACTTGCAGGGCCAATGATCACAGATGTAAATCAAATGATCAGCACATTAGGTCTGCAAAATACCATCTCACCTGCAGACGGTGCGCTTCCTCGTGATGTTAATGCAATATATCCTGATTTTAAGATGCCTCAGGTTTGGAAAACTTCCTTAGCAATAGACTATGAAGTACCTACCACATTCCCATTATCTGTAACTTTGGAAGGTATTTATACAAAAACCATCAACGGAGTCATGCTTAAGAATCACAACTTAAGACAACCTGATGATAGTTGGGAACGTTTCAGTGGAGCTGATGACAGGTATATCTATCCTGCATCTGCCGATTTGACCTATGCTTCCCGAAATGCATATGTCCTTTCAAATACCAATAAAGGATGGGGAGCAATTGGAAATATTTCTGTTTTTGCTGAGCCAATTCAGGATTTAAATCTGATGTTTGCGTACACGCTTACAGAATCCAAGGAGATTTCAGGTATGCCAGGAAGTAATGCTGCTTCTGCTTATTCAGGACTTATTCAGGTGAATGGACCACATCTTCCTGAGTTGCAACGCTCACAGTTTGTTGTTCCCTCTAAGGTAATTGCATCAGCGTCATACAGAATTCCTTATGCGAATAATCACATGGCTACATCCGTTAACCTTTTCTATACCGGATCTTCACCATATGGAAACAGCTTTACTCTAACCAATGATATGAATGGTGATGGTATTGCAACTGATTTGATTTACATTCCTAAAGAAAGAGGTGAATTAAGTTTTGTGAGTCAGGCTGATGAAGATGCCTTCTTTGCATTCATTGCACAAGATAAGTATTTGAGTAACAATCAAGGAGGATATGCAGAGGCTTATGCTGCCAGAGCGCCATGGGCTCACCGTTTTGATTTGCGTTTCACTCAGGATTTTAGTCTAGATATTAGTGGACGTAAGAATACTTTGCAGTTGACACTCGACTTCCTCAATTTTGGAAACTTTATTAACAGTGAATGGGGAGTTTACAAAAATATGTTTGCGAGCAATAACGGTCTGATTCTTACTTACGAGGGTATGGATGCCAACAATGTGCCCAGCTTCTCAATGGTTAGGGATTCTGATGGGGATTTCCTGAAGGAGACATACTCAACATATTATCACAGAAGTCAGGTTTGGCAACTCCAAATAGGTGCAAAGTATTTTTTCTAAGAGATAACTTAAAAGACGAAAAAAGACCCGTATCCCATGCGGGTCTTTTTTGTGTTCAATTATTGTAGGTTTTATTCAAAATAGAAGTTCTGATTAAGTGGCAGATTGTATATGTTTATATTTCATTGCTTGGATAACTCAAATTTATAGTCCCCGTGCCATAAAGTAAAGGTATGGTCGTCTATCGTGTATCGGCTTAGGGTAAAATAGTCTGCATTATCTCTTGCAGGGTTCTCTTCATTTGGGTAAAATTCACAATATACTGCGTGAAATAAGAAATATGATTCTCCGTTGAGATCACCCAAATCATATATATAACCTTCCTGTTTGCTTCCGTATTGTTCCCAAACAATATAACCATTGTCCACGTTCAATGTGGAGATGATGTCTTCTCCGTCTTGAATATACCAAGAGCCTTCAGCAGCTGGAAAGTCTTTCATATTGACTTTTTGCATCATGATGTCATCGCTGCCGGGTCTCAAAGTCAGGGTCTTTCCATCTTCTGATAAACTGACAGGCATTCCATGTTTTACATTATCGGTTATATGATTCCATGAGTAAGAGTTGCTGTCCCAGTCATGCTGTATAGTTATTGTCAGACGATCCTGTCCGGAAGTCTCATAAGGGCCTTTATGACCTGCTACAGGGTCGCTGTCAAGAAACGAAAATAGGAGATAGTCTTCTTCTTTTATTTGTAAAAATATCATGTTGCAATCTTTGTCTCCCGGACCTAAAATGAAATGTTCAGAGATTATTAACCAATCACCAGTTAAGTCAAACTCAACATCATGATCTCCATTGGTATCTTCCTTTGTGAAAACAACATCGCCCTCTGGAAATTTAATAGTAAACGTATCATCAGACTTATTGTATTCATATATTGCATAATAGTCTGATGGACCATATTTCATGCTGACCTGAATGTTGATAAGCAGGTAGTTTTTGTTTTTGTAGCTCATGGTCTGTATAATTCCTGTTGTTATTTCCCCGGGAATATGCATTTGAAATGTTCCATTTTCAGCCAATGAGAGTTTCCCCATTTCGCTGTTCCATTCGCCGGATAAATGCTCTGGGTTTCTTAAAACTGTGCGTTGAAGTGTGTGTGTTTGGTTTACTTCGTCATTTTCGATTACCAAGGTGTGTTCATTTTTTATTTCAGCAGTGAGGTAGACTGAAAAAGACTCACGACTCCCCCTCCATAATTCGGTTTGACTGTCCCATTCCTGGTGTATGTCAATAATGAGTTCACTGTCGTTCTGGTAGTAGGTGTATGGCCCATGAAGTCCGGCAACCTGCTGCTCTTCAGTCAGCGAAATAATTGTACACTCCTGGTCATTAAACTTCAAATAAAGAATCGTTGCTTCTTTGTCATCCGGGCCAATAAACGTTTCATTGTAGATGCCCACCCATGTTCCATGGATTAAATTTTCAGGATCATAATCATTTTCATCAATCAGGATCACATCGTCGTCATCATCATTACATGATACCCCTATTACAGCTAAGCCAGCCATAAGAATTAATAGTGTCAGTAAATTCAAGATCTTTTTAAACATAATCTTTTGGTTTTGTGGTTTTTAATAGATGAATTATAAAGATATGGATTCTGGATTGTTCTTCCCAAATATTTAACAAAATAGTTGGTGGGGATTTTGGGTGTAAAATGTTTTAATTCCTGAGTTCTTGCTTTTCAATGCCCCTGGATATTCTTGTTGGTAAAGCTCTCCATGGATATGGATGCCCTTTAATTGACTGAGAATTCGTTTTCTCAATTAAATTCACCGTTTTCATTTTTATTGCTACATTTGCCCTTTCTTAAAATTCATTTAATGTTTTTGTAACGATCATTAGATTGTTACGATTTTCTTCTGATTACCAAACTAGTTTTCATTGATTTTGCCGGGTTCAAAAACCGGCGAAATGTGACTGTTAATCACATTAATAAAATCATCTAACGTGGATAAACTAATTGGGAAATACCGACTTCTATTTGTACCTGCCATTTTTATTCTGGCTGTTTTGGCTGTTTCTCAGTTTCCCAGGTTAAATGTTAATCCCGGGTTTGATGATTACATTCCCGGAGAAGTTGGAAATCGTGCTTATATGAACGTTCTCGACAGTATTTTTGGTGGCAATGAAAAGCTGATGCTGATACTGACCGGGGAGGATGTTATCCTGAACCAACAAACTTTTGAGAGGATTTACAGGTTAACAAATGGCCTTCTGGCAATTGAGGGAGTTGAGAATGCCACATCCATTAAGAATGTATTTACACTTGCCATGGTGGATGGTTTTACCACGCAAATTCCAATTATTGATGAAGAGCAAATTGAAAAGAATGAACTCGGTGCATTAAAATCAGCCATAGAAAATAGCGAGGCAGCCCAACGGTTTGTTTCTTCGGATTTTACATCTACGGCCATAATTGTGACGAAGTCACTTGGCACCGATGATGATGCGTTGGTGGCGGATATGATATCCGTCATTGAAAACAACCCCGGCAGGGAGGCTGTTTACATCGGGGGCCTTCCATATTTACGCACTTCCATTAAGACATACATCAATCGCGATTTAAAACTATTGCTGCCTACCGCACTGGTTTTAATGGTGTTGATGCTTTATTTCTTTTTCAGGGAGTGGAAAGGGGTTTTATTGCCTTTTTCGGTGGTTGTGTTGTCTATTATCTTCTCATTTGGGTTTATGGCTGTTATGGATTGGGAAATTTCACTGGTGTCGGTTTTGCTGCCCATCATGCTGATAGCCATTGCCAACGATTATGGCATTCACCTTATAAACTTATACCAGGAAAAGTGTAGAACAGGCAATTTCAACAGCATGGGAGCCATTGCCATGGAAATATACCGTGAACTGCGTAAGCCGATTCTGATTACCGCCCTGACAACAATCGGGGGAATGCTTGGATTGCTGACCCATAAAATGGCTCCGGCTGCTCAGTTGGGGGTGCTTGCATCTTTGGGGATTTTGCTCGCATTTTTAATGAGCATTTTTCTGATTCCCGTGCTTCTGAGTTTTTACGGAAAAAGAAGAATCGTGCAGCGAAAGACGAAAAAAGAGAAAGAGACATTCATCAACCTGATTTTGCCGTTGTTTGTCCGTTGGGTTTTACATCATCCCCGTCGGGTTGTGGTTTGTTTTATCATTATTGCCATTGTAAGTACTTTTGGTATCTTTTTTATAAAAATAGATACCAACATTGAAGGTTATTTTTTGGGGAAATCGGATATAAGTAAAAGTGTTGAACTGGTAAATGAGAAGTTTGGAGGTTCACAATACGTATCCGTATTGTTCAGTGGTGATGTTTTGTCACCCGACGCTTTGCAAAATATGGAGCACTTTGCTTTGGTGGCAACAGAAATTCCTGAAGTGGGTCATGTGCTTTCACCTTCAGCCTTCTTCAGGGAGTTGAGCCAAGGGTTATACGAGCCTGATGAAGCCGGATATGGAGAGTTGCCCCAGTCAAAAGCTGAGGCGGTTCAATATCTGGAGGTTGCATTCATGCTGGGGTTTCAGGGGGAGGTTTCTCAGCTGGTTGATTTTGATTACAGCAATGCAAGAATGCTGGTAAGCATGACCGACGGAAGTAACCAGACAGGAAAGAAAGTGCTTGATGCTCTTCATCAAATCACGCTAAACGACCCTCGTTTGGTAGCCATCGCAGGTCCCGGACTGTCAAAAATACAAATGGCTGACATGGTGATTCACGGTCAGATTGCATCCCTTGCACTTGCTTTGGTCATCATACTGATTCTGTTGTCGGTGATTTTTAAATCACCGGCTGCCGGCTTTAAAGGCATTTTGCCATTGTTGCTGTCTGTGCTGTTTCTGTTTGGTGTGATGGGATATCTTGGGATTGCACTCGACATAGTGACAGCACTGCTTTCGTCCATCATGATTGGTGTAGGCATTGATTATACCATTCATTTCTTATGGCGCTATAAATCAGAATATGCTAAATTGGCTGATAATTCCCAAGCCATTGAAAATAGTCTGATGACCGCAGGAAGAGGCATCATTTATAATGCCTTTTCCGTTATGGTTGGATTTTCTGTATTGATGCTGTCGGGGTTCGCTCCATTACGATTTTTTGGCGTGCTGGTAACGGTCTCAATTTTTGCTTGTTTAATGAGTGCTTTGTTGTTAATTCCCGCGTTAATAACACTCACAAAGCCGACTTTTTTACAAAAACAAAGTGAATTAAAATGAACAGATTAATTTCCATTATAACTGCAATAATGTTTTGCAATTTTTGGGGATTGCATTCGCAAACCCCAAATGAGTTGTTTCGCCAATCTTTGGACAAAATAGCACGGCAAAACATTCATCTTGAAGTTGAACTTAAATCTACCGACCGAAGGGGAAACAGCCGCATTAGGGAAATGGAAGTTTTTACATCGAACATTGATGATGTAAGGTATGTAAAAGTTGAATTGCTTTCACCCGATGAGGTGAAAGGTGTAAAGATAGTTACATCGGGAAGTGAAGAGAATCATGGGGTAGTTGAGATTTTTATGCCTGCTACCGGAAGAGTTCAACGCCTGAGAACTTACGATAATCCAACCGTTATGGGGAGCGAAATTCCACTTGACCAGTTAAATTTTGATGCATATAGAAATTATAAGTTTTCAATGGAAGGAAGTGAAATGATCAACAGTGTGGAGCATCATAAACTGAAATTGGAGTCACCCGATGAGGGGGGATGGTTTTATGTGTGGATATCGACAGATGAGGTTTTACTCAATCGCATTGAAAGATTTAATGCCAACGGTATTAAATCCATGGAAACAGAGATTTCAGGTTATAAGGAAGTAGAGCAACAAAACGGAGTTTTGTTTCCTTCTAAAATTAAAACCTCCAACCATCAAACGAACGAACAATCGGTGATGAGAATTCGTTCCGTACAACGTATCCTTCATCCTGCCAAAGAAGATTACACGCTTTGAAAGATGATGTGAATTGGTAATTTCCGATAGAGCAGAGGTTTTATTTTTATTCAATCCCTTAACCCAACAATTCAATAATTTGCAGTTAAGAAAAATATAGAGATATAGTGTTTTTTTACTCATCCATAGAGCCGGTTTACTATCTTCTTCCCATTATAGGGTTTGTTGTAGGCCTTTTAGGAACGATGCTTGGTGGCGGTGGCGGTTTTATTTTTTTGCCATTACTAACATTGGTTGTGGGAGCACCGGCACAAACGGCTGTGATAACCTCGTTGGTTGCCACACTTCCCATTTGCCTGGTAGGTGCAGTGGCACATTTCCGAAAGGGAAATGTGAGTTTACGCACAGGCATGCTTTTTTCATTGGTTGGAGTGGTTGGAGCCTTTTCAGGAGCTGCAATTGCGGGATACATCAGCGCTTCGCAATTGAAAATTGCTTTTGGGGTGTACTCAGTTGTTATCGCTCTGAATATATTTTTTGATACGCTTCGCAAGAGAAGGAACGAATTGAAAGGCGAACCAATCGGCAACTCCATGGTTAAAAATATAAGCGTACGTGGCGCTTTCTTCGGTTTTTTTGCCGGTGTTATTACAGGTACGTTTGGCACAAGTGGTACAGCACCCGTTCTGGCCGGATTGTTTTCCATGCGGATGGCATTAAAAATGGTAATTGGAACTTCATTGATGATAGTTCTGGTAAATACATTTTTTGCCATTGGGGCACATTTTTTATTGGGGCAGATTGATTTAACCCTGGTGTTTTTCCTCACCGGCGGCTCAGCAATTGGAGCCATTATCGGGCCTCTTATCCTCAGCGGTTCGCAACGCATCGAGAAAAAAGAAAACAACATCAGATACGGTTATGCCGTGGTAATGGTGTTGCTTGGTATATTAATGATAACCGGATAAATAATTTAGCATGATACAGACCATTTATTCTATAATTCTTATCTATTTTATTCTTGGTGGAATCGGGTTTTATCTCATAAATCGCAAGCGCGATAAAGAAACAGCACGAAAAAGTTATACTAAGTATTTTACATATTTTTTTATCATTCACATACTGTTTTTTGGAATCATCATCGACCCTCTTGTTTTTAGAATTATTTCTGTAGTAATAGTTTTAACAGGATTGGTTGAAGTAATTAAATTGTTTGCTAAAAAGGAGTTTAACCATAAATTCTTTTTTTATACATCGTTTTTGGTGTACTTGTTGGTTTCTGCGGCTTTCATTCGTTTTGGTTTACTTAATAAAGAGCTGATTTTGTTTAGTTTCCTGATTCTTTCTATTTTTGATAGTTTTAGTCAGATTACCGGACAGTTGTGGGGTAAACGAAAAATTTTGCCGGAAGTGAGTCCCAACAAGACCCTTGGAGGTCTTGTTGGAGGTGCCGGAGTCGCGTTAATAAGTGCTTTTTTATTGAGAACACTTTTTGACGGAACCATTATTCAGCTTTACATAGTATCCGTTGGAGTACTATTCTTTGCATTTTGGGGCGATATTGGCGCATCTTTTTATAAGCGCCGCTTCGAAGTGAAAGATTTCAGTAACTTGATTCCCGGCCATGGAGGTTTTCTTGACAGGTTTGACAGTTTGATAGCGGGGGGAGCCTGGGTTGCACTCTTTATGTTGATTGCAGGGTAATTATACAAATGTCAAGTCAATCACAAATGTAGAGTTAATCTGTTGAGTTTGGTGATTCTCCTTCGGGATTAGTGGTGAGCGATGGAGCCTATTCGTATATGATTTGACACATGAACAAAAACAGTTAATACATCCAAAATACAGGACAAAACCAATCATAAATGGACAATATCATTGTACTATCGTTTGTATATTTAATTGGAATTATCTTGCTGTTGGTTTTTAATGAGTTGAATTATCGGCGATTAAAAATAGATGGAGAGATTACCCGTAAATTTGCACATTTTACTGCCACATTGGCAACTGTTCCTTTTCCATATATTTTCCCTTCTCACTGGCATATTCTGGTACTGGCATTGCTGTTTTTTATCGGGTTGTTTGTTACTCAGCAGAGTAAAAAATATCTGAATTCCATTCACGATATTAAGCGAAAATCAATTGGCAGTTACCTTTTGCCATTATCGATATACACCACATTTTTAATATCTAATTTACTGGATAGTAAATTTTTATATATATTGCCAATGTTAATTCTAGCCATTTGTGACCCCATGGCAGCCATTTTAGGAATTAATATTAAAAATGGGAATGGGAGAATTAAGATTTTTGGTAAGAAACTGGAAAAAACGTGGCTCGGTTCCGGAGCTTTTTTTGTGACAAGTTTTGTTATCAGTTTAATTGCGCTCTATTTTCACAGGGAGTTATTCGATTTTAAGACGTTTTGGATGGCTTTAACTATTGCCATTGTGAGCACATTCGCAGAATTGTTTAGCTGGAGAGGTTCAGACAATTTGAGCATTCCATTGAGTGTGCTTTTGATATTGTTACTGTTTTTGTAGGGTGGAATTGAGTTTAAAGTGCATTTTTTGCGCTTTAAACGATTATTATACCGCTCTGAAATAATATCTGTGCTATTTTGAACAATAGTTAGTATTTTTCCTTGATTAAATATTGATATTCCGAATCATATCGTTCATTTTTTATATTATAGAGAAAGGAAAAGTATGAAGAGAGTAGTCGTTAATGGCGCAAACGGATATGTGGCATCAAATTTTATTAAATGTCTTCTCCATGGCGAATACAAGGTTGTGGCTCTGGTTCGCTCCGGAAAGGCAGAAACAGCTGAGCAAAAGATGCTGAATGCACTGGCCAGGATAAATGACAACAGTCCCTCTAAATACGAAAACCTTGAAGTGTATGACTATTCCCTGTTCGACCATGATTTTGCTTTATCTCCTGATGAGTTAAACAAAATATTTGGCGGGTATATTGATTATTTTCATTTCGCTGCCAGTCTTAAATATGACGAAAAATCGAAAAAGGAGATTTTTGCGACCAATATCGATGGTGTAAAAAACTCTCTCAGCATATTTAATCAATATTCAAGTAGAAATTCCAGGTTCTTTTTCATCAGCACTGCATATTCCTGTGGCAGAACTTCAAAGGTTTTTAAGGAGCAGTTTTACGATAATCAGGATATTTCTGCATTCAGAAACTACTACGAGCAGTCTAAACGTTATGCCGAAAATGAAATTCGGCAACAGATTGAGAAACATGGGTTAAACGGGCATATTTTGCGATTGTCGCAGGTAGTTGGTGAACATAAAACCGGAATCGTGAGAACCGATTACGGGATTTTTGATTTTGCCAAACGGATTTACGGGCTTGCAAAACGTTATCCTGATGCAACCATACGCGTTGATGTGGACCCGGACTCTTCTCAAAATCTTATACCCATTGATGCGGTTGTAAGCTTTTTGATGAAAACAGTGGAGATAGACGAGTCACCGGTAATAATAAATCTGGTTGCTAAAAAATCAACCAGTAATCATCATATCATTAATTCCCTGAATCGCTTGTTACCGGTAAATCTTAAACCGGTAAGACATCTTGACCGGGAAGATATGAGTGCTTTGGAACGAGTAATTTCCGCAGGCATGTCATTCACGGGAGCCTACATTGACACCAATCTGGCTTTTGATACAACATACAAGGACAAAGTGATGACTCCAAATGGCCATGAAATCAATGAACAATCTGTATATAATATGCTTGAGTATTTTATCAATGATATTTCCAGACCAAAGAAGAAAGCTCTACAGGCCAATAGTTGAAAAGCAGAAAAGCAGAGTTCGGTATTCTAATTCAAAATTAAGTAAAAAGAAATGTTTCAATTAAACTTAAACAGTTTATAATTGTCCTCATAATGAAGAAATTAATTGTTAATGGTGAAAATGTGGTTAACCTTCCTAACCTTATAAGTTTATACAGGGTGTTGGTGGCTCCAGTTATATTGTATTTTGCGCTGACCGGGCAAGAGAGTCTGTTTGTGATATTTTTATGCATCAGTCTTGTTAGTGATATTCTGGACGGCAACCTGGCACGTTTAATGAAGGTACAAACCAACTTTGGTGCAGCTCTTGATAATCTTGGGGATATTTTGACCTACATTCTTGCATTGTTGGGACTGTTTCTTTTTAAATGGACAGAGATTGAACCCCATGCATGGATATTATGGGTTTTTCTATCTGTATTCGTCCTCAGTTATATTGTCTCGTTTGCCCGTTTTGGAAAAATTCCGGGCTTGCATCTATATTCAGCCGTTACAGCAGGTTATATCCAGGGAATATTTTTCTTTGTTTTGTTTGTCTTCGGGTTTTTTCCGTGGATGTACTATCTGGCGCTGGGTTGGGGTGCAATCGCTTACATCGAAAAGATTTTTGTACTCTTTAAACTGGACGACATACGCATTGGAGTTAAAGGCTTGTACTGGCTGATGAAAGAGCCAAAGAAATAATTGCTTATCAGCGGAAACCAATATGAAGGTGCTATATTGTTTGAATATGAGAACGTGGAGTCCGGGAATATTCACCGTGGTTTTTTTTCTGTTTGCCGGTATTGGCATGTTTGGGCAACAAGTTTCAGGTTATGTAAGAGATGCTGATAACAGAGAGCCGGTTCCTTTTGCAAGTGTATGGATTAAAGGAACTCTTCAGGGAATGTTGACCGATGAAGATGGAAGGTTTAACCTTCCGGTATCAGGAGGCGACACTGTTGTGGTGTCGTCAGTTGGTTACCTTCCCAAAGAGGTGCCCATAAGCCGTGGGCGAAATAATGAATTGGCTGTTTATCTCACCAACAATGTTACTGAAATTGGTGAGGTTACGGTTAGACCTGATGTGCCTTTGGCCAGGCAGATTTTCGACAAAATTCAGGAGAACAAACGGGCAAACATTGCGCAAATACGTGGTGTTTCAGATTATCGTGCTTTGGCCAACACTTCGGTTTTTATGGCCATTGATACCGCTTCCAGGGTTTCCAGATTATCGGGCAATATTAAGGAGATTACCGTTGAATCCGACAATGAGCGGATTCGCTTTACACCTGTTTACCTGGCCGAAGAGGCTTCGTTGGATGAACAGGTGATTCATACCAAAAAAGAGAGCATATTTCCGCGCATTGTGCCGTTTATTGAGACATACATACTCAATAATACCATGGTTGACCTGGATTTTTACCGGGACCAGATTTTTGTGCTCGACCGGGGATTTATATCCCCGCTCAACAGCTCGGCCATGCTCTATTACAATTTCTATTTTAATGATTCCATCTTCGTTGACGACCAGCTGTATCTTAATCTTTCATTTGTACCCCGAAACAGATACAATCCCCTGTTTACAGGCAATTTTACCGTTGAAGCTGGCAGCTATGCGCTGACGGAAATAGAGGCGCATATATCGTGTGAAGCAAATCTTAATTTTGTAAATGGGTTCAGTGGTTTTGTTACTTATCGCCGGCTTCCGGATGGAAGTATGTTTTTCGATGAACAGGAAACCAGAATGAACATGTCGCTTACCATAAACCGTGATTCGGTGGCAAAATATACTTCGGAAAGAGTGGATGTGGTTTCTAGTGGCAATTGGCTGATTAATAAACATACCAAGTATTCGAAATCTGACCGGTTGGATGACATCCGGGTGCAGGATTGGAGTCGACAGCCTGAATTCAATTCCCGACGAATTGATGAGGAGAATTATTATCGTGTGGGGCAAATTCGGGAAATGAACCTGGTAAAAGGTATTGATGCCGTTGGAGGGGTTGCTTTAACCGGATTTTTTAACGTGGGAAAACTGGATGTGGGGCCGGTGTTCGACATTTATAGTTCAAACCTGATTGAAGGTCACCGTTTTTCGGTTCCCCTCAGAACCAGCGAAAAGGTTTCGGAGAACTTCTCGGTAGGTGGCTTTTTGGGATATGGAACCAAAAGTGAAGAGTTTAAATATGGTGGCAATTTTGTCTGGCAACCAGGGGATACGGACAGATTTTTATTCCGGTTTAGTTATGCCAACGATTACCTGCTTATCTCCAATGAAAAATATCTAAAATACATCAAAAACAACCCTAACAACAGGGGAACCGGCAATTTTATTGCCATTATGACTCAACGGGAACGCAACCCATACCTCAAGGAAGTTGAGAATTTTGATATGCATTTTGAGTTCAATGCCGACAATGACATGCACCTGGAGGTCTCGCCTTATTATCACTCAACTACTGCCACTCCTTTTGTAAGGTTTACCAGCGAAGGAGCCGACCATGAAAACTATCGGAACTATGGTATGCTGATGAATTTCAGAATTCCTTTTGGTCAGCACTACGACAAATTCTTTTTCGACCGGATATATTATGTCAATCCCATTCCTGTTATTAATTTAAGTATGGATTTAGGGCAAGTTCATATTCCGGGCGATGGGGGACAAGGATTGTACACCCATTTTCACGGCTCCATACAAGGGCGAATTAATATGGGGCAGATTTTTATGAACTACCTGTTTAATGCAGGTTACTTGTTTGGAGATGCACCTTATGAGTTGCTTAATCAGCCGGTTGGCTCCATGTCGCTGGGCTTTTCCCGCGACAGGTACAACCTGTTGCACCATGCATCCTTTGCACACAATGCCTACACCAACACCCACGTTCATTTTAACGGGGGTGGCATCATTCTTAACAGAATACCATTAATCAGAGATTTGAAGTTACGTGAAATCGTATCCATCAAAAGCCATTACGGAACATTGAACAGCTCCTATAAAGGTGTTTTTGACCTTCCGGAGTATTTTTCACGTGATTTTACAAAGCCATATGCTGAAATAGGATTCGGCGTAACCAATGTATTTAAATTTTTGCGTCTGGAATATGTACGTCAACTGGGTGGCACCTATCGTGGGCGCGACTACATCGACACCAGTGGTTTCAGAATGAGAGCAGAAATGAGTTTCTAAAGGATTTGGATGAAGCTTTTTGGATTGTCCGGCTTATATGCTAATTTTAAAGATTTGAGTTATTGATAATGAATAGTTTTCGCGATAAGGTCATATGGATTACAGGAGCATCTTCGGGGATAGGCGAAGAGCTGGCTTACGCCTTCGCCAACGAAGGCGCAAACCTTGTTTTATCATCCCGAAACCGGGAGAAACTTGAACTCGTAAAGAAAAAATGCCTTGAAAAGACGGCTGTCTGTTTGGTTCAACCAATGGACTTAAGTAATCCTGACGGGATGGAGGCCATCGTTCAATCGGTTGTTGAGCAAACAGGCAATGTTGATGTGTTAATCAACAACGCTGGCCGAAGCCAGCGTTCACTTGCAAAGGATACACCCGTTTCCATCGACAGGGATATTATGGAACTTAATTTCTTTGGAGTCATACATCTCACAAAATTGCTTCTCCCATTTATGGTGAAAAGAGAAAAGGGACACATCGTGGTAATCAGCAGTGTAGTTGGGAAATTTGGATTTCCGTTGCGCACTGCTTATTCAGCTTCGAAACATGCACTACAGGGATATTTCGAAGCTTTGCGCTTCGAATTGCAGCAATACAATATTGATGTAACCATTGTTTCACCCGGCAGAATACACACCAACGTCTCTATAAATGCAGTGACGCATACGGGTGAATCCTATAACAAAATGGATGATGGACAGGCTCAGGGTATGACAGCCGCTTTGTGTGCAGAAAAAATCATAAAAGCCATCAAAAACAGAAAAAAAGATGTGCTGATAGGAAAAATGGAAGTCGTGATGGTTTATATCCGCCGGTTTCTTCCATGGCTCTTTTATCGTTTGGCGTCGAAGGCTAAAAACTGAATTCCAAAACCAATAATCAACAGAATTATGAAGAAAAATATCTGCGGAATACAGCAAATCGGAATTGGACTTAAGGATGCAAGAGTAGCCTGGAAATGGTACAGAAAAACCTTTGGTATGGATATCAATGTGCTGGAGGATACTGCTGTGGCTAAATTGATGCTTCATTATACCAATGGGCAGGAGTGTGAGAGATATGCAGCTATTGCTTTGAACATGGAAGGCGGTGGTGGTTTTGAAGTATGGCAGCACACGGGCATCACACCAAAACCTCCGGTTTTTGATGTTCGTATGGGTGATTGCGGGATTTTCATCTGCAAAATGAAAACCCGCAATATTAAGCGAGCCTACAAAATGCACAAAGAGCAAAATGCAGAGGTGATTGGTGATATTACCAAAACACCCGATGGGAGAGAACATTATTTTCTGAAAGACCCATACAACAACATCTTTGAAGTGGTTGAAGAGCCGGATTACTTTAAAAAAGAGAAATCTCCAACGGGTGGTGTGTACGGAGCAGTCATTGGTGTGTCCGATATCGAAAAGGCCAGGGAGGTTTATTCCGATATTCTCAATTATGATGAGGTGGTTTATGATGAAACCGGGGTGTTTGCCGATTGGGCAATGATTCCGGGAGGAGAGCAGAAATACCGCCGTGTATTATTGAAGCACAAGCCTCGTTCCGGCTCGTTTAGCAAGCTTTTGGGACCCGGGCAGATTGAACTGGTACAGGCGTTGGACAGAGAGCCGGGACGCATTTTTAAAGACAGGATATGGGGGGAATTAGGCTTTATACATATCTGTTTCGATGTTAAGGGCATGAATCTTTTGGAAAAAGAGTGTACAGAGAAAGGATATCCTTTTACAGTTAACAGTGCCGATAGCTTTGATATGGGTGAAGCTGCCGGACAATTCTCTTACATTTCAGACCCCGATGGAACGCCAATTGAATTTGTGGAGGCACACAAATTACCAGTAATTAAAAAGCTTGGATGGTACATGAATCTTAAGGGAAGAGATGCTGAGAAGTCACTTCCCGGCTGGATGATTAAGACCATGCAGTTAAAACGAATCAAGGATTGAAAAAAGTGATTTTTGCTATCTGATTATAAATGAACGGCAAGTAAAATAGTTGTCACAAAAAAAATATTATTCTCTCTTTTTTTAAGGTATTTCTTTTGGAGAATAGAATCTATTTTATACATTTGCACTCGCAATTCCGCCACAGATTGCAACGTTCATAAAAAGTTACGGAACATTTACCAATAGGTGAATTTAAATCCATCCGCCTGCGGCGGAGCAATAAATTATAGAATTTTTAAAATTCATATATATTATTGGAGAGGTGGGTGAGTGGCTGAAACCAGCAGTTTGCTAAACTGCCGTACGAGTAATCGTACCGGGGGTTCGAATCCCCCTCTCTCCGCTAAGCAATTAAATTCGGGGTGTAGCGCAGTCCGGTAGCGCACCTGGTTTGGGACCAGGGGGTCCCAGGTTCGAATCCTGGTACCCCGACAAGCAACTTTTTCTTATGTTGCAAATAAAAACAAAAACCGCATGAAACATTGATTTCATGCGGTTTTTGACGTTTTATGATGTTTTTAGTATAATAAGGAACTGTTCCGTGCCTTACGGGTTTGAAATCGAAGGATTCCCGAACCTATCAACAACAAGGTGGCGCATGGTGGCTGATCAAAAAAAAATGGTTTATTATTTCGAAACTGCCCTGACGCCTAACACATTTTGGGTTGATTTAAAGAAAATCGATTTTAGTGAAAAAGCAAGTGTGAGAAAATTGGATTTGTCTAATGATAAAACCTACTCAGGAGAGACATCTGCTGAATTTGTGGTATCTAAACCTTTTAAATTCATTGGGTTATGAATTAAAGATTGATCAAGAAATTTGAAGTAGTCGTATTCCATATTCTTGCTGCTATAGCCGTATTGTACGTTGTCATTGAGCTGATTGAGCTTGTATATCAATTTGGGAAAGCACTTTTGACAATGAACGATACTACAACTCGTCTTTTAATATCTAAAGAACAGACTGCACTAGTTTTACCAGTTTTTTTCAACATAATCTTCGCAGAATCCTCTTCGATTTTTGCGTAAATGTCGGCGTGTGGACAGGCGTAATGATAGCACAGAACGTCATCGAAGTCAAATCTGATGGAATTATTGGGCCAGTCACCCTGGGTAAATTAAACACCATCAATCCCGAACTGTTCCTGGCATCTACTACACTTGTCAAAATTGCCCGCTATGTTCACCTTGTCAAAATTCGTCCGGCCAACAGCCGCTTCTTTTACGGCTGGATTGGCCGTGCCATCGGAGACATCTAATCCAACAACCTAATCAAGGAAAAACCAACGGCAAAATAAAAATAGACGAAGCATTTTTATCAGTTGACGATGAAATAATAAAATTAATAACTAACTTATCCACCAAGCATCTATCATCCAATCTAACAGCCAGCTAATTACAACCATGCATTAAAAAAAACAAGTTAAAACATTAACTAAACCATATGCAAACGAATAAATATATAGATTTCAAAAGCTTAGCCGGGATTCTTTTTGTTTTCATGGCCACCGTTTATATCCTGATTATTGGAAAAGATCTGATTATGCCCTTTGTTTTTGCTCTGCTGCTTTGGCTTATTGTCAAACAGATAAGACTTTTTATGAATCGCATCGGGTTTGTGAAGAACAAGGTTCCGGAGTGGGTTAAGAATTTGATCTCGTTTCTGTTAATTCTTCAGGCTTTAAACTTTGAGTCCACTCCGAAAAGTGATTTTATTTATAATGTATTATATATCAAATAATTAGTTGCGTATTTCAATCATTTTGTGTATCTTAGTTGCATCATAAAAAGAGCCATAAATGTTTAAAAAATCATCAGAATCAGGTCAGCTAAATATATTTACGTCGTCCAAATCTTTGTTTTCTGGCAATTCGCTTAAGATGTACGAAGATAAACAGGCATGGCATAATCAGTTCCGTAAACAGATCACCATGCGAATTGATGAAAATATCTTCCGACCTTTATATTGCAAGGATAACGGCACCCCTAATGCT
>NZ_FUYV01000061.1 GCF_900168165.1 Alkalitalea saponilacus
ATATGATTCGTTTTTATTCGATAAATATTCGATATTCATGATACGATTTGAGCTTATTTTATTCGATAGCGATTCGTTAAAATGCCCTACAACGGTGATTTGTATGTGGCGGTTTTGCACACCCGAAATTATCTATAAACGTGAAATTTTCTGCAAAACTGACATATACAAAATGTTACCGCCTGGCATTTTTCAGTTCGTAATTTGTGCTTCTTCCTCCGCTTGCATCTTTTTGTAATATATCCTTCTTTATTAAAGCTTGAATATCTCGAAGAGCAGTATCCTGCGAGCACTTGTTAATTTTCGCCCATTTCGATGTCGTCAACTTTCCATCAAATCCATCAAGCAGTCTGTTTATTATTTTTTGCTGTCTATCATTGAGGGTTGTGGTAGAATGGTTTCTCCAAAATTCTGCTTTATGGAGTATTTTCGATAAAGTTTCTTCTGTGGAGTCAATAGCATTTATTAAACATTGCAAAAACCACAAAATCCATTCTGTAATATCTGAATTCCCTTTTTGTGTTTTTTCAAGTTTTTCATAATACTGTTTCCTTTCAACTCTTATTTGTGCAGACATACTGTAGAACCGCCTGATACTTTTGTCAGAACGTGCCAATATCATATCTGTAATTGCTCTTGTAATTCTTCCGTTTCCGTCGTCGAATGGATGAATTGTCACGAACCATAAATGAGCAATAGCTGCCTTAAGAACTAAATCTATTTCTTGCTCGTTTTCAAACCAGTCTAAGAATCTGTTCATTTCTGGTTCTATTCTGTCTGAACTTGGAGCTTGATAGTGAACTTTCTCTTTTCCCATAGGCCCCGATACAACTTGCATCGGACCAGTCGTATCTTTTCTCCAGTCGGCAACTGTGATTTTATAAAGATTGCTCCATCCTGAAGGGAACAGTGCTGCATGCCAACCAAATAATCTGTCTTTACTCAAGGGCGCATCATATCTTTGAGTAGCGTCAAGCATCATTTCAACTATCCCATCAATGTGACGTTCCGATTCCACTGCTCCTGCAATGTCAATTCCTAACCGACGTGCAATTGAGGAACGTACTTGTTCAATATCTAAAAACTCACCTTCAATTTCTGATGACTTAATAACATCCAAAGTCAGGGTGTTTAATACTGCTTCATTTTGTAAATCAAAACCAAGCGACTCCATTTTACCCAATAGTCTTCCTTGTAGATTTCTAACTTCACCAAGTTTTATCATCACTTTTTTATTATCCCAAGTGAAGTCTGTCCAGTTTTCGTTCTCGTGTATATATATATTCATTCTCCGCAAATTATGCGACAAATATACTACTTATTCTCCGCAAAAGAAATTTTCTCCGCAAATATTGCATAGATTACAGGGGTTAATCTCCGCACTATCGTTTTTTTTGCTTGGCGGTAACGTTTGGCAATATGGCATGAGGCGGAATGCGGGCTACGTACTTATCCACCGTTACAAAACTTGATGCGGGGCAGAATGTAGAATAATACACTAAACCCGCCTTTTGCTATATTGCGTGTTGGGCAAAGTACTTATTCAACTATAACAAATCCACCAATTTTTGTTTCTGATTCATCTTCAACTATATTAAGTTTTTCTCCTCTGACGTACCTGTCTTTAACATTTGCTGAAATCCAGTCTGAAAAAGTAGCTAAATTCTCGTTTAAATCAATGTTGATGGGAATCGAAATGTAATTCACAACATACTCCATGTCTTTTATTGATTTAGTGGCAAAATATATTTGTGATAAATTATCAATTTTACGAATAGCTCTAACAGTTGTATTTATGTCCTTAATTTTAACATCCTTATCTATAAAAAGAACATAAACGAAGTCTTCTTTTAATTGATAATTTTCCATTCTGTTTTTGAAAAGCAAATCCTTGTTTTGAATGTAAACACCTGACATTGTACATCGATTATCAATATCACAAACACTTATTATGGATTCGTCAAGTTGAATTAAACAGGAGCCAATTTTATCATATAAAGGATTTAAGTTTTTTTGATGACAACTTAAAAACAAAGTCTCAGAATTTCTTATTGTAGTTATTCCTTTTAATGAATTTATAATTGAGTCAGATTGATTACTACTTGGCAATTCCAAATCTATAAGTAAGTTTTTAAAAAACTCCTTTTCTTGCTGACTATTAAAATCAAGTTGGGTTCCAACATAAGTATCTTCCTTTGTTTTGATTTCAATTTTATTGTCGATAATACTAAAATTACTTAATCCATGACTAAGCGGAAATTCAATTTCCTTTGTCTTCTTATCTATTTTGTAGATACGATTAATATTGTCGACAAACTCATAAGTTGAGTCTGATATCATTTTTATCAACAATCGTCTTGCGTTTTTATTTTCAATTCGTTGATTTTTAATTAAAAAGTACTCATTATCATTAAACTGTGCATTTAAATTTAATGAAATGAATAATAGTGCAATTCCAGTTAGAGTTTTTAATCTTTTCATATTGTTAAGTTCTCAATTATCTGTAGGTTTTTTTATTGTATTTTGCCCAACGTACCTGTGTATGACCAGTGGCTTTTTTGCGGTGTGCGTCCTTGTCCGCCGTTACAAAAAATGAGGCGGGGTAGGAGGGTGACTATTTAGC
>NZ_FUYV01000056.1 GCF_900168165.1 Alkalitalea saponilacus
ACGGCGGACAAGGACGCAGCCCGCAAAAAAGCCACTGGTCATACACAGGTACGTTGTATGCAAGGCTAAGGAGCCGATTTACATAGAAATAACCTGATTATAAATTGAAAAACCGAATAGAAAATATAGGCTCATTGATTAAAGGTTGGTGCAAGAAAAAATTAGTTTTTACCCGACTGCTTCTGACCTTCGGGACAGTTGGGGAAGCCAGCGCACAATAGCACATTTGCAAATCGCACAAGCCACCCCACAACCAAAATTTGCAAAAGAGCTATTTTCCCAGCCCCTCCCTAAAACGCGACATTTTCTCAGTAATAATTTGAAAACTATTAAATGCATTTTGTGAATATCCAATTTCAATATTCTATATTTGTAAATTATGGGGAATACTATAAACATATCAGCAATTGACCTGTTTTGTGGTGTAGGAGGATTATCATATGGGCTAAAGAAATCAGGTATTCAAGTTCAAGCAGGTATTGATATTGATAAAACTTGTGAATTTGCCTATTCTACAAATTGCAAAGCCGATTTCATCCATGAAAGTGTCGATAAAATAAAGGGAGAAACTTTAAATGAAATTTTTGGAAATAAGTCATTTAAACTCCTGGCAGGATGTGCTCCATGCCAACCCTTTTCATCATACACATATAAATCTGACAAAAAAAAAGATAATAGATGGCAATTGCTTTATGAGTTCTCTAGGTTAATTAAAGAAACAAAGCCTGATTTTGTGACAATGGAAAATGTTCCAACTCTATTGAATTTTAAGGCTGCACCTGTATTTAATGATTTTGTAAAAGAGCTCCAAAAGAATGCATATTATGTCTGGTATGAAGTGGTATTTGCTCCAGACTATGGCATTCCTCAAAAAAGAAGAAGACTTGTTTTGCTAGCATCCAAGCATGGAGAAATTTCACTAATACCACCAACGCATACAAAGGAGAATTATATTACCGTAAAAGACGCAATTGGTCATTTGGAAAAAATAGAACATGGAGAATATTCTTTAAATGATGTTACCCATAAAGCTTCAAAACTCTCAGCACTTAATTTGCGGAGAATTAAACAATCAAAACCTGGAGGTACATGGAAGACAGATTGGGATGAAGATTTAAAGCTGGCATGTCACATGTCTGAAACTGGTAAAGGTTATGGAAGTGTTTATGGGAGAATGAAATGGAATGAGCCATCGCCTACAATGACCACATTTTGCAATGGTATTGGCAATGGTCGATTTGGACATCCTGAACAAGATAGAGCAATCTCATTGAGAGAGGCGGCTATTCTACAAAGTTTTCCAAGTAATTATCAATTTGCTCCAAATGCTAATAGTCTTGTTGCAAGACATGTAGCTAAACATATAGGGAATGCTGTTCCACCAAGGCTAGGAGAAATTATTGGTATAAGTATTAAAAATCATATTGACAATCTTAAAAATGGCAAAACGAAAAAAAAGTAAGTTCTCTGAAGAAAAACAAGCCGCAATAATCGAACAATTTAGCCAGAAATCCAAATTGTACGAGTATCGAACTAAAGACTATTCGTTTGAAGTTATCCTTTCTAAATATGGAGAAGAAGATAACGAAAATACAACATTATATGTTCCAGAATATCAAAGAGAATTTGTATGGAAAAATGATAAAAAATCTAAGTTTATTGAATCAGTTCTATTAGGTATGCCATTAACACCATTTTTGGTTTCCGAAGACGATAAACGACGTCTAGAAATAATTGATGGTTCGCAGAGAATTAGAACATTAATTTCTTTCTATAACGATGAGTTTGGGCTAAGAAAATTAGAAAAACTCAGTGAGCTAGAAAGTGCAAGATTTAGAGATTTGCCAATTAACTTGCAAAGATATTTGGAAAACCAAGATTTCAGAATAATAGTTGTCGATGATGCTACTGAAGCGATTCGTCAAGACATCTTCGAAAGAATCAATACTACTAGTGAGGGGCTCACTGACTCTGAAATACGAAAAGGGTCTTTCTCAGGCCCATTTTATGATTTGGTTCTTGAGCTTAAAACTGATAAAAATTTTAGAGAAATATGTCCAGTTTCTGATGAAAGAGAGAAACGTGGCGAATATGAAGAATTAGTATTGCGTTTCCTTGCGTACTCAGATAAATATCTAGAATTCAAACATGATGTTGCAAAGTTTTTAAATATATACCTAGAGACAAAGAATAACAGTGACTTTGAAAAGGAAGATTATAGACAAAGGTTTCTTAATATGGTTTCATTTGTAAAGAAACATTTTCCCATTGGATTTAGAAAAGAAGAAAATAACAACTCTACTCCAAGAGTTAGGTTTGAGGCAATTTCTGTCGGAACTTATCTCGCACTAAAAGAAAAACCGGAATTAACAGAACCAGATATTAATTGGTTAAATTCAGAGGGATTTAAAATACAAACGACATCTGATTCTTCAAATAATCCTAATAGATTAAAAGACAGGGTTGAGTTTGTTAGAGATGGCTTGTTAGGTAAACTTGATGAAAATAAGCTAGTTAATGGATAATACTATAATAAATTTTGAAAAAAGAAAGTTAGAAATAAATACTTACTTAGATTATCTATTACTTCTTGACAAAGATACTATTGAATTGAAGTACACTGAAAACCAAGAGGTTAAATCTAAGGAGATTGCACCAGAATTTTTAACAACCTTAACAGCAAACTCATTTTTATTACTTTATAATGTAATTGAATCAACGATACGAAATTCAATCGTTGCAATATATGATAATATAAAAGCAGAGGGGGTAACCTTTAATGAATTATCGGAAAATTTAAAAAAACTGTGGACAAAATTTGAAACAGACCGTTTTAAAGAGGGTAACTTTCGAATGGAAACCATAAGGGATTTTGTACTAGAATTTGCAAACAAAATTGTATTAAACGAAGTTGTTGTATTTTCAGAAGAGTGGATGGATTTTTCGGGAAATCTTGATGCGAACGAAATTAGATTATTAGCTGAAAAAATTGGCTTTTTAAAATCTCCCGATGGCAGAAATCTAGTAAAAATAAAAGATAAACGCAATCGTTTAGCTCATGGTGAGCATACATTTTATGATGTTGGAAAGGATTTTTCTGTGCGTGAAATAATTGAATTAAAGAATGAAGTCTTTTTGTACTTAGATGATGTTGTTAAAAATGTAGGTGATTACATTACATCTAAAAGTTATATGGTTAATTAGCCATCCCGCACAGCCAAGCACATTTGCAATTCACACAAGCCAATGCACTACCTAAAATTGCAAAAGAGCTTGTCAGCCGACTAACGCATTTTTCCCAATACTAAAACTAATTTTTCCGGAACAGTAGAGCTTCGATTGAACTGACTATTAAGCTTAAAACCTTATTTCAGTTGACTATAGTAAAGCCCAGCATACAACATCGTATATAAAACATTTGGCAGTCAGTGGGTTATTGAGCGTTTCAGCCTGTATCAAAGGCACTTGTAACTTGACAGGAAAGTGCTTCGAAATGCCAAACGTTTCATATACGTAACCGTTGCCGCCAAGTGTAGGAGAAAATAACCGATTGCTAATAAAAGGACAGAAAAAAGAATAGCCAGCCCACAAAACAGCACATTTGCAAAACC
>NZ_FUYV01000001.1 GCF_900168165.1 Alkalitalea saponilacus
GCAACTCCTTCATATTAAATCTTTCATCGGAACTAGCGAAAATGCTGTAATGATACAAATATGGACTGCTTTGATAACTATACTTGTCCTAAAATACTTAAAAGCATTAGCCCAATATGGCTGGAGGTTGTCAAATTTAGTTGCGTTTATCAGGTTGAATATGTTTGTGAAAATTGACTTGCAAAAGTGGTTGGATAAACCCTTTGATGAACCTCCTGAACCAGTTCAAAAATACATACAGGGGGTTTTATTCTGAAATTGTAGATGTTTCTGGCTAAAACTACTATTTTTAAAGAGCAATAAATCCTACTGAAGATTATTTAGGACAGTATTGACTTTTTTTATTCATTTTCGAATGGTATCATTTTTCCTTTCGTTTTGGAGTGCTCGTAGCTTTAAATCTGTAGCTCCTCTGATTTCAAAAAAAAATCGCACCCAATCCAAGCAGTAGTATACTGCTCGGATTGGGTGCGATATGGTCTATATATATGAGAATTATTCAATTCTCATTTTAGTGGTTACTCAACCTCTTTGACTTCCAGACTAAAACTTAATTCATCATCCTCATTATATCTGAAGACTTCAACATAAATATATCCCGTAGTGGTTGTAAACTCTTTTGAATTTCCTTCAACTAGTTCGTTGTCTCTGTCGCGTATCCGGAATTCTGTTTTTTGGTTTACACCATCGATGGGATAAGGAACGTCTGTTACCAAAACTTGCAGGTATTGCAATCTTGATGGCAGACCCGAGAAATCCGTGCTGACGTTGAACACCCTTACATTATAGGTTTTATTTGGTTCAGCTTTGATGTAATAGCGATACTGGGTAATTTGAGTATCCAATGTGTCCACTATGTTTTGAGTTGAATTGTCAATTATTTGGTTCAAATTTATGCGAACAGGATTCTTGTTTGAGCCTTGTGCACTGTTTTGATCGTGCAAATCTTCTAAATTCGCTGAATCTGGCTGATCCTGATCTCCATTTTGGTCTTCATCTTTATCGTTGAGTTCATCCGCCACCGGAGGCTCAATATCCCTGATCTTTTCAGATATTATTACCAATTCTTCACCTTGAACGGCTGTTGACAGTTTTTGAGTAAGTTTATTTCCATTGATAATAAATTGAGTTCTTTCTATTCGCTCACCTCCGGTGTAGCTGATAACTAAAGTATCCCTGATTATCGAATAGCTCCCGGTTTTTGTATATTGATCTAAAGTGTCTTCATTGTTCTTAATCTCGTAATAGGTGTAAAGGCTATTTTCAAACAGCATGTAGGGCTGTATGTTGTCATTATCTTCAGGGAACATAATAACCCAATTGTCGTCTTCATTGCTTTGAAACCTTTCTTCCAGAATTTTCCAAAGACCTTCAATACGGACGACTTCTTCTTTTTTGCTGTCGCTGCTGCAGGAGGCAAGCACAAAAACCAGTGCCACGGAAAGAAAGAGGTATTTAATATATACTTTCATGAGCTTCTAATTGTTTTTTAAGGTCGTAAAGATTAGGCCGCTACACTTTCCGTTATGAGCACATATTGACAAAGTCAATATGATGGCGCGTTTCTTTGCTGTCCCTTATTGGTTTTAGGTGAATTGATTTATTCTTGTTCTGTTATTTCAAGTTTGAATTCGATACTCTCCTGAAAACTGAAAAATTCGATATACAAACATTCTGTTGCAGGAGTTACACTCATTAGTTCAGATGTTTTTCCGGAATGAATTCTGGTTTCTTTTAAAATATAGTCGGTTACAAATTCCTCTTTAATGATGACATCCATATAATGATACGATTCGTGAATGTCCTCATTATAATCAGCAGATATTTCAGATATTGATATGTTGTACTTAGCATAAGGCTTAACCTGAAGATAGTATCTGTATAAAAATCCATTCTCAGTGTCATCAGGTAAAGTTCCTTCTACAATTACATCTGATTCAATCAACTTAGGATTCAATTTTGATCCAACTCTTGCATCTCTCTGATGCCTTGCTGCACAATTAGGAAGACCCTCGTTATCTCCATTGTCATCCTTGTCTCCGTTTTCGTCATCACCATTATTATCATCTGTGCCATTATCAGGGGAGAGGGAGGCTCTTACCATTTGGGATTCCATAATTTCCGGATGGAAATCAAAATATAGATATAGTGTGTTTGAGCTGTAATTGATCTCTGCGAGGTAGGTAATTTGGTTTTTTGAAATCACCAACTCGTTTTTATTTAAACTGTAGGTTCCTGTTGCAGTAACCAACTGATTGGATTCTCCATTTTGAACAGAAACCGTTATTTCTTTATAGGTTCCATTTTCGAAACTGACATAATACTGAACAGGATCATTTTCATTATAATTAATTGGTTCCCAGTTTAGGTCACTGTCCTCCTCTTCGGTATTTGTATCCTCCTCGCCGTTAGTGTCTTTTAAACCTGCAGTAAGGTCGTTCCCATTTATAAATACTTTTTGATGTGTAATTCTCCATACACCCTCAATATCTATTGTTGCAGAATCTTTTTTATCGCTGCTACAACTTTGAAGAGATGCTACTAAAAATGCACCAAGGATGGCAAAAGAGGTAATTTGTAAAATGTTTTTCATTTCTATTATAAATTTGTTTGTTAAGGTTCCCATTATTACGTATTTGGTTCGCAAAGGTTATATTTTTTTTAATACTCAAATCATCATAGGACTAACATTTTTGCTTAGTCGATGAATAATTCTCTGTCGAATATATACTTACTGTGCACAATTGGGTCAATAAATTAACGGTTTTGTAACACGATTTTTATCCGGGGTTAACCATTTGAACATAGTTTTGCGTGCGTCATTTTCTTAATCGACTCAATTATCATAATTCTTTTCGAACAACTTTATTTATTGTTACTGATAAATGATGAACCCCAAAACATTAATTGAACATGAAAAACTTATCTTTATTTATTATTTTATTGGCACTGCCAATGCAGTGGTTGTCGGCTCAGGATGCAAACCTGAAGGCTTTTTATACCCTCAATCTTATTCGCTATGTCGGCTGGAATGAAGGGGCTTTAGACGGAGATTTTGTTATTTCTGTTGTTGGTAACAAAGAAGTAGCCGACCAACTCAGGATACACTCTGCAGGAAAGCGTTTCGGTCATCAGTATTACGTTATTAGAGAATGCGATAAAGTAGAAGATGTAAATTTTGGACAAGTTGTTTTTATTGGTAAAGATATCTCCTTGTCGACTAACAGCCGACAATTGCTTGAAAAAGCACGTAATTTAGGTGTACTTATCATTACCGAATCCGAAGGGATGATTAATCAGGGCGCAGCAGTCAATTTTGTAACTCGTGAAGAGGGACTACGCTTTGAACTTAATGCTAGAAACGCGGGATATGCAAACCTGCAGTTCAGTTCCCGTCTTGAAGCGATGTCGGCTGCCATCAACCTTCAATAAAATATTATTGTATTTTGTAACCATATTGCAATAATTCTGAAATAAGTGTGTAATTATTTGAAAATAGTTTTGTCATGTGAAACTAAAAAAACAATGAAACAACTTTTTTACTTTAAATCGACAAAAATGAAGAAATTATTATTTAGAACAGCAATTTTAAGTGTGCTGTTATCAGTAATCATGACAAGCAATATTGATGCACAGGAATTTAAGATTCGGGGACGACTTCACATGGACTCTTTCTTTGGACTTAGCGATGCCGAA
Organism: Alkalitalea saponilacus; assembly: GCF_900168165.1. Lineage (GTDB taxonomy): Bacteria > Bacteroidota > Bacteroidia > Bacteroidales > Marinilabiliaceae > Natronoflexus > Natronoflexus saponilacus. The sequence goes on from NZ_FUYV01000001.1 coordinate 3,697, forward strand.
GAGTTCAGCAATGGATTTAACAACCGCAGAGCTCGGTTAGGGGCCGGTGGAACTATAAATGAAAAGTGGGACGGACGCATTGAGGTTGATTTCGCTGATGAAGGAATCAGTGCTAACGACTTTCGATTACGAGGAAAGTTTGATCATGGTGGACGTATCTGGATTGGACAATTTAAGGTTCCTCAAGGACTAAATCAGCTAACCAGTTCGAATGAAATCACTTTTATCGAAAGATCTTCTATTAGCAATGTTATTGCACCCGCACGTAGAATGGGAGTTGCCTATGAATTAGGTCTTGGCGATGCAGGTTTAAAAACCATGCTTTTTGGCCGTGCTTTAGGTGAGAGAGGTATTTTCCAGACCGATGAAGAAGGCTACCATAACAACATGCCACTTGGTATCGCTTTGCGCGGATATTATGGAGCTCCTGTTGGAGAAGGCGTATTTCACGTTGGGGCTTCAGTGGTATATGAAGATTTTAACGACAACAACGGACTCCGCTTACGTGATCGTCCAGAGGCTCGCGATTCAAGAGGAGGAGCAGTTCGCTTAATTGATGTCAGTCTTCCAAATGCCGAGAATACCACCAAATTCGGACTTGAGTTATTATTCATCAGTGGAGCATTCTCTATTGAAGGAGAATACATGCAAATGGGTGTAAGCAATGTTGATATGGACGATGCCTCATTTTCTGGTTACCACGTACAAACAAGTTATGTATTAACCGGAGAAAGTCGCAGTTACTCAGGTGGTGCTGTTGGTGGAATCCGTCCGGCCAATGAGTCAGGCGCATGGGAAATTGCCGCTCGTTACAGCGTAATGGATCTTAATGATGATATTTACCTTGGTGGAAAACAAAGCACCATTACTTTCGCTTTGAACCACTATGTTACAAACCGCCTCAGATTCATGGCCAACGTAATCTATGTTGACATCGACAGAGGTGATTATGATAAGAGTCCTCTTCTTGGGGTTTTAAGAGCTCAGTATAACTTCTAGTTTCCGTTCTTTGTAAATAAGCAGGCACTTTTCATTAATTCTATAAGTGACTAAGTGTCTGCTTTTATTTTTACTTCAAGTATCTATATATAATTATAGAAACATATTAATGCCTTCCACAAACAATTGAAACATCTATTTATTTAAAATTTGTAATAATGAAATCAACCAAAAGTAAATCATCGTTATTCGCATCGCTTGCATTGTCTGCCGCAATGATGCTTTCTTTAAGCACAAACACTCTGGCACAGGGCAACAGAGTTGACATCCTGGGAGCAGGAGCTTCTTTTCCCGCTCCTTTGGTTACAGCCATGGCTGATCAGTACCGCACTGTTACCAATGGCCGTGTAACAGTGAACTATCAGTCCATTGGATCGGGAGGTGGTATTCGTCAGTTCGTTGAACAAACCATCATGTTTGGAATGACCGAGGCTTTCCTTTCTGATGAAATTGTTGGTAACATTGAGCGCTCAACCGGAGGAAGAGCCTTTAATATGCCGATTACTCTTGCCGACGTGGTTCCTACTTATAACTTACCCGGAATTGATAAAGGATTGGTTTTTAATGCGGAAGTTTTGGTGGAAATCTATCTGGGAAAAATCACCCGATGGAATGATCCAAAAATCAGAGCGCTAAATTCTGGAAAAAATCTTCCAAACCTTCCGATTACCGTTGTTCACAGATCTGACGGATCAGGAACAACCAACATCTGGACCAGTTACTTTACAAGGGTTTCGGACGAATGGAAAAACCGCGTAGGTATGGGAACCAGTGTAAACTGGCCAACGGGTGTAGGCGGTAACGGAAATGAAGGCGTTGCCGGAGTGGTTAAAAATATGCCGGGAGCAATTGGCTACAACAGCTTGGCTTACGCGATACTAAACGATCTTGCCTACGGTTCTGTGATCAATTCATCCGGTAACATAATTGAACCCAGTTTTGCTGCCACTACTGAAGCCGCTAACATTGAATTACCTGATGATACGCGTATCCTTTTTACCAATACCCCGGCTCCCAATGGCTATCCAATAGCCGGTTTCGCGTGGATGTTGGTATATGAGCATCTTGATAAAAACAATGCCATATCTAACCGACGTCAGGCTGAAGAGCTCATTCGGTTTCTGATCTGGAGTATTACCGATGGACAGGAACTATCCGAAATGCTTGGATATGCAAGATTACCCAAAGCCGCCATTGACAAAAACAAGGCCATGATCAAGCAATTGAAGTGGAGAGGAGAGTTGATTGGTCAACAAATTTTGAATGAGAAATAGTTAATCTCGATGCACTGCCAAAAGCAAAAAACCGGAATACTATTGTATTCCGGTTTTTTTAATCATCACAAAATCAAATATATGAGGTTTATGAGTTGTAACAATTATGTAACAATTGTGTAACGTTCAGGTAATAATTGCGCCATATTATTGTAATTGAAAAGAAAGAGGTAAATGCCTCAATAAAAGTTGAAATTTCAAATTTAAACAGATATGCAAAAGAGAAATTTAAGAAACGTACTACCTTTCATGGTAATCTTGCTATCAATGGCTGTTTTGTCAGCTTGTGGTGGCAGATCAGGATCTGAGACTTCAGAAGAAAGAAGAGCCGCAAGAGCACAACGAGTTGACATCTTAGGTGCCGGAGCAACTTTCCCCGCTCCACTTGTAACAGCCATGGCTGATGAGTACCGTCAGGCTACAAATGGACGTATAACCATCAACTATCAATCCATCGGTTCAGGAGGTGGTATTCGTCAATTTATTGAGCAAACCATAATGTTTGGGATGAGTGAAGCATTTCTTTCAGACGAGGTTATGGCTGATATTGAAGCTAAAACAGGAGGGAAAGCATTTAACATGCCAATCACCCTTGCTGATGTGGTACCTACTTACAATTTACCTGGTATTACCAAAGGACTTGTTTTTAATTCTGAAATTCTGGTAGATATATATTTGGGAAAAATTACCAGATGGAACGATGCTAAAATAAAAGCACTCAATCCGGATGTAAATCTTCCAAACATCCCTATCACTGTAGTGCACCGCTCAGATGGTTCAGGTACCACAAATATTTGGACCAGCTATCTGACACGTGTTTCAGATGAGTGGAAAAACCGAGTAGGTATGGGAACCAGTGTAAACTGGCCGGTAGGTGTAGGAGGTAATGGAAATGAAGGTGTTGCAGGAGTTGTAATTAATACGCCAGGAGCAATTGGATATAACAGCCTTTCATATGCACTGTTAAACAATATGTCGTTTGGTTATGTGAAAAATGCTGCCGGTAATATTATTGAACCTACTTATGCAGCCACCACCGAAGCAGCTAACATTGAGCTACCTGCTGATACAAGAATTCTTTTTACAAATACACCTGCACCTAATGGATATCCCATTGCAGGCTTTGCATGGATGTTGGTGTATCAGAATCTGGAGAAAAACAATGCAATCTCAAATCAATCTGAAGCCGAAGAGCTCATTGAATTTTTGGTTTGGAGTATTACCGAAGGCCAGGAATTGTCTGAAGGACTTGGTTTTGCCAGACTTCCAGACGCAGCCATTGAAAGAAATATTGAAATGATAAAACAATTAAAATGGAACGGTGAGTTGATTGGAACTAAAGTTTTGGACAGAGTACTTAGTCTTTAGAATATAATTTTCAAAGGTGGTGAACCCCTGAATGGGAGTTCTCCGCCTTTTATGGTTTTATACAGATTAGGATTAATATAAAATGAAGGATACAACAAAGGAGATATTAGAAAGACCTTTACATGGGGTGTATCGCTGGTGGGGCGATAAGCTTTTTCTTACAATCAGTGTAATCCTGGGATTATCCATCATAGCCCTTGCTTTTGCAATGGCGTGGGTGCTTTTCAAGGAAAGCAGTTTGGCTCTCAATGAATTTGGAGTCGTTGGGTTTCTAAAAGGACGTGTATGGGATCCGGGTGTTAATTTTGTATTTGGAGCGCTTCCCTTTTTATTCGGAACAATGGTAACAAGTGTTGGTGCTTTGGCCATTGCTTTTTTCCCGGCTATTGCTATTGGTATTTTTGTAGGAGAGTACGCACCAAAATGGCTGGGAGCTATCATTGAAAATCTGATTCACCTTATTGCTGCCATACCTAGTGTGGTCGTTGGAATTTGGGGAATATTTGTATTCGCTCCATGGATGCGCGAAAAAGTGTATATGCCAGTATTTATGTGGGCAGCTGATCATGCCCCATCATTACTTCCAATTGTAGGAACTCCTATTGGCTATGGAATGACTACTGCAACAATCATTTTAGCTCTGATGATTATTCCATACACCACCGCACTAACCCGCGATGCAATCAGGCAAGTTCCTAAAGAACAGCGTGAAGCTGCTTATGCACTGGGGGCAACCAAATGGGAGGTGATCAGGATGGCCGTTTTACCATATGCAAGAGGTGGTATTCTATCAGGAGCAATTCTATCCTTTGGGCGTGCCATTGGAGAAACAATGGCGGTTGCCATGTTAATCGGCAATAAAAATACATTCCCGTTTTCAATTTTTGGACCCGCAGCTACCATGCCATCGGTTATTATTAATGAATTCAGAGAAGCGGTCGGAAATTTGCACCTGTCAAGTTTAATGGCAATTGGATTGGCACTATTTGTTATCTCTTTAATTGTTAACCTAATTGCGGCATTTATCATTAGAAAATATTCAATTACTGGAGGGCAGGCGGTATGAAAACCTTAAGAAGAAGACAAATACAGGATAAAATAATGGAGGGATTATTGGTTGTTAGTACCATTACCGTTTTGATTCCTTTGGTCATTATACTTGCATACGTTATTTATCATGGTTTTGGAGCTCTCAACTGGAGTTTCTTTACTGAAGAGCTTGGGTCGCCTGCCAGAGCTATGCAGGGGCAGCCAACTGGATTGGTGCACACCATGATAGGAACTGTTGTAGTCGATTTTATTGGACTGATAATAGCTGTTCCCATTGGAGTGGGTGCTGGAATTATGTTATCGGAGTACCCGGAACATAAGTTGAATCCGGTTTTACGTATCATGAATGATACTTTAAATGGCATGCCTGCCATATTAAAAGGTCTTTTAGCATTTGCATTGATCGTTAAACCAATGGGAACTTTTTCTGGTTTGGCAGGAGGAGTTGCTCTCGCCTTTGTAATGATCCCGATTATTGCCAGAACCACTGAAAGCTCTCTAATGACCATACCATGGTCAATTCGGGAAGCCGGACTGGCAATTGGCTTACCTCGCTGGAGGGTGGTTTTATCAACTGTGATGCCTGCGGCTAAAACCGGATTGGTTACCGGATTTCTCATCGCGTTTGCACGAGCAGCCGGAGAGGCAGCACCGCTGATGTTTACCTCTTTTGGAAACAATTACCTTCCCAATCATTGGACAGGGATGATTTTTGGACCGGTTGATACTTTGCCACAAAGGCTTTACAGCCTTGCCATCAGTCCTTATGCACAGTGGCATCAGATGGGCTGGGCGGCGGCCATTGTGTTGCTTTCTTTCGTGATCATCCTATTTGTTGCAGCCCGGTTATTAACACGTCAAAAGAATTACTAAAATGGAATTACTAACATTGAGAAAAAAGGTAAAATCCGATAACAATACCTCTTCAGTTATGACAACAACAAATGAAATTGAAACTACGGTTGAGAAGAAGGAGACTTCCAGAGTCAGGATGGAAGCAAGGAACCTGACTATTAAATATGGAACCAATGTGGCGGTTAGAAACCTCTCCATGCCCATATATAATGAGAAAGTTACTGCTTTGGTTGGACCGTCGGGTTGTGGAAAAACCACATTCCTGCGTTCCCTGAACCGGATGCACGATTTAACTAAATCGGCCTCCATAACTGGCGAGGTTTTGTTGGATGGTAACGATATATATGATCCTAAGGTAAATCCGGTAACCATACGCCGAAAAATTGGAATGGTCTTTCAAAAGCCAACGCCATTCCCAACCATGTCAATTTATGATAATGTCGTTGCGGGATTAAAATTGGTGGGGATTCGCGATAGAAAGTTACTTAATGAGGTATGCGAAATAGCTTTAACCCAAGCTGCGCTCTTTGATGAAGTAAAAGATAGACTAAATGCTCCCGGTGGGAGCTTGTCCGGAGGACAGCAGCAAAGACTTTCCATTGCAAGAGCTCTTGCCATTAAGCCGGAAGTTATTCTGATGGATGAACCAACCAGTTCATTGGATCCAAAATCAACCATGAAGATTGAAGATCTTATTGTTGAACTGAAAAAGAAATACAGCATTGTAATAGTTACACACAATCTTGCTCAGGCTGCGAGAATTTCGGATTACTCGGCTTTTATGTATCTTGGAGATTTAGTTGAGTATGGTAAAACCAAAAAGATTTTCCAAAACCCGGAAGACAAAAGAACCGAAGAGTACCTGACAGGAAAATTTGGTTGATGTATGTTCTTCATCATCTTTTATCTGTAATGTATTAATAAATAGCTCGTTAAGCTTTATGTTTGCTTGATTCACAGCCATATGCAAATCAGTTCTCAAAATATGTAATGTGTATAAAATCAAATATTTGAATTTATCTAACATCTAATAATCTAACGATCTATTGTTAGGAAATAAATCCTGAAAAAATGAGTGTTAAAAAAGAAAAGGCTTTAGCCGACCTGAATAAAGAGTTTGAATCATATTCAAACTTGCTGTTAAAGCAGTTACGTCTTCTTGAAACCATCATCGAAATGGATGGAGGTACTGTTTCTGATGAGCATTTTAACGAAACGAAGAAGAACGAAAAAGAAATTGATAAATTTGAGGTAAAACTGAGTAACGATATCATCAACATCATTGTTCTTTATAACCCGATGGCTGCGGAGTTGCGCTTGCTGATGGCCATGTATCGTACATCTCTGAATGTTGAGAAAATTGGCGACATGGTCGCCAATATCATCAGGAATATTAAAAAAGCGGATGATGTAAAGGCTTTTCAAAGCCATACAGAGGCCATTCTTGACATTCTCATCATCAGCATAAATATGGTAGAAAAGTCCCTGCTGGCATTGAGAAACAATGACATGGACTATGCCGTATGGACCATCAAAAACGATGATGTTGTGGATGAGTTGCACCGCTCTTTTGCCAAAAGAATCACCAAAAAGCAGCTGCCCAACGTAAAATCTCAGTCAGAGATCAAAACTTTCATTAATTTATTGAATATAGTATCGTATATTGAGCGAATTGGTGACAATGCAACAAATATTGCTGAAGCAGCCATTTACTCAAGCATGGGTAAGGACGTAAGGCATAGGCATGTGAATATAGATACTATAACCTGATACAATTAAATCATCATTTATAATGCAAACCGCCCGGATATTAGTTGTTGAAGATGAACAGGACATCTGTGAAATCCTCAAATTTAACCTTGAGAGCGAAGGTTTTTCAGTGAGTGTTGCCAATTCAGCAGAAGAGGCACTTACCATGAAACCGGAAAAGTTCGACCTTTTCCTTTTGGATATCATGATGGGAAAAATGTCTGGCTTTCGATTAGCTGAAGTGCTTAAGAAAGAACGTAAAATTGAGGCTCCGGTAATTTTTCTCACGGCTCGCGATACAGAGAATGATACCTTAACAGGTTTCAGTCTTGGTGCCGACGATTATATATCCAAACCTTTTTCAATTCGCGAAGTAATTGCCCGTGTAAAAGCAATTTTGAACAGAGCAAGTAAACTCGGGAAAAAAGAGGAAAATATTACCATAGGGGAGATGATGATTGATGTGTTCAGCAAAAAGGTAATGGTGAAGGGACAAACAGTTATATTGACCAAAAAAGAGTTTGAAATTCTTTTGCTATTGGCCGGGAATATCGGAAAAGTTTTTTCTCGTGAAACCATTATGGATTATGTATGGAAGGATGATGTGGTGGTAAACGACAGAACCATTGATGTGCACATTGCAAGACTCAGAAAAAAAATGGCCGATTACGGCAAGGCCTTTGTAAACCGGTCGGGACATGGCTACTGCTTTGAACCGGAAAAATTATTGGCATAGTAGTTTTATCTCACTTTTAAAACTCCCGTTATGATTGCAAAAACCTCATATAGAAGGAAATTATTCATCTACTTTTTGATGGTGTTTCTGGTGTTTTCTTCCGTTATTGCTGTATTCCAGTATCATAGAGAAAAGCAGTATCGTATTCATGAGTTGAAGAGTATTTTGGAGACTTATTCTGATATTGTAAACAGCTATATTATTTATAATAGCATCTATTCTACCGGGAGTTTTGAGTTTATTGACTCAATTAAGAGAATATTTCCACGGGATGATATCCGGATAACAGTGATTGATTTTAATGGAAGGGTATTATATGATAGTTTTTTCAAAAACTATCATGAACTGGCAAACCATATCAATCGACCCGAGGTTCAAACTGCTCTTTTTTACAACAGGGGGTCAGATATCAGATTGTCCAGTTCTACAAATCAGGACTTCTATTACCTTGCAAAAAGATACGACAATTATTTTGTTCGCTCAGCAGTGGTTTACAGTCTGGGTATTAAAGAGTTTTTGAGTGTGGAAAACCTCTTTTGGTATTTCATTGCCTTATTGTTTCTGATCACCAGTAGTGTACTTCTTTTTGTTTCTGATACGGTAGGGAAATCAATTCTTAAACTTAAGGATTTTGCCATCAGAGCCGCCAATAATGAGCCGATAGATTCTCCTTCAAAATTTCCGGAAAACGAACTGGGGATTATTGGCGAGCAAATAGTAAATATTTATAACAATTTGCGCAAAACAAACAATGAGCTTGCTGCTGAAAGGGAGAAGCTGATTCAGCATATACAGGTTTCAAAGGTGGGAATTGCGCTGTTCTCTTCTAATAATAAAAGGATTTTTGCCAATAACTTTTTTGTTCAATATCTAAGTGTCATATCTGATACTCACATGGTAAATGCCGACTCCTTTCTAGAAATTAAAGAGTTTGCACCAATCAGGGAATTTATCGATTTTCATTCTTCATATTCTATTTCGTTCAAATCTCTACCGGTTAAAAGGTTGGCAATACATGCCAACGCTAGATTTTTTGAAGCGCAGTGCATTATTTTCCAGGACAAAAGCTATGAGGTGTCCATTACGGATGTGACGCGATCAATAAAGGAGAAGATCCTGAAACAGGAGATGACCTCCAATATTGCTCATGAACTAAGGACTCCGGTAAGCTCCATAAAAGGTTATCTGGAAACCATTTTAACACACAGAGAAGTAGAACCCGAAAAACAGTTCTATTTTATTGAAAAGGCCGCCGGACAAATTGAACGATTATCGCAGCTGATTCGTGATATATCGATGCTGACCAAGATTGAAGAGGCATCTGGGTATTATAAAATGGAGAAAACTGACCTGCGCAGTGTCATTGATGAGGTGACTGAAAATATGCAATCGCAGATTTCGGTTTTCAATGCAGAGGTGGAGAACAGCATATTACCGGAGACCAGCGTAAATGGCAATCGGGAATTGTTACTGTCCGTATTCCAAAATCTTATTGAGAATTCATTGAAATATGGAGGAGAGAATGTTAAAATCCGAATCACTGAATTTCTAAGTGATGAAGGAAAAGTATTTATCTCATATTCTGATAATGGCCCCGGTATTGATGAAGAGCATCTGGGACGGATATTTGAACGCTTTTATCGGGTTGAAAAGGGCAGAGCCAGAGAAAATGGTGGAACTGGATTAGGGCTTGCCATTGTAAAAAATGCCATTGAACTCCATGGTAGTGAAATCATCGTGAAAAGTCCGAAAAGTGGCGGTGTAGAATTTGTTTTCTCTTTGACGGTGGAGAATTGATTTAAGCGCAAGAGTATAATTGGAGTACAAAATAGGATTAGTTTTTTAGGAGGGGGACTGTCGCCTAACGTTTTTATATCTGCACTCCGATAAAAGCAAATTATTCATAATCCTCGTTGCAAAAAAGAATTCGCTGAATAATAGGAAACATTTAGATGTCTCAAGCACGGTTTTATTCATGAATAAAACCGGCACACCTCAGATAGAGCAAGTGCAACCTAAAAGGATATTTGTTTATAAGGCTGGCCGGTAATTATGATATTGAGTGCGGAAAATCAAAAAACAAATTGAGGATATTTATTGATGCATTTGACTATAAAGATGTAGATCTCTAATACATTATCTTCTTTTATTAAACACTTCCATTGTATTTCCGTAATTCAGGTAATAATTGCCACGTTCCAGATTTGCCACCTGCAGCCTGTCGCCGAATCCTCTGACCACAATCCTTCCAAAACCATCAAAAAGTTCATAAAGTGTTGGTTCAGAAAAGCGGATATAATTCCCATCAGAAGTAATATTAAAAGTAACCGGTTGTTTGTTGCTTGTGTAAGTGATTTCCCCTGATAAACGCCGGTTTCCTCTGGAATCAACCTGTCTGATTCGAAATCTATTGGTGCCGGCATGCAGTCTCACTTCAGCCGAATAAGTATGTTGTCCTGGTACGCCTTTACCGTCAACACGGCCGGTTTCAACCCACTTGTTCCATCTGAATTGTTCAATGATGAAAGGGAGAGGTCCGGTTTCATTTCGGGTGTTCCAGATTAATTTTCCGTTTTCTATATGTAATCCTTCAGCAACGAAAGTTGCCCGAGCATTCAGTACATCTGCATTCAGGATATTTGGAGTGCACCCTTCTTTGTAATTTACACGTATGGTTATAGGTTCTCCCAACCGGAAACCAAAAACCGATAAATCAACTTCAAAGGCACTGGAATTTATCTCATCGGTGGTGGTCATTCCATTTACAGTGACTTCGTAAACACAAAAACCGACACCTGTGGCAGCAAACGGATTTTTTATATATAAATTCTCTCCCTGGTATGTGCCTCTTAGTTCAATTTGCCCGGCCGGCAGCATTGTCGAATTTACGACCAGCAGCATGAATAGGAGAATTTTCTTCATTTATTTGTTATTAGAAATAGTTATTGCTGTTTTTGGGTACTCAATATTGCAATTTAAAAAAAGCTTTTAGCCTTTGCAAAAAAAACTCAAACGATTCCATTATCAGCATTATAATTTTGATAAAAGGAGCTAATTTTCGGGGTTAACCCAATCTCCATTTTCCTTTATAAGTGAAATCAACTCTGCAACTGCATCTTTTTCGGGAATACTTTTTTTAATCAATTCTCGTTTCCTGAAAAGGGATATTTTACCTGGTCCGGCCCCCACATAACCATAATCAGCATCGGCCATCTCGCCAATTCCATTAACAATGCAACCCATTACCGCAATTTTAAGCCCTTTTAAGTGACCGGTTTTCTCCTGAACCATTTTGGTGGTAGACTGCAAATCAAAAAGGGTACGTCCGCAACCGGGACAGGAGATATATTCTGTTTTAGAGAAACGAACCCGCGAAGCCTGCAAAATCCCAAACTGCAAATCAATGAGTTCGGGTGTGGTTAAGTCGTTGGCATTTATGGAGATGCCATCTCCATAGCCATCCAGAAAAAGCAATCCCATATCGGCGGCTGCTATAATCTGAGTTTTTTCAATTGTTGTGTTTTTATATTTTCGATGAATGATAACAGGATGGTTTATACCATGATGTTGCAAGGTTAAAAAGAAAGCCCTTTGTTCTGCAATCCCGTTTTGATGGTCGGTTGTAAGCAGAACAATTATATTGTTCTGCTTTTTGAGTATTTCAATACACTTAGTATTCAGTTCATTGTATGTCAATTCCAAAATAGTAACGTTACCATCCTTTATTTTATCCAAATCATCAATCTTAAATAATGGCCATGTATTGTCCGAAACTTCTGCTTTCGTGTATGGTATTATTTTGACGCAATCCTTCCAGTTTTCCGGAACAATTAATTGTGGGTCATTGGTGATGTATGCCTCCGGAGCGATTTTGCATTCTCCTGAGACGACCGATTCACGCAGGTCGGCAATTACCATTGCAGGTTTCTCGCCACCGGCACATCCCACAGTCATGGATTCCCGCTTTTTATAACTAAATGGAGAATAGTGCCCGGTTGATGTTGGTTCAATAGGTTGGTGGTTTTCTAACGCTTCAAAATGCTCTTTGAGTTCCCGGGCAACGGGAATTTCTGCTTCCGGATCTTCAGTTAGCGATACCCTGATGGTGTCTCCCAATCCATCGGCCAAAAGCGCCCCGATTCCTACTGCCGACTTAATGCGTCCATCTTCGCCTGCACCGGCTTCGGTAACTCCAAGGTGCAAAGGATAATTCATCTTTTCCTGAATCATGGTGGCAGCCAAAAGCCTCACGGTATGCACCATCACCCGCGTATTGCTTGATTTGATGCTGAGAACAATGTTGTTAAAATCATTTTCACGGCATATTTTCAGATATTCCATGATGGATGCCACCATTCCTTCGGGGGTATCTCCATATTTTGCCATGATGCGGTCGGAAAGGCTACCGTGGTTTGCTCCTATGCGAATGGCGGTGTTATTTTTTTTGCAGATTTCAAGAAATGGAATTAGTTTCTTTTTAATTTCGGATAATCCCTGAGAAAACATCTCGTTGGAGATGTTTTCCAATTCAAATTTTTTAGCACCTCCGGCAAAATTACCTGGGTTTATGCGTACTTTATCAACAATTTGTGCCGCAATTTCGGCTGCGTTGGGATTAAAATGAATATCGGCCACAAGCGGAAAATTATAACCTTTGGATGAAATCTCTTCCTTAATGGCTTTAAGATTTTCTGCCTCCCTTCGCCCTTGAGTGGTAATTCTTACAAGTTTTCCCCCTGCTTTATACACGCGAATACACTGCTCAGCTGTCTCTTTTGTATTCAGGGTGTTGGTTGTGGTCATTGATTGCAGACGAACGGGATAATCTGCTCCGATTATGACGTTGCCCGCTTTAATGTTGCAGGTTTTAAATCGTTCATATTTAAAAAGCGATTGGCAATATTGTGGCAAATGATTCGATTCAGACATTGGATATATGGTTGAAATGATTGTAAAAGGAATTACGATGCAAAAGTATTCTCTCTTGATCGAAAATTAATAACTTTATGCGATAAAAAACAATTAATATGTCCATTTCAGTTTCAGGTGTTTCAAAATTTTACGGCTCACAACAAGCATTGAAAAATGTGTCGTTTCAGATTCAGAGTGGCGAAGTGGTTGGTTTTTTAGGCCCCAACGGCGCCGGAAAATCCACCATGATGAAAATTCTTACCGGCTATTTGCCGGCTTCATCAGGAGATGTGCAAGTATGTGGATTCGATGTTACCGCTAATAGTGTGGAATTTCGTCGGAAGGTTGGTTACTTACCTGAACACAATCCTCTGTACCTGGATATGTATGTGGCCGAATACCTGGGATTTGTAGGCTCTGTTTATAAAATCAGGAACAATAAAAAGAGGGTAGAGGAGATGATTGATTTAACCGGACTGGTGCCTGAACGACATAAAAAAATAGGCGCTTTATCTAAAGGTTATCGTCAGAGGGTGGGTCTTGCTCAGGCTCTTTTGCCCGATCCGGAAGTGCTCATTCTTGATGAACCGACATCGGGGTTGGATCCAAACCAGATTGTTGGCGTACGAAATTTAATCAACGATCTGGGAAAGAGCAAAACCATTCTGCTTTCCACTCACATCATGCAGGAGGTAAAAGCCATTTGCGAGCGGGTCATAATTATTCACCAGGGAAATGTGGTGGCCGATGAGCAACCCGAAAATCTTGAAAGCGGACATCGTACCGGAGAAAATGAACTCACCGTAGCTTTTGACCGGCAACCTGCGCCCGAACAACTCATAACTATTGATGGGGTGGCAGGTGCTGATTTAATTAACGGCAAATGGATTTTAAGAGTAAAGGCAGGCAAAGAGATCCGGCCTCAGCTGTTCCGGTTTGCCGTTGATAATGATTTCATTATTATGGAACTGACTCAAAAACAAAAATCCCTGGAAGATGTGTTCCAATCACTTACTACCGGATAACGGATTCAAGGAGCAAGAATTTCATTTTTCCATTTGTTGTTTATTAACCTGTAGCAGAACCGTTGGTGCATCCTTCCCGGCTGCCCCTGCCAAAATTCAACATAATTAGGTATAACTTCGTATCCTCCCCAGTGCGGGGGTCTTGAAATTTTCTGATCCTTAAATTGCTGTTCTGCTTTATTAAAATTTTCCCGAAGAGCTTCAAAAGAATTCATTTGTTGGCTTTGGGGTGAAGCCCAGGCACCAATCTGACTAGCTCTGGGTCTTGAATCGAAATATTCATCGGATGATTGCGGTGATATTTTTGATGCTTTCCCCTCAATTCTCAACTGTCTCTCTAATAACGGCCAGAAAAACAGTAAGGAAACATCAGGATAGTCTTTAATCTCCTGTGCTTTATGACTGGTATAGTTGGTAAAAAATTGAAGTCCGTTCTCTGTTACTCCCTTTAACAGAACAACTCTGCTGTGAGGTTTACATTGAATATCAATGGTGGAGAGAATCATCGCTGTGGGTTCCGGATGACCGGCATCAACTGCGTTGGTTACCCATTGCAATATTTGTTGCAATGGATTTTTGCTCATTTTATCAACTTTTATTCCCGATTGAGTATAGGTGTCCCTTATAGATCTCAATTTATTATTGACTTCAAAATTCATAATAACAATAGATTGTTACGTTTTAAATTAGGATGTATCTGGTACTGGTTCTGATTTGGTATAAATTTCACTTGTGGGATTTAATATTCGCTGATACTCATGTCTCTGGTGTTTAGGGAGCGGCTATATATTATGGTTTTTTTGAGATTTAGAATGTATGTTAAACAGTTCTATGTTGTTACATTATACAACATCCCAATTTAAAACGGCAAAAGTATCACTATTGTTCACTTTTTGTTTTGTTTTTTTCAAAAAAACAAAAAATGTGCTATTAAGCATTGCTTTAAATGATTTTATATCTGGATAAAAATGATATTTTTGCAGCGTTTTTCATCCCCCCAATATTTTCTCAACCAGTTTAATGAGGATTCCTGCTACAAACAAGATTGGCAGGCAGGGGACTGAGCAAAGAATAATTTGAAAGTATTAATATAAAACTGTTTATCAGATGCGTTACAAGCCAGTTACAGCCGAAGAGGCAGTAAAAGTCATTAAGTCAGGTGACAGAGTTCACCTGAGTAGTGTTGCAGTTACTCCACATGCCCTAATTAAGGCCATGGTTGAGAGGGGACGAAAAAAGGAGTTTTATGATGTGAAGGTTCAACACATCCACACCGAAGGACCTGCGCCTTATGCCGATCAGGCGCTGGAAGGAGTTTTCCAGCTGGAATCTTTCTTTGTTGGAGCCAATGTTCGCAAGGTTACTCAGCAGGGGTATGCAGATTACATTCCCGTGTTTTTGAGTGAAACTCAAAAATTGATCCGTCAGGGTTACCTTCATGTAAATGTTGCCATGGTGCAGGTATCTCCTCCCGATAAGCACGGATTTGTTTCATTGGGAACATCTGTTGATGCAACTTTGGCTGCCATAGAAAATGCTGACACCGTAATTGCTCAGGTAAATAAACATGTACCTCGCGCATGGGGTGATGCCATGCTTAGCATTCGCGATATTGATTATTTTGTAGAGCATGATGAGCCACTATACATCCATAACAATGCACCGCTTTCGGATATTGAAAAAGCCATTGGCCGTAATGTAGCCGAATTGGTTGAGGACGGAGCTTGTCTTCAGATGGGAATTGGTGGTATTCCAAACGCTGTTTTGGCCGAATTAGGAAGCCATAAGGATTTGGGTATTCATACCGAGATGTTCTCTGACGGTTTGCTTCCGCTTATAGAAAGTGGTGTGGTAAACTGTAAGAAAAAGCAGATTGACAAAGGTAAAATTGTTGCCTCTTTCCTTATGGGATCACAAAATCTTTACGATTTTGTGGATGACAACCCCATGGTTGCCATGATGGATGTTTCGCACACCAATGGAATTCACGTTATTCGTAAAAACAAAAAAGTTACGGCCATCAACTCTGCCTTATCAGTAGATTTAACCGGACAGGTTTGTGCCGATAGTATCGGAACCACCCATTATTCCGGAGTAGGTGGTCAAATTGACTTTATCCGCGGTGCAGGTCATTCAGAAGGTGGAAAACCAATTATTGCAATGCCTTCGGTAACTTCAAAAGGAGTTTCTAAAATAACCCCCACTTTGATGGAAGGAGCAGGTGTTGTTACCACGCGAGCCAATATGCATTGGTTGGTAACAGAATACGGAGCAGTTAACTTATATGGTATGAGTCTGCAAAACAGAGCTAAAGCCATTATTTCTGTTGCTCATCCTGATCACCGAGAAATGCTGGACAAGGCCGCTTTTGAGCGTTTTGGCCCACATTTCCATTTTGCGTTTCCAACGAAGTAAAGCGAGAATATAGAAAGGAGACTGTCTTAAAAGTCTGTTAATAATATTCATTACTTACAATTTGTAAAACAACCTTGCTTTCACCCCTCCAAACCTCCCCCAAGTGGGAGGCTTAAAGTCCCCCTTGGGGGATTTAGGGGTGAATTATTAACGTGTAATTTACGATTTGAAAGATAAGGAAAATTTAAATTTACTTTTTGGACAGCCTTTTTTTTTTATCTGAATCTTTGATTTCCTGAAGTAGTTCTGGATGTTACCACTATTTCTCCGTCGCCAACTACCAAATTGCGGGTAGCGCGGGTGTTGCCAACGGTTAAACTCCCCGATGTTGTTGTTAAATTAAAACTGAGCATATTCAGATCGGTTCCGAGCGTTAAATCAATGTTTCCCGATGTGTTGTGAAACTGACTATTTGAAGTAAGTACCAGATCATTTCCGCTTATTCTTCCTGAAACACTCTTCAGGTAAAGACCGCCCACCACACCATCCAGACTTATGGAGCCAGAACTACTCGTTGCATTAATGTCTCCCCTTATGGATTGGAGATTAATGGCTCCCGAAACGGTCTTTACATCTATGGATCCAATAACCTGATCTGCCGTTACCGAACCTGATGTGTTTTTGACAATCACGCCATTTAAAACAGATGAAGCCTTTACTTTGCCTGAAACAGAGTTTACATTGAGTTCACCTTGCACCTCTTCAATGGACGTGGAGCCACTCAAGGTTTTCGATTCAACATTCCCGATAATTCTGGCGGCATTAATACCTCCGGAAACGGTAGAAACTCTTAAATTTCCATTGATGTTTTCAGCACTGATCGCTCCGGATAAGGACTTTAGTTCTACGGTTGATGTTCCTGCATCTTTTGTGACAATGTTGCCAGAAATGGTTTCAACCTGCAGTTTTATTGATGATGGAACGGTAAAAGCCAGAAAGCCTTTAGTTTGAGCAGGCAAATTATCGGGTTTATCAATCCAAACCGAAAGAACATTCCCTTTTTGTTCATATCTGATTTTGATATCCTCGTGTCTTCTCACAGCACGAATTTGTCCTTCAAACTCAACAACGTTATCTGTACCGGCCAAAATATCAACTTTACAAAAGGCGCCTTTAACATTAAGTTGGGTTACATTCTCAAAACTCTCTTTAACCGAGTCTATCAGGACCTGTCCTTTTAATGTAGTTAAACAAAGTATCAGGAAGATCAGAAGGGTACATTTTTTTCTCATAACATGGGTTTTTAAACATTTCAGGTTTATATAGATGTGACGGTTAAACAGAGCAATAGTTACAGATACCGGAACCGTTTCAATGTTATTCGTTTCTGATTTCTGAAAATGAATGTTTTAGATAAAATCAGTATGCAAATTTAGTGGTTCATGACTAGTTTGTCAACCATGTTTTTTAAATCAATCCCTCCTAAATTTCCGGATGTCATGATTAATAAATTTGAATTGTTCAATGAGGTTTTTGAAATGTATGTTTCTAACTGATCGGCGGTGGTTATGATGTTTTTTTCATCAATGCCAAAAGCATTTGCTACCTCTTTTGGAGTAATGGTTGCAAGCTTTTTGTGTGATAGAACATCTGGATTGTAAAATACAATTGGCTCATCAGCCAATTGTAATGTATCTTTGTATTGAGGAAGAAACTCCTTATTCAGACTGCTGAATGTGTGTAACTCCAGTATTGTAACAAGATTTCTCTCCGGAAATCTCTCCTTAACTGCTTCAACAGTAGCCTTTACCTTGGACGGGGCATGAGCGAAATCGTAAAAAACAACTCCTGATGAGGTCTCTGCCAGTTGCTGCAGCCTTCTTGCTGCACCTTTAAATGATCTCATTGCTGTTAGAAAATCATCAGCAGTTAATCCAAGCTGAAGACATATGTTGAGTGCCCCGGCCATGTTTTCCATGTTATGTTTTCCAAAAACAGGCACAGGATAATCTTTGTTGTTATAGCGTATGATTGTGGATCTGTTTTTTGCAATAGATTCAAGGGATTGATATGGTTCTATTGATATATTTCTGTCTTTATTTTTGATGAGATTGGCCAAAACAGGATCGTTTTCGAACCATGTCAGATAGCCTTCGTTGCGAACGGAGTCAATAAACAGTTCAAACTGTTTATTGTATTCTTCAATGGTTGGGAACACATTGATGTGGTCCCAGGCAACTCCTGTAATTAGTGCAATGTCAGGCTTATACCATAAAAATTTCGGACGTAAATCAATGGGAGATGACAAATACTCATCTCCTTCAAATATTGCGATTTTGGCGGTTTTCGAGATTTTAACCATGGTATCAAATCCCTCTAATTGAGCACCTACCATGTAATCAAAATCTACATTGTTAACTTTCAGAGCATGCATTACCATGGATGTAACGGTGGTTTTTCCATGGCTTCCGGCAATTACAACGCGGGTTTTGTTCTTGCTCTGCTCATATAAAAATTCCGGATATGAATACACTTTAATTCCCTGCTCAACGGCGGCCTGAAGTTCGGGGTTGTCCTTTCTTGCATGCATTCCCAATATGATGGCATTTAGATTTTTTGTTATTTTTTCCGGATGCCAGCCTTCTGTCTCCGGCAAAAGGCCATGCTTTTTAAGTCTTGTTTTACTGGGTTCAAATATTTCATCATCGGAACCGCTTACTTCGGCTCCGTTTTCTTTTAAGGCAATGGCCAGATTGTGCATGGCGCTTCCACCTATGGCAATAAAGTGTATCTTCATTTATTCTGAATAAACTTGTAAATTAACTCTGTCGTTCATTCTGGCGACAGAATAAAATTAAGGTTTTCCCATCTCTTTGCAAATGTGACCTCGTTTTTTTTCCGAAATAAAACATTGCATAATTTCTTCATGGCATATATTTTGTTAAAAAGGAGAAAAACCTTATTCCTATGTCAAAACTATGCTTTTATAAAAAGAATGCTTTGGGTAAACCCAATCATGGGAATTTGAAACGTGAAGTTTCAAATATACAATACAATCGAAAAGTAATCCTTCTATTGGTATTTCTTGCCATATCAATTTTACCAAACATGGCTCAGGTTCGTGATGTTCGTGAGAACGTCTCAAAAGATCGTTCGTCTTCACGAAGTAGCAGTTGGGGTAATGCAAAACCCTCCTCTTCCCGATCTAGCTATCAATCTGATGATGATAACTTAGTTTGGTTCGAAATGATGGCTTTTTTGTTTCGTGGTGTGGGTGAATTGGCATATGTTGTGGCAGATGCTCAACGCAATACGGTTTATCAAAGACTCTATCGACCGGAATTGGTTTCACTTCAAGCCACAACAAAAGCCGGAATCGACTTCAGATCAAATGCGTATATGATAAACCCCGGGATAAGAGGAAATCGGGGGCTTTTTGCAACGGAATTTAATTGGTTATATGTAAATGATATTACCGGAGGTATGTCAATAATTGACTGGCAGGTTTTAATTATTCGGATTCCAATTCGCTCAATTAAATTCGATTACGGGATTGGATTCAGCTATTTTACTGATCCTGAGTATACATATTTTGATCAGAGTTTTGGGTTTGAAAAAACTTTTACCGGCGGAAATATTAATTTACAGGGACAATATAAATGGAGCAACAAGTCGAACTTTGGCCCCAGATACAGAGAGGTGTTTTCCATTGAAGGGGACTTTTATCTCACCAATCTGGGGCGTTTCCGTTTATCCCCATTTTTGGGATACAATTACCAGAATTACTTCAATTCAACCTCTTTTAATTTTATTACCCTGGGGGTAAAATTCAGGTTGCAATAGGCTCTATTTTGATTCTTTATATTCTCTGTTGTTCCATGCCCTTATTTCACATACTTATATCGCTTAATGCTTTTCTTTGGAGTTTTTTCAAACTCCTCAGGAAAAATAATCATCCTGGATATAGCCATATATGGTGGAAGTTCCCTGTTAACTTCTGCCCTAAGTTTTTGCATCACCGTTTCTATTTCTTCAGAACTACAGTTTGATAAATCACACACTTCGTAATCGGGGTATATGAGAGCTTCAATTTTTCCGTCACTCTCCCTTACCAAACATTCCTGAACCAGATCCTTGCTTCCAATCACTGCTTCAATCTCCTCGGGATATATGTTTTGTCCCGATGCTCCAAGGATCATATTTTTACTCCGCCCACGGATAAAAATGAAATCGTTCTCGTCTATTACACCCAAATCGCCCGTATGAATCCACCCGTCATCGGTAAAAATATCACGTGTTGCTTTCTCGTTTTTGTAGTATCCAAGCAGAGTGTTATCCCCTTTTACCTGAATTTCTCCAACCACGTTGTATGGATCTTCACTGTCGATGCGTACCTGCATCCTGTCAACAATGCTCCCGGCACTGAATGTTTCTGTTTTATCCCACGGAGCATAACTGATAAGGGGGCCACATTCGGTCATTCCGTAACCCACTGTGATGGGGAAATTGATTTTTTTAAGGAACATCTCTACGTCACGGTTAAGTGCAGCGCCACCAACAACCATTTCTTTAAATTCACCACCAAAAACCTCAAACAAGGTGCTTCGTACCTTGTTGTAAACCAGCTTATTCAAGACCGGAACTTTTAGAAGCGCCTTTAAACCAGGTTTCTCGAGCTTTGGCATAATTCGGCGCTTAAATATCTTTTCAAGAATTAGGGGCACCGACAAAATCAAGTGCGGCTTAACCTCCCTGAATGCTTCGGTAATAATTTGAGGAGATGGAGTTCGTGTTAAAAATGTTATGTGACAGCCTGTAATAAAAGGCCATAAAAACTCGAACAAACAGCCGTAAGCATGCGCCATTGGCAGAAAAGAGACAATTCTATCACCTGCAACCAAATCAAATGTATCGCTGGCATATTTAACGTTAGACCAAATGCTGCGGTGTGGAAGCAGAACTCCTTTTGAAAATCCCGATGTTCCGGATGTATATGAGAGCACCATGACCTCTTCGCTGCCCATTTTCGGAAACTTTAACCGGGTTACATCAAATTTGCCGTTTCCGGTTTTTTCATCAGCCTTGGTCAGCGCCTTTTTCACTTTCCCTTTTGGATCAACCAGTGGCTCATAACTATTAACGGAAATAATGCCTTTAACATCTGGAATTTGTCCTTCATCTATCTTATCAAACATTAAATCGGACGATAACAAAAGCACCGATTCAGAGTGATTAATGATGTGATGTATGTCGTTGGAGTGAAAATCCGGCAAAATAGGTACGGTAACAGCACCGTATGTAACAGTGGCCAGATAACAAATGCCCCAATTTGACATATTCCGGCCAATAAGAGCAATTTTATCACCTTTTTTTACTCCCAACTCTTTAAACACAACATGAAGTCTAAAGATGGCTTTCCCTACCTGACGAAAAGTATAATCTTCGCCTTTAAAATCACTAAATGCTATCGAATCAGCATTTTCAACAATGGCTTTTTCAACCATCGATAGATACCCGTTCGCCTCCATAGAAATAAATTTTCTGTTCGAACTATTTGAATAATAACGCCCAAATTTTGATTAAATAATTGGAATTTCCAAAAATATAACCTTTTTAAGGATGCAATTACCACTTTTATGATCATATAATGCATTGAAAAACAAGGCGAAAAGCAACAGGCGTAAAGATGTTAATCTTTACGCCTGCAATCTTTGAGAAATACAATTAATATTCAGTTTATCTGATAATCATTTTAATGACTTCTCTGTCATCAGAATAGAGCACCTCGATAATATATACTCCTCCTGATTGATCAGATATGTCAATTTCAACCAAACTTTCTGACAGCCCGCGGTATTCACGAACTAAAGATCCTGACTGGCTGTATATCTGAATCGAAATAATCTCTCTACTACTGTCAGTCGATAGAGTGGCTACTCCGTTAGACGGATTGGGTATCAGTTGCATGCTGCCAACTATTTGCTCTCCGGCGAATGTTGAAAAATAGGAAATGCAATCAGATACTGCGGTACAATTGCCTACTGTTATTTCAACAGCATATTCTCCATATTGCAAAGCAACAAACTCTATTTCTTCGGAGTTTGCAACAGGAATCTCCGGGAAATTACAGTTAAACCATCTGTATCCATCGGCATTTATATTTAGTGCTTTCAAAACATTCCCTTCAAGTTGCACATCTGTATTTATAGGAAGTGGCTCTGAAATTGCAAAAGAACTATTTTTTAAGCAACCATATCCATCTGTAACTTCAACCTGGTATGTGCCAGAAAACAATCCAGTCCATTCACTTTCATCCCATTCCCCATCATTCCAATTAAATGAATAGCTTCCATTTCCTCCACTGATCGTTAATGAGATGCTTCCGGATGGATTCCCATAACATAGCACCATCTCTTTCTCGGGGGATATTTGCAGATCACTAACCACGGTAACCATAAAGCTACAGGTTGCTTTATTCCCTGCCTGATCTGTAAATGTGTATACGACTTCGGTATCACCGAGTGGGAAAATATCTCCTGGTACATGCGAACGACTGACCGTAAGATTATCTGTGCAGTTATCGATTGCGTCTGGCTCATTCCAATAAACAATCGCGCTACACCCTGCAGTATTTGCTACTGCAACGATGTTTTCTGGGCATTGACTGATATCCGGCGCAGTTACATCTTCTATCACAACGTTCTGTTGCTGCGTGCTGGTGTTCCCATGCCCATCATCGTAAGTCCAGGTAATGACTGTTGTCCCCTGTGCGGTAATTGGCAGTTCTGCATCGTGGGTACCGACAATGGTTCCGGCGCAGTTATCGGTGGCAGTTGGAGCAGTTAATTCTGTAACCATGCACTCGGCAGTTATGTCCGGCAGTTCAGTCACATCAGGAACAGGAGCGGTGACATCTTCTATCACAACGTTCTGTTGTTGCGTACTGATGTTTCCATTGCCATCATCGTAAGTCCAGGTAATGACTTTTGTCCCCTGTGCGGTAATTGGCAATTCTGCATCGTGGGTTCCGGTAATGGTTCCGGCGCAGTTATCGGTAGCAGTTGGTGCAGTTAATTCTGTCACCATGCACTCGGCAGTTATGTCAGGCAGTTCAGCCACATCAGGAACAGGAGCGGTGACATCTTCTATCACAACGTTCTGTTGCTGCGTGCTGGTGTTCCCATGCCCGTCATCGTAAGTCCAGGTAATGACTGTTGTGCCTTGTGCGGTAATTGGCAATTCGGCATTGTGGGTTCCGGTAATGGTTCCGGCGCAGTTATCGGTAGCAGTTGGTGCAGTTAATTCTGTCACCATGCACTCGGCAGTTATGTCCGGCAGTTCAGCCACATCAGGAACAGGAGCGGTGACATCTTCTATCACAACGTTCTGTTGCTGCGTGCTGGTGTTCCCATGCCCGTCATCGTAAGTCCAGGTAATGACTTTTGTCCCCTGTGCGGTAATTGGCAGCTCTGCATCGTGGGTTCCGGTAATGGTTCCGGCATAATCGTCTGTAGCCGTTGGAGCAGTCAACTCAAAAACAGAGCATTCCGAGTTAATATCCGGTAACTCCACAATGTTTGGAACAGGAGGAGTTGAGTCTTCAGTGATATTGAAACCTGAAAGAACAAATACATTTCCGGTACAGGATTCACTTACTGCAAAAACCTTAATTGTTACCGGACTAGTACCAAATGTTACATCTCTTGAGTTTCCGGATCCGCTGACAGATGCGGCACCTTTAATATCCCATATATAATCAACTGCGTTCTCAACACCTTCCAATGAATAAGTAACAGTTTGGTTAACAAAAACCTCGGTTGGGCCATTTAGATTACCTCCTTGTGGGACGTCCCCGATGCTTATCTCAAAGGATGTGTTATCTGAGTTGTTGGAATAGTTATAATCCAGCTGGTTAAGTGCAATTAGATTAGCATAGGCCGTTAAATTACCCGGTGATGCAGCCGGAACATTCCCGATAATTGTAAGAGATTTACTTTCACCGGGTGCCATTGCTTTTACATTCCAATAGCCTGATAAATGATTGTAAGTTCCTGCATCTGCTTCATGATACTCATAGTTGAACGAATGGGGTAGAGCAGCGGTTGCGATAATTCCGGTTGCTTCAATTTCTCCATGATTTGTAAGAGTTACTGTAAACGATACTTGTCCGCCCTCACAAACCGATTCTGTTACACCTGAAATTGTAATCGCAACATCTGTTTCTTCAGTTGGAGCGTCACCAAAAATCATCAAACGATGCATATATCGTCCGGAAAGAAAGAGCCTGCCGTTAATATCGTTGGCAACATTATAGGGATAATTCATGTTTCTGGCATCCACACTTCCTGCGGGATTAAACTGGGTTCTTGCAGTAAAATCAGGTTGACCTAATACCATGTCGGCATTTGCACCATTGGTAGTTGGGATTTCGTTAAAAATTAGCACCCTGTGATTTCCCCAATCACTAATAAATAGCTTTCCGTCGGGTGATAATGAAACCCCTGAAGGATTACGTAATCTATTAATTCGGGTTCTGGCTGTTGACGTTTCACCAACCACCACATCTGCTGAAGCGCCATTCGTTTCAGGAATGGTGTTATAAACCAGTACCCGATGATTGAAGTGATCACTAACCACCAATTTTCCATCTGGTGCTACCCATACCCCATAAGGTCCATTTAACTGATTTAAACCTGTTCCGGAACCGGAAGAATTGAAATCATTCTGACCAATGACCACATCGGCCGGGATGTTATTTTCATAAGGGATGGCGTTCCAAATCAATACGCGGTTATTGTTGTGGTCTGTCACAATTAATCTACCATCTGTGGTTACAAACAAACCCGTGGGTCTATTAAGTGACCGTCGCCCTGTACCTTCTGCGGAGCTGGTAAAAATGGGCTGACCAATCACGACATCGGCTTCCTGACCATTGGTTGTTGGAATGGAGTTCCAAATCAATACTCTGTTGTTTCCAGCATCGGAAACAATCAGCCGGTTTCCATCAGGACTAAATGCAACACCATCCGATGTACTCATGATGCTTTCGGAAGTTCCATCTGTAATTGTGGTGAAATTGGTATTTCCTATCACCACATCTGCAGGAGCCCCATTTGTAGTTGGGAATGAATTCCATATAAATACCCCACAGCCTTGTTGCAAAGCAACTGCCAGAACTCCCTTTGAACTTACAGCGCTATAGGTTGCACCCAGCAGCGACGATTGATTATAAGTATCATTAATTGTTGCAAAATCAGGCTGACCAAGAACCTGAGAAGCATTCATGAAATTTGAATAGTTCTGCTGTCCGAAAAGAACAACAGGCATAAACAACAGAAATAAAACAAAAAACAGATTTGGTTTGGTTAAAAGTAGATTTTTTTTCATAAGAACGATGTTTAGCTAGACAAGTTTTTACCCGCATTAGCATACTGATTGTGTGAGTTTTAGTTGTCTGAATTTGACGAACGAACTAATTCAACTTACGAACTGGTTGAAAATTTAGACAAAGAAGTCACATGGTCGCGATAGAAACAAACAATCAAACTATGAATGAATTACATGAAAAGTACAACGGAAAATGAAAAAAATTACCACATTTGTAGAATTGAACCAGTAATTAAATGATGACCCATATTGATTATGGTCCATAGTTTTAATAATAAAAATCAAATGATATCACTATGACATTCGATGAATTGTATGATAAAATAGCATCGGGAGAACTAAACAGGCAGGAAGCTCAAAGGCATTTTACCCTTGATTGGATACAAACTGCACGTAACTATATTGCCGATGTTAACAGGGGATCTCGCATCAACATTCCGGAAGTTATATACGGCGAATATAAATCGGCTTCGCAGAGCGTGGAGATTGCCAGAGCTCTTTTGGAAAGACATCCACGTGTTTTAGTGTCGCGAAGTCCCCACAATCGGGAAATTGCAGCTCATTTTGAAGCAGAATACGTCATTGAAGAAACTCCCAATCTTCTGATGATAGGGGAGGCTCCCCCTTCAAGGGGAGCGGTTCTAATCATCAGTGCCGGAGCAGCCGATCATCCGGTTCTTGCAGAATGCGCTCTCACATTGCGCTGCATAGGTGTTAAAACCATCGTCTTTGAAGACAGAGGAATCGCTCACCCCACCAGGGTTTTGGATGCAGTGAAGACAGGAATAGAAAACGATGTGGCGGCAGTGATTGTTGTTGCCGGAATGGAAGGTGCTTTAGCTCCGTTTGTCGCATCATTGGTTCCGCTGCCTGTTATTGGAGTTCCTACTTCAGTTGGATATGGTTTCAGGGCTAAGGAAGCTGCTCTTACATCCATGCTGGCTTCGTGTGCACCCAACCTGACTGTGGTTAACATTGACGGAGGATTAAGAGCTGCTGTGGTGGCCGGACTTATAGCAAAGAACAGATAAAACAATACTTATTATGCAGTTATTTATTAATGCCTCCGGAGGATTTGCCGGTGATATGTTTTCAGCAGCACTCATAAGTGCCGGTGCTGATGAAAAAATCGTAACCTCAAACATGAAGGCGGCCGCAGAAAAAATAGGAAGAGCTTCGGTGCGCCATCTGCGTACTGCAGATGGCAGTTCACGAATGTTGATTGAAGTAGAACACCATCATGGTCATTTATCATCACATAAAGCCATACATCTTTTGGAGCATCTTTTCGAAGACTTCAAAATTGAACCACAATACAGGGAATTTGGATTTAAAGTACTAAAGGCTCTGATTCAGGCAGAGAAAATTGCGCACGAAACGCATGACTTCGATATGGATCACCATCATTTTCATCATCATCACGACCATGAGCAAGGTCATCACCATCATCACCATGAAAATAATGAGCCGGAGGCCTGGTTGCATGAAGCACAGGATATATTAATTGACATCATGGGAGCTGTTACAGGATTACAACTGCTAAAAGCTCCTGTTAATGCTAGTCTGTCAGCACCGGTAGCCTATGGCGGAGGGTCTGTCAGCTTTTCGCATGGCACATTAAAAGTGCCTGCACCTGCCACAAGTGTTATGATTGAAACTAACCAGATCCCGGTAACAGCAGGGCCTATTGAGGTCGAATTATTTACTCCAACAGGAGCTGCCTTGTTAACAGCATTAAATGCCGTTAGAGTTGAAGTGATTCCAAATGAGTCTCCTCTTTACAAAGGAAGTTCCAGAGGAACCAAAGACTTGCCAATTCCTCCACTGGAAATCATGTTATTCTAAAACTTAAACATAGACATTCCCAATTTTTATGAGTTTGGGGATGTCTAAAAGTTTTATTCGTCTGCCTTGAATCTCAATCAGTTTATCAGCTTTAAACTCAGACAATAACCGAATCACAGATTCGGTTGCTGTTCCAACCATATTAGCCAGTTCCTCACGCGTTAATGAAATCTGGAGCGTGTAGTCATCGTCAAGTTCAAAAGTATCCATCAACAATAGGAGTACCTCTGCAAGCCTCTCTCTTACTGTCTTTTGAGCTATATCAGTAAGATATTTGTTGGCTTCTCCCAACTCGCGACATGTCAACTTCATCAAATCCATGGCAAACTCCGGATTAACCTTAATCAAACCGGTTAATGTTTCTCCCGGAATATAGCATAATGTGGCATCCTGTATAACTTCCGCGGTGGTGCAAGCCAACTCATCACTAATGACCGAACGGAAAGCAATCAAATCACCTGAACGGGCAAACCTGATGATCTGTTCTTTACCATCGAACCCTGTTTTGTAGATTTTTAATATTCCGCTGTTTACGATGTAACTGCCGTTTATCCTGCTACCTTCATTGTAAACGATTGCTCCGCGCTTATAGGCTGAGCACTGCATACTTGTTATAGCCTCCTGAACTTGTTCTTCACTCAGACCATTAAAAATCTCATATTTTTTTAGATCTGGTCGTTCAAATTCCTTAACTTGATGTTCGCGTTTCATCAATGATTGAATTAAATTGCTTAATAAATAGTATCTCTTAACCTTTTCCGACTATTCTTCCATTCAGGCATATAGATTATAAGGATATGGCATGATAAGTCAGCAACAAAAGCATAAAAAAACCAGCACAATGATTATTTTAAACGGAGATTTACTTCGTTTATGAAAAAAGTTAAAACACAATTGCTGTCGTGTATGACTTATTCAACAAAATCATCGAACCAAATGTTTATAACTTTGTATGGAGCAAAGATAAAAAGAAAGATTAAATTTGCACCATACACCAAATAAATTAAATATATAGATATATGATGAACGAGGTAAAAATCAAATGGCAAGGCAACATGGCATTCGAAAGCGAAATGTTTGGTCATAAAATTACATTGGATGCAGCCAAGGAAGTTGGGGGAGAAGACAAGGGTATTCGCCCCAAGCCGCTAATGCTTTTGGCATTAGCCGGATGTACCGGAATGGATGTTGTTTCGATGATGAAAAAAATGAGAGTAGATCTGGAAGGTTTGGAGATAAAAGTTGAAGGAGATCTTTCCGAAGATCATCCCAAAACATACCAATCCATGAAGGTGATTTACGAGTTTAAAGGGAAAGACCTTCCGGTTGAGAAACTTGAACGAGCCGTACAATTATCCGAAGAGAAATATTGTGGCGTATCAGCACTTTATAAACAAGTGATTCCGGTAACCACCGAAGTGCGAATTGTTGATTAAGTAACCTTACGATAGCAGTTACTCATACAATAGATCGTTAGATTATTAGATAAAAGAATGTACTTGATTTTAAATACATTACGAAACTTAAAAACATGTTTGTATGTGGTTGTAAATCAAGAGCATAAAAAAGTTTAACGAATTTCTATCGTAGATGCAATGAAAAATATAGCATCAATGGGTTCTCTGAGAAAGAAATAGATAGATGCCCGTATGGCTCTTCTGTTCCCCTTTGAGGGATTTTACTAGATTTCATCTTCTTGTACCTAAATTACTTACAGAACTCGTATAAAATAACAGAAATGGCATTTCGAATAGAAAAGGATACCATGGGAGAAGTGAAAGTTCCCATAGATAAATTATGGGGTGCTCAAACGCAACGCTCCATAATGAACTTTCCTATTGGCTCTCCAGCTTCAATGCCTATCGAGATAATAAAGGCTTTTGGGTATCTGAAAAAAGCATCGGCGCATGCAAACTATAAACTGGGATTACTTTCGGAAGAAAAAAAGGAATTGATCTCCGTAGTCTGTGATGAGATCATCAACGGAAAGCTAAACGACCAATTTCCATTGGTCGTTTGGCAAACAGGCAGTGGCACACAAACCAACATGAACTGCAATGAAGTCATTTCAAACCGGGCAGAGCAAATCAGAGGAGGTGAACCGGGAGGAGACAACAACTTTATACATCCCAACGATGATGTTAACAAATCACAATCCTCAAATGATACTTTCCCGACAGCGATGCATATTGCTGCCATAAAAATTCTGAATGAGGTTACATTACCAGGTATTAAACTTTTACAGAATACGCTTGAGACTAAGGCCGGAGAACTAGATGATGTGGTTAAAACCGGCCGTACCCACTTAATGGATGCAACACCATTGACTCTGGGGCAGGAGTTCTCGGCATTTGCAGCCCAACTAAAATATGGAATTAATTCCCTGGAACGCACGCTGGATCACCTTTCAGAGCTTGCGCTGGGAGGAACTGCTGTTGGCACAGGCCTGAATGCACCAAAAGGTTACGATGAGCTGGTTGCCAGACTTATTTCAGAGTTTACCGGATTCAGTTTCAAAACGGCTCCCAACAAATTTGAAGCTCTTGCCTCACAGGATGCTTTGGTTGAAAGTCATGGAGCACTAAAGCAACTGGCAGTAAGCCTGATGAAAATTGCAAATGACATAAGGCTCCTTGCTTCAGGTCCGCGATCGGGACTTGGTGAAATTCTTATTCCCGAGAACGAACCCGGATCATCCATCATGCCCGGGAAGGTAAATCCTACTCAGGCGGAAGCGCTAACAATGGTTTGCGCTCAGATAATGGGAAACGATGTAACCATTTCCATATCGGGATCAAACGGACATCTTCAATTGAATGTCTTCAAACCGGTTATCATCTATAACTTTCTACAATCGGCTCAACTTTTAGGAGATGCTTGTGTATCGTTCAACAACAATTGCGCAATTGGGATTAAACCCAACCACGAACGAATAAAAATGCATTTGGATAACTCTCTGATGTTGGTGACGGCGCTTAATCCACATATTGGATATTATAAAGCGGCCGAAATTGCAAAAAAAGCGCACAACGAAAACACCACACTGAAAGAAGCAGCTTTAGCTCTGGGTTATCTCGCAGAGGAAGAATTTGACAAATGGGTAGACCCATCAAAAATGATCGGAAAATAAACTTAAACCATAAAAATTATGACAGAATATTTTTCAACAGAATTCTGGGAAAACATGATAAGGAGCCTTTCAAACTGGGTTATTTCTGAATTACCCGGAATAGTTATTATTTTACTGGCATTTGCAATTTTTTTGAAAATTCTTAGATTTTCAAAAGCGCAGTTTCGAAAAATTCTGTATAAGCGTGCCGAAGAAGATGAGCATGTTGATACGGTTGAGGCTCATAAAAGAATAACTACGCTCACCTCCATTATTCATGCATTTTTAAAGATTGTGCTTTATATGGTGGTAATAATGATGCTTTTGAGTTCGTTTAGCGTAAATATAGGTCCTATTCTGGCCAGTGCAGGAATTTTAGGTCTGGCAATTGGTTTTGGTGCACAAGAATTGGTACGTGATTACATCGCAGGTTTTTTCATGTTGCTGGATAATCAGATAAGAAGAGGTGATGTGGCCATAATAAATGGTACCGGGGGGTTGGTCGAAAGATTAGAACTCCGCACCATAACCCTGAGAGATGTGAGCGGCGTGGTGCATATTTTCCAAAACGGGAAAATTAACAGCATCTCCAACATGACCAAAGAATGGTCCGCCATGACCTTTGATATTGGCGTAGCATACAAAGAGGATGTTGACAACGTAATGAGAGTAATGAAAGAGGTTGGGGATGAATTGTATAACGATGATGCTTTCAAAATACATATCATAGAGCCCATGGAAGTATCTGGCCTCAATGAGTTTGGCGATAGTGCGCTGGTGATCCGTGCAAGAATAAAGACAAAACCAGGCCAGCAATGGGGAATTGGAAGAGAATACCGTAAGCGCCTCAAGAAAGCGTTTGATCTGAATAACATCGAAATTCCATTCCCACATACCACGATTTACTGGGGAGAAGAGATAAAACCTTTAAATTTAAATGTTCAACAACAGAATTAATTCATATTAATTTATCCGATGACTCTGAAAGTCATCGGATAAATTCTCCACTATTTTAAATCCGGCATTTGATCCCGGGTTAAAACATAATCTCTACTAAAAGCATCTCTCCACCAATCAGCATCAGCAAATTCATGCCCCTCTGCGGCAAACGCTGTACCGTTCACATTGACCGTACGATTATAATCGTACCATGGCATAAAAAAAGACCATTTTGCTCCGGCCTCCCATTGAGAAGAGATGGTTGATAGGTTGAATATAATTCAAAAAGATAACAACTATAAGATAGAGATTCTAATTACGAAAACGATAAACCCTTACATAATCAATTAACATGGCCGCAGGAAAAATGGAATCGTCAACGCCTTGCTGACCTCCCCAGTTTCCTCCTACTGCAACATTCAGCAACAAATGAAATTTTTGATCAAACGGCCATTCAGCAGAGCCTTGCCCACTGTTATTAAAAGTAAAAACTAACTCGTCATTAATAATAAAGTCGATTTTTTCTGAGCACCACTCAACTGCATAAATGTGAAATTCATACTCGCTTTGGGGTAAAAAAACAGAAGTGCCTTTTTGTGTGTTAATCATGTGATTGAACGTCTCTGTATGGACAGTAACAAATACAGAATCGGGTATAAATCCCACATGCTCAACTATATCAATTTCGCCGCTATTTGGCCATCTTCCGTATTCACTGTCTGTTGGTAACATCCAGATTGCCGGCCATATGCCTCTGCCTCCTGGTAGCTTGGCTCGAACTTCCACACGTCCGTATTTCCAATCTCCTTTATGCCGAGTGGTCAGACGGGCTGAAGTATAATCAAAACTATGTATCCGTTCCTTTTGAACTTTAATATGCAGAAAACCTCCCTCTACCCAGACATTCTTTGGCTCTGCATAGGTATAATATTGAAGTTCCTTATTACCCCATCCATAGGTATTTCCTATGGTATCATAATTCCATTTCAATGGATCTGGTAAGCCATGGTAATTAAACTCATCGCTCCAAACCAATTGCCAGTCAGATGAAGATCTGGTGGTTGTGCACCCCGGTTTTAGCAACACCAAACAGAATAACAAAACAACCTTAAACCTAAGTTGCATTAACTGATATTTCCCCATACAAAAAACATAAGAGATCAATAATAACTAATATCCACCTCCTACAAAGCAAGAGGTGGATATATTCTCAGATGATTTACTTAGTTAATAGCCAGAATCTATGCAGGACGGAAAACCCAAACCCAACCTGTACCTCCTGCTGCATTTGGCACAAATAATACCATTCTGTCTGAACTCAATTCAATAATATTAAACACCGGATTGTCACCGGGGTTTCCTTCTGAACCTAATATATTCGCATCTCCTACGATGCGCAGTTGTGTGAAATCACTATTAAAAGCGAACGAACTTCCAGTAATAGGATCCGCATTTGGACCTGAATAATAGGTATAGTTTGCACCGCCATCAAGATCAAATATCATTCTTCCTGCGGCATCGGATGGAGGACAGCATTCGCCTCCAGCATTCCACCATACCTCTTGATAATTATCAGGAGACACCATATACCACCATAGTCCCCCTTGTTCCGGTTCAGGACCGCCATCAAAAACCCAGGTTTTACCTTCCAAGTCATCACCTACTAATGCATAATACGCGGCAGGTAAGGGATTATCCAGCACGTCTATTTGCACATCAATAGAAGCGGACACATACTCGACATTCATAGGTGTACCATCTGTCATATATGCAGTAGTTACATGAAATGTGAAAGTGTTTAACCCTGGTATTGGATAAATTACCTCAACACGGTCAGAGAACTTTTTGTCAATGACATAATCCCAATATCCTGCTACTCCGGGAGTGTTCATTTTCAGTGTTAGTTTATTCCCTCCAGGCGTGGATTGAATTGCTTCCAGTTCAATTGCATCCGGATTAAAGCTGTTCTTCAATACATCCCGGTCTTCAATAGGGTCACATGCTGAAAAGACCAACATTAGTGCTCCTATAAACAGCCAATATATATTAATTCTATTCATTTTATATAGTTTTTATGTTTAGACTAAAAATTACCACCCTGGGTTTTGTTCATAAACGCCGTTGGAAAGCCTGATTTCAGATTCAGGTATAGGCAATAAGCCTTTAGTCTCCGGACGGTAAGTGACACTATGGTTTACGATAATTCCTCCGGCGTTACTAACTTCAGCAACAACTGAATAGTAATTATTTGATGAATTCTCAACATCGCCCCAGCGAACTAAATCAAACCAACGTAAACCTTCAAATGCAAATTCATATTTACGCTCGGCTTTAAGATTCTCTGTAGACCAACTGACTGGATCTAAACCTGCTCTTTGGCGGACAGCATTGATTCCATCGGCAGTCTCTGTTAGTTCTGAATGCATCAGTAGAACATCCGCATACCGTAGATAGTAAAAATCCTGTGCAGCCCACAATTGCATTCCATCTCCATGTGACCAGCCATAAACATAATAGAACATTCCCTGAACACCATCAGCACCGCCATGTTGAAGCGTTGTATATTTCTTATTAAACAATCCTGTTTCATGATCAGCATTGTCAGGGGAGCTATAACCATCAGTTGCCTGGGCAGCGTCACCTACTTCAAGAATAGAACCTTTCTTCCGGATATCCCCATCATCCCAACTATTAAAAAATGCAGGATGAACGGTGCCCCATCCCCAACCTTGACCAAAAGGAACCAGAGAATTACCACGAATTCCAAAAAACAATGGGACTCTGTTATTGTATTTCTGTCCGTTGTCCCAATCCCAATTTCCAAAAGCAAATCGAAGAGCAAACATCACTTCTGTATTCCCAGTACCTATTTCAGAATTGTGTCCATCCTGACCAACCCAATTTAACCCTTCGTCCTCTGCCCAAGGTAAAACCACCTGACCAGCACTCTGATTTACATGTGAATATGGCCATAGATTTCTAAAGTCTGATACCAAAGCATATCCACTGCTCGCCATAATGTTCTCAAGATGGGTAACAACTTCAGATCTGGTTAGGGTACCACCATCAGGTAAAGGAACCACATCGGTCGGACTACCTGCCATATTAGTCATATATCCGGTATAAAACAAGTAGGTTCTTGCCAGATAGGCTTTTGCAACCCATCGGTTTGCATGTCCATAATCTCTCAGACCAATTTGATCTGCAGATATGGCCGGCATAAGTTCTGCTGCCATTTTGAAATCTGATGCAATTTGGCTGAAAGTTTCTGTAAAACTTGATCTTGGAACATCTCGTGGAGTCTCAGAAGAATTGATTAATGGCATTCCACCGAAAAAACGAGCTGCTCTATACATCATAAAACCTCTCATAAAATATGCTTCTCCAACTGCAGAATTACGAAAATCAATTGCTTCCTGCTCTGTATCAAAGAAGGGTGTATAATCGGCTTGAGAAGCGGCTTCTATAATGGCATTTGAACGGTAAACGCCATTGTAGGTCTCAATCCACAAATCTCTGTATGTATCTTCATTTGGATCAACGAAATTTGCAACATTTTTTGCCGATATATCATCCGGGCCACCTCCGCCAAACATATAATCGCTCAACAAATTGGCAGCCACATGCTCCTCACTATGAACTCCATTAACGTATAGTGCATTATAAACACCTCCCATAGCTTCAGTTATGTCCTGAGGAGTTTGATAAAAGTTTTCCAGGTTTTTCTGGTACAAGTTCTTAGTATCCAGAAAGTCCTCGCTACAGCTTCCGGCGAATAAGATCAAACCGGCAGTAACCATTATATGTGCTATTCTTTTCATACTGTTTTTGTTTAGAATTAGAATGTTACGTTTACACCAACCATAACGGTTCTTGGCAATGGATATAGCCCTAAATCTACACCTGATGCCCAGTCAGCATCATGGCCAAAACCAATTTCCGGATCCATACCATCATATTTTGTAAAGGTGTAAAGGTTATTAAAAGAAAAATACAAGGATGCAGCTTCCATCCAATTTACGTTACTTAAAAAGCGATCAAATCTATATCCAACAGTTAAGTTATTTATTCTTAAATAGTCAGCATCATGAAGATAAATATCTGAAATATAGTTCGTGTTACGATGCGATGATGAACTTAAGCGTGGAATTCTGGTAGATGTTCCCTCTCCATGCCAACGTGAAAAAATGTCAGTGGTGTAGTTTTGGGTAAATTGATCTGCAAAGGATCTGTAGGACTGCATAACTTGCATCCCAAACTTTCCAGTTAATGTCGTATTGGCAAAGAATCCTTTGAACTCAGCATTCAGTCTGATTCCCAACTCAAAATCGGGATTTGGATTACCCAGCATGACTCTGTCATTCTCATCAATTACACCATCTCCATTCTGGTCAACGAAACGAACATCACCGGGACGCTGATCCTCGAAATATGGACGACCATCGGGGCCTACATAAGCGTCTACTTCATCCTGATTCTGAAGAATTCCATCTGTTTGGAATCCATAGAAAAAACCAATTGGCTTACCGACTTCTACTCTTGAAATATAAGAGGTTCCCTGCGATAAAACATGTGGTGGTCCGGTAATTATGCCTTCAGCATTTGCAAGCCGGGTAACTTCATTCTTATTATAGGCTCCGCTAACCATAGCCCCATATCTAAATTCCCCAATACGGTCATTCCATCCAAGAGAAATCTCAAATCCCTTATTTTCAATGTCTCC
Organism: Alkalitalea saponilacus; assembly: GCF_900168165.1. GTDB lineage: Bacteria > Bacteroidota > Bacteroidia > Bacteroidales > Marinilabiliaceae > Natronoflexus > Natronoflexus saponilacus. The sequence continues at coordinate 40,022 of NZ_FUYV01000001.1, forward strand.
ACCATTTATAAATGGTGCTCCGGCACCTGAGGTTCCCTGTATCGGAGCTCTAACTAACCAATCTTTCGTAGTTTTTTTATACCAGTCAAAGGTTAGGGCTAATCGCATACGCAAAAAGTGTCCATCAAGTCCGATATTTAACTGCTCGGAAGTTTCCCAGGTTACATCCGGGTTTGGAACATTTTCAGGAACAGCTGTTGGTGATGAAACCAGTTTATCAGGACCAAAGTAATATCCTTGTGGGCGATATGCAATATTGGAACTGTAAATAAAATTTGGGATGCTTTGGTTTCCATTCTGCCCCCAACTCGCTCTTAATTTACCAAAATCCATAAATCCTAACCCATCAAAAAAGTTTTCCTCAGTAAAATTCCAACCAGCAGAAACAGAAGGGAAATATCCCCAACGGTTGCCTCTTGCAAAGTTTGAAGATCCATCTGCACGGAAAGTCATATCTAGCATATACCTTTCCTGGTAGTTATATGAAGCTCTTGCCATATAGGATAACAGACCGCCACCTTGTGCTGCCCAATCGCGCCCCCAAGTGCCTATGTCGCTAATAGTCTCCGCAACTACATTATCCAGATAAGCATATTGAGGTAAACCAAAAATGGTTTTGGCCTTGGTTCCTCCTACATTAAAATTTAATTTATTTTCTAAAACTTCTGACCCAACTAATAAACCAATGCGATGATCATCAATTGCAAAATCATAATTAACTGTATTAGTCCAAGTGTAATTGACTCCCTGATACATCTCCTGAGTAGCAGCATCATTGGTATTACTATACTGTGTAGCTAGTCGATATGTTGGCGCCCATGATCGGCTATGACCAAACCATGCATTGACTCCAAATGAGGAACGTATCCGTAAATCTTCTATCGGTTCAAGGATAGCATATACATTTCCGGTAATATTATTTCCTTTGCCCCAATTATAGTTGTGGCGATGGTACATGACCGCAAGAGGGTTGTGTTGGCCTAACGCAACACCTTCAAGCGTAGGAGTAAAGCCTTTAGAATGTGGAGACTGATCCCAATATGCAGGCATCAAAGGGTTCGTAACGAGTGCATTGTGAAGATCATTCCAGTAAATATTTCCGGTTGCAACACTTCTATTCTCGGTATTGGTATAGGTAAAATTCTCGCCAACTGTCAGAACATTGTGTCTGTCATTTTTAAAAATAATCATTTCGGTGTTCATTCTGGCTGTAATTCTTTTATAGCCAGCATCAGTAATATCTCCTCCTAAAATACCAGTCTGGTCGAAATAGGAAAAACCTAATGAATAAGTTACGTCATTACTGGCTCCGGTGATGTTGATAGCATGACTTTGTACAGGTGCGTTGTCCTTTGACATTTCATGGATCCAGTTCGTACCTTCCCATCCGTCTTGAAGTTTATTCCATACATAGTCTCCTAACTGAGAGCCCAATTGGTCCGGGAAGTTGGCATTTAAGTAACTGTTATTTCTTATTCTGGTTTCCCAGTCATAGGGAGCTAGTCCATCGTTTGTGCGCCCTTCGTTCATAATAAACATATACTCCTGAGCATTCAATGGAGTTAAGTTTTTGTAAATATTCTGTACCCCATAATATCCTTCGTAAGTAACACGGGGTTGAGCTCCCCTCACTCCTCGTTTTGTGGTTACAAGTATTACCCCGTTAGCTGCCCGAGACCCATAAATCGCTGCGGAAGCAGCATCCTTTAAAACATCGATGGATTCAATATCTGATGCATTCAGATAATCAATATTTCCCACAGCTACTCCATCAACAATATAAAGAGGACTGGAATTACCAATTGTTCCTAAGCCCCGGATAGTAACGCGTGTCCCTGCTCCAGGAGCTCCGCTATTACGAGTTACACTTACACCTGCAGCGACTCCCTGCAAAGCTTCCATTGCTGTTGTTGTGTTCATTTCAGAGATGCGATCTCCTTGTACATTAACATTAGCGCCGGTAACTAACGCCCTTTTCTGAACGCCATAACCAATTACAACAACTTCATCAAGATCAGTCCAGGCATCGGTCATTAGCACATTAATAGTGCTTGAGGTAACAGTCACCTCTTCATTATTGTACCCAATAAAAGAAAACCTTAAGGTTTCTCCCATTTGAGTAGATAAAGAATAATTACCATCAATATCGGTAATAGTACCAATGGTAGTTCCAACCACCATTATACTGACCCCGGGAATGGCTTCCCCGGTAGATTCAGATGTCACCCGTCCAGTTACAGTGACATCTTGAGCTGCTAACAATGTTGTCAGCATCATCAGAAACAAAAGTCCTAACGTTTTTTTCATAAGATTTAATTTAATTACAAACTGATTAAGTATTATTGAGTGATTACTTAAAGAGACTAAGCCACTAAAAGCTCCTGACTTGATGTTTTTTTTTAAAAAAAAATGTTAAGCGAAAACTACCTTTCTAATTAGCTCATTACTATTTTTATAGATGAAATAATACAGTAGTTATTGTCTTTTCTAATCTTACACGATTTAAAACACCTTCGTGTTCAATGAACACTTTCAGGCAAAGTTAAGGGATGAAACTATTACTCACTAATACTTTCTTATCAAATTATTATATTATTCTGTCAATTATATATTAATATGCTTTTATTTAATCTTTTTAACTTTTAAAATTGGGATCTTTTATTTTTAGAATTCCATTAATCTATTTTTACACATTTTTGCATTGGCAAATAGATAAAAAGAACTAGTCTCAATTAAAGACATTTTTAAAGTCAAGTTTTGACTCAGAGATAATATCCCGTCAAAAAAGATAAAGTCAACAACAGGAAGAACTTTCCCGAGGTCTCATCCAAAAGTTTCTATACGGGTTAGATTGAGTATAAAAAAACGCGAGAACATGCTTATGAATCTGTTTAATTAACAGTTTAAAATTCAAAAAGGGTTGCCCAATTTCTTTGACAACCCTTTTTAACTTCATATATAGTCCAAGTCTATTCTTGGAATCTCGGGAGAAAATAACACAACAATAATTATTGCCTCTTTGATTTCTCTTCACAGCAAAATCCAATGACCTCTTTGAAAACAAAAATGGAATTTGATTCGCATTCCATTCCAAATATAAAATGCCATTATCCTCGAATAGTCTCCTTTCTGCAACCGTAAAAGGTAAGACTTTGAACAATCACTTTTACACACAAAAAAAGGTTGCCAAATTTCTTTGGCAACCTTAATATTAATAAAACAGTTTTATATAAAACTATTAGTAACCTTGATATAAACCAAGTCCTCCTTCAGTGTATCCGGCATTTTGCTCCAATAGACCTTCAGAAAGTCTGATCTGACTGAAAGGTATTGGGAAAAATCCTTGGGTAGCATTGTAACGAGCTGTATAACCAGATGGGTGAAGAGCAGTGTGCGTAGTCCATTGACCATAATCCAATATGGCAACGCCTTCCTGATGTTCAAGATGAGTGGTAGTATACTCAGCTCCCCAACGTCTCATATCATTCCATCTTAAACCTTCAAATGCAAGCTCATATCTGCGTTCTTTCTGAAGATTTTCAAGAGTATAAGTTACAGGATCTAAACCTACACGGGCTCTTACTTCATTCATGTACGTTGCATCTTCTTTCAACTCAGACAACATCAAAAGAACATCAGCATAACGTATGAACATCAAATCATCGGTATGGCCAAGTTGACTATTATTCTGAGTACCATACATTAGGTGGCTATAGCTACTAAAGTACTGACCTTGTTCTGTTCTTACTGCAACACCATGAATTTTCTTGCCCCAGTAGTTACTTTCCATCACAAAATCCCACTGTCCTCTTTGATAACCAGCATAAACAAGCTCACTATTCGGATCTTCAGGATCTGAAAGCACATATCTCTGCATTAGCTCCGCCTCAATGTCGATAACTGAAGCCCACAGCCTTGGATCATTTGGCTCATCTTCCAACCATTGATTAACCAGCGATTCCGGAACAGAGTTTCCTTGTCCCCAACCACCTGCAAACGGAAATGTTCTGGCAACGTTTTGAAGACCCCGCAAAGCAAAAAACAACTGATAAGTATTTGAATAACCTCTGTCTATATTCCAGGCAGCAAAATTGTTAAACTGCTGCACAAAAATAGCTTCAGGATTTCTTGCTCCGTTATCAGCAGCATAAAGTAAAGTTTTACCTGTTTCTGCCATATAATCCTGAATATAATCATAATCACCAATGGTCAGAGAATTGGTGTATGGCCACAACTCATGAAAATCATCAACCAAATGGTGTCCGCTATTGGTTGTAAGATCCTCAAGCCATGAAATAACATTGGCTCTCGTTACTGAACCACCTTCAGGCAGCGTGATAGACTGTTGACCATAAAAACCGGTATAGAACAAGAAACATCTTGCCATCAATGCCTGAGCAGCCCACTTAGTAACACGTCCTTGTTGAGTTGAGGTATATGGTACATCCGGCATCAACTCAATGGCCGCTTTTAAATCAGATGCAATTTGTCCGTAAATCTCATCCGCAGAAGAAGCAGGTAAATTAATCGCCTCGGTAGTCAATTTAAGCGGTACCTCATTAAAAATGGTATTCAGTTGGAAATAATACCATGCTCTTAAAAATTTAGCTTCACCTTTAAATTGATCTTTCATATCAGGGCTTAACTCTTGATCAGGCACGTTATCCAAAACCTCAAGCGCAAAATTTGCACGATGAATACCTTGGTAGAGAGTTTGCCATGGCCATAATGTCATTTCATTATCAGAGAATTGAAATGTTTCATAAGCCTGGGCTTTCACATCGTTCAGACCTCCACCACCAAGTTTATCATCACTGGCAATTTCCCATATAATGAATGGACTCTCATCTGCCCTGTGTTGTAAGGAACTCATGACGGTGTATATCCCGGCCATTAATTGTTCCGCATCGGCTCGGGTTTGAGGAAAGTTCGCAGATGTTTTTTGAGTAAGAGGATCAGTGTCAAGAAAATCCTCGCATCCCATAAACAAAACACCGGCAATCAATAAATATAATATTTTTTTCATAATGTCCTAGATTTAATGGTTTTAAAATTTCAGGTTAAGACCAATCAGATATGTACGTGGAGACGGATAGAATCCTAAATCAATTCCCGACACATATGGTTGATCATCACCATATCCAACTTCAGGATCCATACCTGAGTAATTAGTAAACGTAACCAGGTTATTGGCTGCAACATACAAACGGGCTTGCCCTAGTGGCAAATTAGGCATCAATCTCTTAAAATCATACCCAAGTGTAAGGTTTTGAATCCTAACATAATCTCCATCTTCAACATAAATTTCTGAGATGGCTAACCTTTGAGGATTGTTACCGGCAACCATGCGTGGGAACACATTAGAAGTTCCTTCACCATGCCAACGTCTGCTTAAGATATCGGTGGTATAGTTATGGTATTCATTATCCCCAAATGAACGATATGATTGCATAATTTGGTGTCCAAAAGCGCCTTGCCCTGATACTGAAAAATCAAATCCTCTGTAGGCAAAATTCACTCCAAATCCAATTCTGAAATCAGGATGAGGATTACCAATCATGGTTTTATCATCAGGGGTGATTTCTCCGTCACCATCATAATCTACAAAAATGATATCTCCGGGTTGAGGATTTTCCTGGAAGAATGGCCCATCCCAATTATCGATTTGTTGTTGATTCTGGAAAATTCCTGCAATCTTATATCCATAGAAATAACCAATAGGGAAGCCTGTTTCTACGCGATAGATAGGATCCGTTCCTTGTGAAAGAATACTTCCGGGACCCATAATATAACCATCGGCTCCATATATGGCAGGTAAAGGCATCCGTACCAACCAGTCTTTTGTCTCTTTCACATAGTAGTCAAAAGCCAATTGAAGACGCGACCTGAGGAAATAGGCATCCACACCAATGTTTAGCTGTTCTGAAGTTTCCCATGACACATCAGGGTTAGCCAGCATTGATGGATAGCCACCTAATTGCAGTTGACTCCTATCGGAACCAAACCTGTACTGATTTAGGTTACCAAAACCTATCAGAGCTAAGTATTGAAATGGATCTATGCTTGAATTACCATTTTGTCCCCAACTTGCACGTAGCTTAAGAAAGTCAACGGCATCAATATCCTGCATAAACGACTCATCAGACATAATCCAACCGGCAGAAACTGAAGGGAAATATCCCCAACGATTACCTCTCGCAAAGTTTGAAGAACCGTCTGCTCTCATCACAAGTGTCAGCAGGTATCTTTCATTGAAGTCGTAGTTTACCCTTCCGAAGAAAGATGCCAATTGACCTTGAGCATGAGGAGCTCCTTGAGTTCTGGTTACACCTGCTGTGATACCATCAGTGTTATCCAGATAAGCATACTCAAAACCAACAAATGTTGGGTAAGCATTTCGTGCATTTATACTTGATCCCAATCCCCATTTTTCGATGGACTGTCCAACAAGCACGTCAACAGTATGTGCATCTTGTCTTAGCAAGTAGTTTAAAGTATTCTCAAATGTCCAGTTGTGACCATTTCCTGAAGTTTGTGTAATACTTGGTGCACCACTTCTTGCATCACCGGCAAGGTCATAGCCTGGTTCGTAGTTGCGGTATGTGTTACCATTATATCTGTAACCATACTGGCTTCGGAAAGTTAAATTCTCAATGGGCATAATTTGTAAATATGCACTACCATTCAGATTATAATTGCGGGATTCATTCATCCCTCTTTGAAGAACCATCTGAGCAACGGGATTGTAAAGTCGTGGACTAACAGTAGCCAAACCTGATGATTGGGTGTCAGCATTTGCAAACCACTCTCCGGCATCGTTATAGACAGGAACCAATGGACTTGCTGATAACATGTTTCTCACATCATTCCAGTACATTCCACCTATTGCAATCCCGGATCTTTCCGTATAACCATAATTCAAAGTTTGTCCAACTTTCACAATGTCACGTCCATTACTTTCAATTACGGTATGATCACTGTTTAGACGTACGGTATATCTGTCAAAATGAGGCTCCACTGGTGAACCCAATACACCTTCCTGAGAAGAGTAAGAGAATCCCATAGAGAATACAGATTGATCTGAACCTCCATTGATGTTAATCGCATGGTTCTGGATCGGAGCATTCTTGTTATAGATCTCATTCATCCAGTTGGTTCCGTCCCACTGTCCACTCTGAATTTGTTGGTACAATCCGGGTATTTTACCTGCCCAGTCTTCAGGGGAGCGGCCGGATTGAATTCTCTCTTCAGTGTGAATTTCGATAAATTGGCTGGCAGTAAGTGGTTTTGCCAAATTCTCAATTTGCTGAATTCCAACGTAACCGTCATATGAAACCTGCATTGCTCCTCTTTGTCCGCGTTTTGTTGTAATTAGAATTACACCATTGGCAGCACGCGAACCATAAATGGCCGCAGATGCAGCATCCTTCAAGATATCAATTGACTCAATGTCGGCTGGATTCAGGTGGTTAATGTTTCCACCGGCAACCCCGTCAATTACATATAAAGGCTGCGAGTTACCAATGGTTCCAAGTCCACGAATGTTAACTTTGAACCCTTCACCTGGCATACCAGAGTTCTGAACAATATTAACACCCGACACCTGGCTTTGTATAGCGCCAAGAGCCTCCGTATTACTCTGACGAAGAATATCGTCAGAACCGACATTAATATTTGCTCCGGTAGTTAATCTTTTTCTCTGAACACCATAACCAACTACCACAACTTCATCCAAATCCGAGAAGAAATCCCGCATTGAGACGTTAATTGTAGTTTGATTTCCTACTAAAACTTCTTGTGTTTCCATTCCTACAAATGAATAAACCAATACAGCGTCTGCACCGGCTACATCAATTGTATAACTTCCTTGAGAGTCTGTGATGACTCCATTTGTTGTCCCTTTTTCCAGAACGGTTACGCCCGGAACAGGAAAGTTTTGACTGTCATTAACTACACCACTCACACGCTGTTGCGCAAATGTAGTGTAGCTTAAAAACAAGCAAAAAATTAAAATCAGATTTTTTCTCATAGTTCTCTAGTTAAAGTTAAAAAATAAATAATACTGCTTGAAAATCGTCACCTTAAAATTTAATTAGTATACTGTTCTGTTCTGCTCAAATCTTAATGTTTTATTTAATAATAACTCATTTTTTGTTGATATCTATTTTCTATTCTCATCAATTCTTACTTTTAATTATAAACCATTATAAATTGATATATGCTCTCTACTTTAGAAATGAATCATTATTTATGTTCATTTTATCTCAAATTCTATACTTGGCTGTTTTATAAACTAAACGATTATGCAAATTTCACGTTTGTTCACATTCTAAATAAAACAACAAAGATCCTTTAATCTAATAAATCAGAAAAGTTAAGAGCTTTATAAATAAGTCAATACGTCATTAATATTGCAAATCTGCTAACTTTTAGGCATAAACTTGAAACATTAAAATACCTTTATTTTCAAAGTTCAATTTTAAGCTAAATTTGCTTTCAATGCAAGAATTTTTACATTTATTTTTTTTCTTTTTCATTTCTGCTTTTATAATTGTTTGTCACACAGACCACAACAGAACGGCCTTTTTAATCCACTTAAGTACAGTAATATGACGAGCTTTTTCTTAGATTTAAAAACACACGTGTGCAATAGAAAAAACAATGGTTTTTCATATGTTAACTTAAGGGAGGATCCCTATTAACAGGTTGTAATCAAACATCCATGTATGGAGACAATGAGTCATGTCGTATACTTCAGACAGACAATCTATAAAAGCTACGTCACATAAATCTGATTTCCTTAATTTTTCTGGTTTCCAATTTGAAGCTTATTTTACAGAGTTTGCCGGCGAGGATGATGATGTTATGGATAAACCTTATTCAAATAACAGTGATGCCGGATTCGCAATTAATGATCTTAAGCAGGAAGTTTAAAACCCCACACAAAAATTCACGAAATCAGATCATGTAAAAATCAATGCGCATAACTCCTTCATTAAAAATATGGAAAGACCAACCCAATTTTGTAAATTTGCATCATATAATATTCAGATGGTAATGAAAAGCAAAAAAGGCAAAGTTTTTGCGTTTAAAACCATACAACCAAAGAAAAAAGCATGAGATTTTCATTTATTAAAATCCCCCAGCACCGAAAGTTTCATCTTGATCCCATCTATTATGATGAGGCAAAAGAGGAACGCAGGGAAAGAGAAAGAAGAATCAGGGTTGAGATGGGATTAAATCCCACCGAGGATGGAGAAACCGACAGCTCTTTTGAAGATCGCATAAAAGGAAAAATGCGTCGTAGAATAAAAAACACATTCGAAGTCAGCAGAAGTGTACGACGAAAATCAAACATCAGACTGGTAGTCATCCTTATTGCATTGATGGCCTTATTCTATTACCTGTTACATGCCGGTTACGACTGGTACAGTCAATTTATGTAAAACCTGTTTGCTTCTGTAAATAAGAGAAAAGCCCATGTCGGATATCATTCAGCTCCTCCCCGATGCAGTTGCCAACCAAATAGCAGCGGGTGAAGTTATACAACGGCCTGCATCGGTAGTTAAAGAACTTACAGAAAATGCCATTGATGCAGGTGCCACCGAAGTTAAGATCATTATTAAAGACGCCGGACGCACACTCATTCAGATTATTGACAATGGCAGTGGGATGAGTGAGACCGACGCACGCATGGCGTTTGAGCGCCATGCCACTTCAAAAATAAAGGAGGCAAATGATCTGTTTTCCATCAGGACTATGGGATTTCGCGGTGAGGCTCTTGCATCCATCGCAGCAGTTGCTCACGTTGAACTCAACACAAAAACTGCGGATCAAGAACTGGGCACCCGAATTGTTATCGCAGGATCGAAAGTGGAAACACAAGAACCGGTTTCTTGCCCAACAGGCAGCAACTTTCTAATTAAAAACCTGTTTTATAATGTACCGGCACGGCGCAGGTTTTTAAAAACAAATGCCACCGAATTGCGTCACATCATTACCGAAGTACAAAGAGTGGCGTTGGCCAATGAGCAAGTGGCTTTCACTCTCATACATAACGATCAGCCATTGATTAATCTCCAGCAATCGAATTTACGACAGAGAATCATTGGCATCATAGGGAAACAGTGCAACGCACATCTGCTGCCTGTAAACACCGAGTCGTCTATAGTAAACGTGCGGGGTTTCATTGGGAAACCCCAAACTGCGAGGAGAACTGCCGGCGATCAGTATTTTTTCGTGAACAATCGTTACATGCGGCATCCATATTTGTACAAAGCCGTTATGGATGCTTATGAGAACCTGATCGCAAAAGATGCCTATCCTTCATGGTTTCTCTTTTTTGATATCAACCCTGACCTAATTGATGTAAACATTCATCCCACCAAAACGGAAATAAAATTTGAGGATGAGAAACTGATTTGGAAAATTCTCAACGCCGCAGTCAGAGAGAGCCTGGGAAAGCACAACGCCGTTCCCTCTATTGATTTTGATACAGAAGGGCAAATTAATATTCCGGCATTTACCAGACAATCTGAGGTTAAGATGCCGGAAGTAAAATTCAATCCCGATTACAATCCGTTTAAAACGGATTACAGCACATCGATAAACCGGAGCAAAACTTCAGGCTGGGAATCTCTTTACAGAGATTCCGATGATGAACCTGATTTTGAGAACCTCACCTCCTTTGAAGATGAGGATGAAACACCAGAGTCCATCGTTCTTCCATCACGAAAAAACCCCGATTACACTGACGAAGTGCCAACACCCGATCAGATGGAAAACCCGCCATCATCGGCTACCTACTTTCAGATGAAAGGCCGGTTTATCATCACACCTGTTAAGTCAGGATTAATGATCATTGATCAACGAAGAGCACATGAGCGAATTTTGTACGAACAGTTTTTACATTCAATAAAAACGAACAAATCTACCACCCAGCAGGTTCTTTTTGCAGAAACCTTGGTGTTTAATGAAGAAGAGTGTACATTACTGAGGGAAATAAAGGCAGAACTCTCTATATTTGGATTTGATTTGGAAGAGATTAACAATGGAGAATTCCGTATAAACGGAATTCCTTCAGAATTTGATCACGTAAATGCTTCCAGGGTCATTGAAAACCTGCTGGAAGCATACAAAACCGGGGAAGTTGATCCGGCAAAAGAGATCAGGGAGCAATTGGCAACCATCATGGCACGCAACGCGTGCATGAAAAACGGGGAGACTCTTTCCGCCGAAGAGATGACTTCTCTCACAGGAAAATTATTTCGTTGTAACATGCCACATTTTTCCCCGACAGGAAAACCTGTTATCACCATCATCGATAACGAAGAATTGGACAAACGATTTAGATAGAAATTTAAACCATACGATATGAATTTCGGAGCATCACCCTTTGGATCACTGACTCCGGTAGTTAAAAATCTACTGATAATAAACGGGATATTTTTTCTGGCCAGCATTTTGCTGGCTCAGAATTTCGGCATACGACTCGAAAAGATTCTGGGATTGCATGTGCCAATGGCAGATGATTTCCAGCCTTATCAGTTGGTTACATATATGTTTTTACATGCCTACCCGCAGTTTTACCATATTTTTTTCAACATGTTTGCTCTCTTTATGTTTGGGCGGATGCTGGAAATGGTATGGGGTCCCAAACGATTTCTGATTTTCTATTTTGTAACCGGGATTGGCGCAGCACTTATTCATCTTACAGTTCAGTATATTGAGATTGTGCCTGTGTTAAAAGAGATCACGAATGCAATGAATAACCCCACACACGAAAATCTCAGTCAGTTTTTCGTGCTGCAACCGAACCAGGAAATAAGCAGAGAGGTGGCTATTGAATCATTGATGAGATTTCGCACCGATTTTCTTAATAGTCATGTTACCATTGGAGCATCGGGTGCCGTTTTCGGAATCCTGCTTGCATTTGGAATGCTGTTCCCCGATACCAGATTGATGTTATTATTTCCTCCTATACCGATAAAAGCAAAATATTTTGTAATTTTCTATGGAGTTTTGGAACTGTTTTTGGGAATTAGCAGATATACATCAGTAAATATGGGACATTTGAATGTAGCTCATTTTGCTCATCTGGGGGGCATGTTGTGGGGTTTTATTTTAATTAAATATTGGCAGAAGAAAGGGATTTATTAACACATTATGAGTATTATCAGGGAAATTAAGGAATCCTTCAAATACGGAACCATCCTCACCCGGTTGATTTACATCAACATTGGAGTGTTTTTGGCTTTTCGCTTCATTCAGCTTTTTTTGGTGCTCAGCGGCTGGTCTCCTGATGCCATTCGGCCCTGGCTGGCCTTTTTTTCGGTGCCATCTGAGCCGGCACGACTGCTCGTAAGGCCGTGGACGGTTTTAACCTACATGTTCCTTCATTTCGATTTTATTCATGTTCTGTTTAACATCCTATATCTGTATTGGTTTGGGAGACTATTTCTTCAAATAATAGGATCCCGTTTATTTCTCAAAACTTATTTTTTAGGAGGGATTGCAGGGGCTGCCGTTTATCTGTTGGCGTACAACCTGGTTCCGGCTTTTTACAATGTGGTTCCTTCATCCATACTGCTTGGAGCATCGGCGTCTGTTATGGCCATATTATTCGCAGTGGCACGGTTTAGCCCCGATCACACGGTCTTTCTGTTGTTCTTTGGCTCAGTAAAATTAAAATACATTGCTCTGGTAGCCTTTATCATCGATTTAATAAGCATCCCGGCACTAAGTAATACAGGTGGGCACCTTGCGCATATGGGAGGAGCGGTTGTGGGACTCTATTTAGGATGGCAATGGAGTAAAAAGGGAACCGGAAGTTATTCAGGAATTCCATCACATTTCAAGAAATCTGAAATGTCGAAGTTGTTCGCCAAGAAAAAAAACCTGAAAGTTACACACAAAAGACCGTTATCTGACCTGGAATACAACGCCATTAAAACGAAACGTTTGAAAGAGGTAGATAGAATTCTGGAGAAAATTAAAACCAGCGGATACGACAGCCTCACCGCAGAGGAGAAGAAGATTCTTTTTGAGGCGAGCCAGGATAATGATTAATGTTTTACATTTAGAAAGTTGAAAAAGCTAATATATTCCATATCATTAATTATCGTGCTTTCCCCGGCAGTATTGATACTTCTGTCGGTTCTCACAGCATATGTTAACCCTGCGCGTTTGCATATTTTTGCCTTTGCCGGATTTGCCTTCCCGGTATTTTGGCTATTGAATCTGGTTATGCTGGGATGGCTGCTCATAAGAAAGAGTTTATTATCACTGATTCCTTTTGTGGTATTGGCCATCTCATTGCAACATTGGAACAACACTTTTCAGTTTCGTGCAAAAACCATAGATAACATTCAGCAGCTTGAACGCCCGGTTACCATCATGTCATACAACACACGAATGTTTGATTTTTACAAACATTCCGGGATGGATGGTGCGCCTGAAGCCATATTTGAATATATTCTTAGGAAAGATCCTGACATCATCTGTTTTCAGGAGTATTTTACCAGCATGAGGCGTGATGAATACACGCCTACGGCCATTATTGCCAGATTCAGAAAATATGGATACCGGCAAGTTGATTATCTCAGAACTCATCCCGGAAATACAGGTTACGGACTGGCCATATTTTCAAAGCATCCCATAGTAAACGGCAATGCCATCAGGTTTGAAAACTCATTGAACATGGCAAGCTATGCTGATGTAAATGTGGATGGAAAGATCATTCGCGTTTTCAACACACATCTTGAATCCATTGGATTTCAGGATCATGAATTGAGCGTTCTTGATAGTTTGGATTTCCGCATGAGCGATAGTCAGCGACAGGGATTACGAAACATTTCACAAAAAATTACCAGGGCGTTTAAATCCCGCTCAAGTCAGGCAGAGTTTTTGGCCAGGCATATTGAGAATTCGCCATATCCGGTGATTGTTTGTGGCGATTTTAACGACACACCGGTTTCATATGTTTACCGAACCATGCGAGGCAATCTGAAAGATGCCTTTCGGGAGTCGGGCGTTGGCTTTGGAGGGACTTATAATGGTAGATTACCTTCATTCAGGATCGATTACATTTTTCACGATCCACAGTTTGAATCCTTTAATTTTGAACGTTTACCTCTGGATTATTCAGACCATTTCCCAATTATGACAACCATTGATTTGAAACAATAAAAAAAATGCAACAATATCTGGATCTTATAAAAAGAGTTACCTCTGAGGGCTTTCGCAAGGAAGACCGCACAGGAACAGGGACATTGAGTGTTTTTGGACATCAAATGCGGTTTGATCTTTCGGATGGCTTTCCTCTTGTTACGACAAAGAAATTGCATCTGAAATCCATTATTTACGAATTACTCTGGTTTTTAAAGGGGAGTACCAACGTGGCATATCTTCAGGAAAACGGAGTGAGAATCTGGAATGAGTGGGCGCTTGAAAACGGGGAGTTGGGGCCCATTTATGGATACCAGTGGAGATCCTGGCCGACTTATGACGGCGGACATATTGATCAGATTAAGCAAGTTGTTGAGTCCATTAAAAACAATCCCGACTCAAGAAGACACATCGTAAGTGCATGGAATGCAGGTCAGATAGATGAGATGCAGCTGCCTCCATGTCACATTTTATTCCAATTCTACGTGGCCGATGGAAAGTTAAGTTGCCAGTTGTATCAGCGTAGTGCCGACATTTTTCTCGGAGTGCCTTTTAACATTGCATCATACGCACTTTTAACCATGATGATGGCACAAGTTACAGGTCTTAAACCAGGTGATTTTGTGCATACTTTAGGTGATGCACATATCTATCTGAATCATTTGGATCAGGTGAATCTCCAATTATCCCGGAATCCACGACCATTGCCGAAAATGGAAATCAACCCTGATGTAAAATCAATTGATGATTTTGTGTTTGAAGACTTTAATTTAACAGGGTACGACCCCCACCCCCATATAAAAGGCGATATTGCTGTTTAATTATTTCAAAACCATAAGCAAAATCAACTATGCATATTTCAATTATAGTGGTTATTGACAAAAAAGGCGGAATAGGCTTTAGTGGCGACCAACTTGCCTATATCAGCGGCGATTTAAAACGGTTTAAACAACTCACCACAGGCCATCCGATCGTGATGGGACGAAAGACCTACGAATCTTTGCCAAACGGAGCATTGCCAAACAGACGAAACATCGTTTTAACCCGCAACCCACAGTTGACTTGTAATGGCTGTGAAATGGCTCGTACCATAGAAGATGTGTTGGACAAGTGCAGAAAAGAGCAAGAATTGTTTGTAATAGGCGGAGGCGAAGTGTATGACATTTTCATGCCGGTAGCCACGCGCATATATTTTACGCACATCCATCATAAATTTGATGATGTGGACACCTGGTTTCCTGAAATTAAGAGAGACGATTGGAACAGTGTAATGATGGAAGGTCCATTTACCGATCCTAAAACCAACTTGCAATTTTCATACGAAACTGTTGAAAGAAAGTAATAATGAAACGCCCATGAGTGAGCAACTCACAACAAGAGCACGAAAATAACAGCTCATGGAAGTTCCATTCGGCCAATTAATTAACTAAATTATTTTCGGATGAATACATATAGAAGCGAAAGAGGCTGTCTCAAAAGTAAATTTTAATTATCCTCATCTTTAAAAACATAAATTACACATAAATAATTCACCCCTAAATCCCCCGAGTTAAAGTCATTTGACTAAACAATAGGGGGACTTTAAGCCTCCCACTTGGGGGAGGTTTGAAGGGGTAAAACGAGGTTGCTTGCAAATTGTATGTATTGAAAGTTGTTATTAGACTTTTGCGACAGCCTCTTTATATTTTTACTATCTAAATAATAATATCCGACTCTATAGCTTTTTGCGAATTTCTTCAGTTTCTTTCTCAAAACCTGGCTTGCCCAAAAGTGCGAACATATTCTTTTTATATGCCTCTACTCCCGGTTGATCAAATGGATTTACTCCCAAAACATATCCACTGATTCCACAAGCTTTTTCAAAGAAGAAAATCAATTGCCCCAAGAAGTATTCGTTCAGTTGAGGAACAGAGATTCGGATGTTGGGAACACCTCCGTCTACATGTGCAACCAAAGTGCCTAATTCGGCCATTTTGTTAACCTCATCTACTCTCTTTCCTGCAATATAATTCAAGCTGTCGAGATCATCTTTATCGGAAGGAACTTTAACGGTATGATTGGAATTCTCAACAGAGATAACCGTTTCAAAAATGGTACGTTCACCTTCCTGGATCCATTGTCCCATGGAGTGCAAATCAGTTGTGAAATCAACGGCAGCCGGGAAAATTCCTTTGTTCTCTTTACCTTCACTTTCTCCGTAAAGTTGTTTCCACCATTCTGCCAAAAAGTGCAGTTTTGGGTGATAATTAACAAGGATCTCAGTTTTCTTTCCACTTTGATATAATAAATTTCTGGCTGCTGCATAAACTGCTGCAGGGTTATCTTCAAAACTCACATCGGGTGCAGTTGCTTTAACCATGTCACGAGCTCCCTCTACCAGTTTTTCAATATCAAAGCCGGCTACAGCTATAGGAAGTAACCCTACGGGAGTTAAAACAGAAAACCGTCCACCAACATCGTCAGGTATAACGTAAGTTTGGTATCCTTCTCGATCGGCAAGTGTTCTTAAAGCACCCTTGCTTTCGTCGGTAATGGCTACAATTCGGTTTTTCACTTCATTTGCACCATGTTTCTTTTCCAGCAGTTCTTTCAATAATCGGAATGCGATGGCAGGCTCTGTAGTTGTTCCTGATTTGGAAATTACCACTACCGAAAAAGATTTGTCTTTTAATAGTTCTAAAAGTTCATGGGAGTAATCTTCTCCGATGTTTTGTCCGGCATATAAAACAACAGGCCGCTTGCGGTCTGCCATCAGAAAATCAAAAGAGTTGGACAAAGCATCGATTACAGCTCTGGCTCCAAGGTAGCTTCCGCCAATTCCGGTCACCACAACGACATCTGATTGCTCGCTTAACCTGTCAGCCGTAGCTTTAATGGTTTTAAGTTCCTCGCTGGTGATGGCTTCAGGCAGCTCCATCCAACCCAGGAAATCATTCCCGGCACCGGATTTATCATGAAGTTTTTGTTGGCAGGCCAACACATTTCCGGCTTGCTTTTTCACTTCATCAAGTGATATAAAGCCTCCGGTTTTTTGAATGTCTATTGAAATTTTTTGCATTGTTAAATGTGAATTTTTTGACATTAAAAATAAGCTCCTCTTTATCTCAGAGATTCGGTTAATAACCGGATCTCAATGGTAGGGGATATCTTCTCGTATATGATGTTATAAACAGCATCGGTAATAGGCATGTTCACTTTGTACCTATCATTTATCTCTTTTATACTCTTGGCTGCGTAGTAACCTTCGGCAATCATCAGCATCTCCAGTTGTGCGCTTTTTACAGAATACCCTTTCCCAATCATGGTACCAAAAGTTCTGTTCCGGCTGAACTGTGAATAACAAGTAACCAATAAATCTCCCAGATATGCAGAGCTTTTTATATCACGAGTAATGGGATGCACAGTATCAACAAATCGTTTTATTTCTTGTATGGCATTGGAGATTAAAACTGCCTGGAAATTATCACCATAGCCCAATCCATGACAAATCCCGGATGCTACGGCCATAATATTTTTTAAAACTGCGGCATATTCCGTCCCATAAATATCATCCGACACCACTGTCTTTATAAAACTGCATTGTAATCTGGAAGCAAACTCGCGTCCCTTTTTAACATCTTGACAAGCGATGGTAAGGTAGGACAACCTTTCCAAGGCAACCTCTTCCGCATGACATGGACCTGATATAACTGCAATCTGATCGAGCGGAACACCATGGATTTTATTAAAATAACTGGCGATGATTAATTTATGTTCTGGCACAAGTCCCTTAATTGCTGAAACTATGAGCTTATCTTTAAGGGACACCGTCAACCCGGATAAGAGTTGATTTAAAAAAGCCGATGGATTTGCGAAAATTAATATATCAGAGGCTTCAATTAGTTCATTGATGTCCTGAAAAAATGAAATCCGGTCAATATCAAAAGCAACAGATGTGAGATAATTTGGGTTATGTTTTACTGTTTTAAATCTTTCAATATATTCGGGACTTCTGAAATGCCAGTTCAGTTTTTCAGAACTGATTAACACCATTTTCGCTATGGCTGTTGCCCAGCTGCCACTACCTATAATTCCGATTTTCGACGCGGTTACGTCCATGATAATATTGTTTTTGTTACGCACTTAACTTTGCGAAAGCCATTCTGAAACCTCTTCTTTGGATGGGTTTGTCAGGCCAAGTTTATTCTTTTTATTTAGTCCGCACAATTGCTGGTGCAATTTATTTGGATTATCAACTTCTAATAAATCTTTTACTCTCTGAAAACCGGCTTTTCGAACAACTGGTATCCACTCTTCGGGAATCCCTAAAGCTTCGAATTTGTCGTCACCATCTTTCTCCGCTTTCTTTTCGGGTCGCATTTGCGGGAAAAACAACACCTCCTGTATGGATTCCTGATTGGTCATAAACATAGTGAGGCGGTCAATCCCAATTCCCATTCCCGAGGTAGGGGGCATACCATATTCCAATGAACGAACAAAATCGTGATCAATAAACATGGCTTCATCATCGCCTTTCTCCGAAAGTTTCAGCTGATCCTGAAAACGCTCCAACTGATCTATGGGATCATTCAACTCGCTGTAGGCATTTGCCAGTTCCTTGCCGTTTACCATTAACTCAAACCTTTCGGTAAGTTCTGGATTTTCACGGTGTTTTTTGCACAACGGCGACATCTCAATCGGATAATCGGTTATGAATGTGGGCTGAATGTAGTGATGCTCACATTTTTCTCCAAAGATTTCATCAATCATTTTTCCTTTTCCCATGGAAGCATCCACCTCAATATTGAGCTTTTTGCAAACATCACGCAACTGCTTTTCATCCATTCCTGAAACATCCATTCCAGTGTGCTCTTTTATGGCTTCCAACATGGGAACACGTTTGAAGGGACGCTTAAAATTTATGATTTTATCTCCCAGTTTTACCTCCGTAGTTCCGTGTAGCTCAAGAGCTACACGTTCAATCATCTCTTCGGTAAAATCCATCATCCACTTATAATCTTTGTAAGCCACGTAGATTTCCATGACGGTGAACTCAGGGTTATGGGTTCTGTCCATACCTTCGTTTCGGAAATCTTTGGCAAACTCGTAAACTCCATCAAAGCCACCTACAATCAGGCGTTTAAGGTAAAGTTCGTTAGCAATTCTCAAATATAGCGGGATGTTAAGGGCATTGTGGTGAGTAATAAACGGACGAGCTGCCGCTCCTCCGGGAATCGCCTGTAAAATTGGCGTTTCCACCTCTAAATAACCACGCTCATTGAAGAAATTTCGCATGGTATTCATAATTTTCGTTCTGGCCAAAAAGGTCTCCTTCACATGATCATTCACTATCAAATCAACATAACGCTGACGATAGCGCATTTCCGGATCGGTAAATGCGTCATAAATCTTCCCGTCTTTCTCTTTTACGATTGGAAGAGGACGAACAGATTTGGCTAATACGGTGAGTTCCTTTACATGTAAAGAGATTTCACCGGTTTGTGTTTTAAACACAAACCCTTTAACTCCAATGATGTCTCCAATGTCAAGCAAACGTTTAAAAACCGTATTGTACATGGTTTTATCCTCTCCTTCACAAATATCGTCACGGCGGATATACACCTGCATGCGTCCCTTCCCGTCCTTAATCTGCGCAAAGGAAGCGCTACCCATAATTCTGCGTGTCATAATGCGACCCGCTAAAACCACCTCCTGAAACTGATCAGGATGATCATCAAATTGATCCAGAATATCTTTTGATTGATGGGTAACGGGGAATTCATCGGCAGGAAAGGGATTGATACCCAGTTTGTAAAGTTCCTTTAAACTATCTCGTCGGATTTGCTCCTGTTCGCTTAATTCTATCTGACTCATTGGTTAATAATTGTTTACTTGAAAAAGTGAGTAGCAAAAAACAAAATGCAAAGATAACCTCAAAATATTCAATATAAAAAGGTAAGCGAAAAATCGTTGGGATTTATAATGATAAAAAGTGTAAACATTAAAGTTTGTTGAATGTTTTTTAACACAAAATACTTATCACTTTAACATTAAATATAGAAATAAATAGGCAATAGTTACGTTTAATATGACCTCAGGCATCAGCCATAACCCAAAAGGCAAGTTCGCGTGAGAAAATGGCCATAGCCGTTTTCTCTGAGAAGTATGATATGTGAAGTATTACCGGAAGAATAATCCTGTGGATTGTTTCTGCCTTTAAATTTAATGCGCTGATGTACAGTAAAATTATCGTCACTTTGTTGACAATCCTTAATTTTGCATGGATAAGTATCCATGCAAATGAAATCAGGCTGGAGTTCATCACCAGTTATCAATGTGAAATAACCGATCCCGATAGCATAATTATCGAAAATTTGGCCCGCCAGGGTTCCGCCACAATTTATTATCCCAACAATGTTTTCGTTATAACTGAAACAGGACTGTCTGTTGGAGACGGAACTGTCAGGAAACCTGAAAAGTTTTCAGTGTCGCAAAACTATCCAAATCCCTTTACCGATATAACACGATTTGATGTGCACGTTAAAAGTGCCGATGAATTCGTTCTATCTGTAAATGATTTAGAGGGACGTTTGCTTTTAACAGAACGTCATTATCTGGATTCAGGTGTTCATACATTTACATTTAATGGAGCCGGGCAGCAAATCCTTCTGCTGAATGTTAAATCTCCGGATGGCAACCAGAGTATTAAAATGATTCAAAGCAGCACCTCCTCAGCAAATTCTCCAAACATAAGGTACACTGGATTATCGGGAGCTCTTTATGATAATAATGAACTGTTGTTAAAAACAGCAGATACCTTTCCTTTTGCTTTTGGAGATCAACTCAGATTTACAGCTTATGTAACCAACAGTTTGGGTGCAGTTGAACATGCAAAAGTAACGGCATCCCCTGTTTCAGGGAGTGATTATCATATCAATATCGCCGGTAATACGCCTGCACGACCTTCAACCATTTCCGGTTCAACTCAGGTAAATTCAGGACAAACAGGAATTACTTATTCTGTTACTAATACTCCGGGCATCACTTATAACTGGACTGTACCTAACGGCTGGAATATTACAGGCGGGCAAAACAGTTCCACCATTACTGTTACTGCAGGGGCATCGGGTGGTACAATTGCGGTAACTGCCCAGAATGCATGTGGAACAAGTAACTCGCGTTCGTTATCGGTGACGGTTTCAACGGGAAATAATGACACCTCCGGGCCGGTAAACATGGCAGATGCAGCTTTCTTTGTGGCACCAAACGGCCGTTCAAATGCTGCAGGAACCTACAACGACCCTTACGACCTCGCCACTGCTTTGAGAGCCAATGGCCCGGCATCACCCGGAGACCTTATCATTCTCAAAGAGGGAACCTATAATGGACGATTTACGAGTAGTGTAAGAGGCACCAGGAACAACCACATTATTTTTGCCGCAGAGCCGGGTAAAAGGGTTACCATAAATGGCCAGTCAGGATCTGGCGGACATGTTTTGTTAATTCAGGGTGAATGGGTAATATTCAGAGAACTGGAAATAACCAACACAAACACCAATCGTATGCAGCTGGTTGGAGGTGTTGAATTTGAAGCTCCAAATTCAAAACTCATCAATTGTATAATCCATAACAACCAAGGGGGTGTAGGTTTCTGGACCGGTGCCATTGACAGCGAACTCTACGGAAATATCATTTATAACAATGGTTTCTTTTCAGAACGTGGCAGAGGTCATGGCATATACGCGCAAAATAGAAATGGAACCAAAACCATTGCCAATAACATTCTGTTCTTTGGATATGGATTTGGAATTCATGCCTATACTGAAAATGGGTATCTTGAAGGATTCGACTTTTTGCGCAATGTCTGGTTCCGCACAGGCGCTTCGATTGAAGGCGCCAGTGTATATGGCGAATCAGACGGACTTCTGATAGGTGGCCATCAACCGGTGGATCGGACACGTTTAATCGGAAACCACTCCTGGACGCCGGTGGCAAATGCCCGAAGCCTCCGACTCGGATACAGCGCCACTCTGGGTGTTGATGGAAGCACGCAGCTCTGGAACGAGTTTATTGAATTGCGAGATAATTATATTGTAGGAAATACTTATACGCGAGGACAATGGAGATCTGCAATAGCCGAAAACAACCAATTTTTTGGTGCAGAAATCGGACCACATCCTTCTGATTTCCCAAACAATTCATACTCCAACCGTCTGCCAACCGGGACCAAAGTGGTTGTGCAAAACAATCAGTACGATTCAGGTAGGTTTGACCTAATTATATATAACTGGAATGATCAGAGTCAGGTTAACGCGGATCTTTCAAACCATCTGCAAAGCGGACAATCATACCGAATTTACAGTGTGTTTGACTTGTGGGGAACCCCGGTAGCCAGTGGAACATACCAGGGAGGAAATGTATCTGTACCCATGGGAACTGTTGCTCCACCTCAGCCCAACGGATTTCCAAATGCCATTACAGGAGCCGACAACCCCGGCAGAACCTTTGGTGTTTTTATTCTCAGAGTTCAATAAAGTAATGGGAGAAGGATAAACATTCTCCGCTTTCAAACGTTAAATCATAACACTTCGAAGAATTAAATGTATCTTCGAAGTGTTAGTTTTTAATGGATTATCGAAAACAACAACATCAATAAAAATGGTTAAAATTCAACAACGCAGATCTAAACCCGATTGGCTTAAAATTCAACTTCCCAATACTTCTGAATACAGCTGGATGCATAAAACCATCCGTGATCATAAACTGCACACCATCTGTACCAGTGGAAAATGTCCCAATGCAGCAGAATGCTGGGGAGCCGGAACAGCCACATTCATGATATTGGGAGATACCTGTACGCGTGCTTGCAAATTTTGTAACGTAAAAACAGGAAAACCCGGACCGGTAGACTTTAAAGAGCCTTTCCGAATAGCTCGTTCCATACAGATTATGAAGATTAAACATGCTGTTATCACCTCTGTAGATCGTGATGATTTGCCCGATGGAGGAGCAGGTGTTTGGGTTGAGACCATCAAAAAAGTGAAAGAGGTGAATCCCGGCATAACCATGGAAGTGCTGATTCCAGATTTTCAGGGGATGACAAACCTGGTGGATCAGATCATAGATGCAGAACCTGAAGTGATAAGCCACAATGTGGAAACGGTTCGCCGGTTAACACCGCAAATCCGTTCCAGAGCCAAATATGACGTTAGCCTTGATGTGCTTAAGCACATTGCCGGCCGGGGTGTTGTTGCCAAATCCGGGATAATGTTAGGATTGGGAGAAACTCAGGAAGAAGTTCTTGAAACCATGGACGACCTTGTTAATCAGGGAGTAAAAGTTCTCACCATCGGACAATACCTACAGCCTTCAGCAGTGCATCTGGAGGTTCAGGAGTATATAACTCCTGAACAATTCAAAATTTATGAGATAGAAGGATTAAAAAAAGGGTTTAAATTTGTGGAAAGTGGTCCGTTGGTAAGATCATCCTACCACGCCGAAAAACATATTAATGCGTTAAATGATTAAAATGCAACATACTACCATTTTCCACAATCCCGGAAAAGTTGATTACAAACAGGAGTGGGATCATCAGGAGCAACTCTTCGATGAAGTCGTAAACACAAAACTTCATAACCGGGAGAATCCCGGATCGAAGGAACCTGTAAAGCACCATCTGATTTTTTGCGAACACCCCCATGTTTACACACTTGGGAAAAGCGGAATGCCATCAAATCTCTTAATTACCGATGACCTGCTTAAGAAGATCGATGCCGTATTTTATAAAATCAATCGTGGTGGTGACATCACTTACCATGGCCCCGGCCAATTGGTGGGATATCCCATATTTGACCTGGAAGAGATGGGACTTAGCATCAAGGAGTACATATTCAATCTGGAGGAGGCCATTATTCTGACATTAAAAGAGATTGGAATTTTGGGATCGAGATTAGAAGGTGCAACAGGTGTGTGGCTTGACACCGATAAGCCGGCACAAAGCCGGAAAATATGTGCCATTGGTGTAAGAGCAAGCCGGCATGTCTCCATGCACGGCTTCGCACTCAATATCAATACAAATCTTGATTACTTCAGGTATATCAATCCATGTGGATTTATCGATAAAGGGGTTACATCCATCGAAAATGAATTAAATCAACAGCAGGACTTTACAGAAATAAGCCGGATTGTTAAGGACAAACTTACCGATGTTTTTCAATTACATTTTGAAGTTTCGTGAGGATGGAGTGTTAAAAAACCTATCTTTGTATTATTGTTGAATAATCATGATCAACCCGGCACGAAAATCAGGTAATGGAAAAACGTTGGAGCATAAAGGATGAGGTGGATGAAGACTTAATTTTACAATTAAGTCAGGCCATTAATGTAGATGAAATTCTTGCAAAGTTGCTGATTCAAAGAAAGGTAACCAATTTTGATGACGCAAAAACCTATTTTCGCCCAGCCTTGGATCATTTACACGATCCTTTCATAATGAAAGACATGGACAAAGCCGTTAAACGGCTTTTGTCAGCTATACGCAACGGCGAAAAAATCATGATCTATGGTGATTATGATGTGGACGGCACCACTTCAGTTGCATTGGTTTACTCGTTTCTTCGCCATTATTATCAAAATCTGGAGTTTTACATCCCCGACAGGTACAAAGAAGGTTACGGCATTTCCATGGAAGGCATTGAATTTGCTCACGATGCCGGTTGTCATTTGATCATATCCCTGGATTGTGGAGTTAAAGCTGTTACAAAAATAGCCCAGGCAAAAAAAATGGGTATTGATTTTATTGTCTGCGACCACCATACGCCCGGAAGCGAACTGCCCGTTGCTGCTGCCTGTCTCGATCCCAAACGCGAAGACTGTGAATATCCGGAGAAGGAGCTTTCAGGATGCGGTGTCGGGTTCAAATTCATGCAGGCCTTTTGTCGAACCATGAACTATCCCGAGGAAGAGTTGTATAACTATCTCGATCTGGTGGCAGTAAGCATTGCCTCCGACATTGTCCCAATTACCGGCGAGAACCGCGTGTTAGCAGCGTTTGGTCTGGAAAAACTCAATAGGGATCCTCGTACCGGACTAAAAAGCATCATCCAGATAGCCAACATGGAGCACCGGGAGTTTCTCATCAGTGATATTGTTTTTAAAATTGGCCCCCGAATTAACGCCGCAGGCCGGATTGAATCAGGCAGGGATGCAGTAGAGTTACTCATAAGTGAAGATAAATCTCTGGCCGAAAAAATGAGTCAGGACATCAACGTCTGCAATGAAACACGAAAGGATCTGGACAGGTTAACCACTCAGGAAGCATTGGATTTAATTGATGCCAGTGAGGAGATGAAAGCGCAAAAAGCAACAGTCCTGTTTAAACCGGACTGGCACAAAGGGGTCATCGGAATTGTAGCGTCGAGACTAACAGACAGTTACTATCGTCCCACTGTAATTCTTACGCAGAGCCAGGGGATGGCCACCGGTTCAGCCAGATCAGTAGATGGTTTCGACCTTTACAAGGCGATTGAGTCGTGTAGCGACCTGTTGGTTAACTTTGGAGGACACATGTATGCTGCCGGTTTAACCATGCAAATAGAGAAAATTCCGGAATTTACACGCCGATTTAACAAATATGTTGAAGAGAACATCCTTCCGGAGCAGTTAATTCCCCAAATTGAGATCGATGCAGACATCATGCTCAGGGACATTACACCGAAATTTTTCAGAATACTAAAACAGTTCACACCATACGGACCGGGAAATATGAAGCCGGTTTTTATAACCAGAAGAGTGGTGGATTACGGAACCAGCAAACTGGTTGGAAAAGATCGCGATCACGTAAAGTTGGAGTTAATTGAGGAGGGATCCGCTACCATTATGCAGGGAATAGGGTTTGGTATGGGAAAGTATATTAAGCAGATAAAAAGTGGAGACTATTTTGACATTTGCTATACCATTGAAGAAAATGTGTTCAATGGAAACACTTCCATTCAACTGATGATCAAAGATATGAGATTTCCTTACAGTGTTTAAAACATTGATTTTCACTCTCCCCTGTCTGCAAAAACCAGCGCAATGTCAATCTTGATGTCTGATCTAATCATTCTTTATTCGTGTCCTTTTCCATTTCCACTGCACTTTTCTGGCACCTACCGCAAGAGCAACTCCACCGAGTACCATTAATGCACCAATGTATGCCATTGGTGCCATTGGAGGCGATTCAAACCAATGAACATTGATCAATAAAAGAATTTCTAAGATGATAAAGGTAATGATGGGATTTAGTGTCACTATCATACTTATGCGGTTGGCCTCCGTATATTTAAGTGCCATAGATAACCCGCCATATGCCAGAATGGTATTTAAGGCCAGAAAAAGAAACAACAAACAAACAATTGGGGAATTCAGCAAATAGAGCGATTGAAAATCAGCAAATGGAATAAAAATCAAGGCAGGAATTCCATAAATGATCAGATTGATTTGCATGGGGGCCATTCTTTTAACCATTATCTTATTAATGATAGCATAACCAGTCCATGCCAAAGCTCCGGCAAACGTCCATAAAGCTCCTATTCTGAGAGCCCCTCCTCCATCTGGCATTACCTGCATTTGCTGGTGATAAAAGAAATAGAAGCCGGTAGCGGCCAAAAGGAATCCTGTGATTCGAATAAAATTAATCTTCTCTTTAAAGATTATGAACCCAATCAGAGCCAGATTAACAGGGCCGGCCTGAATAATAACCTGTGAAACAGCTGGGCCTGCATGTTCAATTCCTTGCTGAAACCCAAAGAAATTAATGCCCAGCAACACACCTCCCAACAACAAAATCTTTGGAGGGTTTCTTAAAACGCGAAGAGAGCGTGGACTCCTGAAAAGATAAAAAAGTATTAAAATTAAAAAGCTTGCAGCAAATCGCCACCAAACAATGGTGTATGAATCTGTGTAATTCAGTGCTATTTTTAATGCTATGGCGAGTAATCCCCACATCAATGCCGATAAACAGGCCAACAATATTCCTTTAGTGGAATCCTTCATTAAAATTTATTTTTTAGCTGATGCAAAAATACAATAAGGCCGTACAAAATAAATTATAATCAGTTATATTTGTACAAACTAAAACAACCATCAATTATGAAACGACTCTTAAACCACACAACATTAGTCAGTCTCATTATTCTGTTCTCTTTCATAATAAGTGCTTGCCGCACAGGAAGAACTTCTTCAGGAGATGACGGCAATCAAACCGAAACATTAGATAAAGCCAGGGTAGAACAAGATGTACGCGAATTTGTTTATCCTCTGCCCACAAGCTTTGAAACGACAGAAATGCTTAACAGGATAGGTGCTTCATATATTCTGACCCTCAGCAACCCTGTGTCCAATGTTGAGCGATACCTGACAGAAAAATCAAAAGCCATCAACCTGGGGATATATAGTACAGATTTGAGTTATGCAAGTACATACAACCAGAGACAGGCTACCATTGATTATATGAATGTAAGCAAGCGCTTGATTGACGCATTGAATATCTCAGGCGCAGTAAGCCCGGACATCATTGATCAGATAGAAGCCAACCAGGACGACAAGGAGAAACTTGTTGAACTGATTACCAATACTTTTTATAACACCTACGAACACCTTAACAGAGCAGGACGCGGTTCTGTTTCCATGCTTGTTTTGGCTGGAAGTTGGGTAGAGGCTCTTTATATTGCCACCCATATTTCTGAGGATACTTATCAAAACAAAGAAATGGTGGCCATTGTCATGAATCAGAAATCATCTCTTAATAAACTTTTGTCCCTGATGGAAGTTGTAAAAGACAATCCTGCTATTGACGAAGTAATGCAGCAACTAAAGCCCATTCAGAGAGTTTACAACTCCATTGAAGATGGAGCCATAACAGAGCGTCAGTTGAGACAAATTACCGATAAAGTATATGTTGTTCGCAACCAAATGGTTGAGTAACTATCAGTAACAATTTTGAATATAACCAAAAGAGGTTGAACCCAATCAGGTTCAACCTCTTTTGGTTATATTTCTCTATAAAATTTCCTACTCATAAAGTATCAAACAAAATAATTTCATAAATTGTATGAAAATTAACCAATGACCCTGATCCGGTCTCTTAATCATTTTCCCAATGCTAGTAAAAACCCATGGCGCTGCAGTTACAGGCATTGACGCCATTCCCATCACAATTGAGGTTGACATATCCCGGGGAATCCGATTTTTCATGGTTGGATTGCCCGACAACGCTGTAAAGGAAAGTCAGCAAAGAATTGAATCGGTATTCCGAATTTATAACTATGAATGGCCCGGAAAGCGGATTGTTATAAATATGGCTCCGGCCGATACAAGAAAGGAAGGATCGGCATACGATCTGCCTTTGGCTATAGGCATTCTGGCAGGTGACCAACAAATATCCGACAGCATAATTGGTGACTATATGATGATGGGGGAACTGTCGTTAGATGGCAGTTTAAATCCAATAAAAGGAGCACTTCCCATTGCCGTTCGTGCACAAAAGGAGGGTTTTAAAGGCCTCATCATACCAAAAGCCAATGCCAGAGAGGCTGCAGTTGTTGAAGAACTAGATGTGTATGGAGCTGAAAACATGCAACAGGTCATTGACTTTTTAAATGGTAAACCAATGCTGGAAAAGACGGTTGTGGATACCCATCAGGAGTTTATGGAAGGATTACATGGCTGCGAAATTGATTTTTCAGATGTAAAAGGTCAGGAAAGTGTGAAACGATCGCTGGAGATTGCTGCTGCTGGTTCGCACAATCTCATAATGATTGGCCCGCCCGGTGCTGGAAAATCAATGCTGGCCAAGCGATTGGCGTCCATTTTGCCGCCCATGCAACTTTCCGAAGCGCTTGAAACCACCAAAATTCATTCAGTGGCAGGAAAACTTGGAGGAAACACGGCTCTGCTTACGCAGCGGCCGTTCAGAAGCCCTCATCACACTATTTCTGATGTAGCCTTGGTCGGCGGTGGGACTTATCCTCAGCCCGGAGAGATTTCTTTGGCTCACAATGGAATTCTTTTTTTAGATGAACTTCCGGAATTTAAACGTACCGTGTTGGAGGTATTACGTCAACCACTAGAAGATAGGTTAATCAGCATATCCAGAGCGAAATTTGCTCTGGAGTATCCGGCAAGTTTCACTCTTGTGGCCAGTATGAACCCGTGCCCGTGTGGATTTTACAATCATCCTGAAAAAAGATGCGTTTGTTCACCCGGTGTGGTTCAAAAGTATCTCAGCAGAATTTCAGGCCCTTTACTTGATCGGATTGACATACACATAGAAGTTGTTCCGGTGCCATTTAACAAGTTGGCCGAAGCGCCAACTTCAGAAAAAAGTCATGAAGTCAGGGAGAGGGTAATCAAGGCCAGGGAAATTCAGACGTTACGTTACAAGAAACATCCAAAAATACATTGTAATGCACAAATGACCAGTAAACTTTTGGCACAATATGCTGTTTTAGATGAATCAGGGAGTATGATATTAAAAAATGCCATGGAAAAACTGGATCTGTCGGCGCGTGCATACGACAGAATTCTTAAAGTTTCAAGAACCATTGCTGATTTAGAAGCTTCAGAAAGCATCAAATCTCATCATGTTGCCGAGGCCGTTCAATACCGCAGTCTAGACAGAGAAGGATGGGCCGGTTAAGCATTTGTAACAATTTGTTAGAGATTTATTAATCAAAAAGCATTTTATTTGCTGATACAATGACTAAAAAACGAAAAAATCAAACAACAGAACTCGATATGTCGACAAATATTTTAATGGAACCAATTGGACGATTAATGGGACTTAGATATAAATCACACCCCTGGCATGGAATAGATATCGGAGAAAAAACTCCCGATGAAGTCATCTGCTTCATTGAAGTGGTACCCACAGATACCATTAAGTACGAAATAGATAAGGCAAGTGGATACTTGCGTATCGACAGACCCCAAAAATATTCAAACGTGGTTCCATCTCTGTATGGATTTATTCCGCAGACATACTGTGGAAGATTGGTAGGTGATTTCAGTGCAGAAAAATCAGGCCGGAAAAATGTAAAGGGAGATGGTGATC
The DNA here is from genome assembly GCF_900168165.1 of Alkalitalea saponilacus. GTDB lineage: Bacteria > Bacteroidota > Bacteroidia > Bacteroidales > Marinilabiliaceae > Natronoflexus > Natronoflexus saponilacus. The sequence continues at coordinate 70,260 of NZ_FUYV01000001.1, forward strand.
CACTTGACATTTGCGTGCTGACTGAAAAAGATGTGATGCACGGCGATATTCTCGCCGAAGCCATCCCAATAGGGGGGTTCAGAATGATTGATAACGATGCCGCCGATGACAAGATCATTTCGGTTTTAAAAGGCGATGTAGTATACGGCGACATAAGAGATGTCTCTGACTTACCGGATTTGGTAGTTGAAAGACTAAAACACTATTTCCTTACCTACAAAGATATGCCCGGTATGAATCGTGAATCTGAAATAACGCATACGTACAATGCTGAAGAAGCAAAAGAGGTTATTAAGTTATCAATGAAAGATTATGAGGGACGATTTGAGAAGCTTAGAAATGCACTCTCATCTTACTAGAGCATTAAAATAATAAAGGGAGTCTCATGAGCTCCCTTTATTTGTTCTATCATGTTGGTTTTTGAATTCCTATTTCATTGCTCTTCTAGAAGCTGATTCAGTTAACGCTTCAGAAACATTAATCGCATAGTCTCCAAGTTTTTCACATTCAGAGAAAATATCATTGAATAATATCCCAGCCTCATAAGAGTAAACTTCCTTTGAAAGGTTATCAAGGTGCTCAGCTTTAAGTTGATTGCGGTAATTATTGATTTGCTCTTCAACTTGCATAGCTTTACCCAAATTTATATTGCTCTCATCCTTATCAAGATTCTCCCGCATGATTTCCAGTGACTCCTCAACCAGATTAAACATCAGTTCAAGTTTTTGCATCGCCTCCTCGTTAAAGGTAATCTTCTTTTCCCTCATGCGGTTCACCGATCGTGCAAGGTTGAAATTACAATCGCCAATACTTTCAAGGTCACCAACCAATTTAAGCATTGAACGCATCCGCTGCTGACCGTTAACACTCATTTTATATTGTGATATCTGGCTCAGGTAGTTGGTTATTTCCACCTCTACGTTATCACAAATCCCTTCGTATTTTTGAACTTTGGTTAACAGCTTGTTATATTTCTTATCGGTGGGCTCTTTCAACATCTTTCTGAAAAAACCAAACATCTTTGTAGAATGCTTTGCAAAAAACTGCACCTCTTTTTTCGCCTGAAGCAATGATAGTTCAGGAGTTGACAACATGCCCGTGGTAATGTATTTAAGCCTGAACTCTTCTTCTGAATCCTTAACTTTTTGAGGAACAAGCTTAACTACAATTTTTTGCAACAGCGGAGTGAACCAGATAAATATGGAAACATTTAATACATTAAAGACAGTATGAAACAGTGCAAGCGCCGTTGGTATAGCAGCAGCACTATCCATTCCCATTCCTCCCGGACTAGTAACAAATCTCAAAATGGCATCAGCAAATGAGTTAAACACCATCAACATCCACAAAATACCCAGCACATTAATGATAAAATGAATCCTTGCTGCACGTTTTGCACTGATGTTTCCTACGCTTGCCGCAATATTGGCGGTAATGGTTGTCCCAATGTTCTCTCCCAGCACCATGGCAGCAGCAAACTGGAATTCAATCCACCCCTGACTGATCATAACAAAAGTTAGAGCCATAGTCGCCGATGAAGATTGAATGACCACCGTTAGGAGAGTTCCAATCATCAGGAAAATCAAAATAGAGCCAAATCCCAGATCTGAGAATCCTTCCACAAATGCCATGATCTCGGGATTTTCTCTGATATTAGGCACGCTGTCTTTCATAAAGTCGAGACCTAAAAACAGCAATGCAAAACCTACGAGAAACTCACCCCAGCTTCGACGAACCATTGCCTTCGAAAAAATCAGAGGTATCCCAATGGCAATCATTGGCAATGAATAGTCACTAATTTGAAATTTAAATCCAAAAACGGAAATCATCCAGCCGGTAAAAGTAGTTCCAATGTTGGCACCCATAATTACGCCAATGGATTCCTTTAAGGTAATCAGTCCTGCATTAACAAATCCTACAAGCATTACCGTTGTGGCTGTTGAAGATTGAACCACTATAGTAACAAAAATTCCTGTCAGTAGCCCAAAGAAACGATTGGAGGTCATAGCTGACAGGATGCTTCTCATTTTTGAACCGGCCACTCTCTGAAGTGATTCACTCATCATCTTCATTCCGTAGAGGAACATCCCCAGAGAGCCTACCAGCGTTAGAAAATCGAACAATGTATAATTCATTCTAATATTATTTACAGCACTAATTTAAAACGGCTTAACGTTATACGATCTGTTTTTCGGCCACAAAAATACGCTTTTTTTTAAACCATGTAAGTAATTGGCAATTTTTTCTTAACAACAATTACACATGTATAATATTTATACAGGCAACACCTTCTTTTTTATTGTAAACTTTGTAAAACCATTTTCAATTTCGCAATTTTACACTCATGGGTTGTATAGGTGGTATTCGGTAATAGAATTTTGTAAATGTTTACCATGAAAATAACATCCAATTACAATCAAACTCAAAATGTGACACAATGACCAGACAATATAGAGATACTTATGCTCTGATTACCGGTGCCAGTCAAGGGTTAGGAAAATATTTGGCCATCGAGCTGTCTGAGCGGAAATATAATACAATTTTAGTTGCTTTACCTAAAGAAAATATTCATGAGGTGGCAGATTTGTGCCGCAAAAACGGCACAAAATCGGTGATTTACGAAATCGATTTAACCAATAAACAGAACATTCTTCAATTAACCCATTGGGTAAATGATAATTATGATCTTTCCATACTTGTAAACAATGCCGGACTAGGTGGTACCAGATCATTTGTAGATTCAGATGTAGATTATATTGACAACATTATCCAACTTAATATTAGAGCGCTGACGCTGATTACCCATCAGTTGTTGCCCAATCTTCTGAAACAGGAAAACGGGTACATATTAAATGTCTCAAGTATGGCATCCTTTAGCCCCATTGGTTATAAAACAGTTTACCCCGCATCTAAAAAGTTTGTTCAGTCGTTCACTCTCGGGCTGAACCAGGAATTAAAAAACAGCAATGTTTTTGCAAGTGTGGTTCACCCGGGTCCCATGAAAACAAACCAAAGCGTAACGCAAAGAATCGAAAACCAGGGGTGGATAGGCCGCTTAGGGCTGATGTCGCCGGAAATGGTGGCAAAAAAAGCCATTTGCAATTTATTGAAAAAAAAGCCCTTGATATTACTTGGTTGGTCAAATAGAATTAACTGGTTACTTTTGGTATTAACTCCGCGAAATATAAAGCTACCGTTGCTGACCAGGGCGGTAAAACGGGAAATTGTTGCAGCTAAAAAAACGGTTAAGTGATGCAAAATATTCTGGTAACAGGAGCCAATGGGTTATTGGCAACAAACATCATTAAGCTTTTAATTGAAAAAGGTTATTCTGTAATCGGGCTGCTTCGAAGAGCGGAAAGCTATATTGGAATGACTGATAAAAAACTCACCCTCGTAGAGGGTGACTTCACAAATAGCTCTACGCTGGATAGAATTCTTCCCCAATGTGATGCCGTTATTCATGCTGCAGCATTAACTTCTCAGGGAATCTCATCGTACCAACCATATTATGAGATAAATGTAAAAGCCACCGAAAGCCTTGTAAAATCATCAATCAAACACCAGGTTAAGAAATTTATTTACGTAAGTACCGCCAATGTTTTTGGTTATGGAACCAAAACAAGCCCGGGAAACGAAACCAGACCGCAAAAACATCCATTCACTTTATCCAATTATGCTAAAAGTAAGGCCGAATCTGAAAAACGAATGGCGATATATTCAGGCAAAATTGACATAATAACCGTTAACCCAACATTTTTGCTGGGTGCTTATGACGGAAAGCCATCCAGCGGAAGAATTATTTTAATGGCGCTGAGAAAAAAAATAATTTTTTACCCCCCCGGGGGTAAAAACTTTATTCATGTGGAAGATGCCGCTGAAGGAGTTATTAAAGCGATGAAAATCGGGAAACCAAATGAAAATTATCTTCTTGCGGGTGAGAACCTGAGCTATTATGAGTTTTTGAAAAAACTCATAAACATCACTGGCCAAAAATCTATTCTGGTTAGAATTCCTTCGTTAGTCCTTAAAATCGCAGGTTTTTTTGGGTCGCTTCTTCAAAAATCTGGAATTGCAGCAGATTTAAATCTGGTTAATGCCAAAATTTTAACCATTGAAAATTATTACAGCAATGATAAAGCTGAAAAAAATCTGGGATTAAAAGTGCGCCCAATTGAAATGGCCATCAACGATTCCATCAACTGGTTTTCAAATCAAGAAAAAAACCGGAAAAACAATAAAAAAAACATGCAATAAACAACCAAGCCTAGCGTTTGCAGTATATTCCAATTATCTTTACAGTATCGAATCTGACAAAACAACAAAGAATATGAAAAGTATTTGGCGTATTATTCTTCCGTTTGTGGCTTTTATCTTAAACATAGGCATTGTTGTCGCAAACCCTAACAGACCATATATAACCGATTCATCCATCCAGGAACAGTTGGATTTTATAATCAATCAGTCGTCTCGATGGGAGCAATACAGAATGGTGCCCGAAAGATGGCTAAACCAGCTTAACACCAACACTGTCGATACACTAAGTTATAAAAACAACCACATCAGGACACTGAATTCGACCATATTCAGTCAAAAATCAGAAATAGAACAGTTAAGTAAAGAATTGAACGATACCCGGGAAAAATTGTCACAGGCTGAAAGAGCCCGTGATGCATTCAGCCTGGTTGGAATATCCATGCACAAGAGATTCTTTCTGAGTCTGGTTATATTTACGATGACAGGAATATTACTATTAGCCGTGTTCATATTCCTTTTATACAAAAAAAATCTTGAGACGATCAGTAAAACCAAGCACGAGCTGAATAATTTGAAGGACGATTTCGAAGAATATCGTCAGAAGGCCCGAAAGAAGCAGGAAGATCTTGTTGTGCAACATCATCGGGAAATACAAAAACTTAAGGGAATGGGCTAAAATAAATCAATCGACCCCGATAAATAGTGTATTATAAATCAAAAGAGGCTTCTAACTAAGAGAAAAACTCACACTTGTTGCATATAGGAAATGTTTGACACACGCAAGATACACTTAACTCCCAACAAGTCAACACCAAGCATAATTTTATATCCGTATTTTCTATTTATTTACCAATAAAAGATTAACTTTGGCTTTCGTCAAAAAATAACTTTTTATTACTTTGACGTACCAAATTTAAACATCTGTTTTATGGCAAAAATTATAGCTCTCGCGAATCAAAAGGGAGGTGTTGGTAAAACCACAACAGCAATTAACCTTGCTGCCAGTCTGGCAGTTCTGGAATACAGCGTGTTAGTTGTTGATGCAGATCCACAGGCCAATGCAACTTCTGGTTTAGGCTTTGATCTTAACAACATTGAGAACAGCATATACGAATGTATTGTTGACAAGGTTGATACTCAAAAAGCCATCCTGAAAGCAGAAATAGACCATTTATACCTGCTCCCTTCCCATATTGATCTGGTTGGAGCCGAGATCGAAATGCTAAACATGCCCAAAAGAGAGTATGTATTAAAGGAAGTGCTGGAAAAGGTTCGCAATGATTATGATTTCATCCTGGTCGACTGCTCTCCGTCGTTGGGATTAATAACTGTAAACGCCTTAACAGCATCCGATTCGGTAATCATTCCTGTTCAGTGCGAATATTTTGCTCTTGAAGGACTTGGAAAACTTCTGAACACCATTAAAATCATACAAAACAGATTAAACCCTGAACTCGAAATTGAAGGCTTCCTTTTAACCATGTATGATTCTCGCCTACGACTATCAAATCAGGTGGTTGAAGAGGTTCAAACTCACTTTCAGGAAATGGTTTTTGAAACCCTTATTACCCGCAACATTAAACTGAGTGAAGCACCCAGCTACGGAAAAGCAGTTGTTATGTACGACGCCGCATCAAAAGGTGCTACCAACTATTTAAATCTGGCGCGTGAATTGTTACAAAAAAACAATATGACACGCATGGACAATAAAGATAAAATCATTTAAATATCACTTTATCATAAAAGATGGCAAAAAAAAGTGCTTTAGGACGAGGATTAGGAGCTTTAATTGACAACACCGAAGATGTACGCAAAAGCCGTCCGGCTGCTTCAATTATGGAAATTGAAATTTCAAAAATTGAAGCCAACCCATGGCAGCCGCGTTCACATTTTGACGAGGAACGACTGAATGAACTGGCCTTATCCATCAAAGGTGTTGGCATTGTTCAGCCGCTTACGTTAAGAAAAATAAGCGATGACAGCTATCAGATCATCGCCGGTGAACGTCGTTTCAGAGCAGCCAAACTGGCCGGATTAAACAGAGTGCCTGCCTATGTTCGCGACGCAGAAGACGATACCATGCTGGAATTGGCGCTGGTTGAAAACATCCAACGTGAAGATCTGGATCCGATTGAAGTTGCCATTAGTTATCAGCGTCTTATGGAGGAGTGTAAACTCACACAGGAAAGCCTTTCAGATAAAGTGGGTAAGAAAAGATCCACCATTGCCAACTATTTACGTTTACTAAAACTTCCGGCTGAAATTCAATTGGGATTGCGTGAGCGACAGATTTCAATGGGTCATGCAAGAGCCATCATCAACGTTGAGAATCCAAAAATCCAGATTCGTATTTTCAACGAAACCATTGATAACGATTACTCGGTTCGTAAAGTTGAAGAAATGGTTCGTAAAGCTGCTTCAGGAGAAATTGAGGAAAAGCCGGTTGAAAAACCTGCCACAGTGCAAACTAACCCTGAATATGACGAATTGAAACAACAGCTGTCGAATTTCTTTAAAACAAACATTCAGTTTTCCAGAAACGACAAAGGCAACGGAAAAATCATCATCCCTTTCCGGTCTGATGAGGAACTGGAAAAGATCATTTCCATTCTGGATAAAAAGAAGGAGTGAAAAAAGTAATTTTATTCGCCAGGTGAGTATATTTAAACAAAGAATCGGGTTTCCGGTCATCATTCTTTTAATGATGCCGGTATTAATTGAAGGACAGGCGGCTGATACAACAGACTTCGTTTCAAACGAAGTCTATCTTTATGACTTCTATCCCGAAGAGTATCATCATTCACCTCATAAAGCAACACTCTATTCCGCGGTTCTACCCGGATTGGGCCAAATCTACAATGATAAATACTGGAAAGTTCCCCTGTTATATGCAGGAATTGGAGGCGTTGTGTATGGAATCTCATTTAACACGACTTATTACAACAGGTACCGATCGGCATATCGTGATTTTCTGATCCGGGATCCGGGAAACACCAGCTATGAAAGATTTATTCCTCCAACACTTACAATTGACGATGTACACGGTCGTTATGCTGAATGGTTTCAAAGAGCTTTACAAAATAAACGCCGCAGATATAAAAGAGACCGAGATTTGAGTTATATTGGTCTTGCTGCCATCTATTTGGCTAACATCATAGATGCGGCAGTTGACGCACATTTTTACGATTTTGATATCAGTGATGACCTGTCATTTAGTCTTGAACCGGTACTGCTTCAACCATACCCTGAGTCAAATGCCATTCCCGCGTTACAACTTCAAATCAGGTTTTAACCAAATAAAACATTGTACGATATAACAATATATGGCACAATATCGTTTTCTGTAGTAAATTGCAATAATTTTTATGAACCACAAACAAGGAGTTTTATGAAGACATATATTTTAATTATGCTCTTTACTTTAGGAATGACAGCTGGCGTTTATGCAAGCACCTCTTCCAGCAACGTAAAGACAACCGACGCAGAGAGAGAAGCTTTTGTTACATCGCTTGACAGCATGGTTAATCTTTGGCACGTACGATCTGCATCATCCCTTGATATGGTGCTTGATACCATCATTAAATCAAGGGAAATGCTGGTTGATGAAATTCCCGACTCGGTTTATATTCAACGACTGGCGGATATTAACTCTCCCATTTATTATCCCTTTAACAGCCAGGTAAAGGCCTACATTCAACTGTATACACAAAGAAGAAGAACCCAGATGGAAAACATGCTGGGACTATCGGAACACTATTTCCCAATCTTTGAAGCAGCACTTGATGCCCGTAACCTTCCTCTTGAATTAAAGTATCTTCCTGTGGTTGAGTCGGCATTAAATCCAAGAGCTTTGTCACGTGCCGGAGCTTCAGGGATTTGGCAGTTTATGTATCACACTGGCAAACATTATGGACTGAATGTAAATTCATATATAGATGAACGTCGTGATCCGGTTAAAGCTTCCGAAGCTGCAGCAGATTTCCTGTCAGATTTATACGACATATACGGAGATTGGCATCTTGTACTGGCAGCATATAATTGCGGACCGGGAAATGTAAACCGGGCCATACGTCGCTCAGGCGGTCAGCGCGATTTCTGGGCCATCTATTATCGTCTGCCCCGTGAAACCAGGGGTTATGTTCCGGCTTTTATAGCTGCAACCTATGCATTCAAATACGCTGAAGAGCATAATTTACATGCCCGTCCCGTTCATTTTCCCGTTGCAACAGATACGGTCATGATCAGTCAGCCATTGCATTTTGAGCAAATTTCAGAGATGACAAATATTCCAATAGAGTTCATTAGGGAGCTAAACCCGCAATATCGCAGGGATGTTATCCCGGCTCAAAACGCTTTGTATCCGTTGCGACTCGCTTTTGACCAAACCACCATGTTTGCATCTATTGAAGACACCATTTACGCACATCGAAGAGAAGATTTTTTCCCCAACAACCAGCTTGTGATAGCGCCATCAAGCGCAACCCACTCAGTTGTTGCTCCGGCAGGAACAGTGCCCATTGAATATACTGTAAAATCAGGTGATGTCGTTGGTCTTATAGCTGAATGGTTTAACGTAAGAGCGTCAGATTTAAGGTATTGGAATAATATTAACCGTAACATAATCAGGGTTGGTCAGAGACTGACCATTTATGTACCTGCAAGTAGAGCAGATCATTTTCGTGCAATCGCTGCACGACACATGGGACAACCAGTTCAGGCAGCAGCAGCCACGCCGGCTACTGCAACAGCATCGGCCGGAGACGATGCCAACTATGTATGGTACACTGTGCGATCGGGAGATAACCTTTGGACCATTGCAAGACAATACCCGGGTGTTTCCAATGAAGATATCATGAGGCTTAATAACATTACCGATGCCGGACGAATCAGACCTGGTCAGAGACTAAGAATCAAACCAGCCATATAATTTGCCGTTTCAGTATGACAGTTTTTCCGACATAGTATTGTGGCAAACTTTTTGCAATCCAATGTTGGACAATTTTAAAAAAAGGAGGAGATATGTTTTCATCACCATTGCTGATAATTTTCATTGTATTTATGCTGGCAAGCTGGATTGTCAGTTCAACCCTGAAAAGTAAATTTAAGAAGTACTCTCAGACGCCCATTTCAGGTGGGATGTCAGGAAAAGAGATCGCTGAAAAAATGCTTTACGACAATGGCATTTCAAATGTAAAAGTTTTGTCGGTAGGGGGGCAATTATCTGATCATTACAACCCAGCTAACAGAACAGTAAACTTAAGTCAGGAAGTTTATCATGGTCGTAACGTTGCCGCAGCAGCCGTTGCCGCTCACGAATGTGGACACGCAGTGCAACATGCCAGAGCTTATGCTCCGTTGCAGCTGAGATCCGCTTTGGTTCCATTACAAAATGTAAGTGCCAGATTGCTTAATATTATTTTTATTTCAATGTTTGTTGGTGCTTTTTTACTGCCAACAGTCATCTCATTTGATTTAGCACTGATCATCATCATTGCTTGTTACTCGGTGTTTACAGCTTTTGCATTTATAACTTTGCCAGTAGAGATCAATGCCAGCCATCGGGCACTGAAATGGCTTACCACGAGCGGAATAACTTCCGGAAGAAGTCATGTAGAAGCCAAAGACGCACTTAGTTGGGCTGCTTACACTTACGTGGTTGCTGCATTATCCGCTTTGGCTACACTAGCCTATTATATTATGATTTTTATGTCGAGAAGAAATTGATTCTAAAAAAGGTTCAGAGAAAATAGAACAAAACTGGCTTGAGTAAAAAACTCAAGCCAGTTTTTCTTTTATACATTAGCTGGCTCCCTCATGTGGATTGAGTTATAATCCTTTACTATTGCATATAAAAACTGGACATCAGTCATATCGCTGGTAACAGCCATCTTTTTGGAGATGGCTTCTCTGGTTTTTAGTAATATCACATGGTTACTCTTGTTGTCCGGTGATTTCCGATACACTTCAAGCACTTCCTTTACTACAAGTATATCTTTGTCCGAAAGTAATTCAGCCTGATGGAAGTGTGGTGTATAGCTCTTTTCAATATTCATAAAAGGAGAGGAGGTCATTGATTTCTTTTTATGAATTCTTAGAACTGTGGTAGATGCTGCAATATCTCCTATTCTTTGTCCTTTGCCGTTTATGATAATTATAAGAACGGCAATTGCTCCTGCCATAAGGGACACATCGATGATTCGGAATATCCATCTTATAAAACATGCACCAAAAGTCAGGTGTGAACCATCAGTTTTAACAACTTTAATACGCATGATCATTTTTCCCGGACTTTGTCCGTTAAAAACCATTTCAAAAAGCAGGTGATAAAAAATTACAGGAATAAAGAATAGAAGAAACCATCCTCCAAGGTCCGAAAGGTTAGAGGAAAAGATTAACAGTAAAAAAAGAAAATAGGATCCAATAAATAGGGCATCAAGAAGATATGCCAGAATTCTGTCTCCTAAACTTGCAATTTGATATTGCAAGTCAACATTTTGCGAGGTATTAAGATTGAATGTCTCCATCCGTTATGGACATTTAAGATAATATGCTAAATTTGTTTCAAATTTAGATAAAAACATTTGAATCAGAAAAATATAATTCTACCCGGATGAAGGAAATATCATTCATCAGCCTTAACAAAGCACGCTGGAGCAACTTCGAGAAACAACTGGATAGTCCGGGGAGCATCAGCCCCGATGATCTGGCCGACCAATATATTCTGCTTACCAATGATCTTTCCTATGCACGCACATTTTATCCCGAATCTGGAATCGTTGACTATCTGAATGGACTAAGCGCAAAATCACATTCACTGATCTACCGTAACAAAAAGGAGAAAAGTTCAAGACTCCTGAGTTTCTGGGTAAAGGAACTTCCTGTTGCCCTGTATGAAGCCAGAAAAGATTTTTTATGGTCATTGATTATTTTCTCTATTTCGATCATGATTGGAGTTGCAGGTGCCATTGCTGATTCCGATCTGATAAGACTTATTCTGGGTGATGCATATGTGAACATGACACTTGACAACATTGCCAAAGGTGATCCTTTGGGAGTATATGGAAAAATGACTCCATTTTTAATGTTTTTGTCTATCACCTTCAACAATGTCTATGTTTCATTTGTGGCATTCCTTTTCGGCGTTTTAACCCCATTGGGAACGGCTTATGTTTTATTCCGAAACGGGGTAATGGTAGGATCATTCATCACTTTCTTCTTTCAACAATCGCTTGGTACTGTTGCCTCCATAACCATCATGATTCATGGAACACTGGAGCTATCGGCAATAGTTCTGGCAGGAGGTGCAGGCATCCTTCTGGGTAAAAGTATATTATTCCCGGGAACTTATACCCGAAAAGACAGCTTCTTAAAGGGAGTTCGCAGGGGCACAAAAATCATGCTTGGACTGGTTCCTTTCTTTGTTATTGCTGCCTGGATCGAAAGTTATATTACGCGTCATTATAATACCATGTCAACGCTGTCGGCTATTTTGATAATTGCACTATCTTTAGGATTAATTTTGTGGTACTTTGTAATAGTTCCATATTACGTATATAGAAAAACTAACTCAAATGAAAAACACCGAAATCCAAATTAACAGAAAAAGAGACTTCTCAGAAGTCATAAATGCCACATTCACGTTTTTAAAACAAGAGTTTAAACCTCTTGGCAAAGTAATAATATGGTATGCAGGCATTCCAATTATTATCACCTCTATCATTGGAGCCTACTATTCAGGCAATGAGTTATCTCGTTTTTTTCAAGCACTGGAAGGTGGTATTGTCGACTCAAACGCCTTGGTAAATCCATGGTTGCTTACTCTTCTGGTATTAGTATCTTTTGCGACATCAATTTTTCTGACAGGCCTGTCAGCTTCTTATATAAAACACTATGTATACAAGGGAAAAGACCAGTTTTCTTCTGCAGATGTGTGGAATGGGTTTGTTCCCTTTATCGGACCACTTATCGGGCTTTATTTCATATCTTTTATAATCATAATGGTAACAGCTGCCATCGGCGGAATTTTTGTTTTCGGATTAAGTTCATTAACATCGTCGACAATTATTACAGCCATTATTATCTTCATGGGAATCATAGCTTTGGTTGTAATTCCGGTTGTTTTTGTGTTTGTGCCTCTCTCGATGACTTATATGCCCCTCGTTGATGAAAACATAGGGGCATTTTCGGCAATAAAAAGATCATTCAGCCTGGTTTTTGGAAATTGGTGGGTCACATTCGGAATCATAGTGATAGCATCCGTTATCGTTTCATTGCTTGGAACCATATTCAGTATACCTGCCTTTGTTGTTGGTGTTGTTCAAGGCTATTCATCTGTGACAGGAGAAGGAGCTATAGATTCTACCTCATTGGCAGTAATCTTCACAACCTCCATTGGAACTTTAGCACAATACATCATATACCCGATTGTTTTTGTTGCCATTGCTATTCAGTATTATAGCTTAAAGGAACAAAAGGAAAATCCGGGACTTCTTCAGAAAATTGAAGAGATCACGGATGATTCAAACATGAGCTAAACTCTTCTAAATATCATTCGCGGTGGCATCAAAAAGAAATCCGAGTATTTTATATCTGATAACTGGCATCATGTTTATGCTGATCTGGGGGGGGACAATCCCCCCCCAGCCGGATTCTAATGCTCAATCAGTAACACCATGGGATGATAACAGCAAAATAGAATACCGTGAACCGCCAATTGAACAAATTCGTCAGTATCAAAACAACCCGGCATATAATTACGATCGTGAAAATGAGAGGCCAGGATTGCTACAGCGCATATTGGCCTGGATTTGGCAGGAAATCCTCAGTGGCATGCAAGGTCAGGGGGGAACAATTAAATACTTGTTGCTGGGATTGGTAATTGTGGTTTCTCTGTTTTTTGTGCTTAAGCTGCTCAACATTCCGTTTGGAGGATTCTTCAATTACATGCGAAAAGGGGATTTGTCGGAAATTCATCTAATGAAAACCGATGAAACCCATAATGAAAAAGAGTTAGAACACCTATTTAAGTTATACAAGAACAATAAAGCTTACCGGGAAGCAGTCAGGATTCTTTATTTGCTCTACCTAAAAAGCCTGGAGAAAAGAAGTTGTATCACCATCCGAACATGGAAGACAAATAAGGATTACTTATACGAAATAAAGGATCAAAGCATACAGCAAACCTTCCGTAAAATTATCAAACTTTATGAATACGTTTGGTTTGGACAGTTTGATCCGGATTCAGAGCGTTTTACTAAAATTGAGAAAACCATAAAAGAAGGAATGGCATCTGTTGCCTGATAATTTAACTGTTAAAAAAGAATATGAACCAATCCGGCAGATTTCAACGTGTGATATCCATCATCCTGATTATTGGGGTGATTATTCTGGTTGTCTCTGCATTTTTTGCTCCCCAACCTTTGGATTGGACTTACAGTTACTCAAACCGACACGCAAAACCACTGGGAACTCGTTTGGTTTATAATGTAATAAACCATCTTTTCCCCGGTCAGGAATTAATTGTTAAACACTCAGGATTAAATGATTTTTTAGAGGAAGCCACACCTGTAAATACAAATTTCATATACATAAATAATAACTACGACCCAAATTGCGACGAGGTTTCCAGGCTACTGGAAGTTGCAAGCGCAGGGAACCATGTTTTTATTGCTGCAGAATCTTTCTCCGAATGTTTTGAAGACACCTTTAATCTGAGAGTCCGACGGGCAATGCCGCCGGTTTTATCTATAACAAATGATTCAATTGGTTATCATTTTACCAATAAAGCCATCCAAAAAGGCTATCAAGACTATTGGTTTAGAAAGGTAATAACGAACAACTATTTTGAATCCTATGATTCAACGCGAACCACTGTTTTGGGCCACAACAACCGGGGCAGAACAAATTTCATCAAAATTCAACATGGCCATGGCGCCATATTCATCAACGCCAACCCCATTGCCTTTACTAATTATCATCTTTTATCGGGAAACAAGAGTGAGTATATATTTAAAAGCCTTTCGTATCTACCAGTAACCACTACCGTTTGGGATGAAAGCCATAAAACTGGTGTTACTTCAATTGGTTCCGAAATAGATTTCATTCTGGCTGAGCCTGCATTAAGAATGGCATGGTACCTGACTCTGATGGCAGCATTTTTCTGGTTGGTTTTTCATGGGAAGCGTCGCCAAAGAGCCATTCCCATCATAAATGCAACTCGGAATATTACTCTCTCATTTGTTGAAACCATTAGTCGGTTATACCTTTTAAAAAATGACCATGCCGGGATAGCCAGAAAGAGGTTTCTGTACTTTAAGGAGTACATACGTAATAGGTATTTCATACAAATTACGAGTGATGAAAGTAAAATCATTGAGGAGATATCTGAAAAATCAGGTGTACGAGAACGCAGCGTAGCTGCTTTGTTCAGAATGGCAAAAAACCTGGATAGGGTAAAAAATATATCGCAGGAAGACCTGCAGCAATTTAATCGTCAACTGGAATTCTTTTATAAAAACTGTCGCTGATTATGAATGAAGAATTAACCAACAACTATAACGAAGAAAACGGCATGTTTGAAAGCCGTTTAAAGGTTCAGGAACTGAACCATCTTGCATTTCGCATCCGAAATGAAATAGGTAAAGTCATCGTTGGTCAGGAGCGGGTTCTTGACCTGCTTTTAACCGCACTCCTGGCCAATGGTCATGTACTGATTGAAGGTGTACCGGGAGTTGCGAAAACACTCATTGCCAAACTTCTGGCAAAAACCATCAATACCGGGTTTTCCAGAATCCAATTTACTCCGGATTTAATGCCTTCAGATGTATTGGGGACAACCATATTTAACAATACAAGTTCTGCTTTTGAGTTTAGAAGTGGACCGATTTTTTCCAATCTGATTCTCATTGACGAAGTAAACAGAGCTCCTGCAAAAACTCAATCAGCTCTATTTGAGGTTATGGAGGAACGTCAGGCCACTATTGACGGAGTGACTCACCCCATGGCAAATCCGTTTCTGGTAATTGCGACGCAAAACCCTGTTGAGCATGAAGGTACTTACCGATTGCCTGAGGCACAACTCGATAGATTTATTTTTAAAATCAAAATTGATTACCCTGACGTTGAGGAGGAGGTATCCATTCTTCAGAACTCATGCAACAGAGGATTAGCAAAAGAGATTGACGAGATACAGCCTGTTGTGTCTGCCGATGAAATCATTGAATTTCAGGAGTTGACCCGCCAGGTAATTGTTGACCCACAACTGCTGCATTATATAGCGACCATTGTTGATCGTACAAGAAAAAATAGCGCACTCTATCTAGGTGCAAGCCCTAGGGCTTCATTGGCCATCTTAAATACCGCGAAAGCTTATGCAGCTCTGGAAGGGAGAGACTTTGTAACGCCGGAAGATATTCACGAAGTCATTTATCCGGTTCTTTGTCACAGAGTCATCTTATCTCCTGAAAAAGAGATGGAAGGTATCAGACCTGAATCCATTATTCGCCAGATAATTGATTCAGTGGAAATCCCCAGATAATTTCCAGAAAAGAAGATAAACAATGATACAGCAAAATCAGGAAAAATGAAGATTCCATTTAAGCCATTATTCATCAACAACAGATTCTACAAATTACTGGGGTTCGTAGCTTTTCTCTACGTCCTGGCTTTTTTATGGAGTGTGTTTTTGTTAGTAGCATGGCTTGCTTTTGGAGTGTTCTTAAGTCTCATAATCATTGATGGGCTGATACTTTTTGCTCCCGGAAATAAAAGTCGACTTATTGGAAAGAGGATACTCCCCGAAAGATTCTCCAACGGAGATGAAAACGAAGTTTGCATCTCAATCGAGAGTAAGTTACCCTTTAAATTCAATGCTGAGATTATTGATGAAATTCCGTTTCAGTTTCAAATTCGGGATTTTCGGATAGAAGCAACTTTACATCCCGAAAAAACAGTTACGTACAAATATACCCTGACACCAAAAGAGAGGGGCGAATATTTTTTTGGGGTGCTGAATGTTTTTATTAAGGGTCAGATTGGGTTGTTTAGCCGCCGTTACCAGTTTGATAAAGATGCCATGGTAAAAGTATATCCTTCATTTATCCAAATGAAGCAATACGAAATCATGGCCATCAGCAATCGTCTCTCAGAAATCGGGATAAAAAAAATAAGACGAATTGGTCATCATACCGAATTTGACCAAATAAGAGATTACATAAAGGGTGATGACATCAGAACCATTAACTGGAAAGCCACTGCCAGGAAGGGGCATTTGATGGTTAACCAGTATCAGGATGAAAAATCGCAACAGGTAATTTGTATTCTGGATATGGGAAGAACCATGAAAATGGCATTCAACAAAATGACCCTCCTGGATTATGCTATTAATACTTCGCTTGTGCTGACTAACATAGCCATGCTGAAGCATGACAAGGCAGGGGTTATTACTTTTAATGAGAAAATCTGCAACATGCTTCCTCCCCGCCGTGAAGGCCACCAGATGAACTCCATCATGGAGTTGCTATATAATCAGAAAACAGGGTTCCTGGAACATAACCTTGAGGCATTGTATGCCTCAGTAAAACATCGCGTTCATCAAAGAAGTCTATTGGTTCTGTTCACAAATTTTGAGAGCATAAAAACAGCAAGGCAACAGATGTATGTTTTGGCCAAATTAGCTGCCAACCATTTGCTGATGGTCATTTTTTTCGAAAACTCCGAAATATCTGGTATGATTCACCATCAGGCTAAAGATACTGAAGAGATCTATCAGCAGGCCATTGCTGAGAAATTTATCTATGAAAAAAAGCAAATCGTAAAAGAGCTTGAAAGATATGGTATTCATGCCATTCTGACCAATCCCGAGAATCTCACCATAGACACCATCAATCAATACCTGGAACTAAAAGCCAGGGGCATCATTTAACACCCGGATTTGTTACGGTTAAAACATCAATTTTGCTCGTTTGAGCAAAATTGTTTCTTCATCTTCAATAATTTGCCTTCGAATTCATTAGATTTATATCAGAATAAATTTCAGATAAAGAGTAATTGCTAGTTCATGCGCATCATCATCTCACTTCTTCTCACAATTATATTCTCGTTTTCGGTTCTGGCAACTGAACCAACCGAAGAGCGACCCAAAATAGGGCTGGTATTGAGTGGTGGTGGTGCAAAAGGGCTCGCACATGTTGGCGTACTGAAAGTACTGGAAGAAGCTGGAATTCGTCCCGACTACATAACAGGCACCAGCATGGGGGGGATTATTGGAGGTCTTTACGCCATTGGCTATAGCGCTTCTGAACTTGATTCAATTGTGAGAGCATTGGATTGGGGACAGTTATTATCTGACAGAGTTCCGCTATCAATAGTTCTTCCTGAGGAGAAACATGATTACCAGCGTTTTCATGTTGAGTTAGACATTACAAGAGATGGTTTAAGAACTCCTGCTGGGTTTATCAGCGGACATTCCATTTCGGAAATGATATCCAGACTCTCCTGGCATAAGTCGGGAATCGAGTCATTCGACGAATTTCCTATTCCCTTTAAGTGTGTGGCAACCGACCTGATTTCAGGAGAACAAATTGTTTTTGATAAAGGGGACTTTACCACGGCTTTGCGCGCCACAATGGCCATCCCGTCTGTTTTTGCTCCGGTAGTAAATGATTCAATGATTTTAATTGATGGCGGGGTTTTAAATAATTTTCCGGTGAAGCTGTGCAAAGAGATGGGCGCAGACATCATCATTGGTGTTAATGTTGGAACGCCGGATAAAACTTCTCCTGCCGACCTGTTATCGCCAACTAGTATACTCTCTTCGGCGGCAATGATCGGCAATAATATCTCCATGAGACTGCAAATGCCATACGTTGACATCTTGATTACCCCGGAGCTGGAACCTTTTACCGCAGCCAGTTTCTTTGACGGAGATATTATAATTGACCGAGGAGAACAAGCGGCACGTACTGTGTTGTTTGAGTTAGAATCCTTATCTGAAAAAATCAATTCATTTGAGAAATCTGAAGCTCCATCGACGCAAAAAATCCCGGAGAGGATAAAAATCTCGGAAATCAGAATTAACGGTCTTGAGCGAATCAGTTATCATTTTTTCATTAGTAATTTGGGTATTGAACCGGGAGATACCATCGCTCCCCGCGATATGGAGAAGAAAATACATAAACTTATTGGAACCAGGTATTTTGAATCGGTTTCGTACAGAATATATCCAATTAGTGATGATGGTTTCGCATTAGATTTGCAGGCCATTGAGTCCGAGACAGCAAGATTCAAATTTTCACTTCATTATGATAATGAATATAAAGCCGGAATCATTACAAATGTTACGTTACGTAACATTTTGATGCGTGGAAATCGTCTTTCCACTACCTTTGATATCTCTGAAAAGCCTCGCTTAAACACATCCATCATTAATTACTTGGGCGAAAGCCACCGACTGGCATCCAGAGTTGAGTTTAACCTGGAAAGCAATAATTTGCCAATCTATCATGACAACAATGCTGTTTATGGAACATTCAATCATTACTACACCAGTCTGGCACTGGGATTAATGACAACTGTTGGAACCCGCTGGGAACATAACGCATTCATGCGTTATGAACGCTCTGTGATGTCGCAAAACAGCGGATTTTTTGAGCTTTTTTCCGAAGGTGTAAAGAGGTTTGGAAACTCATTTGTTTCAGCATGTTTTACATCAACCCGAAATACCCTTAATCGCCGACATTTTCCGGACAGAGGAAGTGTTTTTCATTTAACTTTTAAGCATTACCTCAATATTGATGAGGTTTATAGAGGAAGAAATGACTCCAGATTCCTTATTGGTGAGTCCACAAGTTATGGAGAGAAAAACACATCTTTTCTTACGGTCGGGTTTCAGGGGTATCAAAAATTATCATCCAGACTAGTATTAAATCCGGGGTTTCAGGTTGGTTACAGCAATAAGGATTTGCCACTACCGGGATTAAATTTTGTAGGAGGAATGCCATTTCACAACAGGTCAAATGAAATAAGTTTTGCAGGGCTAAACCCGCGTGAAAAGATTGTTCAGGATTTTGTCATGGCAAAAGTGGATATCCGATACAGATTTCAACGGAAACTACACGGTACTCTTATGGTAAATGGAATAGTTTCCCAATCAACCAACCATTCTGAGCTGGAAAACATTATAATCGGAGAAGATGAAACCATTATTGGCTATGGGTTGCTTGTGGAGTATGACAGCATTATTGGACCCATCAGACTTGGCGGTGCCGGAAATTCAGATGGAGGAGGAGTCAGATGGTATTTTGGACTCGGATACCATTTTTGATGCTTAAATTCCATTGTCTATGGATTGTTAGTTGATAATTACTATTTTTGTATTTCGAAACAAAAAAAAATCCGATGCTGAATAAAATAGATGCACTCCTTTCGGAGATTAAAGGACTTAAAGCTACATCTTCCAACGAAGCGGAAGAGCTCAGAATAAAGTATCTAAGTAAAAAAGGAATGATATCATCCCTTTTTGATGAGTTTAAAACCGTACCTCCAACTGAAAAGAAGGCGGTTGGTCAGGCTTTAAATCAACTCAAGAACGAAGCTCAGCAGATAATTCAGCAACTTAAGGAACAACATGAGCAATCCGACACCTCCCACGGAAAGACAGATTTAACCCGTCCGGGCGCATCATTCCCATTGGGAGGAAGACATCCGTTGTCGGTTGTGAAGAACCAGATTGTAGACATTTTTGCACGTTTGGGATTTACCGTGGCCGAGGGGCCTGAAATTGAAGACGACTGGCATGTGTTTTCTGCGCTAAACTTTCCGCCGGAGCACCCTGCACGTGATATGCAAGATACTTTCTTTATCCATAAAGACCCTGATATTTTATTGCGTACGCACACCTCATCGGTTCAGGTGCGGGTTATGGAAAAAGAGCAACCTCCCATCAGAGCCATTTTTCCGGGGCGAGTTTTCCGTAACGAAGCAATCTCGGCAAGGGCACACTGTATCTTCCATCAGGTAGAAGGGCTTTATATTGAAGAGAATGTATCATTTGCAGACCTCAGACAAACCCTACTCTATTTTGCTAAGGAGATGTTCGGTAAAGAGACGCAAATTCGTTTAAGACCATCATATTTCCCATTTACCGAACCTTCGGCTGAGATGGATATTTCATGTACCCTGTGTGGTGGAGAAGGCTGTACCATGTGTAAATACACCGGCTGGGTTGAAATTCTTGGTTGCGGCATGGTTGACCCAAATGTATTGGAAAGTTGTAACATCGACAGCAAAAAATATACAGGTTTTGCATTCGGAATGGGAATTGAACGCATCACTGTTCTTAAATACCAGATAAAGGACATCCGCCTGTTCTTCGAAAACGACATCCGTTTTCTTGAGCAATTTAAGTCGGCGTTATAAGGGAGTCTTGTTTGGATATTTGACAAACTGGCTGGTTTGATGCTTTTTGTCGGCATTAGGACGAGATTTACTTATTCTGTAAACTGGCAAGGAATTCATCGGGTGTAAGAACCGGAATGTCTGATTCCTTAAAATCTCTCCAGTTTCTGGTAACCAGCACATTGCATTCTGCATTGATGGCGCAATAATACTGTAAGGAATCTTCAAAATCCTTAAATTTCGAGTCCAACCCTTTACTAATTACCTTATCGGTTAAATCAGAGGTCTTGGCAATTATCTTAAATTTTCTAATTTTTTCCTTTACTACCTCTTTATCTTCAAATCTTGACAAAAGGTAATAAACTGTTGAGTATGTTAATGCAGAAACTGTTAATTGGATACTTCCTTTATCGGCAAGAGTAGCAATTTTCGCAATTGATTCATAAAATGGCTCCCGTTCTCCTAATAAATCAACAACCACATTGGTGTCAAGAAATAGTTTATACTTCATTTATATTTCTCCCATAAGTAGTCTCGATACTCCTCTTTGTAGTCAAGTTCATCCGGAATTTTAACGCCTGTTTTCAAACTCTTAACAAATGGAGATATCTCAATTTCATCACCGGATTCAGATTTATCTTTCACAATCAACATCTTAAGATAGTCCTCAATCAAACCTGATAAACTTCTTTTACGTGAAGATGCGTATTGCTTAGCTTTCTCAATCACGGATTGGTCAAGTTTCAATGTTAATTTTGTATCCATATTCAATCCTACTACGTACGTGTAAATTTAGGAAATCAATCCGTACATGTCAAGTGATTCTAAAAATATCGTTCTAAAATTGAGAATTAAGTTTTGATACTAAAGCTCTATACGCTAATCCTACATATCTACCTCATCAAGTTTAGGCAGAATCTCTCGTCTGAACCGGTTAAGTACATTTTCCCTTGCCTCATTGAGGGCGTGCTGATAACTGCCGGGTCGCATACCGCGAACTTCCATAAAGCCATCGGAGAATATTTTGGTGCCATTGTTGACCGAAACTACCGAAATATGCAAATCAGCATACACCAAAAAAACGGTATAGCCGGTTCCAACCCGCTCGTCACCTTTTCTAAAATTAAGGGATAAATTGACGATGTATTCAGCATCAGCCGAATCCATTGAAAAATTGAAAAAGTTCTCATTTAAATCAGCACGAATAAGGTTTCCAAAGGAGTGAACCGGGTCAATGTTTCCAAAAATATTTTCCTCAATTCTGCAAAATGCCGTTGACTTATTCAGTTCAATGGTAAAGCGGGTACATGGCAAATCTTCAGAGGGGAAAAAATATGGTAAAAGGGGACTCTCCAGGTCTTCGTCCCGAATAATGGTGGCCAAATCCAAACATGCGGTAACCTCCTGCATTTTACGGCGGGAGACTAAACGGCTTATGGTGCTTTGAATTTCGCCATTATTGGAGGTCACATTTTGAGAGTTTAAAACACCTTCACCATGCGAAAACTCAAATTTTACCGGCAGATTGGCAACAGGTAATATTTCACCATTGGAAAAGTACTCAGCCTTGAGAGCCAAAGGTTCCTGCATTTGACGGGAAAATTCAACACGCAAATGATTATTTATCGGTGTAAACGAGATGTTACGATAAAGTCTGCGTAAATCACTCATGATATCTGTGGCATAGTTGACAGCTCCGCTTGCGGTTCGGTGTGTTAAATCCTCACCAACGTGGTCCTGCAACGCGGTTACTGCTCTAAAATATGATGTTAAAGCTCTGGATACATCTCCAACAGCTACAGCGTCACGGGCATCAAAAAAGTAGGACGATGCCAGCATTTTAGCCATATCCAGCCGTTGCTGCCGACGCTGGGCATAAACATTCTTATTGAGGCGAACCATCACCCAATATTCACGACGATTCTCCCAGGTATGAACTTCGTAACCTTCGAGCGTTTGCTGTACTGAGGTGTAAACTTTTGATTCAAATTGCTGCTGAAACTGGAAGTTATTTTCAAATTGCCGCAGCATGGAATTGGCGGAAATGGTAACTTTAATTTCAGAACTCAACTCCTCCAAGGCCTGATTTCGGGCATCTCTGGCGTATTGCATGTTCTGGTCATCACGGCTTTTGGGAGCCATTCCTATACCAATATAGAAATCCGCATCGGATGGGCGTTGACGCACCCACGATGGTCGCCTTTGCGATTCTGCAGTAAATGTATTTAACGAAAAAATGAAGATGATGGCCGAAAGTAAAAATCTATACATATACTTTAGGTTTAGTGACAATTTAAGTCAGTTCTGATGTCTTGGTTTACTCAATTTGGTGCAATAAAGTTCTGCCCCAAATGGATTATAACAAAATTTAACAAAAACCAGACCGATTTTTATTAAACACCTAAAGTTTGTATTTCCTGGAAATTAAAATCACTCATCTTCCGTTAGTGAGTCGAGGCATTTTATAATTACATCATACTCGAACCCTCTGGAGCCGGCAAATCTCAACAGTGAGTTTTTAACTTTAAATGGGTCTGATTGGTTGATTTGCCTACGTTTTGAAGCTAAAAGAGAATAGAGGACTTCACGGTATTCGTCGTCGTTAATGGTGTTTAGCGCATCATCAATGATATCCCGGGGCAATTGTTTTTGAAACAAATGCCACTGAATTTTTTTCCTCCCCCAATGATTAAACCTGAATTTATCGCGAACAAAAAATCCGGCGAAACGTCTTTCATCAATGTACTTCTCCTCCACAAGCCTTTTAATAACCGCGGAAATATTTTCTACTCCCCATTGTTCCAGTTTTTTCTCAATGTCAGAGATGCATTTCTCCTGCCGGGCACAAATGGCTGCTGCTTTATTAAAGGCTTCTTTTTCTTCCATTTACTTTACTACCACCGTTTTTATATTCACAAATTCCCTCAAACCATATACTGAAAGCTCTCTTCCATGTCCGCTCTCTTTTACACCACCAAATGGCAATCGAGGGTCTGAGCGAACAAAATCATTAACAAAGCAGCAACCCGCATCCAGTTCAAATTCGGCAATGTATCTGCCTTTTTCAACATCGGAAGTAAAAACGGCTGCGCCTAAACCAAAGGTGGTATCATTGGCAATGCAAATGGCCTCTTCCTGATTGGCTGCCTTGATAAGTACAGCTACCGGGCCGAAGAGTTCATCGTGATAGGCAGGCATTCCGGGTTTAACATTGCTTAAAACCGTTGGAGGATAAAAAGCGTTCGGGTAATCCTCTGCATTGCCGCCCAAAACCAATTCGGCACCTTTCTCAACACTGTTGTTAACCTGCATTTCCAAATCAAGTCGCAGATTATTACGCGCGAGTGGTCCCAGATCTGTTCCGGAATCTGTGGGGTCACCCATCACAACTTTTTTCATTCGGGCAACCACCATATCCAGAAACTGGTCATAGGTGGGTTCCTCAACAACAAACCGCTTTGCAGAGATACAGCTTTGGCCGGCGTTCAAAATTCTTGCCTGAACACAAGCGTCCGCGGCTTTTTCCAAATCAGCATCGGCGAGAATTATATATGGGTCGCTGCCACCTAATTCCATAACTGTTTTCTTCAAACTTTTTCCTGCCTGTTCGCCAACCATACGACCTGCCGGCGTACTGCCTGTAAAAGTAACAGCCTGTATTCTTCTGTCAGCAATCAACCGGTCGACTTTTCTTCTGGAAATCAACAGCGTTTGAAAAACTTTATAAGGAAATCCTGCATCGGAAAATAATCGATCAATTGCGATGGCGCATGCAGGGACGTTGGATGCATGTTTCAGCAACACAGAATTGCCGGCCAATATGGCCGGAATTGAAAATCTGAAAACCTGCCAAAACGGAAAGTTCCAAGGCATAATGGCCAATACCGGACCCAGTGGCTGAAATGAAATATACGATGAAGTCGCTTCGGTAGGAACATGCACTTGCTCCAGAAACGTTTCAGCATGTTCGGCATAATAACGGCAAAGCCAGGCACACTTTTCCAGTTCGGCTTTGGCCTCCTTAATGGGTTTTCCCATTTCCAGAGCCATGTTCAGAGCCAATCCTTCTATCTGTTCAATCACCTTGGCGGCCAATGCCTCCAATAAATCCTTTCGCCTGGAGATGGGCACTTTTCGCCATTGATGGAATGAAGCTACAGCTTCATCCATGGCAGCATCAATTTCGCTCCATTGCCACTCATCATATTCTCTTATTACTTCTCCGGTGGCCGGATTAATCGATTTTAAAAGCATACCCTTTTAATAGATTTTTAGAGTTGAGATTTTTAGACAGATAAAAAGATTAAAAAGACAATCAGAGATATCTAATTATCGATATCAATCATTCTTTCTATCCCAATCATCTTTATAATAACATATTAAACAGTCCCTATATATCTTAAGGCAACTTAAATTTCTTCTAAATTAAGTCAAAAAAGATGGTTCTGCAATAAACAATCAGAAGGATTTCTAATATATGGCCTTTGCCACCCTTCGAACACTTTCGGTGGCCATCATGGTGTAGAAATGCAACAGGTTTACGCCATTGGCAATTAAATCTTTTGCTTGCATAGTTGTCCATTCAATTCCAGCCTCAACAACCTGTTCATCGGTTTTGCATTTTCTTATTTCTTTGGCAAAATCCTCAGGGATGTCGGTATGGAATATTTTTGGTAAAACGGTAAGCTGATTCATCAGCGTAACCGGTTTTAAACCTGGTATAATGGGGATATCGATGCCGACTTCGCGGCATCGTTTTACAAAATCGTAGTACTTACTGTTATCAAAAAACATCTGCGTAAATACATACTCTGCGCCTGCATCAGCCTTTTTCTTCAGCCAATACAAATCAGATTCCATATTGGGAGCTTCCTCATGCTTTTCGGGATAGCCTGCCACTCCAAAGCTGAAAGGAGTGTCAAAAGCTTCGGCTTGTGTGTTATCAAGAAAAACTCCTTTATTCAAATCATTGACCTGATGTATCAGGTCAATGGCGTATTTGTTTCCCTCATCCTGAGGTTGATAGAATTTCTCGTTTTTGGATTTATCACCCCTAAGCAGGAGTATATCATGTATTCCCAAAAAATTCAAATCAATCAGAGCGTACTCGGTTTCGCTTTTGCTGAAACCACTGCAAATAATATGTGGAATAACTTTAATGCCATACAAATGTTGTATGGATGCAGCTACAGCAACGGTTCCGGGACGTTTTCGTGTAACCTTCTTCTCAAACAATCCGTTGTCGATGCTTTTAAATACCACCTCATCGCGATGGGACGTGATGTTGATAAACAACGGGTTAAACTCCTTTAAGGCATCAATGGTTTTATACACCCTTTTTATGCTGTTGCCTTTTAAAGGAGGCAACAGTTCAAATGAAAATCCGGGCTGTTTCAAATCACGAATTAGCTGAGCTGCTGTTGGCATAGTGTTATAGGTTATTTTGAAGAATGTTTTACAAATATTTGTGACGCCTTTCCATCATATAATTGATGTGGGGCAATATGTTTCAAGCTACAATTAAGTTCCGTATTGGATTTATTATTAGCAGAAATCATTTCATTTCTAGAATCATATAAATCTTGCTTTCAGCAATTTTTTTAATTTCAAATGCAAGGTTTTTGTATTCTAATGTTTCTGATTCATCGGGAATATACATATCTCCGGGATACCTTGCATCAACTCCAAATTCGCTTAACTCTTTAGGGTCAATTTCAACAAAATCTTTATCAATTTCAGAACATTCTGAAAGTAAAAACTCAATGTTGTGTGTTTTTTTAATGTCAACTCCATTTGCAATTAAAAAAGCTTTTAGAAATTTCTCAACAGCTTGTTGGCAATGAAAGCAGACAGAAGAAGTAGCAATAATTTCAAATTCAGTCAACTTTTCAACAACCAATAAATCCTCATTAGCTTTTAGTAGCCATTGTTTTATAAAATCTATTGTGTCCTTTCTCATAGAGTAACCCCTTCTCTTAGAACATGCTTAATTATATGTCCTGTAATTTCTTTTTTAGAGTTTATCTCATCTTCACTTTGAATTAAAATATCTGCTGGAATTTTTAACTGTGCCAATTCTTTTCTCAAAACAGATTTAAGAGTTCTTTTTCTTCTGATATCTATTGTTTCTTTAGTTATAATAAGAAAATCATAATCACTATCATCGCGATTATCTCTTCTTGCACGAGAGCCAAATAAGAGAATCCTACTATTAGGGAGTATCCTATTAACTATATCTCTTATAATTGATAATGTATTTGTATTATCATTAATCATCTGGCTGGTTTTTGTTTAACCAAAAATAATCAAAATTTTGCAACGATTAGTGTCTTCTGGTGTAATTTGCTTGTATATAGAGAACCATACGACATTGAAGTTTACTATATGAATTTTTTCTATATCAAAAATCAATACGCCAAATTTACGGGAAACCATTTTTCTGTATCACGAAGCGGCCAGCCTTTTCTGTTTGCTAAATCTTCCACCTGGTCGCGCTGCACTTTACCAATTCCAAAGTAAACGGCTTCGGGATGTGCCAGATAAATTCCACTTACCGATGCATTTGGATACATGCTGAAATGCTCTGTGAGAGAAATTCCGGCATTCTTTTCTGCCTCAATCAAATCGAAAAGCGTACGCTTTTCGCTGTGGTCAGGGCAGGCCGGATAACCCAACGCCGGCCTGATTCCTCTGTATCTCTCACGAATCAGATTGGCATGATTAAACTCTTCGTCAGATGCATATCCCCAAAACTCTTTTCGCACCCTGAAATGCATCAGTTCAGCAAAAGCTTCGGCCAGGCGGTCGGCCAGTGATTTTAGCAAAATGGCACTGTAATCGTCGTTGGCAGCCTCATATTTTTCAATCCACGGCTCAATGCCTTCCCCTGCCGAAACAGCAAAGGCACCAACGTAATCCTGTTTGCCACTGTCGCCGGGGGCCACAAAATCAGACAGGCAATAGTAATGCTTTTTCCCGGCTTTCTCCTGCTGCTCACGTAAATGATGGAATGTGCAAAGCTTTTTATCTGCCTGTTGATGGTCGTACACGTCTATGTCGTCGCCATTGGCATTGGCCGGAAATAGGCCAATCACCGCACGGGCTTTTACCATTTGCTGCTCCTTTATTAGTTGCAGCATGGCCATGGCATCATCCCACAACTTTAAAGCTTCCCGGGCTTTATCTTTGGCACTTTCGGAACTGAATTTGGCCAGCCACTCGTCAGGGGTAATGGTTTTGTTTACCTTCTCAATGTCATCATAGCTCCCGGTAAGCCTCCAGGCATGGAAAAAGAATGTCCAGTCAATGAACGGAATAATCTCATCCAACGGATAGTCGTCAAAAACCGTGATGCCTAATTTCTTTGGTGTAACGATTTCAGTTTTATCCCAGTCAATATGATACTTATTTCGGCGTGCTTCTTCAATGGGAAGATACTTTTTCTCCTTTTTGTTGCTGTTGGCCTGTCGCAAAGCTTCATACTCTTCCCTGATTTTGCCGGTATAAGAATCAACATCCTTTTTGGACATCAGAGCTCCTACCACCTGCGCACTTTGCGAAGCATCCTTAACGTAGATAACCGGCCCCGAGTACGACGGTTCTATTTTTACGGCAGTATGCACCTTTGATGTGGTAGCACCTCCAATCAGAAGTGGCATTTTCATGCCACGCCGCTCCATCTCTTTGGCAACATTTACCATCTCTTCCAGCGAAGGCGTTATCAAACCGCTAAGACCAACAATGTCCACCTCCTGATTTACAGCTTCCTGCAAAATGCGGTCGGTTGGCACCATCACGCCTAAATCTATTACATCATAATTATTGCAGGCAAGAATAACACCTACAATATTTTTTCCTATATCGTGTACATCTCCTTTAACCGTGGCCATTAGAATACGGCCGGCTTTGGAGGATGCATTACCTGCAGCTTTTTTCTCTTCTTCAATGAAAGGTTGCAACCATGCAACCGCTTTTTTCATAACCCTTGCCGTTTTTACCACTTGTGGTAAAAACATCTTTCCCGAACCAAACAGGTCGCCAACAATATTCATCCCATCCATCAGGGGGCCTTCAATGATGTCGATGGCAAATGGATATTTTTCGCGAGCTTCGGGTAAATCTTCTAAAAGATAATTGTCGATACCCTTTATCAGAGAATGATGTAAACGTTCCTCCAAAGAGCCACTGCGCCACGCGTCTTTTGACGCGGCGGCTTTTTCTCCTCCCGTATCTTTGTAGCTTTCCGCTTTCTCTATAAGTCTTTCCGTGGCATCGTCCCTTCGGTTCAGTACCACATCTTCAACAAGAGTTAATAAATCAGGCTCAATTTCATCGTATATCTGCAACATTCCGGGATTTACAATCCCCATATCCATTCCTGCCTTAATGGCATGAAACAAAAAGACCGAGTGAATGGCCTCACGCACGATGTTATTTCCGCGGAACGAAAAAGAAAGGTTACTGACACCACCGCTAATCCTTGCATATGGAAGGTTCTCTTTAATCCAGCGGGTGGCATTGATAAAATCCACCCCATAATTATTATGCTCTTCTATTCCTGTGGCAATGGCCAGCACATTGGGGTCGAATATAATATCCTGAGGTGGGACTCCCGCCTTTTCAGTCAATAGCCGATAGGCGCGTTCGCAAATTTCTATGCGTCGCTCAAATGTATCTGCCTGACCTTTCTCGTCAAAAGCCATTACCACCATGGCAGCTCCGTACTCTTTAATTTTTTCGGCCTGCTCAAGAAATGGCTCTTCGCCTTCCTTAAGGCTGATGGAGTTCACCACACATTTTCCCTGCATGCATTTCAGGCCTGCTTCCAGCACTTCCCAGCGGGAACTGTCAATCATGAATGGCAGCCTTGCTATTTCCGGTTCCGATGCCATCAAATTCAGGAAAGTAACCATCTCCTTCTTTGCATCCAACATGGCATCGTCCATGTTCACATCAATGATTTGGGCACCACCATCCACCTGGTCTCTGGCAATGGAAAGTGCCTCGTCGTAAAGCTCATCGCGAATAAGGCGGGCAAACTTTCGTGAGCCTGCCACATTTGTACGCTCCCCAATATTTACAAAGTTTGATTCGGGATTGATGACCAAAGGCTCCAGACCGCTCAACATGGTGGTGGGCTCCAATTTTTTTGGAACATGAGGTTTTGCATCCTCAACCAGTTTTGCAAAAGCGGCAATGTGTTCGGGTGTTGTACCACAACACCCACCTACGATGTTCACCAGTCCGTTATTAAGATAATCCCAAATTTGCGGAGACATCTCTTCGGGAGTTTCATCATATTCCCCAAACTGGTTTGGAAGTCCGGCATTTGGATATGCACTGATATAGCATTGAGTTTTCCGTCCCAGTTCCTCAACATAAGTTCTTAAGTCCCTTGCCCCAAAAGAGCAGTTCAGACCAATTGAAAACAGCGTAAAATGCGATACCGATATAATAAAAGCCTCCAGTGTTTGTCCCGAAAGTGTGCGGCCACTGGCATCGGCAACCGTTACCGATACCATAATAGGCATCTCTTCCAGTTTGCGGCTCTTTAAAACCTTCTGAATTCCGTAAAGTGCTGCTTTTGCATTGAGGGTATCAAAAATGGTTTCCAGCAGAAGAACATCGGCACCACCGTCAATCAGACCGTGCACCTGTTCGGCATATACTTCCACCAAATCATTAAAAGTAACCGCTCGGTATCCCGGATTGTTTACATCGGGCGAAAGAGAAGCCGTTTTATTGGTTGGCCCCAGAGCTCCTGCTACAAACCGAGGCCTCTCAGGCGTGGAAAACTTTTTTGCTGCATCGGAAGCCAGCCGTGCCGACTCTTTGTTCAACTCATATGTAATCGACTCCATTTCATAGTCGGCCTGCGATATGCGATTGGCATTAAAAGTGTTGGTTTCAATGATGTCGGAACCGGCTTCTAAATATTTCTCGTGAATGGTTGATATGATATCAGGTCGGGTTAAAGACAACAAATCATTGTTTCCCTGAACCGAACAGGGGTGGTCTTTAAATCTGTCACCTCTAAAATCCTCTTCTTTCAGTTTGTATTGCTGAATAAGACTACCCATTGCTCCATCCAACAACAATATCCGTTCTTTTACTGCTTTCTCCAGTAATTCTCTTTTCGTCATAATGCCAAATAGTTGTCATATGTCCGGTTAATAAATTAAAACCGGAACAAAAATTTCAATTATGTAATGCAATAAAATTCTAACCATTCGAATTATATCGCACAATATTTTAAGTATTTATCTGTCAAAGGCAAAGATAAGCATAAATTATAGTAAATACCTTAAGGTATTTATACAAGAGGGGGTCATTTCATAAACTGACGCAAATAATCACGAGGCGTCATCCGCATCCGTTCTTTGAAAAACCGATTAAAATTGGAAAGATTGTTGAATCCGGTTTCAAAGCAAATCCTTGAAATTGAATAATCTGTGTTCTGCAATAACTTACAAGCATAATCAATTCGCATATCATTGATATACTGAACAAGTGTTTTTCCTGTTTTCCCTTTAAAATACCGGGTAAAAGAGGCGGGATTCATTCCAGACAGGCTTGCTACTTGCTCAAGCGTAATTTTATCAGTATAGTTGAGATTAATGAAGTTGATGATTTTTTTTAAACGGTCATCGGTTACATCGGGGGGGATGACCTCATTATTTCCGGTTCCCAGTTGCCGGCACTTTTTAGTGCCGGCCATTTCGTTCAATATTTGCAGCAGTAAAATAAACCTGTTAAAACCTTTTTCTTCATACAACAATTTTAGTTTTGGCTCTAAAGTCAACGCGAAACTCTTTTCAAAAAATACTCCCGACTTTGATTTTTCCAATAGATTTTTAATCAAACCAAGTTCAGGATAATTGGTTAAGGCCTGCTCCAAGAAATCCGACCTGAACTGAACCACAATGGCATTCACATGCTGGTTTTCATCGCGGTCTGAAGTATGCTCGTCGTTTCTCCAATAGTGCGGAACCTGGCTGCCAACTATTACCAAATCACCTTCCTCAAATGGCTCCATATTATCTGCAACAAACCGGGTCCCTCTGCTGCGCATGATGTAAACAATTTCATATTCGCTATGAAAATGCCATGGAAAAGTAAAATGTGGAAAATCGTTCCACTTTACCCTTATGGGACTGCCTCCGGGAATAACTACCCGTTCATGCATGATATCTGATAATCTGCTCTTTTCCATTTTAACGTCCTTGGAATGCAAATATAATACATTTTAATGCATATATACTATTTGTATTGATGCTGATTCATGAATACTTTTGTTGTCTCAAATCTTTGCTCAAGCCTTTAAATATGAGTGTTTTTGTTAATTTTTATTAATCTTGTTTTATGCAGCAATCATTATTTGATATAAGTGGGAAGATAGCCATCGTAACAGGTGGTGGTGGCGTTTTGGGAAGTAGTATTTCTGAGAACCTTCTAAAGAACGGAGCTAAAGTTATCATACTGGATATCCGTCAGGAAGCTTTGGACGCAAGACTGGAGAAGCTTCAAACATTGGGAGAAGTGACCGGTCTTACCTGTAATGTTCTTGATATGGAGAGCCTTCGGAACGTGCGCCAGCAAATTAAGGAACAATACGGAAGAATTGATATTCTGGTAAATGCTGCCGGAGGAAATACTCCTGGAGGGACATTGACAGAAGAGCAAACAATATTCGACCTGAAAATGGAGGACTTCCATAAAGTAACCGACCTCAATCTTACCGGAACCATTTATCCCTCCATTGTTTTTGGTGAGGTGATGGCCGAACAGGGAGAAGGAAGCATCGTCAATATTTCTTCCATGGCAACTTACTCAGCCATAACCCGCGTACCGGGTTATTCAGTTGCAAAAACCGGAGTGAACATATTTACCCAGTGGCTGGCAATGGAAATGGCAACTAAGTTCAACGAAAAAATCAGGGTAAATGCCATTGCACCAGGTTTTTTTATTGGCGACCAAAATCGTGCTGTTCTTATCAATCCTGACGGTTCATTAACCGAAAGAAGTAAAAAAGTGATAGCCAGAACACCCATGAAACGCTTTGGAGACATCTCCGAGCTAAATGGCATTGTTCAGTTCCTTTGCAGCAATGCAGCCAGTTTTATAACCGGAACCATTATTCCGGTGGACGGAGGATTCAGTTCCTTCAGCGGAGTGTAATTCATTACCATCAGAAAAAATTAAAACAAAGAAACATGGCTTTTGAAAAGACCTGGAGGTGGTTCGGTGAGAAAGACACAGTCTCATTGGCAGAGCTAAAACAAATTGGAATTGAAGGAATAGTCACGGCACTTCATCATATTCCAAACGGCGAAGTATGGCCGGTAGAAGAAATCATGCGTGTAAAAAACATGATTGAATCATACGGCATGAAATGGAGCGTGGTTGAGAGCTTGCCTGTTTCGGAAGGAATCAAAATTAAATCAGCAGACCGTCCCAGACTTATAAAAAACTATCAGGAGTCACTCAGAAACTTAGGGAAATGTGGCATCGACACCGTTTGCTATAATTTCATGCCGGTTCTTGATTGGGTCAGAACCGATTTACATTACAAACTACCATCAGGAGGTGAAGTGATGTATTTCGATTTTCCAACCTTTGTTGCATTCGATGCCTTTATTCTGAAACGCCCCGGAGCCGAAAACGATTACCCAAAAGAGATAGTAGAAAAGGCCAGAGAAAAGTTCCGGAAATTGAGTGCCGAAGAGGCAGAAACTCTTGCTTATAATATCATTGTGGTTACCCAGGGATTTATAGATGGAGCTGTAGATGGCTCAACCCCCGACTATAAAAAAGCATTTCTGAGCTTCATTGATACATACAAAGAGATTGACCGCGATAAGCTGCGTCAGCATCTGGGGGATTTTCTGAAGGATGTTGTTCCTGTAGCGGAAGAATCCGGGGTTCGATTGGCCATACATCCGGACGACCCGCCATTTCCGGTTCTTGGCCTTCCAAGAATTGCCAGCACAAAGGAAGATTTTGAGTGGATTGTAAACCAGTATGATTCCATATCAAATGGTGTCACATTCTGTACCGGTTCCCTCTCCGTAAGAAGCAGTCACCTCCTTGTGGATATGGTGAAATCATTTGGTCATCGCATTCACTTCCTCCATCTTAGGAACAATGTTCTGTTACCCGACGGATGTTTTCATGAATATGGACATATCCACGGTTGTGTAGATATGTATGAGGTGGTTAAAGCACTTCTTGTGGAGCAAAAAAGAAGAATGAACGAAGGGAGAAACGATTTCAGAATGCCGGTTCGCCCCGATCATGGAATAAAAATGCTTGATGATTATAACCGTTCAGCTAATCCTGGTTATCCTTTGATAGGCAGAATGAAAGGGCTTGCTGAGCTAACAGGATTGGAGATGGGGATAGAACGTATGTTGTAATACTCTTGGGGGAAATTTTCGCATGGCACAGCTTTTTTTCTTATCTTCAACCTGTAAAAATTAACCTGAGATTTAACAACGGCAGAAGCTCCCCCTCTCTGCGACAAACACCACTTAATCTGCCATGAGTGAGACCCTTCTTGAAGCCCTTATGCAACTTTTTGCTTTGCTCACCGATGTTAAAAAGGAGAGCAGAACAGGGCGTGCGCACTCATTGGTCAGCGATTTTCTCTCAAAACATTTCAGCAAGGAGTATGTCGATCAATATCTGGGCCGGTTTGAAGTCTATCTTAACAGATACCACTCACAAGCAGACAGTGATGATCAGTCTTTAAAGGATAAACAATCCAGCGACAACAAATCCAGAATACTGAACATTGCTTCCAAAATCAACTCTGAACTGGAGCAGGAGCCAAAAGTATTGCTGTTTGTGCAGTTATTGGATTTTCTAAAAAAAGATGACGAGATAGGGGAAGAGGAGTTTCGTTTTGTTGACCTGTTGGCAGGGAAGTTCCGCATTGCCCAGACGGATTACAATAACATGAAACGTTTCATCATTGATAATCCATTGGATGTTCCCGATAAAAACCTTCTGTTATTAATCAGTGGCAACAATGAAAAGCCCCATCCTGATGTAAAACTTTTGTTTAACCCCAAGCAACAGGTGATCGTCTGGGTTTTGCACATCACAAGTACAAACACCTATATTTTCAGGTATGACGGAGAGCGCAACCTTTATCTAAACGGTCATAAAGTTGAGCGCAACCGCCCGTACCCGCTGGCAGTTGGTTCGGTTATAAAGACATCCCGCATGCCGCCGGTTTACTATAGTCGGGTAACAGAGCAATTCATACATCAGAAAGAAACCGGTCGAATCATTTTCCGGGCAATGGATGTAGCTTATAAATTCAGTAATAATCAAATTGGCATTCATCCATTTAGTTTTACAGGCAGATCCGGGCAACTTGTGGGTATTATGGGAGGAAGCGGAACCGGAAAATCCACACTTCTCAACGTTCTTAACGGGAATTATAAACTCAGTTCCGGTAAAATATACATCAATGGTTACGACCTGCATGCAGAAAAAGAAAATCTACAGGGAGTGATCGGATATGTTCCCCAGGACGACTTGTTAAAAGAGGAACTTACGGTATTTGAAAATCTTTGGTTCAACGCCAGACTTTGTTTTAATAACCTCAATAAAGAAGAGATTAAACAACTGGTTGAGAATGCGCTTAAGGATTTTGACCTGGTAGAAGCCCGCGACATGGTGGTGGGAACACCCCTGAATAAAATTCTCAGCGGAGGTCAACGCAAACGGCTCAATATTGCTCTTGAACTGATTAGAGAGCCGTCAATCTTATTTGTCGATGAGCCCACTTCTGGATTATCCTCGATGGATTCAGAAAAAGTCATGTTGCTTTTAAAACGTCAGGTTTTAAAAGGGAAACTTGTAATTATCAACATTCACCAGCCGTCTTCAGACCTTTATAAATTATTAGATAAACTTCTGATGATTGATAAAGGTGGCCGGATCATATTCAATGGCAATCCCATGGATGCCATTGCCTATTTTAAAAAGGAAGCCAACTACGTCAACCCCGAAGAACGGGAGTGTTATGTTTGCGGAAATGTAAAGACAGAACAACCCCTTCGTATTGTTGAAGCCCGGATTGTGAACCCATACGGAAATCTGATCCGGCAACGCAAGGTAAAACCGGAGGACTGGTATCAGCTCTATGTTGAAAACTTTGAAGAGAAGTACGAGTGGAAACACAAACGCAACATAACCCGAAAGGAACCGCTTCCCAAAAACTGGTTCAGCATTCCCGGTCGCAAAAAGCAATTTCAGATTTTCGCGTTAAGAGATGCGCTTTCCAAGCTAAAAGATAAACAATACCTCGCTATAAATATACTGGAAGCTCCTATTCTTGCCATCATTCTTGGGTTTTTTACAAAATTTCTGGTAGGGTCAGCCGATAATCCTGATCTTTACATTTTCTCTGAAAATGTAAACCTACCAGCTTACCTCTTTATGTGCGTTGTGGTTTCCATGTTTATAGGTTTAAACGTAAGCGCCGAAGAGATTATAAAGGACAGAAAACTTCTTAAGCGTGAATCGTTTCTAAACCTGAGTCGGTTCAGTTTTCTTAATAGTAAAATACTGGTTTTGTTTACCATCTCAGCCATTCAGACTTTGAGTTTTGTACTGATTGGTAATTATATTCTGGAAGTTAAGGGGCTAACAATTAGCTATTGGATTATTCTCTTTAGCACAGCATGTTTTGCAAACATGCTGGGACTTAACATCAGCAGTGGTCTAAATTCCGTTGTTGCTATTTATGTTTTAATTCCTCTCATTTTAATCCCTCATCTGTTGTTTAGTGGGGTTATTGTGAGTTACGATAAACTGCATAATTCCATCTCCTCTAAGGAATTTGTGCCAAGAATAGGGGATTTAATGGTAACGCGTTGGTCCTATGAAGCATTGGCTGTAAATCAGTTTAAAAATAACCGGTACCAGAAGAATTTTTTCTTTGAGGAGATGATCATGAGTCAGAACTCATATTATGCCAATACATTAATTCCCGAGCTAATAAAAATCAATGATGCAGCAAATTGGGCAAAGGGAAGAAATGACCTTGGCACTTTTAATAATCAGAAAAGAATTCTTCAAGCTGGGCTGATGCAACTGCAGCAAAAGTATCCCAATCTGGTAACTTTTAGTTTTGATATTCGGAACCTGCCTGAATATACAATTGATATCCACCAATCCATCAGTAGCGTTCTTGAGTTGACACGGCAAACATTCAATCGGGAATACCAGCATTTTTCTGCTTTGAAAGATCAGAGAATGCAATCTCTCATAGTAGAAAAGGGGTCGGTTGATGCTGTTGTGGAATTCAGGCAAAAATTCCATAACGAAGCATTAGCCGATTG
Organism: Alkalitalea saponilacus; assembly: GCF_900168165.1. GTDB lineage: Bacteria > Bacteroidota > Bacteroidia > Bacteroidales > Marinilabiliaceae > Natronoflexus > Natronoflexus saponilacus. The sequence continues at coordinate 107,267 of NZ_FUYV01000001.1, forward strand.
GGTAATGGAACGCAAAGAGCCTAAACAATTTGAATTTACGGGAGAACAGTTTATACAAAAGCGTCATCCGGTTTTTAAAGAACCATCAGGCCAATGGGGGCGTGCTCACTTTTATTCTCCTGAAAAAAGGATTGGTCCTTTTTTCATTGCCACTCCATTTTTCAATACCTTCATTATCTGGATAGGAATAGTAATTCTTTATGTTACCCTCTATCTTGATATTCTACGTCGTATAATCCATTACTTCGAGACATTCAGATTAAGACAGTTGAACAAACGTCTGCAGAAGTTAGGTACCTGATAATAGTATGCTAATCAGGGCTTTCTACATCATGATTTAACATGGCTGATGGTTTAATGGTAAACATTACACCCGGTAACGCTGTGAGAGCAGATGAAGCATAGAAAAGCAGGCTAAGTGCAATAGCTGAGCTGACATCAATCCCAAGATATTGAGCCCCCCACATAAAAACAAACTCCCGGGCACCAATGCCTCCTAACGTAATGGGTAAACTACCTGCGATAGCCGAAACAAAAAAGAGGAAAAGGTAAGCTAAAACATATCCGTCGAGAGGCGCACCAATGGATAACAGAATAAAATAAGCACAAATCATTTGAAGCCCCTGAACAACAAGGGCATAGAGCAATACCGGAAAAAATGCCGGTCGCAGCGATCTGTTAAATAAGTGAAGAAACAGAAAATAAGCCATGGCTACGAAAGGGATGGCTATCCACACCCACCGTTTAAATGGCAGCGCATAATCAAGAAATGGGACTATTAAAAAGAGCATAACCACGATTACGGTTAAGCCGCTTATGCGATCGGAAATAATGGCTCCAAAAACTCTTTTGATCTCGGTTTTATACCATTTTCTTATGAACCATATTTTATATCCATCACCCCCAACTCCTCCGGGTAGAAATAGGTTATAGAACAACCCAAGCCAATATAGTTTGATGTTAACAAATGTGGAAACAGGAATGGGTACAAACTCAAATAATTTTTTAAGTCGAAATGAAGCTGCAACCTGAGAGGCTGTATAAAATAAAAGACCGACAATAAGAAAAATGGGGTTTGCAGAAATAATCATTCCCCAGATCTCAATTAAATCGATGCTGGTGATAACATAGTACAATGCAGCTGCACTAATAACAATTTTTAATACTAGTTTTAGTGATTTAGAAGGCTTCATTTTTTTAGATTGAAAAACAAAAATAGTCAATTCAAATTATTTAGAAAGCCCATAATTGTGGAAAAGAACAAAGCACAACTCCTTAATAGGTGTTGTGCTTTGTTCTTTATGCTCAGGAGTCACTATTAATCGAGTAACATAGCAGCCAATTCCTCTTCAAAAAAGAACTCCTTTTTACCAAATGCAGGCTCCAGATCATCTATCCAAAGCGCCTTTGGATTATATTTTGCAAAAAACGGCCTGTTAACCCATTCCCTGTTTCTTCCTTGAATGAATTCCAGAACAAAAACCTTCTCACCCTGGATCTCAGTAACCCCGGTAATTTTAACTTTCCCCGGTGTGCATGACATACTAGGCCCTCTAACAGTTCGGGCAATACCACTAATCTTGTTATAGGCATTTCTGAATATTTCCCAGGCACGTGTCAGGGAAACACCAAAATATTCCTGTGCTCCAGTGTCACGAGCTACAAACATATAGTAAGGAATCATTCCAAGCTTCACCTGTTTTGTCCACATGTCCGACCATGCCTTAGAGCTGGCATTGATGTGATTCAACAATGGAGACTGGGTTCTTATTTGTGCACCGGTGGCTCTAATTCTCCGCACTGCTTCCTGAACCGCATCCGTTTCAAGCTCCCGAACATGATTAAAGTGTGCCATAAATGCCAACGTTATCCCAGCATTTGTTATTTTTTCAAATATTTTGAGTACATCTTCAGCATCAGGATCAGAAATATATCTGTATGGCCAAAATGCCAAAGACTTGGTTCCAATCCGTATGGTTTGCAAATGAGGAATTTTCGCTTCAAGAACTCTTGAAATGTATGTGTCGAGGATATTGGCATTCATAACCATCGGGTCGCCTCCGGTTATAAGAAGATCAGTTATTTCAGGATGGACTTTAATATAATCTATCACATCGTCAACCTCTTTCATTGCAAACTTAAGGTTGTCCATTCCGGTAAACTGGGGCCAACGAAAGCAGAATGTACAGTATGCATGGCATGTTTGTCCCTGAGTTGGGAAAAACAACATGGTTTCGTCATATTTATGCTGGGCACCAGTAAGTTTTTGTCCATTAATTTCAGGAACATTGTGCGATTGTCCGGCCGGGTGGGGGTTTAATTGGTGTCGAATTATATTGGCCGCTTCTTTAATGGTTGACGCATCGGCATTTGTATCAATAAGCCGAGCCATGGTTTCAAAGTGATTGGGGTGAAGCATTCCTCTTTGAGGAAAGTTTAGAATAAAGATGGGATCATTCTGGTAATTATCCCAATCAATTAATTCCTCAACAACATAATTATTGGTTTTAAAAGGTAATACACTTGCCACCACATCTATATCCCGCAGATGCTCCTTCCTTACATTCTCGAATTGCGCAATTTGCCTGTAATTACGCGATGTATAAATTTGATACTTCATAGGCATTAATATTTTTTATATATATAAATACTTGCATGTAATTAAAATCAACTATTCTGTGGATGATACTATCAGATCGAAAGACTGAGAAACCCGGGATACGAAGGCGTTCCGGTCTAGAAAGAAGCAAAATTTTGAACGCAAAATCCCAACATCCTTTCAAATATAAGCAAAAAAAAGAGATCTGACAAGAACCTGAATCATGAAGCCATGATCTATTTGGCTCCAACCTTCATGATGATTTGTAAACAAAGAGGGTTTCGGAGAATCTGAAAAGAACTTAAAAACACTAAATAACTATCTATCGAAGTAATTGTGTTCTATTGGTATCCAATTTAAGGAATATGAAAAGCAAAATAGTAAAACCCCATAAAGAGGAGCCTCCGTATGAGAAAAAGGGTAACGGAATTCCAATTACCGGCGCTAAACCGATTGTCATTCCAATATTAACTGCAACATGAAAAAAGAAAATGGATGCTACCCCATATCCATAAATCCGACTAAAATCAGAATGCTGTCTCTCCGCAAGAAAAATCAATCTTAACAATAATATAACAAAAAGAAGCACCACGATAGAGGTTCCTAAGAAACCCCACTCCTCTCCAACTGTACAGAAAATAAAGTCGGTACTCTGTTCAGGAACAAAATTAAACTTGGTTTGGGTACCCTGCAGAAAACCTTTTCCCAGTAGACCGCCAGATCCAATTGCTATTTTAGATTGGTTAACGTTATACCCAACACCTAATGGATCATCCTTGAGGCCAAGCATAACCAGAATTCGGTTTCTCTGATACTCACCCAGCATCTCTTCAAAAACATAGTCCGTTGAATAGGTAAAAGCCACAGTTCCCCAGAAAAAAATCAACAGAACCCCCAACTTTGGCAATCGGCGAAGTAAGGCTTTTATAGCCAAAAAAATCGATGATGCGGCCATGGCAATGAGCAAAGCAACATCGTAATTTACGCCTCCCCCGGCAGTTTTGAAAATGGCAGCACCAACCCCAAAAAACACCACGGATATGGCTGTCATTATCAGAGCCTCTTTTCTAAACCGGTTGAAAAGAACCATCAAAATAAACGCGACAGACAATATAAGGATGATGGAATGATTCGGAATAATCATGGTAAGTATGAAAACGGCAATGGCCACAAATCCAAAAACAAACACATATGGAGACAGTCCTTCTCTAAAAAATGCGATAAATAAAGCTAATAGAACAATACCAGAACCGGTGTCATTTTGTATGATGATGATGAGAATTGGAAGGAATATCAGAGTTCCCAATCTCAGTATATCCGAAATATTGTAAAATGAAAATTGAAACCGACACATAACCCTGGCAACGGCCAAAGCCGTTGCAACTTTAGCAAGTTCAACAGGTTGAAAGCGCATTCCACCTATTTGAAACCATGCTTTAGCAGCATTTATTTCAACTCCTATAAATATTACCAGAATCAATAAAAACGTGGTAATAGCATAAAAAACATATGAAAACTCCACGAAGAATTTACTGTCGGTGAGCATAATGACGCCAATGGTGACAAATGACACTCCAATCCAGACAATCTGTTTGGTGTACTCCTTTGAATAATCAAAAAACACGAGAGTGTCAGGATCGGTATTCACGGCATAAATATTCACCCATCCAAACCCCACCATAAATAGATAGAGTAAAACTGTAAACCAGTCTACACCTTTGATTGTTCTATTCTGTGCTCTCATTTATAAAATTAGCGTTCATCATTCGTGTTTCAATCCATCCCCGTGAAGAGTGGATTGCTCTGTTTAAATATTTTTCCACCATCAAACTGGCAATAGGTGCAGCGTAAGTCGATCCGTATCCTGCATTTTCAACATAAACTGCAATGGCTATTTTGGGATCGTCTTTAGGAGCGAACGCCACAAAAATACTGTGATTCTCTCCATGCGGATTTTGCGCTGTTCCTGTTTTTCCGGAAATCGAAATCCCAGGAATTCTTGCGATGCGTGCGGTAGCACCTACATCGCTCCAAACGGATTCTTCCATTCCATCAATCACAGGTCCAAAATGTACTGAGTCAATTCCTGTGTGGTGCGGAACCTTGAAGCGGGAAGGAATGGTATCATTTTCAATTTCCTTGATAACATGAGGCGTGAAATAATGTCCTCTGTTAGCGATGGCGGCTGTCATATTTGCCATCTGGATAGGTGTGGTCAGGATTTCTCCCTGTCCTATACCCAACGACAAGACCGTGAGCGAACCCCAACGACCGTTATAAATTCTATCATAATAACCGCGCGTGGGAACGAACCCTCTATTCTCATTGAAGAAATCGCTCCCCAGCCTGGTTCCTAAGCCAAAGTTCAGAAGGTAATTGCGAAACTGCTCCAGCCCTTCTTGTGGTGAACCATGAATCGGATTATCAAGCACGTTTCGAAAAACATGACAATAAAAAGTATTACACGAAACGGCTATGGATGGTACCAAACTAATGGGTGAAGCATGCGGACGGCAACGCACATGAATTCCCCTGGCTGTATATCCCTGATGACAGGGATAGCGGGTTGTAGGGCTTAAAACATTCTCCTGCAATCCCACAAGTGCCATTAAAACTTTAAAGGTAGATCCCGGAGGATATCCGGACATAATAGCGCGGTTTAGCAGCGGCGACAAAGTGTCTGATGATAATATGGGGAAATTTCTGGAGCGTTGACGACCAACAAGAAGTGAGGGATCGTAGGAAGGACTGGAAACCAGAGCCAGAATTTCTCCTGTTGATGGCTCAATGGCAACAATGCTTCCGATTTTGTTTTGCATAATTTTTTCGCCATAGGCCTGCAATTCAATATCCAGGGTTAAGGCAACATCGCTTCCTGCAACGGCGGAAGTATCCATTCTTCCTCCTCGTAAGGATCCCATTTCCCTTCCATGTACATCAACCATGACATATCTTGCTCCTTTTTGCCCTCTCAAAAATGTTTCATACGTACGCTCAATCCCACTAATTCCAGTATAATCACCTAATGAGTAATAAGGATCGCTTTGCAAAAGCGTTTCGCCAACTTCTGCAACATACCCCAGAACATGAGCAGCATTGGGATATTCATATTTACGTACCGTACGTCGCTGAACAAAGAAACCTTTAAACTTATAAAGCTTTTCCTGTAATATGGCGTATTGTTCAGCAGGCAGCTGCTTATAAAACACAGATGGTCGAAAACTTGAAATGCGTCTCCTTTGAAGATTGAAACGAACTTCCTCAAACAAACGATCAAGTTCTGAGCGCGTGATGTTAAGAGCATTGCAAAAGTCTACTGTATCAAAAGGGACAACCTCTCTTGGAACGATCATCAGATCATAAACAGGCTGATTGGAAACCAACAGCTTCCCATTCCTGTCATAAATAAGTCCCCGGGTGGGGAATTCTGTGATTTTTCTCTGGGTGTTGCTTTCTGCTGAAAATTTATAGGATGGATCAACTATTTGTAGCACAAACAATCGGATGATAAAAATCAATCCGATCATTCCAAAGAATAGACCAATTATTATGGCTCTGTTGCTGTTTCCCACCCAAGTATTTTTTACGATCTGCTACTCTTCATTGCTCCAAACATCTGCGCAACCATGATAAAAGCAATTGTAAACACAGAGCTCACAATAGCTTTCCATAACGTAAGGAGCGGTGTATCAAAGTTAAAAACTTCTACGTAAAAAAGAAAAATATGGTGGGCAACTACCGTAAGAGATACATATTTTAAAAACCATCCTACTCCAAAATGAGAGGGTATAGGTAAACTGCCAGGCTCATAGCCATCTCTTGGCGCAAAAAAACGCAAAAGAAAAGGTCGAATAAATGCCAGGAATACCGTTGCTGAGGCATGCATCCCTATGGTATTTAAGAACATATCCATTAATAAGCCTGTTAAAAACCCTATTAGCAAAAGCATCCAATCCGGAATTTCAACAGGTAAAATGAGGATAAACAAAAGGTACAGCCAGGGATTAATATATCCTCCCAGATTGAGATTATTCAGAATTAAAACCTGAATAAAGACAATCACCAGAAAATTGATCAGATATTTCCCTAAATTATTAATCATCCTGAGTTAATTTTTCCAGTTCCAATCTTTCTTCAGAAGTGATTTTTTCAATCACTTCAACATGTGTTAATCGTCTGAAATCAACAGACAGCTTTACGCGTATCCTATAAAACCCTTCGCCGGGCAGCAATTCAAAATCTTCAATTGTTCCTAACAATACACCTTCAGGAAATATGGCTGAATATCCGCTTGTAACAACTGCTTCGCCAATGCTGATGGAGGCATGGGCAGGAATATCACTCAATATTGCATGAGCAACAGAGTTTCCATCCCAGGCAATTGATCCAAAGAAATCAGAATCCCGGAGTTTTGCCGATACTCTGACCTGTGTGTTTAAAAGGGACAATACGGTAGAATAATTTTTTGAAACATGCCTGACAACACCCACTACTCCCCGAGCTGAAATAACGCCCATTTCGGGCTCTATACCATCTCTAGCTCCTCTATTAATGGTTATAAAATTCTGTAGCTTGTTAACCGAATTATGAACCACACCAGCTGGATAATAGATATAATTTACACTATCCCGTTCATTCTCATTTAATGGTTTTGCAGCAGTATCTCTTAAATTTTCGGGCAGCATTGCCCGAAGATAAGCGTTCTCACGTGCAAGTTCCTCATTTGAGCGTTTAAGCGAAAAATACTCAGTAAAAGATCCTGATACGGTTAAAATTGAGGCAGCAACTTTATTTGACGAATTCAGGAATGTTTCTCTGTGATAATGGTTGTAGGATACCAGCAAATAAAAACAGATAACTTCAAACAGTAAAAAAAGAAAGAAGAAATAATACCGAATTATGAACCGTATAAAATTTCTCATAATAAGGGAATTGTTTTACTTGTATTGAAGTGATGAACATCTCTAATCAAAAATCACAACATGCTGCTTTTAAGCAGATGATTCTGATTAAAAATCAGAATCATTCAAAAGAATTCCTTTTGCTATCGCAAAAGGAATTGGAATTTATTTCGGTTCTTAAGAGCAATACCAGTTCCTCTGGCAACTGCATGTAAGGGATTCTCTGCAATATGGAAAGGTATATTAAGCTTGTTGGTAAGTCTTTTATCTAATCCTCTTAACAATGCGCCTCCCCCTGCAAGATATATCCCCTTATTTACAATGTCCGAATATAATTCTGGAGGGGTTTGCTCCAAAGCATTCAAAATGGCTGTTTCCATTTTTGAGATGGATTTTTCCAGACAGTGGGAAATTTCCTGATAAGATACAGGCACCTCAATCGGTAAAGCCGTCATCTGGTTTGGCCCATTTACAATATAATCCACCGGAGGCTCATCCAATTCAGGCAACGCCGAACCAACACGGATTTTAATCTCTTCGGCAGTTCTTTCTCCAATTTTGATGTTGTGTTGGCGACGCATGTATTCCATGATGTCTGCGGTTAAATCGTCACCTGCAATCCGAATAGACCGATTGGTAACAATCCCTCCTAAGGAGATTACCGCAATCTCAGTTGATCCTCCACCAATGTCCACCACCATGTGACCTTCAGGCGCTTCAACATCTAACCCAATACCAAGCGCCGCTGCCATTGGCTCATAAATCATGTAAACTTCACGACCGCCTGCATGTTCAGCAGAATCTCGAACTGCTCTTATCTCAACTTCAGTACTACCTGAGGGAATACATACTACGATGGTTAAAGATGGGGTAAACAACCGTTTTTTGTTATTATCAATCATCTTTATCATGCCGCGAATCATCTGCTCTGCAGCGTTAAAATCTGCGATTACCCCGTCACGTAATGGGCGTATGGTGTAAATATTATCATGCGTTTTACCATGCATTTGGCGAGCTTTTTCACCGATGGCAACCAACTTGTCGGTTCGTCTGTCCAAAGCTACAATACTGGGCTCGTCCACAACGATTTTATCGTTGTGGATTATAATTGTATTGGCAGTACCTAAATCCATTGCCAATTCCTGAGATAAAAATGAAAACAATCCCATTTAAAGGTCTTTTTTAATGTTTAAAATGGCGAATCCCGGTAAAAACCATGGAAACCTTATTGTTGTTGCAAAAATCAATGGTCTCATTGTCTCGAATTGAGCCACCCGGTTGAATAACCGATTTTATCCCTGCCTCATGAGCAATCTCAATTGAGTCAGCAAAAGGGAAAAACGCATCAGAAGCCATAACGGCGCCATTCAAATCAAACTTAAATGACTGAGCTTTATTAATGGCATGTTTCAGTGCATCGACTCTGGATGTTTGACCAACACCGCTGGCTAGTAACTGTCCGTTTTTGGCTAAAACAATGGCATTCGATTTTGAGTGTTTTACTATTTTATTAGCAAAAAGCAAATCATCCACTTCCTGCTGATTTGGAGCCACATTGGTTACAGTTTTCAAATCGCCGGGGGTTTCAGTTTTAGCATCTCTCTCTTGCACCAACACCCCATTAAGCAGAGTTCTTGAGTTTTTCGGAGGAAGAAACTCTTTCTTTTGAATCAGTATAATTCTGTTCTTTTTCTGTTTAAGAATATCCAGGGCAGCTGCATCATAAGACGGAGCAATAACCACCTCAAGAAATATCTTATCCATTTCAAGAGCTGCATCCGCATCTACGTTCTTATTGGTAACAACAATGCCTCCAAAAGCTGAAACAGGATCGCCGGCCAATGCGTCAAGCCATGCTTGTGTCAATGATTCTCGCGAGGCCAAACCACAAGCGTTGTTATGTTTCAAAATTGCAACAGTGGTATTTTCGAATTCTGCAATTAGCGAAACAGCTGCATCTATGTCCAACAAGTTGTTGTATGAAATCTCCTTCCCATGAAGTTGCTCAAACATTTCACTGAAGTCACCATAGAACACCCCTTTTTGATGGGGGTTTTCACCATAACGTAAAGGCATACTTTCATCAACACTTTCGCGGTAAGCCGGGAAATCTTTTCCTCCAAAATAGTTATAGATGGCAGAATCATACCCTGAAGATACCGCAAAAGCCGAAGCTGCAAAATATTTTCTGTCGTCCAGTGAAGTTTCCCCTTTCTTTTCCTTTAATAATTCCAATAACTTTGGATATTGATTTACCGAGGGAACAATTACAACATCTTTATAATTTTTTGCTGCTGCTCTAATCAAAGAGATACCACCAATGTCAATTTTCTCAATGATGCTTGCATGGTCTGCACCTGAAGCCACTGTTTCTTCAAAAGGATAGAGATCAACAATAACAAGATCCAAATCAGGAATTTCAAACTCCTTCATTTGGGATTGATGCTCTGCATCATCTCTTTTGGCAAGAATCCCTCCAAACACTTTAGGATGAAGTGTTTTAACTCTTCCACCCAAAATGGAAGGATAGCCTGTAAGAGACTCAACACTGTTCACTTTTATTCCCAAATGCTCAATGAATGACTGGGTTCCACCAGTTGAGTATATTTTTACGCCTTGTTTGTCAAGTGTTTTAACAATTTCATCAAGGCCATCTTTGTAGAAAACCGAAATCAGGGCGGTTTTTATCTTTTTTGTTGCGCTCATTTTTTTAAATTCTTTGGACATTCGCAAAAATAAGAAAATAAGCACATTTAGCAACGGTATTTGGTGTTTTTGTTTTACTTTTAAATGTTTACTTTTGAAAATAACATGCTATTGTTGTTGACTAATGCATGTTTTGATAATTCGAATAATGAAAAAACTAGTAATACTATCAGGTGCGGGGATGAGTGCAGAAAGTGGTCTCCCAACATTCAGAGACATGGGCGGAATATGGGAAAAATATGATGTAACCCAGGTAGCATCACCAGAAGCATGGCAATCTAATCCGGAACTGGTTCTCCGTTTCTATAATGAAAGACGAAAAAAACTGTTTGAATCAAAACCAAACATCGGACATGAAATCATTGCTGGTTTGGAGGACTCATTTGATGTACATATTGTTACCCAAAATGTTGACGATCTTCACGAGCAAGCAGGTAGTAAAAAAGTGTTGCATTTGCACGGTGAACTTAAAAAAGTCCGAAGTACATCAAACCCTGAACTTGTTTATGAATTAGATCATTGGGAGTTAAAAATGGGTGATTTATGTGATGAAGGCTCACAACTCAGGCCACATATTGTATGGTTTGGTGAGTCAGTAGATGCCATTTACAATGCTATGAAAATTGTTGAATCTGCCGAAATATTTGTTGTTGTAGGGACTTCTTTGAATGTTTATCCGGCGGCCGGACTTCTTTCTTATGTCCCAAGTGGTGTTCCAATATTTGTAATTGATCCGGGTCAGCCAAATATCAATTCCCCAAATGTAACCGTCATTAAGGAAAAGGCTTCTGTAGGACTTAAAAAGTTAAAGGATATTCTTTAACGAGCTGCATAACCAATAGTCACCACGCTAATTTTTGCATCGGAAGCCTTCTGCAAAGCCGATGCACATGCCTCAATGGTCGCACCTGTGGTAACAACATCATCAACAAGCAAAATATTTCTGATATCAGTTGAAATTTCTCCACAAATAAAAGCCTCATCAACATTTTCCCACCTTTCGTATCGTGATTTTTGAGTCTGAGATTCTCCATAAACCTGCCGGAGTGCGACCTCTGCATCATAAGGAGCACCCAAAACTTCTGACATACCGCGAGCCAGGAGTTCGCTTTGATTATACCCGCGCATTCTCATTTTTCTCTTATGCAAAGGAACTGGAACTATTAAATCCGGAAATGGAAACAGATTGCTTTCTTTTACCATACGTGCAGCCAATCGACCTAAAAAGAGACCTGCATGCAGATTTCTTCTGTATTTTAGTCTGTGAATAATTTCCTGAATTACTTCGCCCTTTCGATAATAGAAAAGGGAAGAAGCAAAAGCAATAGAGACTCTCCCCCAAAACATTTGTGCCACCGGATTGTCAATTTGGTTTTCGAATTGGGTACGCGGGAGATGTACAATACATTTTTTACAAAGGAACTCTTCGGCATGGTTTAAATTTCTATTACAGGCAAAACATAGCTGGGGATAAAAAATAGAAAGAACACCCTCATACCAGGGTTTTATTTTATTCAGGCTAATTGGGGTCATAGGTTTTTTTCTCAAATTTAAACAATAAATTGATTTATTCCTTTTTAATGATTTCTTAAAATTGAGAGAATACAAATAATTATTTGTCTCTTTGTTTTCTGCTGTTTAGTTTTATATTTTCATAGTAATTGTACATTTATGCATCAAAACATCATCATTGTTGCCGGTGGCAAAGGTCTTCGAATGGGAGCCGAACTTCCAAAACAGTTTTTGCCCATTGGGCAAAAACCAGTCCTGATGCACACCATTGAGGCTTTTCATCATTTTGATCCGAAAATTAGCATCATCCTTGTTTTACCTCTTTCTCACCAAAAATATTGGGAGGAATTATGCGAGAAGCATCAATTTTTAATTAATCATCGGTTGGCAAATGGAGGTGTTACACGTTTTGAGAGTGTAAAAAATGGTTTGGAGTTGGTTGATGATGCTGGAATGACAGGTGTACACGATGGCGTTCGTCCTTTTGTTAGCAGGGAGACCATTTCACGTTGTTTTAAAAATGCTGAAATAAAGGGAGCTGTTATTCCGGTCCTTCCGCCTGTAGAGTCTTTGCGGGAAGTTAGCGGGGATAGTAGTTTTGCGCGTGAGCGGCAAAACTATCGGATGGTTCAAACGCCGCAGGTTTTTCAAACCGCTCTGCTAAAAAAGGCATACAGTCAAAGTTATGAAGAACGATTTACCGATGATGCCTCCGTAGTGGAAGCTTTGGGATGCCAGATTCATCATGTGGAAGGGAATGTGGAGAACATTAAAATTACTTCACCCTTTGATATGATTATTGCAGAGGCTTTATGGAATGAAAATAGAAAGATGAACTGATTGTTTTTTCTAACCAGCTATCTCTATTTTGAACTATTATGTGATATTCATTTGGTTTCCAAAAAGCCATTTTAGTCCGGAGCAACAGTAATCACAGACCAAAAACACCATTCAATATCTTCACAGCACCATGGAGAAATTTAGATGTCAGGGCTACGCCCCTAAAGACAAAAAGACATCACTGTCTTTTCATCCTTGTCTCCAATAAAACCGCCACGCCTTTTATTACCAGAAATTGTATGGTGAGCATAAAAATGATGGCTGCTCCCGATGGAATGTTAAAATGATTGGCCATAAACAGACCCATAAATGAACCCAGCCATCCAAAAAGGATTGATAACGGAATGATCCGTTTAAAACTGTTGGTGAATAACATGGCGGTGGATTGCGGAATGGTAAACAAGCTAAGCACCAGAATGATTCCCATTGCACGGATACTCACCACAATGGCAAGTGCCACAAGCACTGCCATGGCATACCTGAAAAAAGCGACGGGAACGCCGTTTATTTTCGAGAATTCAGGGTCGAAAGCAGAGTATATAATTGGCCGGTACCAAACCAGAAAGAACAGGGCAGTAAAAAATGTAATTATCAGCATGATGGCGATGTCGGATTTTCCCACAGATAAGATGCTTCCAAACAGGAAACTCATAAGATTCGGTGTGTAACCGGGAGTCATAAACACAAATATGATTCCTAAAGCCATACCCAACGACCAGAGAATGGCAATGGCACTGTCTTCCCGAACTTTCCCTTTGCTTGAAATCCACTCAATACTTGTTCCGGTAAGGATGGCAAAAATAGCCGCTCCAAGAAAAGGGTTTAATCCAAGAAAATAGGCGATACCAATACCTCCAAATGAAGCATGGGTGATACCCCCACTTATAAAGACAATCTTTCGGGAGACGATATATGTACCGATCATAGCTGCCAAAATGCTGATCAGCACCGAGGCAATCAGTGCATTTTGAAAAAATGTATATTGAAATAGTGAAATAAAATCAGTCATTTCTAATGATTTTTTAAAACCCTGTGAGGAACATGTCCGTGGGAGATGAGGTCAATTGGACAATCATAAACTTTGAGCAATTCTGTTGTGAGTTGGTTGGACGGGTGATAATGGAGTGTTCCGTTAACGCAGGCAATGGATTTTACCAGTGAGGGAATGGTTCCCACATCGTGGGAAACCAGCACAATGGCCATGTTTTTATTGAGTTTTTTCAGCCATTGATGAAGTTCACTTTCAAAATGCTTATCAACGTATGTGTTTGGTTCATCCAAAACCAAAAGTGCCGGATTGCTTACGATGGCACGGCAAAGCAAAACCTTTTGCAACTGTCCACCCGAAAGCTCCCCAATTGGTTTTTTGTAATATCTCTCCATGCCTGCCTCTGTCAGTAATTTATAGGCAGACTCTTTTTGTGCTTTCGAAAGATGGTGACTCCATGCGCGAATTGGCTTTAAACCGGCTTCCACAACCTCTTTAACCGAAATGGGAAAACTTCGGTCTATTTGTGAGGCCTGTGGCAAATACCCTATGTTAATTTTCCCTCCGGGAAAATCAACTCTTCCGCGAAATGGCTCCAAGATTCCCAGCAAAACCTTCAGCATGGTGGTTTTTCCACCACCATTGGGTCCAATGATTCCAATAAAATCATTTTCCCTTATATCAAGAGATACCCCTTTTAGAACCGGTTCGCCATTGTAGCCTGCGGTGATGTTGTCAAGCCTGGCAAGTAAATTACTCATGTATCAGTTTTTCTATAAATGCTTTCTGAATAGATTCATAATATGCTGCATCGATTCAACCCAATCGTATGCCAAAGGATTGATCTGTGCCACTTTCATGCCTGTTGATTCACTCACCATTTTGGCGTTACGAATATCGTATTCTTCTTGTATGAATATTACAGGGATGGATTTCGCTTTTGCCTGTGAAATGGTTGATGCAAGCATTGCCGGGGAAGGTTCTTTTCCATCCACTTCAATGGATACCTGTTCCAATCCGTAATCACGGGCAAGGTAGGTGAGAGCCGGATGAAAGATCATAAAAGATCGTTGAGTAACACTGGCGGCTACTTGTTCCATCTCGTGGTGTATGGATTCAACACGACTATATAGTTGAGGGTAATTATTGCTGATGGTTTCCGATAATTCGGGATAGGCTTCCATGAGAGCCTCTTTTATATGAGGCAAAAGTTCCAGCATTACTTTTGGCGAAAGCCAGATGTGCGGGTCAACCCCATGGTGGTGGTGATGATGGTGTCCGTGGTCATGTGAATGATCGCAGGTGCCATAAATTGGCTCCACTAAATCCGATAGAGTAAAGAGAGCCATTTCAGGATTTAGCTCCTTTAGCCTTGGTGTCCAGGCTTGTTCATATCCCAAATGACCAATTCCCAGATACAAACGGGAGTCGGAAAGTTTTCTGTATTGTTGCGGGGTAGGAGAGTAGGTGGCATGGCTGGCCCCCGGAGGAATCATAACGTTAACATCCAGAGATTCCCCTGTGAGTTGGTCAATAAAGAACTTTTGTGGTAATATACTCACTGAAACCACATCAGCAGTGCGTTCGGTCTTACATCCGGCCATTAAAAAACCAGCTAATATTATTAAGAGTATTTTATTTTTCATACTTTAATGATTGTTCGTATTTTAATAAATCAGTGACTTTTTTATATAATTAGTTCATCAACTAAATTCCAACTATAAACCATCAACTATCAACCCAGAACTTTAAACATTGAACTTCAATCCCCATCGCTTGCCCCCTAACCTCCTAAAAGTGGAACCCTCATCCCGCACGTATCTTTCATAACTATAAACCATCAACCCAAAACCTTAACCATTAAACCTCAAACCTTCCCATTACAACTCGCACACACCCCTTCAATAATCAGGCTGCTTGATTTCATAACAAATCCCTCAGGAAGATGTTCTGACTGAACCTGAAGGTGCGGCATACAAACCAAACGGTTGCACAATTCACACTGAAAATGCGGATGATTACCGGTTTTGTGATTTCCAGCCAGTTTATATTTTACGGAGTTGGTTCCAACGATAATCTGATGTATCAGTTTCTTTTGCATCAGGGTTTTAATGTTACGGTATAGCGTCACTCTGTCCACTGAATTCATCCGTTGAGTCAGCAATTCCTCCATCTCTTTTTGGGTTAAAGCCATGGCCGGTTGCAAAAGAATATCAAGAATTTGTTGCCGTATTTCGGTAACATTCAGTTTGTTATTTCTTAGTATGCTGTTGATATAGTCTAAATTTGCAACCATGTTGCAAATTTACTGAAAGTTTTCGAAAGCGGATGTGTTTTTTAGAATGATTTTAAATTGAAGTTTTGTTCTTTGGAATAAACAACAAATTAGATTTTGCGATAATGTTTTGCTTGATTGAATATTTTAATATTTTTGTGTATAAGATGATATTGTTTAACCCTGACTGACTGCCATATGAAACTAAAAATAAGCTCTCTAATAATAACCACCCTCATCCTGCTCCTCATGGGAACCGGTTGCAAAGAGAGTACATATACTACCGTGGTAGAAGGAGTGGTTATAAACACCGGTAGCCGTCAGGGTATAGATAGCGTATTGGTAACTCTACAGGACGGTGTGAGCGGCACGGCTGGTGGCTTTAATCTGGATATGAACACATCATCGGGAAAAAAGAATCAGGTTTACACCGATGCCAACGGTGCGTTTCGTGTGGAGCTTACAGGTGAGCATCGCCCCTGGCTCAACGTGGGTAAGAAGGGGTATGCATTCTATCTTAGCGACCGTGAGAATGTTATGGGTTCACAGCTTTCTTTCCCCACTGGGTACACAGGGGATGTTGTAATTGAGATGAGTGCGGAGGCAAGTTTTGCACCAGTTCTTTTCAGCAAAGAAGCAACTGGGGGTGATGTGGTTCGGTTTAACGATCTTCCTTATGAAAAGCTTGATACTTTAAGTGATATTAATAAGTTTATAAGAACATTTAATGGCGTGGGTCCATTTGCTCCCTATCGAAATGGAGTATGGAGTATTGGTGACAAATATCGCAGGTACTACATAGAGCTAAATCGTGACAATACGTTTCATTCTCGCATCGACAGCGTCTATATCAAAGCGTTCGAGACATATCGGGATACCATATATTACTAATTCTGCCGTGTTTATCCCGGCAATAGCACTACCATTGCCATGAAACAGATACTAATCGCACTAACCATAACCACCCTCATCCTGCTCCTCATGGGAACCGGTTGCAAAGAGAGTACATATACTACCGTGGTAGAAGGAGTGGTAATAAACACCGGTAGCCGTCAGGGAATAGATAGCGTATTGGTAACTCTACAGGACGGTGTGAGCGGCACGGCTGGCGGCTTTAATCTGGAAATGAACACATCATCGGGAAAAAAGAATCAGGTTTACACCGATGCTAATGGAGTGGATTTGGCCGAAATGAATAAACTTTTACTTCAGAAAATTGAGGAGCTAACGCTGTATGTGATTGATCACCAGAAAGCACTACTTGAACAACAGAATGAAATCAATAACTTAAAAGAGTTATTGAATAGTTTTTAATTCCTAACATTAGAAAACTCCAAGCTTTTATGAAAACACATATTGTAAATTTCTTATTAGTAGCATCATGGCTCATTATCCAGGCTATGTTACTCCCAATTACAGCTCAAACGGTTAATCTTAATGGCATTTCAGTCACTATAGATGATATTCCCTTAAGCTGGAAGGGACTTAATGTTAATGTCGATAACGAATTAAAATCAACGAACCAGGGCATAAAGGAACATCCAGTAGTATTTAAATCCAGTAATGGCAAGTTTCTGGCTAAGGCTACAAATGTTGAGGTTCTTGACCCTGAGATATTGAAATCTTCAACCGGTTCTGATAAGGCTGTAAGTAAAATTGAATTATTTACCGATGACGGCGTTTTGATATACAGCAAAGAGTTAGATTACAAGGTGTTAAGAGCGTCAATTAGCGATGACGGTAAATACTCCCATGTCATGATCTACGAATATACCTATCTTAGTGAAAATGATTATTCAGAATTAAAAGTTCTTGATTCAAAAGGGAACCAGCTAAAATCTGTTCCTGATGTGGGGAACTATGCTGCAACAAATGACAATGGAGTGTATTATCTAAAAAATGAAAAAGATAATGACCAGATACGTTTTTTTGGATATTTCAATATGGAAAATAACACTTCATGGGAACAACCGGTTGATATACAATCCTCTCTGTCTTCTGTTTCTCAGGATGGAAGTCATGTAGCACTAACTTCAACTAATTATCCCGGGCTGCAATCATTTAATTCAGCGGGTACGTTATTGTGGAGCAATCCAGAAATTTTAGGTGGAAATTGGGATACTGCTTTGTCCCCAAATGGCAATTATTTGTTGTTTAGAAAAGGTAGAGAGAGATATATAATATTTGATAATTTGACTGGAGATTTCATAAGTTCAATCAGGCCATTTGAAGTAAATGGTGAACTTATGAACTTCAGAACAGGATGTTTTATTGATAATTCTGAAGATAGAATTTTGAATAGCTCAACAGTTCGCATAAATGGAGAAATCAGAACAGTATTAAGTGAGCACAATCTCCGCGGGGAGCTTATTCGAAAAGCTATTGTTCAAAGCACGGTTATAGGGTATAGGTTAAGTGCTGTGTTAAATAATGATAACACCATAAGTGTGTTTCTGGATGGATTAGAAGATGTCCGGTTAAACAGCGAATTTGAAACATTCTCTTTTTAAATATAGTCCGACAATTACTGATTTTTATTTCCTAAACTCCCATTTCCCAAATTCCAGGTAATCTATGAAAGGTATAATAGTATATATTTTGGTTTTGAGTTTGTTCCTCATGAATATTGGATTGAATGCTCAAAACGCACGTAACCCAATCACCAACAATTCGACATCTGTCAATAATTATATTAGCAGTTCATATGGCCCCCGACTGATGCCTCCTAAAAAAGGTTCAAAATTTCATCCATCTATAGATTTCACCGTTCGCGCCGATTTGTAATCATAAGTGGTCGAAAGATTTTATAACCATTTTAAGTATAAAAAATGAAAACAAAAAACTAGGCCACTTTATCAACAGAAAATGTTGTATAAAGTTGATAACTAACGCATTAAATTAGTGATTATTTTAAACTACATCTGTAATTTTGCAAAAAAGATGTAGAATGGCATTATTTAAAGATCATAAGGTTAGAATTCAGAAAATCCTAGAACTGATCCCTGAGGATTTACTATTTAGGTTAGCTAAAGACACTAAAGTTGATTATTGCGCTAAGGTTCTATTCGGAGAAAGAATCTTTAACTTGTTGTTATATGGTATTTTAACAACAGAAAGGACAAGTCAGCGTGTATTAGAAGATCTCTTTGAAAGTGATCTATTCAAAACAATGTTCTCTTATGCATCAGATATGAAAATCTCCAGGAGTTCAATTTCAACACGCCTTTCGGTAATTGACTCCGATTTTTTTCGATTGGCATATGAGCAAATCTACCTTGAATTTTCTAAATATTTCTCTCCCAGTGAACAACAAAAATATAAAGTTATCCGAGTTGACAGCAGTATGGTGGCTGAAACGTGCAATAAACTTACACAGGGCTTATCACCAGGGAATGCGAGAACTAATGGAGGGGAAAAAGTTAAGCAGGTAAAGTTAACTATGGCTTTTGATGGATTAACTGCATGTAATGTTAAACTATTTACAGATCCTCAATATACTAGTGAAGATATTGCCATACCGGAATTGATCCTCAATGATGCAAGCAAAACAGATTCCCACCTTAATATCTATACCTTTGACAGAGGTGTGGCTGCAACAAAAGCTTTTGCTAATTTCAATACAAAGGACATCCGATTTGTTGGACGCTTAAAAACCAACCGGCGTTTTCATATCGTAGAGTCAGAAGAACTCTCTGAAAATCAAAAAGATTTAGATGAACTCTACTTATTAAGTAGTCAGGTAGTAAATTTAAGTGGTAAGTGTGCTTTTGACTATGACCAATGCTATCGGCTTATAATTGCTAAACGCAAAATAAAAAAAGAAGAGCATCTTCCCGGGAAAAAGGCAAGCAAACGAAAAACGGAAGATGTTTTTTACTTTATTACCAACGACTTAGAACTCGAACCAAAGGAAATAGCTGAAATATATAAACAGAGATGGGAAATAGAAGTGTTCTTTAGATTTATAAAACAAGAACTCAATGCAAGTCATTTTATCTCAGTAAGTGAAAATGGAATAAAGGTGGTTTTGTATATGACATTGATAGCTTCAATGCTTTTGCTTTTGTATAAAAAACAAAATGGATTAGGTTATAAAACTGCAAAACGTAGATTTACAATAGAACTATGGCAAACTTTAGTGGCAGTTATTGTTAAAGAATGTGGAGGGAATCCAGAGCTTATGAAGAAGGAATATTTCAGTCGCTTTTCAGTTCCATAAAAAATAAGATAGAATAGCTCCATTGATTCCACAATCATAAAATAAAATGGAAAAATGACAAACTTAACCTAAAATTGATCTTTCGACCACTCATGATTTGTAATCGGGGCAAAATCAAAGTCCGGATTAGCAATGAACCGTTGAAATGTAGTGCAAGTGTATTTAAAATTGACAGTGTCTAACTTCGCTCCTCGGCAACGGTGAGAATTAATGGTGAAAAGGACACGAGGAACAAACTCGCGCCAACGGAGAATAAAATTTAAAGCCTCGGGAGACCGGGCATTTTTATGGAATAAGTTTAATAAGTTCCAGAATTTCTTTATCGGTAAGGTTTTCAATGTCCGATTTGTCGTAAATGGAGATAAGGTAAACGGTATCATCTTTAAATACAAAATGGGTAATAACCCTTGCCCCGGTGCTTTTACCTTTGCCCTTGCTGGCGATGGCAAGGCGTATTTTATAGCAGTTATGACCAATGGAAGCGCCTTTTCCGGGTTCTTCCTTTAGTCCTTTTATGAGTTCCTGAATTTCCTTTTTGAGCGATGGAAATTTTTTCATCAGGCGTTTGGCCTGGCGTTCAAAAACGGATATGGATTTAACATTAAAGCTCATTGAGAAAATCTTCGGCGTTACGGGCTTGTTTCTTGCCCTCTTTAATCAGCTTCATTTCTTCAACAGCTTCAGCCAGCTCGGTCATGAACAGTTTTTTGTTCCTTAAACGTTCCAGTTCGTCAAGGTCTTTTTGTATTTGTTCCCAGTCCTTCAGGGGAAGGAGTACCGCGCTTTTATGCCCTTTGGTATCAGTAATATATTGCAAATTCATAGCTTCATTTTTTTAATAAGTATCTCTTTCCCATTCATTGCGCATTTGGGTTAGTTCTTTTTGCATTTCTTCCGTTCTTTCTTTCGACAGGCATCCGGCGAAACGTTCCGAGAGTTTTTGTTTAGACGTTGTGGTTTTATCGTCTATAACCCGAAGGACGTGCATGCTTTTCAGGTTATGCAGAAAAGTTAATGCTATATCATTTTTTATCTCTACAGTTATAGTTCTCATTATTCTGTGGCTATTATAGTTTCAATGAATCAGTTCATTAAAGAATTATAATAATCTAAGGCAAAGATACGAAATGCACCAGATTTATGTTAGTATCTCACAATAGTTTTGACCATCTGGAAGATGTATTAGTCAAATGACTTTAACTCGACGGAAAAAACCACCCATGCCAAAATCCCTACTCCAAAAACTTCACTATATTTACTATGTCATTTCCGAAACGTCGGAGTGCAAAATGGCCTGTCAGCCATCATGGATTACTCCAATGGTCAGGAAAATCTATACTATACCTATTCCGATTACCAGGGCAACCTGTTGGCAGTGGCCAACGAAGCAGGGCAGGTAGTAGAACGCTACGCCTACGACCCGTGGGGCGCACGTCGCAACCCGAGTGATTGGTCACAACCCGACAACCGCACCAGCCTGCTGTTCTCACGTGGCTACACCATGCACGAACATCTGGACGATTTCGGCCTGATTAACATGAATGGCCGGATGTATGATCCGCTCATGGCTCAATTCCTGAGTCCCGACCCGTTTATTCAGGCTCCGGGGAATTGGTTTAATTATAACAGGTATGCGTATTGTTATAATAATCCGCTGATTTATACGGACCCGAGTGGGGAGTTCTTTAAATAATTTGGTCGTTGGGCTGAAAAACAATGGTATGGTGCTTGGGATGGGCTAAATCAGTTTGCCCGATGGGCCGATAAAAATGGAATTCCATCAGGTGGTTTTGGCGTTGGTTATCAAGGAGGTTATGGCTATGGATATGCAGACATTGGATACGTTAGCGCATATGCAGAATATGGTGGAGAGGGAAATGGATGGGGTTATAATGTAGGCTCATCAATTCCTGTGGGTGAGATGGAATTTGGATTTGGATTTGGACGAGGTTCTGGATATAGTGAATTTAGTATGGGTGGTAGCGTTAAATATAAAGGATGGGGGCTTGGGATGTATTCTACTCAATATACAGGTGTTCATGCGCAGAGAGTTGGAGGTGTTCAGGCTTTTGCCCCAGGTGGTAGCCTACGCATTGAAAACGACTTTTGGCCTGTATTGGGTGATAAATATGATAGATTGAGAACATCGGCTGCAGAACTAGAAATTGGTGGGTTATTAATTGGGAAATCGGTATATACAAATAGCCCAGATAGGAACGCCGACCGTGACGAGTCATATTTTAGCAGGTTTTATCGCAAGTTTGGCCTTCTTGCAAGACCCGAAGCAGGCACCTATGCTGATGGCCGGGTTTACTCCAGTCCTGCTTGGGTTGGGGTACGTCATGGAAAACATTTTGTCTCAAGAGCAGGTATCAATCATCCTGCTGTGCAAGATATTTTCCAAAATGGAGTACATTTAATAAAATCAGGTTCGCCACTTTTTATAACTCCTTACGGTGTATATAATGAACCTTGGGGCTTTTCAGGTTATTATAATCCTTATTCATTATATTAAACAAATTATGCGGTATTTAATATTTCTACTTTTGTTATGCTTTTTGTATTCCTGCGCCAATTATCGCGAGATGCGAAGCATTACCCGGGACTTCCCCCGAGAGTATAATGGTATAGATACTCTGATAAGAATTGATGGTTATTATTTTGGGCTTTGCGATGATTATTTGTGCCGACCCTTTATTATAACAGATAGGAATGAGTTTAAAGGTAGGCTTGGAAAATATTATTCACACAACCAGATTGTTGCTGGGTTTCACGAATTTTATTCTAAAATGCGAACAGGGAATTATAATGTAGTTAATGATACAATAACTGTAAATACGGTTGCGCAATATGGCCCATGGTCTTTCGATATATTAAAATATGTTTTCGTAATACATAATAGCACCACACTTGAACGAATTTATTCTTCGAATGTACGTAATGATACCATTGTTAATAAAGATAGGATAATGTTTTTATTTTATCCTTTTGATGCTGATTGGCTTAAGTAAACTAGATGTTAATTAGGTGGTTTAGCACACCCCGCTCGGCGAAGTTTTCAACTTCGTTGAATCTTAACCGGCAGTTTTTAGCTGCCATTGACTTCGTCGATTTTCAATTCTTGGTATACCAAGCGTTTGCTCGGCTCTGTCGCTTGGTTAACCAAGGAATTTGCATCAAACTGGGTGTTTGTATTTACTTGTTTTTTCCTGCCAGATTTTTGGGTTACGGTCAGTACTGATTACAGCTAAAACTTCAACCGTATTATTATCATCGTTAATATAGAAATGAACCATGTATGGGAATTTCTTAACCAACACACAACGTATTTCTTTGTAACGGATGGCGTAAATATGAGGGGCTTTACTAAGAGAGTTTATATGCTAGATTGCTGTTTTCTGAAACCTTTTGCCAAGTCCTGCCTGTGCTTCTTTGTACCAATCTGTAATTTCCTGTATGTCGGCAAGCAAGGGCTTCAGGTTCAATTTTTATTTTGTACTTTTTCATCAGGCTTTCAGTGTTTTTTTTGCTTCGTCCCAATCCAAAAGCCTGCCGGGGTCTTTGCGCACCTTGTCAAAACGTTCCATTACCAGTTTTTGGTGGGCTTCCGGTATATCAATGCTTTTATTTTCTTTCTTTAAAGCATAATTGAGCATGTTTTTTATCGCATGAATCAGATCGACATCGTTTACCTGCTTAAACTGCTCTATAATAATCGCTTTTTCGGCTTGAATGTTCATGTTATTCATTTAGGTTTAACAACTACATTTCTTAGAATATTGCATTTTAAAAGAAATGCCTTTTCGCCCTTTGCATCTGGGTCTTCTATATGCTTTTTAAGTGCTAAATCCATGTTGAATCCAAGCCATTGATGATAACAGCTGCTTCAACAGGAGGTCTTATCCCGCTTTTTTCGTTCATCCCATTCACAGGAGCAGAAATTCCGACTTCTTTTAAAGTAGAGTCGTCCTGTACTTTTTCTCCTTTTAGTATCCCCGAACATCATAAATGTATTCTTAATACTATAAATTGTATTTACAAAAATACAAAAAAAATGGGTTTAAGTAAACATCAGCATCCTAAGGCAAATTACCAAATTGGTAGTTAAAGACAAAAGCTCCCATACGATACAAATCTAAAGGCGAGGTTTTCAACTTCGTCGAATTTCATCCGGTAGTTTGCTGCTCGTTTCTGCCGCTTGTTTTACCAATACAGCCGAGCGGTCGAGCTGCAAAATATGTTATGTTTTAGTTATTATAGGCTTGAAACTATGGAGAAAACAGTGAGGAAGCAACAAACTTTGCTGAACAGAGAAAACTACGGAGAGTGAAGGGCTTAAATGAACTTATATGCATTAAATTGAGTCGTTCCTACAGAAATCAAAAACTCTTTAAGTTTGCATTTTAACCGGATTAAAATCCGGCTTTATAAAATTAGACGTTCCTACTGAACTCCAAAAACTTCACTATATTTACTATGCCATTTCCGAAACGTCGGAATGCAAAATGGCCTGGCTGCCATCTCTTTCATTTAAGAAAGAGGGATATGAAACAAATACTAAGAAGTACAAATCTTGTTGTACAGATGGGGTAGTAATTAACTTAAAGAAGAAATAAGAATAAAAGCCCGACAAGTTTGGGCTTTTTTACTTTATAAGCCCCGCTTTTTTAAGTAGTTCCATAATTTGTTCTTTTGTGATATTTTCGAGTTGACTCTTGTCGTAAATGTAAACCAGATAAACCTCGTTGTCTTCGGTTACAAGATAGTTGATAACCCTTGCTCCACCGGATTTGCCTTTACCTTTTGAGGTAATTGCCATACGTATTTTATGAATGCCGTGACCAAGGTTTAAACCGGAATCCGGTTGTTTCTTCAGGATTTTGGTAAGTCCCTGTAAATCGGCTTTTAAAGAAGTATGTTTTTTAGCAAGCTTCTTGAAAAACTTTTTAAAATCGGGGGTTGGGTATACGCTATAACTCATTTAAGAAATCTTCAGCCGATTGTTTTTCAATTTTACCTTCCTGCATCAATTTTACCTGGTTCAGGCTGCCTTGAAGTTCGCTCAGTGCTTTTTTATCAACTTCCGGCACTTCCACGTAATCCAGTGTTTTAATGAATTTTAAAAAGGTATCGAATTTATTATCTTTTATATTTAAAGTAAGTTGTTTCATCAGAAAAGTATTTAATGTTTGATTCATTGCTTGTATGTCGGCAATTATCATGTTCTGAATCTGATAATTAACCTTACATCAAAAATAGTAAAGAATTTATTTATCATCAAGCTATTTACCACGTTTAAGCCAGTTTTTTTACGATCAAAGTTTTCCCTTTGATGAGAAACGCAGTTCGATGTGGTATATATTAAAACATGCTGGATGTTTACCAATACAGCCGAGCGGTCGAGCTGCAAAATATGTTATGTTTTAGTTATTATAGCCTTGAAACTATGGAGACAACAGTGAGGAAGCAACAAACTTTGCTGAACAGAGAAAACTACGGAGAGTGAAGGGCTTAAATGAACTTATATGCATTAAATTGAGTCGTTCCTACAGAAATCAAAAACTCTTTAAGTTTGCATTTTAACCGGATTAAAATCCGGCTTTATAAAATTAAACGTTCCTACGGAACATAAGAAAATTGCATTATATAGTGTTTTTAAGAGCCGTATGCTCGCATCTGTTTTCTAAGAATGGATTTTAATCCATCTTTGTGCAGAATGATAATCCGGACTTTTTGTATATTTGAGATGCTCATTTCGGGCAGATTCTCAAAATGTAAATATATAAATATGTCATCAAATTACTTAAGCCGATCCCATTATGGATATTTTTCCACCATTGTCTGCTTCCTTTTTTTCGTTTTATATTTAATATTCCCCGTTTACAGCAGCACATTGGATGCATATAGCTATGCGACCCAAATAAAAGAAGGACGTGATTTATTTCTGCATCATCATCTGCTTTATAACCTGATTGGTTGGTATTGGGTAAAGTTAGCATCCTTGCTTGGCATCGGTGATGTGCTTTCTGCATTAATAATAATGAATGCTGTATGTGCTTTCCTGTCTCTCTATATTTTGGATATTTTCCTAAAACAATCAAATGTCAATTTGATTAATCGAATTGCCTGGTTGATTTTTGTAGGTGCTTCCTGGGGTGTTATGCGTTTTGCAACAGAAAATGAGACATACCTGATGCCAATTGTTGCTTCCATGGCTGCCAGTCTGGCTCTGAATACCTACCTGAAAACAGGACAGGTCAAAATGGTTTGGGTTGCCGGTTTTCTGGCGGCTTTTGCCGCATTAATTCACCAAATTCACTTCTTTTGGTGGCTTGGTTTGTTTGGTGGCTTGTTCTACTACAAGCGATTAAACCGGATTTTGTTATATTATTTTATTCCGGCTTTGATGGTTCCCATGGTTTATGCTCTGGTAATGGTTTGGGAGTATGATATAAGTCTAACAATTAATTCTTTCTTTGAGTTTATTTTACATGATTATTATAACTATTCACGGGTTAACACAGAAATGGGGTGGATTAATTTTATTCTGACACCCATAAGTTTTATAAGGACTTTTGTTCAGGTGCACGGATATATTCCAAATTTATTGACGTTGAGTTCAATGTATTTGTTTGGAATGGTAGTAGGGCTAACTGTTTTAATTATTGGCTTTTTTTATGCTTTAAAGAGCTTTCGGTTTAAGTTCCGAGATTTGTTTGGCACAGTGGTTTTGACTCATTTATTTGTTTTTACACTTCATCTGACTTTTGCTTTCATTTCTCATGGTAATGCTGAGTTTATGGTAATGCTGCCGTTTCTGCTAGCAATGATATTTGGCCCAATTGCTGTAAATAATAGGTTTGATATTTTAAAAATTGGTTTTGGGGTGTTAATCTGGAACCTTACCGTTGGGATAGTTCCTTTGAATAAATATTTTAAGGAAAGTGAATTCATGGTGAGCAATCATATTATATCAAACATAGATAATGATAATCCGCCTCTGTATTTAGTTGTTGACCATTGGTTAATTATTGGCAGAGTGGCATATTCCACAGGCGAACATGTTGAAAACATCATAAACGGAATGCAAATGGATGAGAGTGATTTAGCCTTAGATGATATTATAGTTAATGCTTTAATAGAAGGCCGTGAGGTTTATACCGATTGTTTAAATCGACCTTCAATTTACTCACGCAGAGCTTTCGTATATGGCCTGGATGATTCCCCGTATGAACAGTTTTTGCATGAAAGAGTCGATTCAATCTCTACTCTTTATGGGAAATATTATTTAACTAAGTTGACATTGCCTACTTCTTTTAAGTCTGGAAGTCTATCTAAGTAGTAACAATATTTCTTCGAAACGGGGTGATTAATAGATGTGCATTTTCGACCTATTTATACGCTCCATTGGCAGGAAAAAAGGAATCTCTGCACTTATTAAAGGGCAGAGATTCATTTAAACCAAATTCTTTTTTGATGCTTATTTAAACAGATACAGTGTTCTGGTTTGAGCATCCGGCACACCTATAATATTGTTAATATAGTCGTTACTCTCGGTATAACTTCCTCTCCGGATAAGACCTTCACCTTTTGGCATACAAGCATCCCAGGAGCCGGAAGCAACACAGTCGCTCCAGTTGGTAATTTTAACAATGGTATGCTGTCCAACAATAATGAGAGCATTGGCATAATCCATTCCTTTTGTAAAGGCCTCCGAAATATTCTCCTTCGTTAATTCAATGGTTGTTTCAGCCTGCTGTGCTGCCAGTTGACTGATGACAGGGACTGTTGTGTTTTCAGTAATAGATGCTTCGCTTAAATCAAGCACCCCATCGAGAAGCGCAGTTAGCTTTTCTGCATCATTTTGGGCGCTCATGTTAGTAATAGCAAAAACTACAACCACCAGTAAAGAAATCATTTTTTTCATGGTTAAGATATTTAATTGTTTACAATTCATAAAAGTAACATAATATTTAAAATATATGATGATTATAAACTCTAGAGTGATAAACCTCTCCGGGATATTCATGCTACATAGAAATTATAATCATTGTTTTATAGGCTTTCTCTGATATTTCGTCCAAACACTTAATCCACATTTTAACAGCCTCCTCATTTGATCTGATCTCCATCCCTCTTGACATGTCATCCTTCATCTTTTGAGCCAATTCCAAACCTTCAGCAACACGTCCGGATGACATTAATGCCTCAATCTGTCTCATTATTTCGTCCTGATTAACCGGTTCAGTCCATCCCAAACCTGTTTTTTTCTCGTATTTCCTGAATATGATTCGATCTTCAGGTGTTAAAACACCCTTATCATCCGGTTTGTATGCATAGTAACAGTTTTTCAAAAAGCTGTATTCCTCTTTAATTTCCATCAACTGATCATTCGTGATTATTCCTTGCACTTCAAAACCTTTTAGCCTGTTAAATATGTCACCTGTAACAGTTGATCTGCCTCTGCCGGAAGAAATTGAGACACCTAAATCGTCAGGGAGGCTTCTTTTATACATAAAGAATGCAAAATTACCAGACGAAGCATCACCGTCTTCGGTTCGTGGAGATCCAGCCTCTTTTGAGTAAAAAGATTTAACTGTTTCGTAAGAGTCTTTTGAGAGTAAAGTGTTTTCCTGTTCGGGATACATCAAAACAGCGTCCGGGTATGGGGTTGGCTGTTTTTGACTGCTCGCGACTGTGGCGATCGACATAATTAGAACGATCAGACTGAGGATTCGGATTAGCATAATTTTGTTTTTTAGGTTTAATAGCAATGACCTCATTACAATTTACGACCAAATGACTCATAAGGCAAAATTATTATTGCTACTAAAAAACAGCCTTTAATATCCTCGTTTATCTGGTATATGTTCAGTCCCCAAGTGTTTTATCGAATTAAACAATTACCACTTGAGCAAAACCAGGACTCCTCCTGGTTTTATCTAACCTCTGACTACATAGAAATGACTAATCGGTCACGCTATAATTTAATGGCAATAAAAAGCTGACCATAAGAATGCTTGCTATCCCCTAATAGAGATCGACTAACATTGCTGTCTGCCAACTCCTGCAGGCCAATATTGTAGCGTGCTCCTGCCTCAATATTTCCAAAATTCAGCGCGAATCCTGCCGCCAATCCATAATCCATCGTTTTAAAATGGTCTCTATCTAGACTCTCTTCGCCTTCAATGGCTCCCGAATATTTTATATTACTGTTCAGCATAAATCCAATATACGGTCCGGCATGAATTTCCAAAATTTCAATTGGTTTCAGTACCGCCAGAATGGGAATGTCAATGTAGTTGATGTTGAAGTTTACTGTTTGATTGACGAACCCATCGTACCTGCCTTCTGTCCCTTTTGTGGTAAACAAAAACTCAGGTTGGAGTCCAATCGTTTCACCAAGCAGAATCTGACTAAAGAAACCAAGGTGAAGACCAACCCGTGAATTTTCATCGTTGAGTTCATCGCGGTCGATGTAAAGATTGCTTAGAGTAAAACCTCCTTTAATTCCGGTATTTACTTCCTGTGCCTGAACAAAAGAAGGGGATACTAACATAGTAATAATGGCGAGTAATATAATTCCTGCGTTTTTCATGACGTAAATGTTTTAAGTTAAACATTAAAGAATTACTGATTAGGTAAGAAAACAGCGTGCCAAAAAGTAGAATAGAAATTTCCACATAGATGCTACAGCTCTTTATATGTGGTAGTAAATGTGATTAATCCTATGGAAAGACCTTTTTTTAGACTAAGTTAAAATTGTGGAGGATCCTCCACAATTTCTTGCCGATTCCCCAATATTGAAACATTATTCCGGATGCGAGGAATTCTTTAATTTTATCCTCCAACAAAAGGAATCATATAAAAGCATTTGATTTTTATAAAATATCTCTGATAATTTGTTTGTTAACACAATAAATTTGTCTAATTTTGCAGTCCGAATCAATTTCGCGGGGTTAGAAGAGGCAATCAGTGAGTGAATTTGTCCACCTCCGGAAAGTAACAGAAAAATAATGAATGATGTACGCAATTGTAACTATTGCAGGTCAGCAATTTAAAGTAGAAAAAGACCGAAAGGTATTTGTACACCGTTTGAGTGCTGATGAAGGTGCTTCGGTTGAGTTTGATGAAGTTCTTTTAGTTGAAGACGAAAGCGGCGTAAAAATTGGCGCCCCTGTTGTTGAAGGAGCAAAAGTAACTGCTAAAGTTCTTTCTCACCTTAAAGGCGATAAAGTTATCGTATTTAAGAAAAAGAGACGTAAAGGGTACAAGAAGAAAAACGGTCACCGTCAGTACCTGAGTCAAATTCAGATTGAAGACATCCAGATTGGTTAATTAAAAAATTAATGTGATATGGCACATAAGAAAGGAGTAGGTAGTTCCAAGAACGGTCGCGAATCAGAAAGCAAGCGACTGGGTGTAAAAATCTTTGGCGGACAATTCGCCAAAGCCGGGAGCATCATCGTACGTCAGCGTGGTACCAAGCACCACCCCGGCGATAACGTAGGAATTGGTAAGGACGATACTTTGTTTGCCCTTGTTGAGGGGAACGTAGTTTTCCGTAAAAGAAAAGACAATCGTTCTTTTGTATCCGTTGAGCCTGTTGCTGCCGAATAAGTAACAACAGAAAAAACTTAAAATGTCTCCTGTTTTTGTTACTTTCGTAACAGATACAGGAGATTTTTATTTTGTCGCATCTTATACAGATATAACTTTATGCTTACGCTGAAACAAATTCAGGACAACAAACAGGAAGTCATAGAGCGCTTAAAGATTAAAAACTTTGACGCCGTCAATATTGTTGATCAAATCATCGAACTTGACAACAAACGCAAGTCAACCCAGACTGAGGCCGACAACCTTCAGGCCGAAATGAACCGGTTGTCAAAATCCATCGGACAACTTTTTAAAGAGGGAAAGGCGGAAGAGGCCAATCAGGCCAAAGAGACAACTGCCGGATTAAAAGAGCAGATTAAAAACCTGACAACTCAGCAAGATTCCATCGAAACAGAGTTGCAAAACCTGGTTGTGCAGTTGCCCAACCTTCCCCATCCATCTGTTCCGGCGGGAAAAAGCGCCGATGATAACATCAAAGTGCGCGAAGGTGGTCTCATACCTCAATTGACAGAAGCTCTGCCACATTGGGAGCTGGCAAAAAAGTTCAATCTGATTGATTTTGAACTGGGTGTAAAGCTTACCGGAGCCGGTTTTCCTGTTTACAAAGGTCATGGAGCACGTTTACAACGTGCACTCATAGCTTTTTTCCTGGATGAAGCCATTGCAGCAGGTTACGAAGAGGTGATGCCTCCACTGATGGTGAATGAAGATTCAGGCTTCGGTACCGGTCAGCTTCCCGATAAGGAGGGACAGATGTACCATGTTACAGCCGATAATTTATATCTCATTCCTACGGCAGAAGTTCCCGTGACCAATATTTACAGGGATGTAATTTTAGATGGCAATCAATTGCCGGTACGTAACTGTGCCTATTCAGCCTGTTTTCGTCGCGAAGCCGGTTCATACGGTAAGGATGTTCGCGGTTTGAACCGCTTACATCAGTTCGATAAGGTGGAGATTGTGCAGGTGGCTCATCCCGAAAAATCATACGTTGTTTTAGATGAAATGGTGAACCACGTGCAGAGTCTGGTTGAAAAACTCGGCTTACCATGGCGCATCATGCGCCTGTGTGGTGGCGATATGAGTTTTGCATCGGCACTAACCTTCGACTTTGAAGTATATTCAGGTGCTCAGGAGCGATGGCTTGAAGTGAGTTCAGTCAGCAACTTTGAAACTTTCCAGAGTAATCGTTTGAAACTCCGTTTTCGTGAGGAGGGTGAAAAAAAGACCCAATTGGCGCATACACTTAACGGCAGTGCCCTGGCTTTGCCAAGAATTTTAGCCGCCATACTGGAAAACAACCAATTTGAGGGAGGTATTAAAATTCCTGATGTTTTGGTGCCATATTGTGGATTTGATGTAATTGCTTAAGGGATGTCTGTACTGATTTTCAATACATCCTTTTATGTACCCGTCACATTTGCTGATGTTTGGGAGGAGTGGATTAAAACCCGATTATTACCAAATGTTGAGGCTTCGTTGCCTCAACTCGTTGTTGAGGTTTTCGAGGTGGTTTCACAAACAGGCGGCGAACATCTGATTTACTCAGTACAATGGCGATGTAACAACAGTGAAGAGATTGGCCAACTTGATGACCTGTTGGCACCTGAACTTCAATCGCTGGTGGCTCAATTTGGCGACAAAATTACGCATTTTAGTTCCGTTATGAAGAGAACCATGGGATGACCAAAAAAGCAGGGGAGAAAATCATTCTTGGCATTGACCCCGGAACCACAGTTATGGGGTACGGGGTATTGTTGATAAAAGGCAATCAGCCTTCTATGGTTGCTATGGGGGTGTTGGAACTGAATAAACTGGAAGACCACTATCTCAGGCTTAAACGGATCTTTGAGCGCGTTGTTCAGCTCATAGACACTTATCACCCAGATGAATTGGCCATTGAGGCTCCTTTTTTTGGTAAAAATGTGCAATCGATGCTAAAGCTGGGGCGGGCACAGGGAGTCGCTATGGCTGCAGCGCTTTCCCGTTCAATACCTATTTTTGAATATGCTCCGCTTAGAATAAAACAAGCCATCACCGGGAGAGGTAATGCATCAAAAGAGCAGGTGGCCCTGTTCCTAAAGCAATACCTGAAACTTCATGATGATCAGGATCAGAAGTATCTGGATGCTACAGATGGATTAGCCGCAGCTGTTTGTCATTTTTTTCAGATGCGATCACCAATACCTTCTTCAGGGGCTAAAAGTTGGAAAGAATTCATCAATAAAAATCCCGGAAGGGTTAAACGATAATAAAAAAGCAGGTATAACAAAGTTATACCTGCTTTTTTGTTAAACCGCGAGGCTTCACACTTAGTTGATATTTTCTTTTATGGCCGCTGCAATTTGCTCCATCTCTTCATTGCTTAATTTTAGCTTAGGCTTTGAAAAGCTTAAATCTGCAACAGTTTGTAGCGGAACCAAATGAACATGCGCATGGGGAACTTCCAACCCTATTACCGCAATGCCAATTCGTTTGCACTCTATCGATTTTTCAATGGCTTTGGCTACCTTTTTAGAAAATACAATCATCCCTTGTAATAGATCATCTTCAAGGTCGAAAATATAATCTACCTCCTTTTTAGGCACTACCAGGGTATGGCCTTTAGCCAACGGTGTAATGTCCAGAAATGCCACATAGCGCTCATCTTCTGCTATCTTGAAAGATGGAATTTCGCCATTGATTATTTTTGTGAATATTGATGCCATACTATCAGAGTGTTTTTTGTCAATTTACAAAGAAATCTCTAATATTTCAAAAGGCATAATGCCTGAGGGAACAGTGATATCTACTTTCTCGCCCACTTTTTTTCCCAATAGGCCTTTTGCAATTGGAGTGGATATGGAAATCTTTCCGGCTTTAAGATCTGCTTCACTTTCTGAAACAATGGTATAGGTCATTACAGCATCGTTTTTCAGATTTTTAATCTTGACCTTATTCATAATCTGCACCTTCGATGTATCCAGTTTGGATTCATCAATGAGACGACTGCCTGCAATGGTCTCTTTTAATTTGGCAATTTTCATCTCCAATAGCCCTTGGGCTTCTTTGGCAGCATCGTATTCAGCATTTTCCGACAAATCGCCTTTATCTCTTGCTTCAGCGATTTGCTTGGATATTTTGGGTCTTTCAATTGATTCCAATTGAACCAACTCTTCACGTAATCTTTTAAGACCCTCCTCCGTGATGTAACTCACTTTTGACATGGTTGTTTCCTCCTTATGTTTTTTAATAATTTAATGTCTTTATAAAAAAAATGAAAGAATCCCGAACTCTTATCCGGGACTCTTTGCTATGTAATAGCAATGATTTCTTAAATTAAATGATTGTTGTTGGTTAGTTAGCTTAGCCGATTGACCTTTTTAGATGGTTGGTCTTTTTATGATTTCAGAATAGATGATGGCTTTTTTCAAATCAAATTCTTCATCATCCCAGTAAGAGGTTTCGTCAATCGCTTTTTCCTTAGTGGCTAAACTCATTTGGGAAATCTTCTGCTTGATACGGCTGACCCGCTCCGGTTTTTTGATTCTTTCCCTTTTTTGAATACTTTGATAAACCGGCTTTTTGTATTCCAGCTTTTGCGGTTTTAACTTTTCAGCCTGCATGGTGGCGTATTCAGTTTCCGGTGTTTTTTTCCCTATAGCCGGAACTTTCTCTTCCTCATCTGCATCTCCAAAAAGATCTTTAAATGTAGGAAAAGCCTCACCCGGGCTCTCACCAACTTCGTGTTCGGGCATAAAATCCCCATCTTGCCCGGCTGATTTTGATTTTTTGTATAAACTAAAAATCAAAGCTCCGAGCATTAAAAGGATGTATACTATGTCACCTAACGCGTCGCCCATGTCTGAAAAATAATAGCTAAATTAGCCCGAACAAAACAATTTACCAAATAAAGCGCACTTAAATTTGCTAAAACATCTGTTTTAGACATTTAAACATGCATATTTGTGGTTTAATTTTTGTCGCAACTATTTAAAATAACTTAATGATACGATTTATATTTTTTTTGGTTACAGTTTTTGTTTTTTTGGGTTGCAAAACCGAAAAAGATCCTGTGCCAAATGTTCGGTTTAGCATTACTATTGATGTGGGAATGCCTGATTTTATGGACGAAATTTTCTATATCCCGCTTCATTATAGAAGCGGATATAGTGACGATTTCGGACGACCAGGTATTTCAGGTCTAATTATTTTCCGAACCGGTACTGATTTCATTGCCTATGAACGTTATTGCCCTTTCAGCAACGAGACCAGGTGTGCAGTAATTCTGGATGAAACTCAGTTTTATGGAATCTGCCCCTGTTGCGATTCGGAATTTTTACTCAACACATTCGAACCTTATCCGGCACGTGCTCCCGCCATTTCAGGCCCTGCGAGTGACGGCCCGGGACTTAAATCTTATCGAACCCAACGAAGCGGGAATCTTTTGAGGGTTTACAATTAAATAAAAAATGCTGCCTTTGGCAGCATTTTTTATGATTCCTTTTTAATATCTGTAATGATCAGGTTTAAATGGCCCCTCTAATGGCACGCCAATATAGCTGGCCTGTTCTTTCGAGAGTTTTGTAAGTTTAACTCCCAGTTTCGATAGGTGTAAACGCGCCACCTCTTCGTCCAGGTGCTTCGGGAGAGTGTAAACACCCAGTTCATACTTACTCTTCCAGAGCTCAAGTTGCGCCAGTGTTTGGTTGGTAAAGGAGTTACTCATAACAAAACTTGGGTGTCCTGTGGCGTTTCCAAGATTAACCAAACGACCCCGTGAGAGAAGAATGATGCAATGCCCATCGGGGAAAATAAACTGATCTACCTGTGGTTTGATGTTGATCTCTTTAATGCCTGGTAGTTTTTCCAGTTTCTCCACCTGAATCTCATTATCAAAATGACCAATGTTGCAAACAATGGCTGTATCTTTCATTTTCTGCATATGCTCAACGGTAATAACGTCTCTGTTTCCGGTTGCCGTAACAAAAATATCAGCTTCTTCAAGACTCTCTTCTACCGTTGTTACTTTATACCCTTCCATGGCTGCCTGAAGTGCACAAATGGGGTCGATTTCAGTTACCAACACCCTGGCTCCAAACCCGCGCATACTTTGCGCGCACCCTTTTCCAACATCACCATACCCACAAACCACTACCGTTTTACCGGCCACCATCACATCGGTTCCACGCTTAATTCCGTCGGCCAAACTTTCACGGCATCCATAAAGGTTATCAAATTTTGATTTCGTTACCGAATCATTCACATTGATGGCAGGAAAAAGAAGCTCTCCTTTTTCCAGCATCTGATATAAACGAAGTACTCCGGTAGTAGTCTCTTCACTTACGCCTTTAACACCGGCAGCAACTTTTTGCCAACGGCCTGAATTCTGACCATGGAGTTTCGCTAAAATAGCCATCAACTCTCTGAAGTCTTCACCTTCACCGCTGTAATCTTTTTTAAGAATTGAAGGATCTTTCTCGGCATCTACACCTTTGTGTATCATCATGGTGGCATCGCCGCCATCATCAACAATCAGATCGGGCCCCGTTCCGTTTCCAAAATCAAGCGCTCTTTCAGTACACCACCAGTATTCTTCAAGGGTTTCACCTTTCCAGGCAAAAACAGGCACTCCGGATTCAGCAATGGCTGCCGCTGCATGATCCTGAGTGGAATAGATGTTGCAACTTGCCCAGCGTACAGATGCTCCAAGATGGGTGAGGGTTTCTATTAGAACAGCAGTTTGAACCGTCATGTGCAATGATCCCATGATCTTTGCACCTTTTAAAGGTTTTTCTGCTCCGTACTTTTCACGCAGGGACATTAATCCAGGCATCTCTTTTTCTGCAAGTGCAATCTCTTTTCTCCCAAATTCGGCCAATGAGAGGTCGGCTACTTTAAAATCCTGATTATTACTCATGGTTTCCTTTTTTATTTTATAATTTTTAGGTATCAGATTATGGTATAAAATTTAATCTGTGATCGGATAATATTTTTCTAATTTCAATTTCATCTTTCTGCAACTGAAGACGAAGTTCGTCAATGTTTGCAAATTTCATTTCATCGCGGGTTCTGGCAACAAACCTGAGAGAAATCTCCTCTGAGTAGATATCTCCCTGAAAATCTAAAATGTGAACTTCAATTGAGCGGTTATCCATTTGGTGATTAACCGTAGGACGAACACCAATATTTACCATTCCTCCGTATGATTTTCCCATTACCTGAACATTGCAGGCATACACCCCATCAAGAGGCACCAGCTTTGCTTTTTCTGAAAGCATAAGATTGGCTGTCGGATAATTAATGGATCTTCCCAATTTCATTCCACCGGTAACCTGCCCGTTGATGGTATATTGATATCCTAATAATATATTGGCTTCAATAACTTCACCCTTTAGCAGATGATCCCTTATTTTTGTGCTGCTTGGGAATTGACCATGGATATCTATGTGCCGAAATTGGCTCACATCAAAGCCATGGAGGTTTGATAATTTGATGATCTCTTTCAGAGAGGTGCCTCCCTTGCCAAACCGGTGGTTAAAACCGATCACCAGGTGTTTAACCCTGAGTTTATTAATGAGGATCGTTTTCACGAAATCTTTGGCCGCAAGTGCGGCCAACTCCTTAGTAAAAGGAACCACAATTAAATGATCAATTCCTGCTTCGCTGATGATTTTGGTTTTCTCTTCCAAAGTAGTCAGCAAGCGTAACTTTTCGGCATCCTGTGACAATACGATACGCGGGTGTGGCCAAAATGTTAAAGCCACCGACGGAGCTCCTTCGTTGCGAGCTAACTCACTTACCCGGTGTAATAATGCTCTGTGCCCGGGATGCACCCCATCAAAGGTGCCCATGGTTACAATGGGTGGCAGGTCATTGTATGTTTCTATGGAGGAGTGAATCTGCATTAATTTTTATTATCCTGTATTAAAGTATTTCTGAAATTTTCTCAACGGGACGTGCAATCACTGCTTTGTCTCCGTTTATAATCACTGGCCTTTCAAGTAATTTGGGATGAGTGAAAAGGATCTCTATCCACTCCTCATCTGTCAAATTCCGGTTTTTATAGTTTTGTTTATAAATCTCTTCATTTTTTCTAACCCAATCTTCGGGTTTAATGTTCATTTTTTTGATCAATTCCCTGATTTGATCTTTCGTGAGCGGATTATCCAGATATCTGATCTCTTCAGGTTCGATACCTTTTTCTATTAAAAAGCTCAGCCCTTCACGACTTTTTTTACATCTGGGATTATGTAGTATTTGTATCATGGTTTACTGTTTTTCAAACACATCTGATGCTCCGTGCTCCATTAGCCAGGATTTTATGAATCCATCAATATCACCATCCAGAACGGCCTGTACATTACTGGTTTCATATCCGGTGCGCACATCTTTTACCAGTTTGTATGGTTGCAATACATATGATCGAATCTGAGAACCCCACTCAATTTTTTTCTTTTGGGATTCAATTTTGTTCTGCTCTTCCAATCGTTTTCGTAACTCTATTTCGTAAAGCTGCGATTTCAGAAGACGAAGAGCATTTTCTTTATTCCCTAACTGGGAACGCGATTCGGTATTTTCAATAACAATGCCCGTTGGAGCATGTCGCAACCGGACTCCTGTTTCCACTTTGTTTACATTTTGTCCTCCAGCACCACTGGAACGAAAGGTTTCCCAGGTTATATCCGACTGGTTGATCTCAACCTCTATGGAATCATCAATGAGAGGAATTACAAATACCGATGTGAACGATGTCATTCTTTTATTGGCTGCATTAAAGGGGGATAATCTAACCAGCCGATGAACGCCGTTCTCACTTTTTAAATATCCGTATGCGTAATCGCCTTCAAACTGAATGGTAACGGTTTTTACACCTGCCTCATCGCCATGCAAAATGTGATTTACAGTTGTTTTATAACCGTTCTGTTCTCCCCATCGCATGTACATTCGCATGAGCATTTCAGCCCAATCCTGACTTTCAGTGCCTCCTGCGCCGGCATTAATTTTCAATATGGCTCCAAGTTTATCTTCCTCTTTTTGGAGCATGTTTTTCAGTTCGAGATCCTCTATATAACTTTTGGCAGTTTGAAAGGCTTTCTCCAAATCGCTTTCGTCGGCCTCTCCCTCTTTGAAAAAATCATTCAGAACCTGTAGGTCTTCGATGGCTGATTTTACTTTATCATATAACGTGACCCAGCTTTTGAGGTCTTTCAGCTTCCTCATCTGTTCTTCTGCATTTTTGGGGTTATCCCAAAAATCAGGTGCCTGGGT
Organism: Alkalitalea saponilacus; assembly: GCF_900168165.1. Taxonomy (GTDB): domain Bacteria; phylum Bacteroidota; class Bacteroidia; order Bacteroidales; family Marinilabiliaceae; genus Natronoflexus; species Natronoflexus saponilacus. The sequence continues at coordinate 146,177 of NZ_FUYV01000001.1, forward strand.
TCTGATCTCTTCTTCGTCTATTTCAATTATTTTACGGTCGATGTCAAAGATACCTCCTTAACGCCAACTCACGTCCACTTAAGTCTTTAATCTGTTCTGGTGTAACCATTGTTTTTCTTAGTTTAAACCTGCAAATTTACTAAATTATGTTGGGATTTCACCATTATCGTCCTGATGTATTCCGGCTTCGTCTAAGTTCTGAACAGTGTCTTGAAATCAGCCTGAAAGCCTGTGTGTTTCCCAACCGTCCTGCGGTATCCCAATCTTCGCAGGCTTGTTCTTTTAATCCTGTGTTATAATGTGCTATTCCACGGTTCATCAGAGCATGCACATCCTCGGGGTTGGTTCGCAAAGCTCGGTTAAAATCGTTGATGGCTTCCAGGTAGTCCATTTGGTTCAGCCTGATGTTTCCAATGAGGGTATAAACACCCGGGAGCTGGTGATTCAGTCTGGCTGCAAGCATAAAGTCATTAAGCGCACGTTCCTGGTCGGTAGCATGCTGCATCAGCAACCTGCCACGTTCGTAATATCCTGTTGCAAAAAGCGAGTCCTGCTCAATGGCCAGGGTGTAGCTGGCATAAGCTTCGCGAACTTGTCCATGCAATGCTTGTATTTGTCCTAGCATGAGCCATGCTTGTACAGGAGGTTTTTCCGATTCAACACAATTAACCAAGTGATCTAGAGCACTGCGATATTGTTTCTGGTTAATGTTGTTAATGGCATTGGCTAAGTGAGGAAGTGCCGAAGCAGGATTCAAACTGACAGATCTGTTGCAATCCTCTTCTCCTCCAATATGGTTGCCATATTGGTATCGACAGATAGCCCTGAGCGCGTATAATTCTGCTTTGTCTGGCATAACTCTGATTGATGAGGTGTATGTTCTTGCAGCATCCAGCCATAACTCCATCTCTTGCAATACTATGGCCTGAAACATCAAAGAAGTGGTCAGGCGGCTTTTGTGCATATGGCGCTTAAATTTGTCCCATGGAAGATTTATCGAAGTCCATTGCTCATCGTGAATGATGTGAGATGATATTAATATCCCCTGACTTCGTGTTGGAAGGTATCCGTAAATACCAATAAAATGGCCGTTTGAGTTGATGATTGGAGCTGCTCGGGAACTGTTTCCTCGGTTGATGGTTACAGTGGCAGAACGTCCCAGGAATCCTGAATGAAGAACCGATTGGATTTCGCCTAATGTGAAGGCTTCGTTTACATTTTCTGCATAAGTAAATGCCAGAATTTCAGATGGAGTTGAAAAACTTGTTCTCTCTGGTAAAAGATAATCGCTGTCGCGGTTGCGAATTCCGGCAACCTGGATGATGGCCAGATTTGACCATTCATGTATGGCCAAAACCCGGGAAATCGCAAGTCGTCTGTTTTGATGATCTGTAAAAATCAGCGTGTCGGCATTTTGAAACAATGCAGCACTGGTAATTGCCAAACCATCTGCACTGATAAAAAAGGCTCGCGCGGTGTCAATTGGGTGCAAATCCTTATCGCATGCGATAGCCGTAAAAGTGGCATTGGATGCGCGGTCTATCATATCAATTATGCTTTGCCCAAAAGCCTGACTATGGAAAAGCACAAAAAAAACGATGATGGTAATTTTATTCCGGACGTTTTGCATTAGTTCGGAACTATTTCTTGTGAATTGTATGTATGGTTTTGCCGATAGGTATAAGTATGCCATAAACCAATTGCTTTTATTTCAAAATTCAGGCAGATGTCTCTTTTAATCGCAACAAGTTATGGAAATTCAAAAAAAGATGCACTTTTTTTTGATGGAGGGGAGTAAAACGTAGATGGACAGAGTATTTAATAATGAAAAAACCCGGTAATTTTCATTACCGGGTTTACGAAAGGGTGAAAGACCGGGTTCGAACCGGCGACCTTCGGAACCACAATCCGACGCTCTAACCAACTGAGCTACAATCACCATTTTTTAGCACTGCAAATATAAAGGTTTTTCTTGTAATTTTGCAAGAGTAATTTTTAAAAAAAATAATATTTAAACCCTAATTTGGTATTTCTTTTTTTATGATGGTTATTTGTAGATGATTAAGTTTTTGAAAGAATATTATTTGAGCAAATTTTGCTCAAATAATAGTTGTGCTTCTTTCCCAAAAAGGCTTAACTACCGCTTAGGGAACCAAAAAATAAGTAAACTTTACACGAATGAAGTTTTTCGCGTTTGATGAGAATATTGACCGGCAGATGAAGATGATTCAGATCCGGATACGACAGTTGATGAATGGTGAGGTAGCTGGTCAGTTAGCAACCGCAGGTCTTTCATATCAAAAAATGTATGGTGTTTCGCTGGTGCATTTGCGACAAATATCACAACAATACAAACCATGCAACGAATTGGCGGAAAGACTGTGGTATCGCAATATTCGGGAAATGATGATTCTTGCCACCATGGTGGCACAACGAGATGAATTATCTGATGAAAAGCTAAACGAGTGGTCAGAATCAATTACCAACATTGAATTGGCAGAACAAATGGCATTTAACCTTCTTGGTAAAAGGGGAAATTCTGACGGTGTTTTGGAGAAATGGTTGTTAAGTCCAAAGTTATATGTTAGGTATACTGCGTTAATGGCCATTGGCTGGCAGTTCAGGTTTGTTGGCCCTGTGTTAAGCAACCTGGTCGGTAATCAGATAGATACCCTCGATGCCATGGGACACGATAAGAGAATTGTTAAAGCTGTTGCCCATTGCCTGAAAATGGCCGGACGATTCAATACGGAGTTAAAAACTCCTGTTGAAAAACTGGCTCGTGATTGGGTTCAAAAATCTGAAGTACATCTAAAAGCTGCCGGAGAAGAGATGTTGTTTGAGCTGGGGAGTTATTAATCTTGATATTGAATTGCGTTAACTGTTAAAATTCCTACCCTGTTTTAGTTGAAATAATTCCAGAGATAACTATTTTTGGATGTGTAAATTGGTATGCAACAAATATTTTTAGCGGATACTTCACCGTTTTCCGGTAAAGTAACTAGAATTGGTCAAATTTTAATAATAAATTATATAATAATAGATTGTTAGACCGATAGACAAAACTCTAATCCCGAACCATCGGGACAGAAATTTCTAATTATCTTTTTTATCAATTCTATCTGTCTATAATCTATGGATTTTCGCATCTAATAATATTTAATTGAAACTAAATTTAAACAGGGCGAAAAAGAGATCTATAAAGAACGGAGTTAAATCATACAAAGACTAAGTTGCAAAATGAGAATTATTCCTGTTGGTGATAAACAAACCCGTACCATGTTTTTAGACATGGTTCAGGTTATTTATAAGAATGATCCCAACTACATTCGTCCTTTGGACAACCTAATCGAAGAAATTTTCGATCCTGCGCGTAACAATTTTTATTCACATGGGGAAGCCGCGAGATTTCTCCTGTTGGATGATAAGGATGCTCCTATTGGTCGGGTTGCAGCTTTCATAAACCGGGACAAAGCTTTTGGTTACTCACAACCCACCGGCGGGATGGGTTTTTTTGAATGCATCAACAACCGCGAAGCGGCTTTTAAACTCTTTGACGCTGCGCGCGATTGGCTCTTGGAACGAGGGATGGAAGCTATGGACGGCCCTATTAATTTTGGGGAAAATGATAACTTTTGGGGTTTATTGGTGGAAGGATTTACGCCTCCTGCATTTGGAATGCAATATAATCTGCCATATTATCGCGACTTCTATGAGAACTATGGGTTTGATAACTATTTTGAACAGGTAACCCATCACTTGGATGTATTAAAACCTTTCCCCGAAAGATTTTGGAACATTGCTTCGCGGGTTGTAAAACGGAAAGAATATTCCTATAAGCATTTTACCTGGAAAGAATCTGAAAAATTCATTCATGATTTTGTAGAGATTTATGATGATGCCTGGCGTTTTCATGAAAATTTTACACCGATGAATCCCGAAACACTGCGTAAATCCCTGCGTGAAGCAAAACCATTTCTGGATGAGGAGTTGATATGGTATGCCTACCATAACGATCAACCCATCGGGTTGATTGTTATTTTTCCAGATGTCAATCAGATTCTTAAATACTTCAACGGAAAGTTTAGTTTATGGAACAAAATACGTTTTGTTTTCTATAAATGGATGAATAAAATGGACAGAGGTCGGGTAGTCGTTTTAGGTGTCAAAACGAAATATCAACGCATGGGAATAGAGTCCGGTATTTTTTGGCATTTGCGGGACGTTGTGGCAAAAAAGACTTACCTGAAAGAGATGGAGATATCGTGGGTTGGAGATTTCAATCCAAAAATGCAAGCGCTGCTTAATGCCATGGATGCGGATTTTGGCAAAAAGCACATCACTTACAGATTTATATTTGATCCTGAAAAAAGGGAAGAGCAAAGAGCAGGTAAAATACCCGTCGATACCAAAAGCCGTCTTGATTCCTAAACCCAATATATGCATATATTATGGTTTCCATCATCATAAATCAAAAATATGAAGATCAATTTTCAAGAAAAACTTGGTGATTAATTGGTTATTATATACCTTTGCAACCCGTTTAAGAATTAAAAGAGTGATTGTAAAACCGTTAAAGTTTCCGAAACATCTTTAATCACTGAACATCAAGGTGCCCGGAGACGAATAAAACACAAATTAAAAGACAATGAAAAAGGAAATTCATCCGGATAATTATCGTATGGTTGCTTTCAAAGATATGTCCAATGGAGACGTATTTCTTACCCGCTCAACCGCTAATACTCGTGACACAGAAGAGGTCGATGGAGTTGAATATCCGGTAATCAAACTAGAAATTTCAAGTTCCTCTCACCCGTTCTATACTGGTAAGATGAAGCTGGTTGACACCGCAGGACGTGTTGATAAGTTTAGAAACAGATATCAAAAACATTTCGACAATAAAAAGAAATAATTCTTTTTTAGGAGAAAAGAAACCAAAAAGCTTCGGTCGTACCGAAGCTTTTTTTTTGAGTTAAACGGATCTTATAGCAATCATTCAGCAATATTATCCTTTTATTTGGCATGGCTATTGTCATATAAGGAACATTATATAATTCAAAGCGACTTAAGACATTTTGTCAGTTCGAGAGAGGTTTCAATATTATGAATAAAACCAATAAGGCATCATTTAATTTTCAATTAAGCGATTTTTTGGAGTCGGAGGCAGAGTTTATCCCCATTGTTGAAGATGACGATTACCAACAATTGATGGATGAAGAGAAGGTTCCTGATGTAATTCCCATACTTCCATTACGAAATACAGTGCTTTTTCCGGGGGTGATATTTCCCATATCCATCGGAAGGGAGAAATCATTGCAGCTGGTAAGAGACGTTCAAAAGTCTAAAGGAGTGTTGGGTGCAGTTTGTCAAAAGGATCATAAAACTGAAGACCCGGTACCAGAGGATCTTTACAGAGTAGGAACCATTGCCCGTGTTTTGAAAATTCTGGAACTACCCGATGGATCCACTTCTGTTATCATTCAAGGCAGAAAGCGTTTTCAGTGGCATGAGATAGTTTCGGATACGCCTTATTTTACCGGAAAAGTCTCTTTACTTGATGAAGTAAAACCTGAGGGAGACGAGAAGCGTGAGTTTGAGGCAATAGTAGGATCTTTGAAAGATCTATCCATGCGAATAATCAAAGGCTCTTCCAATATTCCCCCGGAGGCATCTTTTGCCTTGAAAAACATTGATAGTCCTGCATTTTTGATTAACTACATAGGTGCGAACAGTGAAATTAAGATTTCAGAAAAGCAACGTGTTTTGGAAACCAACGACCTGAAAAAGCGGGGGCTTTTGTTGGTAGAGCATCTGGTTCGTGAAGTTCAGTTGGTTGAGATCAAAAATGACATACAGTCTAAGGTTAAGATTGACATCGATCAGCAGCAGAGGGAGTATTTGTTGCAGCAACAAATGAAAACCATTCAGAATGAACTGGGTGCCAGCCCTATTGAGCAAGCTGCTAAAGAGCTGGAAGCGGCTTCGAAAAAGAAAAAGTGGTCAAAGGAGGTTGCAGATGTTTTTAAAAAGGAGTTGGATAAACTGCGTAGATTGAATCCTGCTTCGGGTGAGTATTCGGTACAGCATAATTATTTGCAAACCATGATCGACTTGCCCTGGGAGCAATACACCAAAGATGTTTTTGACTTGAAGAAGGCTCAACGAATTCTTGATCGTGATCATTTTGGTCTCGATAAGGTAAAGGAACGGATTCTTGAACATCTGGCTGTGCTTAAGTTAAAGGGTGATTTAAAATCGCCCATCCTTTGTCTGTATGGCCCTCCCGGAGTGGGTAAAACATCCTTGGGAAAATCCGTTGCAGAGGCGCTTGGCCGACAATATGTCAGGATGTCGCTTGGTGGATTACATGATGAGTCAGAGGTTCGGGGACACCGCAAAACTTATATAGGAGCCATGCCCGGACGAATCATTCAGAATATTAAAAAAGCAGGTTCATCCAACCCTGTTTTTATTCTTGATGAGATTGATAAAATAAGCAGTAGTTATCATGGAGATCCGGCTTCGGCATTGCTGGAGGTTTTGGATCCCGAGCAAAACAGCAATTTTCATGATAATTTTCTGGATGTGGATTACGATTTGTCTAAAGTCATGTTCATTGCAACGGCCAATACTTTGAATTCCATTTCGGCTCCATTGCTGGATCGGATGGAATTAATAAACGTTACTGGGTATATCGTTGAAGAGAAAGTTGAAATTGCCAGACAGCACTTAATCCCCAAGCAGTTGGCCAATCATGGTGTTCCCAAAAGCATGGTATCACTAAATAAAAAAGTTCTAACCTATTTGATCGAGAATTATACCCGGGAGTCGGGAGTTCGTCAGCTCGACAAGGTATTGGCCCAGCTTTTCAGAAAAATTGCACTTAAAATTGCTTCGGATGAGGAGGTGAAGAAAAGTCTGACCATGGCCGATTTGAGAGAGTATCTTGGTGTGGAAAAATATTCCAGAGACAGCTGGGAGAAGGATGTGCCCCCCGGGGTAGTAACAGGTTTGGCATGGACAGCAAGTGGAGGCGATATCTTGTTTGTTGAAAGTAGCCTGAGCAAAGGTAAGGGGAATCTGACTCTTACCGGAAATTTGGGTGATGTGATGAAGGAGTCTGCAGTATTGGCTCTGGAATATATTAAATCGCATGCTGAGGAATTGAATATTGATCCCGTCATTGCAGAGCAGAACAACATTCACGTTCATGTTCCCGAGGGAGCCATCCCAAAAGATGGCCCTTCAGCTGGTGTTACGATGGTTACCTCAATGGCTTCCATTTTTACTGGACGTCCGGTAAAACCTCGGGTTGCTATGACTGGAGAAATTACTCTTAGAGGAAAGGTTCTTCCTGTTGGGGGTATCAAGGAGAAAATACTTGCAGCCAAAAGGGCAGGCATTCTGGAGATCATTCTATCGAAAGACAACCAGAAAGATGTAAATGAAATTAAGAACATCTATGTTGAAGGGTTAACATTTCATTATGTTGAAAACATCATGAACGTTCTGGAACTGGCTCTGAAATAATATTGTAGCGCATAAAAATAAGAGCAGTCATTCGATATGACTGCTCTTTTTGTATTGGCTGCTATATTAAGTTTAGCTTACAGATATCTTTTCTTCAATTCTGCAAGATTGGTCGAACTTATCAATCAGATTTTCCATATCAGCTGTAAGTCTGGTGAGTGCTCTCTTTATAAAAGCCTTTGGAATGTGTTTGAAATAAGCCTGAGCCAGAGCTCCGGTAATAGAAGCAATGGTATTGGCCGGACCACCTATGTAGATTGCCAGCCTTACTGCCTCCTCAAAATCAGAAGCTTCAAAAAAAGCTGATAGTGCCGGGGGAACAGGCGTTATTAAGGGTTGTCCACTTCTAATATGTTCTTTCCAGTAAGAGGTTTTCAAGTTAAGATCGTATTCGAAATGAGCTGATACATAAGATTTAATGTCTTTGCGGGTGGCCCCGTTAAATGCCATGTAAACAGACACAGCCGTGGCTTGAGCTGCCGCAATTCTTTCTGGCACGTTATGGGTTACAATGGTTGATTTTTCAGCTTCGTGGAGAGCTTCTTCCATGCTTTGCGCCAGAAATCCGATTGGACTAATTCTTCTGGCAGCGCCATCCCCTTTACTTATATAAGGATTGCCCTGATCTGATTTTACCCAATCCAGGAAGTCCTTGCGATAGCCTGCATTGGGATGCTTCAGCACCCAGTTAACTATCGACTGTTTATAATCAATTCCATGCAATACCGAATCGGCAGTGGCAAGTGTTAAGATCGTGTCATCCGTAAATTCTGATGTTGGTCTGAACAGTTGAAAATCTGTATCAGGCAAGTCAGAATTTTTGAATGCAGATCCAATGATGTCTCCAATAATTGCTCCTTTCATGTTGTTGATGCTTATGTTTAGGTGTGTGTGATGTGTGTTTACAGAGGACGAATATCAAAAGTAATTGTCAGAATATCAAATTTTTTTGACCTTGTGTTCAACTAGGATTGAGATGAATTTGGCTTTTATTTCTGCTATAGTACACAAAAACAGGTAGATAGAGTTTGTCTGTAATTGTTGTTTAAAGTAATCTATTTTGATAAAATGCAATATTTAGTTGATTAGAAAAGAAGACGTTATGTTTATTAAAGCATAGAGTATTATAAAAAGTTCGAAATATGTAAATTTAGTATTAGTCACATAAGGTAGTAATATAAGTCAAAAAGAATTTTATTTTTTGCGTAATCTTGACGATTGGGATGTTTTAGACGAAAAATACAAGTTTGAGAAAGACAGAAATTATGGTAAATAAGATTTGCATATGGTATTATATTATAATCAAGAATCTTATGCCTGCTGTTTTTTCAAATATAGTTTGATCTCTGTTGATGAAAGCCAGTAGATGCGCTATATAGAATATGCAGATTCTTAATTTTTATTTATTTGGAGAGTCTGATTGCTTTTAAGAATAGTAATACTATAAGGCGTTGGGATTGGAAATCATAAAAAGTCATTATATTTGAAATCAAGGAACTTGTTCTACAATAGCCTATGAGCGCATCATCATTGTAGGTGTTTTGAAACAGTTTAGTTGACCCGGATGATGTTTGTTATTGCCAAAAGCAATGAGCATTCTTTATGAGGGAATTATCAAAATTTGGCGGCACGGGGAATCATTTTTTCGATGAATGTTGTGACCTGTGCTTTAAATATGACAATTCCCTGAGCGAAAATATAAGCATGTTTAGTTCAAGGAATCGAGTCCCAAAAGCATCGGGACGATTTCTCCCGATGGTTCGGGAACATATAAAGAGCAAAGATTAAACAGATGAAACGAGTCCCGAGGTATCGGGACGAGTTCCATGTGGTTCTTTAAAAACTAATTTTAGACACATGAAAGATGTTGTGAAATACCTTGCGCTGGTAGCAATTTTAATCGCCGGAGGCTTTTTGGTCTGGTATTTTCGATCCGTCTTTTTCTTCATCTTGATCTCAGCTGTGTTTTCATTAATTGCTCGACCTTTGTTTGATCAATTTAAACGCATCCATATTGGCAGAAAACATTTGAGTAATGGTTTGGCTGCTCTGCTGACTGTACTGGTCATTTGGATTTTGATTATTACATTTTTCCGTTTCACAATTCCATTGATCGGAAGTGAACTTCAATACTTATCTAATGTAGACATAACTCAGGTATTTGATAGGGTTACCCAAATGCTTTATGAGGCATTACAACCCTATCGTGAATCAAATGCTACCATCGTCGTTGCGTTGGAAGATCAATTAAGGGAAGCTGCAGCAGCTCTGTTGGACATGAATCGTATTAGGGAGACTGTTTCCGGAGTTGTCAGTTTTTTTGGAGGACTATTTGTGGCTGCTTTCGCAATTACTTTTATCACATTTTTCTTTCTTAAAGAGGAAGGTCTGCTTTTGAGATTGCTGATGCTGGTTATTCCTGATGAATATGAAGCGGGTTTGCGGCATGTGTTAGATTCTGTACGATACCTGCTTCGTAGATACTTTCTGGGAGTCCTTATCCAGGTGTTTTTAATTTGCTTTCTGGTTACGTCAGGCTTTTTGTTGCTTGGTTTTAATTTTAATCATGCATTGACTATTGGTCTGGTCAGTGGGCTTTTGAATGTAATTCCATATGTTGGGCCGTTAATTGGAGCCTTCTTTGGAATTGTTACGGGAATAATTATTTACCTTCAAATCCCTTTACCATTATCTCTTCTCGCTTTGATGGGATGGATAGCCTTAATTTATTCTCTGGTTCAATTAACCGATAATATGGTGTTTCAGCCGGTAATTTTCTCGAATAGTGTAAAGGCACATCCGTTGGAGATTTTTATTGTAATTATGATGGCTGGCTACCTTTCAGGTATTCTGGGAATGTTTTTGGCCATCCCCGTTTATACGATCGTTCGTGTGGTTGGGCGTGAATTCTTCTATAACTATAAAGTGGTTAAAAAGTTAACAGATGGATTAAGACAGAATACTCAGTAGGGTTGAAGAGGGTCCGTAAATAGTGATCGACTGTACGTTTGCCTAAATCCATCACGGGTTTGGGCTAGAATGAGAGACAGTTTATACTTTGCTTATCATATAGAACCACCAGGTAATGTATTTAAATTTTGACTCATAAGCGGTTTGATTGGCAATGGATTAATGATTATGTTCCTTCTGCAAAAAAATGAAAGATTCACTCCTCAATTGTCAAACGCAGTTAAAATTGCCTCTATTATTATTTATTCAGACATATCAGATTTAAGTTTAATCTCTGAATTGCTATAATTGTAATAGTTACTATATTTAAACAATCAAAATATTTTGAATGATTTCTTAATTTTTTCTTGTTTTTCAAAAAAGTAGCAATTACTTTTATAGAATTATTTCAATGTGTACATTTCATGTCTGAAGAAGATCTGTTTGTAATATTTCAGAGATCTTATAATCTGGAGTAATGATCACATTATAAGAGATGTATGGCATGAGGATGACCAACAAGAATCGGGGTGACTTATAACCAGTATGTAAAACATTTTTTGGCAGGGTTTAATGTTTAGATTAAATTTGATTCACCTTGTTAAAAAAACAGATAATTATATTATAACAAATTAAATAGAAGAAATTATGCTTAAACATCTTGAGGTTTGGTTTGTAACAGGAAGTCAACATTTATACGGGCCAAAAACCCTTGAACAGGTTGCTTCAAATTCTACTGCCATTGCAGCAGCTTTAAATGAATCAGCGCATATACCGGTTAAAATTGTATATAAACCGGTTGTTAAAACTGCGGAAGAAATTCTTAATGTGTGTATAGAAGCTAACAATGCAAAGAACTGCTTAGGACTCATTACATGGATGCACACATTTTCGCCTGCGAAAATGTGGATATCAGGCTTGATGTCCCTACAGAAGCCTTTTTTACACCTTCATACTCAGTATAATCAAGATCTACCCTGGTCAGAAATCGATATGGATTTCATGAATTTGAATCAGGCAGCCCATGGTGACAGAGAGTTTGGTTTTATAGGTAGCCGTCTGCGAATTCAGCGTAAAGTTGTAGTTGGCCATTGGTCAGAAGAGGGCGTTCAAAAAAGAATAGGAACCTGGACTCGTGCAGCAGCAGGCTGGAACGAGCTACGGAATTTAAAAGTCGCCCGATTTGGAGACAACATGAGAAATGTTGCGGTAACAGAAGGTGATAAAGTTGAAGCGCAAATCCGTCTGGGTTTCACAGTTCATGGATATGGAATTGGTGATCTTGTAAAGGAAGTTAATGCTGTTTCTGAGTCTGATATAACCAAATTAGCAGAGGAGATTGAAGCAAATTACGATGTTGTGCCAGAACTTCGAAAAGGAGGAGCGAAACATGATTCATTACGTGAATCTGCCAAAATTGAAATCGGATTGCGTACTTTCCTTGAAAAGGGAGGTTTTAAAGCTTTTGCCGATACATTTGAAGATTTGAATGGTTTGGAGCAGCTACCGGGGTTTGCTGTGCAGCGTTTGATGGCTGATGGATACGGCTTCGGTGCAGAAGGCGATTGGAAAACTGCAGCTCTTGTAAGAGCAATGAAAGTTATGGCCACAGGATTGGAAGGCGGAACTTCGTTTATGGAAGATTACACATATGACTTTAATCCATCCGGAGCAAAAGTATTGGGTGCGCATATGCTTGAGGTTTGTGAGTCTATTGCGGAAAACAAGCCAAAAGTTGAAATTCATGAATTGGGAATTGGTGGAAAAGCAGACCCGGTGCGTTCAACGTTTACTGTTCGTCCAGGCAGTGCAATCAATGCCTCTATTATGGATATGGGTAACCGTTTCCGCCTTGTTGTTAATGAGGTTGAAGTAGTGCCATTGGATGCTCCTATGCCAAAATTACCTGTTGCCAGTGCGCTATGGGTTCCAAAACCAAATCTGGAAGTAGGAGCAGGTGCATGGATTCTGGCAGGAGGAGCACATCACACATCCTTTAGTCAGGTTATTACGGCAGAGTGCATGGAAGATTTTGCAGAAATGGCAGGCATAGAATTTCTGTTGATCGATGATAAAACGACCATTTCAGATTTTAAAAAAGAGTTGAAGTGGAATGATTTATTCTACCATCTTAGTAAAGGTATTTAATTTCATGCTAGCAGGTAAGTCAAACAGATTTTTGGTCTCGGCTTACCTGTTTTAGTTCTAAAAATGATTTTTATGAATGCGGGATTTACAACAATTGATTATCTGATTTTCGGAGCATACGCTGCTCTTATTATGGGAATCGGTCTTTGGATTTCACGAACAAAGAAGGGAGAGGAAAAGGATTCCAAGGATTATTTTTTAGCAGGAGGAACATTATCATGGTGGGCTATTGGAGCCTCTTTGATTGCTGCAAATATTTCTGCTGAACACTTTATTGCAATGTCAGGGTCTGGTTATGCGATTGGACTTGGAATGGCAGCATATGAGTGGATTGCGGCGATTGTTCTGATTTTGGTAGCAAAATATCTGTTACCTCAAATGTTGGATAAAAAGATTTTCACCATGCCACAGTTTGCCAGAGAGCGATATGGCTCAGGTGTGAGTTTCTTTTTCTCCTTTTTCTGGTTGTTGGTTTATGTCTTTGTTAACCTGACCTCTGTTGCATGGCTTGGAGCCCTTGCTATGAATCAGATTTTGGGGGTTCCAATTCTTTATGGAGTTCCGGGATTGTTGATTTTTGCTGGAGTCTACTCTATATACGGAGGAATGAAATCAGTAGCCTGGACTGACATTGTACAGGTGTTCTTCCTGATCTTTGGAGGACTTATCACTGCCTGGTTTGCTTTGGATGCGGTTGCCGGCGATGGAAAATCTGCTTTCGAAGGTTTCAGGGTTGTTCTTAACCAGATCAGAGCAAGTGAGACAGACACCCACTTCAATATGATTATTGGTGATTCTGAAGGTACACGTGATTCTTTTCTGAATCTGCCGGGTCTGGCAGTCATATTTGGTGCCATGTGGCTTACCAATATTGGCTACTGGGGTTTTAATCAATTCATTATTCAAAAAGGGTTGGCTGCTAAAAACCTAAAGGAAGCCAAACGTGGATTGCTCTTTGCGGCATACCTGAAGATTTTAATTCCTATTATTGTTATTATACCAGGTATTACTGCATATGTCATACATGGGATGTCTGTAGAAACAGCTGACGGGTCTTTGGCATTTATAAACCAGATGGGCGATTCAACACTTCTGGCTGGTGAGGTTGCTATTTCAGATGATGCCTATCCATGGCTTCTTAGAAATTTTGCACCTGTTGGTATCCGAGGTCTCGCCTTTGCCGCACTGGTTGCTGCCGTAATTTCTTCTCTTGCATCCTTGCTGAACTCTACATCCACCATTTTCACGCTTGATATTTATAAAACTCTTATAAATAAGAGTGCAAGCGAGCGCCAGTTGGTTCGTGTTGGTCGTTTTGCTGCTTTTGTTGCTCTAGCTATAGCCATTGTTGCTGCGCGACCTTTATTAGGTGGTCTTGATCAGGCATTTCAGTATATACAGGAATATACAGGGTTTATTTATCCTGGGGTAGTGGCAGTGTTTGGTATGGGGATTTTGTGGAAAAGAGCGACCAACCGGGCTGCATTGTGGACAACCATTGCCACCATTCCAACCGGTATATTAATGAAGTTGGCTCTACCCGATTTGCCCTGGATGATACGCATGGGGTATGTATTTATCATATTGGTTGGTCTGTCAATTACTTTGGTGTTGACCGACAAGCATAAGGTAAAGGCAACTCCTATGAGCCCTGAAAACATTAAAAAGCAAATGAACGCCGGACATGTTTTTGCAGCTCTTGCAATTATTACTTTTGTGGCCGGAATGTTATGGGGAACCAACCTGTTTGGCATGGGCATGCTGCACCTTGGATTTAATTCAATTTTTATGACCACTGCCATGATGACCTTCTTAGCTGTTATTATGTATACAAATGCTAAAAGCTCTTTGCAGGATGATAAAGCATATGATTTCAATCCGGACATCATAAAGACCGATAAGGTGTTCTTTACTATGGCCATGGGTATTGTGGTAATCATTGTTGCCCTTTATGCTTATTTCTGGTAAACTGATATAAACCATTCATTTTTTAACTGCATGGATTGAACAGAAATGACAATCCATGCAGTTCTGAATGTAACTATAAGGGACGATCTTCATAAGCACAGAGCTTTAAACCAACTTTATAAGTTGGTTTATATTTTCACCAGTTGATTGAAAACTTATTTAAAGCAAATCTTATGCTAGAAAAATTGAAACAAGATGTCTGTAAAGCCAATCTTGACCTTGTAAAATATGGATTGGTGATTTTTACATGGGGTAATGTGAGTGCGATCGACAGGGAAAGCGGACTTGTGGTAATAAAACCAAGTGGAGTGGAATATGATAACATGACCGACGATCAGATGGTTGTGCTGGATTTGGAGGGGAACATTGTAGAAGGAAACTTACGACCCTCCAGTGATACACCTACGCATTTGGAACTATATAAAGCATTTCCTGAGATCGGAGGCATTGTACATACGCATTCAACCTACGCCACTGCATGGTCACAAGCCGGGATGGATTTACCAATTGTTGGAACTACACATGCCGATTATTTTGCAGGTGATATCCCTTGTACGCGGGATATGACAGAGAAGGAAGTTACAGGAGGTGCCTATGAAAAGGAAACAGGGACTGTTATCATTGAAAAATTTGCAGAGATTAATCCTATGCACATTCCCGGTGTATTGGTCAAAAACCATGCACCATTCACTTGGGGGAAAGATGCACATGATGCAGTACATAACAGCGTCGTTTTGGAGCAGATTGCAAAAATGGCGTTTGTAGCACAGTCTGTAAATCCAAATATGTCTATGAATCCCCTCCTCACAACCAAACATTTCGAACGCAAGCATGGAGCGAATGCCTATTATGGGCAGAAGTAACCGATAAAAAATTAAAAGATAGGAAAATGTCAAAGAAATATGTAATTGGTCTGGACTATGGTTCCGATTCAGCAAGAGCTGTTATTGTGGATGCACTTTCCGGAGACGAAATTTCCACATCAGTAAAACATTACCCAAGGTGGGTTGATGGAAAATATTGTGATCCTGCCAGGGATCAGTATCGACAACATCCTCTTGATTACATAGAGGTAATGGAATTCATTATAAAGGATTCTTTATCAAAAGCAGGATCCGACGTTGCTGAAAACGTTGTCGGGATCTCATTTGATACCACCGGAAGTACTCCCGTATTTGTTGATAAATCTGGAACCCCATTAGCATTGTTGCCCCAGTTTGCCGAGAATCCAAATGCTATGTTTGTACTTTGGAAAGATCATACTGCTGTTAAAGAAGCTGCAGAAATAAATGAACTTTGCAAAAAATGGGAGATAGATTATACTGCTTACGAAGGAGGTATTTACTCTTCAGAATGGGTTTGGGCTAAGGCTTTGCATGTTTTACGCGAAGACAAAGCTGTGCGCGAGGCTGCATATTCGTGGATTGAGCACTGTGATTGGATGCCTGCCTTAATAACCGCCAAACAAAAACCTGAAGATGTGGTGCGCAGCCGATGTGCGGCAGGGCACAAAGCAATGTGGTTGGAGAAGTGGGATGGTTTACCATCTGAAGAATTTCTAACTGCTTTGGATCCTATTTTGGCTGGATATCGTCAAAGATTATTCCGAGAAACTTATACCAGTGATGTTAAAGTTGGGAATTTAACTGATGAGTGGGCAAAAAGATTAGGCCTTACTACTAATGTTGCCGTAGGTGTTGGTGCTTTCGACTGCCATATGGGTGCTGTAGGAGGAGAAGTTACCCCCAATGTACTTGCTCGCGCCATCGGAACTTCAACTTGTGATATCATGATTGCTCCATATGAGCAGATCGGAGATAAACTGATTGCCGGTATTTGCGGTCAGGTTGATGGTTCAGTTATTCCGGGTTATGTTGGTCTGGAAGCCGGACAATCTGCATTCGGAGACATTTATGCGTGGTTTAAAAAAGTAGTGGCTTGGCCTTTGGAGAACATCCTTGCCGAAACCTCTATTGTTGATGCAGAAACGCGCGAAAAACTTATTGAAGAGAGTGTAAACGCCATTATTCCTAAACTTGCTGAAGAAGCAATTAAGATTCCTGTTGAGGAATCCACCATCATAGCTGTTGATTGGATGAATGGTCGACGTACCCCCGATGCAAGTCAGGAAGTTACCGGTTCAATTGCAGGACTAAAACTAGGATCATCTGCACCACGTATTTTCCGAGCTTTGGTAGAAGCCACAGCCTTCGGTTCAAAGGCAATTGTTGACAGGTTTGCACGCGAAGGTGTTGAAATTAAAGAAATAATTGGTTTGGGTGGAGTTGCGAAGAAATCTCCATTTGTGATGCAAACTCTTGCCGATGTTTTAAATATGCCAATTAAAGTTGCCAGAACAGAACAAACCTGTGCATTTGGAGCAGCCATGTTTGCTTCGGTGGTGGCAGGAATATATACAAAAGTTGAAGATGCTCAAAAAGCAATGGGTAAGGGTTTTGAACAAACCTACTATCCAGATGCAGATAGTTCTCAGAAATATGAAGAGATATACAGAAAATATCAAAAATTAGGAGAATTCACCGAGAAATCACTTTAGTGATTTGATTAGAAATTGTTTAAAAATCCCCGTCCGATGACGGGGATTTTTTTTATTCTTGAATCAAACGGTGTCTGTTTCCCAAAAACAACGCAAATAATACTGTTGCTTAACTATTTAAAACATATTTGTTTAAGATTTAATTACCTACCACACCCTACCAGTAGGTTTTGTTGTGAAAAAACGTTTTCTTTGTGAAGTGTCACTCATTCGAATACTTAAGTTTTGTTAAATACATTGCAGAAAAACAGGATTTTCAACTATTAAAGCTCTATTATGATGGAAAAAATTGAAAAGATTCTTGAGAAGTTGAATATTGATGAAAACCCCTTTCTTAAGGAATTATATGGCAATGACGTTGCTGTATTGAAAATGCAGGCAGATCGTTACGCTTCACTTATCAATGAGTTTAAAACTACATTCAAAGCAAATGAAGCAATGCTGTTCAGTTCTCCCGGAAGAACTGAAATAGGCGGCAATCATACAGATCATAACTTTGGCCGTGTACTTGCCGGTGCTGTAAACCTGGATAATATTGCAGTTGCGGCTGCGAATGGAACAAATATCGTACGCATACTCTCCAAAGGATATCCACAGTTTGAGGTTGATTTGTCAGATTTGTCGCCGAATGAGAAGGAATTCTTTACCTCAGGATCACTTATAAAGGGTATTTGCGCGAAAATGAAAGAACTTGGATTTGAGATTGGAGGGTTCAATGCGTGCATTGACGGCGGAGTTCCCAAAGGATCCGGTCTAAGCTCTTCTGCTTCATTTGAAGTGCTTATAGGAGCAATCATAAGCCATTTATTTAATAATGGGAAGTTGGATCCTGTTCAGAATGCAATCATAGGGCAGTATTCTGAGAATACATACTTTGGTAAGCCATGTGGCCTAATGGATCAAACTGCTTGTTCCGTAGGAGGACTTGTTACCATCGATTTTGAAGACCCTGCCAATCCGCTGGTGAAGAAAGTGAATTTTGATTTTACTTCAACCGGATATGTCCTTGTCATTACTGATACAGGAGGAAATCACGCTGATTTGAATGACGAATATGCGTCCATACCAGTTGAAATGAAATCAATAGCCCAACACTTGGGCGCTGATGTGCTTCGGAAAGTATCTATGGAGAAAGTGCTTGGCGCCATTCCGGAAATTCGCAATACGATAAGCGACAGAGCCATTTTAAGAGCCATTCATTTTCTGGGTGATAATGAAAGAGTGGTTGACCAGGTTTCAGCCCTGGAAAAAAATGATTTTGACTCTTTTCTTAAGATGGTGGTTGATTCAGGATATAGTTCGTATATGTATAATCAGAATATCTTTCCGGTGAATAACGTAGAGGAGCAGGGAGTCTCCTTAGGTTTGGCTTTAAGCAATATGGTGCTTAAAGACGAAGGTGCATGGCGGGTACATGGCGGTGGATTTGCAGGCACCATCCAGGCTTTTGTTCCGAAAAATCTGTTGGATAAATATGTAACAACGCTTGAGTCTGTTTTCGGGGAAGGAGCCTGTCATAAATTGTTTATTAGGCAAAAAGGAGCTGTTAAAGTGGTTCTATAGCAAAAATCTCATAAAGAATCGGTATATTGGGATAGCGTTTACTGCTGGGAGGAGTTTCATTTGTGTTTGCAGATGAGTCTACTTTCCCATGGATCTACTTCGATTATTCCGCTATAATTTTGGCCAGTTGACTAAAAACATATAAAAGCATTAGAAAAATAGTGATTATGAAAACATTTGATATCATTAAAGAAGAACTGTTTGAAGCTACAGTAAATGGAAAGAAAACAAGTTTGTTTACACTTCGCAACAAGAATGGTTTGGTTGCTCAAATTACCAACTTTGGAGCAACAATCGTAAGTATATATGCCCCAAATAAAAAGGGCGAATTTGCAGATATAGTACTTGGCTTTGACAATGTGGAAGATTACATCAATGGTAATGGATCATACATGGGCGTTCTTTGTGGACGTTGTGCCAACAGAATTGCCAATGGAAAATTTGAGTTGGAAGGCAAGGTTTATAATATGGCCGTTAATAATGGTCCAAATCATTTACACGGTGGAGTTACCGGCTTCAATAAAGTGGTATGGGATGTTGAGAGTTTGTCGGAAAATAAAGTTGTATTAACTTATTTCTCTGAGGATGGAGAAGAGAATTATCCGGGTAATGTTACCGCTAAAGTTACATACACATTAACAGAGGAGAATGAACTGGTGTTGGATTATGAAGCATCTACAGATAAAACCACTCTGGTCAATTTTGCCAGCCATTCATATTTCAATCTGGGTGGTGAGGGTTCAGGAAAGGCTTTGGATCATCAGCTAATGATTAATTCTGATTATTTTACCCCTATTGATGATACCTCCATTCCAACCGGAGAAATTCTCAAAGTTGCCGGTACTCCAATGGATTTTTCGACTGCAAAGCCTATCGGGGAGGATCTGTTTAAAGAAGATTTGCAATTGAAGAATGGCGGTGGATATGACCATAACTGGATTTTAAAAAACAGAGCAGGAGAAATGGTTTTGGCTGCCGTTGCGCATGATCCTGCAAGTGGCAGAGTAATGGAGATTCATACAACTCAGCCTGGTATACAGTTCTATTCATCAAACTGGATGGAAAATGAGAAGGGCAAACATGGAAATGTTTATAATAAACATGAAGGTTTTTGCCTTGAAACCCAACATTTCCCTGATTCAATAAATCATGCACATTTCCCTTCGGTTATTCTAAAGCCCGGAGATGTTTATAAGCATTCCTGTATTCACAAGTTTCTGATAAAGTAGAATATATCGGACATGAATCAAAGTTAAACACTGATTGCTTCTGGAATTATAGCAGTCAGTGTTTTTTATTCCTACATCATGGCTTTTGAGGTGGTTTTAGTCTCTCTGTAATACCAAAGCCTCCTGCAAATCTATTCGTCTTCCGTTCTTTGTAGCTATGATAAAAGCATCGGCAAAGCCCATTCTGACTATCTCTTGTCTGAACTTCTCTGCATTGTTAAAATCCTCAAAAAGCCCAACTGTATATTGATTAATGGCTTCAAATGAATATTGGTTGAGGGATACGTGGTTTAATGAGAAATCTGCGAGGTTTATTGAAGTAAAAGCACCAATTTGAACACTGAAAAGTATTCCGTTTTCAGGAACAGGTATTTTAATCAGGCTTTCTATGTGAGGTATAGGTGCTTCATCACGATATTCCGTAACTCTGATGGTATCTCTGATTACGACAGCTTCCTGACGAATGGAGTCGCTTCCGGCCGGCCATTGTATGACGTTAAATAGGAGCAACATAAGGAAGAGCAGAAAGAAAAAGAAAAGTTGAAAGATGGTCCATTTTTTTAATCTTTGATATTTTGCAGACTGTCTTCTAGAGTTAGATTTTAATCTAATTATTTCCTTTTCCAGCGCTGATGCTCTGGTGCTACCACCTGATTCAATAGGATTTGTCTCTTTGTCCTCCATGCGTACCGGATATTTTGATCATAAAAATAGCAATTATTTTATTGTCTGGTATGATTTCAAAATATTTATATAGGTTTGGGGGCCAACCGCGGTTGCATCTGCGGTAACCTTGGCTAATTTGTAATGTGGTTCTCTTTCGGCTAATTTTTCTTTTATGAATTCCAGCAACTCATTATCGCTTTTGTTAGATATAAGTGGACGATTGGTTTTACCCGATTTTAGCCGGTCTCTTAAACCTTCAGCACTGAGTTGAAGGTATATGGTTAACCCTGCCTGATTCATAGCCTCCATGTTTTTTTGAAAACATGGAGCACCTCCGCCTGTTGCTATTATGACATTTTTCATGGATGTGGTTTCGGCAACGGCTGTAGATTCCAGTTGCCTGAAATATGCCTCTCCATGCGTTGCAAAAATATCAGGAATGGAAATTCCTGATTTCTTTTCAATGAAATCATCCAAATCAATAAAATCCCATTTTATTGCTTTTGCCAGGGATTTTCCCACGGTAGATTTTCCGCATCCCATGAATCCTAACAGATATACTCTTTTAAACCCCATCATTTAATTATCAAAGATTGACATTTGACCATCCGATTCATCTTTGTTGGAGGCGGCATCGTTCTCATCGGCATTTTGCTCTTGCTCTAAAGGCTCTTCGGGTTTGTTGAGAGGCTCCAACTCGTTTATTTTTGAAACCTGGTAGGTTGTGAGTCTTTTCCCTTTTGCCTTATAGCCTTTTACGTTGATGAATTCCGCTACTTCCACGATGGCCTTTTCTCTGTCTTTGTCTTCACCGCCAAACTTAATTTCCAATCGGGGATAATCCACCTTGGTCATTTTCACCAGGTAGGATTTTGCATTGTCACCAATAAATTTTTGGGGTTTGCTCACCTGCTCTGTCTGGAATCGCTTAACGTAATGGTAGTTCTGGTCTGCATCAAAATAGACCGCTGACCATACAGTTTCCGGTTTAAATTTCTCGATATATAATATGTTGTCTTCGTAATGATTACTTAGATCGTAATTGGTTTGATAGAACTGTCCGTCACGGGTAATGACCAGTATCTGGTCATCATTTTGGAATTCACCTAAATATGTGCCTCTTGCGTCGGTGTTGAGGCGAAGCACTTCAGGTTCAAACCATATTTTTCTGCCTCCCAATGTCGATTCACCTTTCTTTTTCAGCGTGATTTTATGGATATCGTGACGGGTAAGGATGTTACCCATTGCGCTGCGACCTTTTACAAGAAGCTCTCCCATATCGAATTCGAAAATGAGATTCCGGATTCGTGGTCTTGGTCGCAGTGTTACTTTCAGAATTTCTGCCTCACCATTGGGGTTGGCACTGAAATAAACCACCTCAGAACCTTCGGTGCCGCGGGTCACATTGTACTCTTTGTCGCGGGTGATTCCTGTGACAGCAAATCGTTTGGCATATGTATTTCCACCTTTCCCGTCGCGGTATGCGACGTTGTATATGGTGCGGTTGTCGTTTCGCTTAAATACCGCAATGTGAATGATGTTTTTCCCTACAAAAGCTTTTTCCTGTACTTTAGTGATGATGTAGCGACCATCTTTATAAAAAATAATGATGTCGTCAATATCGGAACAATCACAGATGTATTCATCTTTTCTGAGCGAAGTTCCCACAAAACCATCTGTACGGTTAATGTAAAGCTTTTCGTTTTTAACCACGACTTTGGTGGCCTCAATGGTTTGGAAGTTGCGCAGCTCAGTTTTACGAGGGTATTTAGAGGCGTATTGCTTTTTCAATCGCTTGTAATAGTCGATTGAGTAGGGGATGATGTTTTGTAAATTGTGCTCTACCTGCTCAAGTTCCTCCTCGATGGATACAATGTATTCATCAGCCTTATTCGAATCAAAACGTGATATACGTTTGATTTTAATTTCAGTTAATTTAATGATATCATCGCGTGTGACCTCTCTTTTAAGCTTAGGCTTAAAAGGCTCCAAACCATGGTCAATGGTTTGGATAATGGCCTCGTATGTGGTACATTCCTCTATGCGCTGGTAAATTTTGTTCTCGATGAAAATTTTCTCCAACGAAGCCATGTGCCAGGCTTCTTCCAGCTCATCTTTCCTGATTTCCAACTCACGAGTCAGCAAATGAACGGTATGGTCTGTATTGGATCTCAGAATTTCCGAAACTCCGATGAAACACGGCTTGTTATCTCTGATAACGCAAGCATTGGGAGAAATAGACACCTCACAATCGGTAAAAGCATAGAGGGCATCAATTGTTTTGTCGGGTGATGCACCTGGATGCAGGTGAACTTGTATCTCCACATTTTCGGCCGTATTATCATCTATCTTTCTGATTTTAATTTTTCCCTTTTCTACGGCTTTTAAAATCGATTCAATGAGTGTTGTGGTGTTTTTGCCAAATGGGATGTCTGAAATAATAAGGGTTTTGGCATCGAGTTTTGCTATTTTGGCTCGTACCTTAACTGCTCCTCCGCGTATCCCGTCGTTATACCTTGCAACATCCATCATACCGCCTGTAGGGAAATCGGGATACAACTCAAATGGTTGATTTTTGAGATGTGCAATGGATGCATCGATGAGTTCCTGGATGTTGTGCGGCAGAATTTTAGATGCCAGCCCCACGGCAATCCCTTCAACACCTTGTGCCAAAAGCAATGGGAATTTTACCGGCAGGGTTATTGGCTCCTTATTTCTTCCGTCATAGGTGGGTTTCCATTCGGTGGTTTTTGGGTTAAAAACCACTTCGTGCGCAAATTTTGTCAATCTGGCTTCGATATAACGCGGCGCAGCAGAACCATCCCCTGTGAAAATATTGCCCCAGTTTCCCTGTGTATCAATCAGTAACTCTTTCTGACCTATCTGCACCATGGCATCCCCTATGGAAGCATCGCCGTGAGGGTGAAACTGCATGGTGTGGCCAATGATGTTGGCTACTTTATTGTAACGTCCGTCATCCAAACGACGCATGGCATGTAAAATGCGACGCTGAACCGGCTTTAATCCATCATTGATGTGCGGAACAGCTCTCTCCAAAATCACATAGGATGCGTAATCAAGAAACCAACTTTTATACATGCCTTGTAGCGGAGTGATTTTTGGTGCTTCCTCCGGTATTTGGTTGCTGTTGTCTTGACCTTTAGGCTCGTTCTCGTCGAATGCTTTTTCGTTATCCATCTTGGCTGTTATGTTTTTTGATCAACATCTTATAAGAATTTTAGATTTAAGAAATATAGAGACCAGTAGATTATGTTTCTCGAAGTTTGATTTTGCTGGTCTGTATTCTCTCTATCATCCTAATTATATGGTTTAATAGATCCTGATATTTATATAAGCTAAAGCATCTCTTCATCGACAATCAAATTGTCGATGATAAAATTTTGGCGATCAGGTGTGTTTTTCCCCATATAAAAGTCAAGCAGTTCTTTTGCTGCATCTTCTTTTTTCATCCTTACCTGATCAAGTCTCATATCTTTTCCAATAAAGTGCTTAAACTCATCGGGCGAAATCTCTCCCAATCCCTTAAACCTTGTGATTTCAGGGTTTGCTCCCAGGCTTTTGATTGCCTTAATTCTCTCTTCTTCTGTGTAGCAATAACGGGTTTCTTTTTTGTTTCTTACCCTGAAAAGTGGCGTTTGTAAGATGTATAAATGTCCGTTTTTCACCAATTCTGGGAAAAACTGAAGAAAGAATGTGATGAGCAGTAACCTGATGTGCATTCCGTCCACGTCGGCATCGGTAGCTATGATGACGTGATTGTACCTCAGCGTTTCCAGTCCTTCCTCAATGTTAAGCGCTGCCTGAAGAAGATTGAACTCTTCATTTTCGTAAACAATCTTTTTGGTTAGACCATAGGTGTTGAGGGGTTTTCCTTTCAGACTGAATACTGCCTGGCAAGTAACATCCCTCGATTTTGTGATGGATCCGCTGGCCGAATCTCCCTCGGTGATGAAAATGGATGTTTCCAGTTTTCGTTCGGCGTTGGAGTTGTAATGAATGCGGCAATCGCGCAGTTTTTTGTTGTGAAGACTGACTTTTTTCGCTCTTTCTCGTGCCAATTTCTGGATGCCGGAAATGGCTTTTCTCTCCTTTTCAGATTCCTGTATCTTTTTATAGAGAATGTCAGCGATTTCGCCGTTTTTATGAAGGAAATTATCCAGTTTTTGCTTTAAATAATCGTGAATATAGTTTCTCACCGATGCCCCACCTTGAACCATATCTTTGGAACCCAGTTTGGTTTTTGTTTGCGACTCAAAAACAGGTTCCTGAATTTTTATACTCACTGCTGCTACTATACCCTGACGGATATCTGCCACATCAAAGTTTTTATTATAGAATTCCCTGATGGTTTTAACATAGGCTTCCCGGAACGCAATCAAATGCGTTCCTCCCTGTGTAGTATGTTGTCCGTTTACAAAGGTATAGTACTCCTCGCCATACTGACTGGTATGGGTAATGGCTATTTCCAGATCTTCATCCTTTAAATGGATAATTGGATATATTCCTGTGTCGGTCATCTTCTCATCAAGAAGATCTAACAGTCCGTTTTTTGATATGTAGGATCTATCGTTAAAATGGATGGTAAGACCGGTATTCAGGAAGGTGTAGTTTTTTAGCAGGTCTTCTATGAACTCTTCACGAAAGGTGAATGATTCAAACACGGTGTCATCCGGTTTAAATTCCAGCAAAGTGCCGTTTGGCTCTTTGGTGGGCTCTACCGGAGAATCGTTGATGATTTCTCCCCTGCTGAACTCAACGCACTTTGTTTCTCCATCTCTGAATGCATGTACCTTAAAATTGACCGACAGAGCATTAACAGCTTTTACCCCTACTCCGTTTAGTCCCACAGATTTTTTAAACACACGACTGTCGTATTTGGCACCGGTGTTCATTTTTGAAACCACATCAACCACTTTTCCAAGAGGTATCCCACGGCCAAAATCCCTAACCGAGATATAGCCATCCTGCATGGTTACATTTATTTTTTTTCCAAACCCCATCATGAATTCATCAATGGAGTTGTCCATCACCTCTTTTAGCAACACATAAATACCATCGTCAGCATATGAGCCATCGCCGAGTTTCCCGATGTACATACCGGGTCGGCGTCTGATATGTTCTTTCCAGTCAAGCGTTTGAATGGTATCTTCTGAATAGTTCTGAATCATTGCGTGCTTCTCCTTTCAATTAATATTTCTTTGGGTTCTATATTCGGATTTTGTTAAGGATAGTTCTAAAAAAAAATCACCCAAATATAGCGAAAAGGAAAAGCGGTTGGTAATTTCTTTTTCAACAGTTCAACGGAGAATTGTTAAAATTGTTGATATTCAGTGAATAATCTCTCTCTTTTTCTTATTATTGTATTATTCAAATTTTAATATCTATTTTAGTTTTATTGCTTTTTATGAAAGTGTTTTTTTACTTTTATTGTAAGTTTGTAATCACAACACAGAATATTACCTGATTTATTTGGATTCTATGAAGTATAAGGTTGTGGAGAAAGCTAACAGATTATTTGCACTAATGGGCGACAAACTTCGAGTTGATATAATTGATCTCTCTTTTTTTCGAATCAGGAATCATTATTTATCTGGTTTAACAAAAGTGCGTCGTTTCATTATCACTCTATTATTGGGTCTTACGCTTTCTAATGGATATACCTCAAATGTGATATTCCACAATATAAATGATATTCATGGAATTTCTTTGAGGGAGACATCCTCAACTGTCATGGATAACTATGGTTTTGTTTGGGTGGCTTCCAAAATGGGGATTCTTCGTTTATCTAATGATGATTACCATTTCTATACTCTCCCATATGAAACCTCCGATGTTGTGCTTGTTCGACTAATCTATCATGATTTAACTTTGTATGCATACACGAACAACGGTCAGATATTTCGTTACAACCCTGTTCTTGACCAATTTGACTTCTATGTAAATTTGGCAGTCCTTATGGACTTCCGTTTTCTAAGCATCAGCAATTTAGTGATAGATGTAGACGGAAATTTCTGGTTCGCTTCGGTTGATGGTTTGGTAAAATACGAGAACGGTGAAATTTCTCTTTTTGATAAGTTTACTGATGTCCAATTTATAGAATGGATTGATGATACAACCCTGGCTGTATCTGCTCAAAATCAATTTGTATTATTTGATATTAAAAATGAGGACGTGGTATATGAGCTGCCAGAGTCTCTTACTACCCTCACCAGAATTTCTGATTTATATTATGATAAAGAAAAATCTGTACTCCTGATTGGAACTGTTTTTTCAGGTTTATATGCATATGATTTTATAAATTCCCGATCATTTCGAATTGAATCCATTCCCCGACAGCCGATTCTAGCCATTGAGCAAGTAACTGATTCAACTTATTTAATTGGTGTTGATGGTCAAGGAGCCTGGGAGATACGCCGTGATACGTATCATGTAACAAATCTTTTTAAGGAGGATTTAAACAATCAGCATTCATTACGAGGAAACGGTGTGTATGACATTTACCGTGATAGAAATGGTAGGGTTTGGATCAGCACTTATAGTGGCGGCGTTTCGTATTTTGATTATAGTCCTCGTTATCTTAAACGTGTAGAATATATTATAAACGAACCAAATTCCATAGTTAGCAACGATATCAATGACATGGTTGAAGATCGACGTGGAAATTTATGGTTTGCTACCAATAGCGGACTAAGCAGATGGAATAGATCAACTAATGAGTGGGCGTCTTTTTATCATAATGAAGAGCAGGAGGTTCAGGTATTCCTGTCGATTAATGAGGATGTAAATGGGAACATATGGGCTGGGACTTATTCTGCCGGAGTTTTTGTGCTGGATGGTACTACAGGAGAGGAGTTGGCTCGTTACAGCAGTGAAACTGAGAACATAGATTTTAACAACAATTTTATATTTGATATCTACCGCGACAAAAAAGATCAACTATGGATTGTTGGTGTAAGAGGAGATATTATTCGTTATAATAGTTCTACTGGAGAGTTTAGAAGTTACATGGCTCAGCCTGTCTATTTAATACAGCAGTATTCTGAAAATACGATGCTCCTGGGATGTTCTTATGGATTAAGTACTTTAAATACAGAGACTGGTGAGTTGCATATAGTTTTAAGCGGGTACCTTGTTCATGATTTTTATATTTCAGGTTCAAATGTCTGGTTGTGTACTGTAGGAGATGGTTTGCTCAAATATAATTTGGTATCAGGAGAAAAGGAAAGATTTGATGAGTCATCGGGATTACCTTCCAGATTTATTAATAGCATTATTAGAGATGGCGATTATTTTTGGTTAGGAACCGAAACAGGTCTTTGCAAATTTAATATCAACAACCATACGGTCGAGAATTTTTCAGAAATAGAGAGTTTTTCAGGCCTATCCTACAACAGAACCGCTCGACTAAGGTTGAACTCCGGAGAACTGGTATTTGGAACCAATAGAGGTTCTGTAATTTTTGATCCAGAACATATAGAACCCATTATACCTAATGGCAAAATCTTTTTGCAGGAACTTAGAGTTATGGGTAAATCATTAAGACCAGAACTCACTGTTCCAATCAACAGTTTAAATGAGATTGAATTACGACATAATCAGGGAACCCTATCTTTGGATATTTTACCATTGAACATGACATCAGGCTCCAAGTTCTCATGGATTCTTGAAGGGTTGGACTCTGATTGGAGCCTTCCAATCGGTAGTAGAACATTGAATTATTCTAATTTACCTACGGGCAAATTTACATTGAGAATCAGAATGTATGATAATTCGATGCTAAAAGTTGTTGACGAACGGACTCTTAAAATAATTAAGCATCCTCCATTTTGGGAAACGTGGTGGTTTCTTCTTGCTGTATCGTTGTTTTTATTAGGGGTTTTTTACTTCTCTTTGAAGTACCATATTAATCTTATTAAACAGTTGCATTCCGAAGAGAAGATAAGGTTTTTTGCTAATACTGCCCATGATATGAGAACCTCGCTTACCTTAATAAAAGCACCGATTGATGAGTTAAGCACTGAGACAGGTTTGTCACAAATTGGTAAATACTATTTAGAGCTCGCCAGTGCTCAAGTTCTTCGATTGACAACAGTAGTTACTCAATTAATGGACTTCCAGAAAGCTGATGTGGGGAAAGAGCAACTTTCGGTCAGGAAGGTTGATGTGGTTAAGTTAATCTCAAATCGTCTTTTAATGTTTGATTCTTTAGCCAGTGAAAAAAATATAGACATTAGATTTAAAGAAAATTCTGCTTTTCAGGAAGCATACATCGATGAGGTTTTAATAGAAAAGATTGTTGATAATCTCATCTCAAATGCCATAAAGTATTCTCATACTGGAGGAGTTGTTGATGTAAAATTTTATACCAAAGGGGAGAATTGGTTACTTGAGATACAGGATTATGGAATAGGAATTGACAAAAGTGCACAAAAGCAGCTTTTTAAAGAATTTTACCGCGGAGAGAACGCTATAAATTCCCGTGTTGTTGGTTCTGGTATTGGACTCATATTGGTTAAGAAGTATGTCGAGCTTCACGGTGGTATTATAGAATGTATAAGTCAGTTAGATGAAGGTACTACTTTTAAAATTTCTATCCCAGCTAATGAGACTGCTTTTAACCAGGTAGAGATTTTAACCATACCCAAACCATCTGAAGAAATTTTTCAACCTGACGATTTTTTAGAAGATGGTTTTGAAAACTTAGATTCACCTACTGTCCTTGTTGTTGAAGATAATGATGAATTACGCGAGTTCTTACTTCTTTCATTACAATCAGATTTTAAAGTATTGATGGCTTCTAACGGGAAAGAGGCTTGGGGAATGATATCGGACAATTTGCCCGACCTGGTTATTTCTGATGTTATGATGCCTGAAATGAATGGATTTGAATTATGCAAATTGATTAAGTCCACCTATGAAACTTCTCATATCCCAGTAGTATTGTTAACTGCACTAAGTGATCAAGCTAAGCAACTTGAAGGGTTAAGACTTGGCGCCGACGATTACTTAATGAAGCCATTCAATACTAAATTACTAAAGCAAAGGATTAAATCCATTATCATAAACAGGAGTGCAATTCATGATAAGGCATTGAAGTTAATTAAAAGTGTGGACAATGAACCGATATTAACCAACGAGTTAAATGATCAATTTGTTAAGAAGGCCTTAAAGATTGTGGAGGAAAACATCTCAAATCCATTGTTTAACAAAGATATGTTCGCCTCTGAAATGAATGTGAGTGGCTCTCTTCTTTACAAGAAAATTAAAAGCTTAACAGATAAATCGCCCAGTGATTTTATAAAAAGTGTTCGTTTAAGCAGAGCTTTGGAACTCTTACAATCCCGAAAATTAACAATTACTGAGGTTAGTGAGATGTGTGGCTTTTCAAGTATTGCATATTTTAGCACTGTATTTAAGAAGCATTTTGGTAAGCCCCCATCAGAAATTCTGGAAATGTAGTTGAGTTTTATGACTAGTTTCAAGTCAACCAAAAAATTACTGATTAGAATTGTGCGTTATGCGTCCCCTCTTGGCTTCTACGCGAGCGTTCGATTGAGCTCACTCCGAGCTCTCACTCTGAAGCCCTAGCCGAACGGGGTTAGGTGTGAGCAGGATATAACCATTTATCGCTCTTTAAACTCAACTGAAGTTTATTTGAGTTATTAAAATGGCTTGTACTATATCAAATGGAAACCCTGTCGCTCGCTTCCATCAAACCGATCACGCTCGTTTACTTTTTTTAACAATGTAGGGTTGTTTTTTTTAATGATTGTGTAAAATTCATCTAATTCAATGAATATTTACTGTTTTTGATATAAAATTACACCTTTTCTGCAAAAATATACTCTATTTAGGGTATCGACTTTATTATTTTTACATTATTCATAATTTTGTTTAACAAGGTGTTCAGAATTTATTTGATGTAAATTCAGATTTATATTTTAGAGCACTGAGGCCGCTGAAGGTTTAACGAACTATTGACTTGTAAAAACAAAAAAAGTAAAAAAAATGTAAAATCATGTTCGTTTTATGTATGTTTGAGTGTTGATAAAAGCTAATCGCTTTCAAATTTAGATACGAAACGAACATTTCTCTAAAATAAAACCTCTAAAATGGATTCGAAAACTGATTTGTTAATTTTTTTATGCGAATTGGGGCATCGGGAAAAGAAGATTTTATAGGGCATGAGGTTCGTTAGTTGTTTTTTTCTAAAAAATTAACACTAATTTAAAAAAATATCTAAAACTAATAAAGAAGTATCTCATATCTAAAAAGGAAAATCTAAATAGAAGTTAATTTCGCTTGTAATAAAAAGTCTAAATTGTAAACTAAAATGCTTATGAATAGAATTAGGGACGATAATATCTTAAGTTGGTATAATTCGAATGTCAGAAGTTCATTCCGAATTCCATGTTACTATAATAATTACATCTAAAAAAAATGCCAATGCAAGCAGTTTTTGTTTGTGCTCGGCCGAAAATCAAATTTTAATGATATGAAGAAAATTAAACAGAGAATATTTTACTTCTCTAAGGGGTGGTTCAATATCAGACTGCTGATTTCTCTGATGATGATTTTAAATGGTCTCATATTGTCTGCTCAGAATCAACAGACTGTTCAGGGAACTGTAGTTGATAGCCGTAATGAACCTCTTCCCGGTGTTGCGATCTATCTTCGCGATAATACATCGGTAGGAACCATTACAGACATAGATGGAAGATTTACGTTGCGATTGGATGGAGAGAATACTGTTGTAGTTGTCTCCTTCATAGGTATGAGAACCCGTACGCTTGATATAGCCGGGATGACTCAGGTAAATATTGTTATGGAAGATGAAGTAACAGTATTTGATGAGGTTATTATTGTTGGTTTCGGTCAACAAAGAAAGGAAAGTGTGGTAGGTGCTATCTCTCAGACTGACAGCAGAACACTCGAGCGTACCGGAGGGGTATCAAGTTTAGGTCAAGCATTGACTGGTAACCTACCGGGGGTTGTAACTATGTCTAGCTCTGGAAGACCCGGAGAAGAGCATCCGGATATTGTAATTCGGGGGGTAAGTTCGTGGAACAATAGCGAGCCTTTGGTATTGGTTGATGGTGTTGAGCGACCAATGAGCAGCGTTGACATTAACTCTGTTGCATCTATCTCTGTTTTAAAAGATGCATCAGCAACAGCAGTATTTGGAGTTCGCGGTGCTAATGGTGTAATTCTAATTACGACTAAACGTGGACAGGAAGGAAGAGCAAGCATTGATGTTAATTTTACCACTACTCTTAAAACACACTCAAAATTGCCAAAGTTAATGGATTCGTATGATGCATTAATGTTACGTAACCGGGTGATTGAGCACGAGCTTGCTTATAGACCGGAGGCATGGAGTTATTATCAGCCACAGGCAATTATTGATAAGTACAGATGGCCTGCAAATCAGGAAGAATTTGAGCGTTATCCTAATGTCGATTGGGTAGATGAGCTGCTAAAAAAATATGCTACATCTTATAATGCTAATGTTAACGTTTCAGGGGGTAGTAAATTTGCCAAATATTTTGTGGGTTTGGATTATACGCACGAGGGTGACTTATACAAAAGCTTTGAGAACAATCGTGGATATGAAACAGGATTCGGGTTTGACCGACTCAATGTTCGTAGTAACCTTGATTTTTCTCTGACAAATACAACAACTCTACGAATGAATTTATCAGGTTCACATGGGGTTACAAAAGGAACAAACTTTTTTGAATGGGAAAATCTTGTGTGGGCTGCATTTTATGGAATTGCTCCTGATGCGTTCAGACCTAAGTATAGCGATGGGTCATTTGGGTACTATCATCCCAGCCCCACCCATTCTACCACAAACTCAATGATGGATCTTAGTGTAAACGGTGTTGGTTACACTACCAATAACCGGGTTAATACCGACTTTACTCTCGAGCAGGATTTGGGATTCTTCCTGGAAGGTTTATCTGTTCAAGGTAAATTTGTATTAGATAACAGCTTCCGCGAAATAAATCGTGGTATTAATGATAGGGATGATTGGGAAGCTGAACCAATGAAATGGATTGATCCTGAAACAGGAATAGAGTACACCAATGTAACTGTTGATAGAAACAATAGATTTGATTATCAAAATAACATCGCCTGGTTTACAACGCCTGGTAGCGTTGATAATAATCAAACATTCCGCAGAATGAACTATTCCGCACAGATCAACTATAATAATACCTTTGGAAGTCATACTGTTGGAGCTATGGGTAACTTTAGCCGTGAAGAGTATTCAAGAGGGAGTAATCAACCAATTTATCGTGAGGACTGGGTTTTTAGAGGTACCTATGACTTTTTAAGACGTTATATGGTCGAATTTAATGGCGCCTACAACGGTTCAGAAAAGTTTGGAGTGGATTACAGATTCGGTTTCTTCCCCTCAGGTGCTGTGGGTTGGATGATGTCAGAAGAACCAATGTTTAAAAATCTCAATTTACATTGGGTGGATATGTTGAAGTTCAGAGCTTCATATGGAAAGATTGGCGATGACAGAATCGGTTGGAATGAATTTGCCCGAGAAAACCGTTGGCTTTATATGGATACCTGGGGGTATGGAGGTGCCTTTAACCATGCTATTACCGGCATCAACCCTGCTCAAAGTCCATATCAATGGTATTTCGAGGAGCTGGTTGGAAATCCAAATTTACGGTGGGAGGTTGCAACTAAAACCGGTATTGGTTTAGACTATGCTTTCCTGGGAGGATTTCTGGCAGGATCTGTAGATTATTTTACTGAGAGAAGAAGCGATATCCTATTGCAAGGAAACAGACGCGCCATTCCCGGCTATTATGGAGCCAATGCTCCTGTAGCCAACCTTGGGGAGGTTGATACTCACGGTTATGAGGTGGAGTTGCGTTGGAACAGGCCTGTAGGACGTGACTGGCGTTTATGGGGTAATGTATTTTATACCCATGCTGAGAGTGAAATCAAATATGCTGATGACCCAATTCTTAGACCTAATTACCAGAATCTTGCAGGGAAACCCATTGATCAGACAAGAGCTTACGTAGATTATGGCTATTTTAATAATTGGGATGAATTATACGGTAGCACTGCTCACGATGCATTGGATGCAGATAGGATGCCTGGAAATTACATCATTTTAGATTTTGATGCTGATGGTATTATTACAAACTTTGATAACATCCCTTACGCTTTTACAGGGGTGCCACAGCAAACCATGAACTTACAGATAGGAGCTGACTATAAGGGTTGGAGCGGTTTTGTTCAATTTTATGGAGCCAGAAATGTAACCCGTTATGTTGGACTGTCAAGTCTTGGAGGTATTAGGAATACCGCTTTCGACGAAGGGTCTTATTGGTCTAAAGACGATATGAATGCAGATGTCCCTTTGCCAAGATGGAGTACGCAGGCTAGTCCTTATACCAGCGGTACACGCTTCCTTCATGATGGGTCCTACCTAAGATTGAAGTATGCTGAAATCTCTTATACTTTTGGAAGTGATGATTGGATAAGACGTATTGGGTTGAATAACATGAAAGTATTCGTTAATGGTAACAATTTGATCCTTTGGACAAAGATGCCGGATGACCGTGAATCGAATACTGGAGGTAACACTGCTTATCCAACACAGAAACGTTATAATTTAGGTGTAAGAATATCTTTATAATATATTTATGATGAAGACAAAATTGATCTATTATCTATACGGAATGGCCATCTCGCTTATGATAAGCGTAGGTGCATGTACAGACTATCTGGACAAGGCTCCTGAGTCTATAATTTCTCCGGAGGATGCTTTTAAGGATTTTAGAAATTTCCAGGGGTTTGTTGAACGAATGTATCATTTAACACCCGATGTTTCGAAGCATTTTTGGGTTAGTTCCTTTAACTGGGGCGAAGACGAAGTTGTAACTCTGGGTAACGGAGAGTACCTGATGGGATTTGCCATCGACAGAGGAAACTATCGTAATTATATTGGTAAAGGTGACAGCTTTCTGGATCGCAACTGGAGTGCAGGTGGAGATCGCTTTCAGAAATCAATTTGGGGTGGTTCCTGGCATGGTATCCGAGTTGCCAATATGGGACTGGAAGCTATCGAAAATGGTCTTCTGATTGATGCCTCGCAGATGGAGAGAGATTTTATCAAAGGACAATTGTACTTTTTCCGTGCCTGGTTCCATTTTCAGCTAACCACCTACTGGGGAGGTATGCCTTATGTTGATCAGGTATTACCCAGTGATGAACCGTTGACTCTTCCGCGTGAATCATACCAAGAGAATGCCATAAAAATGGCAGCAGATTTTAAACGTGCAGCAGAGCTTCTCCCTATTAACTGGGATAATACTGAAGTTGGTGCTCGTACATTGGGGAATAATGAATTGCGTGTTAATAAAATATGGGCCATGGCCATGGTTGGCAAAGCCTATCTTTATGGCGCAAGTCCCTTAATGTCACAAGGAGTAAATGGTATACCACTGCAATATGATGCAGAGATGAGTAAACTTGCAGCTGATGCTTTTGGAGAAGTGTTAAGCCTGGTTGAGGGTGGCCAAACTCAATATGCACTTGTTCCTTTTGAGGATTATTCTTCACTGTTTTATACCATTCAGCAGGGTTGGTTAATGCCTGGAGGTACAGAAGCGATCATCAGAAGTCCGACATATGGCCCCGATTCATATTGGAGGCAGATGAACTCCTACCAGCCCTCTCCAATGGCAGAAGGTGATGGAATCGTTTTGGCACCGGCTGCTAATTATGTCAATTACTTTGGGATGCAAAACGGGTTGCCTTTGACAGACGATGAGTCAGGTTTTAGTGAAACTCAGCCCTGGTTGGATCGGGATCCCAGATTCTATCACAATTTTGTGTTTGACGGAATGCAAGTGGTGGCTGGAACCATTACAAACCCTATAGATGAACAATGGAGGTTTGCGAATCTTTACACCGGAGGTAGCTATGTTAATGACCCCAGATCAGTTAGCCGAACTGGATATTTGAATTATAAGTTTATTCCATTGGGCGCAAACAGATGGGATCAAAGATATGGATACAGTTTTGCAACACATATGCACCTTTCCTGGATGCGATTGGCTGATGTTTATCTGATGTATGCTGAAGCAACTGCGCAAGGGTATGGTAATCCTAATGCATCAGCTGCCACCTTCTCAAAAAGTGCGGTGGAAGCTGTTAATACAGTTCGTGAACGAGCAGGTGTTGATGAAGTACATAGTAAATACACCGGGTCAGTGGCTGCTTTTATGGACGAACTGATAAGAGAACGTGCTGTTGAGCTTGCTTTTGAAGGCCATCGTTTCAACGATCTACGTCGCTGGTTATTGTTGACAGAGTATCCCTATAACATCAAAACCAGACAACATTTTGATCGTGCCGCACCTCTTGATCCTGATGTAGATCCAAGAGAAAACTCTGTCCTTAATTGGAGGGAAGAGGTTATCATTGAGCGTAACCTCACCAACAGACATTACTGGCTTCCTCTTAAGACAGAAGATGTGAGCATATATCCCGAGTTTTATCAGAATCCGGGCTGGTAACAAATTGAGAATATAAAATAAGACTAAAATGAAATATATATATATTGGTCTCGCAATTTGTATTGTTCTTGCTTTCAGTGCTCTAAATGCTTCTGCCCAAGTTGATTTAGTAGAAACTGAGACATTGGTTAACGATACAATTGAAAAAAAGGTCGAGGTCGCATTTCGTTCTGTGAACGAACAAGACCTGTTGGGAGGTATTTCTGTCATAGATGTTGAAGCATTGACAAAGAAATCCTATACCCTTTCTAGTTTTTCTTTTATCGAAAATGTTGTTGGTGGAGTTAACGGGAACATTTGGGGCATGAATGAAATGCTTGTCGTTATTGACGGTATGGTTCGTGATGCCAATAATGTTTTGCCAACAGAAATACAGCAAATTACAGTTCTTAAAGGAGCTGCAGCTGTGGTGCTTTATGGTAGCCGTGCTTCAAAAGGGGTGGTACAAATTACCACCAAAAGGGGGCAACTAGGTGAGCCATCACTGAATATACGTGTTAATTCTGGTGTTCGTGTGCCAAAGGCCTATCCTAAATATTTAGGTTCAGCGGAATACATGACCTATTACAATGAAGCACGTATGAATGATGGATTGGATCCTAGTTTTAGCGCGGAGCAAATCTATTACCATTCAACCGGAGATAACCCTTATCGGTACCCAAACTTAGACATGTACTCTTCGGATTACTTAAAGAGAATGTATAATCAGACTGAGGGTATTGCTGAGATATTTGGAGGTAATGAACGCGTTAAATACTATACCACCACAGGATATTTACGTGAAAGTTCTATTCTTGATGTAGGAAACACTTCGGAGAATTATGTAAGCCGCATGTTTGCCAGAGGTAATTTGGATTTGAACTTACATGAAAACTTCACTGTAAGTACCGATGCGAATGCCACTTTTTATGACGCACATGGCGCCAGAACAAACTGGTGGGGTGGTGCCGCTAATCTTAGGCCAAACAGGGTTGCACCCCTGATTCCATTAACTTATCTGGAAGAGAATGATGCCCCATCATGGGCACAGATAGATGCCAGTAGAAATGTGATAGATGGCAGATATTTTCTTGGAGGCACGCAGCTAGATCCAACTAACCCGGTTGCCGATGCATATGCTGCGGGTACCGATAGGTTCGTGAGTCGTCAGTTTCAGTTCAATACACGTTTTGACTTAGATCTTAAATCTGTATTGGAGGGATTAAAATTCCGTTCATGGTATGGCATTGACTATGCTATGACTTATAATAAGACATATGTAAACGAATATGCGACTTTTGAGCCAATCTGGACTAACTATGACGGTCCCGACAGAATTGCAAGTCTTAATTCATATGGGGTTGACAGAAGATCTGGAACTGAGCAAATAAACAATTCTGCTTACAGATATACCTATAACTTGGGTGGACTCTTTGATTTTTCACGTACGGTTAACGAAAATCACAACTGGTATGGTATGGTGGTTGCAAATGCATGGCAAAGAAGAATGAGTGGGCAATACCACATGCTTACCAATGTGAATCTTGGGATTCAGGCTTCTTATAATTTCGATCATAAGTATTATGTCGATTTTAGTTCTGCTCTTCCATACTCAGCAAAACTTCCTTCAGATAACAGACTTGGGTTCTCACCAACTGTAACTTTAGGATGGCGTCCTGTTAAAGAGGATTTCTTTGGAACTTCTTTTTTTGATGATCTGATGCTAACTGTTTCCGGAGGTATCATTAATCAGGATATGGATATCAGAACCGATGAGAATGAGATGGGTTACTATCTTTATAAGCCTATTGTAGAACGAGCAGGATGGTACTCATGGGCTGATTTAGGTGGAGAGGCCGCTACCAGATTTAACCGGGGAGAAAGTCCACTCATGACATTTGTACAAAGAAAAGAAATCAATGTTGGATTACGTGGTTCAATATTAAACCGGGCTATGACCTTTGATTTCAATTACTTTATGGGTACAATGGATGGAGGTATCACCCGTCCGGTTTCTATCTATCCAATATATTTCACACAGGTAGGTTATCCATCTGGATCTCTGATTCCGTATGTGAATTACAACATTGATGATCGTTCCGGGTTTGATTTTAGCATGTATTTCAATCAGGAGGTAAGTGGTGTTGATTTGACTCTTGGTGTGAGCGGTATGTATTCTACAACTGAAGCTTCAAGACGTGATGAGAATCTATCTGAAGAGAATATGCACTTGTCAAGAATTGGATACCATGTGAATGGACTTTGGGGATTGGAAAGCCTAGGCTTGTTTAGAGATCAGGACGAAATTGATGCGGCTCCCGTGCAAGCTTTTGGTGAAACTGTGCGCCCCGGGGACATTAGATACAAGGATCAAAATGGTGATGGAGTCATTGACAACAATGATCAGGTATTTTTAGGTCGTTGGGATACACCATTCCGTTTAGGGGTAAATTTCACCGCAAAATGGCGTAACTTCACTTTATTTGCTATGGCCAACGGATACTTCGGAGGGCATGGACTGAAGAATAACTCATATTATTGGGTACGCGGAGAAAATAAGTATTCGGATATCGTAAGAGACAGGTGGACTGAAGAAACCAAAGATACAGCCACTTATCCAAGACTTACCACTACAGATGGCGCAAATAATTTCCGTGCTTCTGATTACTGGTTATTCAAGACTGACAGAATAAATTTATCGCAGGTTCAATTAACTTACGATATACCTGAAACAGCCTTGGAGGGCTCTTTTGTAAAAGGATTGAGTGTATATGTGGGTGGTTATGATCTTCTGACTATTTCTAAGGAGCGCAAACACTTTGAAATGAATGTTGGAAGTGCTCCACAGACTCGTTTTTACAACATTGGTGTAAAAGGCTTCTTTTAGGCATAATCAGAATTAAATGTAATTAATTATGAAGAAAAGTAATAAAATATCCTTAATTGCACTTTTGGCTTTGTTCTTTATAGCTCAGACAAGTTGTGATGACATGTTTGAACCTGCTATTGAGAACCATAAAGAAGAGAGTGATTTATTAAACATGCCATTATGGGCCGCAGGTCTTTTAGGACATGTTTATATAGGCAACCCGTTGGCCTCATGGCAGATTACAGATGTTGCCACCGACAACGCTGTTATCAACGATCCTAATAGTGGATTGCGTGCCATGGCTACCGGATCATGGAGGGCGAACAATAACCCGATGGATCGATGGCAAAACCTAAGATCAGCATGGAATTATTTGAATGTTGTCCTGGATATAGCTGATGATGTGAATTGGGCTGCCGATCCTTTGGTTGCAGAAATGTATAGGGATCGTTTTAAGGGGGATGCATATGGAATGCGGGCTCTTTTGATGCATCACTTATTGCTGCATCATGCAGGACCCGGGCCTGATGGCCAATTATTGGGAATTCCTATTATTACGGAACCTGAGACTGTTACCTCTGAGTTTAATTTGCCACGTAATACTTTTCAGGAGTGTATTGACTTTTTAATTGCTGACGTTAATAGAGCTATAGGTCTGCTCCCTGATGATTATGGTGATATTTCACAGAACAGTCTTGTTCCTGCGAAGTATGCAAACATGGGGGTAACAGCCAGTCAATATAGCCGTGTCTTCGGAGATCATGCCAAAAACCGTATGAGTGCCCGAATTGCCAGAGCAATTCATGCTCAAGCCGCTCTTTTGGCTGCCAGTCCTGCTTATAGTGCCGGTTCAACCATTACATGGGAATATGCTGCTGATAGGATGGCTGAAGTATTGGCTGGACTCGGCGCAAATCCTGTAAATGAGGTGGATCCTTTGGGAAATCTATGGTATGCCAATAATAATGAAATTCGTGATTTCGATGCAGGATTCAACCCGCGTGAGATATTGTGGCGGGGAAATAAAGAGCAGAATTTAGGCCTGGAGCAGGATAATTATCCTCCAACTCTATTTGGAAGAGGACGTGTAAATCCAACTCAGAACTTTGTTGATGCTTTTCCAATGTTGAATGGTTATCCTATCGATGATCCCAATAGTAATTACAACCCCAACGATCCTTATGCAAATAGAGATCCTCGTTTGGCACAAATTGTAATTTATAATGGTACAACAGCTGGACACACAAATGCGGTAATTAATACTGCCGCAGACGCCGAAGGAAACAACGCCCTGAATAGAGTGGCAACTTCAACCAGAACAGGTTACTATTTAAGAAAATTGTTGAATCATACTGTCAATGCCAATCCGGATAATGAAGCTGGCGGATGGCGTTACAGAGCATTCATGCGTTATACAGAGTTCTTTCTTGGGTATGCAGAAGCAGCCAATGAAGCCTGGGGGCCAACAGGAACCGGAGCCCATGGTTATTCAGCTTACGATGTTGTAAGGGCAATTCGGCAAAGAGCCGGCATTGGTGTAAATGGTAGCGACCCTTACCTTGACTCTGCAATGGGTGATAGAGATAAAATGCGTGAGTTGATTCGCAACGAGCGTAGAATTGAGTTGAGTTTTGAAAACTTCCGTTTTTGGGATCTGCGCCGCTGGAAAGAAGATCTTACCGAACCGGCAATGGGAATGAGAATTCAAGGTGGGAACTACACTGTTATTCCTATGGTAGAAAGCCGTGCTTATCAAAATCACATGTACTATGGTCCTATACCTTTTAGTGAAGTAACTAAGTACGACAACCTATTTCAGAACCAAGGATGGTAGTAGTATATTGAACATTTAAACGATCGAAAATGAAAAGGATATTATTTATAACACTTATTACGGCGTTTGTAACAGGATTGTTTACATCCTGTGACAATGCAGATTGGGAGTTTCCCGATTTTGAGCACACTGCCGTATATTTTGCCTACCAGAGTCCTATTCGTACCATCACCCTTGGGGAAGATGTTTACGATACCACTCTTGATAATGAATACAAGGCTCAGATAATGGCTACAATGGGTGGTGTTTATGCTAACAATACAGATGTTGTTATTCAAATTCAAGTTGATAACTCTTTAGTTGATGGACTTGCATTTGATGGGAACGAGGATCCATTGCAGGACATCGTTGCTATGCCGGAAAACTATTATTCTCTCTCATCTGACAGAATAACCATCAAAAAAGGAGATATACTTGGAGGTGTTACGGTTCAGCTAACTGAAGCCTTTTTTGCAGATCCTTTGGCTCTGACTACCCATTATGTGATTCCTGTAGTTATGACTTCGGTTACAAATGCAGACTCAATTCTTCAAGGAGTTCCTCTTGTGGAAAATCCAAGAAGAGGCGTAGCTGACGATTGGGAAGTTCAACCGAAAGACTATATTCTCTATGCCATTAAATACATCAACAAGTATGATGCTAATTATTTGCGCAGAGGTCAGGATGTCATTTCGGGAGACCAATCGGGTACCATTACACGGAGTGCAGAGTATGTTGAGTGGGATGAAGTTGTTAGTACCATTTCCACACGTTCTTTAAATACAATTGCGTGGGAACATCAATCCAGAGATTTGGATGATTTTAGTCGTAGTTGTGTCTTATTACTTACTTTCGATGATCAAGGTAATTGTGTAATTACTTCCGATACTGATGGAATTACAGCTAGCGGCACCGGAACATTTGTCTCTAAAGGCGAGAAAAACAGCTGGGGTAATAAAGATCGTGATGCGCTTTATCTGGAGTACACCATAGATTATGGCGATGTTCAATTTACCATTACTGATACTATGGTGGTTCGAGACAGGGGAGTTAAGCCTGAGTGGTTTACATCCGTATTAAAATAATAGCAATTTTTTTGTAAAATCAAAAAATATGAAACATACAATAAATATTTTAGCCGCGTGCTTCTTGCTATTGATTTTTGCCGTTTCATGCGTGGATGACTCAATAGATTTCTTTGAGGTTGAAAAACCTGAATCTATTGCTGAATTGGAATATCTTAATGACTATGATTTCCTAAAATCCTACGTTGATAGAGCTGCAAGTCCCAATTTCAAGTTAGGAGCAGGTGTTACTGTTAGTGAATACCTACGATTAGGTCATGTTTACCGGGTAATGAATTCAAATTTTGACATGCTGACAGCAGGAAATGCCATGAAGTATAGCTCTGTTGTTGGCGACAATGGTTCTATGAATTTTGGTTCGGTAATTCAGTTTGTTGAGGCTGCCCGAAGTGCAGGAATTGAAATTTATGGTCATACATTGGTGTGGCATTCACAACAAAACAGAAACTACCTAAATCGTTTAATTGCTGACAGAGAGATTGAGGTTGATCCTGATGCAAAAGATGAGGTTGTTGATGGATTTAAGGATTATAGAGTAGAAGGGTTTACCGGTTGGGTAGGTGGACCTGTTCAGCCTGTTGTTGAGGATGGACGATTGGTGGTAACCAGTACTGAAGCACAACCTAACTTCTGGGATGTGCAATATCATGTTGCCAATGGCATTTCTATAAAGGAAGATACCAGGCATAAAGTTACGATACGTATAAAAGGAACTAGTGAGGCATCAATTACTGTGGCTTTGGGAACCTGGGGCGCTCAACAAAATACAACCATTCCAATAACACAAGAATGGGAAGAGGTGTCAGTTGAGCTTAACAGTACTGTTACTGCCAACGATGCTTTTGTGATGTTGCAATCAGGACACTACGTGGGAACCTATGAAATTGAATGGGTGAGGGTAACTCATGAAGTTGCAGCAGCGGTTACTTATTACGTAAACCAACTTGAGAACAGTGAGATGCTGGTAGGTGGTTCAATGGACAATTTCATCGTTCGCGAGAGTGGTCAGGCCGATGTTCCCGGTGCTATTCTTGAAGGCGAGGGACCCGACGGAATGAACGCTATCAAGATCAATTCTGTTGATAATCCTGCTAATCCCTGGGACACTCAATTCTTTATTTATACGCCGAACAAGGCATGGGAAGCTGGTGAGAATTATAGAATATCTTTCTGGTACAAAGCTTCTGCAGAAGCCAATTCTGAATCTCAGTGTCATGG
The DNA here is from genome assembly GCF_900168165.1 of Alkalitalea saponilacus. Classification (GTDB taxonomy): domain Bacteria; phylum Bacteroidota; class Bacteroidia; order Bacteroidales; family Marinilabiliaceae; genus Natronoflexus; species Natronoflexus saponilacus. Next base: position 189,329 of record NZ_FUYV01000001.1, read on the forward strand.
AGCACCTGGCTCATACATGCATTGGCAGATGCTTCCGCAGAATCCTCAATTCACCACTGAATGGCAATATTATGAAGCCACTAGTACTATTCCTGGTCAGGGTGACGGTATGAGGTCTATAGCTTTCAATCTCAATGTAAATCCAACTGCGATAACTTACTATTTTGCAAATATCGTTTGGGAGTCGGAAGAGTCAGGCAACACCATTCCTCTCAGCCCTGAAGAAAAGGCTGATACGTTAACTTATGCTTTGCGTAATTGGATTTCAGGTATGATGCAAGCTACTGACGGTTATGTTAAAGAGTGGGATGTTGTTAACGAACCACTTGCTGGCCAAGGTAATGTAGGAGAAGGATTTTACGATCTTAAGTCTGCCGTTCGAGGTACTGTATCAGAAGAAGCTGCTGAAAATAGCTTCTACTGGCAAGATTATTTGGGTGATGATTATGTTCGCGTAGCCGTTAAATTAGCACGTGAATATGGTCCAGATGGTTTGAAGTTGTTTGTTAACGATTACAATCTCGAATCTTTCTGGGATGACAATCACAAACTCAAGAGTCTTATCTATTGGATTGACAGATGGGAAAGCGATGGCGTAACAGTGATTGATGGAATTGGTACTCAGATGCACGTTTCATATCATATGGATCCTGCACAGCAAGCTGTTAGAGATGCTCATATCATTCAAATGTTTGAGCTATTGGCCGAAACCGGTAAATTTATTAAAATTACCGAATTGGATATGGGACTTATTGATGAAGATGGCAACACTGTGAGAACAGCTGATGTAACAAGCGAACAACATAGAGCCATGAGTGATCATTACAAGTTTATCATTCAGAAATATTTTGAAATTATTCCGGCCAACCTACAATATGGTATAACCCATTGGAGTCCTACTGATAGTCCACAAGGATCATCATGGAGAGGTGGAGAACCTATCGGTTTATGGACAGAATCTACATTCAGACGCAAGCACACTTATGGTGGATTTGCAGATGGATTAGCTGGAAAGGAGTAAGTTTGATAATCATTGGAATATACTTTAGTTTTTGAAGTTTTATTCATTATTTGGTTTGTATAAGAGGTTGTCCCCCCGGGACAACCTCTTTTTTTATCAAATAGATGATTTAAAATTGGTTTTTTTGGGGAGGGGTTCCTTAATTTAACCCCCATTTAAAGAATATCTATTTTCTATAAGCGATATCTGGCCACTCAATGGCGTTGCAATAAGCAAGATCCTTTATCTGTGCGCTACATCAATGCCAAAAGTATTTCCAATGCAGAAAGCCTTATTTAATCCAACCCAAAACAATGCTGCGCATTGAGATTGTGTCTTCCAACAGGCTGAAAGCCTAAATTAATTCAGCCCAAAGCAACGCCTTGGGCTGAAGTGATGTATTTCATATTCGTCCTGTGAAGGGCAGCTTAATTCCTTGTTCTTATAGTTTAGACCGGGGTATTAATCCCTGTCCCATGAGGTTGCCCTTGAAAGTAGAAACGCTATTATAAACTAGAGCCTTTTCTGGTTATTAGGAGCGTATTTGTAAGTTTTGCTATCTATTTGATAAGATGATTCGATGGGAAAAATAAGTTAGTAATATTACGTGGAAGCTTTTTTTATTGGTGTTTTAAAATATGGATAGGGCTTATTGGATAATTACCACTAGAGCAGAGATGAAAAAATATTTTGGTCTTGTATTGTTCAGTTTATTAGGTTGCTATAGTGTCTTTGGGGTTAAATCTGCCTAAAATAAGTAAATAACAATTCAGCTTTTTGAAGATTTACTCATAATTAGAAATGAAATATCTGATTTTAAAGATACTTCTTGCAAGTATAGGTTATTTTTGTTATGAGAGTTTTGAAAACAATGAAGTCAAATTTCTAAGGAAATTTGTTTTAGAGATATTCTTGTAGTTTTTTAGTGCAATTAAATGAAAAAGGCTGTCCTAACGAGGACAGCCTTTTTTTACATATTAAAATTTGCGAAATTGGAACTCTCTATTTTATAATTAACTTTTGGACATACCTCTCATCTCCATCATTTATTTCTAATATATACAGACCTTGTATTAAGTTTAATGATATATTGATGCTATGATTACGACAAATTTTTGTTGAATAAACTGTGCTTCCTTGCAAATTCATGATGTTTATAATTATTTCATTGCTAGCATCAATCTTCGTTTTAGGTAGTACTATGGTAACATTCCCATCTGTAACAGGATTGGGGAAAACCTGAACTTCCAGTGCAGTTTCATTATCAGAACCGACTTCATTTTCGAGTAATGATGCACTTCGCAAGGATGATAGTATCCAGTGTTGACAATGGTGATTGTTGGCAGGCCATTGTTGAACATTGGCTCCATTGTCCAAGGATGCACCTGCTACTTCAAGAAGTTTGCCGCTGTGGCGAGCTTCTATCTGAAAATATCCGTTTCCAACATCGATGAAACGCCATTGTTGACAAGTACCTCCCCAATATTCCCATAATTGCACATTGGCTCCATCTGCAGAGGAATAATCAATTACATCCAGGGCCTTGGTTGGTGCATGAACAGGAGAAATTCGGTAGAAATCGTTTTCAACGTGAGTGATGGTCCACTGTTGATTGGTTTGCCCTGTTCCTGGCCATTGTACCAGGTTAGTACCATCACTTGTACCGAGATTATAGCTGTCCAGAGCTTGTCCGCTGTTTCTGTTCTGGATACTATACGTTCCATTGGCAATTGTTTGCGTTGTTACAGGTGTTAAAGCAAACTGTTGACAATCGTTATTATAACAAGTCCATTGTTGTACATTAGCACCATCATCCATAGAGAAATCTGTTATATCAATACATTTTCCACTATTTCTATTCACGATGGTGTAATACCCATCGCCAGTGCTTTGTAGACAAAATTGCTGAACCTCTTGTCCATTACAGCTCCATTGCTGAATATTGGCCCCATCATTTGTTGACCAATTTGCCACGTCCAGACATTTGTCACTGTATAAGCTTCGGATTGAGTAGTATCCTTCACTGTTTTGCTGAATTAGCCATTGTTGGTTCTCTGTGTTTCCGCAACTCCACTGAACAATGTTGCCTCCATCCGACATGGAGAAGTTATATACATCCAGACATTTGTTGCTGTGTTTTGCTGATATTGTGTATATCCCATCCTGCACGTTTCCGCTGCAACCTGCTAATGGTTCACAATTACTGGTTGGAATGTTACCTGCCGCATATTCGGAGAACCATTGCTTTACAGGTGCTGCAACTGCTTCCCAGTCATTGTTGTAGGCCGTTGCGCCATTTGGATCTCCCATATGTATAAGGTTCTCAGGAGCTAAAACATTCCAACTTACGTTACCGGATTGGTCAACTATGTATTTAAAATTAGCTCCGAATCCCTGGCCACCTGCAACCCCAGTATTTCCAATTCCCCAAACATAATGCCCGGCATCTTTATAACTTTGCGGCGCCCAATCCGTTTCTGTTATGATTATTGGCGCTATGTCTGCAACAGGTTTAACGTTTACATTCCATCCATTTAGGAAATCCTGATAGTTTCTTATTCCTCCCCAATACCCCGGGTAAATATGAACTGCATATCCAATATTCCCGCCGGTAATAGGATTGTTTGCATAACCCGCATAGTGCGATTGCCACCCCGTGCCAGGAATCCAACAAATATTATTTGCACCATTGTTTCTTATTAAATCAACAATAGGTTGAAAATAATTCACTAAGGCATCGAAATGGGCCTGAGATGTACCTCCCCATACACCATTTGTGCCCAGAATTTCTACCGGTTCATTGGCTATCTCAAACATTACATGATCTGCATTTCTGATCTGAGGATGTTGGGAAAGAAAATCCCAAACAGTTGTCAGGTACTGTTGGTAAGCATCGCCTACAGAGATTCTTTCAGGACAAACTCCGGGTGGTCTCAGCACCACGTATAAGCCTCTCGAATGAGCGTGGTTGATTAAAGGAATGATCACTTCATCGGTATATTGTACCAAACGGTTGAAATTAAATCTGGAAATGTCATGCTCTGAAATTGGAGGGCCAGGATCATTTGTCCAATAGGGATCAATGTGCAATCTTATGTAGTTTAGGTACCATCCATCAGACGTATCGGTTAATCGGTTGATGATGGCAAAATTGTAATTCAAACAGCCCTGTACATCATAATTCTCCCACCTGCAGTGTTCGTTGCCATACATACAACCGTTGAACCAAGGACTTGGCGTAATTGCAACGCCATGTAAAAGGACGTTGTTCCCACAAGGATCTTTTAAATATCTGCCATCAACGTGTAATGGCGGGAGTTCCATGCCCGGCCAGGCAGCAACCATTGAAGGCAATAGGTTTAAGGTTAATAACAGAATTAAGAGTCGAAATAATTTCATAATTAGAGGTTTAAATTAAATAAAAATGATATCTGACTGAAGTATTGGCAAATAGAGAACCCCTAGAACCTATCATTCGGTTTCAAGGTATATCCCGTTGGAACAGGGATTAAAACACAAATTACGTTAATACGAATTTGCTATTAACGTAATTGAATAAGGAGATTAATCGTGATGCAATTTGTTTTATCAATATCAATTATACTTTCTGTTCAAAATTTTTATATCGGTTAGCTCCTCAATATGCAAATTGTGTTAGGCAGGTTCATGTTGAGCATCTATAATGACATTTTCAGGTGTACCCTTCGTGGTAGTTATAATGAGTTATTGAAAAACTAAAAAATAAAAACAAAAATAGTTAAATCCGGAGCGAACGTGTTTATGAAATCAGATATTAAATTTGCAAAAAGAGATAATTATGTAAGATAGAAATCATAATAAAGGATGTTGAAGTTGATTTTTTCATGCTTCTTATTTTAACAGTAAATAAATAAATACATGTAGGAAGTTTGATGAAATTTTGATTCAAATTTCATTTTTTAGATGAATAGGTGAAAGTTTTATAGATTGTTGTTTAGGATTATATGCAATTAATGGTTATCAAATTGATTAGAGTGCGCAATATCAGGGTATTGTAGTACGAGCTCTTTTTAGATAAACAATATAATAGTTTAGGATAGTAAGAAAAATAATAGCTGAATTTGTATTCTGGTTAAATATAAAAAAGTATATTTGAACGCTAAAAAATGTGAGCGTTACTCTCTATCATCACACCAAAGGTTTCCCCAGTTGATTTCTTTACATTTTTTAAAACTAGTCTGTAAATAGTAAAAAACACAATTCAAAATGAATGCTTTTATGCCTTACACTGATAAAAATCCAACAAAAATTATGAAAAAAGTTTTTTTTATTGCAGCAGCATTAGTTTTTATGTTTGCTGGTTGTTCTGAAGATATCATTGACGCAGATTTAATGAACGATGAAATGTCTGATGTCACCCTTAAATCATATGATTCGGGTACACATGATGGATATTTCTGGCAACTTTGGACAGATGACCATAGTGGCTGGATAGATTACCGAAACGGAGAAGGAGGAAATTATAGTGTTTCTTGGGATTACAATGGTAATTTTACTTGTGGAAAAGGATGGAGTTCCGGTTCCAAAACAAGAATTATTGGTTATAATATAGGTGTTCATAACCATAGTGGTGGTGGCGTTTTTGGATATTATGGCTGGTCCAGAAGTCCAATGATTGAGTATTATGTAAATGAAAGCTGGGGTACTCAAAGACCTACTTATGGCAGATTCCTTGGGACTGTTAACAGCGACGGTTCAACTTATGATATCTATACTGATACCAGGGTAAATGCCCCGTCTATCGAAGGAACTCAGACTTTTACCCAAATATACAGTACAAGAAGATCTAAGGTTCCTGTTGGGCAAAATCGCACTATTACTTTCGCAAATCATGTGAATGCCTGGGCTAATCTTGGATATCATTTAAATGATATGTCTCCATATGCGATTCTACTTACAGAAGCATATGGCGGGAACAGCCAGGGTTCGGTAAATGCAACCGTATGGAGTGCAGGTGAAGGAACTGGAGATGGCGGTAATACCGGTGGTGGTGGAGCTACCTACTATAGGATACAAAACCGGGCAACAGGACTGTTTTTAGATGGAGTGGGTAGAACTTCTGATGGAGCCGACCTCGGACAATATGCCAACACCAATCACCAAAACGCGCAATGGACTAGAGAAGCTTCCGGTGGTTTTGAAAGATTTAGAAACAGAGGTACAGGTTTGTATATTGATGGTATGGGAAGAAATGAGAATGGTGCAAATGTTGGACAGTGGGCTAACACAAATCACAACAATGCACAATGGAGCCTTGAGTCTGCAGGAAGCGGTTATTACCGTTTAAGAAACAGAGGAACCGGATTATACCTTGATGGTATGGGAAGAACTTCCAACGGCTCTGATGTAGGTCAATGGGCAAACACCAACCATCACAATTCGCATTGGAGGTTTGTACCAGTTCAATAGATTCTTAAGTTTAATGTTTTAAGCATAAAATGGCATAAAAGCATTTAGTTTTATTCTGCCCGACAATTTTTTTGTCGGGCAGAATTTTAAAATATGATCATATAAAATCAATGGAAAATACTTCACAACCCTGATTGTGATTATAGATCTCATTATTTTTTTGATAGTTGTATGGATAAATCTTAATTACCAGGAATGTGTTACTGTTCTATTTTATTAATTTTATAATGCATAACAGGATTGTTTTCAATTGACTGGATTTTAGAAATTAACTTGTTAATATTTTACTAATGAAGAAATTTTTTTTCTATTTGGCGCTGATGCCTGTATTGATTTTATCGGGGTGTAAAAAAGATGCTTCCAATGAGTTGATATTAATAAATGGAGGTGAGTTTAAAAATGAACATTCGTATTTTTTTGGGAAAGACATTGTTGTTAAAGACTTTTTTTTGAGTAAATACGAAATAACACAGAAAGAATGGATTGAGGTGATGGGATATAACCCGTCACAATTTTCCGGGGACAACCTCCCAGTTGATATGGTTAGTTGGTATGAGTGTATCTTATATTGTAATCGACGTAGTGAGGTTGAAGGATTTACGCCCTATTATATTGTGGATACATTGAAAATTGATTTGAATAATTTCAGCGAATTTGATGATTTAAAATGGAGTGTAAAAATTAACGAAGCAGCTGATGGTTATCGACTACCTACCGAGATTGAATGGGATTATGCTGCCAGTGGAGGCATAAAAAGCAATAATTATATATACAGTGGTTCTAATAACCTGAAGGATGTTGCCTGGTATTGGAGAAATTCCGGAAATATATATTTAGATGGAAAATGGAGTTGGGTTAATATTGAGAATAATCATTCAAGAACTCGCCCTGTAGGCCAAAAACGGCCAAATGAGCTTGGGCTTTATGATATGTCAGGAAATGTGAGAGAATGGTGTTGGGATTGGTACGAAGATGATGAACTTGAAAGTGGTCACAGGAGAGTTTGGCGCGGCGGGGGCTGGATTGGTGGAGAACATGCATGTGCAATTTCCTACCGTGGTATGTTTGAAGCAAATGGATCCGGGCCTGATCAGGGATTCCGGGTTGCCCGAAACGCACCGTGAAAATATGCTCTTAAAAGAGAAACTCCGAATAAGGGAATGAAAATTCCCTTATTCGGAGTTTTTCTTGTATAGGCGTTTCAAAATTTACACCTTTGAAACTTCACTCTAAATGAAAGTTACAGTTCGAAGTTGTTGGTGGTGTATAATCCTATAAGAGCTCCAATAAAACCTCCGGCAACTCTTGAGCTAAGGTTTCTTCCATCAGCATTTTCTACCATTGTTACCCAATTTTTCCCATCCATGCTGTACAAGAAACTATAGTCGGCTGCATCTCCGGTAACTTTAAGATAAACCGGACGGTTTCTATCTCTTCCTGTTAATTCAACTGTAGCCAATGTCTCTTTATCTTTCTCAAGTCTGTTTACAACTAATGAAGTTTTTCCGTCAACTATGGTTTTTCCAAATAGAAATTGATATTCTTCATTCTGGAAAAGAGTGAAGCCTGCAAAATCAGCTTCAGTTTCAGGATAAAATTCAAGTTTGGTCTCAGCCTCAAAGGTGGTATGTTGTTGTCTCCGCAAAATAGCCGATGGATTGCCAATCTCTTCGGTGGTGATATCACGCGGACGTAATTCCAGCTTGCCACTTCCTACATTATAATATTTCTCACGAGGTGTACGTATGTGCATCCAGGTAAAGCCAAGATCTTCTGAATCAAAATTGTCAATGAATTCAAAATTCCCGGTAGTAGGCGGAATGTTCGGGTCAGGATTTAAACCAGGCTTGTTATTAACAATCGGAATTTGTTCGCCTTGCGGTAATATTGTAGGCCACCCACCTTCTGGCCATTCAACTGGCAATAAATAGGTGTCTCTTCCAACATTGGTCATATCAAATTCGTAGGGACGAACACCCAGAAAAACAGCCCACCACCGACCGTTCTCGTCTTGAACAAAGTCTGCATGCCCGGCAGTTGTTATCTTATCCTCACGATCTTCAGGTAAGTCACGTTGAGTTAAAATAGGGTTGTTCTCATAAGGAATGTATGGCCCCCATACATCTTTACTCCTAAACACAACTTGTGAATGATTAAGTCCAGTTCCCCCTTCGGCACAAATCAGATAATAGTAACCAAATTTTTTTATGATATGGGGAGCTTCTATCCAGATGGGTCTATCTTCAGGTCTGGCTCCTCCTCTTACTATCTCCTTTGGTTCTCCTATTATAACGTCATTTTCTACATCCAATAGATGCATGTGGATTGCTCTCTGACCACGATAATCGGCTCCGCCCATCGGTTCAGCACATTCCAAAATATATCCTTTTCCATCATCATCAAAAAATACTGACGGATCGATACCTCTAACTTGTGGAAATACAATCGGATCGCTCCATCCTTGTTCTGGATCTTTGGTTTTTACATAAAAGTTGCCAATACCCCAGGTACTGGTTGTTATCATGTAAAATGTTTCATTGTATGGATTGTATTCAATGGCAGGAGCAAAAATTCCATTGGAAATTTGTAGTCCCTCTAATTCCAATTGTGAAGGACGATCCAAAACATGTCCTATTTGTTCCCAGTTTACCAAATCGTTACTCTTGAAGATGGGTACTCCCGGGTATAGACTGAATGAGGAGTGCACGACATAATAAGTATCTCCTTTTTTACATATGGAAGGATCGGGGTAGAAGCCTGCCAATACGGGATTGAGATACTGATTCTGTGGGTCAAATTCTTTGTCGAACAAAGCATCATTTCCTTTGTACCGAAAGTGTTCAAAAACAGCAATGTCATTGCTTCTTTCAGTGCAGGAATGTAATACAGCAAATGCCAGCACAAAAAAAGATAAAATGAAATTTTTTCTCATGGTAGTATAGTTTATTTAAGTTAATGTTCATATAACTATTTCGTGTTGATTCTTAATTAGCTAAGATGGAAAAATCTTCAGTGTAATATTTTGTTTTTTTCACACATAGATGACTGCTTTCGAATGATTAATTGAAAAGATTAGGACTAAGACGGTGTTTATATTAGGTAATGTTAGAATTTCTGTGCCAGATGTTACGGGTTAATACTACGATTACAACATGCTTTTAACTCTGACTTTGGATATATATTATGAAATAACTTTAATAGCTCGTCAAGCTTCTATATCTGCTTGACTATCAGGTATGTAAAAGCCTTCCTACTATATGCGTAATTTGCTTATAATAAAGCGTTTGCCATTGTTTAACATCTAAATTTCTATTCCGGGGTATTCGGGACTAACAATCAATTGAGCTTTAAAATATATAAAAATATTAAATTTTTAAGCTAAGTCAATTTTGGTTATAGATATATGGGTTTTAATTTTGGATATTTATTTCCTATATATAAAATATAAGGGCGTTGCGAGACGAAGTGTTGAGAGTTAACCAGTATAGAGTTCTATCTGTTTACCCCTGGATGATGTCACTTTACTATTTGGAATAATGCAGTTGATATTACCCTACGGCTAATATGTTTATAGATTCTGAGATATTCAATAGATATTGCACTACGAGGTTTTGTTATTTAAACTTTTGAAGTATAATATAGTAAGAATGAATGTTTTTTGAGATGGGACCAAGTGTTAATTGCACCTCTGAAGAGAGAGATAAATGGTTGTAAACCACATTGGTTTACAACCATTTATTTATTTAATATTTCTCACAACCTGTGAAAAAGGACTTAGTAACTTATTTAACAAGAACTTTAGTGGCTACGTTGTTTACTACTACAATGTAGATGCCATTTGAAAGAGGTACTGTTACACTGTCTGCGGTAGCAGATGCTCCATATACTCGAACGCCGGTAATAGCGTATATTTCAATGTTCTTTCCAAATGCGTCATCAATGATTACATTGCCGTTTGTCGCGTAAACAGGAGATCCTTCTATCTTAAATAACTCAGGTGTTGAAGTGGCATCACTTAATTCAATAACTTTAACATTATCCAGATAGTATGTCATTTCCGGAATGGTTCCCATGTCAAAATTCAATTGAACCGCGTTGGCAGGTCCTGCGATTAATGGACGACTTGGATCTCCGTAAGTATATTCAAATCTGAAGTTAGTCCAATTCTCATCTGTATCTATATCTTCCCAGTATTGGTTATCGATAAATTGATCCGCAGCACTTGTTGAAATTCGCATTTTCCCAACACCTTCGGAACGGATATCAAATGATACCGCATAATGCTTGCCTTCTTCAAGAGGAATAACAGGCGTTGTAAATTGAAGACTCCAGGCATCAGTACCGGTACCTGCTACCAATTTAACCATATTTACACTGTTATCATCAAGAGTATTGTTACTTGCCAGTAACTCCAATTCATCAACAGGTCCATTTGTAAGATTCCATTCAGTTAATAGAGCAGCCTTGTCAGCATAGCCATCGAAACTTCCGGCAGGAAATACATTTATTGGTCCAGTTTCACCATTTTCATCACCGTTCTCGTCCTCAAGGATGGTATATACCCTCACGTTGTCAAAATAATACTCAACATCAGCTATGTATCCAATGTCAAATCGAATACTTAATTCTTCTCCAATGGCGGTGTAGGGTCCAAATGATAACTCAACCCATTCATTAGAGGTGTTAAAATCTGGTAAATACTGATTGCTTAACTGATTGTCGCCAAGAGATATCCTTCCCTGACCAGCCACATTGGAACGGACTTGGAATGTAATGGTGTACTCCTTATCAATTGTAATGTCCAAAGTAGGAGATACCAATTGTGCATCCCATGCATTAGTTGCATTGTCCCTGGCAACAGCCTTAATCATTTGTGTGCTTGTGGCATCTAGGGTGTTGTCACTTGCAACCAAATCCCATTCTGTACTGTTCCAAAAAGCCCACCCTGTTGCGGCCTTGTCTGCGAAACCTTCAAAATTTCCTGAAGGAAGAATGTTCGTGTAAACGGGTTCTTCTGCGTTCACTAAAACAGAGCACACGAATAGTGCTACAATTAAATTGTAAATTTTCTTCATAATTTTTGTTGTTTAAGATGTTAATTTTTATGCAATAACAAATTTAAATAAAAAAATGTATTAATTGATAAAAAAAGATGAGAAAAGTGTATTCTGTTCTGTTTCGGTTTATTTTGGTGGGCTTTGAGATGCTTTAAAGATTTGTTAAATTATTCCAAAACATAGACGTCGGTTATTCTATTTTAGCACTTTATTCTGCGTTTTGGTTTGTTAGTTGTTGTCAATGTGAGAGTTGTATGGATTAAGGCCGTGGTTTATAATGGTTCTAGAACCTTAGTATTACATGGTTCAAAATTGCTTGAAATTTCTATGCTTGAATTCTTTTTATCTTATTTTTAAACACTAATTATTCAAATTTGCAAATGGATATTTGCGATTCTGTTGTATATTTGTGAATATTATTTAAGTAATGTGTATTTTTATTTGGGTTGTGTTTGGGTGCAACGCAATTTTTTATTGAATAATAGTGTCTGATACGTGAGGTTTATACGATTTTGTGTGAATTTCACTTTTATTTTACAAACAAATGCACACGTGTGCATTCGCTGTTATGAAACGAATTACTATTAAAGACATAGCCAAAGAGCTTGGTTTACACCATTCTACTGTATCAAGAGCATTGAGATTTAGCTCTGTAATTAATCCTGCAACAAGAGACAGGGTTATTAACTATGCAGAGAGCAAGGGGTACCAGGTAAATCGAAATGCTTTGCAGTTGAGGGGTTTAGGGAGCAATATTATAGGTGTAATCGTTCCAAATATTCATCATAACTTCTTTTCAAATTTTGTTAGTAATATCACAAGAAAGGCGTTTGAATCCGGATATATTGTTGCTGTTTTTCAATCTGAAGAATCACTGAAGCAAGAAACTGAGATTATTCACTCAATCATACAGCAAAATCTTGCAGGTGTTGTCTCATCTCATTCAATGGAGACTCAGGATACTAGCCACTTTAATCTTTTGGAAAAATATAAGATTCCGTTGGTTTGTTTTGACCGGGTGAATTCATCGTTGAAAAAGTCTTCGGTGGTGCTTAAAAATGAGTCTGCTCTTAAATCAGTGGTTATGAGACTAGGAAAGGAAGGCTATTCTAAAGTAGCCTATTTCTCGGGTTCATCTTCCATTCAATTGTTCAAGGACAGGCAAAGGGGTTATACATTGGGCGTTAAGGAGATTAAATCGTCTTATTTAAACTGCATAAACATTCCGGGTGCTTTCAGTGTGCAGAAAGGGAAAGAGATAGCAAAGGAGCTTTTTCGGATTAGAGAAAAACCAGATGCTATTGTTTTTGATTCTCATTTTTTAGCCCTTGGTGCATTGAATTATTTAAAGGAGAGTGAACCGGATAGACTAAAAACCATCGGCATAGCCAGCTTTGGTGCGGATACTTTTTCACCTGTGTCGTCCATCAAAACATTAATTATAAAACAGCCGGAGAAAGAAATGGCAGAAATGGCTTTTAGTCTATTAATGGAGGCCATCAGACATCCGGATGATCATGATATTAAGACCATGGAATTTAACGCAGAAATTATTGATAATAATATAAAATAGAAATCATGCTAAAAGGGATATCACCACTTATCAGCCCTGAATTACTGAGTATTCTTGCCCGTATGGGGCATGGCGATGAAATAGTGTTGGCCGATTCACATTTTCCGGGTGAATCATTTAATAAAAGAGTGATTCGGGCAGATGGGCTTCGAATTCCAGATATACTCGAGGCTGTATTGCCTCTGTTTGAACTGGACAGTTATGTCCCTCATCCGTTAATTATGATGGCAGCCGTTGATGGTGATGTGCTGGATTCCAGCGTGGAGGAACAATATATAAAAGCTGTGCAAAAAACCAATCCGCAGATTAATGGAGTGAAACGCATTGAACGTTTTGCTTTTTATGAACGCTCCAAAGAGGCCTTTGCAGTAGTTATGACAGGAGAAACGGCCAAGTATGGAAATATTATTCTAAAAAAAGGGGTAACTCCTTTGGGTTAACGATCACCTTTTTGCTTAATGCCAGCCATGATCTTAATAGTGAGAAAAATATTAAAATGATATAGATATGAAACAAATTGTTAGTTTTCTTTTTTTGATGATGATTATTAGTTCATGTAGTAATGAACAAGCTCATTCGGATCTGAAACTATGGTATTCTGAGCCTGCTACCATGTGGGAAGAGGCATTGCCTGTTGGAAATGGTCGTTTGGGCGCAATGGTATTCGGAATTCCTGATGAAGAACTTATTCAATTAAATGAGAATACCATTTGGGCAGGAAGTCCTAACAGAAATGATAACCCTGGTGCATTAGAAATACTGCCTACAATTCGGCAGCTGATTTTTGACGGGAAGTTTATTGAAGCACAAGATATGGCCAATGAGAACATTATATCAAAGAGATCTCATGGAATGCCATATCAAACAGCGGGTAATTTAAGACTTAATTTTCAGGGACATGAAAATTACACTTCTTTTTACAGAGATTTAGATATTGAAAAAGCAATTGCCACAACTCTTTATTCGGTTGATGGAACTAAGTTTAAGCGCGAAGTATTCTCATCGTTTACAGATGAGGTTACAGTGGTTCGTTTAACTGCCAATAAGCCCGGATCCATCAGTTTTACATCAACAATGGATCGTCCCGGGCATGTTGAAGTCAGCACCATTGGTAACGATATGATTAGAATGAGTGGAGTCACCAGCAGCCATGAAACGGTTGAAGGGAAGGTGGAGTTCGTGGTGTTGAGTAAATTTATCAACGATGGAGGTACGGTCTCCGCTGTCAATAATGAAATTAGGGTTGAAAACGCCAACAGCGTAACCATATTGGTATCCATAGGAACAAACTTCATAAACTATACCGATATTAGTGGTGATGCGCAGCAGGTTGCTGAGAAATATTTAAACGAAGCAATTGGTGGAGATTATAATCAGATGCGTAGTTCACATGTTGCTTTCTACCAGGAGTATTTTAACCGCGTTTCTTTGGACTTAGGACAAACGGATTCCATAAAGAATCCCACTGATGTTCGAATCGAACAGTTTAGCAGGGGATATGATCCTTCTTTGGCCGCCATGTATTTTCAGTTTGGTCGTTACCTGTTAATCACTTCATCGCAGCCGGGCACGCAGCCTGCAAACCTACAGGGGATTTGGAATGATCAACTTTTCCCGGCATGGGACAGTAAATATACTTTGAACATTAATGCTGAAATGAATTACTGGCCGGCTGAACCAACCAACTTAAGTGAATTGCATGAGCCATTTATTCAAATGATACGTGAGCTTTCAGAAGCCGGAAGGGAAACTGCCAAAACAATGTATGGAGTCAATGGATGGGTAACTCACCATAATACCGATATCTGGAGAATTACTGGTGCCGTGGACGGTTCCTACTGGGGAATGTGGCCAATGGGTGGCGTATGGCTGAGTCAGCACTTGTTTGATAAATACGAGTATAGCGGCGATGTTGAGTATCTGCGATCAGTTTATGATATTTTAAGAGGTGCAGCAGAGTTCTGTGTCGAATTCATGGTTGAAGAGCCTGAAAACGGATGGATGGTTGTAGTGCCTTCTAATTCGCCTGAAAATTCGCCTACCATTCACTATCAATCATCAATAGCAGCTGGAACAACCATCGATAACCAGTTGGTTTTTGATTTGTTTACAAAAACCATCAGGGCGGCTGAGATTTTAGGAATTGAGGAGGATTTAATTCCTGAAATGGAAAGAATCCTTGACCTGTTGCCTCCTATGCAGATTGGTCAGCATGGACAACTCCAGGAGTGGATGCACGACTGGGATAGCCCGGATGACAAGCACAGGCATGTTTCACATCTATATGGGTTGTTCCCTTCAAATCAAATATCGCCATTTCAAAATCCTGAATTGGCCGACGCTTCCAGAACTAGTCTTATCCATCGTGGCGACCCATCAACAGGGTGGTCAATCAACTGGAAAATTAACTTGTGGGCACGTCTGCTTGACGGAAATCATGCTTATAATCTCATGAGGGAGCAAATCAAACTTGTAGGACGCGAAGAGAATGCCAGAGCCCATTCTGAGATGGGTGGAACATACCCAAATATGTTTGATGCTCATCCTCCATTCCAAATTGACGGAAATTTTGGATTTACGTCCGGACTGACTGAGATGCTTGTGCAAAGCCACGATGGTGCGATTCATCTGATTCCTGCACTGCCCGATGTGTGGCCAAATGGACGGGTTACCGGTCTGAGAACTCGTGGAGGATTCGAAATTGTTGAGTTGGAGTGGAAGAATCATGAAATAACAAAAGCTGTAATTAAATCTACTCTGGGAGGGAACTTACGGATTCGAGTAGCCAACGAAATTGACCTAAAAGGACAAGGAGCAATGTCGGTTGCGCAAGGCAATAATAGCAATCCTTTTTATCAGTTGCCTGAAATTAAGAGACCTTTAATTTCTCCATCAGCCAACCTGAATGAGTTTGATGTACCAGAGGTTTATATGTACGATATTAGTACAGAAAAAGGAAGAGAATATACCATTGTTAAACGATAGTGGATAAAAACATAGATTTATGTCAAAGCCAAAACTTGTTGAAAAGAAATATCTCTTCCCTTTTATCATCGTAACAAGCTTGTTTGCATTGTGGGGATTTGCCAATGATATAACAAATCCTTTGGTTGCAGCTTTTAGAACCATCATGGAAATTCCCAATGCAAAGGCAGCTATGATACAGTTTGCTTTTTACGGGGGGTATGCAACCATGGCCATACCGGCAGCATTGTTCGTGCGCAGATTTAGTTATAAAAAGGGAATTATTCTTGGATTGGCTCTATATGCAACGGGTGCTTTACTTTTTATTCCCGCAGCGCAGTTCGAAATGTTTGGTTTTTTCCTTGCATCGCTCTACATACTAACATTTGGATTGGCCTTTTTGGAAACAACGGCCAATCCATACATTCTTTCCATGGGTGATGAAAGAACCTCAACCCGACGGTTGAATCTGGCGCAGTCATTTAATCCTTTGGGCTCAATTCTTGGCATGTTTGTGGCTTCAAACGTCATATTGGCTTCGTTGCAGTCCGACTTACGGGACAGCTCCGGAAACTTAATTTTTGAATCATTAGAATTCGCTGAACGTGCCGCCATTCGCACCCACGATCTGGCTGTGATACGCGACCCCTATGTGGCATTAGGTTTGGTCGTTATTGGCATGATAGTGGTTTTTCTGATTGCAAAAATGCCACATACCCGCGATGAGAATCCAAATTCGTCGGTTAGAGCCTCTTTTAAACGATTGTTTAAAAATACGATTTATCGACAAGGGGTTATCGCCCAAGTGTTTTATGTGGGAGTTCAAATCATGTGCTGGACGTTTATTATTCACTATGCCGAAGATCTTGGACTATCCAAAGCTACTGCTCAGAGGTATAATATGGTGGCTATGGCTCTGTTTATATCTTTTAGGTTCATAAGCACTTTCCTGATGCGATACTTCAATTCGCGAAAGCTATTGATGATTTTCGCAATTGGAGGAATTATTTCCATCTCTGGAACGATATTGATTCAGGGCATGGGAGGTTTGTATTTCCTTATCGCAACATCTGCATTTATGTCGCTTATGTTTCCCACCATTTATGGTATTTCACTTGAAGGCATTGGTGAGGATACCACCCTTGGTGCTGCAGGGCTGGTTATGGCCATTGTGGGAGGGGCACTCATGCCCCCTTTACAGGGCATGATTATAGATTTTGAATATGTATTGGGTTTTTCGGCTGTAAATTTATCATTTATCCTGCCGCTCATATGCTTTGTCGTAATTGCAAGGTTTGGATTCGTTACATCAAAAGAATATCAAAAATAGATAGTTATATATGGAATCAGATACAGAGAAAAATATTGGCGCAGAAAGCGTTCCGAAAGTCACGCTTAGCAATGGCGCAAAGATTCCGGTTTTGGGTCTGGGAACTTTTGGTTCCGACAATTACAATGCAAATCAGATTGCCGAGGCCGTTGATTTTGCTATCAGAAAGGGATACAGACACATTGATTGCGCTTCGGTATATATGAACGAACCTGAAATTGGGAATGCAATTTCAGGATTGCTCAACGAGGGAGTTGTAAAGCGCGAGGAGCTCTGGGTTACTTCCAAAGTTTGGAATGATGCCCATGATGAGGTTGTTGAGTCATGTAAGAAGAGTTTAAACGACTTAAAGCTTGATTATCTGGATCTTTATCTGGTGCATTGGCCGTTTCCGAATTATCATGCTCCCGGTTGCGACGGCGATGCTCGCAACCCTGATTCACGACCATATAATCATGAAAAATATATGGAGACCTGGCGCCAAATGGAAAAGTTGGTGGAGATGGGTTTGGTAAAATCTATTGGTACGTCCAATATGACCATTCCAAAAATGGAGTTGTTATTAAGAGATGCCAAAATTAAGCCGGTGGTAAATGAAATGGAGTTGCATCCCCATTTTCAACAATCTGAGTTATTTAATTATTTGGCTGAAAGGAATATTCAGCCAATTGGCTATTCGCCAATTGGCTCCCCTAAAAGACCGGAGCGCGACAGAACGAAGGAAGATACTGTTGATATTGAAGACCCGGTGATTGTAAAAGTCGCAGAAAGATTGAATTTGCATCCTGCTGAAGTCTGTATTAAGTGGGGAGTTCAAAGGGGGGAAGTGGTAATACCATTTTCTGTTTCGCCTGCAAAAATAGTAAATAACCTTAAAGCAGTCACCGGGGAGTCCATCACCAATGAGGAGATGAAGCAAATTGCCGGCATCGATAAAAATTGCCGTTTGATTAAAGGACAGGTTTTTTTATGGGAAGGCGCAAAAGGTTGGGAAGCGTTATGGGATTTAGATGGTAAAATATCAAATTAAAGGAGAAAGAATATATGGAAACAAGTATGAAAGCAGCATATCTTCCGGGTAATAGTACCGTGGATTTTAAAGACGTTACCATACCACAGCCCGGTCCGGGTGAAGTTCTCATCAGAATGAAAGCTTCTACAATTTGTGGTAGCGATATACGAGCCATTTACCGTGAACACCTGGGAAAAGGGCCGGAAGCATATCAGAATAAAATTGCAGGACATGAGCCTTGTGGACAAATCGTTAAATGTGGATCAAATACTAAGCGGTTTAAAGAAGGCGATCGGGTAGTGATTTATCATATCTCAGGATGCGGCGTGTGTAATGATTGTCGCAGAGGTTATATGATTTCTTGTACCAGTCCGTCGCGTGCAGCCTATGGCTGGCAACGGGATGGAGGAATGGCTCCGTATATTGTTGCAGAGGAGAAGGATTGTGTATTGTTACCAGATGAACTTACCTATGTGGATGGTGCACAAATTGCCTGCGGATTTGGAACTGTTTATGAAGGCCTCGAAAGGATCGGGGTGTCGGGAAATGACGCCGTTCTGGTAGTTGGTTTGGGGCCAGTAGGACTTGCTGCTCTGATGCTTGCCAAAGCAATGGGAGCGAATCACCTGGTGGGAGTAGATACCGTTAAAGAGAGATGCGATATTGCCAAAAATCTGGGATTGGCCAATCAAACTTTTGTTTCCGGTTCTGAGACGCTTCAAGAGGTTCTGAATACAACCTATCAAAATCAAGGGTTTGAAAAAACCGTCGATTGTTCCGGCAACACCCACGGGCGTCAACTTTGTATCAGAGCAACCAGAAAATGGGGCAAAATGGTTATGATTGGCGAGGGAGGTACGGTTGAGTTCAATCCAAGTCCCGACATCATTCATGATCAAATATCCATTCATGGTTCCTGGGTAACCAATATCTGGCGAATGGAGGAGTTGGTGGAGCGTTTGGTCAGATGGGGCATTCATCCTGAAGATCTGGTAACGCACCGATTTTCGCTAAATGAAGCAGATAAGGCCTATGAGCTTATGAATGAAGGGAAATGTGGTAAAGTGGCGATTGTGTTTGATGAGGAATTAAAAGGTTAAAGATGCCAAGATCGAGACGATTATATCTCACATGAAGCCAATTATTTAAGAGCTGGATTTATACTCATGAATGAATTTTTATTTCAGTGAATTCTCTGTATTAGCAAAAAAACATGGAATCGCACATTAAATTTCGAATTACCTAAATTAATATGAAAGCTATGAAAAGTCGAACCTTACGAGTAACACTGTTTTTGGTCATCTCTTTCATGATGATTCAAAATAGTTTTGCTCAAAGACCCATCATCCAAACTAAGTACACCGCTGATCCGGCACCTATGGTTTATAACGATACTGTGTTTTTGTATACGGGTCACGATGCTGATGATGCCATGGGATTTAAAATGTTTAATTGGTTGTTGTATACATCAACCGATATGGTGAATTGGACAGATCATGGTGTGGTAGCATCGTTAGATAATTTTGATTGGGTTCCATACGACAATGGAGCATGGGCTCCTCATTGTATCGAACGCAATGGGAAGTTTTATTTTTATTGTCCCATTCCCAATGGGATAGGGATAGGGGTTTTAGTCGCCGATAGCCCGTATGGTCCTTTTGTGGATCCGCTTGGAAAGCCTTTGATTCAGAATAGCCATCATGATATTGACCCGGCTGTTTTCATCGACGATGATGGACAGGCCTACTTGTATTGGGGAAATCCAAAAGTTTACTATGTGAAACTTAATGAGGATATGATTTCATATTCCGGAGATATTATGGTAGAAGAAACTACACCTGCAAACTATCAGGAGGGTCCTTGGGTTTGGAAACGCAATGAGCATTATTACATGGCTTATGCATCTACATGTTGCCCCGAGGGAATTGGTTATGCCATGAGTAGTTCGCCCACAGGTCCATGGGGGTATAAGGGTATGATTATGGACGCAACAGAACTTAGCAGGGGCAACCATCCCGGAATTATTGAATTCAAAGGGAAATGGTACTGCTTTGGCCACAGTTACGATTTACTTAAACTAACAACCACTAAATTTTACGAGCGCCGCTCGGTGATGCTCGATGAAATGATCTATAACGCTGATGGAACCATACAAAACCGTCCTTACTGGACGGTAGAAGGTCCGGAACAAGTGGGAACTCTAAATCCTTTCAAACGTGTTGAAGCGGAAACAATGGCCTGGAGCGAAGGGGTTAAAACCAGATCTGAAACGGAATGGGAAGGCGATTTTGATTGGGCAAGGGGAGAGAGAATTGCTGATCGTAAATTTGTAACCTCAATAAATCATGGTGATTACATTATGGTAAAAGGGGCTGATTTTTCTACTGGTGCAAAGACGGTTGAGGTGAGTGTTGCATCACTTTATGGAGGAAAAATTGAAATAAGGGTTGATAAACTCGATGGCCCAATTATAGCAACAGTTGATGTAAATACCTCGCGGGAAGGTGGCATTTGGAGAACTTTTTCAGCACCTGTAAACGAACATGCAAAAGGTGTTCGCGATGTCTATTTTGTTTTTAGGGGAGAAAAAGATCTGTTCGATTTTGACTGGTGGAAGTTCAATCAATAGATCGTTAGACTTTTAGATTATTAGATATAAGACACAAGTAAGCTTTTTATTATCAGTTGATTAAATATTATCGCAATAGATTTATAAGTGCTTGATAATTAGGCAAATAAAGAAATATTAACGAGCTATTATTCAATTAAACGCTTAAATATCTAACTCAAAGAAATATTAATTATGAAGTTCTATGGCAATTTTTTTCGATTTCTCTTATCGTTCCTGATGTTTTTAAGTTTCGGGATATATGCACAACAGAATATCTCTTTAATAGTGAACGAGCCCAGGGTTGTTGAAGATGGGGGAACAGGTGATTATAGCGCTATTATGTACACGGATGGTTCTTTAATTACTCATACCATTTTTCGACCAATGAATCTTGATGTTTTTGGAGATCAATATAAATTACCAATCATTGTATGGGGCAATGGCGCATGCGCCAATTCTCCCTGGGAGCATATTAATTTTCTGTCGGAAGTGGCCTCACACGGATTTCTGGTAATTGCCATAGGCCCTATGCCACATGAAGGGCAAGAGCAAGGAGGCGGCAGGTCTGTTTCCTCCCAACTTACTGATGCCATTGACTGGGCAATTGCTCAAAGCAGTAAAAGCGAAAGTGAATTCTACAATAAAGTTGATGTATCGAAAATCTCGGTCAGCGGGATGTCGTGTGGTGGATTACAAGCTCTTGAGGCAGCTCCCGATCCAAGGGTAACCACAGCCATTATATGCAACAGTGGAATACTGCCTAATCCGGGTGGAGGAATGCCGGGTATGCCGGCATTATCCAAAGATCATCTGGAAAAACTACACACACCAACACTTTATTTGCTTGGTGGAGAGTCGGATATTGCCTATAATAACGGGATGGACGATTTCAATCGAATCAATCATGTGCCTGTTTTTGTAGCCAATATGGATGTTGGCCACGGCGGAACCTATCGTCAACCACATGGCGGAGAGTTTGCCATTATAGCAACTGCATGGTACAAGTGGCAGCTTAAGGGTGACGAAAAAGCTGGAAAAATGTTTACCGGCAACCCCTGTCTTCTTTCAAAATCGGAAGTTTGGACTGTTGATAAAAAGAATCTACAGTAGTTTCGCAGATAAGTAATAATTAAATAGGTGATTGTGAAATATGCTTATGGCATATTTCAAACCTTTAGAAATATGGGTGGGTTCCGCCTGACTAAAGAATTTTTAAATATTACACAATGAAGAGATTATTTATCCTCATTTCAATATGCATAATCGCATTGAATTCTGAGGCACAGGATCGGCCTCCACACCCCGA
This sequence comes from Alkalitalea saponilacus, assembly GCF_900168165.1. Lineage (GTDB taxonomy): Bacteria > Bacteroidota > Bacteroidia > Bacteroidales > Marinilabiliaceae > Natronoflexus > Natronoflexus saponilacus. The sequence goes on from NZ_FUYV01000001.1 coordinate 211,630, forward strand.
GCTGGAGAATCCTGCCATACAAGGCATTAATAAAGAACTGCCAAGAGCTTCCTTTAATAGTTATGCAAGCAGGGAGCTGGCTTTAAAGAATAATAGGGAAGCTTCTGACAGGTTTACCTCATTAAATGGTACATGGAAATTCAATTTTGTAACCGGGGTTTCGAACCGGATAAAGAATTTTGCCGATGTAAATCTCGATATTTCAGGTTGGGATGATATCCCTGTTCCCTCGAACATGGAGATGCATGGTTACGGCTATCCCATATATACAAACGTTAGTTATGAATTTTATCCAAATTGGAATTTTAAGCCGCCCTATGTTAATGATTTAGAAAAGAATAACATTGGGTATTACCGACGTGATTTCGAAGTTCCCCAATCGTGGGAAGATATGCAGGTTTTTGTTTATTTCGGTTCTATCAAATCGGTGGGCTTTGTATGGGTGAACGGTCAGCGGGTTGGTATGAGTAAGGACAGTAAAACACCGCAGGAATTTGATATAACTCCGTATGTAAAGCCCGGTAAAAACTCAATTGCCGTGGAGGTGTTCCGCTGGAGCGATGCTTCCTACCTCGAATGTCAGGATTTTTGGCGTTTAAGTGGTATTCCGCGTGAAGTGTTTGTGTATGCACAGCCAAAGGTTCGGCTGCGTGATTTTTATGCAAAAGCAACACTGGACGAGAGCTATGTGAATGGTGTTTTCGATCTCGATGTAGAACTGAAAAACCATACCGGAAATTCAACATTGAAATCATTCAGTTATGAAATAATCGATAACAAGGGTCAATCTGTGGCTTCAGATTCGAAATCTATTGAGATTGTTGATTCTGTTGGACATCTGAACTTTAAGGCTACGATACCTGACGTTGACTCATGGACTGCTGAAACGCCTAATTTGTACACTCTATTGCTTACTTCGAAAGACCAATCCGGTAATATTACCGAGGCAGCATCAATTAGAATTGGTTTTCGAACAAGTGAGATCAAGAACGGGCAATTTTTGGTAAATGGGGAGCCGGTTCTTATTAAGGGAGTTAATATGCACGAGTTTTGTCCCATTAACGGACAGGTGGTTGATGAAGAAACCGTCATGCTTGATCTGAGACGAATGAAAGAACTTAATGTTAATGCTATTAGGTTGAGCCATTATCCGCAGCCCAGTTTCTTTTACGATCTTGCCGATAAATATGGTTTTTATGTGGTTGATGAAGCCAATATTGAATCGCACGGAATGGGCTATGATAGAGCAAAAGGGAGGAGTCTTGGGAATAATCTCGATTGGACAGAAGCGCATATTTTCCGTACGCGTAACATGTTTGAGCGCTCTAAAAATCACCCGTCGGTGGTTATCTGGTCATTGGGAAATGAGGCCGGTAATGGCTATAATTTTTATAAGACGTACCTGTTTATTCGTAGTCGCGACGAAATGCGTCCAATCCAATATGAGCAGGCAGGTCTCGAATGGAATACCGATATCGTTGCTCCAATGTATGCAAGGCCTCACAATATTGAGCATTATGCTCAAAACCATACCGATAGACCATTGATTCTCTGCGAATACGCTCATGCTATGGGTAACAGCATTGGAAACCTGAAGGATTATTGGGAGATTATTGAGAAATACCCGCAATTACAGGGTGGTTTTATATGGGACTGGGTTGACCAGGGCCTTGCCAATGAAAATGAAAAGGGAGAGTTTTGGGCTTATGGAGGAGACTATGGACCGGAAGGAACCCCCTCAGATGGAAATTTTGTTATCAATGGAGTGCTTTTCCCCGACAGAAGCATTAAGCCTCATAGTCTGGAAGTAAAGCACGTATATCAGAATATCGGTTTTGAACCGGAAAATATTGAGGAGGGTCAAATAACCATCACCAACAAGTTCTTCTTTACAAATTTGATTGATTACGCTTTTAGTTACGAAATTACAGCAAACGGGAAGGTAGTCCGAACCGGAAAACTTTCCGTTTTAGATATCCCACCGGGTCAATCTAAAACGGTAAATATCGATTTGCGGCGCATAAAGGCAAAACCCGGTGTTGAGTATTTTATCATTCTTTCGGCCAAAACCAAAAAAGCTGAAAATCTTTTACCGGCAGGGTGGGAGATAGCATCGCAACAAATAAAACTACCCGTTGAAGCACCCAGAGCTCAGTTCGACATAACAAAAGCAGGAAAAGTTTCCTATAGTGAAGGCGCTTCGATAAACATTACAGGAAGGGATTTTTCTCTGGCAATTGATTCCGAAACAGGAATTATAACTTCCTATAAGAGCAAGGGAAAAGAGTTGTTCCTTAATGGTTTTGGCCCCCGACCTGCGTTTTGGCGCGCTCCTATCGATAACGATTATTTATGGAGAATGCAACAGAGATGCCGCCTATGGAAAGAGGCATCTGAACAATTGCCTGTTGCGGCAAGTGTGAGAGCAAACCAACTTGGAAATGCTGTTCAGGTTGAAGTGGTTTATAATCTTGATTCGTTACAATCAATCTGGACAACAAAATATACCATAATGGGTAATGGTATGATTAAGATAGATAATGAGTTGATTACATTTGGTGACGATGTACCCATTATCCCACGTATGGGAATGAAGATGCAATTACCTGCGGATTTAACCCAAGTGGAGTATTTCGGAAGAGGCCCCTGGGAAAATTACTCCGATCGAAACTCATCAACTTTTATAGGTCGTTACAAAACAACTGTAGCAGATATGTACGTACCGTATGTACGTCCACAGGAAAATGGTCATCGCACGGATGTACGCTGGTTAGCGCTTAGCAGGAAGGATGGCACCGGACTTTTAGTGGTTGCAGATTCGATCATAGAATTTAATGCTTTGAACAACCCCATTGAAGATTTTGATGCTGGCATGAATAAAGACTCTAACCTTCGCCATATTAACGATATTAAACCTCAAGATTTAGTTGAATTGCATATTGATTATCGGATGATTGGAGTAAGTGGAGATGAGCCTTGGGGATCGCCACCGCACGAACCATACCTCTTAAGGCCAAGTGCCGAAGGTCATAAATATAGTTTTACTTTGGTTCCTGTAAGCTCTGTCAGAGATATAGAATCAAAAGCCATTCTACGATATTAATTGCATTAGAAAGGAATTGTTTCTATGAAAAATCTTAAAGTACTATCTGTTTTATTGTGTGTTTTGATTTACTCTTGCAGTTCTTCTAAGGATCAGGATAAGTCATCTGCTGCTTTTTCTAAAGACACAGCATTACCTTTTCCCGGGCATTTGGTAACGTTAACCGATTCCTGGGTGAAAGAGCGTGAACAGCTAAATACAGCCTATTTAAGGTCTCTTGACAGCGACAGGTTGCTTCATAATTTCAGAGAAAATGCAGGATTACCAACCAATACGAAACCTCTTGATGGTTGGGAAGCTCCGTGGATTGGCCTTAAAGGTCACTTCACTGGGCATTACCTCTCTGCTGCTTCTTTTTTAGTAGCAAGGTATGGGGATTCTGATTTTTTGGAGAGAATAAATTACATGGTGGATGAACTTTATAAATGTCAGATGGTATTTGGGAATGGCTATCTAAGTGCATTTCCTGAAAGAGATTTTGACGTGTTAGAATCTCAGTTTGGTGGGGTTTGGGCTCCTTATTATACATACAACAAAATCATGCAGGGCTTGCTGGATGCATACATTTTTGCAGGCAATCAAAAGGCTTTGGATATGGTGAAACAAATGGCTGCATATGTAAAGATGCGCATGTCGAAACTTGATGAGGAAACCATTGAAAAAGTTCTCTATAGTGCTGGAGCTAATCCAATGAATGAAGCGGGGGCAATGAATGAGGTGCTTTACAAACTATATGCAGTGACAAACGATTCTGCTCACTTGGAATTGGCTCAACTCTTCGACCGTGATTGGTTCCTTAAACCAATGGCAAATAATGAAAACATCTTGTCGGGTCTCCATTCCAATACACATATTGTACTGGTTAATGGTTTTGCAGAGGCATATCCTATAAATAATAATGAGAAGTATCGCAACGCCGTGATAAATTTTTGGGATATGTTAATCAATTATCATGTGTACGCTAATGGCTCTAGTAGTGGACCCCGACCTAACGTTATAACACCTACTTCATTAAGTGCTGAACACTGGGGTGTGCCGGGGATGTTGAGCAATACCATGACAAAGGAAATTGCTGAAACTTGCGTTTCGCATAATACTCAGAAGATCTCAAAGTCATTGTTCTCCTGGACTGCTGACCCAAAATATGCAGATGCCTATATGAATACTTTTTATAATTCAATTATGGCATTACAAAGTGCCCGCTCAGGCAAGTGTGTTTACCATTTGCCTTTGGGCTCGCCCAGGCAAAAGCAGTTTCTAGAAGAAAATGACTTTCATTGTTGCAATGGTTCTTCAATTGAGGCTTTTGCCCAACTTAATTCAGGAATCTATTTTCACCACGACTCAATATTATGGATAAATATGTATATCCCATCAAAGCTAAATTGGGCCGAATTGGATGTGGAAATCGAACAAACAGGAGATTTCCCTCATAGCACATTGGTGGAGTTTAATGTTTCAACATCAAAAGAGAGAGAGTTAGACCTCAGATTTTTTATTCCTTCATGGGCACACAACGTTACCGTTTCTGTTAATGATGAAATACAAAATATTAATACTAAGCCGGAATCATTCCTCAGTTTAAATCAACGATGGAATGATCAAGACAAAATTAGTTTGTCTTTTGAGTATGACTTTCATCTTAAAACCATGCCCGACGATGAGAATGTGATCGCCTTGTTTTATGGCCCTGTCTTATTAGCATTTAAAAGTGGTAATGAATTGATTTTAAAAGGAGATCATGAATCAATTTTGGCTAATCTGGTTTCTGAAAATGATCTGTTTTATCTTAATAACAACGGGTCAACTTACACCTTAAAACCTTTATTTGAGATAGAGGATGAAGTTTATGGAGTGTATGCGACAATAAGAAGTTTTTAAACAAGATTGGTTTTTATTTGAGAGTCTAATTTATATAAATGAGAGCTTGGCTTCCAGGAAGGCAAGTGATTATAATAAATATCCAATTTTTAGATAAGGTGAAAGAACACGGGGCTTAAGTAATTACATATAAATGAGATTATAAATATATTATTATGAAAGCTATTTTTCTGTTAAGTGTAGCTCTTTTCTTTTTGAGTTGCCAAAACCAATTTGTAAAGAGCTATTTAAAAGAAAGTAATCGGGTAACTTTTCATACAGATGAGGGAGTTCTGTTAGTATATCCGCTTACGGATAATACCGTTCGGGTGCAATTTACTTTAGAGAACAGCAAGATTCTTCCTGAATTTGTTATACAGAATGACCTTGAAGTGCCGCCTTTTGAAGTTTTTGAAAAAGGAAATATTGTTAGCATATCTCTGGATAGAATGGTTGTTGAGGTCAATAAGAGAACCGGTCAGATTTCTTATGTTGATAAGGAAGGCGAGGTTTTTCTAAAGGAAATGCCTGGTACACGATTATTGAAGCCAGATTCAATAATGGGTGAATCATGCTTTTTTGTAGAGCAAAAATTCGAATCTCCTTCCGATGAGGCCATTTTCGGTTTAGGTCAGTTTCAGGATGGAAACTTTAATCTTAAAGGCCTTACCCGTCGGTTAACTCAGGTAAACAGTCAGATTGTTATCCCATTTGTTTATTCGAACAAGGGCTATGGGTTGCTCTGGCATCAGTATGGATTAACTGATTTTAACCCAACAGACAATTTTGTTCAACTTGAAAAACAAGATGATGCCAATTTAGATCAGGGCAGTATCGCAGAAGTTACTACAACTGCAGGAACACAGAAGGTGGCACAGGATCAGTCTCTTTATACCGGGAGCTTTACTGTGCCCAGAAGTGGAGAATACTCCATCTTTTTAGACTTGGGCGATATGGGTAATCGTCATTATGTGGTTATAAATGGCATTCCAGTTATGGACCAAACCAATATGTGGCTTCCACCTACTGCAGGGGTTCTGGTAAATCTTGAGGCTGGTGAACATGATGTTCAGCTGATATGTAAATCAGATAATGAACCAACCTTATCATGGAAATTGAAGGAGGATGTAACAACCTATCGTTCTCCTCATGCTCAAATGATTGACTACATTGTGTTTTATGGGCCTACGGCCGATGAGGTGATTTCTTCTTACCGTAATCTGACAGGTGTTGCTCCTATGTTGCCTAAGTGGGCCTATGGTTTTTGGCAATGCAGAGAGCGCTATTCTTCATCTAACCAATTGATAGAGAATGTAAAGGAATTTCGTAAACGAAATTTGCCAATGGATGTGATTGTACAAGATTGGCAATATTGGGGAAACAAAGGATGGGGTGTTCCGCAGTTTGACGAGAGGTATTATCCAAATCCCACCGGGTTTATTGGTGAAATTCATGACCTGAATGCACATTTCTGCATCTCAATTTGGTCAAATCCTGACATCAATTCTGAATTGGGAAGAGAGTATCAACGCAACAACCACTTTATACCTAACACCAACTGGTTGGACTATTTCAATCCCAAAACTCGAAAAGCGTACTGGAATACATTGTACGAGAATATGTTTGTTCACGGCCTAGATTCCTGGTGGATGGATGCTGTTGAGCCGGAAAATGATGCCCTAACCGGAGAGATGACGCACATTGGCCCGGGCGACTTTTATCGGTTAATATATCCTCTTCTGGTTAGCCAGTCTGTTTATGAAGGTCAGCGAGAAGTCACTTCTGATAAAAGGGTTTGTATTTTAACCCGATCTGCTTTTGCTGGACAACAAAGATATGGAGTCATTAATTGGTCCGGTGATGTTGGCGGCACCTGGGACGAATACAGGCGTCAAATTGTTGCCGGACTGAACTTCACAATCACAGGGTTGCCCTATTGGACAACCGATATTGGAGGCTTTTTCCGACCCGGGCATTCTCAATACACCGATGAAAATTACCGTGAATTACTAACCCGGTGGTTTCAGTGGGGTGCGTTTAAGCCAATTTTCCGGAACCATGGTTATATGAGTGAAACAGAACCATGGAAATATGGTGAAACAGTAGAGGAAAATATGCGAAAAATGCTGAATCTGAGATATAGGTTACTCCCTTATATTTATTCAGAAGCCTGGCAGGTTACCAGCAGCGGTTCAACCATGATGAGAGCTTTGGTAATGGATTTTAGAGAAGATGAGACGGCTCTCAAACAACCATATCAGTATATGTTTGGGAACGGTATAATGGTGGCTCCGATCATAGAGCCAGGTGTTGACGAATGGGATGTTTATTTGCCAAAATCAGAAGGATGGTATGACTTCTGGACAGGAGAACGTTTTAATGGTAATCAAACCATTAAAACCGATGCTCCGCTAGATGTGATTCCTCTTTTTGTGCAGGCAGGTTCTATTATACCGATGGGGCCCATAATGCAATTCTCAACTGAGAAGCCGGCTGATGAGCTTGAAATTCGCATATATGAAGGAGCGGATGGAGAGTTTGTTTTATATGAGGATGAGAATAATAATTACAATTACGAAGATGGTGTTTTTGAGACCATCACATTTAATTGGGATGATAGTAGCAGGACTTTAACCATCAGTAACAGAAATGGTGCTTTCCCTGGCATGTTGTCAGAGCGAAAATTTAATATTGTAATCGTAAGCAGCAATTTCGGATTCGGAATCGAGCCTTCCGGTTATTATAATGAAAGAGTCGTTTATAATGGAAAGCAAGTATCAATTAATATGTAAATTTTAAAGCTATAATGATGAATGATTTAATGTTAAAACCGAATTTGTTTAGGTGGTTCATTCCCTTTGTTTTTGCGTTTTTGGCATTCCCTTTAATGTCACAAAAAGCAGTTGTTCTATCACCCAATAGCAAAAACGAAGTTATGTTGCTAAGCGAGCAGGATGGCAATACCGGAAGCTGGTATTTACAGGTAAATTATATTAGTGATGACGAAAAATCTGAAGTTATTCCGCGTATTGATTTGGGTCTTATACGCAATGACCAAAGTTTCTCAGATAATCTAAGATTTTTAAAGGCAAGCCGCCCCAAGAGAGTGGTTGAGCAATATACCTCGATACATGGAAAGCGCAGTGAGCGTAGCAATGTGGCCAATGAAGTAGTTATGGAATTTGAGAATTCAGAGCGATCCAGAATAAACGTGGTAGTACGAGCTTATAACGATGGAATTGTATTTCGTTATGAATTTCCAAGGGGTAGTGGAACATATACCATTCTGGATGAATTAACATCTTATCATATTCCGGATAGTACTACAAGGTGGCTTCAGGACTTTGACCTGTCAAACGAACATCTTTATACCAAGATGAAGGATGCACAATCTGGTGGGGATTGGGGATATCCGGCCTTGTTCAATACTCCCGATACCGGCTGTTGGTATCTCATCCATGAGGCAGGATTGGATAGAACCTATTGTGCAACAAAACTAAATAATTCCGAGAACGTGCCTGTATACAAAGTAACTCTTCCCTATCCTCATGAAGGTAAAGGAGAGGCATTACCAACCATCAATTTGCCATGGAAATCTCCCTGGCGCGTTGTAATCATGGGCGCGTTGTCTGATATCGTTGAGTCAACTTTGGTTGATGATGTTTCCAAACCTTCTGTTCTGGAGAACACCGACTGGATAAAGCCCGGGTTGGTTTCCTGGAATTATTGGTCTGACAATCATGGTACAAGGTGCTTTCAAACTGTTGCTGCCTTTACCGATTTAGCTGCTGCCATGGGTTGGCCATATACCCTTTTCGACTGGGAGTGGGATGTTATGTCAAACGGAGGAAATGTTGAGGATGCAGCAAGATATGCACTTTCAAAAGGTGTAAAGCCCTTTTTGTGGTATAACTCTGGCATGTTTCAATGGATTACAGCCACTCCCATTGATCGCATGAAAACACATGAAAACCGGATGGAGGAATTTGCCTGGCTAAAGAGTTTGGGTTTTGTTGGAGTAAAAGTTGACTTTTTCCTCAGCGAAAAGCAATATATGATAGAATATTATCTTGATATTCTTGAAGATGCAGCCAAGTTTGAAATGATGGTGAATTTCCATGGTTCGGTGGTTCCAAGAGGTTGGGCAAGAACATACCCGCACCTGATGACCCTGGAAGGGGTGCGCGGTGCCGAATGGTACAATAACGGGCCTGAGTTTACTACTACAGCACCGGAACACAACAGTGTTATGGCATTCACCCGCAACGTAGTTGGCTCAATGGATTACACACCTGTTACATTCACCAATTCACAATATCCTTCATTAACCTCTTATGGACATGAATTGGCCTTAAGTGTGCTTTATGAATCTGCTCTTCAGCATATGGCTGATCGGCCTGAAGGTTATTATAATTTACCAGACGCCCCCAAGTCATTTTTAAAAGATGTGCCGGTGGCATGGGATGATACAAAATTGTTGGATGGCTATCCGGGACGCGATGTTGTTATGGCTCGTAGAAATGATAAGTTATGGTATGTTGGTGGAATAAATTCTGAAAATGTAGAGAAGAATTATACCTTGAGCTTTGATTTTCTGGATGATGGAGTTGATTATAGAATTGTGTTGATTTCCGATGGAAATCATGATAAGGATTTCTCTACTTATTACTCTGTGGTGAATAAATCAAGCACAATTGATGTAAAAATGTTACGTAGGGGTGGATTTGCAGCCAAACTTCAACCAATGAATAACTAATTATTAACTGTGATACTTGGCCTGGAAGAATTAGTTTCTAATATGGTATTGATTCTCTCAGGCAAGTATACAAGACTAATAATCCAAACTATATGAAACATCCATTTGTATTCACCACAAAGAAAAATCTGAGCGCAATTGATATGCGAACAGTGAGACCTCGCAATGAAGGCAGAAACTTTTTTCATTTTTTGATGACGCGATTGATGCTTATTTATTTATTCTTGTTCTTCATAAGTTCCTCTGCTGTATCTCAATCATATCAGGAAACAGAAACAGGGGTTGTTGTCCATTGTAATTCAATGCAAGTTGAAATTCAGTTCTTCAGCAACTCTATTGTTAGAGTTATTAAATGGCCGGAAGGAACAAATTTCAAAAAAGAGAGTCTTTCAGTTGTTAAATCGCCAGAATCGATCTCTCTGGATATTTCTTCGGAAAATGACTTAATCTCATTGCAGAGCGATGACTTAACGGTTAATTTGAACACAAACAACGGACAAGTCTCTTTTTATAAGAACAACGGCAAAGCCTTGTTAAAAGAGAAGAATGATGGCGCGGTATTCGTTGAAATCGATGATGCTGGAGTAAAATCCTATAGCGTTTCTCAAACTTTTGGTTTGGAAACCGATGAACCGATTTATGGTTTAGGTTTTCAGCAGCAGGGAAGGATGATTCAAAGAAACTTAGAAATGAATATGATTCAGAATAATACTGAGTCTTTTGTCCCTTTCTTTCAGTCGGTTAAAGGTTATGGTCTTTTTTGGGATAATTATTCCCCAACCATCTTTTCCGACTCCACAGAAGCGACTTCATTTAATTCAGAAGTTGGAGATTGCATAGATTATTATTTCATGTATGGTGGCAATGCCGATGGTGTAGTTGCTGAAATGCGTGAGTTAACTGGCCAGGTTCCAATGTTTCCTCTATGGACATATGGCTACTGGCAAAGTAAGGAGCGTTATAAAAGTCAGGAAGAAACTGTTGGAATTGTAAGGAAATACAGAGACTTGGGTGTGCCGCTGGATGGTATAATACAGGATTGGCAGTACTGGGGAAGCAATTATCTTTGGAATGCCATGGAGTTTCTTGATGTTGAGTTTCCAGATCCTCAAAGGTTTGTAAATGAGGTGCATGAACTTAATGCTCATATGATTATTACCATTTGGTCATCATTTGGGCCAAAAACCAAACAGTACAGGGAGCTTGACGCTGGAGGAATGTTGATGAATATATCAACCTGGCCTGAGTCCGGTTCACAGTTATGGCCTCCAAGACTCGATTATCCATCCGGGGTCAGGGTATATGATGCATACCATCCAGAGGCTCGGGATATTTACTGGAAATACCTGAACGAAGGGCTCTTTTCTCTTGGAATTGATGGCTGGTGGATGGATTCAACTGAACCAGATCATTTTAACTGGCAACCTGAGGATTTTGACTTCAACACATATCTTGGCTCATTCAGGAGGGTTCGAAATGCTTATCCACTAATGACTGTAGGCGGAGTTTATAAGAATCAACGAGCTGTAACTTCCGATAAAAGGGTGTTCATCCTTACTCGTTCAGCTTTTGCAGGCCAGCAACGATATGGAGCAAATACATGGACAGGTGATGTTGTTGCATCCTGGAATGCTCTAAGAAATCAAATCTCAGCAGGACTTAATTTTTCTCTATCCGGTATCCCGCATTGGAACAGCGACATAGGCGGATTTTTCCTGTGGGAATATCCTGCCAGACTTGATGACCCTGACTACAGAGAATTGTACGCGCGTTGGATTCAGTTTGGTGCGTTTTGCCCTATGATGCGTTCCCATGGGGCGGAAGCCCCAAGAGAGATTTTTCAGTTCGGAAGCAAAGGGGAACCTGTTTATGATGCCATTGAAAAATTTATTAATTTGCGATATCTTCTACTGCCATACATATATTCTACATCTTGGGATGTGACTGCTAACCAATCAAGTTTTATGCGAGCACTGGTGATGGATTTTGCAAACGATCCAAAGGTTCTTGATATTGATAATCAATATATGTTTGGAAAATCTATTCTTGTATGCCCGGTCACTGAACCAATGTATACCACAAATGGCAGAGAGGATTTTAGCACGGTGAAGTCCTCCGAGGTTTATCTTCCTAAAGGAACAGATTGGATAGATTTCTGGACTGGAGAGAAACATTCGGGTGGCCAAACCATTAAAAAACAAAGCCCGATTGATATCATGCCGCTATATATAAAGGCCGGCTCTATTTTGCCTGTGGGTCCAAAAGTGCAATATGCAACTGAAAAGAAATGGGACAATCTTGAAATACGCATTTATCCCGGTGCCAACGGGAAATTTACTCTCTATGAAGATGAGAAAGATAATTATAATTACGAGGAAGGATACTATTCAACAATAACCTTTTATTGGGATGATGCTAACAGCACATTAACCATTGATGATAGAAAGGGCTCATTTCCCGGTATGCTTAACGAGCGACATTTTAATGTCGTGAAGGTCGAAAAAGGTAAGAATACTGGAATGGTTCCAATGGTAATTGATCGAAAGGTTTTTTACAATGGTGGCAAAATTGAAGTAAAACTTTAAAATATAACTACTTAATGAATGCTTCATGAGTGAGAAAATTAATATTATATAAATGATATCTCATGGAACTTCAATATTGGCAATGACAATATTAAATTAAATATAAATGAAAAACTTACTATCCATTACAATTTGCTTGCTATGTTCATTAGCAATTTCAGCGCAGCAATACCCTTTTCAGGATCCAAGTTTAAGTTCGGAAGAACGCGCGCGGGATCTAATTTCCCGTTTAACCGTTGAAGAGAAGGCTGCTTTGCTATGCGATCAGTCAGATCCCATCCCCCGATTAGGGATTAAGAGGTTTAATTGGTGGAGCGAAGCGTTACACGGTTACGCCAGCAACGATAGCGTTACGGTTTTCCCCCAGCCCATAGGGATGGCCGCATCATTTAATGATGAATTGGTGTTTCAGATTTTTGATGCGACATCAGATGAAGCGCGAGCTAAATATCATCAGGCCATGCGTCGTGGCGAAGAGAATCGCAGATTTTTAAGTTTGTCTGTTTGGACGCCCAATGTAAATATTTTTCGTGATCCTCGCTGGGGACGGGGTCAGGAGACCTATGGCGAAGACCCATTTCTGATGTCAAATATGGGCGTACAAGTTGTAAAAGGTCTACAGGGTCCCGAAGATGCCCGCTATCGCAAACTTTTAGCATGTGCCAAACACTATGCAGTACACTCAGGGCCTGAGTGGAGCCGTCACGAATTAAATGTTACCCATGTTTGTCCGCGAGAGTTTTACGAAACCTACATGCCTGCTTTTAAAGCATTGGTTCAGGATGCCGATGTGCGACAAGTGATGTGTGCATATCAGCGTCTTGAAGATGAGCCTTGTTGTAGTAACACAAGACTTTTGCAACGAATTCTTCGTGAAGAATGGGGGTTTGAACATTTGGTCGTGGCCGATTGTGGTGCCATCACAGATTTTTATACAACACATAATGTTTCATCAAGCCGTGAACATGCTGCTGCAAGAGCTCTGTTGGGGGGTACCGATCTGGAATGTATCTGGGACAATTATCACTACAAAGATTTACCCAAGGCTTTGGAAATGGACCTGATTACAGAGGAAGACATAGACATTAGTTTGATGCGCGTGTTAATTGGACGTTTTGATCTGGGTGATATGGATGATGATTCAATTGTGCCCTGGGCTCAAATTCCCGAAACGATTCTTAATAATGAGCGCCACCGCCAACTCACATATGAAATGGCTCAGCAAACCATGACGCTGCTTTACAATCCTAACGGTGTTTTGCCTTTGGACAAAACAACCATCCAAAGAATTGCAGTTATTGGCCCTAATGCTGATGATGAAGAGATGCTTTGGGGAAACTATAACGGAACACCCATAAATACCATCACAATTCTTGACGGTATTAAATCTAAATTACCTAACGCAGAAATTTATTACGAAAAAGGTGTCGATCTGGTTGATGATCAGGTAACCATTAGCTACTTTCCTTTAACATCAATTGATGGTAGTTCAGGTTTTAAAGCGACATACTGGAATCATCCAAATTTTGAGGGTGAGCCTGTTGCTGTTCGTCAAATGGCTAATTCCATCAGACAAACGGCAGCCGGACAGCATGAATTTGCTCCCGGAGTATGGCTTGAGGAGTTTTCGGCAGTATATGAAACAACTTTTACCCCAACGGTTTCTGAAGAGATTGTATTTAAGGGTGGAGCAACCGGATTTTTTGAACTGAGTGTAAATGACGAAGTCCTGGAAAGCTATACCAATTGGAGAACATTATCAACCAGAATCCCATTCAAGGTAGAAGTCGGTGAAACCTACCACATAAAGATAAGGTATGCACACAGAGAAAACTGGCAAGCCAATATCGAATTCGATTTTGGAAGAGAAGAGGACGTGGATTACGCAGCTCTGGTAAAGAGGCTTGAAGGATTTGATACTGTAATTTTCGTGGGAGGTCTTTCCGGTCATTTAGAGGGAGAAGAGATGCCGGTTTCTTATCCCGGGTTTAAAGGCGGAGATCGTACCGATATTGAATTACCTGCTGTACAAAGGAATGCTTTGAGAGCTCTGAGAGATGCAGGCAAAACTGTCGTTTTTGTTAATTGTTCTGGTTCAGCAATTGCTTTTGAGCCTGAATTGGAAACCACCGACGCTATTCTTCAGGCTTGGTATGGTGGAGAAAAAGGAGGTTTGGCTGTGGCCGATGTCTTATTTGGAGACTTTAACCCATCCGGGAAGCTTCCTGTAACTTTTTATGCAAATTCAGATAATCTGGGTGATATTGAAGATTACTCCATGCAGGGCCGTACCTACCGATATACCACAGAGGCGCTATTCCCATTTGGATTTGGTCTAAGCTATACCAATTTCGAAATTGGAAAAGCTAAGCTTAGCAGATCTAAATTAAGTGGAGATCAAACCACAACGATTACCATACCGGTAAAAAATGCCGGCCACCGCGATGGTACAGAAATAGTACAGGTGTATATTCGGAAAGTTGGAGACGTAAACGGCCCGTTAAAAACGTTGAGGGGTTACCAGAGAGTAGATATTCCGGCAGGAAAAAAACGTCAGGCAAAAATTGAATTGTCGCAATCTTCATTTGAATTTTACGATTGGGAGCAACAAAAAATAACTGTAACTCCCGGTGAATATGTGGTTTATTATGGAAATAGCTCACATGAATCAGATCTGAAAAAAGCAACCGTTACAATTAAATAATTAATCAGCCTAATTTTTATCCATCCAATCTATTCTATGAAATCAATTAATATACTGCTATGTATGCTTATTGGAATATCTATTTTTCCAATAAGCGTACAAGCTCAAAACTATACCAGTTGGTATAACAATGCGCAAGAGCGTATCGAGGAGCTTCGTATGGACTCCTATGGCATACAAATATTCGATAGAAACGGAGAGCCTTACACGGGCGAAGTCGCTATTCGAATGCAGAAACATGAATTCCCATTTGGCATTGCCTTTGATTTCTCCCAAGGAGCTCAAAGCATGGGCAATGTTTTTTCCACAAATAATGTTGTACAGGCCGAAAAAGATGCCGAAATCTACCGGACTGAACGATGGGGTGGCTATATAGCCTATGCCATCCCGGTTGAAGCTGGAAAAGATTATGAAGTCACCCTTAAGTTCGCTGAAATATTTCATGGAGGAAATAATGCCCGCATATTTAATGTGCGGGTTGATGGGGAACTCTTTTTGGAAAATTTTGATACTCATGCAGTGGCCGGAGGTAGAGATATTGCTGTAGATAGGAGTCTGGTGGTTACATCTTCCGGGAATCAAATTCTTATTGAATTTGAAGCTGTAGTGGATAATGTAGCTATAAAAGGGATTGTTGTTGAAGAAGTTGATGGTGATTTTACTTTAAGGATTAATTGTGGGGGATCTGCATTAACAACAGCTGATGGCAATGAATATGTTGCAGAGGCTGGGTTTTTCGATCCTGACGCCAATACAGTCGCATCCAACGATGACTGGAGAAAAGCCACGATGTATAAATATTTTAACGCCGGTGTTACCGAAAACTCTTTTAAATGGAGTGGTGTTCAGTCACAGCCCGGTCCGCCCAATTATACCGTATTTGAAAATGCCGTTAGATGGGCTCAAAAAGTTGGTTGGGAGCTGAGAGGACATGCATTGATTTGGGGTGGTAACGATAACCATTCAACCCCTAATTGGGTGAGGAGTTTGCCAACTCCAGATGATATTTATGAAGCTTGTAAAGAGAGGGTTCTTCGGGATGTTGAACGTTATAGAGGGATTATTAAAGAATATGACGTAGTGAATGAGCCACTTACCGGTCATGCTGATTGGTTAAGAAATGAAGTAGGAGACCGTATTATATGGGACAGCTTTAAATGGGCACGTTCAGTAGATCCTGATGCCGAACTTTATATAAATGATTATAATGTGGAGTACAATTGGGGTCAGGCCGAAGAATACCGGGATTTGATCTTTGAAATGTTAAATCAAGGTGCACCGGTTACAGGTGTAGGAATGCAGGCTCATTTCTGGGATTGTTGCAGGCCAGGGATTAATGAGTTGGTACGTAACATTAATATTGTTGCTGAACCAGGCTTGCCAATTAAACTGACTGAGTATGATTTCGGCGGAAATCTTACGCAGGCTGAGCAAGCTGCTGATTATATCATGGTTCTTACAATTGCTTTTTCTCACCCTTCTATTGTAGGATTATATCATTGGTCACTCAGAGACGGATGGGCCTGGCGTGAAAATTCAGGCTTCTTTGATAGAGATGGAAGACCAAAGCTGGCTGCCGATACCTTACTTTATTATACTAAAACTAAGTGGGCAACTAATTTCGATGCAGTAATGCCGGCCAATGAACCTTTAACTTTTAATGCATTCCATGGTAACTACACCGTGGAAGCAGAATTTGACGGGGTGGTTAAAGTGTTCGAGGTTCCTTTGCTGAAGGCAAATGCCGATGCGGTTTTTGTATTAAATGAGGAAGATGCAGTAGTTAAGGGGCCACAATTCTTGGAGACAGAACTTGTTGGGAGAAATTCTGTGAGGCTGTTATTCGATAAGCCCATTGATGGTAATTCGTTGCGAGGCAGTAATTACAGATTTTTCTCGTCAGGTAATATAGGTGTTGAAGCGGCGAATGTTGATCCTGATAACGGGAATGCAGTCATTCTCTCTTTGAGTTCAAATGTTTCTTCGGGACAATATATCTCTGTATCTTATTTCCCTGGTTCGCTTAGAGCTTTGGATGGCAGTGTTGCTAATGCATTTGGGCCTGAGGAGATTGCTAATAAGGCATCATCCGTTGGCACGACCAACATCGAGCAAAGTAGGGTTCGAATATATCCCAACCCGGCAACAAATAATCTAAATATAGCATACGAATCATCACCATTTAGAATAAGCATTTTTAATAGCATGGGCGTACTTGTTTATTCTGGCACCTCTGCAAATGAGTCCTATAGTTTAGATGTAGGTGGTTTTGCAAGAGGGATGTACGTTATTCAGTTAACTGATCAAAATAACCAAATAAGAGTTGAAAAGTTCTTGTTGAAGTAATATTAATTTTAGAAAAATAGTAAGGAATTGTAAAATTCCTTACTATTTTTTTATCTACATATTACTGTTTCTTTTAAAACTGGAAAATAAAATAGTTTTAAACCCTGCATTGATTATTACTTCCGGTTATCAAATCATAGCCCTAAGTTTTTTTGATTATCTCAAAAAAATGTTTTGGAATTATTTGCTGCATTTACGAGCCATGAGAGACTGTTCTTTGATAGGAGTATGACTATTATGGTGAGTCCCATGTGGCCATTGAATTATAAATCATAGACACATGAAAAAAATAGAACTTCTTCTGATTAATATCATCATATTGATCTCTTTTTACACCGCTCAAGCACAAGAAAAATTGTATTATAATACATTCCCCTTGTCTGACGTTAAACTGTTGGATGGGAAATTTAAAAATGCCCGTGATCTTAATGTCGAAGTACTTTTGCAATATGATGTTGATAGGTTACTTGCACCCTACCGTAAAGAAGCCGGTTTACCCGAGAAAGCTCCAAGCTATCCCAACTGGGATGGGCTGGATGGGCATGTTGCCGGCCATTATTTAACAGCCATGGCCTTAAATTATGCTGCTACAGGCCATCAGGAATCTAAAAGAAGGTTGGAATATATGCTTTCCGAGCTTAAAAAATGTCAGGAGGCAAATGCCATCAATAATCCTGAGTGGGGAGTAGGTTATTTGGGTGGTTTTCCAAACAGCGAAGCACTTTGGTCAGGGTTCAAAATTGGTGATTTCAGAGTTTACAACTCTTCATGGGCTCCTTTTTATAACTTGCATAAGATGTATGCAGGTCTCAGAGACGCCTGGCTGTATTGTGGTTACGAGGAGGCGAAATCCATGTTTTTGGAATTTTGCAATTGGGGAATAGAGATTGCTTCCGGACTAGATGACCAACAAATGCAACATATGCTCGATGAGGAGCATGGGGGAATGAATGAAATCTTTGCAGATGCTTATCAAATCTCCGGCGACAAGAAATATCTGGATGCTGCAAAACGATATTCACATAGGATGTTTTTGGAGCCATTGTCGCAGGGAATTGATAATTTAGATAACAAACATGCCAACACCCAGATTCCGAAGTTCATTGGATTTTCACGCATTGCGGAGTTAAGTGGCGATGATCAATACAACAAAGCTGGGAGATTCTCATGGGAAACCATTACTGAAAATCGGTCGCTTGCATTTGGAGGCAATAGCCGCAGGGAGCACTTCCCAAGTGTAAACGCGTGCAGCGATTTTATCAGAGATGTTGATGGCCCTGAATCGTGCAACTCATATAATATGTTAAGGTTGACCGAAGTTTTATTCAGGCAACAACCTTCAGCTCACTATGCCGATTACTTTGAAAGAACACTCTTCAATCATATTCTTTCTACTCAGCATCCGGAGCATGGAGGATATGTTTATTTCACAACAGCGCGACCCCGTCATTACAGAGTCTATTCAGCACCAAATGAGGCCATGTGGTGTTGCGTAGGCACTGGAATGGAAAACCATGCAAAATATAATCAATTTATATACACACATTCTGGAGACTCTTTGTTCCTTAATCTTTTTATTGCCTCAGAACTCAATTGGAAAGACCGGAACATTAATCTTAAACAGGAAACTAAGTTCCCTTTCGAAGAACAGACAAAACTGACTATAACAAATGGCTCTTCAAAATTTAACTTAATGATACGTTACCCGGGATGGGTCAAAGAGGGAGAATTACGAGTTTCTGTTAATGGTAAAGAGGTTAAATATTCAGCGCTTCCTTCATCTTATATAAGCATTAAGAGGAAATGGGAAAAGGGAGATGTGGTGGAGGTCAGCATGCCAATGCACAGCAGTATTGAACATTTACCTAACGTGCCGGACTATATAGCTTTCATGCACGGTCCAGTGTTGTTAGGCGCTGAAACTGGCACAGATGACTTGAGGGGGCTTATAGCAGACGATGGTCGTTGGAGTCAGTATCCTGGAGGGAGATTGTTGCCCATAAATGAAGCACCCATCCTGATTGAAGACGACATTGAGAATATCGCCGATAAATTGAGCCCTCTTGACGAAGAACCTCTAAACTTTACGCTCAATTTGGAGATGATAAATCCAGTAGATATTCAGTTGAAACCATTTTTCCAAATTCATGATGCAAGATATATGATGTACTGGCTGGCTCTAACAAGTGACGGATATCAGGCCTACATGGATTCATTAACAAATTTGGAAAATGCAAGGATTGCTCTAGAAAGTCGAACAATTGATTTTGTTGCGACAGGTGAGCAACAGCCCGAAACAGACCATGTTCTCAAATATGAGAATTCAAGTACAGGGAATCATTTTGATGAGTTTTATCGAGATGCACGGGGCAATGGCTTTTTCAGCTATCAAATGAAAACCAATTCTGAGACTGATTTAAGTCTGATTGTTAGATACTGGGGCGCTGAGTGGGGAGGACGAAAATTTGAGATATACATTGATGACGAGAAACTGGTAAGTGAAGACAATACAGGACGATGGAATCAATCTGTTTTTCATGATGTGGAGTATGCAATTCCTGATTCAATGGTTGAGGGAAAAGAAAGCATAAGGGTAAAATTTCAATCAATACAAGGAAATACAGCCGGGGCTGTTTATTTTATCCGATTGGTAAAGCAAGAGTGAGGGATAGTTAAATGATTTATTATACTTGAAAGCTCTTGCTGTTCCAATCTGCTCGTAGATGGCTGTGCTTAGAGGGAGTCAATGACAATTTTTCTAGGATTGGTAACGGCAGAGAAATATTAAGAGTTATAATATACTCTGGTCGGGTAAAAAGTTGGAATTTCATGCTCGCTCTTAATTGAGAGATTTTGATTTAAAGATTTAGTGCAATTACTGATTTACATAGTTCAGGCAATAACGAAATATCTGAGATTTTAACTTAATTATCTAAATCTAAAAATCCGGCGTTTTAATTTTAATTATATTTAAAAATTGAAATTATGGTAAGTTCCTAGTAGAGTTAACATTATTAATCGGCGAAGTTTTTGTAAATATATATTAAAACTAAATAGTTGTTTATTATGAGATTTCATTTTTCTATTTTAACGTCAGTCTGTTTGATGTTATTTTCATCAGCAATTATGGCCCAACAAGTGGCAAGCGTAAGCAGTCCTAGCGGAAAGCTTCAGGTTTCCATTCTAGTCGAGAATAATCAGGCAATGTATTCTGTAGAATACAATGGCAATACAATGCTTGAAAAATCCCCATTGGGGTTATTGACGAATGAGGGCGATTTTCGAACAAACATGAGCTATGTTGGCTCTGAGGAAGGAGTTGTGGAAAAAGAGTATACGCAGGATAGAATTAAGCACTCCTTCATTAAATATCATGCTAATACCTTGCGCTCAACCTTTACAAATGGCGATGGCAAGGAGATTTCAATCCTTTTCCAGGTAAGCAATAATGATATTGCGTTTCGTTATGAGCTCCCAATGTGGGGAGATACAAGAGCATGTGTTGTTGAGGAGGAAGCAACAGGATTCAGATTTCCATCCTCTACTAGAAGTTACCTTTCTCACATGATGCGACCAATGGAAGCATTTGCTCGTACATCTCCCAGTTATGAGAGTGGGTATGAAGCGGATTATCCCATCCAAAGAAACCAATCTTCAGAGGGTTATGTTTATCCTGGATTGTTTAATGTTGAAAACAATGGATGGGTGCTTATTTCTGAAACCGGAGTACGTAGTTTATATAATGCATCGCATTTAAGTAAATACACCGATGGCGTATTTACCGTTGATTATCCAAATCCTGCACAGAACAACGGTTTTGGTAGCTCAGGAGCACAGTTAGGGCTGCCTGGAGTAACTCCATGGAGAACAATCACTGTTGGTGAAACACTTGCTCCCATCGTTGAAACAACCATTATGTGGGATGTTGTTGAGCCGCTTTACAAGCCTTCAATCGATTATCAATTTGGACGTAGCACATGGAGCTGGATTATTTGGCAGGATCCTAGTATGAACTACGAAGATCAGGTGAAATATATTGATTTGGCTGAGGCACTTGATTTTGAATTCATCCTGATTGATGCATGGTGGGACGAAAGAATCGGGTACGACAGAATGGAAGAGTTGGTAAGATATGCTCGTTCGAAAAATGTTGGGGTTTTTCTATGGTATAACTCCAATGGCTCTTTTAATGATGCCTTCCAAACTCCTATCAATAAGATGAACACGTCTATTGAGAGAAAGAAAGAAATGAAGTGGTTGCAGGAGGTTGGTGTAAAAGGAATTAAAGTAGATTTTCTGGGTGGTGACAAACAGGAAACAATGAGACTATACGAGGACATTATGTCCGATGCCAACGATTATGGTTTAATGGTTAATTTTCATGGTGCTACATTGCCACGTGGGTGGGAAAGAATGTTCCCCAATTTTGTAGGTAGCGAAGCTGTTTTGGCTTCCGAGATGCTGGTTTTTGTGCAGGATACCCGCGAAAAGGAGGCATTTTATGCCACCTTACACCCATTCATTCGTAACTCGGTGGCCAGCATGGAGTTTGGTGGAGTTGTTCTTAATAAATACTTAAATCGTGGAAACCAGGAAGGTCAAAAGCGTTTAACTACTGATATTTTCCAGCTTGCCACAGGAATTCTATTCCAAAATCCTGTTCAGTTTTTTGCACTTACACCAAATAATTTAACCGATGCTCCGGATTTCGCAATTGAATTTATGCGAAATATTCCTGTGTTGTGGGACGAAACCAGGTACATTGCCGGAACTCCCGGTAAATATAGCGTAATTGCTCGTCGAAATGGTCAGGATTGGTATATTGCGGGTGTCAATGCTGAAACAGCAGCCAAAAGGATAACCATTGATTTGCCTATGATGGCAGGACAAACGGTAACCATGTATAACGACAAAAGAGATGGGACACCTTTTATGGAAACAACCAGAGTTCCTGCCAATGGTCGTTTTACAGTAACCATTCAACCAAACGGTGGCTTTGTATTAACCAAGTAAAAAATAATATAATATAATATGAGAGGATTAAGATTGAGTGCGGCTTTGATTGCCAGTTTGATGTTCTTAGTAACAAATGCACAAAACCCTTTTGTGCAAACCATGTACACAGCGGATCCGGCTCCAATGATATACAACGATACGTTGTATGTATATACAACACACGATGAGCATACAACTTCCAATTTTTTCACCATGTACGATTGGCAGTTGTTTTCAACTACCGATATGGTGAATTGGACAGCTTACGGAACTGTTGCTTCATTGGAAGACTTTAAATGGTCTAATGTAGAAAATGGAGCGTGGGCTCCTCAAGCCATTGAGCGCAACGGAAAGTTTTATCTTTACTGCCCAATCCACGGAGATGGAATTGGTGTTTTGGTGGCTGACAGACCGTATGGACCATTTAAAGATCCAATAGGACGTAGATTGGTGCGTTCATCTGACTACATCTGGGATGATATTGACCCTACAGTCTTTATTGACGATGATGGACAAGCATATTTGTATTGGGGAAATCCCGGATTACACTATGTAAAGTTGAATGAAGACATGATTTCATTCGACAAAAGTATAGGTAATAACGGAGTCGTATCTCTCGATATGACACCTGAAGCATTTGGGGAAAGAGCTGAGCCAAGTGAAAAATATACTACCAATTACGAAGAGGCACCATGGCTCTATAAAAGAGGCGATATCTATTACATGATATTTGCCGCAGTTGGTATTCCTGAATATATTGCCTATTCCACAGCACCTACAGCTGAAGGGCCATGGACATACCAGGGAATAATAATGGGGCGTCACCCGGGGCTAGCATTTACGAACCATCCTGGTGTAATTGACTATAAGGGGAATTCCTATTTCTTTTATCATAGTGAAGAATTACCAGGGGGTGGCGGATTTAACCGTTCTGTTTGTGTTGAACAGTTCGAGTTTAACGCGGATGGCTCATTCCCGGAAATCATTCCAACCAGAGAAGGAATTGTTGAAGGTGTGGCTAAATTAAACCCATTTATCAGGGTTGAAGCTGAAACCATTGCATGGTCTGAAGGTCTGAACATTGACAGAGATGAAAAAACAGGTGTTTTTGTCACCAATATCAATAATGGGAACTACATTAGAGTTCGTGACGTTGATTTTGGTCGTGGAGCGAGAAACTTCAAAGCATCTGTAGCATCAGGAAGAGCAGGAGGTAATATTGAAATCCGAATAGGAGGGGTTGATGGTGAGTTGCTCGGAACCTGCAAAGTTGAAAATACAGGAGGAGATAAAAATTGGGTCGTTAAATCCTGTAGGCTTAAGAGGGTGAGAGGTGTTCATGATTTATATTTTGTATTTACCGGTGGTGAAGGTAACTTGTTCAACTTTGATTGGTGGATGTTTAGCAGATAGATATTATGAGCGTTAATATGGAACTTTTTTCCTAAAATATTTGGAATGATTTATTAAACCTTTATCCCTCTTATTTGGGGGATAAAGGTTTAATTCGAAATTAACGGCTTTTGAAAAATCTGATGTTGAAATTCTCATTTTTAATATTAAAAATATGAAAACTTTACTAAGTTTGGTATTGTTCGTTTTCTTGCTGGCCGGTTGCAAATCACAGGCAAACATTGAAGAAGCAAGAGATAAAGCTACAAATCCTGTAGTTTGGGCTGACATTCCTGATATGTCAATTGTTCTTGTTGATGACACTTATTACATGGCCAGTACAACCATGCACATGAGTCCCGGATTGCCCATTATGAAATCAAAGGATTTGGTAAACTGGGAAATTGTAAGTTACGCTTATGATATTTTAGTGGATAATGACAGAATGAGCCTGAGAAATGGCGAGAGTGCATATGGAAATGGTTCATGGGCACCCAGTTTGCGTTATCACAACGGAGTATTCTATGCATCAACATTTTCTGCAACATCAGGAAAAACTCACATCTATAAAACCACTGATATAGAAAATGGTACTTGGGAGGAGATATCATTCAGGCCTTCCATTCATGACCACTCACTCTTTTTTGACGACGATGGCAAGGTGTATTTGATTGCCGGTGTTGGCAGAATTACTATGGTTGAATTAAAAGAAGATCTTTCCGGTGTAAAAGAGGGGTCAGAAGTGCTTCTTATTGAAAATGCCAGTGCGCCTGCCGGTGACAATATTATGCTTCCGGCGGAAGGCTCACAGATGTTTAAATTTGATGGAAAATATTATCTGTTTAATATTACCTGGGTTAGAGGAGGTATGAGAAAGGTAATTATTCACAAGGCTGATCAAATTACCGGACCTTATGAAGGCCGATTGGCATTGCGCGACAGAGGCATTGCACAAGGTGGTTTAATTGAGACAACTGAAGGTGATTGGGTGGCATTTCTTTTTCGCGATTTTGGCTCAGTAGGTCGTATTCCATACATGGTTCCGGCTAAATGGGAAGATGGCTGGCCTGTGCTTGGTGTTGATGGCGTTGTTCCGGATACTCTTGATATTCCGGTAAAAAATATAAATGCTGCCGGAATTGTTGCTTCCGATAATTTTGAAAGAGAATCAGGAGACAATTCGATGCCATTGGTATGGCAATGGAATCATAATCCTGTAAATGAATACTGGACGTTGCAAGAACGAAAGGGATATTTTCGCCTAAAAACCTCAAGAGTTGATGAGAATGTTCTGCAGGCAAGAAACACCCTTACGCAACGAACTTTTGGTCCAGAAAGTTCTGCATCTACAGTCATTGATGTTAGCAACATGAAGGACGGTGATTTTGCCGGTATGATTGCGCTGCAAAGACGATATGGCTTTGTTGGTGTATCACGTGATGGCAATTCTACATCCATCATTATGGTGAGCAATGAATCTGAGGAGCCCGTTGAATTGGAAAGAATAGAACTGAACCAGGATAAAGTATATTTGAAAATTGCTTGCGATTATAATGACAGAAACGATAAAGCATATTTTTATTACAGTTTAGATGGCCAAGCATGGACAGAAATAGGTGAGTCATTACAGATGGCCTATACCTTGCCTCATTTCATGGGATATCGCTTCGGATTATTTAACTATGCAACCAAATCGGTAGGAGGTTATGTTGATTTCGGACATTTTGAAATTTCAGATAGCATGGGTGGTAATTAGGTTTAATTTGTAACTTATTTTATTGTACATTAAATTATAATCAATAGATTTAGATAAACAGTTGTTTAATTAATATAATGAAAATGATGAAATTTATTGAAATTAACAAAGCGTTTATGATTGCTTTCCTTTTTGTTTTGGGGTATTCAATAAACGTTAACTCAAGCATGGCTCAGGGGAATAGTCCTGTGAAAATTACAATTAACCCGGATGAGGAAGGGCCTGTTATTAATAGGAATATCTTCGGACATTTTGCTGAACACCTGGGGTTTGGAATTTATGGCGGTATTTGGGTTGGCCCTGATTCACACATCCCCAATACAAGAGGGATTAGAAATGATGTTGTTGAGGCCTTAAAAGAAATTAAAGTACCAAACGTTAGATGGCCGGGCGGTTGTTTTGCCGACAGGTATCATTGGCGGGAAGGAATAGGTACACCAGAGGAAAGAAGAGTCAGAATAAATGTAAGTTGGGGGGGAGCTGTTGAGCCAAATACTTTTGGTTCACATGAGTTTTTTGACTTTTTAAATCAGATAGGCTCTGAAGCATTTGTTTCTGCCAATGTTGGATCAGGGTCTGTAAAGGATGCATCTGATTGGCTGGAATATCTGACTGCAACAGGAACAGCCCTTGGTGATGAAAGAGCTCGTAATGGCAATCCTGAGCCATACGGAGTTCTTTTCTGGGGAATCGGAAATGAGACCTGGGGATGTGGAGGCCCTTTTACACCAGAGGAATATATTACCGAACTTAAAAGGCATTTAACTTTTACCAGCAATTACAACCCAAACGTAAACACTCAATTTGTGGCTGTTGGGCCTGATTCATTTGACGAATATAGTTTTGGTTATACAGAAGCTATTATGGAGGCATGGGCAGACCGTACCTGGACCTGGGATATACAAGGCCTGGCAATTCATAACTATACTCGCGGTGGCTGGCCGGCAGAGATTCCTGCTACCGGTTTTAATGAACTACAGTACGCTGAAGTTATTGAAGAGGCACTTGGAATGGACCAGTATATTGCCAACAACAGGGCTATAATGGATAAGTACGATCCCGACACGGAAGTCTCAATCCTGGTTTCAGAATGGGGCAGTTGGCTGGCTCCCACTGAAGGGACAGAGCCTGGATTCCTGATTCAGCAAAATTCGCAACGCGATGCAGTAATTGCCGCCCTGAATTTTAACATATTCACCCGTCATGCTGAGAGGGTACATGGAGCCAATCTTGCTCAGATGGTCAACGTATTACAGTCAGTGATTCATACTGAGGATGAAAAAATGGTATTAACTCCTACTTACCATGCATTTAGAATGTATGTACCTTTTCAGGATGCAACACGCCTTGCAATTAATTTTGATCCTGGGGTTTATCAGGTTGGAGATATCAGCCTTCCACAGGTTGATGCCATTGCAGCAAAAGGAAAAGATGGTCAAATTTATGTTGCTATAACCAATATTGACCCTAATAATAGAGCATCTTTTGACCTATCTCTGGACGGATATTCAATTAGAAACGTTAAAGGGGAGACTCTTTATGCAAATGCGATTGATGCAGTTAATACCTTTGAAAACCCCAATAACGTTAAGCCTAAAGAGATTAAAGCACAGGCTTCTCGTAACAAGGTTTCAGTTACAGTGCAACCTCAATCTGTGACAATTCTTTCAATTACAACCAGAAATTAATAATTGAATATTAATGAAGCTGCTTATTCAGATTATAGTATCTAATAAGCAGCTTCAATCTTCAACTAGCTTCAGTCTTGCCAGTACAAAATCCTAATGAAAAATCTATTATGAAGGTATATATACTTACTTTGTTTTTCCTTATAAATATTCCACTTATCGCTCAGGACTATTCGAAAAATTGGAAGAATGTAAACTACGCCTCTGATACATTGTCATTTCATAATATGGACATCTTCCTTCCATCTGTGGAGAAAGACAGTTACCCCGTTATAGTATACATTTATGGGAGTGCATGGTTGTCAAACAGCTCTAAGGGAGCTGATATGAATACCATAGGTAAATCTTTGCTGGATGCGGGGTTTGCAGTAGTCGCCCCAAATCATCGTGCCAGTTGGGATGCTTTGTTTCCTGCTCAAATCCATGATGTTAAAGCAGTTATCAGATACATCAGAGCCAATGCTGAGAAATACAGGTTGGACACTTCTTTTATAGGTATTAGCGGCAGCTCATCAGGAGGTAACCTCGCTGCTATGGCAGGCGTTACCCGAAATGTCAGGAGTTTCACGCTTGAAGGCCAAGAAGTTGATTTAGAGGGGGAAGTCGGAAGGTATCTTGATTTTTGCAGTTCGGTTGATGCTGTGGTTGCCTGGTTCCCTCCTACAAACATGTTGATAATGGATTCATGCGGTGGAACTGATTTTATTCATGATGATGTTAACTCACCTGCATCTCGATATATTGGGGGAGCTATTCAGGAGAATCAAACAAAAACGCTACTCGCCAGTCCCACAACTTATGCCTCGCCTAACTCACCTCCATTTCTTATTTTTCACGGAAACAACGACAGGGTTGTTCCACATTGTCAGAGCGAAGTCCTCTATGAAGCACTTAATGATGCCGGAGTTGATAGCGAATTAGTTATTGTTGAGGGTGGAGGCCATGGGCCGGGTGTTCATGAAGAGGAGTATATAAATATGATGGTAGACTTTTTTCTCCAGGTTTATAAAAACTGATGGATTGAGTTTTTATAGAGATCTCAAAATTGCATACTACAGGATAAAAGTTAAAGCATAAATTACCTATGGTAATTTATGAATACTAATTAAGAGAATTGTGCCTTGTAACGAGTCCCGAAACATCGGGACTCATTCTTCCAAAGAATATGGAACCATAAAAACCAAAAATTAACACATGAAAAAGATATATACTTTAATTTTATTGCCTGTTTTTATTCTGTTTTTGACGGCTGGCGGAATATATGCCCAAACGGCTACAATGGTGATTGATAATAGTGTCCAGCATCAAAATATAACAGGCTTCGGAGGGTTTGTAAATGGACCACAATTTCAGTTCAACCACATGACCACAGCACAGGTCCAACAATTATGGGGCGAAAATAGCCAAATGGGGTATAATATCATGCGAATTTACATCCCAGTTGGAGAAGAAAATTTTCCACAAGCAATTCCTACTGCCCAACTAGCGCAATCCCTGGGCGTCATGCTCTTCGCTAGTCCATGGACAATGCCTCCAGAGTGGAAAACCAATAACCACATCAATGCAGTGCATAATGGAATTATCGGGGAACTTAAAGAAGAACACTACGAAGATTATGCAAACTACTTAAATAATTTCGTTGAATTGATGAGAGAGAATGGGGTGGAGTTAGCCGCCATATCCATTCAAAATGAACCTGATTATTTACCCGGTTATCATGGATGCCGCTGGTCTCCAGAGCAAATGGCGAATTTTATCAGGGATTACGGTCACATTATTACCGCTCCAATTATGGCCGCAGAGGGAATTGGGATTACAGATAATTACGCAAATGCCATGTTGCCTGACGAAGTGTTTAATAATCTGGGAATCTTTGCAGGTCACCAATATGGACCAATCCAAACTGCTCATAAAAAACTTCAGGAAAAGGGAATGGAAGTATGGCAATCTGAGTTTTTGATAAACTGGAATGCCGACTTACCATCAGATCGTAATTTTACTTGGTCAATTGATGCTTTTGATTTTGCAATGGCTGTTAACACAGCACTTTTAAGCGATATTAATGCGTGGGTTCATTATGCTTCAAAACGGTATTATGGCATGATGGGTGATGGAACAAACGGAACACCTTATGGAGTGATTACAAAACGCGGTTATATTCTGAGCCACTTTGCCCAATATACTACAGGTACTACACGTGTTGAAAGTTCATGGAGAGGTGGATCTGATATTCTGGATGGGTCGGCCTATTTATCTGCTTCCGGCGATGAGGTAATTGTAAAAGTTATAAACCCTTCAGATGACCCATATACTTTAACCATTGATTTACCATTTTACACCAATATGGCTACAAGTATAACCACCACCATCAATGCCAATATGGTAGAATCAACCATCGATATTCCGGAGGAAACTTTTAGACCAAGAATAGATATTGCTGCTTCAAGCTTCACCACGCTTATTTTTAGTATTGGTGATGATAGACCTGAATCAGAAATGGAAGGCGTACAGATATTCCCGAATGCAATCGAAAATCAGTTTGTAACCAATCCTTCATTTGGAACCGATTACCAAATGAGTGGACAAACTTTTATCTTTGATAATGGAAATCATCTCATTAGTCCAAATACCAACAGCTCTAATGGTTATTTGCAATTGGATGACAGGTATAACAAACTTGTGTTTCATATCAAAGAAATATCTTCCCCTGCTACTTACACTTCTGCTAATACAACTTTGTATTACATAAACAGAAATGGGCAAGTACGATCTCATAATTACGGAACCATAAGTTTTAATCAGCAAGGAAATTACAATTGGGTTCTTGATATTTCAACCGATGTCTTAACAGATGGTATTACCGGTGTTATTGGGCTTCGTAATGGAAACTGGACTTCAGTTCTCTCTATTACGTTTGGAGATGTCTATTTTATGATAGGAGATGAGAAGATGTATAAATTCTCCGGGGCATATAGTTCGGGTGATGGTTTCCTCCTGGATTGTCTTGAAGATATGACAACAACTTCAATTGACTTTTCAGAAGTCACGGGAATACCAGCTGGCACAGATTGGCATTCCATGGCTGTAAATAAAAATGCAGTGTATTATGTTGGTGAGGAACAAGGTGTAAGTGCTGCAAATCTTATATCTGATAACATTAGTGAGGAATTAATCTTGTCTGATGTTGGTGGAAGCTTTTATATTCACGAAGATATTACTGTAGGTTCTGCATCTTATACCATACAACTTAATGGGTATAGGATTATTTCACTGCCTTTTGATGCCAATATCCCAGAAGATATAGGGGTATATACTCTGGAATATGAATCTGGACATATTTATGGGTATCGTGTTGAAAATGGCGGGATTTATGCGAACACGCCTGTCCTGGTAGTTGGCAACGGAACTTTTACATTCATTGGAAATGGTTTGGTGTCAACGCAGCAGCAGAGCTTGGTTGATGATATGACTAACGTTTATGTTTCTGTTAGGGCTCCGAGAAACAGTTATGTGCTTAAAAACGTTGGCGGTATTTACTCTTTTCATCGAGTGCAGAGTGGCGAACAGCATATAATAATGCCATTCAGTGCCTATTTTGAATTTGATGGGTCCGTTACTGCTGCTAATCTACCTCTTGTGCTGGATGACGTCTCAAACATTAATGACATGCCTGAGTTCCAAGATTGGAATGATGGCGACAATGTGTATTATGATTTATTGGGCCGTCCTGTAAGAAATCCACAGAAGGGTGTTATTTATATCAAGAACGGAAAAAAAGTGATTTATCAATAAGCACTTGATGCGTTAATCAAAGCACGTTTGTTCTTGATCATCGCAAAATCAGAACCTAAATTAAGTTTCAATACTTATATAGAATTATGATGAGATCAGAATTATATTAAATTATCAAAAATAGTATTTATGAAAAAAGAAACGATGGTTATGTGGATGAGGTATATGCTCTTATCGCTGTTTATACCTTTAATTATGTTCTCTTGTGCACAAGTAAGAGATTCGGGGATGGCAAGTTCTAATGATAAAGCTACCTTCCGGGTTACAGGAAACCCATACCTGCCTTTATGGGAGCATCTTCCGGATGGAGAGCCTCGTGTTTTCGAAGATCCTGATAATCCTGGAAAATACAGGTATTACATCATTGGTTCTCACGATGTGAGATATACCAGTTATTGTGGTCCGGATATAAGAGCCTGGTCCGCTCCTGTAGAAGATTTGTCGAGTTGGCGTGATGAAGGTCCTATTTTTACCTACCATGTTGATGACCAGTGGGACGTGATGTATGCTCCGGATCTTGTAGAGGTTGTTAGAAAAGACGGAACCAAGGAGTATTATCTTTATCCGCATAGTCGTGGTCCCGGCCGGGAAGCTATGGTGGCAAAGGGATACCGTCCTGATGGCCCTTTTACCCCTATTAATATGACTGAAGATGGCCGCAACACCTTACCTGGAAGTATAATGGGATTTGACCCTTCAGTGTATATTGAATATGTTACAGATCCCAATGATCCTGATTATGAAATTGGGTTCAGAGCTTATGGCTATTGGGGCTTTCAACGGTCGCTGGCAGCGGAGCTTGATCAAAATACCATGTACTCTGTAAGGCCTGGAACTGAAGTGATCGACCGTTTTATTCCTGCCAGTTTCAGATATGGAGTTATCAGGGATCCGGAAGGAACCGAATATCCTCATGTATATGAGGGAGAAGACTTGGGCTCATTTAATTTTTTTGAAGCGGCATCAATTCGTAAGATTGGTAACAAATATATTTGGGTTTTCAGTGGTTATTCCGGCCCCGATTATGGAGTGAGCAGTACCAACTCCACATTGCGTTATGCATACGGAGACTCGCCGCTGGGTCCATGGAGAAGCGGAGGGGTTCTTGTAGATTCACGTGCTCCTGTATTAAATGAAGATGGTTCTGCACTTCAAACAAGTTATTCAGGACACAACACCCATGGAAGTATTGAACTGATTAATGACCAGTGGTATGCTTTTTATCACAGGGCTCCAAGAAGTTTTGGAAATGCGCGCCAGCCAATGGTGGCACCCATTATTATTGAGTGGGATGAAAAACCTGTGGCTGATGGTGGAAAAGTAATCATCAGGGCATACGACCCCTATGCAGAGGATAAAATTTGGACAGCAAAAGACAGTCAGGGAATAGAATATACTGGAGCAGAAGTAACATCGGAAGGTTTCCATATTTATGGATTGGATCCATATAACTATTACTCGGCTGGTTATGCCTGTTATCTGTCAAACTTAGGAAGCCAGCAAGATAGCTGGGATATTTGGGATAACAACATGCCCATTGGTGTAGTCCTTAGCGGGGATATCATTGGGTATAAATATTTTGGTTTTGGGGGTTTGGATACAGACAAAAAGGGTTTAAAGGCTTTTGAAGGCAGCAAACCTGGAAATAATACAGCTTTTAATCTTTTCCTGACGCCAAAAACAGATCAGGCATTTAAAGTTAACGTATGGCTAGACGGACCTTGGGATAACAATGCCTGGAATGGAACTAAAATTGGAGAGATTCTAGTACCAGCCAATTCAGCAAAGGAAACCAATAAATATAGTATAGATGTATCTGAGTTTGTAGATCATTTAGAGAAAAAGCATGCCATCTTCCTTGTGGCAGAAGGTCCGGCTGAAGAAGGCCTTTTTGATCTAATCGGGCTGGGCTTCAGCTCTGACCAAAAGGAGATTGTTCGCCCAATTGCTCCCACAGTAAATATTCAAGTTAATGGCAACGAGGTAGAAATTCCTGCCACGCCGGTAAGATCAACCAATGAAAACGGTATTGTTGATTATACCCTATATCAAGCCAGCTATAAGTTTTCATCAGGAACAAGCGAAACTCCTAATGTAACCGCCTCTGCAAGTAATCCAGCTGTTAGAGTGGACATAATGCAGGCTGATTCGATAGACGGAATAGCAGTGGTTAATTTTGATTACAATGGCATTGTGAAAACATACAACGTTGTGTTTGAATCTGAGTAAGATTTGTTTTTAAAAACCTATGATTAGGTTTTTACAATGATTATGTGATTTAATTGAACAAGCTATCCCTATTCATTTAACGGGGATAGCTTGTTGCTTTTTATTCTATAAGGGAAAGAATATAGAAAATAATCAAACTGATTTTAAAGTTTTACATCTGTTGATAGGTTGTTTTGAAATAGCGGCTGGTGCTTCAGGAGAACGAGTCCCTAAGCCACGTGACTCGTTTTAGATACACTCTGAAACAGATGCCATGTAAATTTGATACAAATATCCTGTTTGAAGAGTTTGAAGAAACTTTTAATTTGTGTTTTAGGTTCTATGGTAATTTTAAAATTGATGATATTAATTTAAATCCAATAATTATGGGTACTAACAGACGCGATTTTATAAGAAATGTTTCATTAGGCACCGCCGGTTTGGCAATGAGCGGGTCATTAATGGGTATGATCTCTTCTAAACGTGCAAGCGCAAACGAAAGAGTAAACCTTGCCTGCTGCGGAATCGGAAACCAAGGGGCTGCAGACATTTTGGCCTTGTATAATACAGGACTGTGTAACATTGTTGCGCTTTGCGATACCGATATGGGTGCCCGTCATACCACACGTATGATGGAGCAATTTCCTAATGCTCCCCGCTTTCAGGACTTCAGAGTGATGTTCGATAAAATGGCCAATCAAATTGATGCTGTTCTCATAGCCACTCCTGATCACTCGCACTTCCCTATGACCATGCTGGCAATGTCATTAGGAAAGGCTGTATTTGTTGAAAAACCACTAGCCAGAACCTTTCATGAGGTGGAGCTAATGATGCAGGCTGCTCGTAGGTATGGTGTTGTCACTCAAATGGGGAACCAGGGGCATTCCGGAGCCAATTATTTCCAATTTAAAGCTTGGGTAGAAGCAGGGATAATTAAGGATGTTACGCATATTAATGCCCATATGAACAACCCTCGTCGTTGGCATGGATGGGACACCAGTATTACAAAATTTCCTTCCGGCGATCCCATACCTTCAACTTTAGACTGGGATGGATGGGTCGCTGCAGCAGAGATGAGAGATTTTCATCGTGATTTTGTAAATGGTCAATGGCGTTGCTGGTATGACTTTGGATTGGGTGCTTTAGGAGATTGGGGTGCTCACATTATTGATACGGCTCACAGATTCCTTGATTTGGGGTTGCCTTATGAAATAGATCCCATAAAGCTTGATGGGCATAATAGCTTTTTCTTCCCTCAGGCATCAACCATTGCATTCAAGTTCCCTGAAAGAGGGAATATGCCGGCTTGTGACATCACCTGGTATGATGGTATTGATAATTTTCCTCCCCTGCCTGACGGAATGGGGAATGTAGAATTAGATCCTGATATTCCGCCACCAAGCGATGGGGCGATTCAACCTATTTCATTAAATCCTGGAAAAGAAATTTACAGTAAAGATCTTGTGTTTGCCGGTGGTACTCATGCGAGCACTTTGTCTATCATACCAGAGGAGAAAGCAAGAGAAATGCAAAGCAAACTTCCTGATGTTCCACAAAGCCCGTCAGACCATTACGCAAATTTCCTGTTAGCTGTGAAGGGGCAGGAGGAAGCTCGCTCTCCATTTGAGATTTCGGGTCCTTTAAGTCAGGTGTTTAGTTTGGGTGTGATGGCTCAGTTCATGAACAAGAAATTGGTTTTTGACAGAGAAACGAAACAAATAACCAATAGTAAACTGGGTAATGAATTGTTGGTTGGAACTCCACCGCGCAAAGGATGGGAAGAATTTTACAAATTATAATCCTCCTCATTTCTTCGTTTAAAACGAAGAGATGAGATGATATAGATATTCATTTCTAAATTATTTAAATTATGATCAAGTTATTTATGGTTTTGGGTTTTTCATTGATCCTGACTGTTGTTTATGGCCAGGATCCCAGAGAAACAGAGGATTGGTCACGTGAGCCTGAAGTAGTAATACCAGGCAGATTCAATATGCCTCCCTCCGATGCAAAAGTTTTGCTGGGTTCTTCAATTGATCTAGTGCACTGGGAGCATCGCAATGGCGATCCTGTTCGTTGGGAAATGAAAGATGGAGTATTGACTGTTATTCCGGGAACTGGAGATATTCTATCAAAGGCTCGTTTTGGAGATGTGCAACTTCATGTTGAGTGGCGTACTCCGGAAGTCGTAACTGGTAGTGGCCAGGGGCGTGGAAATAGTGGTGTTTTTCTTATGGATAGGTACGAAGTGCAGGTGCTTGATTCATGGGAAAATGAGACCCACTACAATGGACAAGCTGCAAGTATATATAAACAGCATATTCCTTTGGTTAATGCTTCTTTGCCTCCCGGCGAATGGCAAACGTATGATATTTTCTTTATAGCTCCTCGCTTTAACGATGATGGATCTTTAAAATCCCCTGCCTATGTTACTGTATTACACAACGGTATTTTGGTGCAGAACCATGTGGAACTATTAGGTCCCACCAGATACATAGGTTTTCCTGAGTATGAGGTGCATGATGAAAAAATGCCCATACGCCTTCAAAACCATGGAGATTCTGTTAGCTTTAGAAATATCTGGGTAAGAGAAATAGACTTGTTTAACGATTGAATGACAATTATAGCTTTTCTGTAATGTAAAAAAATAAGTGACAGCCATACGGCTGTCACTTATTTTTTTGATGGGATATATTTAAATATCTATATCTATTTCTTCGTTTTGAAATTAAACTTGTTCATGTCAGATATACTTTCTCTTTCTACAGGCACAGTGCTGCGTGGTTGTAAATCAAACACCCGATCATTTTTAGCAAACTTATGCTTATCATAGATCTATAGACTTTTCCCGAGGCATTCGGGATTAGATACTAGACAAAATTATCTACTTGGTTTTAAAGAGTTTGAGGATTTAAGAGGTGGGTCTGTATTTAGATGAAAATCAACGAGATAAAAAAATCTAACGAGCTATTAATTCACTATTTAATGATTTAATCGTCCATCTTCGCACCGTAAATTAGGCCTCATTTTCTCAATCACTGATTGCATATATTCATAAAACACATAAAAAGACAGTTTTAGATTGGCTGAAAAGAGGCTTTATTTGTCGAATTTATCTGAGAGTAAATATGGATTATCTAATTTCAAAAGGAGTTGATTTTGTTTTAGATTAATTTCACTGCCAGTTTTATTAATAAGAACAATTATGAAAAAATGTTTACTTCGAATTGCTTTATTAGCTGTTCTAATTATGGTTGGCAATCAAGCTTTGGCTTGGGTCGGAATGCCAACTCCAAGACTTCATGTTGATGGCCGATATTTAAAAGATCCACATGGTAATATTGTGAATCTTCATGGTGTTGGGATTACCCCCAGTCCATGGTTCAACGGTGGTCATGTTGGGGAATGGCGCTGGCATGACTTCGATGTTGAAGGGGCCTTGGCTTACAACAACTCTGTAATTGATGTTTTAAGCGATCCTTCGAAGGGTTGGTATATGAGCTACATCAGGTTGCACATGGATCCTCATTGGACTAACACACCGGGATGTACTCCCGATGCACATGAGCTTCCCAACTGTTTTAATGTTGATAGATTTATAAAGTATCTTGATGAGGTATATATTCCATTGGCTGAGCACGCCATTTCTCGGGGATTATACGTTGTAATTCGTCCTCCGGGAGTTTCTCCTCATGTGATTGGTGTAGAGGATGATTATAATTACGCTGAATATTTGATGACAGTGTGGGATATTGTATCAAGCCATCCTTGGATTCAACAGCAAGAGGAGATCATGTTTGAACTGGCTAACGAACCAGTTCAAATTCGTCTTGCAGATGGTTCTGTAGGTGCCAATACACAACCACACTTTGATGTGTTGGTTGAAATATTTCAACCAATTGTGGACAGAATCCGTGAGAATGGGTTTCATAATGTGCTTTGGATTCCAGGTTCTGGTTATCAGTCCCACTATAAGGGCTTTGCAGTTAATCCTATCCTGGGAGACAATATTGGTTATGCTGTCCACATCTATCCCGGATATTGGGGTGGTGTTAGAAATTATGAGAGGTTCAGACAGGCTTGGGATGAAAATGTGAAACCTGTTGCAGATTTTGCACCCATAATTATTACCGAAATTGATTGGGCTCCCGATGGAGTTGGTGCCTGGGGAGATGGAATAACCGGTGTCGCAGGTGGAGAAGGATTTGGCGCAAACTTTAAAAAAATAACAGATGAATCTGGTAATGTGAGTTGGAATTTATTGATGGTCGAAAACCTTCTGGAAAATGGTGATCCTGATGGAGGAATTGCATACGGAGGAAATCCCGAAGCATGCGGTTACCCAACTTTCCATTGGTGGCAAGAGTATGCCGGATATGAGTATCCACGCCCACATTTTGAAAACAGATCCATCAGCGACAATGGTAATGGAACATTTAAAAACCCTGTAATTTATGGTGATTTTCCAAATGCTGATGTAATACTTGTGGATAATATGTATTATATGTTGAGTTCTTCAAAAATCATAGCAGGTGGATTGTCGTTGTTAAAATCTAATGATTTAGTGAATTGGGAATATGCCGTTAATCCTTTACAAAGAGCCGAGTCTGCTCATGGTGAAGGTTTTTATAGCGACTTAATTCCCAATGGGCTTTCCAGAATTAGTTTTCATGAAGGAGTGTTTTATATTGTTTTTAATACCGATAATAATACATACATTCTTTCGTCTGAAAACCCTGAAGGTATATGGTCTATAGATGAGCTTGACACCTATTATGATAATCCGGTATTGATGTTTGCCGAGGGCAATAAATATATGATTCATGGGGCTGGTGATATCATGCTTAGAGAGCTAAACGAGGACTTTGAAGCCGTAGGTGGCAATGAGGTCATCATTGGTTTTCGAGATTATGACTTTTATGGAACTCGTGCCTATATAATTGATGGTCAGTATTTCATTACATCTGGTAATGTGTCAACAGGAAGTCAAATTGTATTTCGTTCAGATGAATTAACAGGCCCTTATGAAGAGTCAGTGCTTCTTGATCATACATTGATTAATAGTGTTGCAATCGTTGAGACTCAGACAGGACAATGGTGGTCTCTCCTTTCTTACAATCACGAAGAACTTGGGCAACTGCCGTCATTGTATCGATTAGAATGGAATGATGGGTGGCCCTCGGTAAGAATCGTTAGTGAAATCATGGGAAATATGCAGAAACCAAGGGTTGGAATGAGTTTCTTTCCTACGGCGCTATCAACCAATGATAATTTCCGGTATTATCAGTTAGGAGCTCAATGGAATTGGTATAACAGCGTTAATCATTCAAATTGGTCGTTGTTTGAGCGACCCGGTTATCTGCGAATTCATACAGGAAATGTAGTTGATAATATCGGTGATGCGGAAAACGTGCTCACGCAGAGGGTGCTAGGGTTTAAAGATAATGATAAGTCTTACGCCACCATTAGAATGGATATTAGCGAAATGGTGGAGGGTGATGTTGCAGGTCTATCTATCCTTCAAAATCCGTATGCATTCATTGGAGTTATGGTTGAAAATGATCAGCCCAAAATTATCTATAATAATAATGGAACAATTGATATAGGTTCGGAAATCTCAGACGCCTACATATATTTACGCATAATCGTTAACCGAGATGAGAAGAAGGCTGCTTTCTATTACAGTTTAGATAATGAGGATTACATCCCCTTCGGGATTGATTTTGAACTAGGTTTTGATGAAAATTTATCTTTCGCAAATCGTTTTGCCATATTCAATTATGCAACCATTGAAGAGGGTGGATTTGTTGATATAGATTGGTTTTCAACTGAAGAGGTTTTCAACGAAGATATGTTCTACGATCCCAATTTTGTAGGTTATACTGAGGATCAGTTAATTCTTGAATCTTTGTCTGTTGAGAGTTCAAATATCACAATGATGACAGGAAGCAGCAGATCCCTCAATGTAAGTGCGCTTTATCAGGATGGAAGAGTTGAAAACGTTGCCAGACGTGCAGATATACTAAATTCATCTCCAGATGTTGTTCGGATTGTTAATGGACAAATTGTAGCCCTAAAAGACGGTGTTGCAAACATTACTGTTACCTTCTCAGGAGAGTTGGCCGGTTCTGAAACCATTTATTTTGATGTAAACGTTACAACCTTCCCGTTAACCAATGAGTTGTTTAACCCTTCAATTTGGGAATCCGGTACATTTGATGAGGAAACTGGAGCATTAATCACCGGACAATGGGGCTTTGGAGGCTGGACATATGATCAAGGTTTAGATTTGTCAGACTACAAATACCTTGTTGTAAAGTTGAAACAGCCTACCACAAGTGGTGCCTCCTTTCGTATTTTTAATGAAACCAGTTATTGGAGTACGCCTTATTCTTATGTAGTCGGATCTGCAACTGAGTTTGTAGTGCCATTGCAACATATGTACAAAGTTGTAGATGGGCAACAAGTAAAATTAGATCCTAAAGCTCTTTATATAATCGGGTTTTGGTCGCATGGCGGAATTCCTATTTATATCGATGATGTTTTTGTGTCTAATTCTGATGAATATTATGTTGATATTCCAAATAGTATCTCAGAAATGGACAAACCGGTTTTGAGTGATGATGATATTGTAGATGTTTACTCAATAAGCGGTGTTCTAATTCGCTCTTCTATATATAGAAGAGACGCTGTAAATGGGCTGCCAGGTGGTATTTATATCATTGGAAATGCACAAAAAGGGTATCTAAAAGAGCTGGTGAATAGCAATAGATATTGAATTATGTTATAAATTTAAGTTCATAGATTATTTACTTTTAAAATTTATATAGAGATGAAGAAAAGTCAAATCAATTATTTTGGAAAATGGCCAATGGTTTTTTTGTCCGTTTTTATGATGATTTATTCTTTTAGTGCAGTGGAAGCGCAAAGAAGAGCAAACAGAAATGCTCCCGTTTTTTCTGAATTTGTTTATCAGGGAGATGATCAGGTTTACCGGGATTATCCTTTAGAAGACGATGAATTCTATAGCCCTATTTTGCAGGGATGCTACCCTGATCCTGCGATTGTTAAAAGAGGAGATGATTATTTTATGGTTCATTCATCTTTCTCTATGTGGCCAGGTGTGCCTATTTTTCATTCCAATGACTTAGTGAATTGGACTCAGATTGGTCATGTGTTGGACAGACCTTCACAGCTTAAGGTGGTTGATTCCGGAATTAGTGCCGGTATTTTTGCCCCCGCTATCAAGTATAATGAGCATAATGAGACTTTTTACATGATTACAACCCAGTTTGCAGGAGGCATTGGTAATATGGTTGTAACCACAAAAGATCCATTCAAAGGATGGAGTGATCCTTACAGATTGAACTTTAATGGAATTGATCCATCATTATTCTTCGATGAGGATGGTAAAGCATACGTTGTGCACAACGATGCTCCAGACCCAGGAAAAGAACTTTATGAGGGACACAGGGTTATCAAAATTTGGGACTTCTGCTTAGAAGAAAACCAGGTTATTGAAGGCACTGATAAGATTATTGTAGATGGTGGAGTGGATATTACAAAAAATCCTATCTGGATTGAGATGCCACACATCTATAAAAAATATGACCGATACTATTTATCATGCGCTGAAGGTGGAACTGGAGGTTGGCATAGTCAAGTTGTTTTTGTGAGCGACAATCCTAGAGGGCCATATACTCCTGCACCGGGCAATCCAATTATGACTCAGCGTTACCTGAATCCAAACAGGGCTAACAGAGTAGAATGGGCAGGACATGCGGATATAGTAGAAGGGCCTGATGGGGAGTACTACGCAGTTTTTTTAGCAATCCGTCCTAATGAAAAAAACAGAGTAAACATGGGACGTGAAACTTTTATTCTTCCTGTTGATTGGAGTGGAGAATGGCCGGTTTTCGTAAACGGTCTAGTGCCATTTGAGCCAAAGCTTAAAATGCCTAAGGGTGTAGTAAACAGGACAGGAGAAGATGGTTTCGTTCCTAACGGTAATTTTACTATAAACGAGGATTTCTCTGCTGAAAATCTTGATTTTAGATGGATTGGAATGAGAGGGCCACGTGAAGCATTCATTAACAGAACCAGAAATGGACTTCAGATTACTCCATTTGAGAACAACATTAAAGCAATGGCTCCTGTTTCCAGCTTATTTATCAGACAAATGCATAATACTTTCACTGCAACCACAACTATGAGCTACACTCCTCGATCTGAGAGTGATTTGGCAGGAATTGTGTGTTACCAGAACGAAGGTTTCAATTATGTGTTTGGGGTTACAAGAAAAGGTAACGACACTTATCTTTTACTTGAGAGAACGGAAAGAGGTGAGTCAACCATTCTGGCCAGCACTAAAATTGACGTTCGTAATCCAATTCATCTGCAAATTAGAGCCGAAGGTGATAATTACAGATTTAATTATTCATTGGATGGAACTGAATTTAAGAATTTGGGAGGAACCGTATCAGGAGATATTCTTTCTACTAATGTAGCTGGTGGATTTACCGGTAATTTAATCGGTTTATATGCAACTTCTGGTAATGATGTACAACCTGAATAAGTTAAATAACTGATTTTAGCTATAAAAAATCACCATAAAATTTACAATAACTGGTAAATTTGGTCTGTAAATACCTCCTGGCAATGCCGGGAGGTGTTTTTTATTTGTTCAGCTTAGATTTTATATCTAATTTGCACATAAAGATTATTTTTTACATTTATAAAGTATCTCCATTTATTTTGAACATTGTGCGCAGTTAATGTTTACGAACATTATATCTTAATATGCTATGATTAATAATTTTGTATCTATGAAAAAGCTTCTTCTTTTAATCTCCATTTTTGTTTTAATCTCCGTCATTGTTAATTCTCAGAGTTTTATTGAAAATGCCCCTGAAGGCTTTGACCTTCCTCAAACTGAGGTTTTAGCTGGAAAAATCGACACGATAGTCTATGAGTCAAACACTGTAGGAACAACTCGAAACGCTTTGCTCTATACCCCTCCCTGCTTTAATTTTGAGAATCAGTGTCCGGTGTTGTATTTGTTTCATGGAATAGGAGGTGATGAGTTTGAGTGGTATGTCAATGGTTCTCCAAATTTGATCTTTGATAACCTTATTGCCGAGGGTAAAATGAATCCCATGATTGTTGTTTTGCCCAACGGACGAGCAATGAAAAATGATCGGGCAGAAGGCAATATCTTCGAACGGGACAAGGTAGAAGCCTTTTCAACATTCGAACAAGACTTACTTAATGATTTAATCCCGCATATAGAGGCTAACTATCCGGTAATTAAGGAGCGTAAGTATAGAGCTATAGCCGGCTTATCCATGGGTGGAGGACAAGCGCTAAATTTTGGATTGGGAAACACGAATCAATTTGCATGGGTTGGAGGTTTCTCTTCTGCTCCTAACACCAAAGAACCAAATGAACTAATTCCGAATCCTTCTAAAATTAATGAGGATCTAGAACTGCTTTATATCTCATGAGGTGATCAGGATAGGCTTTTGCGCGTAACCCTCAGAACGCATGAATTTTTGAAATCAAATAATGTTCAACACATTTATAGATTAATTCCGGACGGTCATCATGATTTTGCAGTGTGGAAGGATGACCTCTACCATTTTGTTCAATTACTATTTAAGCCTGTTGATT
Organism: Alkalitalea saponilacus; assembly: GCF_900168165.1. Lineage (GTDB taxonomy): Bacteria > Bacteroidota > Bacteroidia > Bacteroidales > Marinilabiliaceae > Natronoflexus > Natronoflexus saponilacus. Next base: position 254,484 of record NZ_FUYV01000001.1, read on the forward strand.
ATAGCATTTACAACTAAACATTGATTACCATTAAAATACAAAGATTGACGGTCGATCACCAAAGCGCAGGCAGTTAATGCTTTAAAGTATTGATTGCCTGTTGAGTGTATAAAAGCTTGTTGTTCTATTAAAATTAAAACCTTAATTAAATTCAAAATGAAAAAAATGTCATTTTGCTCAGGATTACTCATCTTATCTCTGAGTTTGTTTCTTAGCTCATGTAAACAAAGTTCTGACAACAATCAAAATCCGGTTGTAAATATATGCAGCGGAGATATTTCCGGTTATTTAGATGATGGAATTTATACCTTTAAAGGTGTTCCATACGCTAAGGCAGAAAGGTTTATGCCACCTGAAAGAGTTGATGGATGGCAAGGAGTGCTTGAATGTGTTGAGTATGGTCCCATTGCGATGCAGATTAATAGTTGGTCGCCAGACTCAGTGATGGATGAGAAAGATTTGTTTAGTGTCAATATATGGACTTCTGGCTTGGATGACACGAAAAAGCGACCTGTAATGGTTTGGTTACATGGAGGTGGTTTTAGTTTTGGCTCCGGCAGTGACCCTATAACAGAAGGTAAACTATTGGCAGAAAAAGGAGATGTGGTCGTTGTTTCAATCAACCATCGTCTTAATATCCTTGGTTTCCTCGATTTATCTGCAATTGATGACAAATATGCCAGATCTGCAAATGTGGGGATGCTTGATATTGTGGAATCCCTGGAATGGGTTAACCGAAATATTGAGAACTTTGGTGGCGACCCTGATAATGTCACCATTTTTGGAGAATCAGGCGGAGGCGGGAAGGTGGGAACCCTCATGTGTATGCCTGGTGCCAGTGGATTATTTCACAAAGCAATTATACAAAGTGGAACCTTGGTCAATGTAATGACTAAGGAGAAATCACAAGAGGTAGGTCTTGCTTTATTGGACTATCTGGGAATATCAAAAGATGAGGTTCATAAGTTGAAATCCATTCCGTACAAGGAGCTTGTTGTTGCAGGCGATAGTGCATTAAGAAGGACCGTTGGACTTAGGAGACCCGGAACAAGAAGAATGTTTGGGTTTGGGCCTGTTCCGGATGGCACTGATTTACTTCAACAGCCATTTACTCCAGGATTTTCAAATATCAGCCAGGAGGTTCCATTGATGATTGGTACTACTTTCAATGAGATGATGAGAACATATTATGCAGAGACAGATCTCACTTTCGAACAAGCAAGTGTAAGGTTAGAGAGCCAATACGTTGAAGAAACTGGTCGTTTTGTTGAACTATTTAAACAAGCATACCCTGATTATACGCCTCAGGATTTGTTATCAATTGATACCGTATTTCGCCCCATAACAATTAAAGTGGCCGATGCAGCATCTACAAGAGTTGCCCCGGTTTATTCTTACATGTTAACATGGAAAAGTCCTGTGGATGATGGTACACGTGGCTCTTTTCATGCGTTGGACATTCCTTTAGTATTTAATAATATAGAGCTTGGTAAGCACTGGTCAGGCGACACAGAGGATGCAATTGCTCTGGCTGAAATAATGAGTTCATCATGGATAAACTTTGCCAGATCAGGTGATCCTAATGTTGCCGGGGTTTTACCTGAGTGGGATGCTTATACTAAGGAAAATGGAGTAACCATGATTTTTGATGATGAGTGCAAAATTGTAAGAAATCACGATAGGGAGTTGATGGACATTGTATTGTCTTTTGAGCAATAATGAAACGTCTTTGTTTTGTGAATCGTCTCCCGATAGATCGGGAGACGTAGTCAAACTCACAACAAGGGAATGAAAATAATAAGCCATTAAACGAAGGTTAAGGTCAAAATAAAAGCTACTACCATTTTTTGGTAGTAGCTTTTAACATTTAATGATTAAACCTTTTGCTATAATCAATGTCTTTGTTAAATAATGGATACATTTTTTAACTGCCTGAATTCAGTTTTGTTTTGATTTAAGGGCTTTAATCACTTTGATGATTAGGGTGTTGTGTGTTTTTGTGTATTGATGGATTAAGATGGGATTTTCTGTTTGTATTAATGATTATAAAAATAAATTAAATTGTTTTGTTCAAAATGAAGTGTCGCCACCATTTAGTTGTGACCATCAGGTACAATATCATTTCATAAAAGTTCCTGCTTTGCCGAACCTCGATATCTTTCATCCCCCGATAAATCTCAACAATTTGTTTCGATGGATCGGAAAGTAATAAGACATATTTTAAAATAAATTATTTTCAAATGAGAAGAACTCTATTAACATTAACCCAAATTTGCCTGATATTCACTCTTATGGGGCAAAGCAACTCTCAACCTGCATCAACAAACGTAAGAAGAGCGGAATATCCCCGAATAACAGAAGACAGCAGAGCTGTTTTCAGAATTGAAGCTCCTGATGTTGATCAATTACAACTTGATTTAGGCCGACGATACGACATGGTTAAAAACAGTGATGGAGTATGGGAGGTCACTACAGATTCCTTGGGAGAAGGTTTTCATTATTATTCTCTGATAATTAACGGACTTGCTGTTGCTGATCCTGCCAGTGAAACTTTCTATGGAATGGGCCGCAAGGCAAGTGGAATCGAAATTCCTTTTGACGGAGATGATTATTATTCCCTGAGAGATGTTCCCCATGGCGAGATCCGAATCAGACGCTACTTCTCCCAAGTAACCAATAGTTGGCGAAGCTTTTATTTATACACTCCTCCGTGTTATGACAAAGATACTTCAAAAAAATATCCTGTATTGTACCTTCTTCATGGTGGAGGAGAGGATCAGCGTGGGTGGGCTATGCAGGGGAAAACCGACCTTATCCTCGACAACCTCATTGCCGATGGACAAGCTGTCCCTATGGTCGTGATAATGGTTGATGGCAATATTCCCTCCGCAGGTTTTGGGCTAAGCGCTTTAGAAGCTTTCGAGAACGAGCTGATAGAAAGCATAATTCCTTTTGTGGAAAGTAAATATCGTGTGAAGGCTGATGCTGACAGTCGTGCACTTGCAGGTCTGTCAATGGGTGGATTGCAAACCCTTCATGCGGGGTTAAGGAATACAGAAATGTTTTCATTCTTAGGAGTTTTTAGTTCAGGATGGTGGGTCAATCAACCAGCGATTTCAGATCCCCAGTATGATTTTATGAGAAACAACACAGAAGTAATTAATAATAACTTGAAACAGTTCTGGATCGCAATGGGGGGGCAAGAGGACATTGCCTGGGAAAATTGCCAGGTAATGATGCGTGAGTTTGACCAAATGAGTGTTCAATATTCATACTCCGAGTATCCGGGAGGACATACATGGCCAGTGTGGCGTAACAACCTGTACAACTTTTCGAAACTCTTGTTTAAATAGAGTATTTTCAAAGCAAAGAACATTGGATTTTCTAAGTTTCGCCAAATGGTATTCGAAGTATCCTTTTTTTAAGTGAATCAACACATAAAAATTGCACTAACTAAAATACATTCAAAAATGAAAAATCTATCAAAATGCATCTTCCTTATGGCTTTAGCCATTGGGGCAGTTGCACATGGTCAGGTTGTGGAAGACTTTTTACCATCCTCTGCAAATCAACCTGGAAAAGAATACCCAAAGGTAAACTCCGAAAGACGTGTTCGGGTTCAGATTTCTGCTCCGGATGCTAACTATGTCCAGCTTGATATTGGCGCTGTTAAATATGATTTGGTCAAAGATGAGAATGGTGTTTGGACAGGTGAATCGGCTCCTCAGGATGAAGGTTTCCATTATTACCAGCTAAACATCGATGGTGCATCAGTACCGGATCCGGGTAGCTTATATTTCTACGGTGCAGGTCGATGGGGCAGTGGAGTTGAAATACCGGCACATGATGATGAGTTTTATGCTCTTAAAAATGTACCTCACGGTCAGGTGAGAGAGCACATCTATTTTTCTGAAATTGATGATGCTACACGTCGTTGTTTCGTTTATACACCACCATGCTACGAACACAACCCTGAGAAACGATATCCTGTATTGTATTTACAGCACGGGGGTGGTGAAAATGAAACAGGTTGGTCAGCTCAAGGAAAGGCAAATCTGATTATGGACAACCTTATAGCAGAAGGGAAAGCCAAGCCATTTATTATTGTGATGGACAATGGTACCTGGAGAATGCCTGAAAGGTCAAGGCCTGCCGATGGCGGTGAAAGACCACGTGGTCCATGGCCTCCAACAGGGTGGGCAGATGGTTTTATGAATATTCTTACCAAAGATATTATCCCTATGATAGATTCTAACTATCGCACCATTGCCAATCAGCAAAACAGAGCGATGGCAGGCTTGTCAATGGGGGCTATGCAAACAAGGGTTATAACTCTGGCCAATTCTGATCTGTTTTCACACGTTGGAATGTTTAGTGGCGGAAGCATCAGCATCGAAGACATTGAAGCAAACCCTGATTTTATAAATAATGTGAATCTGCTGTTTATTAGCTTTGGAAGCACAGAAGTAGAGAGTGGCAGATATAATATGGGAACCGATCCGGCATTAAATGTTGAAGAACTTAAAAAGAGAGGTTTAAATGCCCATTATTATGTTTCGCCTGATACAGCACATGAATGGCAAACCTGGAGAAGAAGCTTGTATCAATTTGCCCCTCTCTTGTTTCAAGATTAATGATTTCCTTACATAAGTAAGTCTTAAAAATAATATGGATTTTCATGCAAGTTGCCGTTTTACGCAACTTGCATGGGTTTTAAAATTCAGTTATCGAAATAAACTTTTAAGCTTTCACCAATTGACAGTTCTATATGATAACGTCATTGCATAAATCACTTAATTATGAAAATTTTAAAAATTGCACTAATAGTACTATTGTCATTTCATTTTGGAATGGCTCAATCTAATCAGCCAGCCATTGTTGAAGACTTTGAGCCTGCCATCTCAAATCAGCTCGGAAGTGAGTTTCCTCAGGTCAATTCAGAGGGGCGTGTTCGGGTTCAGATTTCTGCTCCGGATGCAAACTATGTTCAACTTGATATAGGTGGAGTGAAATATGATTTGGTGAAGGATGATGATGGCGTTTGGACCGGAGAGTCGGAACCTCAGGATGTGGGTTTTCACTATTATCAGCTTAATATTGATGGTGCTTCAGTTCCGGATCCCGGTAGTCGGTTCTTCTTTGGTGCATGCCGCTATGGAAGCGGCATAGAGGTGCCCTCAGATGATATGGATATCTTTGCAAATAAGAATGTACCGCATGGCCATGTTCATGAAGTTTATTTTCCATCAGAAAGCACCGGCGTATCCCGTAGAGCTTTTGTTTATACTCCCCCATGTTATCAAAAAGAAACAACATCGAACTATCCTGTTTTATACCTTCAACATGGTTATTGTGAAAATGAAACTTCATGGCCTAAACAGGGACGTGCCAACTTCATCATGGACAACCTTATTGCAGAAGGAAAAGCAAAGCCTTTTATCATTGTTATGACCTATGGGATGATCAATGATGTGGAATTTGGCAGAATAATGGACTTTGACATTAACCCATTTCAAACCGTACTTATTGATGAATTAATTCCCTATGTTGACGCTAATTTCAGAACGGTAAGTAACCAATCGCACAGGGCTATGGCAGGGTTATCAATGGGCGCATTTGAAACCAGGCTGGTTACCCTTAACCGACCCGATGTATTTTCATCTTATGCCTTATTCAGCGGTGGTATTTACGCACCTGAAGAGCTCAAGGAACATGATAATCTAAAACTTGTTTTTTTGAGTTGTGGCAGTAAAGAGAGACCAGAAAGGATTGCAACAGCTGTAAAAACCTTGAAAGAAAATGGATACAACGCGGTGTCGTATGTTTCGGAAGGTACTGCCCATGAATTCCACACATGGCGTCGCAGTCTGCATCAGCTTGCTCCGTTGTTGTTTAATGATTTGGATTAAATAGTCATATTATGAAAATCATAAGGTTAGTTGCGTTTTTATCTGCACTATTGATTGGCAAACCTGGGTTTGCGCAATCTTCCATAATGCAGGAGGATTTTAAGCCATCAGAACTAAATCAACCCGGCAAAGAGTTTCCACAGGTAAACTCCGAAGGGCGGGTGCGGGTGCAGATTTCAGCTCCGGATGCAAACTATGTGCAGCTTGATATAGGAGGAGTAAAATACGATTTAACCAAAGATGAAAATGGAGTTTGGACTGGTGAATCTGCTCCTCAGAGAGAAGGTTTTCAATATTATCAGCTCAATATTGATGGTGCTTCAGTGCCCGACCCGGGGAGCCTTTACTTTTATGGTGCCGGAAGATGGGGGAGTGGCGTAGAGATTCCTGCACACGATAAAGATTTTTACGCACTTAAAAATGTCCCGCATGGTACTGTGGCCGAACTAATTTATTTCTCAGAAATAACTCAGGAATTTCGCAGATGTTATGTCTATACACCTCCTTGTTAAGATAAAAACCAAAATATGAGGTACCCGGTGCTCTATCTACAGCACGGAAGTTTTGAAAATGAAACCAGCTGGTCAAGGCAGGGCAAAGCAAATATTATTCTTGATAATTTAATTGCTGAGGAAAAAGCAGTTCCCATGATCATTGTGATGGATAATGGCTATGCCTTTAAACCGGATGAAAATCAAGCTGTAAACAATCCAAACAGACCTGCACTGGTTTTTGAGGAGGTAATGATGAACGAAATTGTTCCTTTAATTGACACACGCTTCAGAACAAAAACCAACCGGGAAAATCGTGCCATTGCAGGACTATCAATGGGAGCCAATCAAACCATGCGAATAGCCATGAACAATCTTGATAAGTTCTCTTCTTATGGAGGGTTCAGTGGAACAGCAAATTTCCCCAGCTCGGATAAGATTGATGTTGATACCTTTTTGGGTGGGATTTTTAAAGATGGTGAATTTGTAAATGAAAGTCTTAAGGTTTTATGGCTTGGACTTGGTACTGAGGAAGCTGAAATATTTCCCCTTACTGTAGGCGCCTTTCGTGATATGTTACATGAACAGGAAATTGACTATGTATATTATGAGTCTGTTGGCACAGGTCACGATTGGCTCACATGGCGCAGGTCATTATATCAATATACTCAATTACTATTCAAATAGAACTTATTCATAGAATATACGAAAGAATGAAAAACCTGATATTTAAATTCTTTATAACAGCGCTGTTTTTAAGTTCTTCTGCAATTATATTGCAGAATGTAAATGCTCAATTAATAGATTCTTCGGTTCCGGCATCAACAAATATCAACCAGAACGATTGCCCATGTATCATGCCTGATAACAGTGTTGTTTTTCGGGTTAAATCCCAAAATGCTCAGCAAATTCAGATTGATCTGGGTAAAAAATATGATATGGTCAAGGGCGCCGATGACATGTGGACTGTTCGTACAGAGCCTATTGAGCCCGGATTCCATTATTATTTTTTGGTAATTGATGGGATACCCGTTGCCGATCCTGCAAGTAATTCCTTTTATGGGACTGGTAGAATGACCAGTGGAATTGAAATTCCGGAACCCGGAGTCGATTTTTATTCTATCAAAAATGTGCCACATGGGGCAATGAGTTCAAAATATTACTTCTCTGATGTTACCAATAGCTGGCGAAGACTTTATGTTTACACTCCACCCGGATATGATAAAAGTATTGAGAAAAAATATCCGGTCGTATATCTGCAACATGGGGGCGGCGAGGATGAGACTGGATGGGTTAGACAAGGAAAAGCTGATGTAATTCTTGATAACCTGATAGCGGAAGGCAAAGCTGAACCAATGATAGTGGTAATAGCAAATGGTAATATTGCATCCGGTATGAGAGGCTATAGCAGTGAAGCTATGACAGGCTTTAAACAGGAGATGCTCCATAACATTGTACCTTTTATTGATAAAAACTTCCGAACCAAAGCCAATGCTGAAAATAGAGCCATTAGCGGATTGTCGATGGGTGGTGGTCAGTCATTTTATGTAGGACTTGAGAATCTTGATGTTTTCAGTTCTGTTGGGATTTTTAGTTCTGGTATTTTTGGAGGTATTCGGACAAATACAGGCAGTACTTTCGATGCTGAAAGTGAAATACCGGGACTGCTCTCTAAGGCGGGTGAATTTAACCAAAAGCTCAATTTGCTTTACATATCTTGCGGTGAGGCTGATATGCGTATTGACCATACCAAAACGGCTGTGGCAAAAATGCGCGAGGAGGGGCTAAAGGTCAAGTTCAATACATTTCCGGGAGATCATGAGTGGCAGGTTTGGAGAAAATCGTTACACGATTTTATTCAACGGGTGTTTAAATAATCATTAAAATATAAATTTTATGCAAAAGCATATACTATTTCTTGTGGGATTAGTTTTGCTGAGTCCTTTTGCTCTAAGAGGTCAGCAAGCCAATGTAAATCTGGATTACAATCCACATAAAAATACTGAAGGCCTTAATCCGTTCAGCGCTCCTCTTAACTCTCCGGAAGTGCACCACGACCAAACTGTTACATTCCGACTGAGGGCTCCTGAGGCTAAGGAAGTGGTATTGCCCCCGGGGGCAATACATACAGCAAATGAGTTGGGAAATGCGCCCATTCCTTTCATTAAAGGTGAGGACGGGGTCTGGAGCCTGACAATAGGTCCTCTTATCCCTGATATGTATGCTTATCATTTTCATATTGATGGAGTACAGGTTCCGGATCCTAATAACACTTATGCTGCTTTTACCGCTATGCCTCCATACAGTCAGTTAGTAGTGCATGGCAATGAACCTGCATATTATGATGCAAAAGATGTGCCTCATGGAAATGTTACCAGACATGTTTATTACTCGGCCGTTACCGATGGGCAACGTGAACTGTATGTTTATACCCCGCCATGTTACGATCCGAATAAAACCTATCCTGTTTTATATCTGGTAGGTGGGAGTGGTGAACTTCCTTCCAATTGGGTTTACGATGGACGCGTTAATTTTATTATGGATAACCTGTTGGCAGAAGATAAGGCTGAGCCCATGATAATTGCCATACCTAATAATCAGATCATACACCGTAATCACCCCAATCATACAGAGCTTACTTTCGATATTTTTGAAAAGGAACTTCGTGAGCACGTCATTCCGCTGATCGACAAGAGCTATAGTGCCATTGATTCTCCAAAAGGAAGAGCCATTTCAGGATTATCAATGGGGGGCCGTCATAGCATGTTCATCGGTTTTCGTTCGTTAGATTTGTTTGCAAACTTTGGTATTTTAAGTGCCGGTGATTCAAATGCTGAAGCTTCACTGGCGCACTTTTTAAATGACCCCCATGTCAATGAAAAGGTTGATTATCTGTTTGTAGGACAGGGAACGAAAGAAGCAACCAGTTTCTTTAATCATCGTTGTCAGGCATTGCATGAAGCTTTGGCTAATCATAACATTAAACATGAATACTATATTGGAGGTCACGGAGGACACGATTGGGGAACATGGAGACACCTTTTATATTATAGATTCCTGCCAAATCTTTGGAAATCAAATTAATCTTAAATCTGCTCAAAATGAAAAATATTAATTTAATACTACTCACATTACTAGCACTTTTGATAGGCTCATGCTCACAGCAACCCGGTCAGGTTAAAGTGGAGGGCGGTCTTATCCAGGGAGTTGTCACCGATGATTTGTTGATTTTTAAAGGTGTTCCTTTTGCAGCACCTCCTACGGAAGATTTGCGCTGGAAAGCCCCACAGCCCGTCGAAAAGTGGCCTGGAGTATTGGAAACTTTTGAATATGCACCCGCACCAATGCAGGGAGGAGAACCGGCCTCAGGAAAAAGTGAAGATTGTTTATACCTTAACATTTGGACGCCTGCAAAATCGGCAAAGGAAAAATTGCCTGTTTTAGTCTGGATTTATGGAGGTGGGTTTAGCTTTGGCTCAACATCCGATCCTGTGCACAATGGGGAACATCTGGCACGCAAAGGAGTCGTTGTTGTAAGTATTGCATACAGAGTTGGCCAGCTTGGTTTTCTGGCACACCCCGAATTGAGTGCCGAAAGCCCCAATGGTGTTTCAGGAAACTATGGCCTGCTGGATCAAATTGCAGGTCTGGAATGGATTCAAAGAAACATCTCCGAATTTGGTGGTGACCCGGATAATGTTACCATTTTTGGTGAATCGGCAGGAGGAATCTCGGTAAGTATGCTATGTGCTTCACCTGTTGCAAAGGGTTTGTTTCATGGAGCAATATCACAGAGTGGCGGCTCGTTTGGTCCAACAAGGCCAACAACCTACCCTGGCGAGAATATGAAAACACTGCAACAGGCAGAGCAGGATGGTATTGCGTATGTTAACAGAGTAGGGGTGTCGTCCATTGAAGAACTAAGACAGATTGATGCCACAGAACTACCCCTGGGAATGGGAATGGGAGGAGCCTGGCCAATTGTTGATGGCTATGTAATTCCCGGAGATCAGTATGAATTATATGAAATGGGTAAATTCAATGATGTACCTGTACTTATTGGTTATAACTCTGATGAAGGTTTGAGCTTCCCGGGTGGGCGTACTCCGCAAGATTATATTGATAATGTGAACAGACGCTTTGGCCCTTTTGCGGATAAATTATTAAAAGCTTATCCGGTGGGAGAAACCTCTGTGCCGCGAAGTGCCCGTAACCTTATGCGCGATGCCGCTTTTGGCTGGCCAACATGGGCTTGGGCAAACTTGCAGTCTGAAGTCGGTAGCTCTCCGGTTTTCTTTTATTATTTCGACCAGCACCCTGAATTCGCGGAGGATTCTCCTCAGGCTGACCATGGAACACCGCATGGAGTGGATGTCCCGTTTGTATTTATGAATCTTAATGCAGACGATCCGAATGTTTCTGAGTCAGACCTTGAAATCTCGGAGATTATGGGTACTTATTGGACTAATTTTGCCAAATATGGCCACCCCAATGGTGAAGGTGTAACGGAATGGCCCAAATTCACCAAAGAGAATCCAAATGTAATGTATTTAGGACCAAATGCATACTTGGGACCGGTTCCTGATGAGGCCTCACTAAAGGTAATGGATGCCTATTATAAATGGCGCCGTACGCCCGAAGGCAAAGATTGGGCAAAATAGAATCACCATTTACAGTTTTGAATGTTCATGATGTACAAGAGTAAGCATCAGTTTATTAAAGGTTTAGGTTGATGTTTGTGCAGCGTGTATATTATCAGTAAAATAAATATCCCAAAATCCAGAAAATGAAAGTTCAATTCGCATTTCTCGTATCCCTGTTCCTTTTATGGAGCAGTTTCGTTCATAGTCAAACTCTTCAGTTGAATGAACTGGAGTATTTTGAGCAGAATGGTCTTAATGTATTGGTTTACAGCAATCGATACAATCCCATATTTTTTGATGAGAAGACCGCCGGCATTGAGTTGATACACCACGGAGTGAGAACAGCAACCGGAGGTGCTGTTAGATTGCATCACACGCCTGAGCAATGGGATTTGGTTCCGGAAATTGTGAGTAGAAAAGTTGATGTCGAGAATAACTTCATTTCGACACATTTGCGGTATGCGGATTTTAATTTTGATAGCGAAATTAAGGTAACTCCACATAAAAACGGGTTCCGGATTGAAGTGTTTTTAGAAAAACCAATTCCGAAAGAATTGGAAGGAAGAGCAGGCTTAAACTTTGAATTTCTTCCTCCTGATTATTGGGAAAGTACTTATCTGGCCGACGGTAAGCCTAAACTTTTTCCCCGGTACCCTGCCAGTGATGCGCAAGTGAGACCTTCGAGTGAAAAAATTCAGCAAATATTTGATCACTCCACCTTTGATGATCGCGGAAGAGGGGAATTTCTTGAACCTTTGCCAATTTCAATGGCGAATTCCTTTGTTTTGGCTCCGGAAAATCCTGAACGACGAGTTGTAATTGAGTCTGATTCGGAAATAATGTTCTTCGACGGACGCATTCTGGCTCAGAATGGATGGTATGTTTTTCGCTCTCTTCTCCCATCAGGAAAAACTGGTAAGGTAATGGAGTGGTATGTTGAACCCCATACAATTCCTGATTGGGTGCGAGAACCCAACATTGGGTTCTCGCAAGTTGGGTACACTCCTGCACAACGAAAAAGAGCAATCATTGAATTAGATAAAAACGACAATCCGCAATCATCAGCCAAAATATTCAAGGTTGCTAAAGATGGTAGCGAAGTTCCCGTGTTTACAGGCATGACAGAAGAATGGGGCAGATATTTGCGTTATAATTACCTTGTGTTTGATTTCAGTGAAGTGAAGAATGAGGGTGTTTATTTTATTGAATATGGCGGGCAAAGAACCAATGTTTTTCCTATTTCTAAAGATGTTTATGAAGGTATCTGGCATCCAACAATGGATGTTTGGCTGCCTATTCAAATGGATCACATGACGGTAAGAGAAGCTTATCGTATCTGGCATGGAAATGCACACCAGGATGATGCCCTTCAGGCACCTCTGAATCATAATCATTTTGACGGTTACAGTATGGGCGATACCACCGACACCCGCTTTGAGCCTTTCGAGCGCATTCCCGGATTAGACATAGGAGGATGGTACGATGCCGGAGACTTTGACATTCAAACGGGCTCTCATAATGCTGTTGTTATGGATTTGGTTCAGATTTATGAGACTTTTGCACCTCAGCGTGATATGACCTACGTGGATCAAAAAACCAGATATGTTGACATTCACCGTCCTGATGGAAAAAATGACATGCTCCAACAGATTGAGCATGGTGTTTTGGCTTTAGTTGCACAAATCGAAAATATTGGACATCCCATTAGAGGAATCGTTGTGGGAAATCTATACCAATATCATCATCTCGGTGATGCTGCAACAATAACTGATAATCTCCCATACAATCCCAATTTAGCGCCTTATGAAACAGATGGCGTGAGCAGTGGCACACTCGATGACCGGTGGGCCTTTACAACTCGCAGTGTTTTTATGGATTACTCAACCGCAGCTTCGTTGGCCGCAGCAAGTAGGGTTTTAAAGGAGTTTAATCCGGATTTATCCCAAAGAGCATTGGACTGTGCTATGAAAATGTGGAATGATAATATAGATGTAGATCCTGAAACAATGGATGGCGGCAGGCCTTTCTTTAATTTTATGAGAGTGAAAACTTCAGCGGCTCTCCAACTATTTATAACTACAAAAGAGGACCGATTTAAAAGAGTTTTCGAAGATGCCATTTGGAGCCAGATGGATAGGACAATGTTTGATACAAACAGACCTGGTAATTTTCCCGTAGATAATGCTTTCTCTTATGCCCTCATGGCATATCCTCATATGAATGAGAATTTTCACGGCAAACTTCGTCCGTTTGTTTTGCAATATTTGGAGGAGTCCAATCAAATCACTTCGGTGAGTCCATACGAGGTTCCCATGGGAGGCCGGGGATGGGGAGGCAATACCCCTATCATGAAATGGGCCATCAACAACTATTTTATTCATAAGTATTACCCTGAATTAATGGATGTTGAGTCGATATTTAGTGCTATGGACTACATACTCGGTTGTCATCCATATTCAAATGTCTCATTCGTTTCTACAATAGGAGTGAAGTCCAAACAAGTTACTTATGGCAGTAACCGGGCCGATTTTACGTTTATTGCCGGAGGCGTAGTTCCCGGTTTGGTGTTATTACAGCCTGATTTTTATGAGAACAAAGATGACTGGCCGTTCCTGTGGGGACAAAATGAGGCAATTATAACCACAGCCACTCCCTATGTTTTTCTGGCACATGCTATTGAAGAACTGGCAAAGGAGATGAATAAGGTAATTGATTAGAACCTCCTTTGAGTGGTAGTTTGCTAGTTTGATCTGAAAAATCATGAAGATGTCTCAAAGGTCGAATAAGAATACTTAATTCTTGCAATTTGAAAGCATCATTGTATTTACCCTTCCAAACCTCCCCCAAATGGGAGGCTTAAATTCCCACTATGGGGGATTTAGGGGTAAATCGTACTTTGAAATTTAATATTTGAAAGACAAGTACAATTTAAATTCAATTTTGAAACAGCTTCAAAAATAATAATTTAACTATTAGAAAATCAAGGATATGAAATTACTTTTAATGATAACGTTTTTGTTTTTAAGCACGCTGGTTTATTCACAAGACCCAAACTTTCACATTTACCTGTGCTTTGGTCAGTCGAATATGGCTGGAGCAGCACCTGCCGAAGCACAAGACTCTGTTGTTGATGCACGTTTTCAAATGTTGAGTGCCATGGATTGCCCGAAACATGATAGGGTCATGGGAAACTGGTACACCGCAACGCCACCTATTTCTGATTGCAATGCGGGAATCTCTCCCGCAGATTATTTCGGACGCACACTCATTGAGAATCTACCGGACTCAATAACCATTGGTGTTATAAATGTATCTGTTGGTGGGTCACGCATCGAATTGTTCGATAAATACAATCATCAGGAGTACATCGAAACGGCTCCCGATTGGATGATTGGCTGGATTGAGAATTATGGAGGAAATCCATATGGTAGATTGGTTGAAATGGCCAAAATAGCCCAAACCAACGGCATAATTAAAGGAGCCCTGTTACACCAGGGTGAATCGAACCCAAACGATACGCTTTGGGTCAATAAAGTGCAGGATATTTATGATAACCTGTTGGCTGACTTAATGCTCAACCCAGAAAAGACACCGATACTTGCCGGCGAAATGCTTAGTGACGAATTTGGAGGGAGGTGTCATGCTTTCAATCATTTTATAAATCTGCTGCCGGGTGTCATATCAAATGCCCATGTAGTTTCTTCAAAGGGCTGCCCCGGAATGACCGACGGTTTGCACTTTACATCAGAAGGATATAGAATATTGGGAAGAAGGTATGGTGAAAAGATGCTTGAAGTAAACTATGGTATATTAATCTCTAAATAATTCTGGTTCTATGTTACTAAAAAAAATATCTATTACGATATTGTTAATGGGAGCTTATTGTGTTCATGCTCAAAATCCCATTATTCAAACTTCTTTTACAGCCGATCCAGCACCTATGGTACACGATGGCACTCTCTATCTATATACCACAAATGACGAAGACGAAACCGTCGATAACTTCTTTACCATGTATAATTGGCGCTGTTATTCAACCACTGACATGGTAAACTGGACTGACCATGGAGTTGTTGCATCACTTAAGGATTTTGAATGGAGTGATATAACAAACGGTGCCTGGGCTCCGCAATGCATTGAACGAAAAGGAAAATTCTATTTGTATTGCCCTATTCATGGTGATGGTGTAGCTGTTTTGGTTTCTGATTCGCCAACTGGACCGTTCACCGACCCCTTGGGGCATCGTCTAATTGAGGGAACCAATAATGTCTGGCACGATATTGACCCAACTGTATTTATTGACGATGATGGCCAGGCTTATCTCTTCTGGGGAAACCCCGGGCTTTACTATGTCAAGCTTAATGAAGATATGATTTCCTACGATCGCAGTATTGGTAACAACGGAATAATGGCCGTAGAAATGACAACTGAGGCATTTGGTTCTCATGAAGGGCGCGATGGAAGAATGAGGACAACTTACACTGAAGGCCCCTGGGTTTATAAAAGAAATGATTTATATTATTTGGTGTACGCAGCTGCTGGTATTCCTGAGTATATAGCTTACTCAACTGCTCCTGCTATTGAAGGTCCATGGACATATCAAGGATTCATTATGGAAAGAGCTCCTCATCTGGCATTTACTAATCATCCGGGAATTATTGATTACAAAGGCAATTCCTATTTCTTTTATCACAGTCATGAATTATCCGGAGGAGAAGGCTTCAAGCGTTCAGTATGTGTAGAGCAGTTTGAATACAACCCCGATGGCTCAATCCCTTTAATGATACCAACAAAGCATGGAGTTGCTGAAAGTGTTTCAAATCTCAATCCATATAATCGGGTTGAGGCTGAAACCATAGCATGGAGTGAAGGATTAAAGACAAAAAAAGATGATGAAACGGGTATATATGTTACCAATATAAATAATGATGATTACCTCATTGTACGAAGTGTCGATTTTAACAATGGAGCTAAGGTGTTTGAAGCCAGCGTTGCTTCAGATTCTGATGGTAGAGAAATTGAAATTCGTTTAAACAATCCAGATGGAGAACTAATCGGCCATTTAACGGTGGGAAATACTGGCGGTTCAAAAAGTTGGGAGATGAAATCATGTGAATTGAAAAAAGTAACAGGTGTTCACGATGTCTGCTTTGTTTTTAAAGGCCAAGAAGGCAATCTGTTTAATTTCGATTGGTGGAGATTTCAATAGCAGGTAGAAAGTTAGTCTAATACTTTTTAGTCAATCTATATTAATAGATTTAGTGTTAATTAAATTCAAGTTATTATGAAAACTAAAAACCACAACCTAAAGATTTTATGTTTTGCTTTGATTATTGCATTATTTCCATCCAATTCTTTTGCCCAAATTGAAAATATTCAAGTGGGTGAGCAAACCAGGAGGATGCTGGCTTATGCTCCATCCGATATCGAACCCAATCGGCCTCTTATGATTTCCATGCATGGAATGAATCAGGATATCAGCTACCAAAAGAATATGACAAAGTGGGAGGATGTTGCGAGTGAGCATAATTTTGTAGTTGTTTATCCCGAAGGACTTAATAGTCGATGGAGTCTTTTTGGTTCGACCGATATCAATTTTATTCTTGCTATCATTGATGAAATGCACGATCGTTATGCTATTGATCGTGACAGAGTTTATCTTTCCGGATTTTCCATGGGTGGAATGATGACCTACTATGCGGCAACTCAGATTGCCGATAAAATAGCAGCATTTGCACCTGTAGGGGGTTATTTAATGCAAGGACCAAATACCAATAGTTCGCGACCTATACCTTTGATACATACGCATGGAACTACTGATGATGTTGTTGTTTTTGGTGGTGTTCAAACGGCTATAGATGCATGGGTAGAGCGCAATAATTGCCCTGAAACACCCGAGGTAATTCAGCCATATCCAGCAGGAATGAGTCATTCAAATACCACAAAGTACATTTATGGACCCGGAACTGATCAGGTTGAAGTTGTTTTATTAAAACATGAAGGAGTTGGGCACTGGCACTCTATGGAACCAGTAAATACCAGTGAAGTGATTTGGGAGTTTTGCAGACGATTCTCCCTTGGCTTTGGAATTCCCAAAGTAAATACGGCTTATGTTACCGATGCTGATCCTAAGCAAATTGTTATTGAATATTCATTGCCTATTGATGAGACAGACGATTTTGAAGGTTTTCTGGTTAATGTAGATGGTGTCCCTGTAGATATTAATAACATTGAATTAATAGATGAGGATATTATGGCCATTAATTTGGAACAGGCAATTCTTAACAGCAGTCAAATTAATATTTCGTACAACAATGGGAATGTGATATCTGTATTCGAGAAGGATCTTGCTGAGTTTAATGAATTGTTGGTCGATAATCTTCTTACAGGTTCATCGCCTCGGATTACTGAAATTATTGCTCAAGAATCGGGTAATGAGCTGATTATTAAATTCAACAAAGATATGATCTTACCGTCTGATATTGATGGTTTGGTTTTGAATTCGACCTTTGAAGGTCTAAATGAAATTCCGATAACTGAGCAGTCCTCTTTTTGGGAGGACAATCCAAAAACCATCGTTTTTGTATTGGACGAGCAGGTGTTCGCTGATTATGAATTGACCGTTACATATACCGGCACGGGGATTTCTTCAACTGATAATGGGCTGCTTCAAACTGTTGATGATTACCCTGTTATCAATAAGTCAAAAGGTTTGCCGGTAACCATTGAAGAAGCAATACTCGAAGAGAATGCGATCGCATTAAACTTACAATTCTCAAAGGCAATGAGGATGACGGAACAGCAACTTGAGCAATTCACTGTACAAGTTAATAATCAGGATGCAGTTGTTCGCGAATTTTTTGTGAGAAAGGAAATTATCAGTTTAGTGCTGGCTAATAATGTATATTACGGGGATGAGATTACAATCAGCTACGTTCCCGGAGATGTTACAGCCGCAGATCACGGTGAGTTAGTCGCGTTTATCGATATTGCTGTTGAAAATAAAGTCGAAGCACCAGGCGAATGGACTGAAATACCTGCTAAAATCCAGGCTGAAAGCTATACTCTTCAGTATGGGACAGATACAGAAGCCACTTCAGATGATGGAGGTGGCATAAATGTTGGCTGGATTGATAGTGGAGACTGGTTGGTATATGCTATTGATAACAAAAGTGACGAGACTGAGTTTCAAATTTCTTTCCGTCTTGCAGCTGAAGCTGGAGGTCGTAATTTCGATCTTTATGTGGATGACGTGAAAGTTGGAACGATTAACGTCCCAAATACCGGTGGCTGGCAAATTTGGCAAACCGTTACTTCTGACATCAGTTTAAAGCAAGGACAGCAATATTTAAAAATAGTGGCAACAAGTAGTGGTTTTAATATCAACTATTTTGATATTGAGGTAAATACTGTGGGTTTTAATAACCCCGCTGTTAAAGATGTTTTAATTTACCATGACTCTTTGTCAAAGCAAATTAGTATTAGGACAAACGATTTGATATATAATAATGTAAAAGTAATAGATTTAGCTGGTAATGTAGTCGTTAATGAGATTGTTACATATGAGGCGGAGAAGCAGATTTCCGGAAATTTCTCAAACGGTGTTTACATTGTTAAAATCAGCAATGGGGATGATTATTTTTCTCAAAAAGTGACAGTGCAGAAATAAAAATTAAATCATTATCTTATTCTTTTGTTCTCAATAGGGCTTAAGCTTTCTAGCTTTTCGCCCTATTTTCATTAAATTGAACGCGTAAAATTTTAAATTGTTTTACCATGACTGTCTTATCAAAATCAATAGGGATGCTGTTTTTAACTGGACTGTTTATGAATGGTTTAAGTGCTCAGGAAAATGATGACTCCCATGAAATAATTTACAAAAGTTTTAAAACAGAACTTGTGTGGGAGGCAAAAGTGAAAATCGGGGAAATGATAAACCTTGGAGAGAGTAAGAGGGGTGTGAGACGGATTATTCCAATTCTTGGCGGAACGTTTAGTGGCACAAATATAAATGGAGTGGTTTTACCAATGGGCGAAGATTGGCAACTTGTGCGACCTGATGGTGATACGGAACTCTATGCCAGATACCTTTTAAAAACAGATGATGGCTACATTATTCAAGTCATTAACAAAGTTCTGATGCACGAGGGAAGTCAACTTTATAGTAAATCGGTGATTGATTTGGAAGCACCAATTAACAGCCCATATGAATATCTCAATCACGCAATCTTTATTGGCACCTTAGGATTTCCCGATTTAAAGGAAGATGAAGACCCGTATGTGATTATAGGGGTTTACAAACTGCTGTAATCCATGTTAAAGGATGTAGTGATTTCTTAAAAAAATGTATTTTAGCATCAGTTTTCGAAAAAACATACGCTTCAAACGGAAGACAAATATGCATAATGATAAATGCATTGTTTGAAACTGAATGTGTGGTTAATCTATAATAGATATACATTTTTCCATATTTCCAGAAGACTGCTCAAGCCTTATTCAAATTCAATACCTTTTAGCTATGATGAATATATCGTCCAGATTCCTGTTGAAGTTTAAAACCACTTTAATCCTATTACTGGTTTCAATGTTTTGTTATCCTCAAGAGACTTCCGATTGGGAAAACCCCTCAATTATTGGGATTAACAAAGAACGATACCGGAGCTCCTTAGTGCTTCCTTCAAATAAAAGTGAGCATAAAGAGATTATATCTCTCAATGGAAACTGGAAATTTAAGTGGTCGCCAAAGCCTGACGATCGACCTGTTGATTTTTATGAAGTTGGTTTTGATGCAGAAGTTTGGGATGATATTGTAGTCCCCGGCAATTGGCAATTGCAGGGTTTTGGAAAGCCCATATACCTCAACATCAACTATCCTTTTAAAAGAGATCAGCCATTTGTTACCGGGGAACCACCCACTGATTGGTTTGCCTACGAAAACCGAAACCCTGTAGGCTCATATATTACTACCTTTATACTCGATGAAGATTTGGACGACAAGCAATTCTACCTCTACTTTGAAGGGGTTGAATCGGCCATGTACCTTTGGGTAAACGGGCAAAAGGTCGGATACAGCCAAAACTCATATTCGCCTGCTGAATTTGATGTTACGCAATTTATAAAGCCCGGTGAAAACCTTTTAGCAGTTGAAGTTTATCGTTGGAGCGACGGCAGTTATCTGGAAAATCAAGATTTTTGGCGTTTAAGTGGCATCTTCAGGCCTGTTGAATTATGGATACGTCCCAAAACACATATTCGAGACTATGCCCTAATTGCTGAGCCCTCAACAGATTTTTCTTCTGCCAGGGTTGGAGCAGAGATAGAAGTGCGCAATAAGAGCAACCGCAGGATAAGAAATTTAAATCTGGAAGTTTCAATTTCGGGAAGGGACAGGAACGGAAGAGCTGTAGAAAAGATACTTGTTAAACCTGTTCCGACAATTCCTGGTAATAGCACCCAGACAGTTGTCCTGAACGATGTCATTGAAAATCCACGTTTATGGTCATCTGAGGACCCTTACCTATATGATGTTGTAATATCACTAAATGACAGAAGAGGGGAGGTTGAGAGTTTTCAATACCATTTGGGTGTTCGCCGAATTGAGATTGTTGGAGATGTTTTAAAGGTTAATGGCAAAGCCATTAAGATGAAGGGTATCAACCGGCACGACCATCATCCCCGAACGGGTCGTTACGTGGATCCTAAAACTACTGAGTTGGATGTACAGCTCATTAAGCAGGGCAATTTCAACATGGTACGCACTGCTCATTATCCACATTCGGCTTTGTTTTACGAGCTTTGCGATCGTTATGGGTTGTATGTTATGTGTGATGCCAATCAGGAGTCGCACGGTTATGGTATTGGAAATCTGGAATTGGGTGATAACCCCGATTGGACTTTAGCGCATGTCGATCGGGTTGTTTCAATGGTTCAGCGCGATAAAAATCATCCTTCCATTCTGTTTTGGTCACTTGGCAACGAAGGAGGCAGCGGAATGAATTTTAGAGCTATGCGCGATACTGTTAGAGCAATTGACCCGACCCGAATAATCTATTGCGACTCTGACCGGTCTGTGTCGGATATTTACGATGATGGATATTTGCCACCCAATGAACTTAAAGAGTTGGCCGAAAGAATTACCGACAGACCTGTTATGCTTCGCGAATATGCCCATGCAATGGGCAATTCGCTGGGAAATCTGCAGGAGTATTGGGATGTAATAGAAGCAGATAAGAGCATTGCCGGTGCTGCAATTTGGGATTGGGCTGACCAGTCTATAGCAAAGAAAAGGGATGGATCTCTTCAAAGATACGGTGTAGATCCAGCAATGTTAACGCTTCAACCGGATGAATTTTGGGCTTATGGAGGTGATTTTAGTGACATTCCCAATGATGGTCCGTTTTGTCTTAATGGGTTGATAGGAGCTGACAGAGTTCCGCACCCCCATTATTATGAAGCCCAAAGGGTTCAGCAGTATATCGACTTCTCTGTAGTCCCTGGTTCGTCAAACGTTCAGGTAATAAGTAAGCTCGACTTTACATCACTGCATGAGTATGAATATTTCTATGAGTTTTTAGATAATGGCAAAGTCATTAAATCTGATCAGCAGCCACTCAACGCAAATAACATACTCGAAATACACTATCCGTTAGAGGTAGATGGAGAACTTTTTCTAAATGTATATGCGAAATTGAGAAGACCAACTCTATGGGCCGACAAAGGGTTTGTTGTTGCCCAAAAGCAATTTCAGCTACATCCGTATTCTTTTTCTCATATCAGTTCAACGGGGCAAACACCGGTAATTACGAAAAGCAATTCTTCCGTAGAGGTAAAATCCACTAATTCGATTTTTGTGTTTGATATTCATAATGGTGCATTAAAAAGCTGGAATGTAAATGGGGATGAATTACTACAAGGAGTACTTGAGCCCTATTTCTGGAAACCAGCCAATGATAACCAACGACGTAACGGGTACAACACTCGTTTAGGTTCGTGGCGTGATGCAGCTAAAAATAGAGTAGTGAAAAAGGTGGAAAGTAGAATTGAGAATGGCTTAGCTGTTGTAGTGTTTGAAATGTCACTTCCGGTAGGAGCTTCATACCAACTTAAATATCAGATAAACGGAGAGGGGGAAATTCAGGTTGAGGCTTTTTATGAGCCCCAAACCAATGATATTGCCCAAATGCCTAAGTTTGGAATGCGAATGCGACTTCCCGCTGAATATGATGAAATAATTTGGTACGGCAGAGGCGAGTTTGAAAACTACCCCGATCGGAAAACTGCGGCATTGGTTGGCCATTATAATAAAACATTGGAAGAGTTCATAACTCCTTTCGTAGTGCCGCAGGACAATGCCAACCGGGGAGATGTTCGTTGGTTCTCCTTTAGCAATGGGAATTCATCGCACATTAGAGTTAAGGGATTACAACCACTCTGCTTTCGCGCATGGCCTTATCAGGAAGAGGATTTGGAAACAACAAGCCATAATCACCTATTACCCCGGCGTGATTTTGTGAATGTGAACATTGATTTAAATATTAAAGGGGTAGGTGGCAACGATTCATGGGGGGCACGTACAATGGAGCAATATTCCATTGACGGGAATAAGCCTTATTCATATGGTTTCATATTGAATGTAATCAATGAGGAATACAGATAGTTTTTACTGTGTAAGTGCTCTTTTATTTATTACCTTAATTCTAAACAATCGCATATAAATATATCTATGTAAGAATTATTAATCTTCCTTAAACGATGCATTTGGATAAATAGCTTCGTAAAACCCAAACTAAGTCATACTTCACTCAATATTCTATAGTTGGTTTTTGCACTAAATGCATCTTGAAATGCCGCCATCTAATGTTTCTGAAAAAACAGTATTTGAGGTTTAATAATTAGAGACGTGATCTTTTGTCTTTGAAAATTAAAACTTTGACTCTCTTTTTTTGGATAAAATTATTATCTATTTTTATAATATTCATTATCTGATTTTACAAAACGAAGGTATGTATTTATTTTACTTTTGTAAATATGTCTTAACAGATATGCTGTGATTCATAAAACTCATTTTGATAATAGCTCTTCAACATTTTTTTGTTGTTATTTTTTTTCATTTGCTTGGGTTTAGATTATTGATTGATTATCACCAGAGTGTTCTGGGGATTTAGATTTATTCAGAAATAGAGGTTTCTTTTTCATGAAGACTCTTCTAATTGGATTTAAAATCGTAGATTTTATAAAAAACGGAAAAGTTCTTTATCCATTAAAAAAGTCAGTTGTCTGCACATATTCTGATTATGTATTATGCATCAAATAAAAGCTAGCTTATTATAACGTTTAATCAAAAATATCATTGTTATGAAAATTATTTCAAAACTACTTCCTTTAGCATTAACGTTACTATTATTTAGTGCGTGTGAAAAGGAAAAAGCAGAACAGGGGAACATCCAACCATTTCACCTTTCGCAGGTAAGATTGCTGGATGGCCCTTTTGCTCATGCGGCAAGCATGAACGAAGCATATGTTATGGTTCATGATTTGGATCGTTTATTGGCTCCGTTCCTGATTGATGCAGGATTGGAACCCAAAGCACCCCGTTACGGAAACTGGGAAAACATTGGGCTTGATGGTCATACTGCGGGTCACTTCTTAACCTCCTTTTCCTTAATGGTTGCCTCAACAGGCAATGAGGAAGCTTTAAAGAGGCTAAACTATATGATTGATGAGCTTGAGCGTTGTCAGATTGCCAATGGTGACGGCTATGTAGGTGGAATACCTGGTGGTAGAGAAATGTGGAAGGAGATTGCAAATGGTCATATTAATGCTGGTAACTTTTCTTTGAATGGGAAGTGGGTTCCCTGGTATAATATTCATAAACTTTATGCCGGTTTACGTGATGCTTATCTGCTGGCAGGTAACGAAAAAGCATTCGATATGTTGATTGCATTGACCGATTGGTGCATTGAATTGGTTGCAAACTTATCAGCTGAACAGATTCAGGAAATGCTGGTGTCTGAACATGGGGGAGTCAATGAAGTATTTGCAGATGTTTATGATATTACTGGTGATGAAAAATATCTCAAACTGGCCAGACAGTTCTCACATCATTTAATTTTAGATCCTTTGCTGGTTAAGGAAGACCGTCTTACCGGCCTTCATGCCAATACTCAAATTCCTAAGGTTGTAGGTTTTATGAGAATTGCTGAGTTGGCCGATGATAAAGAATGGAAAGAGGCTTCTGATTTCTTTTGGAACACGGTTGTTAACAACCGAAGCGTTGTTATTGGAGGGAACAGTACTTATGAACATTTCCATCAGATCGATGATTTCTCTTCTATGATTGAATCACGTCAAGGGCCTGAGACTTGCAATACTTATAACATGATGAAGCTGTCTCAAATGCTGTATTTCTCCAGCCATGATCTAAAATACCTTGACTACTATGAGCGTGCTTTATACAATCATATTTTACCATCTATTCATCCTGAGCATGGAGGGTTGGTTTATTTTACTTCAATGAGACCAAGACACTACCGTGTTTATTCCAATCCTGAAGAAACATTCTGGTGTTGTGTTGGTAGCGGGATTGAAAATCATGCTAAGTATGGAGAGTTGATTTATGCTCGTGACGATTTAAATAATGTATATGTGAATCTATTTATCCCTTCAGTTTTAAATTGGGAGGAGAATGGACTAAAAATTACACAGGAGACAGCTTTTCCCGAGACAGAGTCTTCGAAGTTTATTGTGAATGTTGACAATTCCTCCCGTTTTACCGTATTCTTGAGACATCCTAATTGGATTGATAAATCTGATTTGCAGGTTAAAGTAAATGGTAGAAACGTTCGTGGTAAAAGTAATCCAGGCGAGTATTTTGCAGTTACCCGTCAGTGGAAAGATGGTGATGTAATTGAGATTTCTCTTCCTATGTACACTTATGGAGAGGAAATGCCCGATGGTTCTCCTTATATGGCTCTATTGCATGGGCCACTCGTGTTAACCGGACATGCTGGAACTGAGGATTTGATTGGCCTGATTGCTGACGATAGCCGTATGGGACATGTTGCTCATGGACCTCTTGTTTCACGAGAAGATGCTCCAGTTTTGCTTGCCGGTGAGTTCAATTTGGAAGATAAAGTTAGGCCTGTTCCTGGAAAACCATTAACTTTTTCTGCCAGCGATCTTATATTTCCAGACGAATTCAGAGATATGGAGTTGATGCCTTTTTACATGCTGCACGATGCCAGATATATGGTGTATTGGCAAACATCAACAAGAGAAGAGTTGGAAAGCATTCGTCAGGAACTTCAGGAAAGGGAACGTGAAATGCTTGAGTTAGAGGCCAGCACTTTAGATGCCGTCGAAACTGGTCAGCAACAACCTGAATCTGAACGAAATTTTAAAGGAGAGAGAACTGAAACAGGCGTCCATCAAAATCGCCATTGGAGACATGCTCATGGCTGGTTCTCTTATGAATTAAGCGATCCAGAAAACCAGGCATCTACACTTAGGGTTACCTATTTTGGTGGCGATGCTGGTAGAAACTTTGATATTTTGATGAACGGAGAACTGCTAACCACAGTCAATCTGGATGGCTCGCAAGGAGACCGCTTTTTTGATGTTAACTATGAAATCCCTCAAAGTATAAAGTCGAAAAAGAGTGGAAACTATCACGAGGTTAGATTTCAGGCTCATGAGAACTCCATTGCAGGAGGAGTTTTTTATGTAAGGTTGTTGAAATAGTGTATTTTTGAACAGATTACGTGTTATTTGAAATAAAGGCATTGGATGAATAAATTTCAAGTCATTTATTGATTGCTTCAAGTATCGCCTCCCGATGAACCAGATCGGGAGGCGTATTTGATATATACCAATAAAAAGTTCTGAATTGTAATTACATAACGAAAATAAACTTCGAATGAAATCAAAAAAATTTTAAAAAAATATTTCAGCAATGTTGGCTTCTGTTCTAATCTCCTGGATTCCTCACTGGGACACCCATAATACCAATTAAAAAATACTTAATCTGCTGACAGCATGTTTTTTGATGTTTGTGATTGAAAAAAAGTACGGAACTCAGGAGACGAGGACGGTCAGTGGTGTGCTGTTTCTCTGGGTGTTCGACCTTATGATTTTGATATGAGGAACACAGGAAAAGACACCTATTTGTTGCCGGTTGAATGGCCTTCGGGAGGATGGGCAGCAGTTATTTCGTATAATTTGGGGGGGCTCAAAATCAGCATCCCAAAAGTAAGTTTGGATAATTAAATTGTATTGCTTACTTTTAATTTGGTTTGAATTCGCAAATATTAAGAGTTCATTTAAGTAATCAATAAAATCCAAAGACTATGAAGCAAAGATTCTTACAATTATTTCTTATTCTTCTCCTTTTTTCGGGGTGTAAATCCGGTGAACAGGATCTGGAATTAAAGAGCCCGGATGGCCGTTTAAAAGCCATTGTTCATCTATCAATTGATGGATATGCATTTTACTCTCTTGTTTATGATGGGAAAATCATTCTTGAAAACTCAAGGCTTGGAGTTGTTATGGAGGATGCAGACTTTACAGAAAATCTCGCTTTTGGAGGGGTTTCAGAAAGCCAGGTCATCAGTGATCAATACACTTTGGTAACCGGTAAACAAGTTGACCATGTTTATGAAGGTTTTGAAACAGTGTTAACTTTCTTCAACAGCGATCGTGCACAAATGGATATTATTTTTCGATTGTCAGACAACGGTTTTGCCTATCGCTATTACTTCCCTGGTCAAAGTGACGATGTGAAAAAAATTACCTCAGAGGCCAGTTCATTCAGGTTTACTGAAGGAACCATTGGTTGGCTGTCTCCAATGTCGGTTGCAAAAACTGGTTGGGAACATACCAACCCATCTTACGAAGAGCAATATGAATATGAGGTGAAACCAGGTACCCCTTCTCCTCTTGGTGTAGGGTGGGTTTATCCGGCGTTATTCAAAAATGGAGATGTTTGGATGTTAATCTCTGAGGCTGATTTACACAAGAGTTATTGTGGAACCCGACTGATTCCCGGATATAATGATAATGAGTATAAAATTGGGTTCCCTGATCCACGAGAAACAATATTTGATGGAAAGCTTAATCCAGAATCTAAGCTGCCATGGTTATCGCCCTGGCGTTTAATAGCTGTTGGTTCCTTAGAAGACATTGTGATGTCAACCCTGGGAACAGACCTTGCTGCACCAACCATTGATATGGATTTTTCATGGGTGAAGCCGGGAAATGCCAGTTGGAGTTGGATTATGTATAAAGATGAGTCAGTTAATTACAATACCACCAGAGAGTACATTGATTTTGCAGCCGATATGAATTGGGAGTATTGCTTAATTGATGTTAACTGGGATCAAAACATTGGCTATGACCGCATGAAAGAATTGGCCGATTATGCTGCATCTAAAAATGTGGAATTAATTCTGTGGTATAATTCGGCAGGCGATTGGAATACAGCTCCTTACACGCCTAGAAGTGCGTTGTTAACTCGCGAGGATCGCATGCGTGAATTTCAACGAATCAGCGAAATTGGAATTTCTGGTGTTAAGGTTGACTTTTTTGGTGGAGATGGTCAGTCAGTTATTGAATATTATCATGATATTTTCATGGACGCTGCAAAATTCAATTTGACAGTCAACTGCCATGGAGCCACCTTGCCAAGGGGATGGCATCGCACCTATCCAAACCTTGTTACCATTGAGGCAGTTGAAGGGATGGAATTTGTCACGTTTACACAAGAAACAGCAAATAATGCACCACGACACAATACCATGCAAGTGTTTTCACGCAATGTTTTTGATCCAATTGATTACACCCCAATGAATTTAACCGGAATACCTGGTGATGTAATAAGAATAACAACGCCAGGACATGAATTGGCCTTGCCAATTTTGTTTACATCCGGCATTCAACATTTGGCAGAGAGACCAGCGGGTATTCGACAAGTTCCGGACTATGTAAAAGATTTCTTGCGCCAGTTGCCGGTGCAATGGCTAGAGACTCGGTTTGTTGATGGGTATCCGGGAGAGTTTGCTGTATTGGCCAGAGAAGCAGAAAATGGATGGTTTGTTGCAGGGATTAATGGCGAGGATAGAGCCCGAGAGATTTCCATGAACCTTGACTTGTCTGGAGTGAATACTACCGGACAACTAATTTCTGATGGATCAGATAAGGGTTTTTCTATTTCTGAGGTAGATACAGATGTTACATTAACCATGGAACCAAATGGTGGCTTTGTGATATGGTATCCGGCAAACTAAGGTTTTATTTGATAAAAGTAAAAAAGGGACGATCCATCGTCCCTTTTTTGTTATATCAGCAGAAGGATGAATTACCTCGAAATAACTCGTTCTGTATAAGTAAATGAAGGTGTTTCAACTCTTATGAAATATATGCCATTTTCAAATCTGACTTTTGTTTGATATTGGTTCAGCCATTCTCCCTCATACTGTTCAACCATAGAACCTGAGATGTTATAAATGGAAATCTTAAGGTTGCTTTCCGGATTCACAGAGTTTAGGTCTATTGTAACCGATTTTTGGGTTGTTGGATTCGGATAAATACTGATTCTTAGTTCAGGTGTCTTCATAAGTGAAGTGGGACTTTGAGGAATTCTTTCTATTCTCCACAATTGATTATTTCCACCCATATATTCCCACTGCACAACATTCGCTCCATCCTGTGTTGAGAAGTTGCTCACATCAAACGATCTTATATCGTTTGACGAGGCGGTATGAATAGAGAAGTAGCCGTTTTCCTGATAGTTAAATTTCAATCGTTTTGAGTTATCGATTACATTGGTCCCCAGCCGAATATTTGCGCCATTGTTTGCATTGTTGTTTGCCACTTCCAAATACCTTCCCTGAGAGCTGCTTATTGGACGCAAAGCAACATAACCACTCCCGGCATTTTCCACCATCCATTTTTGGGAATTGGCTCCTGTGTATGTGTTTTGGATGATGTTTGTTCCAAAGGCATCATTTCCATTAAAAACCTCCAGAACCTTATTGCTGTTATGATTGCGGATGACATAAACAGAGTCAGTAAAAACATTTGAAACAGCATCTACTGCATCCTGTGTAATATGTTTCCCCCAAATATTTAAGCCACCCTCATTCATGCCTGTATAGGTAATGGTTAGTCTTCGGAGTTCCCAATCCCAGGCGCGGGATACAATTAGTTGATCTATATGCTGTCCATTACCCCAACTCATGGTAAGTTTATTACCGTCCAGACTCCATCTGTTTGCCGCATTATTGTCAATGGTGCCATTCTCAAGAAGCTCAATGATGCTTGGTCTTTGGTGAGGAATTGATTTGTTATATATCAATAAAAGGTGTTCCCATTGTCCGATGAGTTCATTTTCACTAATTGGAGTTTGAGGGACATTGGCATATCGCTGGGGTTCAACTACAGGCCAGTCATTTACCCAGTGTATTTTTCTAACATGAAGGTTCATGCAGAAAATTGATGTGCTTGGTCGCGCCTGATGAAAAATGTAGTAATCTCCGTTGTCATTAAAGATGGCATTGTGACCTGTTCCTTGCCATCCCATGTGATGATTAAATCTGTAAGGAGCTAAAATCATCGGATAATCGTCTGTGTAGGCAGCCATATCTCGTCCATTAATATCGTAATATGGGCCTTCAGGGTTTCGGGATCTGCCAACCCTGACATTATAAAAATCCTCCAGCCAGTCGTATGATACAAAAAGATAAAACCACCCGTTTCTGTAGCTAAATTCCGGCCCCTCTATTGAACCATGTCTGCCCCCTGAGCGAGCAGCAATTTTCACGCCTTTATCACCTTCGTTTAAAATGCCTCCGGTTTCCGAATCCAACTCCAATACGAACATGCCTGTTTGGTACGATCCATAAACCATCCAATGCTTCCCGGTTTCCGGATCAATTACCACCGATGGGTCGATTGCATTAATGGGGTCATTAGGCAGGGAGTGAACTATATGTCCCTGATCTTCCCATGGGCCAGCCGCTGATTGGCTGGTTGCGAAGCCAATATAGGCAAGGTTTTGTCCGTCAAGACCTCCTGGTGCTGAATAATACAGACGAAACTCATCTCCCACCTTGATTACGAATGGTGCCCATATGCCTGAGTCGTCGTAATTTGGGTTATGCGGGAGAAAGAACTCTTTTGCTGATTGAGGGACTCCATTAAAGGCCGTTCCAAGAAATTCCCATTTAACCAGGTCCCTGGATCTACGAACCATGGCACCCGTGCCAATGTTATGACCGCCAAATGCTACATCGGTATTAAACATGTAATACCACTCTCCATCTTTGGTGACTGTTGGATCGTGTACATTAAAGATGGACCAATTTTCAGGATCTGTCGCAAATTCATGGTAGGTATCGAAATAGGGTGGTGGGGTAAAGTCATTTAAAAGGTTACCTGATAAGGTGTAATTTGCTATAAAAATCAGAGTTAGTAATACGGTAAAGTTCTTTTTCATAGTCTTTTAATTTGGCTATTCTATATTATTTAGAATTGTAATTTATGCTTAAGTATAAGTATGTAATACTGATGATTTAGAGAGGTTTTTATTCTTTTATATCATTATCCTTTTGTCAATCTTGGTAAGTGAGAGGGGAAATTGTGTTTTTAAATACTTAAAGCCACAATTATGGTTTAGAGTGCAATAAAAATATTGTTTCTTTTTTATTCCTTGGTGGACACAAGTTTATTTATAGTGGATCAATTTGTAAATATGCTTTAGCTTATTGCTCTCCATTCGTATAGAATGATTAACACTCTTTTTGTTAAATATTGTTTTGGTGCGGTCTCTTGATCAAAAATGCATCGTAGTTTGTTTTTCGTTAGAAACACCCTTTTCATAAGGGTGTTTGAGGTTCTCTATCATAGTATGTCAACATTAATCCACCACATATGTACTATTTTGAACCATGAAAAGTGAAATCTACCCTACATTTGATTTAACAAAAATTATAAATCGCAAACAGAAGTTTAATGTCAAATATTCAATTCTATGGAGGTAAACCTAAATCACTTTTTTAAATAGGAAGAGTTCAATTAAAAGTTATGATTCAATGTTTTATTATTAAAAATTGATTATGAGAATAAAATTTAAGCCATTGTTAACCGTGACTCTGTTTGGAGTTTTATTAGGATGGTCATGCCAGAAGTGGGATCAAATGGATCCACCGGCTGGGAACCAGAAAAATCCTGAACCAGAGCCACCAGCAATGGATCCTTCATACTCGAATGTGACGGATCCAACTATTGGAAAGGATAATTACTATTACATCATCTCATCGAATGCTTCGCTAGAAGGAGTGGAATACGAGGATGGTCTTATGGTACGCAGATCAGTTGATTTGGTTAATATGACAATGACCGAGGGGAATGAATACATTTTATCTGATGTTATTTCTAATTGGGCAGGTGCACGGTTGCTAGAGCTTGATGATGCTGTAGTAGAAACCAATATTAGAATAGGCCAACCTGATTTAGTTAAAGTTGGGGATGAGTGGAGACTATATTATTCAGTATCCGCTGGAACTAATGCCTCTATTATAGGATATGCAGTAACCCCCTCGTTGGATGATCCAAAATGGACTGATATGGGGGAGATTCTTAGCTCTGAGCCGGGAATGGAGTATAAAGCTATTAGTCCAAGTTTTTGTAAGTCTCCAGATGGAGGATCTCATTATTTGGCTTTTGGTAATAGCGGAGGTGGGGTTCATATTGTACCGTTAAACCCAGCAACCAGCATGCCAAGCGCATCTGCAGTAAGAGTTGCATCACGAGCAGATAACACCCTTACAGGGAACCCTTCAATGTTTTACCATGGAGGTTATTACCATTTGCTTTTTACTGTTGATAATGGGGATTTACCCATTACAGCACACACTTATTCAACTGACCCTATGGGGCCATATTCTGATTTCTCAGGAAGAAGTGCGCTTGGAATTGCCAATTTTTGGGAAATATCAAGGGTTTTGTCTAATCTTCAACATGCAGGAGGAACAGCCTGGCAAAGGGTTAATGGTGTCAGTGTTTTTAAAGACGATAACAATCAGTTTTTTGCTGCACATCACGCTGTTGCAGCCGGATCTTCTGAACCTGTGTTACATATAAGGCGAATGGAATGGATCGATGATTCAAGAAGAAATGTAGGTGCGGGGATTCCGGTGCCGGGCATCAGCCCTGTGAGGTATGCCGGACCTCTTCCTGATGATATTACCATTGCCGATATTGCAGGCGATTACTATTATGGTACAATTTGGGGACATACCCTAAGTGCTATAAATGATCCAAAGTCTTTCAACGCAGATGGAACTTATAGTGGGGGATCTTGGGATTTTGATCCAGGACGAGGAATATTACATATGCATAGTACTGAATGGGGAGGAGAAGATATCTATATTCGATTGTTTAAAGGGCATGATTTTGAAGGGAATAATGAAGTGATTATTGTCGGAGCAGGAATCAATGATACGTTTGGAGATTTTCCAGGTGTTTGGATTAGAAAAATAGGCGACGCATCTGGCCCTGATCCTTCAAATGTAAGAGCCGGAATTTATGATCCGGCCATGGCTGTGGATAACAAATATTGGTTTTTTTCAAGTAATGCCGGAGTTGATGGATTCGATTACGAAAGAGGGCTTGTTGTTAGATCAAGTGATGACTTGGTTTTCTTTGATGATCATGGATATGTTCTCAGCAGTGTAATTAATAACTGGGCTGGTGCAAGACTGATGGAATTGGATTCTTCAATCGAGGATGAAGACATAATGATTGGTCAACCTGCAATTGCCAGAGTTGGAAGTCAGTGGAGATTATACTATTCTGTTGAGGCTGGAACTGATGCTTCTGTAATAGGTTATGCGACCAGTTCTTCATTGGAAAATGCATCATGGACAGATCAGGGAGAGGTGCTCTTCTCTGATGTATCTACCTCATATAAGGCAATGAGTCCAAGTTTTGTGGCGACAGCTGATGGTCATTTCCTGGCTTTTGGTGAGGGAGTCGGTGGAGTTCATATAGTTGAACTGGATCAGTCTACGGGTATGCCTTTAGGTTCTCCTGTTATTGCAGTAACCAGCAGCGATCCTAATCTTAATGTAGGGTCACCTGAATTGATATATTATAATGGTTACTATACCCTTATTGCAACCTATAATAATGTATCTGTGCTTCAGAGTGCGTCAATCAATCCGATGGGACCATACATCGATTATGGTAACAGGAATTTGTCTGATGGAAGCAGTTTTGGCGAAAGTAGAATTCTTACTCCTTATCAATTCTCAGGAGGAACAAGTTGGTCATACACAGACGGCATTAAGACCTGGAGAGATGGTGACAACTGGTATGTTGTGCATCAGGCCAGAAAAACAGATGGAGAAGATTATGAGATGCATGTTAGAGTGATGAACTGGCTTGAGGATACCCGTATGGTTACATCGGAACAGCCATTTCCGGTCATTTCTCCAGAGAGATTCTCAGGTGTTGAAAGCGGAACGGTTTCAGTTGATGATATTCCGGGAACATGGCATTATGGAACCTTCTGGTTCCAGGGCAGCCCAGCCAGCGTAAACAATATGTCTGCGCCAATGATGGTATTTAATGCTGATGGTACTTACCTGCACAGCGGAGAAGAAGTTGGAGGTTCCTGGAATTTTGACGAATCATCTCAAGTGCTTCATTTATCAAGTGATGCATGGGGCGGAGAGCAGATCTTCATCTTACTGAATCCTGTTTTTGACTGGGACCATTCGGTTAATACATTCGCTGGTGGCGGCGTTAACGATACTTTCTTTTTCCATCCTGGTGTTTGGATGAAGAAAGTGGTTAATGGCCAGTAATCATTTAATTAACTTCATTTTTATGACAAATTTATTTAATATAAATAGAAAAAGAGCGGGAGGCAATCCCTTCCGCCTTTTATTATTCGCCTTAATCTTGTTATTCAGTCAGATTGTTTATTCCCAAGGGCACACAGTAACGGGAACAATCACTGATTCAAACGGAGATTATATTCCCGGTGTGAATATAAGAGAACAAGGAACAAACGTGGGCACCATAACTGATATTAATGGTCAGTATACCATCAACGTATCTCCTGATTCTGAATTGCTGATCAGTTTTATTGGATTTCGAAATGCAACAGTTGAGGTTAATGGTCGATCGGTAATTGATATTGTTATTCAGGAAGATACCTATCAATTGGATGACATAATTGTTGTAGGCTATGGACAGCAAAGGAGAGAAAGTGTTGTTGGAGCGATTTCTTCTGTTGGAACAGAAGAAATATTGCGATCATCTTCGCCTAATATAACACAGGCCATTGCTGGAAAACTACCCGGAGTAATTACTTCTCAGTCGTCAGGAGCACCTGGAATGGACGATGCCGAGATATTTATTCGTGGTCGGGCCTCGTTTGCCGGTGACAACCAGCCTCTGGTGCTGGTAGATGGTGTTGAAAGAGAGTTCTCCCAAATTGCGCCTGATGATATTGAAAGCATCTCTGTTTTAAAGGATGCTTCAGCAACTGCTGTTTATGGTGTTAGAGGTGCTAATGGTGTTATTTTGGTCACAACAAAGAGAGGACGTGAACAGGCACCTACTGTTAGCCTCACCGCGAATTACCAAATGCAAATGCCAACACGTGGTGATGCATTTTTGGATTCTTACCAGTCAGTAAAACTTTTGGAAGAGGCCAGAGCGAATGATGGTCTTTCTTCTATCTATTCAGCACAAGATATAGAGATGTTTCGTCGATCTGTACGTGGTGAGTTAAGCCCGAGGGAACAGCAACTTTATCCTAATGTTGACTGGTATGATGAAATTCTTCGTCGCTCTGCGCCAGCAGAGCGTTACAACGTCAACATTCAAGGAGGAACCCGTAGGATCAGGTATTTCACCTCATTGGAATATTTTAACCAGGGTGGATTATATCGAGATAACAACAATTATGATTACGGGCAGAGCGGAAATGTGAATTTCAGACGATACTCGTTCAGAGTTAATTTGGATTTTCTTGTCACCAGTAATTTAAC
Organism: Alkalitalea saponilacus; assembly: GCF_900168165.1. Lineage (GTDB taxonomy): Bacteria > Bacteroidota > Bacteroidia > Bacteroidales > Marinilabiliaceae > Natronoflexus > Natronoflexus saponilacus. Next base: position 289,583 of record NZ_FUYV01000001.1, read on the forward strand.
TGCTTCGGTGAATTTTGGAACTCGTTTTCAGGAACGTAAAGGACCTAATATCATTGATGACCAAACTTCGGGTATTGTTAATGAGGTTTTTTACGAATTGAGCCACACTCCCGGATGGCAGTTTCCAATTCAATATGAGAATGGCTTTTATGGAGGTAATTCTCAACACCAAAATAATATTGCAGCAAAGTTGGCCAACGGTGGATTTTATGAAACTACTCGAACCATTAATGAAACCAACTTTATCCTAGATTATAAGATGGATTATATAACCCCTGGATTGTCTGCTAGAGGGATGGTGTCATTTGATTATGATACCGATTATGATCGTCGGTTCTCAGCTCCATTTGCAACATATGAATTGATTGATAGGGATAATCCGGAGTTGGAAACCAGTTACACAAGATTTGGAGAAGATGGCGAGTTGGTTTATCAGGGGAATGTTCAACGCACATCCATGAAAACATATATGGAATATGCTCTTAATTATTCCAGGATGTTTGACGATCTTCATGAAGTTACTGGTTTAGTTTTATACAATCAGAATGACTATAGTTTTCAAGCTCAGTTACCCAGAAGATACCAAGGTTTGGTAGGACGTGTAACCTACAATTTTGATAGACGATATTTTTGGGAAATGAATGCCGGTTATAATGGTTCAGAAAACTTTGCCAAAGGAAACCGTTTTGGATTCTTTCCTTCTTTCTCTGCTGGTTGGATGTTGTCCAATGAATCTTTTATGGATCAAACTAACTTATGGCTGGATGCCCTTAAGCTTAAAGCATCATATGGAGAGGTCGGTAATGATGCATTTAGACGTAATGGACAAGACATCAGATTTCTTTATGTCGACTCCTGGACGCAACTTAACAGTGCCTACATGTTTGGTAATAATTTTCAACCAGGGATATTTGAAGGTCGATATCCAAACTACGCTGTGACCTGGGAGCGTGCCCGTAAATATAATGCAGGTGTTGAATCCAGTTTTAGAAATGGGCTTTTTGCTTTGAATTTTGATGTCTTTTTGGAGAACAGGGACAATATTTTGACGGACTATTTAACTAAGCCGGCATGGCTGGCAGTTGAGATGGCGCCTGGTAATCTGGGAGAAACCCAAAACAAAGGGTTCGAAATTGAGCTACGCCACAATAACCGTTTAGGAGCTCTTCATTATTTTGTGAACGCCAATTTTATGCATGCCCGTAATGAGATCAAATTCATGGATGAGCCAGTTGGCATGCCTGATTACCGAAAGCGTGAAGGACGACCTATTAATCAGTTTTTTGGATTGATTGCTGACGGTTTTGTAACCCAAGCTGACATTGATGCTGGTAATTTGCCTGTGTCGACATTTGGCGATGTTCAACCGGGAGATCTCAAATACAGGGATATGAATGGTGATGGATTTATTGATGAAAGAGATGTGACCTTTATAGGTTACAGTGACATTCCGGAAAATACTTTTAGCTTTTCATTCGGAGGTAACTATAAAGGTTGGGGATTTAGTGCAATGTTCCAAGGAGTATCAAATGTAAGCCGTTTTTATGACGCAGGAACCATGTTTGCCTTTGTAAATAATGGCAAAGTGAGTGAGCATCACCTTCACCGTTGGAATCCTGCTGTCAGCGAAGCAGAAAATTTGGCCAATGCAAAATATCCTTTACTGCATTATGATGAGTTTGGGAACCACAACCAAAGACTGAACTCTTTTTTCCTTCAGGATGGAAGTTTTATAAGGTTGAAAAACGTTGAGGTGAGCTATACAGTCCCCAAAATGGTTTCGCAACGTTGGCATATGAGTGAACTAAGATTTTATGTAAATGCTAACAATCTCATAACCTGGGACAATTTGGATATTAAGGTCGATCCTGAAAGCAGGGGCTCTTTTCATTATCCTATAATGAAAGCCGTCAATCTTGGTGTTAATGTAAAATTTTAAAAATCAGATTATGAAAAAAGTTATTTTAAGTATCACCATAATCTCTATTTTGTCGGGTTTTGCTTTGACATCTTGTGAAGATGCATTCGGCGATTTTCTTGACAAACAGCCCAGTAACGAGTTGACTGAAGAACAGGTGTTTTCAAACTGGACCAATACCCGTTACTATTACCACGACATATATAATTTTTTAAGAAATGGGCGTGGACGAATTAATAATTCTTGGATGGACGCAACTACCGATTTGGCTACAACCAGCTACTCGTGGGGTGGTGCACGATCCAGTTTTAATATAGGTAATTATTATGCAGGAAGTGGGGCTCCAGAATTAATTAGCACCTGGGAACATTATTACAGAGCAATCAGAAAATGTAATACTCTGCTAGAACGAATTGAAAGTGTTCCAATGACAGATGATCAAACTGTCGCGCAACGTTTAGCACAAGTTCGACGGATGAAGGCTGAAGCCCGTACCTTAAGAGCATATTTTTATTGGGAATTGGCCTTGCGTTATGGTGCTGTTCCAATTATCACTGAACGGCTTGACCCAAAGGATGAGTCTATTAACGAGATCCCTCGACCAAGTTCTGTAAGTGCTAATTTTCAATTCATTCTAAATGAGTTAGAAGCAAGTCGTGACAGCCTTGACAATGAAATGACTATGTCAGCGGAGAACTACGGAAGATTTACTCAGGGTGCAAATCTGGCTTTACAGAGCAGAATAAAGCTTTATTTAGCCAGTCCAAGGTTTGAAAACTTGAATCTCGTATCCTGGGAAGAGGCTGCTGAGGCTGCCGAGCAATTTATAGAACTATTTGGGAATGGTACATATTATCGTTTACATACACATGCAGACCCTGTTACTGCATATATGCAGGCCATCACTACAAGGAAACAGGATTTAAATCCTGAAGTAATTTTCTGGAGGAATGATGGACAAAGTGATTGGTTGCGAAGCGAATCTCCTGTTGGTTTTGGAGGAGATGGTGGATTATCCCCATCCCAAAATTTGGTTGACATGTATGATATGGCCAACGGTCATTCTCCATTTTTAAGTTATGATGCAACTGGAGCGCCTGTTTATAATAACGGAGCCCCATCTATCAACGTAGCTTCCGGGTATTCAGATGACGATCCTTACTCAGGAAGAGATGCAAGGTTCTATGCCACTGTTCTTCATCATGGAGCCATGTGGTGGAATCGTCCGATTGATGTTTCAGAAGGAGGCGCAGATAATCCAAGAGGTAGCTCTACGGCCTCACCAACAGGTTATTATAACAGGAAATACATGGACGATTCACGTACACACCCGATTACAGGTGGAACCATGTGGAGAAACTGGATTTTTATCAGATATGCAGAGATTCTTTTAAATTATGCAGAAGCGATGAATGAAGCCTATGGACCAGTTGATGAAGTGTTCGATGCTCTGCAACAGGTGAGGGATAGAGCTGGTTTGACTGCTGATTTGAGGGATCGTTCGGATTTGAATGACCAGGAAAGTATGCGCAATTTTATAAGGAAAGAGCGAACAGTTGAACTGGCTTTTGAGGATCATCGCGCATGGGATGTTCGACGTTGGAATGTTGCAGTGGAGGCTCTTGCCCGTCCTATTTATGGGATGACCATACAAGCAGTGGGTGAAGAATTGCACTTTTCTAGAAGGGTTGCTCAGGAGAGAGTTTTTGAACCGCGAATGTATCTCTATCCTATTCCTGAAGCAGAAATATGGAAGACTGGAATGGAGAATAATCCTGGTTGGTAACAGGCATTTAATTGATTATAAAATTTAGAATTTATGTTTAAAACCATATATGCCAAATTAGTTGCAGGATTGGACAAGGTCCTAATCTGTGGCATCTTTATAATTTCGGCTCATGCATTGGTCGCCCAGGACGGAGGGAGGTCTTTACAGGGGAGAGTTGTAGATGTTGATAACAATCCTCTACAGGGAGCTGTTGTTAATGTTTCCGAAGCTACTCGTATCGAAATGACCAATAGTGAAGGTCAATTTGAATTATCGAATGTAAACCCGTTGGATGAAATATATGTTTCATTGGCAGGTTATAAAGAAGTAATTGTTCGAGCTGATTTTTCAGGTAATTTTGTGATTGTCTTAGAACTGGATACGGATATTTATCACAGAACTATTGCGTTGCCGTTCCACAGACAACAGAAAAGATTTGTGGTTAACTCAACATCCACTGTTTCAGGTGAGGAATTGGAAAAGCACCCCGTTACGGTGCTTCAGAATGCGTTTGTTGGAAGTTTAACAGGTATTGCAACTTATGAAGCCAACTCCGAGCCGGGTTGGTCAGAAACTCAAATGTTTATTCGGGGACTGCGTACTATGAACGGTTCAGCCAGAGCTCCTTTGATCATTGTGGACAATGTGGAACGCGATATCTCTTTTCTGGATGCATATCCTATTGAATCTGTTACCCTATTGAAGGATGCAGCAGCAACAGCCATTTATGGTATGCGAGGAGCCAACGGTGTCGTTTTTGTTACAACCAAAAGGGGTGAGGCCGGACGTACTCGAATTAATGTTAATCAGGAAGTTGGGTTTCAAACCTTGTCAGGGCTTCCTGAATTGCAAAACTCTTATAATTATGCTCTTACTGTAAATCAGGCAAGGTATCTTGATGGTAATTCTCCTTTATATTCTGATCAGGATATTCAGCATTATTACGAGGCAGTTACAGGAACTCTGGATCCTTCTTTGCGCTATCGTTATGTGAACACAAATTGGCACAAAGAAATGATGCGAGATGCTGCACCTCAGTTCAGGACAAATATCAATGCCAGTGGAGGAAATGAAAATGCCAGGTATTTTGTCTCTTTCTCATATATCCGTCAGGAAGGATTGTATGACACTAAATGGACAGAATGGAATGATGGATATTCTACCCAACACCAGCTTGATAGATACAACTTGCGTTCAAATATAGATATTGATGTAACTAGGGGACTTAATGTATCATTGGATTTAGGAGGTAGAATTGATATCATTAATCAACCTCTTGCCGATACCTGGTCTCTTTTTACCTGGGGAGGTGCAGAAAATTTGCCAATCTATCCGGTTTTTGCGCCCAACGGAGAGTTTTTTCTACCCACGGATAATACATTTAAAAATGGGCCTGCAAGGATTGCCATGTCGGGGATTGATTATAACAGAAGGAGAAACCTGTATTCAAATGTGACTGCGACCGGAGATCTTGGTTTCATTACGCAAGGACTTTCTATTAGAGGTATCGCAGGTTTTGATGCCTATAATTTATTTCAATACACCCAAAGTCAGGATTTTGATGGGTTTCATTATGACTGGAACTCGGGGGTGGCAGATGATCCTGCATCTTATACTTATACTCGACGTAGAACCGCTGCTCCTTTGTCTAACCCAAATCCAATTGCAAGGGGGATGTCATATAACATCAACCTCATTGGATCTTTAAATTATGATCGCTTGTTTAATGATGTACACAACGTCAGTGGTCAGGTAATGATGCGAACATATCAGAATGTGGTTACAGGATACGTATCTTCATATAGATACCTAACCTATGCAGGACTGTTTAATTATATCTACGACAATCGCTATGTAGCACAATTTAATGCCGCCTATATGGGTAGTGATAACTACGCAAAAGGAGATAGATACGGATTTTTCCCCGGTTTTAGTGCCGGTTGGGTAATGTCCGAAGAGAGTTGGTTGCAAACGGATGCTGTAGACTTGCTAAAATTAAGGGCTTCTATTGGACGTTCAGGACAGTCTAATCAAGGGCTAAGACGCTATCCATTTCAGGGTGAATACATCGAGGGAGGTGGTTACAATTTCGGGACGTCTCAGGCCTATTTTCAAGGAACATACGAATCTGCTGCAGGAAATGCCAATATTAAGTGGGAGTATTCTGATATGGTAAATGTTGGTGTTGACTTTGATATATGGGGACGTGCACTTTATGGTAATTTGGATGCTTTTAAGGAGTGGCGCTCTAATATTTTGGTTGCTCGATCAACTATTCCGGATATGTATGGAGTTGCAGTTCCACTCGACTCATACGGAAAAGCTGAAACCATTGGAGCTGAAATCACCCTAGGACATAGAGGTAATGTTGGCAGCTTTAACTACTTTGTAGAGGGAATGTTTACCTGGAATCGAAGTAAGATTGTTGATATGGACGAGATTGAAAGAGTCTTCGATTATCAGCAGTTAACAGGGCAGCCCATTGGGCGAAGATTGCTGCTAATCAAAGATCAGTGGGCTTCCGATCCTGATTTAATTGCAACCTCTCACCAGGATGCCATTGATAATCCCGAAAAATATCCTTTCCAGGGAACTATGAATCTTGGTAATGCTGTTTTTGTTGATACAAATGGAGACAGAATCATTGATGACTATGATATGATACCTTATGGATATACCAATATCCCGGAAATAATACCTGCAGGACGTTTCGGTTTTTCATGGAAAGGATTTGATGCACGGGTATTAATCACTGCATATCTGAACAGAACAGTTGAGACTCGTGAAAATATGGACTTTGGTTTTGGATGGGGTGGAGCTACAACTCATGAAGTAACCAAAACATGGGGATACTTTAATGATGATCCTACAGACCCACGTAATATCAATGCCAAATATCCGAGACTTTCAATGAGCTTTAGCGATAATGACAGAAATTTTCCAAGAAACCAATCAACCATTTGGCATCAAAATGGAAACTTTGTTTCTCTTCGAAATGTTGAGATAGGCTATTCTTTGCCTCAATCTTTGCTGGCAAGCGTGAACATTCGCAGTTGTCGTGTTTATTTTAGCGGGTATAATCTTTATAACTGGAGCCATTTTGAAAACGGGTTTGATCCTGAAAACCCAACCAACTATATATGGCAATACCCAAAAACCAAATCATTCTCATTTGGTGTAAATATTGGTTTTTAATTGTTTAAACATTAAGATTATGAGGATATTTAAAAAAATATGGATGTTTGCCTTAGCAGTTTTGCTTATCCCCGGATTTTCAGCCTGTGATGATTTCCTTGACAAGGAGTATGATGCATCGCTATCTGAAGAGAAAGTGTTTGGCAACGAAAGGTTAACACGTCAATTTTTGACAAACATATACACAAACCTACCTGATGGGATTGGAGTTTTTGGTGATTTCCAGTTTCAATCTGCATCGAGGGATGCCATGACCGATAATGCCACCACATGGTGGGGACTACATTGGTATAATATGGTGAACAACGATAGCTATACAGCTACCAATCATCCAATGCTTGGATTTTGGAATACCAATTTCTCAGGAATTAGAAAGGCCAATCAATTCTTGAGAAATATTGATCCAAATGTTATTCAGAATCAATCATTAGCCGGAGACGATAACAACTTATATGATCGCTATCGTGCCGAAGCGATTCTATTGCGTGCTATGTTCCATTTTGAACTGGTTGCATATTTTGGAGATGCTCCGATTCTTGATGATATAGTGTTAGATATGGATAATCAGGAGCAGATGAATATGGTGCGTCAACCTGCGGCTGAGGTGCTGAAATGGGTTGCGGAGCAATGTGACCTAGTTAAGGATCTGCTACCATTCAGATACAGTTCAAGCGGGAACTGGGGTCGAGTAAGTGGCGCTACCGCGTATGCCTTGAAGTCGAGGGCTCTTTTGTACCGAGCCAGTAATTTTCATAATCCAAACGGCATGACTGCCTGGTGGCAGGAAGCAGCTGATGCAGCTAAAGCGTTTATTGATAAAAATGCACAACAGAGTAATCCCTTTGCTTTATATAACAGTTACGAACGCATGTTTTATGAAGCTCCATATCTTAACGATGAGATTATACTCAGTAGATCTATTTGGAATACCAATGCAATTGAAACCCAAGTTTTACCTCCAGGTTTTCCCGGAATGAATGGTAAAACAAATCCCTCTCAAAATCTTGTTGATGCATTTGAGATGGCAAACGGACGTTTTATTTGGGAGGACGAGTCAGGTTACGATCCAAACAATCCTTATGTTGACAGAGATCCACGCTTCTATGCTACTGTGCTTTATCATGGAGCCATGTGGGGTCGTGAGGACCTTGGACAGAGAAGGGCCATCGATGTTCATATGAACAATGCCAACGAAAAGGGAATTGATTATGAAGGTTCTAATGGTGGAACTCTCACAGGTTATTACATGCGGAAATTTGTTAATCCAAATGTTGATTTTGAGAATCTTGGTGTGTTTCCTCATGCATGGATTATATACCGATATGCTGAAATTCTATTAAATTATGCTGAAGCTCTTAATGAAGCACAAGGGCCGGTTAGTGATGTTCATTGGGCCATAAACCAAGTTAGAGCCAGAGTGGATATGCCTGAGTTGCCCTCTGGCCTTAGTCAGGAGGATATGCGTAAAAGAATTCGAAATGAAAGAAGAGTTGAGCTTTGTTTTGAAGATCACCGTTTCTTTGATCTGCGCAGGTGGAGAGCTTATGATGGCAGAACATATGAAAGCGAACTTGCACAATATCAGATAGATGGGCGTTTTGATAATAAGCTTCTTGTAATAGGAGGTGTAAATGTCAGAAGAGCCGGTGCAATTACCCGTTACAATAGAATGGTGGTTTCCGAAAGAGGAGGAAGAAGAGTTTTTAATGTTCCAAAAAACTACCTTTTCCCGGTTCCTTATAACGAAACTATTAAGTCTCCCAATTTGGGCCAAAACCCCGGTTGGTCAATTGAAGAATAGTGCTTTTATAATGTGTGATTAAAAATAGAAGGGTGTTTTTTCCCAATACACCCTTCTATTTATCATTACTTTTCTCATATAATCCTCCTTATATATCTTTTTGTCCACTAACGGTTTCTTAATTCATCCATATATTTGATAGTAGAGTTTCAGGACAGGGCGCATTAGATCCGTTATTAAATATCAACGACAACTGATTATATAGTTTATGATGTTATGCTTATGTTTTGTAAGAAGGATAGATGTTTAGTTCATAACGATGAATTGTAATTATTTTTCCCTAATATTTTTCTCCAAGCATTATTCAGGGTGAACTTATGATAATACGGGTTATACTGTCCAAAGAAGAGTTTTTTTCTTGAATTTCAAACACACAGATTAGAAGTAGTAAAGTAGTAACAAAGACGAAATTATTGATTGATTTATTTATTGAAAATCGGATCAGATTACTTTTCCGGCTTGAATCATTTTATTTTTAACTTAAAATTAAAAAATTATGAAAAAAATGTACACAATGATTGTAACCTTAATGGTAATGGTAGGCGTGAATGCTCAGAACGTTATCTATTCTAATGATTTTGAAGATGGTGCAGGTGATGCTACCATAATAGGCAGCGGAGAAATTATTGATTCTGAAAATCCTGCTTTTGGACACGTTTTTCATAATGCTGTTGGTGGACAAGCAGTGAGAGCTAATTATCTCTTGTTACCAGATGATGTCTTCGCCAATTTACAGGCTGCTGAAACAAACGAACTTACAATTTCATTCTGGGTGAATGAGGGAACTGCGACAGATTATCGGTATACACCACTATTCTCTGCATACGGTGCAGCTCCTGATCCAGATAATACATGGCCAATGATGGTTCTTCAAACTCGCTTGTTTGCGCAGGTGAATAATGCTGGATGGTCAGATTTTACAAATGCGCAAAATGACGCAGGAACAAATTTCGAATCAGAAGAGTGGCTTAATGATGGTGAGTGGCATTTTTATGCAGCCACATTTACTCCCACATCAGCTGCTATATATGTGGATGGTGTGCTTCAAAACTCATGGACATTGTCTGGAGATGACAATGGCGGATCCGCAGGCGGATTATTTACAAATGGAGAAGATTTAACTTATATTGCATTAGGTGGAAATCAAGCATGGAACTGGAATGATGTTGATGCTGCATTTATGTTTGATGATTTGGTTATTTATTCAGATGTTCTTACCGTTGAGCAGATGAATGCTATTATGGATTCTAAACTTACAGTGAGTTCCGCTGTAGATCAAATCGGTGTTAATAATGGAGATGTTGTCTCTAAAACCTATTTCAACATAGCCGGAGCTAACGTTGGTTCAGACTTCGACACTCTGATTCCCGGAGTTTATATTAAGAGAGTGGTATACAGCAATGGAGTAACCGAAAGCACCAAAGTAATTAAAACCAGACGTTAGTCTGCAATATATTCCACAAAAAAAGAGTTGCCAAAATGTGGCAACTCTTTTTTTGTGGTTCTATTATTTATTTTTATTCTACTCCAAAAGTCATAACCGTTGTTGTTTCATAAACTTCTCCCGGACGAAGAATGGTGTTAGGGAAATGCGGATGATTGGGAGAGTCAGGGAAGTGTTGAGTTTCAAGACATAATGCGGCATATTGTTCAAAAACAAAATCCCCGCTGCTCAAAGTTCCATCCAGAAAATTACCTGAATAAAACTGAATTGCAGGTTCTGAAGTGAATATTTCCATGGTTCTTCCCGACTTAGGTTCTTTTAATTTTGCTGCAAAATTTAAACCTGAGCCATCGTGAGGAGCAAGAACAAAACTATGGTCGTAACCCCCGGGGACATTATTTATCCTGGCACCAATGTACTGAGAATATAAAAAGTCAAAAGGTGTGTTTGTAACATCAAGAATCTCACCTGTAGGGATTAGATGTTCATTTACCGGAGTGTATTGAGGAGCATTTAAAGTAAGTTGATGATCCAAAATGGTACCTTTTCCTGCAAGATTGTAGTACGCATGGTTCGTTAAGTTAATGGGAGTTGCTTTATCGGTTTCTGCCCGATAATCAATTCTTAAATTGTTGCCATCCAATGTATAAATTACCTCCACGCTTAAATTTCCGGGGTAGCCTTCTTCTCCATCAGGGCTAAGATAGGTAAGTCTTAATGCGGGTTTTTCAGTACTAAGTAATGGCTCTGCATTCCAAAGCACTTTGTCAAACCCTACATCTCCTCCGTGAAGGTGGTTTGGTCCATCATTGGTTGCAAGTTGGAAAGTTTCTCCGTCAAGTGTAAAAACTCCATTGGCTATTCGGTTCCCGAAGCGTCCAATTATTGCACCAAAATAAGGGGTTCCTTCAAGGTAAGGCTCAAAGCTGTCAAATCCTAAGGTGATGTTGGTAAATTCTCCCGATTTATCAGGTGTTTTAATGGATGTGATGGTTCCCCCATAGGTCATGATTTTTACTTCAACCCCTGTGGTACTTGTTATGGTATAAAGTTCTACAACCTCACCTGTAGGCATTGTTCCAAATTCCTGCACGGTCATGTTGTCTGAGAGTTTTTTGATCCCGTCTCCACAGGACATGAGCATCGTTCCAACCAGAATAAACGATGCAATGATGTTAAATTTGAGATTCCGTTTCACGATCAATGTTTGTTTTAGTTATTATTCAAGAAAATTAGTCGTCAATTTTTTTTCCCCATATTCCGGATCCATCGGGCAAGATGCCAGAGAATAATAACGCAGGTTTTTGATTTTCCCAATCCCATCCATAAAAAATGGCACAAAAGCTGTCGTCGAGGTACAGAACATCGCCATCAAAACTCCATTGAGATGCTAGACGATGATTTATTGCTCCGTTCCTTCCGAATTGTACTATTTCTGATGTATTAAAGGCTTCATCTTTGTAGGTCCATCCTCCTGGAGGAATTTGCCCTTGCCAAAGTTCAACCTGATCGGGAAGATCATTTAGATGTATTATCTCCCATTTTCCGACCAAATCCTTACTTCTTATGCTGATATCGGGAAACTCTCCTGCATATCTTTGTGGAGAAAATACTGGCCATCCATCGGGTAACCATTTTATTTCCCTCACATGCATTATCATCATAAGGTTTTCAGGTGCAAGCCGACCCTGGTGCAAAACAAAGAATCGACCGTTGTCGTTCAATATTGCATTATGTCCATTGCCTGACCAACCCGGATGATTTCTAAATCTGTAAGAATGCGTTAAAATAGGAAAATTATTGGTAGTATCTGCCATATTGTTTCCAAAATAATCATAAAAAGGGCCTTCAGGTGAATCGGACCGTCCAACTCTAATGTTGTAATAAGTAAATAATGGTTCGTATGAAACAAACAGATAATACTGGTCGAGTTCCGCATTATAGGTGATTTCAGGTGCTTCGATTATTCTTGTTTTGTACTCACCTCTTGTTGCTACTAAATGTCCTAGGTCTCCTTCTTTCTTTGTGAATCCGGTCTTTGGGTCAAGTTCAACACAGTATAAACCATCAAAATAGCTGCCATAGTGCATCCACATGCGTCCGTTTTTTTTGTCTGTTATAACAGAGGCATCAATGGCGTTCATTGGATCTTCAGGGCTCGTTTTAATAACAATTCCCAAATCGGTCCACGGCCCTTCTGGCGACAATGCCGTAGCAAGCCCTATTACCGACGTGTTGGCGCCAAAGCTGGATACTGAATAGTATAATCTGTAGGTGTTTTCATACTTATATACAAATGGTGCCCACATGTTATCGGCACCATTTCCACCAGTTAAATTGTGTATGTGCTCAACTGCCGCAGCTGGAATGGTGTCTAGCGCCCATCCAATGAACTCCCAGTTAACCAGATCTTTTGATTTTCTTATGGGGATATTACCGATATTTTTCCCTATATCGTTAAATTCAACTCCTCTTTTGTGGTAATATGCATCGGTGGAGTAAACATAGTAGTATTCTCCACTCTTAATGATTGCCGGATCATGAACGTTTGCAGCTCCCCATAAATCTCTATTTGATAGTGGAGTAATATCTGAGTAGTCATCCTTATAAGGATTCTCACTGATTGAGATTCCATCGGAAAAATTACAGGCATAAGCCATAAGCGCTAGTATAATATAGCTAAAACTTTTAATAATGATTTGTTTCATGTTCTTTAGATTACCATCAAATTAATGCTTAATTTTAGTTTTACGGGCGGGTGTGTTTGATCTCTTTTTTTATAAATGTGGTTACTTCAAAAGTATCCAGATTGTAATTTGAATGAGAGGATTGTTAGTTAAAAAAGGGGGATTATTGAATATTTGTATTTACTGGTAAAGAAAAATTTCCTCCTTTTTTTTAATTTTATATAGTTTTAGGATCTAAATGTTTAGTATTTGAAACAACAATTCCACACTTAATTATTTTGTATCTCAAAATAATTGCCGATGGAAATCTATTGATATGTTGACAAGATGATGGGTATTAGAATTCTATTGATCTTTTTCTGTATTGCTCTCACGAGCAATACATCTGCGAGTGGAGAGCTTAATTACCACTACAGATATCTCACCATAAACGAAGGCTTGCCTCAAAACACAGTCTATTCTATTTTGAAGGATCAGTTTGGCTTTATGTGGTTTGCAACTGGCAATGGTCTCAGTCGTTATGATGGCCATAACTTCGTAAATTATTGGAAGCCCGATCTGCCTTCCAACCTGATTCATGCTCTTGCCGAATGTGCGAACAACCGAATCTGGATAGGAACCTCTCAGGGATTATCATATTACGATCAGGAAAAGGAGGAGTTTGGAGAGTTCTCTCTTAGCCATGATTTTAGGACTCTTAATGTATTATCTCTTTTCATCGACAAACTGGGGCGAATTTGGGTGGGTACTTCCAGTCAGGGGCTGTTTATGATAGAAGTTAATGATGATGGAGATTATGTGCAGCAGCACTGGAATAGCCAAAACAGTGTTTTGGCAAGTAACCATGTTCCCTGTTTTGTTTTTTATAATGATAAATTACTTATAGGAACCAATGCCGGAATATATGTTTATAGTGACTCTTCAAATTCATTATATGAATTTGAATACTCGTCACCCGGATCTTCCTTAATCTTATCAATGTATGTAACTCTTAATGGGGATCTCTGGATCGGAACATTTAATGGTGTATGGGTTTATAACCCTGAAACAGAATTGGATGTCTGGTATGCGTTTAACCCTTCTGATATTGGAGGATTGAGCCACAGCAGAGTTAATCATATCACCCAGGACAGAAATGGTGTTATTTATATATCAACCCTTGGAGGGGTTGATATATTTCAACCTGAAACCAACACCTTTACTTCATTGCCTTACAAAACCCCGGCTGACTTTTCTCTTAATAGCATATTTATTAATTTGATTTATATTGATGACCAGGGAAACATTTGGATTGGGACAGAAAAAGGCGGAGTAAATCAAATCAGTTTATATCAAAAACCCTTTAATCATCTCATGCATAAGGAGACGAATCCGAACAGCTTATCAGAGAGTACGGTAAATTCTATTCAGGTATATGCAGACATAGTCTGGATAGGTACTGCAGGAGGTGGACTAAATAAATTCTTCCGAAATGAAAACAGGTTTGAACATTATCGTTTTGATGCCAATGATGAAGCATCAATTCCTAGCGATTATGTTACATCTATTTTAAGAACACCCGATGGTGACCTATGGGTTGGAACTTGGGGGGGAGGTATCGCAAAGAGATTATCCGATGGAAATTTTCAAAGGTATATTCCTGTTGTCCCAGATCCGGAAACAGGTTACGAAAATGTTTTTGTATCCTCCCTTTTATATGATGACAGAGGATATTTGTTTATTGGAACAGAAGGGGGGCTTTCTATTCTGGATCTGAAAACAGAACAGTTTCAGGTCATTAATGAAAATCATAATGCGTTGGCTCACATCAGGGAAATTGGCGACCTTCTGCTTGACAGTAGTGATCAAATATGGGCTGCCACACGTGTGGGTTTATATCGATTTCCGGCTGATAAAATAGACTTTGCTTACGATGCACTTTTCCCGGAAAGAAGCCTGACCATATACAGACAAAATACCACAACTATTACCAATGGTGAGCTACCTGGAAATTATGTTACAACCGTTTTTGAAGATAGGGATGCAAACATATGGATTGGGACACATGGAGATGGTCTGGTTAAGTTTGAAAAAGTTGTGGGTGGGGATTTTAAATCAAGGGTATATACGGTTAATGATGGGTTAAGCAATAATGTGATATACTCCATTGAACAAGATAAGGCAGGTTTTCTCTGGGTAAGCACCGATTATGGGTTGTCCAGATTGTGTCTCGACTCTGATGAGATAGATCATTTCTTAACCGATGATGGATTGTTGAGTAATCAGTTCTATTGGACGGCATCAAATATGAGCTCAGATGGAGAACTGTTTTTTGGAAGCATAAGCGGAGTTAATTATTTTTATCCATGCGGATTCCCGCAATATCTGTTCGAGCCAGAGGTTGCCATTACATCTTTTAGGGTTTTCAATGAAATACTAAATGTTGGAGACAGGCGCAATGGGAGGACAGTATTGAATCAAACACTGTCAAAAACAACCGAGATTTCTCTTTCCTACAAAGACAATATTTTTTCAATTGAGTTTTCCGCACTGGATTTTCTAAATCCCAGGAAAGTAAAATATGCTTATCAGCTTGAAAATGTTGATAGAGATTGGGTGGAGGTTTCATCAGATCAAAGAGTTGCTACGTACTCTAACCTGAAGGGAGGGCAGTATCTTTTCAGAGTTAGAGCCACCAATAGCGAGGGGGAATGGATTAGCCACGAAAGACAACTACTCATTATTGTGCGCCCACCTTTTTGGCAAACAACCTGGTTCCTACTACTCATGGTTTTGTGCGTCATAATTGGTGTCTCATTTTATATGAAACACCATACACGGCGACTTCTGCTTGAAAAATCAAAATTAGAAACTATGGTAAAGGAGCGGACAGCTCAAATTGAGGAACAAAATAGTTTCATGAAGGCTCAGGCTGAAGAATTGAAAGAAGTAAACACAACACTTCAAAAGCGAAAGGAACTGATCGAGGGACAAAAAAAGGAATTAGAAGAAAAAAATGTTGAAATTGTTAATCAGCGCGACAGGCTTATTGCCCTCAATAAGGAGATTGAAGAGATCAATCAATCCAGGCTACGCTTTTTTACCAATATCTCCCATGAATTTAGAACGCCTCTAACATTGATCATATCTCCTATTGAGAGGTTGTTAAAAGAGATTCATCTGCCCGGTATCGCGAATGATCTGCTACAGTCGGTTCAGCGGAATGCTCGCCGACTTAATCTGTTGATTGATCAGTTGTTGATGTTTCGCAGAATTGAGACAGGCAATTTACGTGTCCGAATTGTAAATGAAAATGTTGAGACATTCGTAAAAGAGGTTTTTCATGCATTCGAAAATCTTGCCAATCAACGAGAAATTAATTTTGAACTGAGGTTCAAATTACAAAACCCCGTTTGTTGGTTCGACCCTGAAAAAGTTGAGAATATACTGTATAACTTGTTATCAAACGCCTTTAAATATACTCCCCACAAAGGTAAGATTGAATTAATTGTGGCCGAAGAAACTGTAATGAAAGACGATAAACCATTCAATTCTCTATCCATTGAAGTGAATGACACAGGAAAGGGCATTGGTGAAAACGAAATTGAGAAAATTTTCAATCGGTTTTACCGAGGAGAAAACGATGCCAGAACCAAAGGTTCCGGCATTGGCTTGTCACTGACTAAAGAATTGGTTGAAGCTCTCAATGGATCAATTATGGTGACCAAAAATGGAAAATCTGGAAGCCGGTTTATAGTTACTTTGCCTATTGAAAAGGAAGACTTCCCTGGAGCTGAAGTGAATGAAATTCCTGTTTTTGACATGATTGATCTCAATAACAGAGTTCAGGTGATTTATGACAACATCAGTGAGAAGGAGCCATTTAATTACGAACTTAGCGATGTTGATAACGAGGAGGAGACCATATTAGTAGTTGAGGACAATAATGAATTGGCACTCTTTATTGCCAATGCTCTTAGCAGTAATTATCGGGTAATTCTTGCTGCCAATGGGAAAATTGGGTACGAACTAGCCAGGAAGCACTCTCCCGACTTAGTCATCAGTGATGTGATGATGCCCGAAATGGATGGAATAGAGATGTGTCGACAGATAAAGAACAATCTATATACCAGTCATATTCCTGTTATAATGCTCTCTGCTAAAGCTTTGCTTGAAGATCAGCTTCAAGGAATTCAAACCGGTGCCGACGATTATGTTTCCAAACCTTTTAACCTCGATATATTAAAAGCTAAAGTTTCAAATGTCATTGAATCAAGGCGCCGTTTAAGATCAAAATTTGCAAACAGTAATGAAATAAATATCGATAAAAAAGAGACTGAAACTTTAGACGATAAGTTTTTGGCACGTGCCTATGAAGTAATGGAAGAAGCGTATTCAAATCCTGAGTTTAGCGTTGAAATGTTTGCAGATCAGATGTTTGTAAGCCGTTCGTTACTATATAAAAAATTAAAAGCATTGGTGGATTTCTCCCCCAATGACTTTATAACTGTATTCCGATTAAAAAAATCTCTTCCTATGTTACTCTCAAAAGAGTTGTCGATTAACGAAGTGGCTTATAGCATAGGGTTTAATGATCCCAAGTATTTTAGCCGAGTGTTTAAAAAATTCTATAAAAAATCGCCCAGCGAATATGTAGGATAGGAGATACTACCTTTCCAATATGGATTGATCAAGTTCTTTCCAGATCATATCTTTAAGTTGCTGAATGCCATATCCCGTTACCGATGAAATGAATACATGGGGTATTTCCGGAAGTTCGTTTGACATTTCCTGTATCAGCTCTTTATCCAGGAAGTCGGATTTGGAGATGGCCAAAATACGCTGCTTATCCAGTAACTCCGGGTTGTGTTGTTCCAACTCATTTAAAAGAATGCGGTATTCATCCTTTATGTTTTTGCTGTCGGCCGGAATCATAAACAACAGAATGGAGTTGCGCTCAATGTGGCGCAAAAACCTTAGTCCAATGCCTTTCCCTTCATGCGCCCCTTCTATAATTCCAGGAATATCGGCCATCACAAAGGACTTTAAATCCCGGTATTCCACTATCCCAAGATTTGGAATGAGAGTGGTAAACGGGTAATCTGCAATTTCCGGTTTTGCTGCACTTACGGCAGCTAAAAGCGTTGATTTTCCGGCATTTGGAAAACCTACAAGCCCTACATCTGCAAGTACTTTCAATTCCAGAATAGCTGCTATTTCCACAGCATCTTCGCCGGGTTGAGCATAACGGGGTGTTTGGTTGGTTGATGATTTAAAGTGCCAGTTTCCCAACCCGCCCCGGCCTCCTTTGGCCAAAATTACTTCTTGCCCGTCTTCGGTTATTTCAAATAGAACTTCTCCCGTTTCTGCGTCTTTGGCAACAGTTCCCAAAGGAACTTCAATCACCTTATCCTCGCCAGATGCGCCAGATGAGCGCTGTCGACTTCCCGACTCTCCGTGTCCGGCAAATACATGCCGCTGAAACTTCAGGTGAATTAAGGTCCATAAATTACGGTTACCGCGAACAATCACATGACCGCCACGCCCCCCATCACCTCCATCCGGACCACCCTTGGGGACAAACTTTTCCCTCCGCAAATGGGTCGATCCGGGTCCGCCTTTCCCTGAACGGCAGAATATTTTTACATAGTCAACAAAATTACTTCCGGCCATCTCTCTGTTTATGATTGTTTAAACTAAACTTGTTATAATATGAAAACACGTTTTTTTTTATTATAATAGAAAACTATGGGTTCTTTTGTTCTGGGAAAATGATGATGATTAATATATTTAAAAACTCTGTGAAACTCTACATTAATCCCACTCAATACTGTGTAATGATATTACACAGGAATGGCTAAAGTCTTTGCGGAGTTCCACAGAGAAAAATTGCTTTACTTATTTCCTGTTGAACAAATATTAAACACAGGATTCAATGGATTCGCTTATTGAAGAAAATATTTCATCAATGGAGCCAACCCCTTTTACTCCATGATATGATCCCTCATTTTTATAAAAATCAATCACCGGAGTTGTTTGACTTTCATACACTTTGATTCTTTTCTCAATGGTTTCCAGTTTGTCATCCGATCTACCGGAAATCTGACCTCGTTTTAGAAGCCTGTCAATAAGTTCAGGTTTAGCCACTTCAAGATTGATCATTACGCTGATCTTTTCACCCCGTTTTTCGAGCATCTCTTTAAGCGCTTTGGCCTGTTCTACGGTTCTTGGAAACCCATCAAAAATAACACCCGGCATGTTGTTAAGGGTGTTGAGTTTGTTTTCCAGCATGTCTATAATCAGGTCATCGGGCACCAACTGACCGTTGTCAATAAACTTAGCTGCTGTGACTCCAAGGGGAGTTCCGGATTTAATTTCTGCCCTTAATATATCTCCTGTGGAGATATGGGCAAAACCGAATTTTTCAATGATTTTTTCACTCTGTGTGCCCTTTCCGGAGCCCGGAGGGCCAAAAATAATTACATTTTGCATGTGAGAATTTGGTTAATAGATTAGTTACTGTTTGGCTGTTATTTATTTCTGATTTTCTAAGCTATTTTTAAGTCTCAACTTGCACCAAACATATTATTTTGGCAAGATTTGTTGCTTCAACAGAAGAAAAAAATCATGGATGAGACATTTTAATTATCAGCTGTTAAGCTGTAAATGTCGGGAAGATTACGACCGTAGCCATTGTAATCAAGCCCATATCCAACGATAAAATCGTTGGGTATTTTCAACCCCACATAATCAAGTTTAATGTCTTTTTTTAAAGCATCTGGTTTAAAGAGGAGTGATGCCACCACCACTTCTTTTACCCCCATTTTATTAAGCTGATTAACACAGTTTTCAACAGTTACGCCGGTGTCAACAATATCCTCTAAAAGAACCACTGTTCTGCCTTTTAAGTCTTCGTTAAAACCAATCAGTTCCTTTACTTTACCTGTGCTTCCGGTGCCTTCGTATGATGCCAGTTTAACAAAGCTGATCTGGCAGGGGAAATCAATCAGTTTCATCAGGTCGGCTGAAAACATAAATGATCCATTTAAGATGCAGATCATCAGAGGGTCTGAATCTCTTAATTCCCGGTTGATTTTTTCGGCCATCTCCCAAATGGCTTTTTTAATATCACTTGCCGGGATTGACAGGCTAAAGGTCTTGTCAAGTAACTGAATATTTTTCATTAATGGTAATTTCCTATATGGTTTAAGTTACAAATGTAAGAAAAATGAAGCACATGGATGTGATAAGATTCTGTGATTTTAGTATTTGTCGATGCAGTGTTTCAATTCACCCGGGTTGTTGAGGTGATGATAAGTTTAAACAAACAATTGACAATTATTTTGGATTTTTTTAATTTGGACTTGATATTGACACCTTAACTAACCCAAATTTTGAAAGATGTTTGCTTTAAAGATTAACTGTCAGTTCAGGCATGAAAACGGAAACCCGTTTTCACTGCTGCTTCATTCATCTCGTTTTATCATTTCGTTTCTATTTTGCTTTTTCTTCTTCTCTTTTTTATCTCTTTCGGTGGTTTTCTGCCAGATTCAGGTTTTCAATTCCCCGGTGGATGGAATCATGGTTCGATCGGGAGCTATGAGCGGGGATGCATGGGCTTTTTTTACAAATCCGGCAGGTACGGCTCACAATCCCGTTTTGGCAGCAGGAGCCGGGTATGAAAGTGTTTTTCATTTGAGTAAACTGAGTTCCAGAGCGGCTTTTGCTGTTTATCCCAGCAGATACGGGGTAGTGTCTGGTGGGTTTTCTCAATATGGATTTTCAAGTTTTAATCTCCAGCAATACAGTATTTCTTTTGCACGTGAAATGGCTCCCTGGCTGCGGCTTGGTATAAAAGGTACGCGAATGGTTCGGTACCAGCAATCCTATGGAAATCATGGAATTTTTCTGATGGATGCCGGTCTGCAAATTATGCCATCTTCACAATTCGCCATAGGTTTTTTTACAGCAAATCCCTCGCGACAAATATGGGATCTGGACAATCATACTGAATACCACGCTTCATATTCTGCAGCTTCCATTCTGTATGAGCCATCCTCGGGGTTGTTTCTTGAACTTGGGGTGATTAAAGAGATGGAAGAGGATGCAGTGGTTAATTTTAGCGTTGAAGCTCCGGTTCACCAGCAGGTAAATCTGAGAGGAGGGGTTTCGTCGGCACCATTCCGTCTGGCTTTTGGAGCCGGATTGGAATGGGAAATGATTCGGTTTGACGCAGGAATAAATCATCATCCTGCACTTGGGTACTCTTCGGCGTTTGGAATTGTATATGTTATTAAAAGGTAACGCATTTCTCCATGGTCAGAATCTCAGTTCTCTGTATTGTTTATATCTGCATGTTTCATTTTGCTGCCGGACAAAATGAGGATGACCTGCGCTTATGGGCATCAGAAATAATGGAAAGCCTGGCAGCTGATTTGGATGAAGATGTCGATCTCACCTGGTTCACCGAAGAACTGATCCGGTTGGCACGTAATCCGGTGAGAATTAACCGGGCTAGACGAGAAGATCTGGAACAGATTTTTTTCCTGAATGACATCCAGATTGAAGCCATCCTTTTCCGAAGATATCAATTAGAGAAGTTTGTTACAATCTTTGATCTTCAGGCTGTTGAAGGGCTGGATCGACGTACCATAATGTTGCTTGAGCCGTTGTTGTTATTTGACGAGGAGCCGGATGACGATCATCGATTCTTTAGGCGCAGGGGAGATCTGTTTTTTCGTTCCCAGTGGGTATTGGAAACGCCTTCCGGGTACAGGGAGAGAGAGGATGGTTCCACGCCTTTTCAGGGGAATAAACTGAAACTCTATTCACGAATGGAAATGGAGCCGATGCGTGATGTGGAGCTGGGATTTGTAACTGAGAAAGATGCCGGAGAGCCCATGTTCAATAATCAGATAAATACCCTCGATTATGTTTCCGGGTATTTGTCGTGGAAACCCAATGGAATTGTCAAGCAGGTAATTGTTGGCCAGTACCGCATGAGCACGGGTCAAGGATTGGTTTTACAAACCGCTATGGCTCCCCGTAAAAGCTCCATGACAACTTCCATCCGCAATCGCCACCAGTCTTATCGGCCTTCACTATCGGTAGCAGAGAGTGGCGGGCTCAATGGGGGATTGATTGCTTTTGGAACGGATAACTTCACAGTTGTTCCATTTGTTTCCATTCAGAATGTAGGCGGAAGAATCAGCGAAGATGATGATGGGAACAGATTTATCACAAGTATCAAAACAGATGGGTTTCATCGTACTTTAACAGAACTTAAGCAACGTAAAACAACACGTGAGGAGATTTACGGGATTTCTGCCCGATGGCATGCAGGACGTTTTATACTAGATGCCGGCTTTTTGCATTATGAGTTGGAGTATCCACTATATCCGGTTGACCGGCCATACAACATCCACTATTTCAGGGGAAGTAAAAACCAAAACGGTTGGTTTGGATGGCAAGGCAGCATTTATAATGTGCATTGGTTTGGGGAGGTTGCTTTTAACGACAACCCCGAGCCGGCTGTTTGGACCGGAACACTCTTTGCCTTATCGGGTCAGCTAAATATGGCGGTTGCGTATCGTCGCATTCCGGTTGATTTCATCGCTCCGCTTGGAGCTCCGCTAACCGAAGCCGGAAATCCGGCTGGGGAGTCGGGGTTTTATGCCGGAATGGAGTTGGGGTTGCCGGCAGGGCTCTCATTATCGGCTTACATTGACTATTTTGAACACAACTGGCTCAGGTTTCAAACCAAATCACCATCCAACGGGTATGATTTTCTGTCTGTTTTAACCCTTCGTCCTTCAAGAGGATGGGAAAATTTATTGAGATACCGCTACCGAAGCAAGATGGTTAATATCCCCATGGTTAATCCCGGTTATGAAACGGGTGAACTGGTTCAAAACCAGTTCAGATTGCAAACCAGATATTCTCCTGATAATACGTGGAGTTTTACAACTCGCGCTGATTTCCATTATGTTTCCAGGTTTGGCGAAAGAACTGAATCACCCGGCTTTCTTTTGGCACAGGATGTTCGCTACCGGCATCCCGGAGATAGGTGGAATGCGACCCTCAGGTATGCCATGATGGATGTTGATGATTATGAAACGAGGATTTATGCCTATGAACCCGACTTGCTTTACAGCTTTAGTGTTCCTTCATACTATGGAGTTGGAAACAGAGTGGTTGCCATGGTAAAATATACACCACTTCGTCGATTGGATTTGTGGGTGAGATTTTCCCGTTGGCATTATGCCAACAGGGAAACAATAGGTTCAGGAAACATGACAATTCCCGGCAACGTTAGCAGAGAGGTTCGTTTTCAGTTAAGAAAGAGGTTTTAGTTCCCTACTTCGGAAATGAATTTGATGCGCACCATCCTGATCTCTTCCTCTGAATACTCCTCTTCACCTAATTCATCCAATGCTGAGGCAACATCGTCTGTCTCTGCGTCTTCTTTAAAATAGAGAAAAATATCATCACGGTGATCTTCATCCATTACCTGATCAATATGGTAGTCGATGTTGACCCTGGTTCCACTGTAAACGATGGATTCCAGCTCTTTCAAGAGGTCATTCATCTCTATGCCTTTGCTTTCGGCTATGTCATCAAGGGGCACTTGCCTATCGATGCTTTGAATGATCGAGATTTTTAGTTTGGATTTATTGGCAACCGACTTTACTACTAAATCAATGGGTCTGTCAAGCTCGTTTTCATCCACATGTCTTTTTATCAAATCCACAAAATCCTTCCCAAATCGTTTGGCTTTACCTGCTCCAACGCCCGGCATATTTTGGAGTTCATCCAGTGTAATGGGATAGTAGGTTGACATGGCCTCCAATGATGGGTCCTGGAAAATCACAAATGGTGGAAGGTTGAGCTTTTTGGAGATGAGTTTTCGTAAGTCCTTAAGCATTGAAAATAGCTGCGGGTCAACTGCCGCTGTTCCCCCGGCTGTTCTGGTTTCTTCCTCCATCTCATCATAATCATGGTTTTTGGTCAGCATGATTGGATAGGACTTGACAAGGTAATCCAGACCTTTTTGGCTGATTCTCAGTAAACCATAGTTCTCAATCTCTTTGGTGATGAGGCCTGCAATTAGGGCGTGTCTGATTACGGCATTCCAATATTTTCCATCCTCCTCTTTGCCGGATGCAAAGAGTTCCAAATCTTCATGGTTGTAAGATTTTACACTGCTGGTGACTCTTCCTGTGAGGATATCCACCACGTGTTCTGCTTTGAATTTTTCCTTGATAACTTGTATTACCTTAATCATTTTCACAATGGAATCCTGGCCATCAAATTGTTCTTTTGGATGCAGGCAGTTATCGCAAGTATCGCAGTTATCTTCCTTGTAGGTTTCACCAAAATAGTGAAGCAGAAGTTTTCTGCGGCATAGTGAGGTTTCGGCATAGGCAACGGTTTCAAACAGCAACTGTTTTCCAATCTCCTGTTCGGCCAAAGGTTTACCCTGCATAAACTTCTCCAGTTTCTGTATGTCTTTGTAGCTGTAGAAAGTGATGCAACGTCCTTCACCGCCATCACGTCCCGCACGACCAGTTTCCTGATAATATCCTTCAAGGCTTTTGGGAATGTCGTAGTGCATAACAATGCGTACATCGGGTTTGTCTATCCCCATTCCAAATGCTATGGTGGCTACAATGACATCAACCTCTTCGTGCAGGAACTTATCCTGATTTCCCGATCTGGTAGAAGCGTCCATCCCGGCATGATAAGGCAATGCCTTAATCCCGTTTACAATGAGCATTTCCGCCAGTTCTTCTACTTTTTTTCTGCTCAGGCAATAGATGATGGCCGATTTACCTATATTTTCCTTCAGAATCCTGATGATCTCCTTCGAAGCATGAACCTTTGGTTTTACTTCGTAGTAGAGATTGGGCCTGTTAAATGATGATTTAAAAACGCAGGCATTCAACATCCCCAGCGTTTTTTGTATGTCATGCTGCACTTTTGGTGTAGCAGTGGCTGTTAATGCGATCAGGGGAGCATTCCCAATTTCATTGATAATGGGGCGAATGCGGCGATATTCCGGGCGGAAATCGTGTCCCCATTCAGAAATACAATGAGCCTCATCAACAGCGTAAAAGGATATTTTAACCTGTTTGAGAAAAAGTATGTTCTCCTCCTTTGTCAATGACTCAGGAGCAACGTATAACAACTTGGTTTTCCCCGACAACACATCTTCTTTAACCTGTGTAATGGCCGATTTGGTTAAGGAAGAGTTCAGAAAGTGAGCGATCCCGTCATCTTCTCCAAAATTTCTCATGGCATCTACCTGGTTCTTCATCAGGGCAATAAGTGGGGAGATAATGATGGCCGTGCCATCCAAAATCATGGATGGCAACTGGTAGCAAAGTGATTTTCCGCCACCTGTTGGCATTAATACAAATGTATCATTACCTGCAAGAACATTTTTTATAATTTCTTCCTGATTTCCTTTAAAGGTTTCGAAACCAAAATGTTGCTTCAAGTGAGCTTTTAAGTTGATCTGTTTAGTCATAACTTAGATCGCGTGTTCTTCTTTTTAAATTCAACTAACTATCGGCTTACCAGAGCCGGATTTTTCCCATCTCTCAAAAAAACAGACAAATATAACTTAAAATAACTAAATATCGGTCTTCCTGTGAATCACATTGTTTTTGATACAACAACATCATGTAATTCTTTATTCCGGGGGGCTTTATCTGTGTTTTACTTCGTTATATTGTCCCGGAAGTGTTCCTGATTAAAGTAATCTCCCGGTCGCTTTATTTTTAAACCTTATGATTTCATAAGGTTTAATTTCTTCATGCAGGAAGGAAAATATTCATTTCCCTTCCAATTGGTATCTTATTCTTGTTGTGGGTATATTTCCCTGAAAAGGGATAATGTAATATGATACCTTAAATCTATAATAAGATGGCTTTGTTTAATAGAATCCCAGAGTTGATATATGGCAATTACCTTTCTTAAAACTATTATTGAAATTATAAAAACTTTTTATCATATCCAACAATCAGTTGTTACAAAAAAATGAAAATCGGGTTGAATTTTTTACCGGATCAAGTGTGATTGCCTATGACCTAAATAGGTCAAGTCATCATTATTTATAAAAATTATTTTCGCAATAACAGTTAGCACATTATCTTCGCACTTTATTAATTTGTATTTTAATTGCAAATTAAAGGATGGCTGAAAGACTAAATCCCTGCTATGGCTAAAAAAGAAAAAACTGAAATGTCATTTCTTGATCATCTTGAAGAGTTGAGATGGCACATTATTCGTTCGTTCGCCTCAATATTTGTGTTTGCAATACTTGCTTTTGTTTTTAAAAGCTTTGTATTTGATGTGGTGATTTTGGGTCCCAGTCGGCCGGATTTTTTTACCAATCAATTATTGTGTCGCATTTCGGAGGTTCTTAATCTCCCTGTTTTATGCATCAATCAAGAACAGCTTAAATTTCAGAATATCCAGATGTCAGGACAGTTTGTGATGCACATTTGGGTGGCTTTTATCACGGGACTGGTGATCTCTTTTCCGTATATATTTTGGGAATTCTGGAGATTTGTCCGGCCTGCTTTATACGAAAATGAGGTGAAGCACAGTCGGGGTGCCATATTCTTTGCCAGTATTCTATTTTCACTCGGTATTTTATTTGCCTATTATATCATCACACCTCTGTCTGTTTATTTTCTTGGAAACTATCAGGTTAGTGAAAGCGTTGAGAACATCATCAACTTTGGTTCCTATGTGTCCACTATCTCTTCTATAGTTCTGGCAAGTGGAGTGATGTTTGAGTTACCAATATTCATATATTTCCTTAGCAAGGTAGGACTGGTTACTGCTGAATTTCTTAAAAAGTATCGCAGGCATGCCATTGTGATAGTTCTTGCACTGGCAGCCATTATCACCCCGCCCGATATGATCAGCCAAATCATGGTATGCTTACCGCTGATTGTTTTATACGAAGCTGGTATAGTTATTGCTAAAAGAGTTGAGAGGAAAAAAGCCATGGCATAGAATGCCGGCTTAAAACTGATATAGCTAAAATTCTATGGAAGATCAGGGTTTAGTATTACATACAAAGGATCTGGTTAAGAGATACAAAAACCGGACGGTAGTAAAAGGTGTTTCGGTTGAGGTTAAGCAAGGCGAGATTGTGGGACTGTTGGGGCCAAATGGAGCTGGAAAAACCACCACTTTTTATATGATGGTAGGGCTGATTGAGCCAAATGCAGGGGAGATTTATCTGAACGAAGAGCGAATTACCAGGGAGCCCGTTTACAAACGCGCTCAAAAAGGTATTGGGTATCTGGCACAGGAGGCCAGTGTTTTTCGTACCATGAGTGTTGAAGACAACATCAGATCGGTTTTGGAAATGACCAAATTTTCCAAGGAATATCAAAAGCACAGGGTAGAAGAGTTGCTGGAGGAATTTAGCCTTACCCATATTCGTAAAAGTAAAGGAATTCAGCTTTCCGGAGGGGAACGTCGTCGTACCGAGATTGCCAGAGCCCTGGCAATTAATCCTAAATTTATTCTTTTGGATGAGCCTTTTGCAGGGGTAGATCCTATCGCGGTTAGAGATATTCAGGAGATTGTAGCAAAACTGAAGTTTAAAAACATTGGTATCCTGATAACTGACCATAACGTGCATGAAACTCTTTCTATTACCGACAGGGCATATTTGTTGTTCGAAGGAGATATTCTTAAAGCTGGAACTGCAGAAGAGTTGGCAGATGATCCCGATGTGAGAAGGGTATACCTGGGAGATGATTTCATCTTGCGCAGAAGAACTTTTCAGGTAGAATGATGATTTTTTTAAAAAAAGCGGTCGATGTTTTGGCGAATTAAAAAAAAGCATTTATTTTTGCACCGCAATTAAGCGGACGTGGCGTAATTGGTAGCCGCGCTAGACTTAGGATCTAGTGCCGAAAGGCGTGGGGGTTCGAGTCCCTTCGTCCGCACTTTAAAAATATAAAACCGCCTGACGAACGACTTATAATCGGGAGTAGGCGGTTTTGTAATTTCTGCATATTACAATTAAGAAATCCCCTTAATATTTTGATTTTTTTAGCAGATAAAAGCTGCTCAACACAGGGGAATGTCAAAGGCATACTTGTTACATTGTAAATGCTTCATTATCTTTGCGCTGAAATAATAGAACCAAAACTGGCTGCTTTGTGATGTAAAGCGGTCAATTCGGCCAATTCATAACTAATTTTTAATTATTTTCGAATGAACATTGTAAGGGAAAACATTGACGACCTTAACGCGGTAATTAAACTGACCATCGAAAAGGACGATTATGAAAAGCGTGTGGCTGACGTGTTAAAATCATACCAGAAAAAAGCCAATATGCCAGGGTTTCGTCCCGGAAAGGTGCCTTCAGGTCTTGTGAAAAAGATGTATGGGAACGCTGTTTTAGTAGATGAAATCAACAAACTGGTTTCTGAGAATCTTTCAAATTTTTTAACAGAAAATGAATTGAATATATTGGGTGAGCCTCTTCCAAGTGAGTCGCAACAACCCATCGATTTCGATACACAGGATAGCTTTGAGTTTGCTTTCGACATTGCTCTGTCGCCGCAAATTGAGGTGAAACTTACAAAAAGAGAAAAAATTCCTTACTATACCATCGAAGTAACTGATGATATGGTGGATGGACAGATTAAAACGCTGACCAGCCGTTTCGGAACCAGCCAGAATGTTGATGTAGTTGGTAAAGAGTCGTTGGTGAAAGGTGACTTCGTGCAGGTTGACGCCGAAGGTAATGCCATCGAAGAGGGCATTACGGCTGAAGATTCAGTTATGTCTCTGGCCATCATCAAAGATGAAAAGGCTAAGAAAGAGTTTGTTGGTAAGAAAGTGGGTGACGATATTATTTTTGATCCCAAAAAAGCATTTCCCAACGATACAGAGATCTCGTATCTTCTGAAAGTAACCAAAGAGCAGGCTGCTGATGTTTCAGGTTCATTCCGCTTTACCATTAAGGAAATAACCGAGCATATTGACCCCGAGCTTAATCAGGAGTTGTTTGATAAGCTTTTTGGAGAGGGAGCCGTTACATCGGAAGAGGAGATGAAAACACGGGTGAAGGAAGATATGCAAAAGACTTTTGAAATGGAGTCTGAATACAGATTTTCTGCCGATGCACGGGAAAAACTAACAGGAAAAATTGAAATGGATTTGCCTGCAGAATTCCTGAAACGTTGGATGAAAGCCACCAACAGAGGTGAAGAGCAAATTTCTGATGAGCAGATTGATAACGATATGCCTAAATTCCTTGAGGATCTGAAATGGCAACTGATCAGAAATGAAATCATCCGCACCAATGAGTTGAAAATTGAAGAGAAAGATGTGGTTGAGTTTGCTAAAAAATCAGCTCGCGTTCAGTTTATGCAGTATGGTTTAACCAATCTGCCTGATGAGCACATCGAAGGATACGCCATGGATATGATGAAAAATCAGGATCATGGACGCAGATTTGCCGAAGGCGCTCTTTCTGAGAAGGTGATGGAGTTTGTGAAGGAGTCTGTTAAACTCGATCCAAAGGAGATTTCGCGTGAAGAGTTTAATAAACTGTTTGAGAACAATTAATGGTTTTCGCGAAAGATGTGAGCAAAACATTTATTAAATT
Source organism: Alkalitalea saponilacus (assembly GCF_900168165.1). GTDB lineage: Bacteria > Bacteroidota > Bacteroidia > Bacteroidales > Marinilabiliaceae > Natronoflexus > Natronoflexus saponilacus. The sequence continues at coordinate 319,023 of NZ_FUYV01000001.1, forward strand.
AGCGGATTACTAACATTAATTTGACACAAATATGAGTGACCCTAAGGATTTTTACAAATACGCTACCAAGCATATAGGTATAAGTAGCATGGTGATGGACAAATACATGTCTATTGCTAACAGCTACATATCACCCACTATTATTGAGGAGCGTCAGCTTAATATTGCCAGTATGGATGTTTTCTCCAGACTGATGATGGACAGAATCATATTCCTTGGTTTACCCGTCGACGATTATGTGGCCAATATCATTCAGGCTCAGTTGCTGTATCTGGATTCTGCAGATCCAACTAAGGATATTTCAATTTATTTTAATACCCCGGGGGGATCGGTATATGCAGGATTAGGTATTTATGACACCATGCAGTACATCTCTTCTGATGTGGCAACTATTTGTACCGGAATCGCTGCTTCAATGGGAGCAGTTTTGCTTACTGCCGGAACTAAAGGAAAACGTTCAGCTTTGAAGCATTCTCGTATCATGATCCATCAGCCGATGGGTGGTGCACAGGGACAATCCGTTGATATTGAAATTACCACAAGAGAAATTGTAAAACTCAGAAAAGAGTTATACACCATCATTGCCGAACATTCAGGTAATACCTACAAGAAGATTGAAAAAGACTCTGACCGTGACTTCTGGATGACAGCTGAAGAAGCTAAGGCATACGGAATGATTGATGATGTGTTGGTTCGTGAGAAGAAGAAGTAGAGGATAATTATGGATAAATGTTCATTCTGCGGCAGAAGCCGTAAAGATACAAATTTACTGATCGCAGGTGTGTCAGGACACATCTGCGACAGTTGTGTTGAACAGGCCAAAGCCATTGTTGAAGAGGAGTTTAATAAAAATGATTCTTTTGACGTTAAAGGTATTGATCTGTTAAAACCAAAGGAGATTAAAAAGTTTCTTGATCAATATGTCATTGGTCAGGATGAAGCGAAAAAGTATCTTTCGGTAGCTGTTTATAACCACTATAAAAGGTTAATGCAGCCTTCCTCCTCAGATGAGGTGGAGATTGAAAAATCTAACATTGTGTTGGTTGGAGAAACAGGTACGGGAAAAACATTACTGGCACGTACCATCGCCAGAATGTTGCATGTGCCCTTTACCATTGTAGATGCTACGGTGCTAACCGAAGCAGGTTACGTTGGAGAGGACATTGAGAGCATTCTTACGCGACTTCTACAAGCTGCCGATTATAATGTTGAAGCCGCACAAAAGGGCATCGTGTTTATTGATGAGATAGATAAAATCGCAAGGAAAGGCGATAATCCATCCATCACAAGGGATGTGTCCGGTGAAGGTGTTCAACAGGGATTGTTGAAACTGCTGGAAGGAGCAGTCGTTAATGTACCACCGCAAGGAGGGCGTAAGCATCCTGATCAGAAAATGATTCCGGTGGATACAAAAAATATTCTCTTTATTTGTGGGGGTGCATTTGATGGAATTCAACGGAAAATCGGGCAGAGACTTAATACCCGGGTAGTTGGATACAAAGCTTCGGAAACCAGAGATGCCATCGATCCTGATAACTTGTTGCAGTACATCGCACCGCAGGATTTAAAAGCTTTTGGACTGATTCCTGAAATCATAGGACGTTTGCCGATTCTTACTTATCTTAATCCTCTTGACAGGAGTACTCTACGCAAAATTCTGACAGAACCTAAAAACTCCATAGTAAAGCAGTATGTCAAATTGTTCGAAATGGATAAAATAGAGCTCCATTTTCAGGACGAGGCGCTGGATTATGTTGTGGATAAGGCCGTGGAGTTCAAGCTCGGTGCCAGAGGATTGCGTTCTATTTGTGAAACCATTATGATGGATTATATGTTTGAAAGTCCCGGGAAAAAAACGGGAAAGTTGGAAATCACCATTGAGTTTGCACGCGAAAAAATTGAAAAAGCCAACATCGCTCTTCTTAAAGCGGGTTGATGAGATAAAATCGAATGAATTTTATAAAAAAGGAATCGTAAGATTCCTTTTTTTTTGTTTCATGCCTAAAGTACATCCTTAATAGCATGGTTTTTGTAAATTTTGAATTAAAATGTATCTTTCCTGTATTCTAATAAATTCACATAATTTGATTTTGTTATGATATTTCGTTTCGTTTTTCTGTTTCTTATTTCATTTTCAATGCTTTTGGCAGAGGCGCAAGAGAACTTGCCCATTAACGTGTCGTCTTTTAATTTGCGGTATGATACCCGGCGTGATCGTGACAACGCGTGGCCAAATCGTCGCGATTTTGTGATGCAGTTGATCAGATATCATGAATTTGATATTATTGGAACCCAGGAATTGCTGTTTAACCAGATTGAAGACCTGACGGAGATGGAGGAGTTTGCCTATGTAGGAGGGGGACGAGATGATGGCTTTACCGGGGGGGAGCATTCTACTATTTTTTTCAAAACCGACCGTTTTGGCTTGTTGGATTATGGTGATTTCTGGTTAAGTGAAACACCAGAGATCCCTTCAAGGGGTTGGGATGCAGCATTGAATAGGATTTGCACCTGGGTAAAGTTAAAGGATTTTACATCGGGAGATACTCTTTTTGTTTTTAATGCACATTATGATCATCGGGGGGTTGAGGCTCGCCAAAGGTCATCAGAACTTGTGAGAACAAAAATAGAAGAGATTGCTGATGGTTATCCTGTTATTTTTACTACTGATTTAAACTCCACTCCCGGTACTGAACCATATAATGTCATCAACAGTTTTCTATATGATGCTTATGATATAACTGAGTTACCCCCATACGGCCCTGTAGGTACGTTTAATGGTTTTGATTTAAATGCACCGTTGAATAACCGGATTGATTTTGTTTTTGTTTCCGGGCATTTCAGAGTTCATAAGTATGGAGCATTAACCGATTTTCTCAATGGACGATTTCCATCCGATCATTTACCGGTGGTTGTGCGTGTAACCTTGAGATGACTTAGGCTGTTAAAAGTATTATTGTTTTGAAGATAATTCCGAAAATTAGGGATATATAGATCAGTTTAGTGGATAGATTGAGTTAATGTTGACTGTATAAAGTGACTATAAGTTTGTTTTGACTAGTCTATCGATCAGATTTCTAATGTTCTGGTTATCTGTTTTAACAGTCAATTTCATAAAACACCTATATTTTGATGTCGTGGCTGCGGTATATTATTCTTTCAGGGGTACTTCTGATTCTTCCGATAACTGTTTCTGGTCAGTATTTCGGGAAGAATAAACCTTTTTACCGCACCTTTGATTTCCAATTGATAGAAACCCCTCATTTCCAAATTTATCACTATTTTGATGATGACTCTGTGGTAAATCAACTGGCTGCAATGACCGAAAGATGGTATCGGTTTCATCAGCAAATATTTCTGGATACTTTTTTAACCCGAAGTCCGATCATCTTTTATGATAATCATGCCGATTTTCAACAAACTACGGCCATCATGAGCCATATTGGAGTTGGAGTTGGAGGTGTTACTGAGGGGTTGAAGAACAGGGTTGTTATGCCCATGGGTTTTACATGGCAACAAACCAACCATGTTCTAGGTCATGAATTGGTTCATGCTTTTCAATTTAATAACTTAACCTCAGGAGCCGGTACTGGATTATCATCTATACAAAACATCCCATTGTGGATGATTGAAGGGATGGCTGAATATCTTTCGATTGGGAGTGTGGATGCACAAACGGCCATTTGGATGAGGGATGCACTGATGCGAAACAGCTTCCCAACATTAGAGCAAATGACAGCCTCTCATCGTTATTCGCCCTATCGGTTTGGGCAGGCTTTCTGGGCTTATGTCAGCTATAAATATGGAGAGCAATATATTCTTCGTCTGTTTCGCGCAACAGCCCGGCAAGGTTACCGTCAGGCATTGAGAGATGTTTTGTTTGTAACCCCGGAGGATTTTGCTGCAGACTGGGAACAAACTTTACGAAATCACTTGCTGGAGAATGTTAACGATAGCACTTATAATATCATTGGAAATCGTCTTATAACCAGGCAAAATGCCGGACGATATAATTTAAGCCCTTCCGTTAGTTCAGATGGAAAATATATTGTTTTCTTATCGGAAAAGGATATTTATGGTCTGGATCTCTTTTTAGCAGATGCTACCACAGGGAAAATTATAAAGAAAGTATTCAGTTCAACGCGTCACAGTGAAATTGATGCACTCAATTTTCTGGAAACTGCCGGAAGCTGGTCCCCCGATAATCGTCACATTGCCTTTGTTGCCTATTCAAAAGGACGCTCGGTTCTGGTCATATATGATGTGGAACGATTAAGGGTAAAACGTGAAATTTCACCCGAATGCGTTTCAGCCATAAGTTACCCGGCCTGGTCTCCCGATGGCCGCAGTATTGTTTTTTCGGGACAAACCGGCCTGCAAAGTGACTTGTTTCTATTGGATTTAGAAAGCGGATCTTGTCGAAACCTCACCAACAATAACTGGGCAGCCATACAACCTGCCTGGTCGCCCGATGGGAAAACCATTTGGTTTTCCACCGACGAACCTTCCCGCTGGCAAACATCACGCACCGGAGGGTTTTATAATATTGCCGAATTGAATCCTGGGTCCGGTGAAGCGCTTGTGCATTTTACATTTGACGGTGCGAGGAATTTAAATCCAATTCCGGTTCCCGATGGCCGGCATGTGGTATTTCTTTCCAATCGCGATGGTCGGCGAAATCTGTATGCCTTTGAAATTGAAACAGGATTTTTGCGACAAATAACTGATTATCCTACAGGGATAACAGGCATGACTGAACTTTCCCCTGCTATGGGGTTTGGAGGAAATACGTTATATTATAACCTTTTGTGGGGTGGCGAGTTTCAAATTATCAAAACCACTTTTGATAATTTATGGTCTCTTTCGAGACCCATCACTGACCGACAAAAGAATAATCATGCTGCTCGCCTAGTTCCCTATTCAGCAAATTTATCTCTTGTAGAGCAAAACTTGTTAGAGATGTCACCTGGTTTTGAGCCATCTGTAGAAGCTTCTCAATCGCGTTTAAGGCGACAATTTCAACTTGATTACATAGGGAACATGGGCGTAGGCGTTTCAACCGGAAGGTTTGGAACCGGGATGGCCGGAAGTGTGGAGGCTCTGTTCAGCGATATATTAGGGCGAAACTTACTTTATACTGCTGTAAGTATCAATGGAAGGATTCATGATTTTGGTGGTCAGCTGGCTTATATGAACCAAAGCCGGCGATTGCGTTTAGGTGGAAGTTTCTCCCATATTCCATACCGAACCGGTTATTATACCTATGAGAATGGTGATCCGGACATTAACGACCGGGGAGAGTTGGTTTTTTATAGCAGACGCATTTTTGAGGATAAGTTTGCCACATTTTCAAATTGGCCATTAAATCGATACCGTAGAATTGAAGCAGGTGTTGCCTATGCTTTTTACACATACCGAACCGAGCGTATTTCCACACCATCCTTTTACTATCCGGTTTATAGCGCTGCAGGTGAGCGCGTAGAATCACCGCCATCCTTTGGTGTTGGTACGTTTGATTTGGCTTTTGTTTCCGATAATTCCCGTTTTGGTATAACCTCTCCGGTTGATGGGCATCGCTTCAGAGTTCAGGCTGAACAATATTTTAACGATATGAATTACCGGGGTTTTCTATTCGATTATCGGAAATACTGGTTTGTTCGGCCCAATAGTTTTGCTCTCAGGGTATATCATTACGGGCGATATGGTCAGGATGCTGATGACAACAGGTTTTACAGATTGTTTTTAGGATATCCCTGGTTGATCAGGGGGTACAATACTTCTGCCAGTTATTCATCTGAAACGGTTGAGGGGCGTTCTATCTCTTTTAATCAGTTGGCTGGTTCTAGATTGTTGCTGGGGAATTTTGAGTGGAGACTTCCATTTAGCGGCCCCATGGACTTTGCTATGGTTCGTTCAGGGCTATTTGTCAGTGAAATGGCTCTTTTTATGGATGGCGGTATTAGTTGGGATGAAACAAGTGCTCCGGTTTTTTCGCTTACTTCCAACAGTGATGAAAACAGAATACCGGTAATGAGTACAGGTGTTACATTTCGATTTAATATTTTTGGAGTTATGGTGCTTGAAACCTATTACGCAATTCCTTTTTTTCAGCAACGTTTCCACAGAGGTGAAATTGGCTTTAACCTGATGCCGGGATTTTAATCATAGCTCTATTTAAGAAAGCTGCTGTAAAGCAGCTTAATTTTTGTCGTTACAGCCTCTCTTTTTCTATAACCATTCTGGTTTCCAGTCCGTATAATTGATATTACATTCAAGTTGATGGTTTAAAGACTCAATGTCTTTTCAAAATTGTGTGTGACCTAACGTAGGGGAATATATAGCCTTAAGACATCACACTCATTTTGCAAATTCTCTTTTTAAATTAAATAGTGCGAAAACCCGTTTGGGATAGCCATTATTTCTTTTTATCTTTAAAAGAGACGAATGAGGTTAAGAATTCGAAGAATTCTTAACCTCGATATTTATTGATTGCATCAGGGGTGAAAAGTGAAATTGATCTTTTGAATATTGGTTTCAGAGATATGGTGGATGTGAAGTTGAGAATCCAATCTGAAGAATTAGCTGTTTATCAGAATTGAAAATATCAGATTGAATAACTAAAAACTATCGCCTATGCTTACTTCAGTTTTTGTAATTGTTCCAATTGCATCGCTATTTGCGCTCTTTTTTGCCTGGTGGTTTTTCAGGCAAATGATGAAAAGTTCCGAGGGAACTGATGACATGAAACGGATTGCTGCCCATGTTCGAAAAGGAGCATCGGCATACTTAAAGCAGCAATACAAAATTGTAATCATTGTGTTCCTTGTTATCACTGTAATTTTCTCAATACTGGCTTATGGTTTAGGCGTTCAAAATAAATGGGTGCCTTTTGCCTTTATTACCGGAGGAGCCTTTTCAGGACTGGCCGGTTTTTTTGGCATGAAGGCAGCCACTTATGCATCGGCCAGGGTGGCTAATGCTTGCCGTACTTCGCTGAATGGGGGACTAAAACTGGCATTTCGAAGCGGTGCTGTTATGGGCTTGGTGGTGGTTGGTTTGGTTTTATTGGACATCTCAGCCTGGTTCTTGGTTCTAAATCATTTTATTCCTGAAATGGATGGAGGGTATAAGTTGATGACCATCACCGCCATAATGCTTACATTTGGTATGGGAGCATCAACACAGGCATTGTTTGCCCGTGTTGGTGGAGGTATTTATACCAAAGCAGCAGATGTTGGGGCAGATTTGGTTGGGAAAGTTGAAGCAGGCATACCGGAAGATGATCCGCGTAATCCTGCCACCATTGCCGACAATGTTGGAGATAATGTAGGTGATGTTGCCGGGATGGGAGCCGATCTGTTTGAGTCTTTTGCCGCCTCTATATTAGCTACAGCTTTGCTGGGTGCTGCCGCCTATATTGATAATCAGGCCGTTCAGCTCAATGCGGTGTTGGCACCCATGTTGATTGCCGCAGTAGGAACACTTTTATCCATCGCTGGTGTTTTTATGGTTCGTACACGGGAAGGTGCCACTCAAAAAGATTTGCTAAAGTCACTTGGGTTTGGGGTTAATTTTAGCGCCTTTTTAATTGTAATTGCTTCTTTCTTTATTCTGAGGTTCTTGAATATGCCAAACTATGCAGGAGTTTGGGGATCCATAGTAACTGGTCTTTTGGCAGGTATCGCCATTGGACAGTCAACGGAGTATTTTACTGCATCTGCATATAAACCCACCAGGCGAATTGCAGAAGCCGGAGAGTCCGGACCTGCAACAGTTATTATAAGTGGCATTGGAACCGGTCTTATATCAGCTGCTGTTCCTCTAATTATTATTGTGGTGGGCATCACGCTTGCTTTTTCGTTTGCAACTGGTTTCGATTTTACCATGGCACAATTAAATAAGGGACTTTATGGTATTGGAATTGCTGCTGTGGGCATGCTCTCAACTCTTGGAATCACGCTGGCCACAGATGCATATGGCCCAATTGCTGATAATGCCGGAGGAAATGCAGAGATGTGTCATCTTGGTGATGAGGTTCGTAAGCGTACTGATGCTTTGGATTCTTTAGGAAATACAACTGCAGCTACAGGAAAAGGCTTTGCCATTGGCAGTGCCGCTCTTACGGCACTTGCTCTTTTAGCATCATATTTTGAGGAGGTGCGTATGATGTTTGTAAAATTCCTCGATATGCCATATGAATTGATCAATGGCGTGCCTGCTATTGACGCTGAGTTTCTTGATTTTGTTCAGCATTATCAAATACACCTGATGAACCCAACTGTTATTGTAGGAATGTTTTTAGGTGTCATGTCGGTTTTCATTTTTAGCGGTATGACGATGAATGCAGTGGGACGGGCTGCTCAAAAAATGGTAGATGAGGTTCGCCGGCAGTTTAAAGCAAGCCCGGGAATTATGGAAGGTACGGAAGAGCCAGATTACGCTAGATGTGTTGAGATTTCAACTCGTGGTGCCCAAAGGGAAATGATATTACCATCTGTAATAGCATTATTTATTCCTGTTATTGTTGGAATCATTTTTGGGGTTCCTGGTATCGCAGGATTGTTGTTGGGAACAATATCCAGTGGTTTTGCTTTGGCCATATTTATGGCGAATGCTGGTGGTGCGTGGGATAATGCCAAGAAGTACGTTGAGGAAGGAAATCATGGAGGTAAAGGATCAGATGTGCATAAAGCGACTGTTATTGGTGATACTGTTGGCGACCCGTTTAAGGACACCTCAGGGCCAAGTCTGAATATCCTTATAAAATTAATGGTTATGGCTTCAGTTGTAACAGTTGGTGTTGCAGTTTCTTATCCGATAATAAAGTGCTGGTTATAGAAATTTTATTTTAAGCCGGACTTTGTCACGGATTAAAATTTCTAAATCACATGGAGCACAAAGTACAGGCCGGGAGCAAAATGTTTAAATATGTAAGCATATTTAATATTTGTGCTTCCGGTTATTTCTCCTTTAATTGTAGAGGCTTTTTTTTAGCTGAAATTGCGATTCCACCGGAGTGTGCAATCTCCATCTGAATTTCTTATATTTGAGAAATTAGTCATGATTTAACTATGATTCATCCAACTTTTCAGGATATTTTAAATGCTCACGAAAGAATCAGACCATATGTTCGTCAAACGGTTGTAATTGAGAGTACTATTATAAATCGTTTGCTGCATGGACGCCTTTTCTTTAAATGCGAGCACCAGCAAAAGGCTGGTGCGTTTAAATTTAGAGGAGCCACAAACGCTGTGTTTTGTTTGAGCCAGGAAGAGTCCTTACGTGGAGTAGCCACCCATTCATCCGGCAATCATGCAGCAGCATTGGCCTATGCTGCTGCAATGCGCGGGATAAAAGCCCACATTGTCATGCCCGAAACGGCTCCTCTTGTTAAGGTGGAAAACGTAAAAGAGATGGGAGGTCATATCACTTTCTGTGAACCAACCCTGAAAGCACGTGAAGAGGTTCTGTCGAAAGTGGTGAAGGATACAGGAGCGGTTTTTATTCATCCGTATGATGATTTTAATGTGATTTGCGGACAGGGAACGGCCGCTCTGGACATGATTAAGGATACCGGTGAACTTGATTACGTTTTAACTCCTGTTGGAGGCGGTGGACTGTTAAGCGGTACGTCAATAGCTGTGAAAGGAATTTACCCTGCTTGTAAGGTTATTGGTACTGAGCCGGAGAATGCCGATGATGCTTGTAGATCCTTTTACTCAGGCACTCTGGTTCGGCCTGTAAATCCGCAAACCATAGCCGATGGTTTGCTTACATCGTTAAGTGAACTGACATTTTCTATCATAAAACAGAATGTAGATGAAATATTTACAGTTTCTGAAATGTCTATTAAAGCCGCGATGGTGATGCTTCGAAAACATGCTGGAATACTCGCAGAGCCCTCCTCTGCAGTTCCAATGGCAGCCATCATGGAGAACCGTGAATTTTTTGAAGGAAAACGTGTTGGTGTAATTATCTCAGGTGGAAATATTGACCCCGGGAAGTATGATTTTTGGGATGCTGATTATTAATCTATATATTTAGTGAATATAATTATTCATCGCAATTGTCTATGTATAAAAATTGGGATTTACCAACTCCCCCTTTCTGGCTGGCTCTTATACCAATTGTTGTAACAGGAGTTTCTCTTGGTTTTTCTGTCTTTAAATTTGATGCTCAACCTCACTTTTCCTTGTTTTTGGGAGCTGCAAGTGCCGGTCTTTGTGCTTATTTCTATGGATATAGATGGGACACAATAAAAGATGGATTTAAGTCAGCTATCAACAGAACGATTCCATCCATTATCATTTTATTGATCATAGGGATGTTAATTTCTGTTTGGATTGCCAGCGGAATTGTCCCGGCTTTAATGTATTATGGATTTGTGTTTCTGATTGAACAATGGTTTCTTCCTCTGATATTGTTGTTTTCTGCCTTTATGGCTCTGATTACCGGAAGTTCATGGTCAACAATAGGCACAATAGGGGTGGCCGCTATGGGAGTTAGCCAGGGACTTGGAATTCCTCCTGCTATAACTGCCGGTGCTGTAGTTTCCGGTTCTTTCTTTGGAGATAAAATATCACCCATGTCCGATTCGACAAACCTTACTCCATCGGTACTGGGAGTAAACCTGTTTGAACATATAAGGCATATGCTTTACACGACAATTCCTGTACTGATTGTCTCGTTTGCAGTCTATGCTGTAATTGGGATTCTATTTGTCGGAAATGGAGAGGGGAGTGATGTCTCAATATACACCAAAAGCATTGTGGATAATTTCAATATCTCTGTTTGGTTATTTGTTCCTCCCATAATAGTAATATTTTTGATTTTAAGAAAAGTTCCTGCCATACCCAGCCTGATTGCTGGAGTCCTGTCCGGTGGGGTTGTTTTTATACTTATTCAGGGAGGTAGTTTTACCGCTCTTTTTGATACTGTATATTCCGGGTTTGTTTTGGAATCTGGAAATGAAGAAACAGATGCCCTTTTTTCAAGAGGCGGTATGGAGAGCATGTATAATGTCGTTTCATTGGCATTAATATCTCTGGCATTTGGAGGAATAATGGATAGCACCGGAATGTTGCATAGTATTGTTATTAAGCTTTCCTCCCTTGTCAGAACAATTGGAAACCTTACTTTAACCGTGCTTGGAACATCACTTTTTATTAATATTTTTGGAGCAAATCAGTATTTGGCTGTAATTTTACCGGGTCAAATGTTTGAGGAGTCTTATCGGGATAAAAGATTAAAGTTGAAAAATCTTACCCGTACTCTGGAAGGAGGTGGTACTCTTACGGCACCCCTAATACCCTGGAACAGCAGTGGTGTGTTTGTTTATGCCACGTTGGGAATTTCGGCTCTGGAATATGCGCCATATGCGGTATTATGCTGGCTGACAGCAATAGTTGTTGCTATTTATGGATATGCCGGAGTAACCATGCACAAATTGGAGAATGACGAACCAGAAGAGAATGAGGATGTATGATCTGCAGTCATCCGGTTTATGTTTTACTTGTTGTGTTGATTTGTGGGCATCTGATTCAGAACTGAATTAATTGTGGTATAGTGAAGGAGTGTGATGATTTTATAGAGAGGTTTAAAACTGCCTCTCAAAATCGATCCAGAGAAAATAAGATTTTTCTGGATCGATTGCGAAAAAAAAAGCCGGGAGATCTGGATGAGACTGTTGCGGGGTTTCATGACGCAGCATTTGAAAAAATCAATTGCTTATCATGTGCCAACTGTTGTAAAACAACCAGTCCCATTCTCATTGACAGGGACATAGATCGCATATCTAAAAGGTTGAGAATAAAACCGTCACAGATGATTGATGACTATCTGAATCTGGATGATGATGGAGACTTTGTTTTTAGAAGCGCTCCCTGTCCTTTTCTAATGCCAGATAATTATTGCATGATCTATGAAGATCGGCCAAGGGCTTGCAGAGAATATCCTCACACCAACAGAAAGAGATTTTATCAGATACTGAATCTTACCTGGAAAAACACGATGGTTTGTCCTGCTGTATTGGATGTGGTAGAAAATCTTAAAAATCATTATGGGAATAAATAATGGTTTACAGAAAGTTGGATTGTTACAATTAAAATCGATTTTTTTCGTTGATTATGCATGAAGATGTGAAAACGAAATAGACAGTTTAAGCCAATTGAGGGAAGTTCAGGTTTAAAGAGTGAAGAGTAATTTCATAATAGAATACAGGATTTGAAAAATTTAAGGATATTATTGGTTTTGGTTTTTCTTGCCGGAACAGTTAATACTCACGGCCAACGAGGAGGAGAATCTGTGTTTGGACTGCTTAATTTAACGCAGTCAGCACGAGTTGCTTCTTTAGGAGGAAACCAGGTTGGTTTGCACGGCCATGATTTGTCTATGCTGATGCACAATCCAGGTATGTTGGATTCGACATTGAGTCAGCAAATATCTATGAGTTATGTGCCTTATATGGCTGGCATCAACTATGGATTTTCAGGTGCTGCATACTCTTTTGAGGGTGTTGGCAATTTTGCAATCGGTTTCCACCATGTTGGTTATGGGTCTTTTGTAGCGGCTGATGAAACCGGTTTAATAACCGGTTCTTTCAGCGCCGGAGAAACGGTTGTACAACTTACTTACAGTCGGCAGCTTTCTCCACATTGGAGCGCCGGAATCTCAATAAAACCTGTTTTCAGTCGCATTGAATCATACAATTCATGGGGTATTGCTTCAGATATTGGCTTTTTTTATCGCCACAGGGATGGCTTATTAACTGGAGGAGCTGTGCTTCGGAATTATGGACATCAGATCGCTTCATATTCCGGTGGACAAACAGAGCCTATTGCGTCTGATCTGCAATTTGGAATTGCACAAAAACTTGAACACGCACCTTTCCGGTTTTCACTAACTGTGCAGGATTTGCTGGGTGGAACACTGCAATATTCTCTTCGGGATCAGGAAGAGCACGGACTGGTTTTTGGAGAGAGGGGAACGGGTGACAACTTTGTTGAAAAGGCTGCAAGACACCTAACCGTGGGCGTTGAATTTGTTCCTTCCGATAATTTTTATGTGGCAGCAGGAATGAATCCGCGTCGAAGGCAGGAGCTTAAAGTTGAGTCAAAGACCTCAACAGTAGGATTTAGCTGGGGCTTCGGAATTAGGATCTCAAAGTTTAACTTTTCTTATGGATCTGCAAGATATCATCTGAGTGGAACTTCCAACCATTTTTCTATTACAACCAACTTGACGGCCTTTTAGTATTTACTGATGGTTTTTGATGATATTTTGTAACTTTGGACGAATTCACATTGTAACTTAAGCAGCACCTTCATGTCAAAACCAGCAGACAAAATAATCATCGCCATTGATGGTCACTCCTCGTGTGGGAAAAGCACAATCGCTAAAGATTTAGCAAAGAAACTGAGCCTGATATATATTGATACCGGAGCCATGTATAGAGCGGTTACGCTATTTGCTTTGAGCCGGGGAGTCATTAATGATGGCGTTATAAATGTTGACAAACTGCAGGACAGCCTATCAGAAATTGTGGTAGAGTTTAAGCGCAATTCCAGCACCGGAGAGTTGGACACATGGTTAAATGGAGAAAACGTTGAAAAGGCTATTCGGACTCTGGAGGTCAGTAATAATGTAAGTGCCATCAGTGCATTAAAGTTCGTACGGGAGAGGTTAGTAAAACTTCAGCAAGAGATGGGGCAAAGCGGTGGAGTGGTGCTTGATGGCCGTGACATTGGAACGGTTGTATTTCCAAATGCTGATATAAAGTTGTTTATGACCGCCAGTCCGGAAGTTCGCGCGCAAAGAAGGTTTGATGAAATGCAAAGCAAAGGAGAGGACGTTTCATTTGAGGATGTTCTCTCTAATGTTCAAAATCGTGATCATATTGATAGTACACGAGCCGAGAGCCCTTTGCGCAAGGCCGATGATGCTCTGGTTCTTGATAATAGCTTCATGAACAGGGAAGAGCAGTTTGATTGGGTTTTGGAAAAGTTAAGTGAACGTGGCTTATATAAACTTCTACAGAAATGACGGAGGATTCTCTGGATATGCAGAAATTAATCATTGAGGTAGATAAAAAATCGGGCTTCTGCTTTGGTGTGGCACGAGCAGTAAAATTGGCCGAAGAATCATTAAATAATGGAGATTTATTATCCAGTCTTGGCGATATTGTACATAACGAAGAGGAGGTAAATCGTCTGAAAAAGAAGGGGATGGGTGTTTTGCCCGATGCTTGTGGTGAACACTCTAATGAACAGACCATATTATTCAGAGCACATGGAGAGCCTCCTTCCACCTATATAAAAGTTGAAAAATCCGGTGCAAAACTGATTGATGCAACGTGTCCCGTTGTCTTAAAACTTCAGGAGCGGGTCAAAAAGGCCTGGAAAGAAATGCAGTCGGTAAACGGACAGATCATCATATATGGGAAAAAAGGTCATGCTGAAGTGAGAGGGTTGGTTGGTCAAACCAATGACGAAGCGATTGTAATACAATTCCCTGAAGAGATCAAAAACCTTGCACGAAACAAACCTATCGTTCTGTTTAGTCAGACTACCATGAGTTATTCAGGATTCGATGAGATACGCAATCTGTTGGAAAAGCACCTTGTTGACCCCGATTTACTTAAGGTAAACCGTACAATCTGTGCGCAGGTTGGTAATCGGGTGCCTCATTTGCAGGATTTTTCCTCAAAATATGATGTTATTCTATTTGTGGGAGGTAAAAAGAGCAGCAATGGGCAGTTTTTGTATGAAGTCTGTAAAAAGGTTAATCGCGCAACATACTATGTTACTGGAATTACAAATGTGAAAAAGGATTGGTTTTCGGATAAAATAACTTCAATTGGGATATGTGGAGCAACATCTACTCCACAATGGCTAATGGAGAATCTTGCTGAATCAGTGAAAAGGCTGCTCGAATGAGCAGCCTTTTTTTAATCTAAATTTCTAATTTGTTTTCTGCTATATGTGCGCAAACCGCGATGTCGAATCATAATTTTATTTCGGTATCTGTTGAGCATTATCTCATTAAAACTTGATTTTTGTTGATGTACACGTGTTAAATATGGCTGTTTCTGTATTTGAAAAGTTGACCTTCGAGTTTATTATAGTTTTTGGGAAATTTGTATTATTGGAAATTAATAGTTCTGTTTAGATTTGTTATCGTTATAAAAACAATAATTTTAAACAGATTAATTCTTTCTAATATAATTGTAGAGTCAATAATGAAAGATGGCACAAATAGATAAATATTCAATTAATTAAATATATTACTATGCGGAATTTAGTTTTTTTGCTGATTTTGGTTTTATGTACAACCAGTTTTTCCAAAGCTGAGAGAAATGACTGGGAAGCACAGGATGTTTTTGCAGTTAACAAACGTCCAGCATTTGCAAACTCGTTTCCATTCAGGAATATTGATGAAGCAAGGGAAAATGAAAGAAGAAATTCGGATTATTACCTATCATTAAACGGAGATTGGGATTTTAATTGGTCTATAAATCCGTCACAGCGTCCAAAGGATTTTTATAATCCTGAGGTATCCACAGATGGATGGGATATAATTCCGGTTCCCGGAAACTGGCAGATGCATGGTTTTGGAACTCCGATTTACGTTAATGTTCAATATCCTTTTGTGGTTGATCCCCCGCATATACAGGATTTTTATAATCCAGTAGGTTCTTATGTGACACATTTTGAAATTCCTTCCAATTGGAGCCAAGATCAAGTTATTTTGCATTTTGGAGCCGTAAACTCCGCTATGTACGTTTGGGTAAACGGAGAAAAAGTTGGTTATTCTCAGGAATCCAAATTGCCAGCTGAATTTGATATCACAGAATTTCTTAAAACCGGAAAAAACAAGCTTGCTGTTCAGGTTTTTCGCTGGTCTGATGCCAGCTATATTGAGGGTCAGGATATGTGGCGCTTATCTGGAATAGAGAGAGATGTTTACTTGTACTCGTTACCAAGAACACATGTAGCAGACTTTTTTGTCAAGGCAGGCTTAACCTCAAATTATCGTGATGGATTATTGAATCTGGATGTAGAATTAAATGAGGTAAAGCCGGGGTATTCAGTTGATGTTAAGTTGGTGGACGCAAATGGGAGTCCTGTTTTTAACGAAACAAAGGCTGTTAATAATAACAAGTTGAATTTTGACCACAGGCTTCGTCGTGTAAATCAGTGGAGTGCTGAAAATCCTTACCTATACCAATTGTTTATTACACTAAAGGATAATCAAAACAAGGTTGTTGATATCAGAACTTCGCGGGTAGGTTTCAGAACCGTAGAATTAAAGAACCGTCAGCTCTTGGTTAATGGTCAGCCGGTCTTGCTAAAGGGAGTTAATCGTCACGATCATGATATGATCAATGGTCACTATATTACCCGTGAAGCAATGGAGGCAGATATTAAACTGATGAAGGAGTTTAATATTAATGCCGTTCGTACTGCTCACTATCCCAATGATTCATATTTATATGAATTGTGCGACATCTATGGCATGTATGTGGTAAATGAGGCGAATATAGAATCTCATGGACTTGGTGTGTATGATGTTCCGGATAATGGATACAATATGAATAACATCCTTGCACGTGATCCTGATTGGCTTGCTCCAAAGATGGATCGCATGAAGAGATTGGTGCAAAGAGATAAGAATCACCCTTCAGTTATAATCTGGTCGCTTGGAAATGAAGCCGGACGTGGAGAAAATTTCCGTCAGCTTTATAAAGCAACAAAGGAGTGGGATCCAACGCGGCTTGTTCAGTATGAACAAGCATTTACAGAGGATTACACTGATATTGTAGCCCCTATGTACATGCCTATACCAGAGATGAAGGACTTTTTAAAGTTAAATGATCACCGTCCATTAATTTTGTGCGAATACTCTCATGGTATGGGTAACAGTAATGGGAACATTATTGATTATTGGGAATTGATCAGAAAAGAGCGTCAGTTACAGGGAGGTTTTATTTGGGACTGGATGGATCAGGGATTGTTACAACATACTGCTGATGGAACTCCTTATATTGCTTATGGGGGCGACTTTGGACCACATGATGTACCATCCGATGGTGATTTTTGTATGAATGGAATTGTCTTTGCCGACAGAACCCCAAAACCTGCATTGTGGGAAGTGAAAAAAGCCTATCAAAATTTCTGGTTTACAGCCAATGATTTATCTAGAGGTCGAATTCGAATTTTTAATGAGCATTTTTTCCGCACCACTGAGCCTTATGACTTTACCTACGAGATCAAGTCAGAAGGGAAAGTTGTTAGCAAGGGTACCATTGATTTTAGGCGACCCATTGCTGCTCAAGGGGATGCCGTGGTGAATATTCCTATGGATTTTTCAGCTGAACCAGGTAAAGAGTATTTTCTTAATCTATATGCAACTTTAAAGAATGACGAAGGAATGCTAAGTGCCAACCATGTGGTTGCCACAGAGCAATTTTTGCTTCCGGTTTTTGTAGCTAAGGATGAAGCACCTCTAGACTATCCTTCTCTTGCATTGACAGAGAGTGATAAACACTATTACTTTTTGGGAAAAGACTTTGCCATTATCATGGATAAATCGACCGGTAATATTTCTGACTGGAAATATGCAGGAAGAGATATGTTGCGTCGTTCATTACAACCTAACTTCTGGAGGGTTCCCACCAGCAACGACAAGGGAAACAATATGCCAAACCGCCTGTCGGTGTGGAGAAATGTACAGGGAGAGCGCACTTTGGAGTCCATTGATGTAACCAAAGAACAGGATGGAATCTATCGCGTAGAGGTTGCATCCACAATATCCCCTTCTTTATCGGTTTATAATGTAACCTACTTAATAAAGGGAGACGGTAGCGTTGATGTATCGGTTTACTTTAATAAGGTAGATGAAAGCCTGCCAGAATTGCCTCGCTTTGGAATGAATTTGATAATGCCAGGTGAATTTAATTATGTAACCTGGTATGGCAAGGGTCCATTTGAAACCTATCAGGACAGGGAGTCGGCAGCTTTTGTTGATTTATACAGTGGAAGAGTAATTGATCAGCATACTCCTTATCCTGTGCCTCAGGAGAGTGGTAATAAGACGCATGTACGTTGGTTTGAGGTCTCCAATGAGAGAGGCTTTGGGTTGCGAATTGATGGAAAGCAACCTTTAAATTCAAGTACTTATCATTTTACCATTGATGATCTTGGGAACAACCTGACTCATTATTATGAATTGCCTCAAAGAAATATCACAGAAGTGAATATCGATTTGGAGCAGATGGGTGTTGGGGGAGATAATAGTTGGGGTAACCATACTCATGACCAATATAAATTGCTGGATTCGGAGTATAGCTATCAGTTTACAATTACTCCCTTTAGGAAATAATTCAATCAATGAAGTTATACAAACAGAGCTGTGGTTTAATTAACCACAGCTCTTGTTATCTCTAGCCCATCTCAATATAGCTAAAATTATCACATGAATTAATAAGTGCTCTTCATGCGGGAAACGACCCATGAGATAGCTTTTCTCACACAGAGGAATCGAAGATCGGCGTAGCCAATGACTGGATTGGCGAGTTCTCCTGAGGCTTCGGGGGCAAATACAAAACAAAAAATAAACTGATGAAAATTTTAATACTTCTAACATTTATTGTCATTATTGGGGCCTTTGGTTGTAAGGCAAATAATAATGTTGCACGCAGTTCTGAAACCATTGAATTAATTATCAATCAAAATAAAAAGTATCAGATAATACATGGTTTTGGAGCCTCTGATGCTTGGAGTTGCCAGTTTGTTGGCAAATATTGGCCGGAGGACAAAAAGGAACAAATTGCAGATTGGCTGTTTAGTTCAAAGTTTGATAGAGACTCAAATCCAAAGGGGATTGGTTTAAACATGTGGCGCTTTAACATAGGAGGGGGAAGCGCTGCACAGGGGAGAAATAGCGGAATTAGAGATGAATGGCGACGGGCAGAGTCGTTTATGGTTGGAGATTCGCAGTATGATTGGAATCAACAATCAGGTCAACGATGGTTCTTAAAAGCTGCGCAAGAAAGAGGCGTGGAGCATTTTATTGGCTTTTTAAACAGCCCTCCTGTATTTCTGACAAGAAATGGACGTGCGTACTCCTCAGATAACCATAGATATAATTTGCCTGAAGAGAATTATTCAGCATTCGCTGTATATCTTGCTGATGTTGTGGAGAATGTTGAAAAGAATGATGGCGTATTTTTGAATTACATTAGCCCATTTAACGAGCCTCAATGGGACTGGATTGATGGGGGACAAGAAGGGGCTCCTGCGCAAAATAGCGAGATTGCTGCCATAACCCGAATTATTAATCAGAAATTTGAGAAACGGAATATCGTTTCTCAATTGGAAATTCCAGAAACAGCACATTATAAGTATCTGTATGAATCCAACGATAAACCAGGGAGAGGAAGTCAGATCCGTGCTTTTTTTGATCCAGAATCTGATAATTACATTGGTAATTTGTCACGTGTTACTCCCAAAATTGCAGCGCACAGTTATTTTACCACATGGCCAACAGAAAATTTGGTTGAAACCAGAAAACGGGTTCGCGAAGCTATTGAATCTAATCCCATGTCCATTGAATTTTGGATGACAGAGTATTGCATTCTGGAAAACAATAGCGAAATTACGGGACCAGGACGAGATCTCGGGATGGATGCTGCCTTATATATGGCCAGGGTGATGTTTGCCGATCTTGTTTTTGCCAATGCTCAATCGTGGCAATGGTGGCTTGGTGTAAGTCCTTATGATTATAATGATGGTTTGGTTTATATAGATCATGATAAATATGACGGAGAAATATATGACTCTAAGAAATTGTGGGCCATGGGTCATTTTTCACGATTTGTACTTCCAGGAATGAGGAGAGTTCAAGTTTCGAGGGGTGACAACATACAGGACGAAGCTGCCCTTGAATCCTTAATGAGTACTGCATTTGTGTCTGACGATGGACAATATACTACGATGGTATTGATTAACTATTCAGAAACTTCGATTCCTTTTGTGATGACCACTGAAAATGGAGAGTTTAATACTGAATTCAAATACTACTTAACCGACCATAGATCTGAAAACAACCTTACCCGTAAAGGTACAATTGGCATTGGAGACGTGGTAGAAATGCCAGCGAGAGCAATGATTACGATAACAAATGTTAATTGAGGATCGTTTATTTGTATTAAGATCGAATAATTGGTTATATGATAAAAATGCTATCTGAGAATTCAGATAGCATTTTTTAAAATTACGGTTTGAATTAATTATATCCCGGATTATTTTCCCATTTAACGTCCTTGTTTCTTTGTATTTCGCTTAATGGAATCGGGAACAGGTTAATGCGATGATTTAGCCCAGAAATGGTTTCTTTAATTGAGCTATCGCTATTGATTTTTGCTCTTTCAATTAAAGTTCCGGTTCGCATTATTGTTAATTGGCGATTTTCTTCAGCAAACATCTCTCTTGCACGTTCATCAAGTATGAAATCAAGGTTGTTTAATGCAATTGGAAATAGAAACACTAAAAAAAATGTGTCTTGATGTTTTCAAGCAGAAGATTACTTTAGAAGATTTGAAACGTTAACGAACACGCAGGTTTATTAAATGCGCTAAAGAGTAGATATACAGGTATATAAAGTTTTCGCAGAGTTAAAAATCATTAACGCTGTTTTTGTTTTCCGTTTTTTCTTTTCTATTTAGCATTGCCTTCATATCTTTGTGAAAATTAATTTTGTATTAAGCAACGAAGTATTTTGGCTGGTCTTTTTGTGTTTATTTAAGCTGTTACATTGTGATATATCCCTAAATGAACTGAAATACAGCGTAGAGTATCTTTCTTGATACATGTTTTTGGTGTTGTTTGTTTTATTAATGCCGTTCTCTGGATATTAGAATGTAGTCGTTTATATAATTACCGTTAACGAGAACGGTTTTGAATTTCAATTATTTCGATCTAAACCAATAAAAAACTATAATAATGATGAAGCTGAATCGTCAGAATGCAACTGAAGCCAAAACTTACCCTACACGTATTCTACAATTTGGAGAAGGTAATTTTTTGCGTGCTTTTTCCGATTGGATTGTTCACAAAATGAACAAATCCATTGATTTTAACACTGGAATTGATGTTGTTCAACCTTTGGCCAATGGGATGATTAATATGCTGAACGACCAGGATGGTTTATACCATGTTTATTTAAAAGGGATAAAAGACGGGCAGCCAATTCAAGAGTATACACTAATTGATTGTCTTAACGCGGGCATCAATCCATACACCGAATATGAGAAATACGAATCCTCTGTTTTGAATCCTGAGTTGCGTTTTGTTATTTCCAATACTACCGAAGCCGGTATTAGTTGGGATGATAACGAAAGCCTTGATCTGAAACCACAAAATTCGTTTCCAGGAAAAGTGGCGGCTTTATTGTATGCACGTTACAAGCAGTTCAACGGCGATGCATCAAAAGGATTGATTTTCTTCCCCTGCGAATTGATTGATAGAAATGGTGATATTTTAAAGAAATTTGTTTTAAAGCACGCAGAAAAGTGGGGTCTTGAAAAAGAGTTCATCAATTGGGTCGATGTTGCATGTTGTTTCTGTAATACTTTGGTTGACAGAATTGTTCCCGGTTTTCCAAAAGATGACATCAAAGAGATTCAACGTGAATTAGGATTTGAAGATGATTTAGTAGTTGTAGGTGAATACTTCCATTTTTGGGTAATTGAAGCTCCGGAATGGGTGAAGAAAGAGTTTCCTGCCGATAAGGCCGGATTGGATGTGAAATTCGTGAAGGACATGACCAAATATCGGGAACAAAAAGTTCAGGTATTGAATGGTTGCCATACCGGAAGTTATGCTGTATCTTTTTTAAGTGGAATTGAAACAGTGCGAGAGGCATTCGAAAATCTTGAAACCGGTGAATTTATGCGCGACCTGGTGTATGATGAGGTACTTACTGTTCTTGAAGGCGAGGATGTGGAACTGAAATCTTTTGCCAAGAAAATTCTTGAGCGTTTCAGAAATCCATATATCCGTCATCAATGGCAGAGTATTGCCTTAAACGCCATGTCGAAATGGGAAACCCGCAACCTTCCATCATTGCTGAACTATTATGAGAGCCATGGTATGTTACCGCAAAAACTCGTCTTTTCTCTTGCGGCCATGATCGCCTATTTTAAAGGAGAAGCCGATGGTCAAAAATATCCGGTTCAGGACGATCAGTGGATTATAGATTTTTACAAAGAGGCATGGGAGGCATGCGATGGCCGACCGGTTTCAATTTACCAACTGGTGGAGAAGGTTCTAAAACTGGACAAGGTATGGAAACGAGATTTAAATAAAGTTCCAAATCTTACCATATCAGTAAGTCATTATCTGTTCCTCATTCAACAAGTAGGAATGAAACGTGCTGTAAAGGCTGTATTAAATAAAAACAATCCTTTGATGCAAATGTCTTAATACATTTTACTCATCGGAAAAATATGATATAATGGCAAAGTTCTTATTGGTAAACCCCGAAGATAACGTGGCTGTTGCACTGGAAGCTGCAAATGCCGGAGATGTTGTTAACGTTGAAAGTTATCAGGTAACTCTAACAGAGAATATTCCTGTTGGACATAAGGTTGCGTTAAAAAATATTGATATAAATGAGGACATCATTAAATATGGTGCGCCAATCGGTCATGCAACTCAGGCCATAAACGCCGGAATGCATGTCCACACGCAGAATTTGAAAACAAACCTTTCGGGGAATCTGGTTTACTCATTTAATCAAAAGTTAAATGAACTGCGCTTTTCCGACCGAAACATGACGTTTGACGGCTACCGTCGTTCAAACGGGAAAACCGGAATCCGAAATGAGCTTTGGATTGTACCCACAGTTGGGTGTGTTAATGGGCAAGCCCAGCAAATCATCAACAGGTTTAACCGTGAAGTTAACCCTGTTGATATAGATGGGGTAGAAGTTTTCAAACACAGTTACGGTTGTTCTCAACTTGGAGATGACCATGAAAACACTCAAAAAGCTTTGGCCGATGTCATTAATCATCCCAACGCTGGAGGTGTGCTTGTTATAGGATTAGGCTGTGAAAACAATCAAATCTCACATCTTAAAAAATTCATAGGTGATTACGATGAGTCTCGAGTGCGGTACATGGTTGCACAGGAGGTGGATGATGAGGTTGAAGCCGGTTTTTCTATGCTCAAGGAGATTTACGAGGAGATGCGTTATGACAAACGAGAGCCTGTGCCTCTATCTGAATTAAAAGTTGGATTGAAATGTGGAGGCTCCGATGGTTTCTCCGGAATTACTGCCAACCCATTGGTTGGTGTATTTTCTGATTTTCTGGTTGCGCAAGGCGGCACAACGGTTTTAACGGAAGTTCCTGAAATGTTTGGTGCAGAAACCATCCTAATGGAGAGAGCCATTAATAAGGAAGTGTTTCAGAAAACGGTGGAGTTGATTAATGGGTTTAAGGACTACTACCATAAGCATAATCTGCCGGTTTATGAAAATCCCTCGCCCGGGAATAAAGATGGTGGTATTTCTACTTTGGAGGATAAATCATTGGGCTGTACCCAAAAAGGAGGAACAGCCACTGTGGTTGATGTATTGAAATATGCTGAGCCCATTCGTACGAATGGACTCAATTTGCTTTCTGCTCCAGGTAATGATTTGGTTGCTGCATCAGCTCTTGGTTTCAGCGGATGTCAGATGGTGCTTTTCACCACCGGAAGGGGAACTCCATTTGGTAGTTTTATACCTACAATGAAAATTTCAACCAACTCTAACCTTTTCAATAAAAAGACGAACTGGATTGATTTTAATGCTGGTCAACTATTGGAAGGTAAAACCATGGATCAGTTGCTTGAAGAGTTCATCAGTTTTGTGGTTGAAGTGGCCAGCGGAAAAAAGTTGAAACACGAGGAGACCGGGTTTAAAGAGATCGCTATTTTTAAAACCGGAGTAACCCTTTAATGACTTGTTTGTAACTGTTATATATTGAGAATTCAAAGCGAGTAGATCAAATTTGATCTACTCGCTTTTTTGTGATAAATCTAGTTTAAATTGTGAAATATTGTAGTTTTTTTTATAAAAGTATTTGGTACGTATAAAATTTAAAATATCTTTACACAGTTTTGTATTATATTTTATAACTAAAAAGGAAACAGGTGAAATGAGCAATTAGGGAATTTTTTGTTCTAAAGGCATAAAATAATCTGGGGCAAGTTTCATCTGACCTTGACAAAAAAACTACAAATATGAAAAAAAGGGTTTTTATTGTTTCAATGGCTATGCTGATGTTTTTTCAGCTGACAAGTCAGAATCGGAATTTGAAACTGCATTACGATTTCAAGAGTGTCACTCCTTCAGGCGAAATCCTGGATATGAGTGGAAATGGGTTTAATGCAGAATTGAAAAACGAAGCATTTTTGGATCATATGGGCGATTACCATATTCTGAACCTAGGGTTCCACAATGGTTATCTCGACATGGGGGAGAAAACCGGGGAGTTGGTGAATTCTTTGAAAGATTTTTCTGTCGCAACTTACGTTTATGTTGATGAGGGTGTTAGCTTGAGTCTTCATGGTAGTTTTATCTTAACATTTTCAAATTCAACTGACATTAGAAGCGATGGCAATGGTTGTATGTTCTTAAGTGCACGCGATCAGGCATATGCCATTACAAAAACCGACAATAGAGCCGAACAAGCGGTACGAGTGGGAGAACCTGTTCAACAGGGTGCCTGGATGCATATTGTATATACTCAAGAAGGCAACCAGGGAAACCTTTTCATAGATGGGAAAATGGTTGCGTCTAATACTGTAGATATTTTCCCATCAGCAATAGGCAAAACAAAATTCAATTTTATTGGTCGCTCTCCATACAAGGAAGATAATTATTTGAGAGGCTTGTTGGCTGATTTCAGAATTTATGACAAAGCATTGACGGCAAGAGAAATCAATCGGTTGGGACGAGAAACCAGCGGATTGGCTGAGGCTCATGTGGAGTATGCTCAACGTCCCATTAGATTGATTGCTAATGGAAACCCTCTGTTCTCTCATAAATACACAGCGGATCCTGCTGCTCTTGTTCACGATGATGTTTTTTATATTTATGCAGGTCAGGATGTTGGTGACGGAAGAGGTTATAATATGCCAAACTGGGTAGTGTTTTCATCTGAAGATTTAGAAACATGGTACGAACACCCCATTCCATTGCGACCTTCTGATTTTAGTTGGGCAAGAGGTAATTATGCATGGGCAGCCCAGGTTATTGAGCGTGATGGCAAATTTTACTGGTATGTATCAACTCAACATTATACCGGGGCACGTGCAATTGGGGTGGCAGTGTCTGACAGCCCAACCGGTCCGTTTGTGGATGCCATTGGGTCTGCTTTGATTACCAATGATATGACTACTCATTGTACAAACATTACCTGGGACGATATAGATCCGACCGTATGGATTGATGATGACGGACAGGCTTATCTGTTTTGGGGTAACACATGTTGCTACTATGTAAAGCTTAAGGACAATATGATTGAAATGGATGGTGATATTATGACAATCGAGGATCTTCCTCACTTCACCGAAGCACCTTGGATCCATAAGAAGAATGATTGGTACTACCTATCTTATGCTGCATGGTTCCCGGAAAAAACTGCTTATGCAAGAAGTAAAAGCATCAATGGCCCTTGGGAGTACATGGGTATTTTAAATGAAGTAGCCGGAAACAGCAATACAAATCACCAGGCTATTGTTGAATTTAAGGGACAATGGTATTTTGTTTATCACAATGGTGCATTGCCAACACAGGGTGGAAGCTATTTGCGTTCTGTTTGTATTGATTATCTACATCATAATGAGGATGGCTCCATCCAAAGGGTGATTATGACAACTGAAGGGGTTAATCCGGTACGCGATTAATTTTTTCTTGTGCTAAAATATTCTCAAGGACTTTTCAACGAAAAGTCCTTGAGTTTTTTTATCCATATTGTTCTGCTTTCTTGTGATTTCATCCTGTAATTCCGGAATCAGGTCATTAAAATAGTCGCTGTAACCGGCTTTCTAACTATTAAATCCCTGTAATTTTCGGGGCATTCCTGTGCTTACCTTAAAGTATTTGCATCAACCACATTAAATTGTATGTGATGTCCGTTCATTTTAAAGTATCCTGTCATACGGATTTCATTGACTGTTCCAGTTCGGTGTTTTCTGCTTTAAAAGATGACGAATGAAGAAGTCTCTTCGTTTGCGTTCCCCATATACACCGCCAAGTGTGTGTCCTACAGATGGTAATATTACCAGTTCAAATTCTTTATTGGCTTCTATCAGGGCTTTTGCCACTTGCATGGTGGAGGCAGGATCCACATTATCGTCTATTTCTCCATTAATCAGCATTAAATTTCCCTGGAGTTTATGAGCATTGACAACATTAGATGATTCCTGGTAATGAGGGCCAATCGGATAACCCATCCATTGTTCGTTCCACCATATTTTATCCATTCGGTTGTCGTGGCAGCCTGATGAAGCTACACCCGCTATGTAAAACTCAGGATGGAACAGAAGCGCGCCCATGGCACTTTGGCCTCCTGCAGAGGCACCATAGATACCCACCCTTGTGGTATCCATGTATGGATATTCTACTGCTGCAGCTTTTATCCATAATATCCTGTCGGGAAACCCTGCGTCTTTTAGATTTTTCCAGCATACATCATGAAAAGTTTTGGAACGGTTGGAAGTTCCCATCCCGTCAATCTGTACTACAATAAAACCGAGTTCTGCCAGACTGCTAAAAGCACCCATGTAAGGCGCAAAACTTTTCTGTACAAATGAACTGTGAGGTCCGGCATAAATATACTCTATTATCGGGTAGTCTTTTTCGGGATCAAAATTTGACGGACGGTAAATGTTGCCCCATATATCAGTTTTTCCATCGCGCCCTTTTGCCACAAAAACCTCAGGGGCAATCCATCCTTCATTTTCCAGATCAGAGATGTCTGCTTGCGCTAGTTTAAGTACAATATTCCCGTTTTCTCCGTCTCGAATTACGCTAATCGGCGGATATTCGGGTGTTGAGAAGGTGTTTAAAAAGAATTTGTGATTGTGCGAAAAAGATGCATGGTGGTTCATCTCTTCCGGTGTAAGTTCAGTAAGCCCTCTTCCATTAAATCCAATCCGATAGTAATGTATGTTGTATGGGTCTTCACTTTTGTTCCGGCCACTGGCCCGGAACAAAATTTGCCTGTTTTCTTCGTCTACATGTTCAACGCCTCTGACTACCCATTCTCCTTTGGTAATTTGGTTTTTTACTCTTCCCCTTTTTGCATCGTAAAGGTAGAGATGGTTCCAACCATCACGTTCAGATGCCCAAATTATTTCCTCTCCATTCTTCATGTTATGTCGATACCGTTTTCCACTGTAATCGATAAAAGTAGGGCTTGTTTCGTCAATGAGTATCCTTACATTTCCTGTTTGTGCATCAACCTCAACCACCTGATAAGTTTGGTGTCCGCGTTCATTAAATTCAAACGTGAACCCTCTGCTGTCGTCCCACCAGGCCGGGTTAGAAAGTGAGTATTGGTGCTCAAAAGGCTTGGTTTCAAGGGGAATTTGCAGCTTTTCTTCCACATTGAAAAGCGAAGGGCGTTTTATGGGAAGCGCGTCGCCGGGTTTTAGATACTCTATTTCATGTAGTTTTGGCTGCAGCTGATCCGAAGGAGCAGATTCAATAAATCGAATGAACTGTTTCTCATGTAATCGCACTTTGTTGGTTGCCAGGTAGCGTGAGTCTGGCGACCATGAGATGAAAGAAGAGTAAGTGTCCCCTTGTGCCCCATCAAAACTGAGTTGGTACTCAGTGTTATCCTGCCTGTTTCGAATATATACGTTGTAGTCTTTAATGAATGCCGTCCAAAGACTATCGGGAGACATAACGGGAGATTGACTCAGTTCATCTGTTGTTTGTCCCCAATGTCCTCTGTTTCCTCTTTGGCGAACCCGGGAGGTCTCCTTTAGTTCATAACTGCTTAAATCGACTTCATAGTTTATGTTATTTATCGTAAAAGTAATGGTATCTAAACCTGCTTTGAAAGAGAGGTCTCTAATAGGCAATGTGTATGGAGATACCCGATTGCTGCCATTTACTTTTTTGATGGCATCGCTTAGCATTTCATGATCGAAAGCCTTGCGAATGTTTTTCTCTTTTGAGTCGGCAAGAAAATATTCAGTACCTTGTTTGGTCTTTAAAGCATACCACAAAACGTGCGTGGTGTCAATCCAACCGGAGCCCAATATGGTGTTGTACACCATATCGTTAAATTTAGAAATGGAGTCGGCTTGCTTGTAATCTTCAGCCGTAAACTGAGCAAAAACAGGGATGGATAATAATGTGATGAATAACAGTAAAAGGCGGTATAAGTAGCCGAAGTATTTAATTCCAAATGTCATAAAATCAGTTTTAAAAACGCAATATAACGATTTTAAGAAATGGTGATGATGGTTTTAGAAAAAGTGCCAATTATTTTTAAAAATGTGATAATTGTGCGATTTTGATTAGGATTGTTATTCGATATGGTAAGTGTTGTTTGTAACGAGATGTTAATATTTGTATTATTTGCTTATGTTGTTTATTTTTATAAAGTAAAATCCCGGAGTGTCCATTAAATAACGGGCTCTCATCATTCCTTTTGTTCAAATTAATTGGACGCAGGCTGCTCTTTTTATCGGTTTAAATAATATAAAGGAATTTTATTAAATAGTATATAGCAAACAAGTGTATCTATGAAACGAGCATGATTAATTAATCACACATCTGGATGAAAACTCATCATGCGAGTTCCATCCGACTTTATTAAAAAAATTGATTTACGGATGAAAAAAATGATTTTGTCAGTTTGCTTACTTTTAATGGTAAGCTTTTCGTACCCGCAGAGTGCAGAGCGGTTCTATCCTGCGTCAGAATTAATCTCTGTAGGAGCTTATTATTATCCGGAACACTGGGACGAATCGGTATGGGAAAGGGATTTAAAACAAATGGCCGAAATGGGTTTTGAGTTTACCCATTATGGTGAATTTGCATGGGCTCAACTGGAGCCGGAAGAGGGAAAGTATGATTTTGATTGGCTGGATCGCGCCATCGAACTAGCAGATAAATATGGTCTTAAAGTGATTCTGTGTACATCTACCGCAACGCCTCCAGTATGGTTGGTGCGGAAATATCCAGAGGTGCTTATAACTCATGAAGACGGTACCCGTATGGATCACGGAGCCCGTCAGCATGCATCTTTTTCCAGTTCTTTTTACAGAGAGTATTCTCAAAAAATGATTGCCGAGTTGGCAATACGTTATGGAAATGATGAGCGGGTTATTGGGTGGCAGCTCGATAATGAACCTCGTACTTCTGTAGATTATGGATCCGATGCGCATGAACGTTTTCGTGCATGGCTTAAAGAGAAGTACGGAACCATTGAGGCTTTGAACAAAGCCTGGGGCAATGATTTCTGGAGTGGATTGTACAATGATTTCTCACAAATAAATATTCCACTGCACTCACAGTGGGGCATGAATTTGCATCAACGGCTCGATCACACCAGATTTTCCGATTGGGAAACATCCTCGTTTATGGACAAGCAGGCACGAACCATTCGCAAGCATATAAAACGTGATCAATGGATTACTACAAATTATATCCCCATGTATGATGTCCGCTATATCGGACAAAGCCGGGAACTGGACTTTGTGACTTATACCCGATATATGATTTATGGAGAGGGACTTGGAGTTGGCCGAAAGGGATACAGAATAGGTGAGCCGCTTCGAATCGCCATGGCCAACGATTATTTCAGGCCGTTGTCAGAAATTATTGGTGTTATGGAACTTCAACCCGGGCAGGTGAACTGGGGGCAAATTAATCCGCAACCGCTTCCCGGTGCTGTTCGGCTTTGGAACTGGCATGTTTTTGCAGGTGGCAGCAAATTTACCTGTACATACCGTTTCCGTGCGCCTTTATATGGTTATGAACAATACCATTACGGAATCATGGATTTTGATGGTGTGCGTCCATCACCTGGAGGGCTGGAGTTCCAGCAATTTATTGAAGAGATCAATTTATTGCGTGAGAACTACTCCGGTTCCAGTGTTCCCGACGACTATCTGAAACGTTATACCGGTGTTTTATTTGACCCCAATAATGCCATTGCAATGGCTCACAATCCGCAAACTACGGAATGGCATACCGAAAATCATGTGTTGAAATATTACAAAGCTCTAAAATCTTTTGGAGCTCCTGTTGATTTTGTGCGCGACACCATGGATATCTCAAAATACCCGGTATTGGTTGTTCCTGCTTATCAACAAATTTCCCGCGATCTCATACAAAACTTAACGGCCTATGCCCAAAATGGCGGACATCTGGTGATGACTGTTCGTACCGGCCATCAGGATCCTTACGGACATTTATGGGAAGCGCCTTATGCTCAGCCCATTTATGATTTGATAGGAAGTGAAATTGAGTTTTATGATCTCTTAATGCCCCATGCCCCGGATAATGTGAAAATGGATGGCGAAATGCATCCCTGGACAAGCTGGGGCGAAATTTTGAAACCATTCCCGGGAACAGAATCATGGGCAACTTTCGAAGATGATTTTTATGCCGGAAAACCTGCTGTAACCTGGCGAAAGCTTGGTAACGGCACAGTAACTTATGTTGGGGTTGATACCCATGACGGCCAACTGGAGCACAAAGTGCTCACACGCGTTTTTGAGCGCGCAAATATTAAAACCGAAAGCTACCCCGAAGGTATTCTTGTGGAGTATCGCGATGGCTTTGGCGTAGCCATGAATTACTCGGATAAAAACTATGAGGTAAAAATACCTTCCGGTTCACAAATTTTGGTGGGACAACCTAATATCGCTCCTGCTGAAGTTGTGGTGTGGAAAGTTGAATAAAGTATTTTCAATACTCATCCTATCGTATCCTTGCAGTTCAAGGAGCTTTAATACTCATCCGATGACTTCCCCACGATTGTGTTAGTCATCGGATGAGTTCTTACAGAGAAACTGTTTTAATTTAGCTTCTAATATATGTTATAGATGCGTCCCGATAAAATCGGGATTAGATTTTAGACAGATAGATCAGTTGAGAAAGACGATTAGATGTATCTTATTTTCTGTTTAAAGTTTAAAGGTTGTGGTTTTGATGGTTTTCTGTTCTCCGATTACCCTGTCACCTTTCCACCGGTTGAAGGTTAATACCACTAATCAGCACGAGCTTAGCAAAACTGGCTGCATGGTCTTGTTTTACTCTTTTACAGCATTTTGATATTCGGCACTCATCTCCCGGGGCGAATAGATATATAAAGCATTGCCGAGCGGATCATTTATCGAAAATGCGCGATCGCCCCAATCGTGGTCTGTAATTGCTTCGATGAAAGGGATACCTGTTTGCTGTATTTTAGCATATTCACTGTCAACATTGTCAACATTCAGATTCAAAGTCAAACCCCCTGAGAATGCTTTTCCGGTCGCTCCATATTCGGGTTTTATAAACGACAGGAAGATGTCAGGATTCACATGGCTTTGGAATTGTATGGTCACATACCATTCGCAGTCGAAGGTGATTTTTACATTAAAATGACGAACATAAAAGTCAACACACTCTTTAATTTTGTCAGTGTGGATGGTAATTGATAGGTCGTTGATCTTCATAATGCTTTATTTTTATTGCAAAAATAGTCATAGGAACTGAGGTGGTTGGTGTAAAAATCCGACATTATTATTTCAGTTCACAAGGAACTGTTCCGCCAAATTTCTTGAAATCTTTTATCAGATGGGAATGATCAAAATAACCACAATCAATGGCGGCTGAGTACAGACTCTCCTGCGGACAATGCCTCAGATGATTCAGAGCATGTTTGAATTTTATGATTCGACTAAATTTATTGGGGGAGATTCCAACTACTGCTTTAAATTTACGTTCCAACTGACGTTCGCTCAAACAAGCTATATCTGCAATTTTTGTTACGGAAATTTGTCCGTTGGCTTTACGGATGTAATCAATAGCGCTTTCAATGCGTTTTTCCGGTGTAAAGGCGTATGGCAATCGGCTTATCAGAAAGTGCTCGATTTTGGTTATGCACTCTTCTATGGTTGGTAAATCAGAGAGCCTTTCATGAAAATCTTTTTCAAATAAAGTATCAGCTAAAGTCAATTCAATAAATTTATTGGTTAAATCATCAATTGGCATTCGGGTAAAAGCCGTTATGCCTGCCGGTCGAAACCGAATACCGAGCATTTGAATTTTTCCCGATTGAAAGGCAACATCTAAATAGGAGGTAATTGTTCCCACGATATAAAAATGGCGGGAATTCGTGTGACTATCTCTGCTGGTACTGCCCAAACTTAAAATAATATCTACACATCCATCAGGGAGTATCCGTTGAACAATGGGCGACATGCCGAAATTCTCGGAAATCCAATAGACCTCTATGAGGTGACTCAGGCGCTTATCGGGGAGGTATTCGTAATACATGTGTTAAATTAAGTATTTTGTTCGAATATATGCAATAATATTCGAAAAAATAATATTGCACATCTTTCAAATTCTTTACTTTTGTTAAGTAAATCACAAAAGTGTGTTTGAGATTTATTTTTTTATAACGCTAATCCAATTCAAAATGCAAACTCCAATTCTTCTCAGAAGCAGTAATTACATCCACCGCTTATCCCATATGGCTCTCAAGTGCGAAAAAGCACTTAATTATTTGTCAGTTGACATAATTCCTGCTATGTTTTTTTATAATAATCATTCTCTTATGAAAACCTGTCCCAAATGTAACGCCGAAATTGAACCCAATTTCGAAATATGCTGGAATTGCAACTACAGTTTCACAGAAAAAAAGCATCTGGATTTTAAAGATGCGAATGCCGGTAAAAAGGAGGTGGATTGTTTGCGATGCGAAATTCCGTTGGTGTATGCCGGTAATTACAAATTTTACGAAGGCAGTCGTTTAGGACTTGCCAGTATATGGACTTCTTTGTTTCTGAACCGTGAGAGTTTCGATCTTTATGTTTGCCCTAAATGCGGAAAGGTGGAGTTTTTTACGCCAGTTTCTTAAAATAATAGTTTGTTAATCTTTTTTATTTACTTGATTATCAAATGCAAGAGAACTTATAGTCATGTTGTTCAATTGGTTGATAATAAAAAGCTTGCTTTCCTCTAATATCTAATGATCTTAATCCCGATGTATCGGGACTAACGATCTATTGTTAAAACTCACCCGATGACTATGCAATGAAAGGTTGAATCATCTAATAACTAATTCTCCCAAATGTGGTTTTAAAATATTAGATTTCAAAAACATTAATCTTATACTCATAAACTATGAAACCTTTGATCAAACCAGTTTTAGTTGTAGTTTTTTTGTTGCGACATTAAATGCAAAAACCGGGAATCCACTAATTGGAATGTGGAGAATGATTGAAACAGCGAACCGATTTGAAGCATACTTGGCGGATGGTACATTTAGAACTTATGAATTTTAAGGTGATGGCACTTTTCTCGGTTTGATGTTTACACCAGATGAGCCAAGGTTTTACAATGCAGTTGAATTTTTCCTGGTTGACGATACTGCAATGGTCACCGTGCAACATGATCTGCATCGAAGAAAAGAGGGTGAGAGGTACTGTAATGCCTTGATTCTTTCGTTATGAGCTTTCGTCTTCCTTGCTCGCAACATAAACTAAAAGTAACTTTAGTCGTTTCTTTTTTTAAAAAAGAGACAGTAGTTTTTAAATATCTGACACATCGTTTGATAATTAATTGCAATTTTTGAAACGTCGTTAAATGTGTTTGCAGCTATCATCTATTCCTTTAATGATGAATTTCTTAGTTGTTTGTTTTTTCGCTGTAAGCCCAGTCTCTATTTAATTGAAACGTTTTAAATATTACTCAAATGATGATTAAAAGATTTTACTGGTTGTTGCTGGCGGTGTTGTTTTATTCTACTACGAGTTGCCAAACAGAAGAAGGTTTAGTATTACATTATGACTTTAGCAGAACCACCGGTTCTGGTAATGTAGTGCGCGATGCCAGCGGAAATGGTTATTCCGGAGAAGTTCACAATAACGCATTTTTTGAGTCTCTGGGAAGAATAGGAATTCTTAACCTTGGCAGTGAAAATGGTTTTCTTGATATGGGCGCCAAAACCGGAGAGTTAATCAGCAGCCTTGAGGATTTTACTGTCGCTACTTATTTATATGTTGATGAGTTAACCGATCTTACAGCACACGGTAACTTCTTGTGGAATTTTGGAAACTCAGACAATCTGGCCGTTGAACAAAATGGTTCTATGTTCTTTTCAGCACGAACAACAGGATATACAATCTCTCGCCAGCATTGGTCCGGAGAGCAGGGTGCTGCTCGTTTACTCACATTTCCAAAGGGACAATGGCATCACGTTGCCTATGTTCAAAAGGGCAATATAGGAACTATATATTTAAACGGATCCCGCACCGCAGAGAGTTCTGTAACTATTTTACCTTCAGTGTTGGGGAAGACGACTCATAACTACATCGGAAGATCTTCATATAGAGGAGATGCATTTCTTAGAAATGCAAAAGTGGCGGATTTCAGAGTTTATAATCGCGCATTGAGTAATGAGGAGATGGAACGGTTTAGGAATCTTACCAATAAACTTCAAAGAGCGACCATTGATAAGCAGCTAAAATCTGCTGCACAAACCGCCTTGCCAGGCAGTTTTGCCAACGTAGTAGAAAATCTTGAGTTGCCTTCTGTTGTTGAGTATGGCGTTTCTGTAAAATGGAGTTCATCCAAGCCGGATGTTTTGTCTGATGAAGGCGCAATAAACCGTCCAGCGGAAGGTTCAAAAGCTGCGTCTGTTACTTTAACAGGTTTGTTTACAAAAAACGGGCAATCTTATTCAGAGAAATACACAGTAGTTGTTCAGCCATGGCTAAGTGAAAGAGCTTCTGTTGAGAAGGATATTGAAAATATTACACTCATAGGTAACGTAAATAACCTTCGCACTGATATGATTTTGCCTGTTAGTGGTATTGAGGGAACGACCATTCGATGGGAGTCATCTCATCGCGAATTTTTATCTGACAATGGCAAATTAATTAATTTGTCTCCAATTGGAGAAGGTAAAAAATTGGTGACTCTTACGGCTCATGTTTCTAAAGGGAGTGAGTCCAAAACCCGTGATTTCGAGGTTTACGTGGCAGAAGATGAAGGGTATGTGGCTTATTTATTCTCTTATTTTATTGGAAATGGCCCGGGTGAAGAGGCTATTTTCTATTCCATAAGTCATGATGGATATAACTTCAGGGCTCTAAATAACAATCGACCAATTATTACCGCCGACACCATAAGTGCGCGTGGCGGGGTTCGTGATCCACACATCTTAAGAGCGCCCGATGGATATTTCTACATGGTTGTTACCGATTTATATGTACCAAATGATGGTTGGTCAGGTAATGATGCCATGGTGTTTTTAAGATCCAGTGATTTGGTTAACTGGACGCATGCAAAAATAAATATCGCAGATAAATTTGAAGAGTTTAGCGATGTTCTTCGGGTCTGGGCTCCTCAAAGTTATTATGATGAAGAGAAAGGAAAAGTTATGGTATACTGGTCTATGCTTCAGCCGGGAGGCTATGACATCATATACTATGCTTATGCAAACGAAGATTTTACCGGGCTGGAGACTGTACCTAAGCAATTACTGTATCATCCCGATGAAGTAGCATGTATTGATGGTGATATCGTTTATAAAGACGGAGTTTACCATCTGTTTTTTAAAACAGAGGGAGCAGGGAATGGTATTAAAAAGGCTGTTTCAGATCGTTTAACAGAAGGTTATGTGGTACAAGAGCCATACTTACAACAAACAAATGATGCTGTAGAAGGATCATGTGTCTATCGTTTAATTAATACTGATACGTATATTTTAATGTATGATGTTTACTCAAGAGGATCATATCAATTTACCAAATCTACCGATTTGGAAAATTTTGAAGTGATCGATCATAAAATATCAATGAATTTTTACCCAAGGCATGGTACTGTTATTCCTATTAATCAGGAGGAATTGAATAACATTATGACCAGATGGGGGAGGTAATTAGATTGGGTTAATCATGAGAAAAGCAGAAATGTGCTCAGTCACACTTCTGCTTTTTGTTTTTGTTCATTATTACCTCGGGTGTTACTATTTGAAACAATTTTGTCGAAAACGGATTAGATGTTTTAAAGTATATGATATTTGTTTAAACTAAAATTAACAAACTTTGAGTTTGATTGATTTAATACGAGACCTTATGATATTACGTGATGTTTTTTTTAGAGCATTTGTGCTGATTTTTAGCTTTACAATAGTAAATGCTGAGAATAATAACGGTTTAATTTTACATTATTCCTTTAACGGGGATAATGTCAGTGGAAACAACATTTACGATGAATCAGGCCAATTCCCGGCTCTGCTTTCAAATGATGCAAAAGTAGAGGAATTAGGTGATTTCTTTATTCTAAATCTTGGAAGTAAAAATGGATATCTTAATCTGGGGGCTTCCGTTGGTGAGGTAATAGGAGAATTGGAAGATTATACAATCGCGACTTATGTTTTTATTGATGCAACCACAGACCTTTCTGCCCATGGCCAGTTTGTTTGGAATTTTGGGAATTCTGATAATATGGCGAGTGATCAAAATGGGACTATGTTTTTCTCTGCCCGAACCACCAGATTTGCAATTTCTGAAACGCACTGGAGCGGTGAACAATCGATTAATCGTAATTCAGCGTTCCCTAAAGGGGCATGGCAACATCTGGTTTATCGACAATCAGGAAATACCGGTACAATTTTTATAAATGGCGAATCTGTTGTATCCGGTAATATAACGATTACTCCCTCTGCTTTAGGAAACACCACACATAACTATATCGGGAAGTCCGCATATAGAGGCGATGCCTACCTGAGAAATACCTTACTGTCTGATTTTCGAGTTTATGATTCGGCGTTAACCGAATCTGAAATAATCAATTTAGAGTCAAACAGATCCAATTTGCAACAGGCATTAGTATTGCGACAACTCGAAGATGCTGCAAATGAACTGTTAATTGAAAATATCGACAAAGTTCTTACCGACCTGACATTGCCTTTGGTAATCGGTAATATTGTGGTAGAGTGGGAATCTTCTGCTCCTCATTTTATTTCTGAAACCGGTGTGGTTACTCGTCCCGATATAGGTGAAGATCCGGTTGAAGTGGTGCTGACCGCAGTTTTTTCTAAAGATGGACAATCGTTCTCTTATGATTATGTTGCCACTGTCTATCCGTGGTTGTCCGATCACTCCTCTGTTGAAACGGATGCAGACAACATCACGTTGGAAGGAAATATTAATAATCTGAGAGCAAATATAGAGCTTCCACTTACTGGAACTGAAGGAACAACCATAATATGGTTGTCTGATCAGCCCGTTTATTTATCCGACAACGGGATTCTAATAAGTCTCTCGCCTCATGGAGAAGGCAAACAGCTGGTTAATCTAACTGCAACCATTTCGAAAGTAACTGAATCAATGGTTCGTAACTTTGAGGTTTATGTGGCCGAAGATGAAGGTTACGATGCTTATCTCTTTGCTTATTTTCTTGGTAACGGGCCGGGTCAGGAGGCTGTGCATTACGCCATCAGCTACGATGGGTATAATTTTACTGCACTCAATAACAACGATGCAGTCATATCTCCTGATACCATTAGTTCCCGGGGAGGTGTTCGTGACCCTCACATCCTTCGTGCCCCCGATGGAATGTTTTATATGGTTCTTACCGATTTGTATGTACCCAATGACGGGTGGTCTAATCATGCCATGGTTTTTCTTAAATCTGAAAATTTAATTGACTGGACTCACTCTGTTGTCAATATCCCCCAAAACTTTAGTGAATTTCATGATGTAACAAGAGTATGGGCGCCTCAAAGTATTTATGACGAGGCAGAAGAAAAGATCATGGTTTATTTCTCAATGCGACAGCCGGGAGGATACGATATTATTTATTATGCCTATGCCAATGAAGATTTTACAGGATTAGAGTCTTCTCCACAACAATTATTGTATCATCCGGATGAAGTGGCTTGTATTGATGGCGATATTGTTTATAAAGACGGTGTATTTCATCTGTTTTTCAAAACAGAGGGTGCCGGCAATGGGATTAAAAAGGCTGTCTCAGATCAATTAACTGAAGGCTATGTGGTGCAAGAACCGTTTTTGCAACAAACCAACGATGCTGTTGAGGGATCCTGTGTGTATCGCTTAATTAACACCGATACTTATATTCTAATGTACGATGTTTACATGCGGGGAACCTACCAATTCACGAAATCCTATGATCTGGAAAACTTTGAAATAATAGATCACCTGGTTTCGATGGATTTTTATCCTCGGCATGGCACGGTTATTCCTATCACGCAGGTGGAGTTGAATGCGCTAAAGGCAGCTTATGATGACGAATCCACGGCAATACGGAATTCTAATTTTAAGAAACAGAACTTTTTGATTTCCCCAAATCCAGCCAGCGACTATTTATTGATTACTCATCCCGGTTATTTAAATGACGAAGGTGTAATTTCTGTTTATAATTTGTCCGGATTGAAAGTGATGGAAGCAGAGGCAGGTACTGATGAAACGGTTTTAAATGTGAAGCATTTAAAACCAGGGTATTATCTGGTTCAGTTATCAAAAAGAAATGGGGAGAGTGAGGTTATAAAGATTTTGCTGAAATAAATGTTTTGACATAGATACTGTTTAAATTTATATCGAATCAATTTAAAAGATTTTTAGACCAATAGAAAAGACAAAATAGAGTGCCAGTTGTGTCTAATAATCTTTTTAAACTATTCGATCTGTCTAATCCCGATTTATTCTACAAAATCCTTTAAAATATAAATTTAAACAGTTACTAAGTAAAGATTGGCTGTATTGTCTTGAAATATAACTGTTACGATCCAAAATTAGAAATGAAAACGCATCTTGAGTAACAAGTAATTTTTACAATGATAATGATAAGTATGAAAACTCTATTTTCACTTTTAAGTATCTTCATTTTTTTTGCTCTGTCAACAAATATAAGTGCAGAGAAACGAAAAGATTGGGAAAATCAACATGTTTTTGATATTAATAAGGAGAAGCCGCGCGCTTCGTTTTATTCATTTCCATTGCTCGATCAGGCACTTACTTTCAACAGAGAGGAGTCTCCATATTTTAAATTGTTAAACGGCACCTGGAAGTTTAATTGGGTTCCTAAGCCTGGCGATCGTCCCCGTGATTTTTTTATGGAAAGCTATGATGTTTCAGGCTGGGATGAAATTGAAGTTCCATCTAACTGGGAGCTTAATGGTTATGGAGTCCCTATATATGTAAGTGCCGGGTTTGGTTTTACCAACGACCCACAACCGCCCAAAATTCCACACGATAATAATCCTGTTGGATCTTACCGCAAAGACTTTAATATTCCTGATGATTGGTCAAACCGTCAGGTTTTTATTCATCTTGGCGCGGTTACTTCGGCTATGTATATATGGGTAAACGGACAGAAGGTAGGTTATTCTCAGGATTCTAAGCTTCCTGCTGAGTTCGATATTACACCTTACATCCGATCCGGAAGCAATACACTTGCGCTTGAAGTTTATCGTTGGTGTGATGGTTCTTATATAGAAGATCAGGATTTCTGGCGATTGTCTGGTATCGAAAGAGACGTGTATCTTTATTCAACACCAAAATTCAGAATCCGAGACTTCTTTTTTAAAACAGAATTGAAAAATGATTTCCGGGATGCTGAGGTTAAAGTAGAGGTCGACCTAAGAAATCATTTGAGATCAACAGAACGTGGTTCTGTTGAAATCAAACTCATAGATGGTGATCAGGTTGCTCTTAAAACGACCGGTCAGGTAAGATCAAACGGGAATGATGATACACAGATTGTGCTTGAAGGTTTTTTGCAAAACATCAGATTGTGGAATGCCGAAGAACCTGAACTTTATACTCTCGCTGTCACTTTAAAGGACAGAAGAGGACGTGAACTTGAGTCTTTGGCTGTTAAAGTTGGCTTCCGTGAAGTGAAAATAGCAGGTGGTCAACTGTTGATTAACGGGAAAGCGGTGCTTTTAAAGGGTGTAAACCGCCATGACCACGACCCATTTACCGGTCATGTTATTTCTGAGGAATCAATGATTCAGGATATTCTTCTGATGAAGCAGAATAACATAAATGCGGTAAGAACAAGCCACTACCCGAACGATACCAGATTTTATGAATTGTGCGATAAGTATGGACTTTACGTGGTTGATGAAGCAAATATTGAATCCCATGGAATGGGATATGGCGAAAGAAGTCTTGCAAAAGATACCACCTGGATGGCTGCACACATCGATCGTACCAGAAGAATGGTTGAACGGGATAAAAATCATGCTTCGGTGATTATATGGTCGCTTGGAAATGAAGCCGGAAACGGATCCAATTTTGAAGCTACATATGATTGGATTGTAGCCAGAGATTTAAGCAGACCGGTTCAGTACGAGCAAGCTGCCACTGGCAGGAATACTGATATTGTGACTCCCATGTATGCAAGAATCGACAGACTCGTAGGCCATGGAACATCTATACAGGATCGTCCTCTTATTTTGTGTGAATATGCACACGCTATGGGTAACAGTGTTGGAAACCTGCGTGATTATTGGGACGTCATAGAAAAGTATGAAAACCTTCAAGGAGGATTTATTTGGGACTGGGTTGATCAGGGACTGGCAAAATACAGTGACGACGGAACTCTTTATTGGGCATATGGAGGTGATTTTGGACCTGAAGGAACCCCTTCAAGCAGCAACTTTTGTATGAATGGGCTGGTAAGACCGGATCGTTCCCCCAATCCATCGCTTCATGAGGTAAAACATGTTTATCAGTATGTGAAAATAGAACCGGTACCTTTTACATCTAATCAAATAAAAATTGAAAATAATTATGATTTTGCTTCTCTTGCTCGTTTTGATTTTCGTTGGGAGGTAAGATCCAATGGCAAAACAAAATTATCTGGAGTTATTAGTGCGCCTCACATTAAAGCAGGAGAGAAGAGTCAATACGTGCTTCCACTCGAAAATCTGAACATAATTCCCGGAGAGGAGTATTTTGTAGTTATCAGAAAGGTTTTAAATCAGGATTGGGGCATTCTGTCAAAAGAACATGAATTGGCAGCATTTCAGTTGGAAATTCCAAATACTGCTGGCGAGAAATATTACCCTTCCTATGAATCTCTAAATTTTCAACGTGCTTCGGGAGAATTTAGGTATAGCGGAGACGATTTTGAGATTGCATTCAATCAAAATACCGGAGAATTATCTTCATGGATAAGTAACGGGTTGGAGCTAATCGATAACGGACCGAAACCAAACTTTTGGAGGGCTCCCAATGATAATGATTATGGTTATCAGATGCCGCAATTGTTGGATATTTGGCGACATGCAGCAGACAGTGCTCGAGTGGTAAGAGTTGAAAGTTCTTCAGTTCAAAACGGGAAGGCCTCAGTTACGGTTGAGTATGCACTTAATCGTGATGCGGGAGGTTGTGAGCTAACATATACGATATACGGTTCCGGCGATCTCATAGTGCGAATGCGTTTTAAACCGGGGAAGAATGATCTGCCAGTATTACCACGATTGGGCATGATGATGTCATTGCCCGGCCGATTTAATAACCTGACATGGTATGGAAGAGGTCCCTGGGAGAATTACCCTGATCGAAAAACTTCCGCTTTCATCGATCTATATCATAGCACCGTAGCCGATCAGTTGGAATGGTATCCTGCTCCACAGGAGAATGGTTATAGAGCCGATGTTCGTTGGTTGAAACTGACCGATGATGATGGCAATGGCTTTCTTATAGAAGGTGAGGAGTTAATTGGTTTCTCAGCTTTGAATTTCACGCCTGAGGACTTTACGCTTCCAGGACGAGGACAAATCCATACCATTGATCTTAATCCCAGGGATGAGGTTTATCTAAATATCGATCATAAAGTGATGGGTGTTGGAGGAGACACCTCCTGGGGAGCGCGTCCGCATGCAAAATATTCCATAATGCCGCGCAATTATGAATATCAATTCAGAATAAAGGCCATTGATAAAAATGATAATATCAAAACTGGGTTTGATTTTTTGAAATAGAAAACAAAGAGGGGTGAATCTCTCTGGATTCATCCACATAAAGTGAATTGCATAATGCTTCTTAGGAGAGCATTATGCAATTCTTTGTTAAGAGTTTTTTTGACTTTTCAGAATTGTTTTTTAAATTTGAGTTTACGTTCTTTTTAATAGGTCTTTAGTCTCTTTATTTACAGATATGTAAACTGGTGTTGGATGCGCAGTTCGCAAAAATATCAAGAATATGCTATTATCTAATATCTAGTATACTAATCACAAGGTGTTCGGAACTAACAATCTATTCATTTTATACAAATTTAACTTTAAACTCAAATTATGAAACTTGCTCTAACCCTATTGGGGATGTTGTGCTTTGTTGCAACACTACACGCCCAGACAGTAATCGAAAATCCTTCCGTTGGAGGTGCAAATGTACCTTATGCTAAAATTGAAAGAGTCACACTCACCGACACTGCTACCATTATCGATTTTAAAACAGAATTTATACCTGGCTGGTGGATCCGGGTTAACGACGATAAAACTTTTATTACAGATAGCAGCGGCGGCGATGAACTTTATGTCAAGGCTGCTGAGGGGCTTATTCTTAATGAGCAGCACTGGACTCCCGAATCAGGTGTAAATATCTACTCGCTAATTTTTCCGCCGTTGAATAAAGACGTGGAAAGCTTCGATCTTATTGGTGAGAGCTGGCGTTTTTTTGATATACGCATTTGTGCCGATAACAATGATCTGTTGAATTTCCCTGAATGGGTTCGCGGAAACTGGCTTGCAAGTGATGGAAGTAATAACTGGAAATATGGGTTTTACAAAGATTGTGTTATCTACGATAACACAATCTGGCGAGATGTGGAATTCGAGGAAGACGGAGATCAATTAAAGATTATCCTTAAAAAAGACGATAAAAAGGTTAATCTTTTTGCTCAAAATGCCGGTGACCAATTATTGAAAATTGGTGAAAGTAAGGATCACGTGGCTTTGGTCAGTCGTAAAGAGACTAGAGTCAGTAGTTACACCATACCGAATAATCATCCATATAGCGAACCATTGTTGGATAATGGAATCGCTGTATATCAGGGTTATATAGAAGGTTATCATCCGAAAATGGGGGAAACTGGAGTTGTTTATGTGAACAACCTGCTTACATCTGAGCAGGAGAGCCATATTGTATTGATAAAAAAGGATGGAACATTCTCTGTTGAACTACCATTGATGCATCCACAATCAATATTTATT
This sequence comes from Alkalitalea saponilacus, assembly GCF_900168165.1. GTDB lineage: Bacteria > Bacteroidota > Bacteroidia > Bacteroidales > Marinilabiliaceae > Natronoflexus > Natronoflexus saponilacus. The sequence goes on from NZ_FUYV01000001.1 coordinate 362,503, forward strand.
CGGTTGTTAGATGTTAATGAGGTCGTTTTTTTAGAGCCGGGCAAAACATTAACCCATTTTATTAGACTGAGCGAATACACCAATTATCGCCGAAATTACCAGGAGTTTGCAAATCGTAAAAGGCAATCACTCTTTATGGGAGATTTGGCAAGAACCAATTCAGATTTGGCGTTGATGAGTCCCATTAATTATGTCGATCATGGTCATTTGAGGGACAGAATTCATGAAATGTCCCCCGATGAGTATTATCAATATTATATGAACGCCATGAATAATGAAATGGCAAATATGCAAAGATTAAATCAAACCACTGATTTATGTGCCAAAGCTTTGCAAATTATGAACATGGAGATTCCTATGCGAATTGTTTCCGGTTTACTTGAGTATAATTGGATGAAAGAGTCGGCATATCGGAGAGTGCATGATATTCCCCGTGAGCAGAGAGAAATTGATTTGGAACCGCATTTTTTTACACCAGAAGATTTTGAGTTTTTACATAATTACGATTTAAACACCCAACTGAGTCTTATTGTATATTCCTACTATATTTTTTTAAACAGAGTTGGTTATTATCAAGGTCCTAGTAATGAATCAGAACGAAGAGTAATGACTTACTTGCTGGATGTTTTGGAAGATGCTAATGTTGCCCTTTCTGATGAAGAACTTGCGTTGGTTGAAAAACTGATGGCCTGCTCTGATGATGATTGTCTGAATGATGTCGTTCAGGCCGACTCTTTGTTGTGGGAGGAGTTTTATGCTAAAAATGAGGAGCATGTTCAAAAAGCCGTTATGCAATACATCGTGACCAATGAGAATGAAGATAGAAATAAGGCTATTGAACAATTATTTGGCATTTCAGGGGGGCTGTTCGGAGATTTGATGTTATCTCAACGACAGAATCAAATAATGAAGTCAAGAATGCAGCCAATGTCTGACCAGGATAGGGAATTGGTAGAAACGGAAATTGAAACCCCCTTTATCCGGGAATACATATTGGCGCAAAGTGATCGGTTGGTCAGAGAAATTGAAGAAACCATGCTGGCCAACAAATCCAAAACCGGTTATGTTATTAATAAAACTCCTGAGGGAAAAGGAGAAGCATTGTTTGACGCCATTATGGAGAACTATAAAGGAAAATTGGTTTATGTAGATTTCTGGGCTACATGGTGCGGCCCTTGTCGCTCCGGAATGGAGAGAATAAAGCCTCTTAAAGAGGAGCTTGCCGATGAGGACATTGTATTTGTTTATATCACAAATCCTTCATCTCCTGAAAGTACATGGGAATTGATGATTCCAGATGTAAAAGGTGAACATTACCGGGTAACGCAGGATGAGTGGAACTATTTCTCAAGCATGTTTGGCATCAGTGGAATTCCGCACTACCTATTGGTTGACAGGGAGGGGAATGTTGTCAGAAATAAGATTTATAAGAATAATGAGGCTTTGAAAACTCTTTTTAATGAATACCTTTAAAAATGGGTTAGTAAGTATCGCTATAACATTCAATAAAAAACCGGGGGCTTCCCCGGTTTTTGTATTTACTTTCGTTTTGGATATCAGATTTATTTGTTTTCTAATGATTTTTCGAAAATTGAAACCCTTCCAGAATATCTTTAAGAGCCGGATAGCCAATCTCCTGAAGGTCGTAGTGAACACGTGCTGTAGGTTGTTTAATTTTAACAATCCGACTAAGGTCTATAGGAGTTCCTATTATAACGGTATCACAGGGTGTGGCCGAGATGGTTTTTTCCAGATCATTTATTTGTTCTTTCCCATAACCCATGGCAGGAAGTAATATACCAATATCCGGGTATTGTTCGAAAGTCTTTTTGAGTTTTCCTGTGGCATAAGGTCTTGGGTCAACAATTTCTGCGGCTCCATATTTTTGTGCTGCCACGGTGCCGGCACCAATTTTCATTTCACCATGTGTTAGGGTGGGGCCATCTTCAATTACGAGAACCCGCTTGCCTTCAATAAGTTCCGGGTGGTCAGATTTAATAGGGGAGGCTCCATCTACAATTTGTGCCTTTGGGTTTACTTTTCTGATGTTTCTTCGGACTGTTTCTATATCATCGCCGTTGGCACTATCAATTTTGTTGATTACAACCACATCGGCCATGCGCAGATTGACCTCTCCGGGATAGTACGACAATTCATGTCCCGGCCGGTGCGGGTCGGCCACGGTTACCATCAGGTCGGGTTTGAAAAATGGGAAATCGTTATTGCCTCCGTCCCACAGAATGACATCACATCCATCCGGATCGTTTTCTGCCTCTTTTAAAATGGCTCCATAATCAACTCCGGAGTATATCACATTGCCTCTTACAACGTGAGGTTCGTACTCTTCCATTTCTTCGATGGTGCAATGGTGTTTTTCCAGATCGGAAAGATTTGCAAACCGCTGAACTTTCTGCTTAGTCAAGTCGCCATAGGGCATGGGGTGACGAACGGCGACCACTTTTAACCCTTTTTCCATTAAATGCTCAATGATTCGCCTTGATGTCTGGCTTTTTCCGCAACCTGTACGCGTGGCACAAACCGCGATTACCGGCTTGTTGCTCTTTATCATGGTGTCGTTTGGCCCAAGGAGCATAAATGCAGCTCCGGCGGCATTTACTATGGCAGAGGTGCTCATCACTTTATTATACGAAATGTCGCTGTATGAAAATACGGCGATACCCACCTTCATCTCCTTTATTAATTTGGGAAGCTCATCTTCCGAGAATATCGGGATGCCGTCGGGATAAAGATTCCCTGCCAGTTCCCCCGGATATTTTCTCCCATCAATATCAGGAATTTGAGCAGCTGTAAAAGCCACCACTTCATAGTCTTTGTTGTCCCGAAAGAAGGTGTTGAAGTTATGAAAGTCTCTTCCGGCAGCGCCTATTATTATAACCCTTTTACCCATACAACTTATTGTTAGATTAAAGAATGTTGAGATGTGATTCCGTTTATTTCCATTAAAATAAATATAGCTATTTTTTTGTTATAGAATGAATTGCTTTTGTCATGCCAAAAACTGTTAAATAACAGTTTTTGGTATTGTTTATGTTAGAGGTTAATTTCTTATATTACAAGATGGTATTGATTATTCTCCCCTGGAGAATTTAAAACATAATACAGAGGCTTCATGAACTATTTGGCACATCTTTATTTATCCGGATCTGAGCCGGGGGTTAAGGTTGGCAACTTTATCGGCGATTATGTCAAGGGTAAACGTTATCAGCGATACTCTCCTGCCATACAGAAGGGGATTTTATTGCATCGCCGGATAGATTCATTTACCGACAAGCATCCGCAGTTGAGGGAAAGTGCAAAGATGTTTAAACCTGAATATGGAAGGTATTCCGGGGTTGTTATGGATGTTGTATATGATCATTTTCTGGCTGTTAATTGGGCGCGGTATTCAGATGTGTCCTTGAGGAAATTTGTGAGCGAATCTCATAAAATTTTAATGAGATACTATTTTTCGCTCCCCGGTGTGGTAAAGCAGTTTTTACCATTTCTAATCCACAGTAGGAGGATGGAGCAGTATCAGTATCTTGAAGGTGTTGAGAAAACGTTGAAGGTAATGGCAGGCCATACTTCATTGCCAGACCATAGTCAGTGGGCTGTTAATCAATTAAGCATCTGTTATAATGAGTTGCAGGAATCATTTTTTCAGGTTTTTGCAGATACAATGGTGATGGCTGATGACTACCTGAACGTTCAGCCTGTAAACAATTGCGCTTGATTTGAAATCACCCCGGCCAAACGGCTTTTACAAATCGGTCTTTTCCTGATAAATCTTTTATTACTATTGTTTTTTTGTAGTTTTTAGCATCAAGCAGTTGGCAAACTTCTTTCCCAAACTTTTCGTTTATCTCGAAATAGATATAGCCCCCCGGCAAGAGAGCTTTGGCTCCAAGCGTCGATATGGCATCATAAAAAAGCAATGGTTCGCCATCTTCCACGAAGAGAGCCAGATGAGGTTCGTAATTTAGTACATTGTTATCCATTACTTTCTTCTCACTGTTGGTTACATAAGGTGGATTGCTTACAACCAGATCATATTTTCGCAATACTGGAGGAGACGTAAGCACATCGGTTTTAGAGAAAATGATTTCAACATGATTCAGTTCCGCGTTTTCTTTTGCCAGAGAAATGGCATCATCTGATAAATCCCAGGTTTCCACATTCGCTTTCGGCCAATTTTTCTTCAGCGAGATTGGAATGCAACCTGTTCCGGTTCCAACATCCAGGATGTTGGAAATTTGATCGGAAAAGTCGTTTATAATCAGATGCACCAATTCCTCCGTTTCAGGTCGGGGAATGAGGGCTCTTTTGTCTGTTCTAAAAATGAGTCCCATGAATTCTGTCTGACCGGTTATATGTTGAATTGGTTCCTGATTCTGCAATCGTAAGATTGCAGAATCTAAAAAAATAATTTCCTGATCGGTAAGTTGCTCTTCCTTGTATGTGTGGAATTCGGTAAACGAATATCCTCTGAGGCAATTCATCAAAAGAAACCCAAACTGACGGATTTCATTCTGGTTGGTAATCCCATTTAATTTATATTGAAGAAGGGCGATAAACTCATTAACTGTTTGCATCTTTTTAGCGTTGCAGGGAGTGGGTGCAATAAAATTGTTTTTATTAAACCTAACACTCCAGTTTACGTTGTAAAAATAAACATTATCTTAGCAACAAGTACTTTTTTTATTAAAACATCCATGCTGGACAATCAACTAAAAACCGATCGGAAATATATGCGCCGATGTCTCGAATTGGCCATTCAGGCAGAGGGTTTTACTTATCCAAATCCCCTGGTTGGAAGTGTTGTTGTGCACAATGGGAAAATAATTGGAGAGGGATTTCACCAAAAAGCAGGAAGTGCACACGCCGAAGTGAATGCCATTGAAACTGTTAAGGAAAAATCACTATTGCAGCAATCGGTGTTGTATGTAAATCTTGAACCATGCGCTCATTATGGGAAAACGCCCCCATGTGCATTGCTGATTAAGCAGCACAAAATTCCACGGGTCGTTATTGGGTGTGTTGACACTTTTTCGCAAGTTGCCGGAAAGGGTATAAAAATATTACGGGATGCCGGTGTTGATGTAGTAACCGGAATATTGGAGAAGGAGAGCAGGGAATTAAATCGCCGTTTTTTTACCTTTCATGAACAAAATCGGCCTTTTGTAATTCTTAAGTGGGCCGAAACCCGTGATGGTTTCCTTGATATAGATCGTGAAGTTGTAAAAGACAATCGCCCAAACTGGATTACCAATGATCATGCCCGTCGTATGGTGCATCTTTGGCGAAGCCGAGAACAATCCATCATGGTTGGTTCTATTACGGCTTTAAAGGACAATCCATCTTTAACTGTTCGAGATTGGTCAGGTCATCACCCCTTGCGAGTGGTGATTGATCGTGGGAATAAACTCCCGGAATATCTGGCTCTTTTTGATGGCGAAGCACCAACACTCTGGTTTACCGGTGGTGAGATTAACGATAAAAGGAAGGCGGAAAACATCGTTTTGCCCCAGAATAAAGTTCCCATCATTGAAGTTTTAGATGAACTTTATAAACGAGATATTCAATCGGTAATTATTGAGGGAGGGGCGCAATTACTCAATGCCTTTATTGAGATGGGATTGTGGGACGAAGCTCGCGTCTTCGTAGGAAACAGATGGTTTCAGCGCGGAATTAAAGCGCCACGTATAAACGTGGTGCCGCTTATGCATGAGCGTTTCGACGAGAGCGATCTGTTCGTGTACAGAAACAAGATACTTATTTAGATGGAAACCTTTCAGGACATAATAAACATCATTAATCCATTGGTTTTGGTGGTATATGTTATCACCATTCTAATTGTTGTGGTGTTTACTGTTCTTGAAAACCGTAGTCCTCTTAAAACCATTTCATGGGTTTTGGTGTTGATTTTTCTTCCGGTCATCGGGTTCATTTTCTTTATTTTTTTCGGACAAAATTTCCGAAAAGAGAAGATCATTGCGAGAAAAGGTTTGCGAAATCACGATCTGCTATCCAATCTTGCTCATGCACAAATTCATAGACTTTCAGAAGGAGAGATGTTTGATAATCAGGCCGTGGAGCAGAACCGGAATCTTATTACACTGCTTTTAAACAACAGCAATGCTGTTGTTACCGTTGGTAACAGCATTAAAATACTTCAAAACGGACGAGTCACATTTTCTGAGATCATTGAATCACTCCAAAAGGCAAAACAATTCATACATTTGGAATACTACATTTTTGCTGATGATAAGATTGGAGGAAAAATAAAGAGTATTCTTAAGCGTAAAGCCTCAGAGGGCGTCGAAGTTCGTCTTATCGTAGATGATGTGGGGAGCTGGGAATTGAAAAAGCCTTTTTTTGATGAGATGTGGCAGGCTGGTGTTCAGGCATACTCATTTTTACAGGTGAGATTCCCTAATCTTACAAGCAAAGTAAACTATCGCAACCACCGCAAGATTATTGTTATCGATGGTGAAGTTGGGTTTATTGGAGGCCTAAATATTGCCGACCGGTATTTGGATGGGAATGGTGAGGTGGGATTATGGAGAGATACCCATTTGAAAATAGAAGGAGATGCGGTAAAAACCCTACAGACGGTATTTTTAACCGATTGGTATTTCGTCAGTCAAACCGAGTTGAACGATCGGAAATACTTTCCAACCAAAGAGCCATTGGGACAAAAAATGGTTCAGGTTGTTGCCAGTGGGCCTGATTCCGACTGGCCGGGAATTATGATGGGAATTTTTCATGCCATTGCATCGGCCCGTAAATATGTTTATATCGCCACACCCTATTTTATGCCAAGCGAAAGCGTTTTGTTAGCGCTTAAAACAGCCGCATTGGGAGGAGTAGACGTCAGAATCATCATCCCGGAAAGAAGTGATGCTTTTGTCACTCTATTGTCTTCACGATCCTTTATCAAGGAGATGCAGGAAGCTGAGGTGAAATTCTACTTTTATCGGGAAGGGTTTTTACATTCCAAAGTAATGGTAGTGGATGATACCATTGCAATTATTGGGTCAGCAAATATGGATTTTAGAAGCTTTGAGCAGAACTTTGAAATAACCGCTTTTATTTTTGATGAAGAATCGGCTGTTGAAATGCGTGAGACTTTTATGGATGATATTCGTGCAAGCCGGCTCGTTGATCCGGAGGAGTGGAGTAACCGACCACTCATCGAAAAAACCAAGGAATCCTTTGCACGGCTGATGAGTCCTCTGCTATAGTTTTTTCTGGTCTGGATGCTCAATTGTCTTTAATGAGTATAAATTATTCTCCTAATTGTGTGAAATATTGCATATTGACTTTTTTTTTAGCGTAAAAATATTTAAAATTACATTCATATTTGTTAAATCAACGGTTTAGCGGTAATCGACAAACGAATAGTTGCTGTTTCATACATGGTTATGGTTGACGAAAGATCCCTGTTAGAACATCCCTTTTTAATGGGTGTTTTATCAGATGAGAGGCTCTATAACAGTTGACTGGTCTGGAAAATTCGCTATTTCCAATTAGAAAAGCAGCGATTCATCAAAAAATTTTGAGTAAAACAGAAATTAATGTTTTCTTTCAGAGTTATTCTAAAAGCAAAAGATATATTACACATGGGGCGGTGTTTGAGTTATGTAACAGGGTTACTTCTATTTTTGGGAAGTGTGGGTAACATTGAAGCCCAAACCCCATCGGCAGAATTGCTTGATGATGTGATAGAGGTGTGCGAAACAGGAGAGTTTCAGATTCGAATTCGATTTACCGGCGTAGAGCCTTTCAATGCCTGGATTGAATTTTCGGACGCCGATGAGGAGTCGGAGTGGAATGGAGAAAGAGGTCCGGCTTATGGCAATGTTGACGCAGGTCCTCCTCGAAGACTCTTGAGTGGAATTTATGATGACAATGCCAACATGAGCAATGGTGTCTATACTTATAATACAACCTTTGCCGATGGTTGGTTGAACAGAACCCGGGAAGTAAAGATCAATATCGTTGAGTTTTTTCATGGAGAAGTGAATGGAGACTGGATTATTGGTCAGGGAGAAAAGCAAAATATTATTGGAGAACTGTTGGTAATATCCCACCAAAGACCTGCTCCTTTTGCGGGTGACCCTGTTGACCAATGTGGCTACTCCACAGTTTTGAATGCACAACCGGATCCAGTCAGCACATCTTATTGGTGGGAGCTTATTGATGGCGCATCTTTTGGAGAGAATAATTCTGATTTTGAAAATCCCAATGCACTGTTTACTGTAGAAACGGATGGAATTTATGATCTTAAATTTCTTCAGGAAAACGGGGCATGTACCCCGGTTGAAAGTGAAGTTCAGGTCGTTTTAAAAGGTTCACCATCTGGAGAAATACGAACAAATTCAGAAGTTTGTGGTATAGGAGATGCTGAGGTTGAAATTGAGCTTCTACAGGGTTACGGGCCGATGGAGTTCATCTATCAATTAAATGGAGAGAACTTTATACGAACCGGAGACCCCGGCAATAGCTATTTGTTTTCACATGAGAATGTGCCGGGGAAAGCGGAGTTTCAACTAATATCCATTGAGGATGTTAATGGCTGTTTTGCCACGGAGGCACAACTTTCAGGTGAAGCCATAGTTGCTGAATTGACCCCGCAGATAAATGCAGGAGAAAATGAAATTGTTTGTGGAGCAACCTTTTCATTGAATGCTTGGGGAGAGCCCGGAGATGGAGCCTGGTCATCACAATCTGCATTTGCTACCTTTTCTGATCCCGATTCAGAAAATAGTCAGGTGGATGTATCACAATATGGAGACTTCGTTTTTACCTGGAGCATGAATAATGAGGGATGCGAAGCATCAGATCAGATTACCATCCGTTTTGTTGAGTACCCTGATGTTGTAGCTCAACTTATCGATGATCTTATTTGTGAAGGTGACGAAACCATCTTAACCTTCAATGCCCAGGGTAGCGGCCCATGGACTGTCAGATTAAATGATGATGACATCTCCTTTGGAACCACAGTATTTAACCAATCACTTGCTCCGGAACAAACCGAAGTTTACCATCTGCATAGCATCATCGATACTTATGGATGCGAAACCACATTCGATGACCTTGTTTTTTCAGTAAGCGTTGATGAGATGCCTTCCCCATACGCAGGCAACGATCGTGAAATCTGTGGAGAGTCAATCCAATTGTCTGCTGTACCTTCCGTCGGAATCGGAACCTGGAGTGGAAGCGGATCATTTGCCAATGCTTCTGATCCTACAACAGTGTTCTATCCCGATTCTTTTCACGAATTGGTCGCTCCTACTTTAAGGTGGACTGAAGTAAACGGAGTTTGCACTGCCTATGATGAAATATCTGTCACATTCTATCATGAGGTGGATCCTATGGATGTTGATGCCGGAGATGATATTGAAGTGTACCATCAATTCGCCATTAACCTCAATGCCATGACTCCTCCTTTAGGTGTTGGCACATGGGAAATCTTGAGTGGTGAAGGGAATTTGCTGAATTCAAATGATCCCAAATCCGAAATTTCTGGTTTAACATTTGGTTCGGTGGCATTAAGATGGACTGTAAAGAACGGTATTTGTCCTGAATTCTCGGATGAATTAACCATTGAAGTAAAAGGGCTAGTGCATCCAACTGGGTTTTCGCCCAACGAAATTCCGGATGGGTTTAATGACAGATTTGTCATTAAAGGTGCCACACATATATCCAACAACCGCTTGATGGTGTTTAACCAGGCCGGAGAGATAGTTTATCAAAAGCAAAACTATGGCGGCGACGATGAAAATTTCGACGATCCCGGATGGTGGGATGGAAAAGACTCCAGGGGCAATCCGGTACCTGAAGGAACCTACTATTTCGTTTTTACAGGTGATGGAATAGATCCGGTAAAAGATTATTTGGTCATAAAACGATAACTAAGTGTATACTATGATGAGGTGGTTATTGATTATACTAATGTTTATGATGGCTGTGTCAGAGATTAATGCGCAACAGAAATTGTTCATGAGCCATTATATGCATAACCAATTTGCCATAAACCCTGCTTTTGCCGGTTCCAGGGAAGTGCTTACTGCTTTCGGAGGTTATCGTCAGCAATGGACTGGTGCACCACGTGCACCATATGCTCAATATTTTACAGCTCATGCCCCTTTAAAAAACGAAAATGTTGCACTGGGGCTATCTCTTTATAACGAACAGTTTCCTATTGTAAGAAATTCAGGGTTCTCATTTGCGTATGCCTACCGTGTTAGAATGACCAATGGCAGCAGGCTTTCATTTAGTCTTAGCGGAGGAATGGAGTTTTCCAGTGCCAGTTGGGATGATGTTTCACTTCTTCAACCCGATGACCCGGTTTTTGGATATAATGAAACAGCATCCGAACCTCAATTGAGGTTTGGAGTTGCATGGTATAGTAGTAACTATTTCGTAGGATTTTCAATTGCCGATCTGTTTTATAAAAACATGTTCGACGAGGATTCTCCCTTTTTCGAGCCCGGAAAGTCTGATTACCTGATCACAGCAGGGTATCTTTATGATGTAAGCCAGACTTTATCATTACAACCCTCTGCACTTTTAAGATACAATCCCGATTTATCTACTACTTTAGATGTTTCGGCAACGGTTATCATGCATAATTTAATATGGGCAGGGGTTACTTACCGAAGTAATAATGAACTGATCGGTTTGTTGGGATGGCAGGTTTCTCCACAGTTACGGTTGGCATATAGTTATGACTATCCAACAGGAGATTTAAGCAACCTGAACAGTGGCAGTCATGAAGTTTCTTTACAATTTGATTTTGGTTATCGCATTGCAACAGTTAGTCCGAAGTTCTTTTAATATCAAACTATGACCAACGATAATAAATATAGTTTTAGCCTAAAGTGTGAGTTCTATTGTAAAATTAAACTTGCGGGTTTCTTTATGTTTATTCTCTTTACAATCAATCCTGCTTCAGCTCAGGAGTTAAAGGTTGAAAGTCTTAAGATTAATTCTGTATCTTCAGGAGAAATGGCTCCTTTCGTTCATGACTCTGTGATTTACTTTGTGTCTAATCGTAAAAGTACCATATTTATTAATGTTTTCAATCAGGACAACGAACATTTATACCGACTCTACAAAGCTCCATTGTTGCCTGATGGGCGCATAGGACGTGTAACTCCTTTTGAAGGCCTGGCAGGGAGTTTGCTCACTTCAGGACCAGTTACCATCTCCCCCAACGGGGATTTTATGCTCGCTACTCTCAATAAGTCAAGCTCTTTAAGGGAAGCACGATCTAGGTCGGGCTATAACCAATTGGGCATTTTCAAGCTGGAGAGACACGCCTCAGGTTGGGAAGACCCTACTCCTTTGCCACTGAATATTGAAGGCTATTCAGTTGGACAGCCATCACTGTCCCCCGATGGACGTCAACTCTATTTTGTGTCGAACCAGTCAGGCGGATACGGCGAAACAGACATATACCGGAGCGTTCTTTCTGAAAATGGTTGGAGCACACCTGAAAATTTGGGCGGAGTTATTAATACCCCGGGTCGTGAACTTTTTCCATTCTTTCATCCGTCCGGCAAACTTTATTTTTCTTCCGACGGCCATGGTGGTTATGGAGGTTTGGATATTTTCTATTCGATCTATGAAAATGGAGCCTGGAGTGAACCAATTGCACTGGAATCTCCGATTAATTCGCCATATGATGATTTTAGTTGTTTCATCTTTAATGATGAAACAACAGGTTTTTTCGCATCCAATAGGGATGGGATAGATAATATATTCAGATTTGAATATGAGTTGGTTTTTTGTGAACAAGCTTTAGAAGTTGTCGACGACAACTTCTGTTTTACCCTTTTTGAGGACAGTGGCCTTGATTCTGATACCATTCCATTGGCATTTAAATGGACCATCAGTGATGGTACTGAAGCCCTGGGAGCCGAAGTTGACCATTGTTTCCCAGGCCCCGGCAGGTACGAGATACATCTCAATGTAATAGATTCCATAACAGGCGAAGAGCAATATTCTGTTGCCAATTATGTGCTTGATCTGGAGTTAACAAAACAGGTTTGGTTTGAAATACCTGAAACCATTAAGGTAAATGAACCGTTAAACGTAATAGCCCAACTAAATGGATATGGAGAGGTAGGTCATGTTGAATATTTCTGGGATTTTGGAGATGATCACAGACTCAGGGGAGAATCGGTTCAACATGTTTTTACCAGAAAAGGGACTTATCGTGTACGTTGTGAAGCATACTGGGGTGACAATAAAGTTTGTTCCTACCGGACAATAGTGGTTGAATAAAGGAAACTGTAGGATAATATGATGAATTCTAAATCGATTTTTATTTTCTTTTTGTTTGTCTGTCTTATTAAGGGAAGCATTTTCGCACAGCCTGTACCGGCTGTGGATGAAAACATACCGGCTTTGGTTACTTTTGGCAAGGACGGAGATACTGCATGGGGTGATGATGACTTTATTCAGGTAATATTTTTCTCAGTTCCTGAGACTTTTCAGGATCCGATATTTATTAGGGTTTATGATCCTGATGTTGGAGGTTATCTGGATGAACAAAAAGGGGAATGGAATACCCGCACAAATTTTGCTGTATATGGTGGTCAAGGTGCATGTTCTGATGAAGACGCACGAAGAATTCGCCGGGATGGAAACTTTAGAAGTGGTACCATGCTAGCGTCAAGAACCTTTGGTAATGATGGTCGTTGGGATGGTCGCTGGTTTACCTTTGGGCCATTTAACCCGAGTGAAGGAGAGCTTCTGCCGGAATATGGAGGCAATATATTCAAACTGGTGGTTGAAGGATTGGAAGGTGATGATGGAAATCTATACCGATTGTTTTTGAGCACCAGTCCAAATGAAAACAGGCCCATTGAAGGTGCATTTGCTTTCTACTTTAAATATAAATTCCGTCTGCATGACGATGCCAGAGAGGTGTCTCATATCTATCCTTATATCGACGACAGGGTGGTTGCAATTAAACAAAGTAATTTTGACTGGGATGATGATGGCATCATTCGCATCATTTCCCCCAGTAAAAATGGAGAGTTAATGGCTGTTTCCGGCGATGATGAATGGGCAACCAGTACTCATCAGATAACCGAAGATGATATAAACAGCTCCTTGGACATCCAAATGATCAAGGATCCTAACCGGAATATGAGGAACAACAATGTGGTTATTTACCTGGAAAACCAGTATGGAGAACTGATGCCGTTCTACAGTATCCCCATTGGCGGTATTCCAAGATATAAGTACAGTATAGGTATAAAACCAAAAGCACCTGCACGATGAAGTTTGAAAAGAAAATTTGCTGTCTGATCTGTTTCGGGGTGTTAGTGTTTTCTTACCTTGAAGCTCAAACCTTTCAATTTCGGAACTATGACTCCAATATGGGGCTTCCCCAGAATTTTGTCTATGCCCTTGAGCAGGGGCATGATGGATTTTTGTGGATCGGGACAGGTGAAGGTCTGGTAAAATATGACGGTCTCAGATTTAGATCATTCACAACAGCTGATTCTTTGGCCGGAGATTTTGTTATGTCCCTTAAAGTGGCTCGTGACGGAAAACTATGGGTCGGACACAACAATGGAGATGTCAGTGTATTTCATAACAACAGGTTTACACCCATTGTTCTGGAAGAAACGACAAGCCCTGTCAGAGATATAACCGAAGACAGGGATGGCCACATATGGGTAGTGGTTCAAAACAGTGGTTTTGCTCGTATTGATCGTTACAACAATGTTACCACTTGGTTTGATACTGGGAATTTGGGTTTCACCTTGTTCTATTCCATACATCCTTTGGGAAATAATCAGGTTCTGTTGGGAACTTCTGAGGGACTCATGAAACTAACTCTTTCAGGAGACGGAAAGATCGAAAGTCTTGAGCGTTACTCAGAAATACCCATGACAACCATCACTTCAATAACTCCACGCAAAGGCATTCAGGATCAATTCTGGATTACAACTGAAGACGAGGGTTTTTACAGTTTTGCTCTGAAGGAGGGTCAGGCTTCTCACATTATTGACAACAGTTTGTGCTTAACATTCAATTTGGAGTGGGAAAACATTCAGGCCATTGAGGAAGAAGAAGAGGGGCATTTACTTTTGGCAACATGGGGAAACGGTGTTATTAAGCTCTTTTTTGATCCCGTATCACAGGAGTTTACTGAGTCTTTTACATTCTCAACCGTGAATGGGATGAACAACAATTTCATCCGCGACATACTTGCCGATTATGAGGGGAACTATTGGTTCGCAACTTATGGGGGTGGGGTAGCTTCTCTTGTGGATGAGAGTATGGTTTTCTATGATCTTGATGAGATTGGTTTCCAGAATAACAAAGTAATTTCCGTTTTTCAACAAAACAATGAATTGTGGATCGGTATGGAGAATGGATTGATCATCGCAGATCCATTCTGTTTTACTGATTTTGAGTTTTATGATGATGAGTTAGGCATACCCAGAGATAATGTTACTGCTTTCTACAGGGACGATGAGGGGACTATGTGGGTCGCCACAGGAGGTAGCGGGCTCTACTACCGTCGCGACGGGGAGTTTCAGTTTTCCCGTTATCATTTCACCCGCAGCCGGATGGGGAATATGATCAATGACATCACCGGATCAAATGGCGTTCTTCACCTTGCAACCATTGGCGGGTATTATCAACTTGACATTGAATCGGGAAGCAGCCAGCATCTCACTACAGAGAATGGATTGCCACATAACAACGTGAATTTTGTTTTCCTCGATCGTGATGGATTCCTTTGGATGGGGCTTCGCAACAGCGGGGTGTCACGAATCGTCAACAACAGCATTGAGATTCACAGAATAACGGATACGCCGCTGGATGTTTTTGATATGACCCAGGATCATGATGGAAACATATGGTTGGCCACTCAGGGACGAGGTGTGTTGCAATACTCTGAGGATTCGCTTCGCTTTATTGATATGACATCTGGTTTGGCTCGTAATTTTTGTTACAATGTTGTAATTGATACATCTAACCGTTTATGGGTTACACATTTCCCGGGTTTGAGTAGTATTGACCTAAATTCAGGAGAGATAAGGAGATTTGACTATGAACAAAACCTTGGTGCAGATTTTTATCATGCAATGGTTGATGAAAACCAAACCATCTGGTTTGGTTCAACACAAGGAGCCATCAACTATTTTCCTGATAAAGATGTCATAAATAAGATGCCTCCTATGCTAAACTTTACCTCTGTCCGAGTTTCAGGACGAGAGTTTGGTACTGTAAGAGAATTGAATCTTCCATATGCTTATGGAGACAGATATCGTTTCCGTTTTGATTTTATAGGAATCAGTTTTAAGGATCCGCTGGGTGTCAGATATCAGTACAGGCTTTTACGTAGGGGAGAGTCTTCTACCCCCGAGTGGGTTGATTTGGGAAACACCAGCTTCAGGGAATACGAATATCTCCCGGATGGTAGTTATACCCTTCAAATAAGAGCTTTTAATGCCGATGGGGTATATAATGAAGAGCCACTAACAATTCAGATTGTCATTGCCAGTCCTTTTTGGAAAAAAGGTTGGTTCTATCTTGTTTTGATATCTGTTCTATCTTACGTGGTTTATCTCATTATTGTTTTCAGAGAGAGAAAACTACGAAAGCAGAAGGAAGCTCTGCAGCGGGAAGTTGACTCCCAAACAGTGATCCTTCGTTTGCAAAAGGCCGAAATTGAGAGGAAAAACCGGGACATTACCGACAGTATTAATTATGCCAAACGAATACAGTCGTCCATATTACCACCACCTGAGGTCATCGAAAATCAGTTCAGAGAATCTTTCATATTCTTTGCACCACGAGATATTGTGAGCGGTGATTTTTATTGGTTCCACCCACTCAATGGTAAGTTTTTGATTTGCGCTGCCGATTGTACTGGTCATGGGGTTCCGGGAGCATTTATGTCAATGATTGGAACTACTCTGTTAAATGATATTGTAAAGAGAAAAGAGATTAAGAGTCCTGCTGATATTCTTAGTCGGCTGGATATCGAAATTAAAATTCTTCTCCAAAAGAACGACAAGGATAATACACGGGATGGAATGGATATCTCAATTGTTGAAGTAGATCCTAAAAACGGTACAATACGTTTGGCATCAGCCAAACGCCCGGTCTATATTTTTATCAACGGAGAACTCAATATTTATAAAGGCATTCGTCGCAGCATCGGTGATTTGATGATGGAGGATGACTCCGAGTTTGTAGATATTGAATACCAAACCAAGGAGGGTGATACCTTTTATATGTTTTCTGATGGTTTTACAGATCAGTTTGGTGGGCCTAAAGGAAAAAAGTATATGACATCCAGAGCCAAAGATTTGCTGGTTGAAATCGAGGATAAACCTATGAGAGAACAGCTCGATATAATCCGAAATGAGTTCTTTAACTGGAAAGGTGATGAAGAACAGGTAGACGATGTGGTTTTCGTGGGAGTCAGGTTATAGTTCCTTACTGTACAATATGGCATTACAATAACAAGGATTGCCACAAATGGGGCATTTAAATTGCTTTGAAATGCTCTCTTGCAACCAGTGATTTTTTATAATTCCGAGGCTATGAAAGCCTTCTGTTCTGAAAATATGGTGAATAGGGTTTTCCTCTATTTGCCATGCTGTTCCAATTATCGAGTTTGGGTTCATAGCCTTTATCTCTTCTAACGCTTTGCAGAAAAGGGTGCGACCCACTCCCATGTTACGAAATTTCTGATCTACAACTTCTGCCTGTAGCATTGCTGTAGGTAAAGAAGGTGTTTTAAGTCCATTTTTTGCAATTCGATCAATAAGTTGATCTTTGTCGCTTAGTGTTATCATCCTGATCAGCATTGTTCCTATCATCATACCATTCTGAAAAGCAGATATCATGAACTTTTTTGAACGGTTTTTTGAATAGGTGTAAATATCATCCTTCGTGTAGAAATCATTGCCAAATTCTTCGTTAAGCATTTCTAGCGCCTTGAGAATCTCTTCCTCCGTGTGTGTAAATAGTTTTATGGATATGTTGTTGATTGGCATAGTTTTAACAATACATTTTTATCAAATGTAAATATTTTATTGCTGTTTTTTGAAAATATTTGTTTTATTTGCACTTAGAAAGTCTGGTTCGCCTTATTTATTGGCTTATTATCACTTTTTGTATTAATCATAAATCTTGACCCATGATTATCATTCTGCGTATACATTATTTAGAGCCTCTTCTACTCTTAGCTAAAAACGTCTGCTCCTTTTTTGACTTATGTTGTAACGATTCCTGATCAAAATAGCGCATTGTTGTGTCGGTTCAATAGATGAACATCTGGATTTTGAAGGATGGTCATTATGAATCTCTCCCATATGAATTTATCGATTATAAATTTTAATCTTTTAAAAATGAAAAAAGTAATTCTTTTAATGCTGTTTTCTGCTTTTATCAGCATCAACTCCTTTTCGCAGAAGGGACTTGAAGTGAATGTTAACAGCGAACGAACCCTTGGCTTTGAATATTGGTTTAATAATAAAATTGCAGGAGTAATGCGTTTGCATGCAGGGGTTCTGGATGGTTATTCGGTTTCTCCCATGGTGATTTTGAATTTGAAGGAGATTGATGCATCTACAAAACTCTATCTTGGTGTTGGGTTTCGTGAAGTAGAGGACTTTGAAACCTTATCCATCCCACTGGGATTAAGGGTTTACCCTTTTGACAAAATGCCAAAATTTGGTTTCACTTTGGAACTTGAGAATGTTTTTGGCGATGACTATATTTTGATTCCATCATTTGGACTCAGTTATAGATTTTAGATTAGCTTATTCGTCTGTTCATAAAATATCCCTTCGGTTGTATTATGGACAGGTTTTAAAACTCCTATTTCTTAATATATGAATAGTTTTAAACTTGGCTTTTTCCTTTTATTTATCTCCATAACCTCTCTCATAAAATCTCAGAATTCAGAGGTTGAAAGTAGTTTGTGGGGATTCCAAGCAGGGATTTTACCCCTTGCCATTTATAACGAAACAAAACTATCTAACCAAATAGCATTGCGATCTGAGTTGATGTTTGCTTTTGCTTTCGATCCTTATATCAATGCACCAAATGGCTCTTTTGGTTGGGCACTTATTCCAAAAATCAGTGTAGAACCCCGGTATTATTATAACCTCCGCAAACGTCAGGCAAAACTTCGCCGAATAGATGGGAACAGCGGTAATTTCCTCTCCATCAATTTGGGCTATGGTACTCAGTTTGCTTTTTCTAATACCGATATTAAAGCCTATCCAACCTCTCGAGTTATTCCTATGTATGGTTTACGACGAAACATTGGCAAACGATTTAATTATGAGTTTGCAGTAGGTTTAGGCCCAACCTGGGTGCACAAAAACAGATTCTATTACAATTTCGAAAAAGAGGAGTTCATTGAACGTCCTTTCACCGAGAAAGTAATCACTCCAACCATGCGGTTGGCCTTGGGATATAAGTATATCAGATAGCATTTACAAGTTAATTCAACGCATAATTTATTATGCGTTGAATTAAATGTTTCTATGGCCGATTGTCAGGAGTAATACCCTTGACTGCTCATTTCTTTAGCTATAAAATAGTTATAAGCTTCTTCTTTAAATGGATAGTCCCAACTACCCATGCTGTGATAGATTTCACCACCAAAGCCTGTTTTAAAACGGTAAAGCCCGTACATTGGATGCTCGGGATTGGGGTTGGGAGCTACTCCAAACATATCATAATCAGTGCATCCCTTCTCTTTTGCCATCTGTATTGCCTTCCATTGCAAGGCATAGCTGCCCATATAGTTTTTATGGTTTGATGCAGAAGCTCCATACAAGTATGTGGCTCTATTCCCACTTATTACGAGAAACATGGCCGACAATGGCTCATTTCCGGCTTCGGCAACCAATAAATGAACATCGGCAGGAGAGTTGGTGTTTTTGGCCTTTGCTGTTAAAACAGTCCTGAAATATTCTATGTTGTGAAGATAGAGTCCATTTCGAATGGATGTCTCCTTGTAAAGGTTGTACCAGATTTGCAGGTTCTCCATTCCATACTCTTTTACACTTACTCCTTTTCTTTCAGCCAACCGGATGTTATATCGTGTTTTTGGCTTCATTGAAGCCAAAATCTGTTCTTCTGATTTTCTCAGATTTAGAAATACTGTATTTGAAGGCAGTAAATTGGTTAATGATTTGCGAAGATTCCAGTTTATGGTATTGTAGTTGAGCCTCATTTCCTGTATGTTTTTTGCCGGAGGTCCAATCCAGTTACCTTCTAAGTCATAGTAATCATCTTCTGCCGCCCAGTGCGATTGCCAAAGTAAGTCATACCTTATCATAATGCAGTTTTTAGGAAGATAGGAGCGTAGCGATTCAGATAACTCCTCAAGAAATACGCCCTGATTTTCCATTGCAGGCTCCAGCTCAGGTCCGTATGGAACATAGGCTATTGAGTAATTACTGTCAATCTTTTGATCTATGATCAAAAGATCTGATAACAGAGTTTTCTTTAAATCAGAGTTGTTGTAAAGTTTCTCAGTTCTGCTTTTAAAGTTAAAGGCTTTGGTGTCTACGCCCATTCGTTTTTTTACTTCCGACCAGAACGCGGTTTGTTGAATAATTGGTGTTTCGAAAACTTCCTCCTGATGCTTGAGGCAGACTTCAGATAGCATGATGGTTTTTGTTTATTGTTAAAATTTACATATAGCAAAACCACGATAAAGGTTGGTTGACCTTTATCGTGGCTTTATCATTTTTTTTACTGATGGTTTATTCCAGCCAGCCTAGAATGGTCTGTTTTCCTACAACTTTTTGTCCCGGACGAACATCAATTCTTGTACCGGGTGGCAAATAAATGTCAACTCTGGATCCGAACTTTATAAAACCCATTTGATCACCTTGTTTAATGGTGTTTTCAGATTTAGCGTAGCAAACTATTCTGCGGGCAATGGCACCGGCAATCTGTCTTACTACCAGCGTGGATCCGTTTTCGTGTTCAATGGCCACAGTGGTTCTTTCATTTTCAGTGGATGCTTTGGGCAAATAGGCCGACATGAACCGGCCACTGTGATGAACGGCAGTTCTAATCTTTCCGTTAATAGGAAACCAGTTGATATGAACGTTAAAAACGTTCATAAATATTGAAACCTGTATGGCTTTTCCTTTTAGAATCTCACCTTCTTCGGTCTCTTCCACAACAACAATTTTGCCATCGGCAGGAGCTATAATTGCATTTTCGTGGTAATAACCTTCTCTGCGCGGGCTTCTGAAGAAGTTCAGAACAAAAAAGAAAACGACCAAAGATACAGGCACCGACCATTTTAAGGTTTGCGCCGGTGATCCGGGTATAAATGCCAGCAATATATTGATGGCGGCCAGTCCTAGAAAAGTTACTCCAAGGATTTTAAACCCCTCTTTGTGAATTGTCATGATGCTTTTAAATGAATAATGGTTTTTTAATTCAGTATTTGAGTTAGAAAAAGATAAGTGCAAACCAATGGCGCAGCAAAAATTACTGCGTCAAATCTGTCCAGAATGCCACCGTGCCCGGGTAATAGTGATCCGGAATCTTTAATGTTTACACTCCTTTTCAGCATTGATTCTACCAGATCGCCAAGCGATCCCATTATTGAAACAATGATGCCTATTATCAGCCAGTTTAGGGTGGAAACATCCTTTATAAGTAAAGATAGCGCATAGGCGGATATAACGGTAAATATGAATCCTCCGATGGTGCCTTCCCAGGTTTTTTTTGGTGATATTCTTTCAAATAACTTGTTCTTTCCAAAGTTTACTCCAACAAGATATGCGCCCGAGTCGTTTGCCCATATCAGAATAAAAAATCCTAAAAGAGGCATGTAGCAATATGCTCCATTTAAATAGACCAAAAAATGAAGAAAAGAAAATGGTAATGCCACATAAAATGGAATGATAAGGGTGCATGCGATGTTAAGTAAAGGTGTGGTTGAGTTTCGAAACAGTTCAGTGATGAACACCCCCATTATCATAGGAACAATGAGCATTAGCCAGAGAGGGCTTACAAATCCGCCCAAAACAAAAAATGATGACAGATACCAATAGGCTCCAAGTATGATCGGCCATGTCCTGTTAATGCTTACCGGGCGAGCTTCAACCAATTTAATGAATTCCAGAAGACCAAGAATAACAACTATAAAGAAAATTGCCAGGTATGAGTATGGATGCCACCACATGCCACCAATTATGGCGATAACAAATATGATTCCTGTAAAAAGGCGCTGCCAGAAATTATTCATGCGGTTTTTATTGTATATACCTGGTTGTTTGTTATCATTAAAAGACCCAATGCATTACTGAGCCATCATTTTTACATTTGCTGATGCCAATCAGAAAATGCTAATCGTGATTTTTGTTTTTATTCCGGAATAATTTTCCGGCACTATAAATATAACAACCTTTCTAATTGCTGCAAAATTAATAGAAACTTTCAGTTTATAAAATTGCAGAACGGATAAATAATGCAAATTGCAAAGAGCCAGTGTGATATGGTTTAAGATTGTGATGAAGTTGTTTTGGAGATCAGGAAAACAATTAAACGACGTGGTCCGTGGGCTCCCAAAACCAGCGTTTTTTCAATGTCTGCAGTGCGGCTTGGCCCAGTAATTAACCCTGTCCAGGATGGTTTATGGTTGCTTTTTTGGAGATTTTGCAGAGCATCTTTAATTTGTGGTACCAATTGTGTCTCAAAGGCTATGATGATGAGCGTTTCTGCCGATACATAAACTTGCCGCCCAGATCCCGTGTAACTGCTTGCAAAAACCGATCCTGTGTTTGATATCAGATGTTCGCATCCTGCAACGGCCAATGGCGTTTCGGGACTGTTGTTTATTTCTATCCCGTGTTGAGATATTATCTGACTGAGATTTTCAATTGAACACCAAATGGAATCATAGTTCGATTCTTTGGCTATGCTAACAATTTCCTTTATAGCGTCTTCAATTGAACTAAACTGTTTAAATTCTCCGGAGACTTCGGTCAGCTCTTTATGAAACGCTTCGATGAGGTTGTCGGGTGTGGGAAAAGGATCCGTTTCGCCGGTTGCGCCGGGCGAAACGGACCACTTAAAGGATGGAGCCGACCTGAGTCGTCTAAGTATATTTTCTCTGGCATTTTTGTTAGCCATCGTTTACAAGACTATTGTTCCTGCGGTGAGCTGTCATTTCCTTCGGAACCTTCTTTTGCAGAGCTGTTTTCAGGGGCTTCAACTTTCTTACCGTTGGAATCTTCCTGAATGACATGCTGCGAAAGTTTACGCTTACCAAAGAGCTGTTCCAGGTCTTCGCTAAAGATTACCTCTTTTTCAAGCAGTAATTCTGCCAATTGCTGGTGCTTATCTGAGTTTTCCTTTAGGATTGTTTTAGCCCTTTCGTATTGGTCTTCCACAATCCTGGATACCTCCTTATCGATCAACTCCGCGGTCTTTTCACTATATGGCTTTGTAAAGCCATATTCGTTCTGACCTGTAGAGTCAAAGTAACTAAGGTTTCCGATCTCTTTGCTCATGCCGAAATAGCTTACCATGGCATAAGCCTGGCGGGTTACTTTCTCTAAGTCGTTAAGAGCTCCTGTTGATATACGTCCAAACACAACATCTTCTGCTGCACGTCCACCAAGGGTGGCACACATTTCATCCAGCATCTGCTCAAAAGTATTTAGTGATCGTTCTTCGGGCAAATACCAGGCTGCACCCAGCGCTTTGCCACGGGGGACAATGGTCACTTTAACCAATGGGTGAGCATATTCCAACAACCAGCTGATGGCTGCATGTCCTGCTTCGTGGTAAGCTACCGCGCGTTTTTCATCCTTGCTGATGATTTTATTCTTCTTTTCCAATCCTCCGACAATTCGGTCAACGGCATCAAGGAAATCCTCTTTTTCTACCAGCTTCTTGTTTTTTCGGGCAGCGATCAATGCGGATTCATTACAAACATTGGCAATGTCAGCTCCTGAAAAACCGGGAGTCTGTCTGGCCAGAAAATCAGATTTAACATCTTCGCTGAGTCTGAGCGGGCGAAGATGTACTTCAAAAATCTCTTGTCTCTCATTCAGATCAGGCAGTTCAACGCTAATCTGACGGTCAAAACGCCCTGCACGCATTAATGCACGGTCCAGAATGTCGGCGCGGTTGGTGGCTGCTAAAATGATAACACCGCTGTTGGTTGCAAATCCATCCATCTCGGTTAGCAGCTGGTTGAGCGTGTTTTCGCGCTCATCGTTTCCGCTGAAATTAACATTCTTTCCTCTGGCACGGCCAATGGCGTCAATTTCATCTATAAAAACAATACATGGTGCCTTCTCCTTTGCTTTTTTAAAGAGGTCGCGAACGCGAGAGGCACCTACGCCTACGAACATTTCAACAAAATCGGAACCTGACATGCTGAAAAATGGCACATTGGCCTCACCGGCAACAGCTCTTGCCAACAGGGTTTTTCCAGTTCCCGGAGGGCCAACCAGCAATGCTCCTTTGGGGATTTTCCCACCCAGTTCGGTGAATTTTTCCGGTTTCCTCAGAAATTCAACGATCTCTTCCAGTTCAGTTTTAGCTTCAGCCAATCCTGCAACATCTCCAAAATTCACTTTTATGCCCGATTCCTTATCGAACATACGTGCTTTGGACTTACCAACGTTGAAAATATTACCTCCTCCGCCCGGGCCGGCGCCGCCACTCATTCTTCTGAAAATGAATATCCAGATGGCAATAATCAGCAGTATTGGCCACATCATGAAAAAGAAATCGCGAAACAGGTTGGTTCGCTCTTCATATTCAATTGGAATCCTGATGCCATGTTTTTCTTCTGCCTCTTTTCTGGCATCTTCAAATCTGTCAACGGTAGGAATTTTTACCGTTAAATGTGGCCCTGTACGGGGCAGACTCTGTACGTCTTTAAAAATGTCGGTGTATTTGTCTAGGCTTTCCGGCTTAAAAGTGATTTCAGCTTTTCCTTCATTGGTAACCAAAATAACACGTTTGATGTCACCTTTAGGGAGGACTTCGTTTTCGAATACACTCCAGGATACGGATGCCGGACTTTGTCCGACATTAAAAATACTGATGGCCACCAGGGAGATCAGTATGATTCCATAAATCCAATATGCATTGAATTTCGGCATTTTAGGAGGCATTTTGTCTCCCTGTTCTCCGGTGGTTTTCTTTTTTTCTTCTTCTGTCATTATTTTAAGATCTTATATTTACTTACTAAAACAAATCAGGAACATCTTTTCTTTCAGCATCGGCCCAAAGATTTTCCAAATTGTAAAACTCTCTTGTCGATCGTTGAAAAACATGTACAACAACGTCCAGGTAATCTAGCAAAATCCATTGTGCATTCTGTTTGCCTTCAACATGAAAAGGCTTTTCACCAACATGCTCTCTGACATATTCTTCTGCTGAATCGGCAATGGCATCAACGTGAACATTACTGTCCCCGCTACATATAACAAAAAAACTGGTGATGGTGTTCTCTATTGAAGTTAAATCCAGTATGGTGATGTTAGCGCCTTTCTTTTCCTGCATGCCTTCTACTATGGCTTTAACGAGATTTTGTGTGGCTTGGTTTTCCTGGTTTTTTGTCATTCCAAATCGTTTATCTTGCTTTGTTCGGGATTAATTAATTTTAAATATTCAATTTTTTTCAAAGATAACACTTTCAAAAGATTTAATTACCTAAATTGAGCGGTGAATTGTTTATTGACATGCGGAAATTGTTGCGATATGTATAAAACGCCCGAGGTATTTTACTATGATGAGTTGGTTTCAACAAATCAGAAAATTAAGGAGTTAGATAGCGAAAGGGATTTGCCTGAGTTTTCGGCAGTTATTGCAGGGTACCAGACAGCAGGCAGAGGCCAGGGTGAAAACAGATGGGAGAGTGAAAAAGGTAAAAACCTGACTTTTTCGCTGGTTTTAAAGCCTCACGGCCTGGAGGTGCCGAATCACTTCCGCATCACTCAGGTTGTTTCACTTGGATTGATTGATTGGTTAAGAGAACATATTGGAGATGTTTCAATAAAATGGCCGAACGATATTTACTCGGGTGATTTTAAAATGGCTGGCATGTTGATTGAAAACAGTCTGGCCGGAAAGGAGGTTGTAACTTCTGTGGTCGGCATAGGATTGAACTTGAATCAAGAGAAATTCACTTCGGGTGCTCTGAATCCCATTTCGTTAAAAATGATAACCGGTAAAGAGTATGATGTTGAAGAGGTTTTTCAGGAGTGCATGCAGCACATCATAAGCCGATACCTACATTGGCTTGAAGACGGGGATGATGAAATATTGCACAGGCAATATTTTCAAAACTTATATAGAAACAATGGAGTGTTTCAATTCCGGGACAATACCGGGGAGTTTTCTGCACAAATCAGAGAGATTGAACCAGATGGTCATCTGGTTCTTGAAACTCCCACCGGAATAAAACGATTTGCTTTTAAAGAGGTGGAATTTCTTCGTTAAATCTGATACGGATATTTTACAATGGCATCGGTAACCACGTCGAGAAACTTTTCCACATGACTGCTCACCATCATCTTTAGCATGGGGTTTAGGTCAGCTTTTATCGTAAGTTTTACTTTGGTTTCGTTCTCCCCAATCTCTTTTAGCTGAACCCAGAGAAAAAAGTTGAACGGGGTTTTTCCGTCGGCTGTATATTTAATGGTTTTTTCCGGCTCTTTTTCAATGATTTTCAACCCAATGTCACCAATGCCTTCAATGGTAAAACGGCATGTGTCACCTGCACTGTGCCAATTTGTTACTTTTTCGGGAGGAAGAAGAGACTCAAAATGGTCGAAGTTAGAAAGAAAATTAAATACCACATTCGAAGAATGTGGTATTGTACGTATGGGACCTTCAAATTTTGTCATCACAAAAAATAATTATTTGTTCCAGTTTGCCGGATCTTTTCTCCATGCATCCAGTGTTTCCAGATGGTCGGCCGTCACATTTCCGTTGCTTACAGCAACTTTTAATAGGGTTTGGTAGTTGCTCAAGGTTTGAAGATCTACGTTTTCTTTTCTGAAATTCTCTTCTGCAACGCTAAAGCCGTAAGAAAATATTGCCAACATTCCCAGTACATCACCACCTCCATTGCGAACAGCCTCGGCAGCTTTAAGACTGCTGCCACCAGTTGAAATTAGATCTTCGATGATGACTACTTTCTGTCCTGGTTTTAGGTCACCTTCTATCAGGTTCTCCAGACCATGTCCCTTCGGGGATGAACGAACATAGATGAATGGCTTGTTTAAAAGGTCGGCAACCAATGCTCCCTGTGCGATGGCTCCGGTGGCTACTCCTGCTATGACATCTGCATCAGCATATTTTTCCTTTATGATTTCAGCAAATGCATTTTTTATGTAATCTCTTACCTCGGGATATGAAAGAGTTTTTCTGTTATCACAATAAATGGGGGATATCCATCCGGATGCCCAGGTAAATGGGTTTGCCGGTTGCAATTTTATTGCTTTTATTTGTAATAAATGTGACGCGATTGTCTCTTCAGTTTTTTTCATTTTGGTTTTGTTTACCTGTTTGATTATGCAAATGTATAAAATCTTTTTTAAGGAGCGGGTCGTTTTTTTGACCAGGGAGGTTGCTCCATTGATGTCAACCGATTTTGACGCTGTTTTAAAGTATGGTAACCAGGGAGAACTGAAGGATTTTATCAATCGGTTTGGTGCCGATGAAAGATTAAGGACAGCCATCATATACCATCACAATGCTTATGATTTATTGCAAAATTTCCGTGCCTGTTTTGTCAATCTGCCTGCTGCCGGGGGTGTGGTGTGGAATGGTGATAGAAGCCTGTTTCTGGGAATGAAAAGAAGAGGTTTTTTTGACTTGCCAAAAGGGAAGGTTGAACGTGATGAAACCTTTGAGGAGGCAGCCATCAGGGAGGTAGAGGAGGAGTGTGGTATTAGTGGTGTTCAATTATCTAAATTTTTGGTTTCAACCTATCATACATACAAAATTGGGAATAAACATATATTTAAAGAAACTCGTTGGTATGATATGATTTACCTTGGAAATAAACAGCCAATTCCGCAAACAACTGAAGATATTGAGTCAGTTTTCTGGATAGACCCGGGAGATGTTAATACCGCGCAAGACCAGACCTACCCCTCAATACTGGAAGTGATGAAAGCTGGGGGTATTATCTGTAAATAATCTCTATTCTTTTCATCCAGATGTCTTCTTCAGGTCTGTCGCCTCGTCTGGTTTCTACCAGACTAATTTTATCAACAACATCCATTCCGGAGGTTACTTCTCCAAAAACCGTGTATTGATTGTCGAGGTGAGGAGCACCTCCAATGGTACCGTAAATGTGCCGTTGTTCTTCTGTATAGGTTATTCCATACCTCATTTCCAATTCATTCAGTTCTGTTTCTCCAAACCTGCGTCCTGCCACTATATAAAACTGGGAGCCATCTGATTCATCTCTCGGATTGCTTGCATGTGGCAGTTTGGAAGCAGCAATGGCACCACGTTTATGGAATTTTCCGGGTACAATGTTCATGGGGATGGTATATCCCGGGCCTTGCCAGCCTACCACTTCACCGAGGGTAGCTTCCCTGGTGTCAGCAGCACCGGTTTGGATGAGAAACCCTCTAAGTACTCTGTGGATTAATAAATTGTCGTAATACTGATCGGTAACAAGCCTTATGAAATTGTCGCGATAATTTGGCGTTTCATCGTAGAGTTTTATTTCGATGTTCCCCATATCTGTTACTATTCTGAAGCCACTTATTGTTGTATGAGAAGGGTAAACGCGGTTGCTTTTTCTGCTTAGGTCGATAACCGGACGAGATTCATGCTGGTCTGCCAGCATTTTATTAATCGAACTTCCCCGCAAAACGACTTGTTGTTTGGTATCGTCGTCGGTTATGGTTTGAATAATTCCTGCCAGACCATGGTCGTCAAAAAATGCAGGTCTTCCATTGTCAAGTCCGGCACGCAAAATGAAATACTCTGCAGTGTCATTTGCTGATGTTTTATTAACAGCAGCCCTTTGAACCATTAATTGGCTTTGAGGCCTGAGAAGAGTATAAAGCGTGTCGGTTGGGGAAATGGGGTCAACAGCTTCCAGGTAGTTGTTGTTGGCTCTTTGCACATTAAGAAGTACCAGATTTTTCTCCAGAGAATATGCTGTGTAACCGTCCACATTAAAGAATTGTTGGGTTCCGGTGGGAGCAAAGCGTACGCGATAAGCACCCTGCTGTACCAGATCCAGATTGGTGACGATGGTATGTGGCCCTACGTAAAATCCGAAACCACGCTGTATGTTCCTGGTGTAATGGTCGAAAGTATGAATATCCACCATGGCTCCAACATTATAGCTAAATGAACCTCTGGAAACAGGTTTTTCGGTTCCCGCAGTGGGTTGAGATTCCCCTCCGCTACTTTTACAGCTGCTTGCAATTATTATTAGAAGGAGATAAAGATATGTTTTGATCCTTCTATACATGTCTATAGTTTTTTAATGGTAATCCTTACATCCTGTATAGGTCTGTCGTGATCGTCAGTAGCCAGTTTCGCAATTTTCTCAATCACATCAAGACCTTCAATTACTTCACCGAAAACAGTGTAATCTCCATCCAGATCAGGTAATCCACCTATGGTGGTGTAGATTTCACGTTGTTTCTCTGTATAAATAAGATGATCCGATAAATTGAATTCAATATCAATGTTTGATCTGATCTCTCTCAGCAATTCATTGAAACCTCTAGGGTTTTCTTCCCGCAATCTATCAAGTTCTTCTTTATGAGGATCGTAATATTTTTCGCGCAATTTACGTCGAATCGGATTGTTAACCCTTCGTTCCAGCATATCAAGTTCTTCGTGGGTGAAAACCCTTCCATGAACGATATAAAACTGAGATACATCCGACATTCTGAAATGATTTACATCTTCAGGTTGGCGTGGAGCGCAAAGCGCCCCTTTTTTATGGAATCGATCAGGAACAAACTCTGAGCTTATGATTTTTGTTGAACTTCCGTACCCAATGCGCCTACCGGGAGCTGCATTTCGGGAATCGGATGAGCCTCCCTGTATTACAAAATTCTCAATAACACGATAAAAGAGCGTGCCATCAAAGTGTTTCTGACTTACCAGGTTCAAAAAGTTGTCGCGATGATTTGGTGTATCGTTGTATAGTTTTATTTTCATGTTGCCCATATTGGTTTCAATAAGGACGTGATGAACTGGCTCGTTTTGAGAATTAACATGGCTGGTAATTAGTATTATAATACTAATTACCAGCCATGTTTTTAATATGTTTGAATTGTTATGTGTTTGACCCATAGTTTGATATCCTTTGGGGTTTGTTTGTTTTTATTTTATGCGGATGTTCAATTTAATGTCTTCAACAGGTCTGTCGTTTTGATTGACTTCCACTTTTGCAATTTTGTCTATAATTTCAAGCCCTTTAACAACTTCTCCAAATACAGTGTATTCCCCGTCCAGATGCGGCACTCCTCCAATTGTGGTATATGCTTCACGTAATTCCTGAGGAATTTCAATTCTGGGTAATGCCTCTATTTCAGGATCTGCTTCTTCAGATATTTCTATCATTAATCTCTCAAATCCTTCCCGGTCACCTGTTTGTTGAAACTGCATTATCTCATTGCGGTATGGCTCGGCGTACTTCATGAAAACCTGTTGGCTCTTCCTCTCGTTCAGAAAATGTTCCATTTCGTCAAGCTCTTCATTTGAGTAAACTTTACCGTGTACAATATAGAATTGCGATCCGGAAGATTTCTTTTCCGGATTTACCTGGTCACCCTGTCTGGCGGCAGCTAGAGCGCCTTTTTTATGAAATAATTGTGGGTACATAATTTCTGCGTCCAGTTTGTAATCTACCCCCCCACCACCAAGCATAGCGTTGGGAATTGCGTCGCGTGACCCCGGATCCCCGGCTTGAATCATAAATTCATTAATAACCCTGTGGAACAATAAGCCATCATAATAGCCTTCTTCAACTAGTTTTAAAAAGTTATCACGATGAACCGGGGTTTCATCGTATAGTTTAATAACCAAATTTCCGTATTCAGTTTCTAGTATAACATAAGTTCCTTCAGAGGATTGACAAAAAGCAAAGAATTGTAACAATGCTAAAAGTGATATAGAAAAGAGAATTTTTTTCATGATGTTATTTAATGTTTATGTTAATAGATTGATGATTTGCCAGTTAATTGGAGATGCTTAATTTAATTTATCCTTAAAGTACTCCATCATTGCGTTTTTTAACAGATGCTTTTGAAATGAAGGACTTAATCCTTTGACACTTTTAATCTCCTTGAATCTTGGCCACCCCTCCTGGTCTTCTTCAATCTCGTCGAGATACCCCAGATGAGATAAAAGTTTGCATTTCCCCAGATTGATTAAATCCATTTTTTCTTCTCTTGAATAGTGGGTCATTCCTGTTCCCCTTTCTTGTATTCCTATGATGAACAGCATGAAGTCGTAATCTGCCGTCACTTTAAAGTGACGGCTAACCATCAACACCAATTCATCCCACGTATAATCTATGCTTTCCATGCGCTAACTTTTTAAAATTTCTTTAAATGCCCTGGCAAAGACATCCTCAATGGTTTCCGAAACAATCTCCTCAACCAATGGGTCTTCAACTATTTCATCAGTGTCGAAGTTCCAGTGTTTCAGATGCCAGTCTCCGTTTTCATACTCCAGTGCCGTCATATTATCCACCCAGTCGCCTGAGTTGATGTAAGTGATGGCTCCAACCGGGGTCTTGATGCGTTTTTTTGCCGGTCGGTGGATGTGCCCGCAGATAACATAATGGTATCCTTTGCGAATTCCTAACCTTGCCACCATGGCTTCGAATTTGGAAACGGCCTCCTTTTGCCCTCCTTTTACTTTGTCTTTTATTTTTCCTGCCAGGGATATTTTTTTTCTGCCAAACAGGGTCAATATGCCATTAACCATTTTATTGATGCCGGTAAGAATACCATATCCCACGGAACCCATTTTTGCCAGCCATTTTGAGTGGTGCATCACCACATCGAACACATCGCCATGAAATATCCATGTTGATTTTCCATCAAGATTTAAAACAACCTTGTTGTCTATCTTTAGCCGTCCAAAATCTATGCCGGTAAAACGGCGGGCTATTTCATCGTGGTTGCCGGGTATAAAAATGATTTTGGTACCTTCTTCGGCTAACTTGAAAAAATAGCGAATAACTTTCAGGTGCGATGTGGGAAAGTAGCTGGGTGAAAATCTCCAGGCATCAATGATGTCGCCGTTTAGTACAAGCGTTTCGGGTTGAATGGTTTTGAGATAAGCATGTAACTGGTCGGCTTTGCTGCCGTATGTACCCAGGTGGGCATCGGAGATGACCACCGCTTTTACCTGTCGTTTCGTTACATGTTTTTCACTCATACATATATGTAATAAAAGCAAAGATATAAAAAATGAATTCTAATTTTGAATGAGGTGGTTTATATCTGGTAAAGAAACTGTGAAATAAAAACAAAAGAACCGGCATCGCCGGTTCTTTTGAACACATTCAAATCTATGCCTTTTTATAAAGACATAGTGTTCTTTTCAATTGTTCTTGTTAAACCTTACTCAGTTTCTTCGTCTTTTTCGTAGTTTTTATGGAATAATTTCAAGGCATACAAACTTAGTTTGTATCCTACATATATTAAAACCGGAAAACTTGCTAACCACAGTATTTGTGTGAGATGTTCCATCTTTTAAATTTTGAATGATTAATAAACGTGATGTTCGCCCTCTTTGTTCATATGTTTTTCACTTATTTTGGTTTTATCAACAGCTCGCCAGGCAAAATAAATGTAGGTAATTACCACCGGCACAAACAATGAAATATAGCTCATAGCCGTAAGTGTGTAATGGCTTGATGAGGCATTCTGTATGGTTAAAGAGCTTTGCAAGTCATACGACGGATAAAAAGCGGTGTTATTATAACCCAGTATCCAGAATATA
Organism: Alkalitalea saponilacus; assembly: GCF_900168165.1. GTDB lineage: Bacteria > Bacteroidota > Bacteroidia > Bacteroidales > Marinilabiliaceae > Natronoflexus > Natronoflexus saponilacus. The sequence continues at coordinate 394,504 of NZ_FUYV01000001.1, forward strand.
GACATAACGGTGGCAAAGGTTCCGAAACCTGAAAACCAAATTCCGCGATTGCTCTCTTTTGCCCAGGTAATAAATATGCCATACAAAACCAGAGGAACTCCAACGAGAAACAGTATTAAAGCAACTGGCATCTGAAGGTAGTTGTTGAGGTATTTGTACGATTCCATAAAAACAGCTCCGGTTTCAGGGTTGTACGCATATCCGTCCTTAATCAGAATTCTAACCAGGAAATAGAGGAAGAAGACAGTGAAAATAGCACCATTGATCAGTGTTTGTTTACGCGCTCTTCGAATGATGTCGTCTGACTCAATGTTGGTTATGATGTACATGGCACCAAGCGTGCGAGCCAAAAACAGCACCGCAAAACCAAGCGATAAGTTGGTGAAGCTGGCCAGTATGTCCAATCCGTACCAGCTTGAACCCCATTGCGACAGGTTGTATTCGTTGCGAATGAAATCGCTGCCGGTAAAAAATGTGGCAACCACCACCCCAAGGAGGATGGTACCAAGAAATCCATTGATGGTTAAAAACCAGTCGTATGTTTTTTGACCAAATATGTTCCCTTTTTTTCTTCGGAACTCGAAAGAAACTGCCTGGAGGACAAAACACACAAGGAAAATCTTCCACGCGTAATATGCCCCTCCCAGCGAAACGGAGTACCAAAGCGGAAATGCGGCAAACATGCCCGCGGCAAACACAATGAGTGTGGTAAATGTGAACTCCCATTTTCGACCAATGGAGTTTACTATCATGTTTTTTTCATTGTCGGTTTTTCCTAGTACACCCACCAGAGTTTGCCCACCCTGCACAAATAACAAAAATACAAGTACGGAACTAACCACCGACATAATAAACCACCAATATTGTTGCAGTTGTAGATGAGATAATGTTTCAAACATTTGGACCTCCTTTCGTTGATAAGTTATCCGGACCTTTGCGAATGGCTCCGATCATGATTCTGTATTCTGCAATGACAAGTACGGTTAGCATGGCGGCAAACAGCCAGAATGTAGCTATTACCGCATTTGCACTGATGTTGGACGTGGAAATCATGGTTGGCAATAGTCCCTGAATGGTCCACGGTTGGCGACCAACTTCGGCCACAATCCATCCGGCCATTGAGGCAATAAAGGAGAGTGGAAAACACCAAATACCTACATAAAGCAACCATTTCTGTTTCTCAAGGCGGTTTTTAACTGAGAGATACATGAATAGTAGTAACACACCTATGAACAACATTCCGGAAATTACCATGATTCTGAAACTGTAAAAAATCAATGGGATTTTTCGTGGAATAATCATCTCCGGGTAGTGAAGATTGCCATATCCCATGTATTGATAGTGCTCATTAAAAAGTAAAACAGCTTCGTCCATCGCTTGTTGATCATTATTTCTATGTGCCTCTTTGTAATCAGCCAATGCTCCAAGAGCGATTCTTCCTTTCCCCATTTTTTCTTCGGCCGACATGATGCCAAACTCTTCGTTGCCGTAAACCAGATCGTTCATTCCGGGAACAAATGCATTGGCATCACGGTAACCCAAAATGGAAAGCATTTTGGGGATTTCCATTTTAAAGAGGAAATCCTTTTTGTCGTCGCCAAGCTTTTTGTTTGGATTGAGTATTCCCATCATAACCAGTCCTGCTCCTTCTTCTCCGTCAAACAACCCTTCCATGGTGGCCAGTTTGGCTGGTTGCTTTTGTGCTACGTAGTAGGCCGAACCGTCTCCGGTCATGGCCAGATAAACGCTGGACAGAAGTCCAAAAGTAGCTGCCAGCACAATGCTTCGTTTGGCCAAAAGTATACTTCGCTTTTTAAGTAAATACCAACTGCTGATGGCTATTACAAAGAATGCAGATATAACCAGACAGGATGTAATGGTATGAAGGAATTTGTTAACGGCATAAGGTGAGAATAAAATTGCCCAGAAATCAACCATTTCATGCCTTGCAGTGTCCGGGTTGAATACCATTCCTATCGGGTAGTTCATCCATCCGTTTGCAACCAAAATCCAGAGGGCTGACAAACTGGCTCCGAATGCCACAAGCCAGCAGGAAAGCAGGTGAAACTTTTTGCCTACTTTCCCCCATCCAAAAAACATAACTGCTATGAAAGTGGATTCGAGAAAGAAGGCCATTATACCTTCTGCGGCCAGTGGTGCTCCAAAAATATCTCCGGCAATCCACGAATAATTGGCCCAATTGGTTCCAAATTCAAGTCCTAAAATAATACCGGTTCCAACTCCAATGGCAAAGTTTATTCCGAATAGCTTTGCCCAGAATCGAGCCAGTCGCTCCCATTCCGGGTCACCGGTTTTTACATGTATGGTTTGCGCAATGGCTATGATGTAGGTTGTTCCAATGGTAATTGGGATAAATAGCCAATGGTAAAAGGCAATCATGGCAAACTGTCCCCTTGACCAGTTCACCAGTGTGAAATCAATGTTCTCTATCATCTTTAAGGGTTTTATTATGGTTGTCAAGTAATTTCTTTATCACCTCTTCACTTCGGTGGTCTTCATTTTCGTATTTGGGTTTTAGAAAAGTTGGGTAGAGATAGCCTTTTAAGAAGCCATAAAACATTGCAAACTTTAGAAAAATGATTAGCAGCAGAATCTTCGCAAGACTTGATTCTTTTATCTTATTATAGATATACAGGAAAAAATTCTTCATGGCTTTTGCAATATATAACAATCGTTAACGAATTTCAAATATAGTAAAAAGAGTGTTTCGTTTTTTATTGAGTTTCGGTTATTAAAAATAACTTTTTATCAGGGTAATTTAGTATGGATTGTTGTGATGTGGTATTTTTGATTTGTACATATGCCATAGAAACAGCGCATTGCGAGGATGGTCTAAATTAAAAAAGAGGTAATAAATTACCTCTTTTTTAAAAAGTCAACAAAAAAAATAATGCTGTAAAGCATAAAAAATACATCAAACCAACTTAAATATTAACCTGAAAAAGGTCTCTTTTTGCATAAGTTGGACTAAAGTCCGTTTAAGTGTTTGATTTTTAGTTTTTCATTCAGATTTATATCATATTTTGTAATTAATTCAATGGTTTTGCTTTCACCCGGCAGCAAATCAAAAAAGTTATCGGTAAAGAAGACATCTCCATAAGGAGTGTCAAAAAACAGATTTTTCGCCAAATTATCTGTGGTTACTGTAATGGTGTAACCGTCAGTAGTTTTTTCCGAACTCCAAGTGATGTTGGCTTCCGGTAAAAGCAGGTCTTTGGGTTTGTGGAAATAGAAAATGTTATCTGCCAAGGTGGTGGAGCCATCGGTTAACTTCATGCTGACAACTGTAGAGGCTAAGTTGGCATGCTGTTGTAACTCTCTGATGTCATTCTCCATAACCATCATAGTTGTATTGGCTTTTACTGTTAGATTTTGCGAAGTTGAAAAAATCTCCCGCCCAAAGAAATCCATTATTTTTATATGCAATCGAGCATTTTCAACAGGTGTAAGTCGGTCACTAACCACATAAATACGTCCTGCATTGCCATCCACCTCTGCCGAAATAATTATCTCTTCATTGGCTTTCCTTACGGCATAGTGAGCTGCTTTCCAGCGTCCGTAGTAATCAACTGTTGCCCATGAAATGGTAGGCCAGCTGTCGTTAATTTGCCAATAGAGCGATCCCATACAATGGGGCATATTGCGACGATGAGCTTCCAAAGCAGTGCGATAGCATTTGGCGTGCATTATTTGACTCACATATACAAAATCTTCGAAGTTGTCCGGCACGTTATAATAGCGTTCCATGTATCTTTTAATCATGTCGTTGCCATCGAATCCCGGTTCTATGTACTCCATGGTTCCTCTTTGGCGGTGTCGCATTACTTCTGAGTGAATATCCCAATCTTCCTCCACCGAAAAATCACTGATGGTATGCATGCCCGGGAAAGCCTGCATTCCATATTCGCTCACAAATCTAGGTACATTCTTTCCATAACTGGTGAATGGTTCCTGTCCAAACCAAATGGTCCAGTCATGCTCATCGCCCGATTTTCTGTCGGCCTTCTGATTTCCATAAGCCATTGGAGAAGAACTCCAATAAGAGTTCTTGGGATCATATTTTGCAACAACCTCCGGTAAAATTTCGTGCCAAATGCGTTCGTAAGTTCTCCACATAAAGTCTCTTACATCCGGTTCATACATCTCTTTCCAACCCCACTCGTGCCATCCGTGAAGATTCTCATTGTTGCCACACCATAGAGCAATACAAGCGTGATTTCTTAACCGTTTAACATTGTACACGGCCTCTTTGCGGATGTTCTCAAGATGAGCCTCATCTCCGGGTTGGAGATTGCATGCAAACATAAAGTCTTGCCAGATCAGAATTCCGTTTTGGTCGCATAGTTCATAAAACAGATCTTCTTCATATATGGCTCCTCCCCATACACGAAGCATATTCATATTGGCATCAACGGTGTTTTTCAATAATCGTTCATATACCTCAGGGGTTACCGAAGGAGTGAGTGTTTCCGATGGAATGACGTTGGCTCCCTTCATGAAAACCGGAACTCCGTTTAATTCAAAATAGAAAGAACGTCCCAATTCATCAGGCTCCTGAACCAATCGAAGAGTTCGCACTCCATAGTTCAAGTCATACTTGTCAATAATCAAATTGTCCTGAACCAATCTTAATTCAAATTTATACAAGTAAGGTTCTCCCAATCCGTTTGTCCACCAAAGGTTGGGGTTTTCAATTTCAAAATTGAAAGGGATTTGATGTTTCCCTTCTTCCAGCTCTGTCTGTATATCAACTCCGGATTTCTGCCCGTTAATTATGAGTTGAACCTGATGGGTTCCTTTATTAAGAACATTTAGTTCAACATGGCCGGTGATTTTCGCCAGATCACTGTTTGCCGAAGTGGTATGAAAGTATGCATCTTCAATTTTTGCCTGATTCCATGCTTTTAAATAGATGGGACGCCAAATTCCCGATGTAACCAGACGCGGCCCCCAGTCCCAGCCATAGTGAAATGGCGCTTTTCGGGTAAAAACGCTGGTTCTTTTATCATCTGGTGCTTGTTCATTTATGGATGGGATGTAATAGTCAACCTGTTGTAACTTCTTCATTCCCACCCTTACAGGAGAATGGAAGTAAACACGTAACGTGTTTACTCCTTCAGTCAGATGCTCTTTTACATCAACACTGTATCCGACAAACATGTTGTTGGCAGACAATATCTTGTTGTTATTCAGGAAAACATCTGCATAAGTGTCCAGCCCCTTAAAGTTCATCTTTATTACATCCGAGTCAAGGATTTCTGAGTCGACCTTGAACGTTGTCTGATATATCCAGTCCTCATTCTCGATCCACTGTACATCGTTTTCGTTTAGTCTGTAGTGGGGGTCTTCAATGATTCCGTTGTTCATTAAATCGGTATGAACAGTTCCGGGAACTGCGGCAGGCATCCAGTTGTCCTGTCCGTTTTGCGTAAATGTCCAATTCTGAGAAATTTCAATAACCATTGGAAGGTTTTCTTTTGATGTTTCGCAACTGAGAAAAAACAGCGCTCCAAGGGCAGTTGTTATTGCCAGAGTAATTTTTCTAATCATAAATTGTAGGTGTTTTTGGTTCAAAGTGTGTTATTTGGTTGGCTAGTCAGATTTTTTTATTCCCCATTCTATTGCACCCTTCAAATGTTGGAGAAAGAGTGTGTCAGCATACATTTGAGGCACATGACCCAGCGCGGTTTGAAAAACGCGTCCCTCGCCAACAATCCTATACCACACCAACGGGTGGTCCCCCATGCGCTGGTTGGCTTCCGGGAACCAGCGATTATCATCCACGTCGTATGAATTCTCGTCTATGGAGATCAAAACATGTACATCATCTCTGGGGTTTCGGTCGAAGCTGTACCATTCGTCTTCAAGGATCCATATAGAATCGGGTAAAAATGAGGTGGCCGGATGTGTTGGGTCTTCAATGATGAGTTTCCCTTCTTGCACCGGTGGATGCCCGGTAAAAATAGCTCCAATAGCTTCTACAAACCACGGCCAATTGTTTTCGGTGACCGTGCCGGTGTGGATGGTCACCAATCCGCCTCCCGTTTCAACATAATGCTTCAAGGCATTTTGTTGATCGGAGTCCAGGATATCTCCCGAAGTGAGCAGAAATACCACAGCATCAAAGTAGTTTAAATTTTCGGGAGTGAAGAATAGTGAATCTTCGGTGAAGTTTAAATGCCAATTGTTGTCCTTGCCAAGTTTTTTCAAAGCCTCTTTTCCTGCGGGGATGGCATCATGCCTAAAATCGTTGGTTTTGGTGAAAACCAGGATGGATGTTTTTTCTTGATGAGGTTGCGTGCATGACAGCATAGCCAACGAAAAGATGAAAATAAGTGTTTTTAAATTCATGGATTAGTCTTTTTGCTTAGAAAAATAGGATTCCATCATGGGATAACCATGATGGAACCCTATTTTGTTAATAGTATCTTCCAAGAAGCGGATGTTCAACAATGATTCTTTTGAGTTCAAGGTCGTTTATCACCCCCTGATGTTTGTAGATGATGTTCCCTCCCGGTTCAATCAAGAGTGTATATGGAATGGCTCCTCGCCAGTCTGGGTCGATGGCATAAATCAGATCGTCTCTCTTTGTGTCGTTGAAAATGAAATTGCTGACAGCCATATGATTGTTTCTGAGAATACGCAATGCATCATCTTTTTTATCGGGACTGTCCGCTGAAATCATGACCATTTCAAAACGACGGTTTCTGTAGTATCGGTTAATTTCTAATAAATCAGGTAGCTCCTGAACGCATGGCCCACACCAGCTGGCCCAAACATTCACCAGTCTCAGATTTTCTGTGTCGTTTGCCATGATCTCTTCAACCCCATTTTTGTCAATGAAATCAATGGTGATTTCTTGTTCTCTCCATTCACGGTTTATTCGACTCACCCACTCATCAAGCCACGACCATTTTACAGAACACCCAAAAGCGGAAGTTCTGGGATTGGATACCTCTTCTCCGGCCAGAACTTGGTCAACGGCTTTTCTTAAGTCTTCACCGTTGGCTGTTCCGGGACGCTCTATTTCATCCATGCGGCCATTATAGCGAAGTATTCTCTCGCTGTCGAAGACAAAAAAATGAGGGGTTGAAACAGGGCCAAACAAGAGAGAGACTGCGTGATTATCACCATCATAAAGATAGGTGAAATTGTAACCTTTGTGTTCGGCTCTGATGGACATGGTTTCAAAAGTGTCGTCCAGATCGGAGTAGCTGCACTCTTCTGGAAGCAATCCAAATGGACTGTTTGGATTAATGGCTACCAGAGTAACGCCTTTGTCCTCGTAATCTTCAACAAAACGAATGATTCTATCCTCGTAGGCTTGGGAGGTAGGACAATGGTTTGAGATGAATGCAACAACCAGTACTTCAGCATCGGAAAATTGTTCGTGAGATACCATTTGACCATACATGTCAGGAAGCTCGAACGGAGGCATTTTTGATCCTGTTTCAAGTGTTTTAACTTCCATTCGTTCCAGAACAATTGGATTTGGTTCGAATAGTTCACCATCCCTAGAGGGAACTTTACAAGATTGAATAGCAGAAAAAGCCATTATTGTAATGGCGCAGTTTCTTAAAATGATATTAATTTTCATAACCAGATGTTTTTTATCGAGTTAATGTAATAATAAAATTTTGTTTCTGCTGTTTTTTTTACTTGATCTCTGGTAGAATGATATATTAGTACATTTTTTTGATAAAATAATATCGTCTTATAGAGCAACATTTAATCTATTTTACTTATTTGCTGCTCTTGATGAATCCCTGATTGATTATTGCAAATATCAAATAACATCAAATCCTCAATTAAAGATCCCAATTTCGAAGAATCCTCAAGTAGACGGAGGTATGAATGATTTGTTACTGTTCCCTTAATCCACCTGTTGCCACCATTTTCATCAGCTTTGTTATGTCCTCCCGTAATTTTATCCCACCATAAGCCAACGCCGCCACGCACTGCATAAAGCACTGCTGTTTGATCATAGGTTGCGTTATTGAGAATTCTACCCTGAAAGTTCTCTTTCATCCAGGGGGCATGCTTGCTAAAATGTTTAAATCCCAAATAGAGAGGGTGGTTTTGGTCAATATTGTTGAAGGCATATCCGGTTTGAATCTGCAAACCAAGTTCGTACCCGGAAAAAACAACAGGCATTTCCAGGTTTTCTAATACAAACTTTGTTACTCCTGGCATCCCTCCACAAAAATTCCATTCCCATTCACCTTCAGGATATTCACCTCCCATGATGACCATCTTTTTTACTTTTTTATGGAGAAGTTCTTTCCCATTTAGTTCTGAATGTTCACAAGAAGTTGTTTCAAGCACTCTCTTGATGTTTTTTAAAGGTCCAACACAAACTAAAACGATGCTTGAATCTTGTTGTTTTGAAAGAACTTTCCTGTATAAGTCGGTTGTTTCCGGCACATCTTCATATTTAAGTTTATGTGGCAGGTTTTCTGCAATGATTTTACCATGGTTAAAATCTACAGTATGCGTTCCTCCCGACCTTACCCCTATAGGAATGCTCGAATTTCCGTAAAATCTGTTTACGGCGTCAACCATTGGTACGGCGTATTTTTCCGTGTTCCAGATCATAACTGCCAGCAGTTCGCACTCTCCATTTTTTACAAATCCGTGAAGCATTGCGAGGGCACCAAGATCGTCGGCATCACCGCCGATATCGGTGTCAAAGATGATTTTAACTTGTGCCGGGCTCCTGGTAATCAATCCTAAGATAAGTACTAGAAGCACGATTGTTTTTATTTTGTTGTTTGCCATAATCTTTTTGATGATTTAGTTGTTTCTAAAGTGATAGGGGAATTTGTGAAGTTGCTTCATCGAATATGACCTTTTAATATCAGGAATGAATTCGAATTCTCAATGGTCTGGAACTGTATACGAATATACAAAATAAAACAGTAATTTGCATGTTGATTACTTAATGAGTTTAGGGAGCAAAGACCCGAGTAAATTCAATGGGCTAAAGAGGTTTCTGAACAGCAAATTTATGACAAAGCTCTTTTTTTTTGTGAAAATTTTGAATCAACCAGAAAAATATCATAGTTTTGTCATGTAAATAATCTTTTACCATATGATTTTTATTCATCACAGCAAAGCTCATCATCATCTCCTATCATAAGGGGTGGGCTTGTTGTGTGCATAATATAACAAAAGGCTTACCCTGTGTGGTAAGCCTTTTTGCGTTTTGTATAATATAAATTCTAACAATATAGTTATGGAAGCGAATATTGAAACAACTTTAAGAATTGCACTTCAGAAAAAGGGAAGACTTCATGACGATAGCATGGGTCTCATGAAGGAATCCGGTATTAAGTTTAATATTGGCAATGGCCGTTTGGTTGCACAGTCAACTGGATTTCCCATCGAAGCACTTTTTTTAAGAGATGATGATATACCTCAATCTGTTTACGACGGCGTGGCTGATCTGGGAGTAGTTGGAGAAAATGAATATGCCGAGAAAGGATACGAACTAGATATCGTAAAGCGTCTTGGATTTAGTAAATGCCGCTTGTCGCTTGCCATACCTAAAAGCGAACATTATACCGGAGTAGGTTGGTTTAATGGAAAGAAAATTGCCACTTCGTACCCTGAAATACTAAAGAAATTTTTTGCCGAGAAGAAAATTCAGGCCGACATACATGAGATAGCGGGTTCTGTTGAAATTGCTCCGGGAATTGGTTTGGCAGATGCTATTTTTGATATTGTTAGTTCCGGCAGTACATTGGTTGCCAATAGTTTGAAGGAGGTGGCAGTGGTTATGAAATCAGAAGCTCTTCTGGTGGCTAACAAAAACCTTGCAGAAGATAAACGTGTACTTCTGGAACAGATGCTTTTCCGCTTTGATGCCGTACAGGCAGCAAACTCAAACAAATATGTGCTTTTGAATGCCCCAAACGAAAAGGTTAAAAATATCGTTGATATTTTACCGGGCATGAAGAGTCCTACGGTTCTTCCGCTTGCCGAAGAGGGTTGGAGTTCAATTCATTCGGTAATTAACGAAGATAAGTTCTGGGAAGTGATTGATCAGTTAAAAGAGAACGGAGCACAGGGAATATTGATTATTCCGATCGAGAAGATGATTCTGTAACACTATTAAAGTTGGTTATTATGCAGACGTATGTAAATCCGCCACGTAACCAGTGGGACGAGTTGCTACAGCGGCCTCAGTTAGATGTATCCGGATTATATGAGCAGGTGCAATCTGTGCTGGATGAAATAGAGGTTGCCGGAGATCAGGCAGTTTTAAAATACAGCCGGATGTTTGATGGCTATGAAGGAGCTGAATTACAAGTGGGCGAGGAGGAGATTGCCGCTGCTTCATCAAAAATAACTAAAGAATTAAAAAGCGCCATTGAAACCGCAGCACAAAATATTAAAACGTTTCATGCTACCCAATGGCAATTAATGGAGAAAGTTGAAACCCAACCGGGAGTAACCTGTTGGCAAAAGAACGTCCCCATTGAGAAGGTGGGATTGTATGTTCCGGGTGGTACAGCTCCATTATTTTCCACGGTGCTCATGTTGGGTGTGCCTGCCAAAATTGCTGGTTGTCGGGAGATTATACTCTGTACGCCTCCCGGAAAAGATGGAAAAATTCATCCTGCCATTCTTTATGCAGCCAGTGTGGCAGGAATTGATAAGATTTACAAGATAGGTGGAATTCAGGCCATTGGAGCAATGACTTTCGGTACAGAATCTGTTCCTAAAGTTTATAAGATATTTGGTCCCGGAAACAAGTATGTCACCGCAGCTAAGCAGTTGGTAAGTCTTAAAAATATGGCCATTGACATGCCGGCGGGACCATCAGAAGTGTTGATCATGGCCGATGAATCGGCTAACCCAGCATTTGTAGCAGCAGATCTGTTGTCGCAGGCAGAGCATGGCGCAGGAAGCCAGGTCATTCTGCTCACCACAGTTCCCGAACTTCTGGATGCTGTAATGGCCGAAGTTGAAAAGCAGGTGAAATCACTTCCACGAGAAGATGGAGCAAGAGGTGCACTGAACGACAGCAGAGCTTTTTTGCTGACATCCATTGATGAGATGATAAAAATGAGTGACCTCTACGCGCCTGAACATCTTATTTTGGCGGTTAATGATGCGGAAGAGGTGGCAGACAGGATTATTAATGCCGGTTCTGTTTTTATCGGACATTATACTCCCGAAAGTGCAGGTGATTACGCCTCAGGAACAAACCATACCTTGCCAACTTACGGCCATGCCAGAACCTATTCCGGAGTAAACATCGACAGCTACATTCGTAAGGTTACATTTCAGCATATTACCCCGGAAGGGTTAAAACAACTGGGGCCTGTAATCCAGGAAATGGCTGCAGCAGAAATGTTGGATGCACACAAAAATGCTGTCACCATCAGATTAAACGAAATTGGAGATTAAGCGGGAATACTTGGAGAAACTGAATGGTTTCTGTGCGCATGATTGCCAGACTTTTTTATGCACCTTTACGTCTCTGCGCCTATTCAAAATTACTAAGAATCTTATAATTAAAACATGAGGGCACTCACTCAACTATTAAGAACCAATATACAAAACCTCAAACCCTATTCATCAGCACGCGATGAATACACGGGTGAGGAAGGCGTTTTTCTTGATGCCAACGAAAATCCTTTCAATGAACCTTACAATCGTTATCCCGACCCTTATCAGCGAAAGTTGAAAGCTATTATCGCTGAATTAAAGGAGGTTGATGCAACTCAGATATTTTTGGGTAACGGCTCGGATGAAGCCATTGATTTGGTGTATAGAGCCTTTTGCGAACCAGGTGTTGATAACGTGGTATCCATTGACCCAACATACGGGATGTATCAGGTAGCTGCCGAAACCAATGATGTTAAGGTCAAAAAAGTGAAATTAACATCCGGCTTTGAACTGGATGTGGCTGCCTTACTTGATGCGGTTGATGCCAATACCAAGATGTTGTGGATATGTTCACCCAATAATCCCACCGGTAATTGTTTCAGAGAAGCTGATGTAGAAACGCTCTTGAGAAAATTCGACGGTATCGTGGTTCTGGATGAGGCCTACATTGATTTTGCTCCGGGACGTTCAATGCTGGGAAAATTGAATAATTTTCCCAATCTGGTTGTCATGCAAACATTCTCCAAAGCATGGGGTATGGCTGGTATTCGTTTGGGAATGGCATTTGCTCAACCTGACATCATCAAGATTTTAAGTCGCATTAAGTATCCATACAACCTGAATATCCTCACCCAGAAAAAGGCCATGGAGCTGATATCTCAAAACAAAGAGAAAACAGAGCAGTGGATAAAACTTTTGCTGGATGAGCGCATGAAATTGGCTTCTGAGCTGAAAAAGCTACCGTTTGTTCAGCACATTTACCCTTCGGATGCTAATTTTTTGTTGGTCAGAACCACCGAACCCAAGAGGATTTATAATTTTCTGGTGGACAAGAAGATCATTATTCGCGACCGTTCAACTGTCACTCTTTGTGAAGGGTGCTTGAGAATAACAGTAGGATCTCCCGAGGAAAACAGGATTTTGATGAATGCTTTACACCTGTTTGTGTAAATGTAAATATTAGGTGCTATGAGACTCTATAGGGTGCTGATAATACTTTATCTGATAATGATTTCCCAATTATTAATCAGTCAGCAGATGATTCCGTTGTGGGATGAAATCATACCATTTAACAGGGATGGTATTGCTGTAGAGGAAATAAACGAAAATTATCGGGTTTCACGCGTTTCTGTACCTGGTATATTCCGCTTTGCTGCATGTGAAATGGCTGTAAAACAGAAGCCGGCCATTATTATAGTTCCGGGTGGAGGATACGCTCGTCAGGCGACAAATCATGAAGGCGTTATGGTGGCTAAGTGGTTTGCATCACGCGGTTACGAAGCTTTTGTGCTGAAGTACCGATTACCGGACGAGGAAATTGTTGAAAATCCGGCTTTTGCTCCATTAATCGATTTGCAGCAGGCCATTCATCATGTTCGTAGTAATGCAGATAAATATGGTGTTGATGCAGCTAAAATTGGGGTCATCGGTTTTTCTGCCGGCGGCCATTTGGCCGGTTCGGCATCAGTGATGTTCGATGTTCCGGTTAATAAAAACTTAAAGACGGAAGATGTCCGACCTGATTTTTCGATTTTGGTATATCCGGTTATTTCGATGGATGATGAAATCACCCATCGCGGAAGTAAAATCAACTTGTTGGGTGAAAATCCGATGAGTGTGTTTGTGGAGTTGTTTTCTCTTGAAAAGCAAGCTTCTTCGGAGGTCCCAGTCACTTTATTAGTCCATTCTATGGACGACAGAGCTGTGCCGTTGGAAAATTCACTTCGCTACGCAGACGCCTTGTCTGAAAAAGGAGTGGATGTAACTCAGTTGATTCTTCCTTTTGGAGGACATGGATACGGATTTCGCGAAAACTCAGGAGTTGAATACTGGATAGAGTATCTGGATGTTTGGTTAAAGAATAAAATAGATTAACACTTTACTATAAAATGAAGAAGAAAGTTCTCTTTATCGATCGCGACGGAACAATCATAAAAGAGCCACCGATTGATTATCAGGTGGATAGCCTGGAGAAGCTGGAGTTTTTTCCGAAGGTAATCAGGAATTTGCATCTTATCGCATCAAAACTCGATTTTGAATTGGTGATGGTAACCAACCAGGATGGATTGGGAACAACATCCTTTCCGGAGGAGACTTTCTGGCCTGCTCAAAATAAAATGATGGCTACTCTGCAAGGTGAGGGAATTGAGTTTTCGAAAGTGCATATTGATCCATCAATGCCGGAGGACAACTCCCCGAATCGCAAGCCTGGAGTAGGGATGCTTACTGAATACTACTCCGATGAATATGATCTTGCCGGATCTTATGTTATCGGCGACAGGCTGACTGATGTACAATTAGCAAAAAACCTTGGCTGTAAAGCCATTTTTGTGCAGGATCAGATTAAAGGTGTAGCCATGCTTGAAGAGCAAGATCTTGTTGCGTATGCTGTTTTTGTATCTGCTGATTGGGATGGAATTGCAGCTTTTTTATTTTCGTCGGAGCGAACTGCCGTGGTTGACAGAGCTACTGCAGAAACCAAAATTCACATCGAACTTGATTTGGATGGAACAGGAAAATGTGATATTTCAACCGGCCTTCATTTCTTCGATCACATGCTGGAGCAGATTGGTCGCCATTCCGGTTGCGATCTTACCATTAAAGTAGATGGTGATTTGCACGTGGACGAGCATCATACCATTGAAGATACCGGATTGGCTTTGGGTGAGGCTTTCAAAAAGGCTTTGGGCGATAAAAGAGGGATTGAGCGTTACGGCTTTTGTTTGCCCATGGATGATGTTTTGGCGCAGGTTGCCATTGATTTTGGCGGCCGTCCATGGTTGGTATGGGATGCAGATTTTAAGCGCGAAAAGGTAGGAGATATGCCCACCGAGATGTTTCACCACTTCTTTAAAAGTTTTAGCGATACATCACTTAGTAACTTGAATATTAAAGCTGAAGGTGGGAATGAACACCATAAAATAGAAGGAATTTTTAAGGCTTTCGCGAAAGCCATTAAAAATGCTATTCGTAAGGATATTTTCAGTGATCAGCTGCCAAGTACAAAAGGAGTGCTTTAGCACTCCTTTTTTTCCATATCACTAAGATGTAAATCCAGAGCTTTTACCGAGATCTGGATTTCTTTTATAGATGTACCGAGTGAAAGAATCAGTAAAACCAACGCAACGCCAAAAATGATTTCGGCTGCTGTTTGCCATCCAATATAAATCAAAAACATACACAGCACACAAAGCAACAAGCTGGCTATGCCCATGATTTGCATGGAGCGGGTTAATATTAACCGTTTCCTCATGTTTTGTATCTGCCCATACAATATGTCGTTGGGAGATTGTATGAACTTATCGTGCAAAGCCCTAACCACCGAGGCATAGGCCAGAAAGCGATTGGTGTAGGCCAGTAATATCAAAGATATTGCTGAAAAAAGCAATGCCGGTGTGGTCAGTGTGAGTTGCTCCATAATCGAAATGCGTTTACCATAAGTGATGAACTTCTTTCTTTATATGATTTTTGTAAATCTCATTCATTTGAGATACCTGCTCAGGTGTAAGATCTGGAAAGTCGTATACTGAAAGATTAGAAATTACATGCTCTTTTTTTGATGCGCCTGGAATGATGCAGCTCACTTCTTTGAATTGTAATATCCACTTTAAGGCTGCTGGTGCAAGATTTTCAACACCGGGGAATATCTCTTTGAGCTCTTCAACAGTCTTTAATCCCAGATTATAATCAATTCCGGAAAAAGTTTCGCCTTTATCAAAAGCCTCACCATTGCGATTAAAATTCCGATGATCGTCTGATGTGAATAGCGTGTCGGCTTTAAACTTTCCAGTTAACAAGCCACTGGCGAGAGGGACGCGTACAATGATCCCAACGTTCCGTTTCTTTGCTTCGTTAAAGAACAGTTCTGAAGGCCTTTGCCTAAAAAGATTAAAGATGATTTGAACTGTGGTTACGTTTGGATATTCAATGGCTTTTAAAGCTTCCTCTACTTTTTCTACGCTGACTCCCAAATTGGCAATTTTTCCTTGCTCTTTAAGCCTCTCAAAGCGTTCAAATATTTCAGGCCGGTAATAAACTTCGGTAGGGGGACAATGCAACTGAATTAAATCCAGTTGTTCTAATCCAGTGCGTTTTAAAGTCTCCTCAACGTATTTTTGAAGCACATCCGGTTGGTAGCCTTCGCTAACATGCGGATTGATTTGTCGCCCACATTTTGAGGCCACATAAATCCGTTCCGATCGGCTGCGCACTACTCGTCCAACAGCGGTTTCGCTGAGGCCGTTTTCGTAAACATCGGCAGTGTCAATAAAGTTTACCCCGTTATCTATGGCGGTGTTAATGATCTCATCGGCCAATTTATCGTTAAAGCCTGAACCCCATTTTCCTCCCACTTGCCATGTGCCAAGAGATATTTCTGAGATGTTAAATCCTGTTTTTCCTAGTTGACGGTATTGCATTTTTTTCTGTTTTAAGCATGATTAAATATGAAACTCCGGAACAGTGGCAGATGCTTGTCTGTATCCATCTCTTTTTCTCTCTTAAGAGAAAAAGGTCGTCTCTTTTGAATTTTTGATCTATCAAATATACTGAATTGATAATTGAATAAAAGATAATATTACAGGTTTTTTAAAACTTCTGAATCATGTTGACAGAGGTTTGATTCAATAGACACTCCTTGCATTTTGTGAATTTATGTATTGAGTTCTTTTTTTTATCTTAGTTATTACATTAATATCCTCCTTTATAATGATTTTATCCACATTCTGCACGGTGTTTTTAACTTATTTTGTAATTAGGATTTTTCAGAGGAAGCATCTCAAAAGAAAAATCCTGATTTTTATCAAATCGTCCTACTCATTTTTTACCTTACAGGGGTTGTTTTAACTGTTTCTGTGTGTCATGAAGGTGTTGAATTTGAGGACTGTGGGTGTAA
This sequence comes from Alkalitalea saponilacus, assembly GCF_900168165.1. Lineage (GTDB taxonomy): Bacteria > Bacteroidota > Bacteroidia > Bacteroidales > Marinilabiliaceae > Natronoflexus > Natronoflexus saponilacus. The sequence continues at coordinate 411,035 of NZ_FUYV01000001.1, forward strand.
TGTTTAACTCTATCCTGATTGCTGACTAAAGCCATATGAGAAATCGATTTATCGACATATTATAAACAAAAGAAAAGAAACATGAAAAAAAAGTGTTTAGTTATCAGAAGTTTACTTTCTCTGTTCTTATTAGCAGTAGCTGGAGAATTGGTGAGTAACAACAATCAATTATTAGCGTCCGATGCAGATGTCGGTTCGCATTCGTCCAGTATTATAAGTTTTTCTGCTGTGGACGGCTATTTCCCATTAGCCGTAAGTGGAAAACCTGTGCCTTTATATACTCATTCTGATGATTATCAGGGAGTCATACGTGCTTTAAAGGATCTGCAGAGTGATTTTGAGCTTGTTACTAAGAACAAGCCAAAACTTTCAATCAACTCAGTTCCAAAATCTAAAAGGGTTGTGATTGCCGGTACGCTTGGCAATAATCAGGTTATTGACAAACTTGCAGAAGATGGTAAAATAAATGCAGAGGAGTTAGACGGAAAGTGGGAGAAATTTATTATTCAGGTTGTTGATAATCCCGTTAAAGGTGTAGATCAGGCCTTAGTTATTGCCGGTAGCGACAAACGGGGAACCATTTTCGGTATTTATGAAATTTCAAGACAAATAGGAGTTTCTCCATGGTACTGGTGGGCTGATGTTCCTGTTTCTCATCAGCCAAATCTTTATGTGTCGCCTGAACGATTCACACTTGGAGAACCAAAGGTACAATACAGAGGAATATTTCTTAATAACGATGAACCTGCATTGGGAAATTGGGTCAGACACTCTTTTGGAGGGTTTAATCATCAATTTTATGAAAAAGTTTTTGAGTTGATTTTAAGACTCAGAGGAAATTACTTATGGCCGGCAATGTGGGGGAAAGCTTTTCATGATGATTGTCCTCATAATGCCCCTTTGGCTGATATGTACGGCGTAGTGATTGGTTATACCCACCATGAACCAATGATGAGAGCTCATATTGAATGGGCTCGTTATGGAGAAGGTGATTGGGATTACCAGACCAATGAAGAAGGGCTGAGGGAATTCTGGATAGAAGGAATTGAAAGAATGAAAGACTATGAGAGTACTGTTACTCTTGCTATGAGAGGAGATGGAGATGAACCTTTGAGTGAAGAGGCGAACATTGAGCTTATAGAAAGGGTTGTAAATGATCAGAGAGAGATTATTCAAAACTACGCAAAAAATCCGGATGATGTAATTCAGGTATGGGCTCTCTATAAAGAGGTAATGGATTATTACAACAGAGGCATGGAAGTACCTGATGACGTGTTAATCCTCCTCACAAATGACAATTGGGGTAACATTCGTTATCTTCCAGATCCTGATGATGCTGCAAAGCGCTCCGGAGGATGGGGTATGTATTACCATTTTGACTATGTAGGCGGGCCAAGAAGTTACAAGTGGATTAACACCATCCAAATTTCAAGAATATGGGAACAGATGAACGTTACATATCGCCACAACATTGATAAAATGTGGTTGGTAAATGTTGGAGACCTTAAGCCGATGGAGTTTCCTATTTCATTTTTCCTGGATTTTGCCTGGAATCCTGACGCTATCCCAGCTGATGTGATGGGACAATATCCAAAATGGTGGGCTCAACAACAGTTTGGGAAAGAGTTTGCAGAGGAAATTGCACACCTGCTAAATGAATACACAAGAATAAACTCCAGAAGGAAACCTGAATTATTAAATGAAGATACATATAGTATCATTCATTTCCGTGAAGGTCAAAGAGTGGTTGAGGATTATAATAATTTGTTGAAGGAAGCTGAACGCATTAACGAAAAAATTTCAGAAGAGTACCGGGATGCATTTTTTCAATTGGTTCTTTATCCTGTAAAAGCATCAGCCAATTTAAATGAAATGTATGTTTCCGTGGCAAAAAATCGTTTGTATGCCAGACAATTGCGCTCAAATACAACGGAAATGGCTGATAAGGTACGATACCATTTTGATATGGATGCCAAGCTTAATGATAAGTACCACAGCATAGCTGATGGTAAATGGATGCATATGATGTCTCAGACGCGCATTGGTTATACATACTGGAATCAACCTCCATGGGACGTTATGCCGAATGTAACTGTTGCCACACCTCATGATCCAGCCGATATGGGGGTAGCAATTGAAGGTTCAGGATATGCATGGCCACAAGCTGGTCGCAACAGACAGGACGCCGTCTTACCTAAGTTTGATAAATTTAATCAACAGTCATTCTATATAGATGTATTTAACCGCGGAAGATTTTCATTTGAGTATTCAGCAGATACAGACGTGCCCTGGTTGTTGATTGACAATCCTACTGGGACTGTAGAAAAACAAGAGCGCTTATTGGTCAGTGTGGACTGGACACAGGTTCCTGAAGGCACTCATCGTCAGCCTATACGAATAAGCGGCCCCGACAATAGGAATATTATTGTTTATGCTGAGGTATTTAATCCTTCATATCCTGTTCGTGAGGAAGTTCAGGGATTTGTTGAGGCCAATGGTTATGTTTCCATTGAAGCTCCGAATTTCACCCGAAAGATTGATTCAGAAGATGCATGGTGGAAGTATGTTCCTGATTTAGGAAGAACCTATGCTTCTATGGTGTCTTTCCCTGTTTTGGCTGATGTTCAGACCCCCGGAGATCAGGATGCTCCAAGGTTGGAATATGATATGCACCTTTTCTCGGAAGGCGAAGTAACCGTTCATGTATACTTGGCTCCTACCAAAAATTTTAAACATGAACGAACAGGTTTGAAATATGGCATCTCTTTTAACGACGAAGATCCACAGATTGAGAATATTCATACCGAAATATTAAACTGGGGAGATTACAGTTACGGTGCTCCAGAATATGGAGTTTGGGCCAGTTGGGTTTCAAATAATATCAATGTACTTAGAACAACCCACACAATTGATAAACCAGGTAAGCATACTCTTAAAATCTGGATGAAGAACCCAAATGTAGTTATCCAAAAAATAGTTGTGCAAACGGGTGAAATGGGCGAGACTTACTTAGGACCACCGCAAAGCTTTTTTAATAAATAGTACCTCTAAGAATTTTCGTAAATGACTGTTTCAAAAACGAGAATAACGCAGTATTTGGCGTTTTCTTATAAAGACTAAATAGAATATTTGACATATGATTTTATAAAAACACCCCGTGAATTTCACGGGGTGTTTTTATTTACTTTTGACAGAGAAATGACCAATGGTCATCTTTTCCGCATATCTTCTATTTTTTATTTAAACAACATCGGAACAAATTCAGTTAAATATAAACGCCAGTTATCCCATGTATGTCCTCCCTCGCTTTCACGATAAGTGTATGGCATGTTAATTCTGTCCATTATTTTTCTCAACTCAACACACTGTTCGTAAAGAAAGTCAGTCTTCCCCATGGCTATCCAGTAAAGCTGGTATCCGTTATCTTTTTGATTCATAAGAGTCTCTTCAAAGTTTTTGTATACGGGAGAAGTGGCATCTTCTGCAGGAAAAACAGCACCAGAAAACAACGCAATGTAATGAAAAGTATTTGGGTAATAGCGTGAAATATGAAGGGAATGGAATCCTCCCATAGATAAACCGGCAATGGCTCTTGCTCCGGAGGATTGTTTTACCCGGTAGTTGCTTTCAACAAAGTTGATAACATCCATAAAAGTCTCTTCCATTTTACCATCCATGGTGTTAGGAAGTTGCATGGTTGGTTTAACAAAGCCAAGGCTGGATTCTCCCGGAGCAGCTTCCTGATAAACATTTCCGTTTGGCATCACAACAATCATTGGTTCAGCTTTCCGCTGAGCTATTAGATTATCCAGGATTTGGGAGGTGCGTCCCAGTGCCATCCAAGCCTCCTCGTCACCTCCCATTCCGTGCAAAAGATATAACACTGGGTAATCTTTACCACTGGATTCATATCCGGGAGGAGTGTAAACGGTGATACGACGGTTCTTTTCATTTCCCGGCGAATGATACCATTGGCGTGTGACGGTTCCGTGAGGAACATCATTGACTTTATAATAATCTCCTTGACCACCACTTATTATAAAAACGTTGGTTAAGGTTGCCACATCCCTTATAAGGTATACATTGGATGGATCGTTCATTCTCATTTTATCAACAAAAAAGGAGTAGCCATAAAGATTGGACTCCAATGGCTTGGTGGTATAAATCCATAAGCCATCTTCAGTTTTTTTCATCTCAACAAGTCTCGGATTCCAACCTTCTGAAGGGATCCAGTCGCCTGTAAGTTGAACCTGATTTGCATGGGGAGCATGCAAACGGAAAGTGACGGAATTGTCATCGTTTATTTCCGGTGAAACAATTTCAGATCCACCCCAAAGTGCTTGTTGTGCCATTGTATGGATAGAAATAAGAAGCATTAGTGCTAAGAATAACAAGTTTTTTTTCATATAATTTATGTTTCAATTTCTCCCGAAGCCTCGGAACTCGTTTCATATAAAGATCAATTCTATTGAATGATGAATTTTACCATCCGTCCGGTGTTGACTTCCTGATAGATATATATTCCTCCCGGAAGATGTCCCACCCTTGCTACGTTTTTGTTGAACATCCGTCCGACTTCAACTCCCGCCATGTTAAAAATACGGCCTGTCGTTCGTTCACTAAAGTTAATAAAAGTTTCATTTACAGGGTTTGGATATACTCTTAATTCAGAAAGATTGCTCTCATCATAATCACCGGGAATGCCGGTTGGACCGGATATGTTAATGGAATGAATGGCAAGCATGTCACGTGCCCCACTGGTTGGATCAACCCTTTCTCCTGTGTGATAAAAGAGCCACCTCAGCTGTACATAGTCTTTATTTAATAACTCCTTAGGAAATACGATGTTTTCGAATGTCTCTATTTCGTTTTCAGCAAAAGAACGGTAATATTCTTTTTTGTTACCATGGATGTCTTTCCAGTTTTTCCACTCTGCGCCAATTTCAGTCCGATATTGAAGCCTTATTCTGTAGGCTCTCGAATTGGCTCTGAGTGTTGAAGCACTCCAGTTTAAAACGATATTGTCGGAATTTTGTGTGTTAATGGCAAGCACTAATGCTCCCAAATCCCGTCCTCTACCAGTATTTATAAAAGATATCCCATTTTCTCCAAGTCCATTGATCCGGGTTCTGCTTTCATTTCTGTATGGAAAACCTATGTTGTTTTGATCACCAGAGGAAAATTCCTGTTCTGGAATATGATATACCCTCTGAAATTTAGTCGAAGGTACAGGGTCGTCCGTATCGCTCTGCATAAATATTATATGGTTAGGGAATGTTCCTTCAGGAGCGTTCGCATCCCAATAATTGAAGTTGAATTCAGTGTTGTCAGGATCTACAGCTTCAGGATAAACAATGGTGTAAAAAGAGTGCTCAATTGGGGGGTTCTGTCCATCTGAAGCTGAAATTAGAATCGTTGTTCCACCCCTGTTTACTGGGTTTATTGTTAATCTGGAATTGGTTAAATCATATTCAAGAACATTTTCGTTACTGATTTCGACCGAGTAGGTCAGAGGCAGACCTTGAGGTTGGCTGAAAAAATCAGACAAGTCTATTATATATTGTCCCGAGTTCTCAATCAGTTTTAACGGATCCCTGAAATATTTGAATTTTATAGGTGGCTGAACAGTGCCATCAAAAGGTTCTCCTTCAAGAGAGACATTGTCAATTCTGTTGTTTCCTGTGGTTCCTCCAAAATCAGATTCATCAAAATCCATTGAGATTTTGATGGCTAGGTTCTCATTGTTGTCAGTTTCTGGAAGCAGAGCCAGATCAAAACCATGGTATACCGGAACATCTGTTACATTTATTGTATCAAAAGGGATAAACTCAATTCCATCTGTAGTATATGAGAGGTATTGTCGGTTTGCACCACTCCCGGACCTTCTTGTTTCATATGCAAAAAGCAAATCCTGATATCCCGTTGATGGAAGGTTGAATACGATTGCAGAGCCCAATGGGTTGTTGATTCGCAGATGTGATCCTGCCGGATCATTATCTTTAGCATTAATAGCGGCAAATCCTTGTCCTGTATCAGAAGTTATTTCGCCTAAATCACCGGGTAGAAAGTACACCGAACCTTCTCCGATTGTGTATGAGGGAAAAAGCAGGTTGTTCTCATTGTTAAAGTTCCAGTAATGAATCACAGAAAATGGCTCCCCCAATTGAGTATCGATCCATTCCAATCTTTTTTCCAACCAGTCAATCATCCAGAACACTTCTTCTTCGTATGTATTTCCTATAAACCAGTTGGGCCAGATATATCTTCCAAGAATTCTCCACCGGTCAAAGTTTCGGACTTGTGCCTCGCCAAGTAGATCGTAATAGCTCAGTATCTTGTTTTTTAGAAAGGCGTTGGAAAACTTACCGGTTCTTAAACTCCGGTATCTTTTATTGTACTTTCTTCTAAACTCCTCATCCTCGAATAGTCGGGTATACCAGCCTTTAAGATATTGTTCCTGATTAAGCAGATTGCCATACCAGCCTTCGGGACTCCATCCTTCATTATAATTTGCATTTCCAAGAGATAAATTGAAATCCCATAGAGGACCCGATTTAATTTTTTCTCCTCTCTCTTTAGTGAAAAAGGTGCTTAGTCTATATCCGTCAATCTCTTTGGTGACTTCAGTTATCAGATGCATATCAATGAATGAGGGAACATCCAGAAAGGCGCGATATCCAACTTTCGGATCCTTGAAATCGTTACCAAACAATGCTGTTTCCAAAGAGTCAATGTACCCAACAAGATAATCTTTTTGTTGCGGGGTAATGGTTGCTTCATCAGGTCTTACAAATGCGAAATGGCTGTTGCGGTTGGTGTAAAACCCCGATTCTCCCGGGTTTAAGCGGTCATTTTTAAATATGTATCCGCCGGTAATTTCCGGATGGTTATTATGCCATGGTTTCAGATCCTGAATGTTTACATTTCCCGGTGCAACTTTTATGCGTTGTGTCAGCAGGTAAACACCGTGATAGTGTAGTTCGTTAAGCGTACCTGTTCCTGTGTGAATGAAAAGCTCAACAAACCTGGTGTATGGAGAGTATTGTCCAATTTCATTGCTTAAACCGTAAGAAAAAGCATTGCGCATCAATGTCTTGTCGGAGTAGGGGCCATGCAAAACCCAGTTGTGTTCTTCCGGTAGTCCCAGAAGAGAAACCTTACGGTTGCTACCATCTTCTTCCTGGATATGAAAACCGTAATTGTTTTTTGGGAAACTTAAAGAACTTGATCCCCTTTTGTTGATGATGATTCTACTTTGAAATTCAGGAATATCAGTAATTTCATTTCTTCCTTCGTTTTCATTATTGGTTATGACCATGTAAGCTGGCGTTCTGCTTCCGGGTGTAATCGGGGTATTATATCCAAAAATGGTCATTACAGGTAAGTTGGAACTGAACCCTTCCAGACTCTTATGAGTAATCGAAAAGTTTGCTGAAACTGTTTCACTTCTCAGTTTTGCCTCCTCGAAAGCAGCAGCTCTTAACTGTGTGGTTTGAGAAATGGTGATGGGATTTTCATAAACCGGACTCTCGGTGGTAGGTTCGCTCCCATTTGTGGTATAACGGATGGTTGCTCCCTCATTTGAGGATAAACTTACTATAATATTCTCTTTATAAATTCCTCCACTGGGAGAGATGGCTGGCTTGGCTGATAACCCGGACACGTAGTTGTCCGGGTTTGCATTTCCGGGTGTTGGATTCTCAAAATAATACCAGAGTCCGCTTCCATCCGGATATCGGCCATACGATATGTCGGATGGAATAGGTGTTGGTGGCACCTGATCAATGATAAAACCCTGAGGGTTCGTAAGTACGATCTCCTCGCCGCTGGCATCAATTTTAAAGTTCGTATGCAAAAAGCCCCCTGGAACATAGCAGTATTGTGCATTGATAGGTTCGTCAATGGTTCCATCGGGCATTCTCCAGCGAACTGACAGATGATCTCCACCCTGTGCTTCTTTCATTAAAGCAGAGAGGTAATAGAGCTTCCCTTCTTCCAGATATACCGGCAGAGAGGTCTGAGACGGATATTTATCCCATTGCCGTGGATTTGTCCAATCCGGAACGCTGGCTATGAGAGATGTGTTCCCTTTTGATGCATCAATACTGAGATGTAGTTCCGAGTTGTCATCACCGGAAATCCAAAAACGATACTCTCCGGTTTGTGGTGGCTTGATCCAAGTAAACATATGTTGACCATAATTGTCTCCAATGTTTATTGGTGATTCAAAATAGCTTGTAATTATATGGCTTAGTGTTGGATTATCCGAGAAGTCTGAATGGTTCGTCAAATCACTTATCAGGTTTCCCGGTATATTGTCGTAAAAACGTCTTTTTATTCCATTGTTCATCGCTCCTTTTATGGGCTTCCGGTCTTTGCCTGATGCCCAAACAATAAGCTTTTCCCCTGGTTCTATGAGGTAGTCGGGGAAAATCCACATTCGAATATCGTTATAATCATCTGAAAGGCCATAGCCTTTCAGGTTAATGGTTTGATCACCGATGTTAATAATCTCAATCCAATCTTCAAATGAACCATCCTCATCGGAAATGGTTGAAGAGTTTGAAGCCATGACTTCATTTATCCGTATATGCTGAGCTGATAGGTTAAAGAAAAAAAATGCCGATGCAAAAATGAAAGCAGCTAGGAGGCTTTTGCGTAAGAGATTGTGATTAAAGATGAATTGAGTAAATGTGATCGTTTTTTTTTTCTTAAATATCATTTTTCTTTGTTTATTACAAATAGCTGGAAAAGAGAAGCCGTGTTTTTTACAGGTTTTAAAAATACTCTTTAATTCTCAGTTATTAAAAGTATCAATAACTCATTTGTTTAAAATGATGCAGACACTACAAATGGTTGCTTTAAATTTTATTTTTGCAGTTAAAGTTAGTGATTATTAAATTTCAACGTTAATCAAGAATTAAAGGTTTGCTGTTTCAACTTATTTTTCCAAATTTTACCTTTTCAATAAATCTATGTTTGAATGGAAAGAATAGCAATTTTCCCCGGATCATTTGATCCCTTTACGGTTGGTCACGAGAACATCGTTCGTCGTGGGTTAAAGCTTTTTGATAAGATAATTATAGCGGTTGGTTACAATGCCACAAAGAGCTACTATTTTTCGATTGATGAACGCGTGGCGTTCATTAAAGCTCAGTTTGAGGACGAGCCACGTATATTAGTGGAAAGATATGAGAATCTTACCGTGGAGTTTGCTGACGAAAAACAGGCCGATTTTATATTGCGCGGCATCAGAACTGCTGCCGATTTTGAATATGAGCGTGCCATTGCCCAGGTTAATAAACTGATGACCGGAATTGATTCCGTGTTTTTATTAACCACGCCGGAACACACGCCAGTAAATTCATCTATTGTTAGAGACATTCTTAAACACAATGGTGATGCATCAAAGTTTATTCCTGTAATAACTTATCGAATGATTCAGGATATCAGAGCTGGGAAGGTTAAATTTTGAAAAAATGGCCGGAAGTTTGCTTCGTCATTTGAACAATGGTAGTTATAATTTAAATAAATCATAAACAAGTTTAAATGAGGGTTTATATATTCTGTCTTGTTCTTTTGGGTATAAATGGTGCCGTTTTTGGACAAACCAACACTGGTGAAGTTCGATTTTTTGGGAAGAATCCTGAGTATGCCGGATTTAATCTCGTTTTTGAGCGTTATTCAAATTTTATAATTCCTCAAACAGAACCTTTGGTGACGCTAGCCATTGATGACGATGGCGAGTTTTACTTTACTTTTCCTCTGAATGAAACCCTTCACGCATTCGTTGACTTGGGCAGATACAGAGCGTCCATTTATCTGGAACCCGGTTTGAGCTATCAATTGGTTTTTCCTCCGTTTGAACCTAAAAATCAAGCTGAAAGATTAAATCCATTTTTCCAGCCGGAAGAGGTATTGCTCGGAATTGCAAACGAAGAAGCACGTGCGTTGAACAGAAATATTGTTGAGTTTGATGCCATGTTTGAGTTTAATTTCAGCCGATATGCAACCGATCTGTTTGTGAATGGAAACGTTGCCAGAGCAACTGAAATTGAAGAGATGCTGGAGGAGAGGTTTACCTTTGATCATCCTGTTTTTAATCGCCATAAGCAGCTTAATTATATGAAATTATGGCACATGACTGTTCGACGACAAAACAGGTCGTTGATTCATCGCTACATGTCAAATCATGCTGTTGAATATCATTTGCCAGTGTATTGGGAGGTATTTAATGATGTGTTTAAAGGTTTTTTTCCAAACAATCTTGCAGAAGAGGTTCAACAACCAATATTGCGAAGCATTTCCCGTAGGGAAAGTTTTAATACGATTACAGACATTGCTGTTCAGGACACAATCTTTAAAAATCGTGAATTTGCGGAAGTGATGTTGCTATATTCTCTTTACGAAGCTTTTTATCAGGAAAATTTAGCACCTGAAACCGTGTTAACCATAACCTCTGATGCTGTTCAAACAGCATCAGCACCCGAAACCCGGGAGATGGCTCGTCAGTTTAATAGAAAGCTTTCAATGCTTCGTGCCGGAACCCGGGCTCCAGAATTTACTTTGTTGGATAGAGATGGTAACTATAAAAGTCTGGAAGATTTTAGCGGGACGTTTGTCTATTTGAATTTTATGCATACCGCAAACTTCTCTGCTTTAAGAGACATGCAGTCGTTGGTTCGAATTCAGGAGGTTTTTCACGAACAATTACACGTTGTTACCATTATTGTAGATGAGGATTTTGAAGCAATGACAAGGTTTTTAGATCGGCATCCATCTTATGATTGGACGTTTTTACACTTTGCCTCTGCCCCAGCTGTGTTGTTTGATTACAATATCATGGCAGTCCCTGCCTATTATTTAATAAATCCCGAAGGGCTTCTCTCTTTGTCGCCGGCTCCTACGCCGGATGAAAATTTCAGAGCCCGGTTTGCCGACCGTTACAGATCATGGCAAAGAGAGCAGCTTCGGCGTAATCCTCCAGAACGCAGGTCGATATTCAGATAAAACCTTTTGCCTATGTCCGGAATTTTTCTTGCATTGGTTGTGGTTGCAGCAGTAGTCCTGTTGCTTTTATTGGTATTAAGACTTAAGATCAATGCTTTTATAGCATTGATAATAACTGCCATGTTTGTTGGCATCGCAAGTGGAATGCCTTTTCAAACAGTCCTTGACAGCATTCAGAAGGGCATGGGAGGGACTCTTGGTTTCGTAGCAACTGTTGTGGGGTTGGGGGCTATTTTCGGCCAGATGTTGGAAAGCTCTGGAGGGGCTGAGGCGCTTGCCAGATATCTGGTGAAAAAGTTTGGTCATAAAAAAGCACCATATGCTATGGTGCTTTCCGGGTTTTTTATTGGAATTCCGGTGTTTTTCGATGTTGGTTTTATCATCCTAATTCCCATTGTATATGCTTTAGCGCGGGATACCAAACTCTCTTTGCTTTATTATGGAATTCCTTTGTTGGCCGGACTTGCCGTGACTCATTCCTTTATTCCTCCCACTCCAGGTCCGGTAGCAGTGGCTGAAATTATTAATGCACAATTAGGATATGTCATTTTGTTTGGTTTTTTACTCGGAATTCCTGTGGCGATTCTTGCCGGTCCTGTTTTTGGGAGATACATCAGTAAGAAGATAATGGTTGCTCCGCCGGATTTTTTTGAGGAAGCCAACACTTCTGAAGAGAAACTGCCTCCTTTCGGTCAGATTATCTGGATTATACTGATCCCACTCATATTAATTTTGTTGGCCACCATTACAAATGTAATGGTGACAAGGGAAGTGATTGGAAAAGGGGTATTCCCGAATCTGTTGATGTTTGTAGGGCATCCTTTTTCTGCCTTAATCATTGCCACGCTGGTTGCCATATATTTTCTGGGTATTCGACGTGGGTTTAAAAAAAAGGAAATTTTGGATTTAAGTACCAAAGCATTAGGTCCGGCCGGAATTATTATTCTGGTAACAGGGGCAGGAGGGGCATTGAAAGAGGTTCTGGTTGACAGTGGCATAGGTGATGTTCTAGCAGGTGCTTTGGCAAAATCTGCATGGCCTCCTGTTCTTCTTGCCTGGGCTCTTGCTGCCTTAGTAAGGGTTACGCAAGGCTCTGCAACGGTTGCTATGATTACGGCAGCCGGAATCATGGCTCCTCTATTGGTTGCCTTCGATTTGAGCGAAATGCACAGAGCTCTTATCGTTTTGGCTATCAGTTCAGGAGCAACCATATTATCTCATGTAAACGACAGTGGCTTTTGGTTGGTTGGTAAATATCTTGGATTGGACGAAAAACAAACACTCCAATCCTGGACTGTAATGGAAACCATCATAGCCGTTTCAGGTCTTGCTCTCACTCTACTGGTTAGTTTTTTCGTCTAATCTGATTGACTGCTTTTAAACACTTTATTAATTCTTTCGAATCTGGAACAAAAGCAGTACTTTTGCGGCCTGTAAACTCGCATTATAAAACAGTTACATTATGGCAGATAAATCAAATCAACCGCTGTTTGCAGATTTCCCCCCTGTTTCAACACAGGAGTGGATGGATAAGATAACAGCGGATCTCAAAGGTGCTGACTTTGAGAAAAAACTCGTTTGGAAAACCAACGAGGGTTTTAGTGTGCAACCTTTCTACCGTGAAGAGGATCTGGATAAATTCAGTTACCTCAGTTCGCTTCCCGGAGAATTTCCCTATGTGAGGGGAACCAAGAACACCAATAAATGGCTGATTCGTCAGGACATTGTGGTGAAGGACGCTAAAACAGCCAACGAAAAAGCCCTGAATTTGCTGACCAAAGGTGTTAACTCTCTGGGATTCATTTTTGAGGATGAAAATCTGATTTCAAAAGAGAGCGTGGCACAACTTCTGAACAATTTGGTGTCGAACGAAGTGGAAATCAACTTCAGTACCCGTCATGGAAACAAGAAATTGCTTCAGTTGGTGGTGGCTGAGTTCCGGTCTCAAAACCGTGAACTTGGTATGGTTTCAGGATCTATCAATTTTGACCCGGTTGGCCAACTCACCATTTCAGGAAAATCCTGTGAGACTATTGAAAAAACAATGGTGCATGTTGCTGAAGTGGTTAATGAAGCAAAGGATTTTCCAGCCTTTCAAACCATTAGTGTAAATGGTCGTTATTTTGGCAATGCCGGTTCAACCATCTTACAGGAGCTGGCTTTTGCCTTATCAATGGGTAATGAATACCTGTCGCAATTAACCGATCGTGGAATCAATATTAACGATGCAGCCAAAGCCATTCGTTTTAATTTGAGTGTTGGCTCAAATTACTTTATGGAGATAGCAAAACTTCGTGCAGCTCGTTTATTATGGTCAACCATCGTTAAAGAATACAAACCATCGGGCAACGATGTTTGTAAAATGGTGGTTCATTCCGAAACATCCGAGTTTAACAAAACCGTTTATGATCCTTATGTGAACATGCTTCGTACTCAAACCGAAGCCATGTCGGCTTCCATTGGCGGATGTCACTCTCTCACTGTTCAACCTTTTGATAAGATTTTCAGAACACCAGGTGAGATCAGTGAAAGAATTGCACGCAATCAGCAATTACTGCTCAAGGAGGAATCATATTTCAGCATGATAACCGACCCCTCTGCCGGAAGTTACTATATTGAAGCACTTACCGACAGCATTGCAAAAGAGGCGTGGAAACTTTTCCTTGAAGTTGAAGCTAAAGGAGGATACCTGGCTGCTTTGAAGGATGGCTTTATTCAAAATCAGATTGAAGAAGCGGCAGATTTACAACGCAAAACATTGGCTCAAAGAAGATCTGTTATGGTTGGTACTAACCAGTACCCCAACACATCAGAAAAAGTAGCCGAAGCAATCGATGCAGCAGTATTTAATAAAAATACCGCAGAAGGCGATGAAATTAAGCCAATTAACCTGTTCCGTAACGCCGAAGAGTTCGAATCATTGCGTTTTGCCACCGAACAAGCAGCCAAAAGACCAAAAGTCTTTATGTTGACCTACGGAAATCTGGCCATGCGTTTGGCTCGCTCACAGTTTTCGGGCAACTTCTTTGGCTGCGCCGGTTATGAAATCATCGATAATTTAGGGTTTTCTACCGTTGAAGATGGCGTAGAGGCAGCATTAAAAGCCAATGCCGACATCGTGGTGCTTTGCTCCTCCGATGATGAATACATTGACGCTGCACCTCTTGCTTTTGAAAAGCTGGGCGGAAAGGCACAGTTCGTTGTTGCCGGTGCACCCGCATGTATGGATGACCTTAAAGCCATAGGCATTGAACATTTTATTAATGTTCGCAGCAACGTGCTCGAAACTTTGAAAGAGTTCAATAAACTATTAAATATCTAATTTCTAAACGCAGAGACGCTAAAGCGCAGAGCTTTTTTAGGAGAATATGCAAAGGGATCATCTAAACCATATTTCATCTCAAATAATTGGCGGAGCCATTGAAGTTCACAAAGAATTGGGTCCGGGATTACTTGAATCTGTTTATGCAGAGTGTCTCGCAAAAGAGCTGCGGAATAAAGGTCTTCTTGTTGAAGAACAAGTCGGGTTGCCTTTAATATATAAAGGTGAAGTATTGGGCAAAAATTTTTTTCTTGATTTTTTAATAGAGAAAGAGATAATAATAGAACTAAAGGCAGTTGAAGAGATTCATCCTGTTCACGAGGTTCAGTTGGTCACATATCTGAAATTAGCCGGGAAACGTTTGGGTTTATTAATTAATTTCAACGTTCCGGTACTTCAGAAGGGAATCTACCGAAAAGTGAATAATTTTTAGACAAAATATCAAAATCTTTGCGACTCTGTGTCTTTGCGTTAAAAAATAATAAAATGAAGCCGGATTTTTCAAAAATATCATTTCAAAAAGAGCCATGCGGAGCCAATGCTGCCGAATGGGCTCAAAAAAACGGGATTAAAAAAGACTGGGTAACCCCTGAGCGTATTCCCGTGAAACGTGCTTATACCAAGGAAGACTTGGCCGGAATGGAGCATCTGAATTATGCTGCCGGACTGCCTCCTTTCCTTCGCGGACCTTACTCCGGTATGTATGCCATGCGTCCCTGGACCATCCGTCAGTATGCAGGATTTTCAACAGCCGAAGAGTCTAACGCCTTTTATCGCAGAAACCTGGCTGCCGGACAGAAGGGTTTATCGGTAGCCTTTGACCTGGCTACTCACCGTGGTTACGATTCTGATCACGAACGTGTGGTAGGTGATGTGGGTAAAGCAGGAGTTGCCATCGACTCCATCCTGGACATGAAGGTGCTCTTTGACGGTATTCCGTTGGATAAAATGTCGGTGTCAATGACCATGAATGGTGCAGTATTGCCGGTTATGGCTTTTTACATCGTTGCCGGACTAGAGCAGGGTTGTAAGCTGGAGGATCTTTCAGGAACCATTCAGAACGATATCTTGAAGGAGTTTATGGTGCGTAATACCTATATTTACCCACCGGAGTTCTCAATGAAAGTGATTGCTGACATCTTTGAATATACTTCCAAGTATATGCCTAAATTCAACAGCATCTCCATCTCGGGATACCACATGCAGGAAGCGGGAGCTACGGCCGACATTGAGTTGGCATATACGCTGGCAGATGGACTGGAATACCTTCGTACCGGAGTTGATGCAGGTTTGAGTGTGGATGCTTTTGCACCACGTCTGTCCTTCTTTTGGGCTGTAGGGATGAACCACTTCATGGAAATCGCCAAAATGCGTGCCGCTCGTATGTTGTGGGCAAAAATTGTAAAGCAATTCGATCCCAAAAATCCAAAATCTCTGGCTTTGAGAACTCACTCTCAAACTTCAGGATGGTCGCTAACAGAGCAGGATCCTTACAACAACGTTGGAAGGACTTGTATTGAGGCCATGGCTGCGGCCTTAGGTCACACACAGTCGTTGCACACCAATGCGTTGGACGAAGCCATCGCCTTGCCAACCGATTTCTCTGCACGTATTGCACGTAACACCCAGTTGTTCATCCAGGAGGAGACACAAATTTGTCGCGCCATTGATCCATGGGCCGGTTCATACTATGTAGAATCGCTAACCAACGAATTGGCCGAAAAAGCATGGACGCTGATTCAGGAAGTTGAAGAGATGGGCGGAATGGCTAAAGCCATTGAGACCGGATTACCAAAAATGCGCATTGAAGAAGCCGCCGCACGTACACAAGCGAAAATTGACAGTGGAAAGCAGGTCATTGTAGGAACCAACCGGTTCCGTCTAGAGAAAGAAGATCCCATTGATATTCTTGATATTGATAACACTGCAGTTCGTAAGTCTCAGATTGAGCGCCTTCAGAAGTTAAGGGCTGATAGAAATGAAGACGAAGTTCAAGCTGCACTTAAAGCCATTACCAAGTGCGTGGAGACAGGAAAAGGTAACCTGTTGGAACTGGCAGTGGATGCTGCTCAAAAACGCGCTTCATTGGGTGAGATTTCTTATGCATGTGAAACCATAGTAGGAAGATATAAAGCTGTGATACGTTCAATACATGGAGTTTACTCTTCAGAGGCAGGCGATGACAATGACTTTGCTCAAGCTCAGGAGTTGGCGCGCAAGTTTGCTGAAATAGAAGGTCGCCAGCCACGTATTATGGTGGCAAAAATGGGGCAAGACGGCCACGACCGCGGAGCCAAAGTTGTAGCAACCGGTTATGCCGATATCGGTTTTGATGTGGACATGGGGCCATTGTTCCAGACTCCGGCCGAAGCTGCCAAGCAGGCTGTGGAGAATGATGTTCATGTGATGGGAGTTTCTTCACTTGCTGCCGGACATAAAACTTTGGTGCCTCAGGTTATTGAGGAACTTAAAAAGCTAGGCCGCGAAGACATCATGGTCATCGCCGGTGGTGTTATTCCAAGTCAGGATTACCAATATCTTTATGATGCGGGTGTTGTAGGAATATTTGGCCCCGGAACTTCCGTTGCCAAAGCTGCTGTTGACATACTTAATTTGTTACTTGAAGTCCGGAAATAATTATTCCGGTACTGTTGATATAAAAACAGGGGTTGCCAATTATGGCAACCCCTGTTTTTGTCATTCTCAATCTGTGTTTTATCTTTTCATTCAACCATAAACAAGAGACATTTTCAGGTTATATCTGTTTTTCCGCAAAGGCAGCATATTGCTGATCTTCTGTCATGATGTGTTGGGTAATCCAATCTTTTATAAAGTTGGTGACTTCAAATGATACCAGCAACTTACCACTCTTAAACTTGGTGTAAAAGTCTTCAGTTTTGGTAATGAATTCGCGATGTTCTTTTATGTGTTCATCTATTCTGGGATAGTTAATGGATAACATAAATTCTTCTTCATTGGCAAAGTGAGTCTTTGTGTAGTTGATTAGGTTTTCAATCAATCGACTCATATTTTCATTAGAAGCTTTATTACTTAAGCCTTCATAGAAATCGTTCAGTGCCTTAAAAAGTGATTGATGTTCCTGGTCAATTGATTGGTTGTTGACACTGAAATTGTCATTCCATTTTATCATTGTTTGAATACTTCTTAGGTTAAATTAATTAGATACTTAATTGGTTCAAGAATGTGAAAATAAAAAATGTCTGGCTAAAATCAAATGTTTATGGATGGCTACTGGCCATCCACATATCTTGCATATTGCTGATCGGTTCCTTTTATGTGGTTGATGAGCCATGTTTTTAGGAAATTGGTAACCTCAAGGGAGAGTATCAGTTTCCCTTCCTTTATTTTTTCATAAAAGCCGGTAATTTTTTCAACATAGAATGCATGTATTTCCTGATGTTCTTTCAAATCAGGATAGTTTACCGATTTCATAAACTCTTCTTCACTTGCAAAGTGATATTTAGTGTAATCAAGCATAGCAAGAACAAGTTGTTCAAGTTTCTCTTTAGGACTACCATCCAGAATTCCCTGGTAAAAGTTGTTCAGGATTTCTATCCATTTTTGGTGTTCTTTATCCAATCCTTCGTTTGAAACAGATAAATCCGGCGTCCATTTTACTTGCATAATACAATGTTTTAGTAAGGTTTAAATTGAACTTTTTATACGTATTGGGAAGTTAAAAAGTTCTATTTATTCCCAATAATTTCAATTAACTTGGCTTTAATTTATAGCTCAAAGTAAAGAATAGTGATCAAAGTGTTGGTGATTTAATGTTTTAGGCTTCATATTTATAATTCCTCATACAGTCGATTTTTTAAAAAAGTTATAATTAAGTTAAATGTGAAACCTCTTTTTTCACTTCTCGTAAGTATGCTTGTTATTAATTATTAGTCAACCATTCCATTAAAATCATAATCATAACAATGATCAAAGTGTTCTTTTCAAAGCTGAAAAACAAAATTGCGTTTTTCACCGGTGTAGCAATGTTTGTTTTAGCGGCACTAATTACAACAACATTTTCATACATTACTTACCGAAATGGAGTGCGTCAAATAGAAGATCTCGAGGTTAGATTGATGGATAACCTCGACCTATTATTAATTAGTGAGGTGGAAACTGCTGTTTCAATGTTGAAGGGCTTTAATGATAAAATTGTTTCAGGAGAGCTTGGATATGAAGAAGGAACTCGTTTAGCAGCTGATGTTTTAAGAGAATTGAGATTTGGTGAAGAGGGATACTTCTGGGCCGACACCAAAGATGGAACCAATGTTGTATTGCCGGGAAGTACAGGGGTGGAAGGTTTTAACAGAATTGATCTGGTTGATTCCCATGGGAATGAATTTATAAGAGATATCTTAAACGCAGGGATTTCCGGAGGGGGATTTGCCGAGTATTGGTTTCCAAAATTAGGAGAGACTGAGGCATTGCCTAAAAGAGGATACTCTTTACTGTTTGAACCTTTTGGCTGGGTCATAGGTACCGGTCTTTATTATGACGATATTGAAGAAGCGGTTCAAACCATTCGGGTTCAACGTCAGGAGGACTTGACAAGAACCATCGTTTGGGTAGTCTTAATCGCATTGATATTTGTGCTTTTGGGATTGGGTTTTGCCTATTATGCAGGTTTGAAAATTTCCAATCCAATATCAGATTTATCAAATAAAACCAGGGAGGTTGCCGGAGGAAACCTCTCAGTTGAGGTGGAGTCAAGATTGAATGATGAGGTGGGAGATTTGTCACGTTCTTTGGCAAATATGATCAAAAAGTTGCAGCAGATTGTAATGGAAATTTCCGAAGGAGCGTCCAATGTGGTAGTTGCTTCTCAACAAATGAGTAGTGCCTCCCAAATAATTGCAGATGGGGCATCGGAACAGGCTGCTTCAACCGAGGAGATTGGGACTTCAATGGAAGAGATGGTTTCGAGTATAATGCAGAACACCGATAATGCAAATAAGGCCGATTCTGTTGTAAATGAGTCTGAGCAGAGTATGGCACAATTAACCGATGCATTTAAGGAAACTCTGGAGGCCATGGAGCAAATTACCTCCCGAATTACCATTATTAAGGAAATAAGTACCCAAACAAATTTGCTTGCGCTTAATGCTGCGGTTGAAGCCGCACGAGCCGGCGATGCCGGAAGAGGATTCAGTGTGGTAGCCGGTGAGGTTAAAAAGCTGTCAGAAAATACCCAACGTGCCGCCAATGACATTTCGCAGTTAAGCAAGAATAGTCTGGCTGTGGCTAAACATGCCTGGGAATTACTTGAAAAACTGATTCCCGAGTTTCAGCAAACAGCAATTTTGGTTAAAGAGATTTCCGCATCCAGTGGAGAACAAAGAACTGGAGCCGATATGATCAATGCTGCTGTGCAATCGATGGTGAATGTGACCAACCAAAACTCTGCTTCGTCAGAGGAATTGGCTTCAAGTTCCGAAGAACTAGCATCGCAGGCAGAAAGCCTGAAGGATGCCGTCAATTTTTTCAAGTTTAAGTCAAGTTGACGCAGTCCTGTAACAAGCCATTTTTTTTGTAATGATTTCTAATATTTAGATTTTATGCATTAGCTTTGTCACAATTCATTCTGTGTGTACAGAATGAATCTGAATGTTTTGAAATCGGATTCGTTTCATGATCTTTTTAATTTGATGAAGCTATGAAGCTAAAACAGCATATTCCAAACACAATAACAAGTTTGAATCTTTTATTAGGAACGGTAGGCATCTATCTTGCAGTTGTAGGTAGGCCGGATTTAACAGCTTGGTGTATTTTAGCTGCGGCACTGCTTGATTTTATGGATGGATTTGCAGCCAGAATGCTCAATGCCTACAGTGACATTGGGAAAGATCTGGATTCGCTTGCTGATCTGATAAGTTTTGGAGTCGCTCCTGCTGCCGTTTTCTCGTCATTGATTCATTTTCATTACACAGGCACCTGGGGTGGGGCATTTCTTTCTCTCCCTTTTCTGCAAATGTTGATGGTGCTTGCACCTTTTGTTTTGGCAGTTTTTGCCGCTCTTCGTTTGGCGAAATTTAACAACGATGACCGACAGAGCGATACCTTTTTGGGATTAACTACCACAGCAACGGGGATGTTTGCAGTTTCTCTGGCGTATCTCATCGTAATACGGGAAGGGGCTTGGCTCCAGCTTACAAATCCATGGGTGGTGATTTTTATTGTATTTGTTTTTTCTGCACTTTTAGTGAGCGAAATTCCTATGTTTTCACTTAAGTTTTCTCATTTTAAATGGAAAGGAAATGAGCCCCGTTTCCTTCTTATGGCACTTTCATTGATGGCTATTATATTTACCGGAGTTGGCGCTTTTGCATTTATTATTCCTTTATATATAGTCTTATCTCTGTTCTTAACCATGAATAAAAGTTCGTAGTATCATACCACGTTAGGGAATCATCTTTCCCATATAAATTGCCGGTTTTGTAGACATTTGCACCCCAGTTTCACGAGCAAACATTACATTTTATCCATAACTGTAATACATTCTTCCCCTGTCAGAATTCAGATATATTTGTTAATTTGTATTCCGTTTGGAATGCTAATGTTAATTTGAATATATTATTATGAAGAGACTCTTTTTTATTTCATTTTTTATGGGGTTGTTGCTGAATGCTTGTAGTGACAAAGATGTAGCAACCGTTTCATCACCCGATCGAAATGTGCAGGTTAAGTTCGAATTGGTTGATGGAGAACCTTTTTACAGCGTAATATATAATGGTCGAAAAGCCATTGAGCCATCTGCTATGGGATTTATACTTAGAGATCAGGCTCCGCTTAAAGATAATTTTAAAATCGTAGATGCACGTTTATCATCTCATGATGAAGTTTGGGAGCAGGTATGGGGTGAGAAGCAGTTTATTCGTGATCATCACAACGAACTATGGATAGATATTCAGGAAGATGGGGGCGAAGAGAGGATGATGAGCATTGTCTTCAGGGTGTTCGATAATGGAGTAGCTTTTCGCTACATCATACCTGAGCAGGAACATATAGGTGAATTTGTGATCATGGATGAGTTGACTGAATTTGCCATGACCGGCGATCACAAAGCATGGTGGATAGGTGCGTATCAGGAGCACAGATATGAGTATCTATAT
This sequence comes from Alkalitalea saponilacus, assembly GCF_900168165.1. Taxonomy (GTDB): domain Bacteria; phylum Bacteroidota; class Bacteroidia; order Bacteroidales; family Marinilabiliaceae; genus Natronoflexus; species Natronoflexus saponilacus. The sequence continues at coordinate 432,497 of NZ_FUYV01000001.1, forward strand.
GAAGAAACTCCCATCAGCAGAATGGATACGGTACATACACCTGTTACGTTTCAAACCAATGATGGAATGTATATCTCTCTTCATGAAGCTGCATTGGTCGATTATGCCAGTTATACCGTAGCTCCGTTAGGAAATAACAGGTTGAAAACTGATCTGGTTCCCTGGGCTGATGGAACAAAAGTGAAAACCCAATCACCCATGCAAACTCCGTGGAGAACCATACAGCTTGCAGAAAAGCCAGGAGATCTTATCACAAACTACATGGTGTTGAATCTGAATGAACCTAACAAACTTGATGATTTATCATATATTGAACCCAATAAATATATGGGAATTTGGTGGTCGCTGCATATTGGTAAAAGAACATTTTGGCTGGGGCCAATTCATGGCGCCACAACCGAGAATGCCAAATACTATATCGATTTTGCTTCCAAGCATGGGATTCCTCGTTTGTTGATTGAAGGTTGGAACCCCGGATGGACTATGGAGTGGTATCTGGATGCCATGCATGAGTTTGTATTTACTGAAACTGTTCCCGGATTTGATCTTACGGAAGTTGTAAACTATGGTAATGAAAGAGGAGTTAAAATTGTTGGATATCACGAAACCGGATCAAATCTTATCAATTATTTGGAACAAATAGATGAAGGTTTTCAGTTATACAAGGATCATGGGATTAATGACATCAAGATTGGACAGGTTGGTACCCGATTAAATATGAAGGAGTGGCATCATGGTCAGTTTGGTGTAAACTATTATGCTTATGTTGTTCAGAAAGCACACGAATATCAACTGGCTATTAATTTTCATGAACCAATTAAACCCACCGGGTTAAGAAGAACTTATCCAAATATAATGACAGCAGAGGGGATTCGCGGGCAGGAATATAATGCATGGAGTGAAGGTAACCCCCCAAACCATTATACCATTTTTCCGTTCACCAGAGCTTTGGCAGGGCCTATTGACTATACCCCCGGTATTTTTGATGTGATGATTAAGTATCGCGAAGGACGCAGAGTGCATACTACTGTTGCAAAGCAGTTGGCTCTTTATGTTCTGATTCATTCCCCCATTCAGATGCTGGCCGACTTACCTGAGAATTATGACGGACATCCGGCTTTCCAGTTTTTGCTTGATGTGCCTGTTGACTGGTATGATACCCAGGTTATAGATGCAGAAATAGGTGGGCATATCACGAAAGTGCGTCGCGACAGACACAGCGAGGAGTGGTATCTTGGCAGTGTGACCAACGAGAAGGCTCGTGAGTTCAACTATCAGTTGTCCTTTCTTGATGAGGGGCGTACCTATCTGGCTCAAATTTACGCCGACGGTGAAGGTGCTGATTGGGAAACCAACCCTGAACCGGTTGCCATTTCAGAAATGGAGGTGGATAGCAACACTATATTTAATATAAAACTGGCTGCAGGAGGTGGAAAAGCTGTCAGGTTTGTTCCCTTAAATTAGGTTCTCAAATAGAATCTGTCAGTAATTACTGTTTATATAAAAACCGATGCTGTTTTAAAAGCATCGGTTTTTATTTTCAGTTCTATTTTGAATGGGTTTTACTTATATTCATCCCAGCTCTTAATCGAAATATCATCCATACTCATTTTACAGAATGAATTGATAAAAGCACTTGCCAGCCTGGCATTGGTTATCAGTGGGATATTAAAATCAATACTGCTGCGTCGGATTTGGTAGCCATTTTTTAACTCTCCCTTGGTCAGGTTTTTGGGTATGTTGATTACCAAATCGAGTTTTTTATCCCTAATTAAGTCCATGGTATTGGGCTGTTTTTCCGGTTCATCCGGCCAGTGCAACAAGGTTGTTTTAACGCCGTTTTCTTCAAAAAACCTGTGTGTTCCCGAAGTTGCAAACAGATTATAACCTTTCTCGGAAAGAAGTCTTGCACTTGATAGTAATTCTATTTTATCCCTCAATGGCCCAGAAGAAATAAGGATGTTTTTCTCAGGAACCCGATACCCAACAGAAAGCATTGACTGCAAAACAGCGTCATAGTAATTGGTTCCAATACATCCAACCTCCCCTGTAGATGCCATATCCACTCCAAGAACCGGGTCGGCTTGCAATAATCTGGCAAAAGAAAATTGCGGAGCCTTAATGCCAACATAGTCCAGTTCGAAAAGACTTTTATTGGGTTTTTCAACCGACAGTCCCAGCATCACTCTGGTAGCAATGTCAATCAGGTTGACTTTAAGAACCTTTGAAACAAAGGGGAAGCTTCGGGATGCTCTCAGGTTACATTCAATGACTTTAATGTCGTTATCCTTTGCGAGCAACTGCATGTTAAATGGTCCTGAGATGTTAAGAGCAGCTGCTATTTTCCTGGAAATCTGTTTTACCCTTCGAATGGTTTCAATATATATTTTTTGCGGTGGAAATACAATGGTGGCATCTCCTGAGTGCACGCCTGCAAACTCAATGTGTTCTGAGATGGCATATGCCACTACTTCCCCGTTTCTTGCTACCGCATCTATTTCAATCTCTTTTGCCTGTTCAATGAATTCAGAAACCACTACCGGGTATTGTTTGGATACATTGGCGGCCAGTTCCAGAAAATGTTGAAGTTCCTCGCGGTTGCTTACCACATTCATGGCTGCACCTGACAGGACATAAGAGGGGCGAACAAGAACCGGAAACCCAACCTCATCAACAAACGTATAAATGTCCTCAATGGAGGTGAGTTCGCTCCATCGTGGCTGATCTATTTTTAAGTCATCCAGAAGTGAGGAGAATTTCTGGCGGTTTTCTGCCCTGTCGATATCTTCAGGGGCAGTTCCCAATATGGGGATGTTTTGGCGGTGCAGTCGCATGGCCAGATTGTTGGGAATCTGTCCTCCCACAGATATTACAACCCCTTTAGGAGATTCAAGGTCGGCAATGTCCAATACCCGTTCAAGAGTGAGCTCATCAAAAAAGAGGCGGTTACAAACATCGTAATCTGTACTTACAGTTTCCGGGTTGTAATTAATCATCACACTTCTGAAGCCCTGTTCATTCACTGTTTCAACAGCATTTACACTACACCAGTCAAATTCTACACTGCTGCCAATTCTATAGGCTCCTGATCCCAGAACAACTACCGAGCGACCATCTTTTTCAAATTCAACATCGTGATGAGTCCCATTGTATGTAAGATACAGGTAGTTGATTTTTGCCGGGAATTCACCGGCCAATGTGTCAATTTGCTTTACAACTGGTAAGATTGATTTTTGTTTTCTGTGCTCGCGAACCTTCAGTAACCCTTCCTCCATTTGGTGGTCGTGGGTTTTAAGAACGATTCGTGCAATCTGGAAATCTGAATAACCAAGCTTTTTGGCTTCAATCAATAGTTCGTCAGGCAGTTCATCAAGCGACGAATATTTTCCTAATTTTACTTTAAGGTCGGTTATGTTTTTTAGTTTCTCAAGAAACCATCTGTTTATTTTGCTGAGGTCATAAATTTCGTCAACGCTCATGCCCTGTTCAAGAGCTTCTGCTATAGCAAAAACCCTCTGGTCGGTCGGTTCGGTCAATTCTGTCCGTACGTCTTTATTTTTTAATGGCTGATTTCCAACAAATCCGTGCATTCCCTGACCAACCATTCGCAAGCCTTTCTGGATTGCTTCCTCGAAAGTACGTCCAATTGCCATGATTTCACCAACGCTTTTCATACTTGAGCCAATTTGGCGCGAAACGCCCGTGAATTTATTTAAATCCCATCTGGGGATTTTACAAACCACGTAATCCAAGGCTGGTTCAAAAAATGCAGATGTAACCTTCGTTACGGAATTCTTAAGTTCGTGCAATCCATAACCAAGTCCCAGTTTTGCGGCCACAAACGCCAGCGGATACCCGGTGGCTTTTGATGCCAGTGCACTGGAACGGGATAACCTTGCATTAACCTCAATAACCCGATAATCTTCCGAGTATGGGTCAAGTGCATACTGTACATTACATTCACCTACAATTCCAATATGCCTTATTATCTTAATGGCGAGTTCTCGTAGTTTATGATATTCTGAGTTGGATAAGGTTTGTGATGGTGCCACAACAATACTCTCTCCGGTATGAATTCCAAGAGGATCGAAATTTTCCATATTACAAACCGTAATGCAGTTGTTGTATGCATCCCGAACCACTTCGTATTCCACTTCTTTCCATCCTTTTAACGACTCTTCCACCAATATTTGATTGGAATAAGAAAAGGCGTTATCGGCACGGAGTTTCAACTCTTCCGGATTAGAGCAGAAGCCGCTGCCCATTCCTCCAAGCGTATAGGCTGCTCGCACTATAATGGGATATCCCATTTTTTCTGCTGCTTTTAATGCATCATTCACAGTGGTGACAGCCTGACTTCTTGGTGTTTTTACATCAATTTCAGCCAGTTTTCCGGCAAAAATTTCACGATCTTCAGTGTCAATGATTGATTGTACCGGTGTACCCAGCACTTCAACATTGTATTTCTCCAGAGTTCCCTGCTCAAAGAGCTTTACGCCACAGTTTAGAGCCGTTTGGCCACCAAAAGAAAGGAGAAGTCCGTCGGGCTTCTCCTTTATCAATACCTGCTCAACAAAATAAGGGGTTACCGGAAGAAAGTAAATCTTATCTGCCAGTTTCTCTGAGGTTTGAACTGTGGCAATGTTGGGATTGATAAGGATGGTGTAAACGCCTTCTTCTTTTAAAGCTTTAATGGCTTGCGAACCGGAGTAATCAAACTCGCCGGCTTCTCCAATTTTTAATGCTCCCGAACCAAGGATTACAACCTTGTTTACATGTTTTTTCATGCGAATGATGATATTTAGATAGATTTAGGAATCTTATTTGTGCAAATTTACATCATCTTTAAACAAAAATCATGTATATGATGATACTTTTTTTGTATATTTTTTGAATATGTAGAAATACTCACGTTTTCAGAGGGTGTTAAAAAATGTGGTTTAAAAACCACATTTCACAGGTGTTTGAATATTTTTTATCAAAACCGGAAAAAATATCTCCATTTCTTTTTGGATTGAATAATATTGTATAAATTTGCGCTTTGCTTGAATAATTATTCAGGTTTATAAAAAGGGGATAGCCATTTTACAGCATTGATTGGTTAAGCCCCTCGCTCTTTTTTAAACACATAACCTTAAGTCTTCACCATGAAGATAAAGACACAAAGAATAAATGCCATAATCAGGCTCATTGAAAAAAACAGGGTAGGAAGTCAGGAGGAACTGCTGGCATTGCTGGGAAAAGAGGGTTTTAGTACTACTCAGGCCACTCTGTCGCGTGACCTAAAGGCATTGAAAGTTGCCAAACAACCGGGCAATGACGGAGGATACATATATGTGCTGCCTGATGAAACAGTTGAGGTTGAAAAGGAGAATCTAAGAGAAGACTTCCCTTTGGGAGGAATATTGTCTCTTGAGTTTTCAGGAAATATGGCAGTGGTAAAAACCCGTCCGGGTTTTGCCAATGGTATTGCTTCTGTAATTGATGGACAGGGTTGTTATGAAATCCTTGGAACCATTGCCGGAGATGATACCATATTATTAATCTGCAGGGAAGGGATCAGCATTGAAGAAGTTCTCAGGTCGTTGGATATGTTTATTCCGGGCATTGAGGATAAAGTTTTGTAATGAAAATTTAGTTTTTTGTTATTCGGAGTTTAACCAGGGAACGATTAATTGTAAGTATTTTAATGGAGAAAAAGGTAACCATACATATTGCTTCAGAAAAACATCTGGAATATGTAGATGTCATCCTTCAAACAATTGCCGATGCGGCAAAAGTGAGAGGCACAGGAATTGCCAAGCGTAATCCTGAGTACGTGCGTCAGAAGATGATTGACGGGAAGGCGATTATTGCTTTGGCTGAAGGTGAGTTTGCAGGGTTTTGCTATATTGAATCATGGGGGCACGATAAGTTTGTGGCCAATTCGGGGTTGATTGTGGCAGACCAGTTTCGCGGACAGGGTTTGGCGAGAGACATCAAGCAAAAGGCGTTTGAGTTGTCCAGAAAAAAGTATCCAAAAGCGAAGATTTTTGGACTTACCACCGGGTTGGCCGTGATGAAAATCAATTCCGGACTGGGATATAAGCCTGTTACTTTTTCTGAGCTGACCGATGATGAACAGTTCTGGAAAGGTTGTCAAAGTTGTGTCAATTACGATATTCTGATGCGAACCAATCGCAAACACTGCCTTTGCACCGGAATGCTTTACGACCCGGAGAAAGAGGAGAAAAAGAAAAGCAAACCCAAACCATTGCCAAAAAGAAAACTGAAAGTTTACGAACGTTGGCTTCGGTTTAAGCGGTTCGTCTTTTTACAGGGCGGAAAGAGTAAAGCAAACGATAAATCCAACAAGAGTTTCTTCAGGAAACTGGTAGCCATTTTTGTATAAAAGCATAAACAGAATAAGATAGCATTAACTATGAAGGAAAAAGTAGTTGTAGCATACAGCGGAGGTTTAGATACCTCCTATTGCGTGAAATATTTAGCAAAGGAAAGAAACCTTGAAGTGTGGTCGGCCATTGCCAATACCGGCGGTTTTTCAGATGTTGAACTTAAAGACATTGAAGAGAAAGCCTATGGTTTAGGTGTTGCCAAACATGTGAGCCTTGATGTTACGGATGATTATTACAACAAGTGCATCCGTTACATGGTGTACGGAAACGTGTTGAAAAACAACACGTATCCTCTTTCAGTCTCTTCGGAGCGAATATTTCAGGCATTGGCCATAGTGGATTATGCACGCAACATTGGAGCTAAATATATTGCTCACGGGAGTACAGGTGCCGGTAACGATCAGGTTCGTTTCGACCTTACTTTCCAAATTCTGGCTCCCGATATCGAAATCATCACTCCAATCAGAGATCAGGTATTGAGCCGTGAAGCCGAAATTGAATACCTGAAAAAGGAAGGTGTGGAGCGCGACTGGACTAAAATGGCTTACTCCATAAATAAAGGACTTTGGGGAACAAGTATAGGCGGAAAAGAGACGCTTACATCAGACAAGGGACTGCCGGCAGAGGCGTATCCGTCGCAACCTCAAAAATCGGAGTCGGAAAAGCTCGAGCTTGAGTTTGCTAAAGGTGAGTTGGTTGGAGTTAACGGAAAATCTTTCGCCAATAAAATTGATGCCATAAAGGAAGTAGAGAAAATAGGTTCAGCATACGCCATTGGTCGCGATGTTCACGTGGGCGATACCATCATTGGAATTAAGGGACGTGTTGGTTTTGAAGCTGCTGCTCCAACCCTGATTATTAAAGCTCATCATTTATTGGAAAAGCACACGCTTACCAAATGGCAAATGTACTGGAAAGAGCAAATCTCAAATTGGTACGGCATGATGCTTCATGAAGCCATGTACCTCGAGCCGGTTTTGCGCGATATTGAAGCCTTTTTGGAAAGTACACAGCAGAATGTATCAGGAAAAGTTTATATCAACCTCCATCCATACCGTTTTGAAATGGTAGGAATTGACTCTGCACATGATTTGATGAAGAGTGATTTTGGCGAATACGGAGAAGTGAATAAAGCATGGAATGGAGATGATGTTAAAGGGTTTACAACCATTATTTCCAATTCATTGAAGATTTATAATAATGTAAATAAAGGGCAACTGGAGCTGTAAGATATGATTAAAGTTGGAATCATTGGAGGAGCCGGTTACACGGCAGGAGAACTTATCAGAATATTGTTGGGACATCCACAGGCAGAAATCTCATGGGTGTTGAGTTCAAGTCATGCAGGTCAACCGGTTTATAAGGTGCACACCGACTTGCTTGGAGACACCAATCTCGCATTTGATGAAAAGCCGGACTTCTCGTCAATTGATGTCTTGTATTTTTGCATGGGGCATGGAAAATCTGCGGAATTTATAGAGAATAATGAAATCCCTTCCAAGGTGAAAATCATTGACCTCAGTCATGATTTTCGTTTGAATGCAGCGGGTAATGATTTTGTGTATGGATTGCCGGAGCTGAATCGCGATGAAATTCGCAAAGCGCAAAAGGTTGCCAATCCTGGCTGCTTTGCTACTGCCATTCAGTTGGCTTTGTTGCCATTGGCTTCAGAAGGTTTGCTGAAAGAAACTCACATTCATGCCATCACCGGCTCTACGGGGGCAGGGCAAGCTCCCACCGGAACAACTCATTTTAGCTGGAGAAACAGCAATATATCAGTTTATAAAGCTTTTTCACATCAGCATCTCGGTGAAATAAGACAATCGATAAAACAGTTGATGCCTGTTTTTAATCTGCCATTAAATTTTGTCCCTCTCAGGGGCGATTTTACCCGTGGAATACTTGCATCGGTTTATCTCGATTGTGACTTGGATCAGAGCAGTGCCGCTGAATTATTCGACCGCTTTTATGCAGATGCGGCATTTACTATTCGATCAAACCAAAACATTGACCTTAAGCAGGTGGTGAACACCAATAAATGTCTGTTGCATCTGGCTAAATATGATGGTAAGCTGCATATCACAAGCATTATTGATAATCTTACAAAAGGCGCATCGGGTCAGGCAGTTCAGAATATGAATCTGATGTTTGGATTGGATGAAAAATGTGGACTCTATTTAAAACCTTCCGGTTTTTAAATTATTCGAAAAATATGAATTTATTTGATGTATATCCCTTAATGAATGTCACTCCTGTAAAGGCAAAGGATTGTGTCGTGTGGGACGATAAGGGCAACGAGTATCTAGATTTGTATGGCGGTCATGCCGTAATATCCATAGGTCATTCGCATCCTCATTACATAAAGCGAATTACTGGTCAACTTAACAATATAGGATTCTATTCCAACTCGGTTCAGAATCCATTGCAAGTGGAACTAGGCGAAAAGCTTGGTAAACTAAGCGGCCTTGAGAATTATTCTCTCTTTTTATGCAACTCGGGGGCAGAGGCCAACGAGAATGCGCTAAAACTGGCTTCTTTTCATACCGGCAAAAAGCGGGTGATTGCATTTGGTAAAGGTTTCCATGGAAGAACTTCCGCTGCTGTTGCAGTTACCGATAATTCAAAAATACAGGCTGAAGTTAATAAAGGACACCACTCCGTTATTTTACCTTTGAATGATTTGGTAGGAGTGAAAAATGAGATTGCCAATGGAGATGTTTGCGCAGTAATCATTGAAGGCATACAAGGTATTGGAGGCATTCGGGTGCCGGAAGCAGGATTTTTAACAGAGCTGGACAAACTGTGCCGCGAAACGGGCACAGTTTTAATTCTGGACGAAATCCAGTCGGGATATGGCCGATCAGGTTCGTTTTTTGCCTTTGAGGCATCAAATATTTCCCCGGACATCATTACAACAGCAAAGGGCATGGGAAATGGTTTCCCGGTAGGTGGTGTTTTAATCTCACCATCATTTGAGGCATCACACGGACTGTTGGGAACCACTTTTGGAGGAAATTATCTGGCATGTGCAGCATCTCTGGCCGTTTTGGAAGTAATGGAAGAGCAAAAACTGATTGAAAATGCCCGTAATGTAGGTCAATATCTTATGGATGAACTGGGCAAACTGGATGGGATTTCGGAGGTACGCGGTAGCGGACTGATGATAGGGATTGAGTTTGAAGGAAGTGTAGCCCCAATCAGAAAAGCGCTTTTGGATGAAAAGAGGATATTTACCGGTGTTTCATCAACCAATGTTATACGACTTTTACCTCCTCTAACCCTGACTCATGAAATGGCATCCCGATTTTTAGAGAGTTTTTCAGAGGTTTATAAATCCCCACAAAAAACATTGTAAAAGACCTATGAAGAATTGAAATTATGAAAAACACAAACCTGACTACCTGCCCTCAATTGAAAACTTCGTTTTGGAATGAGGAGTGGAAAGAGATTGTTTTCCCAAAAGGGGCATTGCGAAAGCGATATGCCATCAGTAATTATGGGCGTGTTGTCAGTTTCTCTGACAGCTTTGAAAACGCACGAATCGTTAAAGGCGGTACACTTAAAGGCTATAAAACTTTACCTTTACGACCGTTCGGTAAATCCACGACGTTTTATGTTCATAAATTAGTCGCTGAATACTTTTTGCCAAAACCCGAAGAAGGACAGCAATTTGTTTTACATCTGGATTATAACAAGACTAATAATTTTGTTTCAAATTTAAAATGGGCAAACAGAAAGGAGACTCTGGCTCATCAGCAGCATAATCCTACAGTTCTGGATGCTCGCCAAAAGGTCAAAGAGCGTATCCCCGTGGAAGGGCCAAAGTTAACCATGACACAGGTGATGAGATTAAAGAAAAAATTACTTGATCCTGATCGCAAGACAAAACTGAGAATTATTGCCAAACAATTTGGAGTAAGCGAGATGCAACTGCATCGCATACGGCGAGGAGAAAACTGGGGCCATGTTCAAGTACATTTTAATGATAATGTGGATGGATTATAAAAAACTATAGTTTTTTATATCTTTACGTGTTTGGAAAAACAATGATAATGTTGATTTTTGTCATGCTTTTGTTGGTTGGCTGATGATTCGCCGGGAATAGAAGCATAATTTAACCAGGTATAGAGAAGAATTTAGTTTTATGGAAAAAATAGCCATAATTGGAGGAGGAAACTTAGGATCAGCCATTGCACGTGGCTTGGTTCACACAAAAGCCTGCGATCCGCAAATGATTCATGTAACTCGTCGTAGAGCCCAATTGTTGGCTCCATTGGCTGGCTTTGGTGTTATAACGGGATCAAATAATCTGGAGGCTGTCAAATCTGCAAAAATTGTTTTTCTGGCCGTTAAGCCATACCAAATGAAGGACTTACTGGCTGAAATATCACCTGCCATTGCAGGTGATGCTGTATTGATTTCACTGGCTACAGGAATTGATAACAAAACTCTGTTGGAATTAAGCGGAGGCAAGAATGCCGTTTTTCGTGCCATGCCCAATACTGCTGTAGCCATTGGTCAGTCCATGACATGCCTGGCATCTTTGAATGCAACTCCCGATCAGGACGAAAAGGTGAAAGCTCTTTTTGAGCAATTGGGAACTGTTCAGTTCATCCCCGAAGAGTTGATGGCGGGTGCAACTGTCCTTGCCGCCTGCGGCATTGCTTTTGCATTGAGGTTTATTCGTGCAGCTACACAAGGTGGGATTGAAATTGGCTTTGGATCAGAGTTGGCTTTGAAAATTGCTTCCCAAACCGTTAAAGGAGCAGCACATCTGCTTATTGAGGGCGGAACTCACCCCGAGGCCGAAATTGATAAGGTTACAACCCCCAGAGGTATTACCATTTCAGGTTTGAATGAGATGGAGCATCAAGGGTTTAGTTCTTCTTTAATAAAAGGACTGATGGCTTCATATCAAAAAATTGAGAACGGAAGTAAACAGCAGAAGTAACAGTTCTAAAGCAGCGATATTATTAAAGTGTATAAAAGCATCACTATTAAAATAGGGTCGAACGTACTGACCCGCCCGGATGGTAAACTGGATGTGGAGCGCATGGCGCACATTACAGACCAAATTGCATTTCTGCATAAAAAAGGAGTTAAAGTTATTTTGGTCTCCTCTGGAGCAGTGGCAGCCGGCAGAAGCCTGGTAAATTATAAACACCGGAAAGATCCGGTGTCCGAGAGACAGTTGCTATCTTCAGTAGGACAAGTAAAGTTGGTTACCAATTATGCCTCATTGTTTGATATGCATAAAATGTCCTGTGCACAGGTATTGGTTACTAAAGAGGACTTCAGAACCAGGGAGCATTACCTGAATATGAAAAACTGTATTTCGGTGTTGCTTAATAATCAGATTGTCCCGATAATTAATGAGAATGATGCCGTTTCGGTAACGGCACTGATGTTTACAGACAATGATGAGTTGGCTGGTTTGGTGGCTTCTATGATGAACACTGAAGCCTTATTTATCCTTACCAATGTGGATGGGATATTCAATGGAAATCCCAATTCTCCTGATTCGCAGTTGGTAGAAGAAATTGATAGCGAAAATGTGGATTTGACCGGATATGTAACGACCCAGAAGAGCAACTTTGGAAGGGGTGGGATGCTAACCAAAGGACGGGTAGCACAGAGCACCGCCGCTGGAGGGATTTCAGTTCACATTGCCAATGGAACCAACGAAAATGTTATTACATTGTTGGCGTCTGATGCGGAATCTGTGAGACATACCCGTTTTTTGCCGGGAACACCACGACCGGCCGTAAAAAAATGGATGGCCTATTCAGCAGGATTTGCCAACAGCGAAGTGCACATAAATGAAGGTGCACGGCAGGCTCTTTTCTCTGCCAAAGCAACAAGCCTTTTGTTGGCCGGAGTCACTAGAATGGAGGGAGATTTTAAAAAGGGAGATTTGCTGAAAATTATTGATTTCAACAACAAGGTTGTTGGAATAGGCAAAGCCCAATATGACAGAAAAAAAGCGGATGAGCATAAGAATGATGCGAAGTATAAACCATTGGTTCATTATGATTATCTTTATTTGTTTTCATAGCTAAACCTTTAACCTTATTTTAGTTATCTGATGTTACAAAAATAAATGTCCAATATCATATGAGTGCTATTTCACAGATTCATAAAGCAAGAGAAGCCGCACTTGAAATGGTGCGAGTGAGCAGTGATACAAATCAAAAAGTTTTACTTGATCTTGCTGATCGAGCGGAGGCTGCCATTGAGGATTTGTTGGCAGCAAATCAAAAAGATCTGGAGAGAATGCCTGTAACTGATCCCCGGTACGACCGTCTGAAACTGACCGAAGAACGCATTCGTGCAATTGCAGGTGATCTGCGAAATGTTGCAGGAATGAATTCTCCAATTGGTGAAGTGCTGGAGCAGCGTGAAATGCCTAATGGGTTGAAATTACGTAAAATGAGAGTTGCTCTGGGAGTGGTGGGCGTGATTTACGAAGCCAGACCCAACGTTACTTTCGATGTTTTTGCACTTTGTTTCAGAACGGGAAATGTATCGGTACTAAAAGGCGGTCAAGATGCATGGTATTCCAATCAGGCAGTTGTTTCTTTAATCGAAGCCAGCTTAAAAGAATTTGGGGTTTCCACAGATGTGGTGCAACTTCTTCCTCCGGAAAGGGAAGCTGCCACAGAACTGATGAATGCTGTTGGTTATGTGGATGTGTTGATTCCAAGAGGTTCGCAAGGTTTGATCGATTCTGTACGTAATAATTCCAAAGTACCGGTAATAGAAACCGGGGCCGGAGTGGTTCATACATATTTTGATGAAACGGCTGACTTAATAAAAGGTAAAGAGGTCATTTTTAATGCTAAAACCCGCAGAGTAAGTGTGTGTAATGCGCTGGAGTGCTTATTGGTAAATCAATGCAGACTCGAAGAACTTGGAGAACTTGTGATGCCTCTTGCAGAGAAAAATGTTGTAATTGAGGCCGACGAATTGAGCTTTAAATTCTTGAAAGGCAAATATCCGGTAGAACTGTTAAAACCTGCCACAGAAGATTCGTGGGGTAGGGAGCATCTTGACTACAAACTCTCTGTAAAAGTGGTTGGCGGCATGGATGAAGCTTTGCAACACATAGCACGCTATAGTACAAAGCACAGCGAAGCCATCATCACTGCCAGCGAAGCTAATAAAGTACGTTTCTTCAGTGAAGTGGATGCCGCAGCTGTTTATGCCAACACATCCACGGCATTTACCGATGGAGCACAGTTTGGAATGGGTGCCGAAATCGGAATCAGTACCCAGAAATTGCATGCTCGTGGCCCAATGGCTTTGCCCGAATTAACCAGTTACAAATGGCTTATTGAAAGTGACGGATTAACCAGACCATAAATTATTAATTGTATGAAGAGATTTTTAACACCCGATGATATTGGCAGTTTTTCCAAAGCCTTGGAAGATGCTCGCAACGCAAAGAATAATCCTTATGCCGACCAGGCTTTAGGACGCAACAAAACGTTGCTTTTGCTCTTTTTTAACTCAAGTTTGAGAACACGGCTCAGCAGCCAGAGAGCCGGATTTAACCTTGGTATGAACGTTATCGTGATGGACATTAACAAGGATGGCTGGCAACTTGAAACAGAATTTGGGGTGGTGATGAATGGCGATAAGCCTGAGCATATTCGTGAAGCGGTGCCGGTTATGGGACGATACTGCGATATTATTGGTGTACGTTCTTTCGCAAAATTTGAAAACAAGGAGGAAGATTACAGTGAGAAAATCCTTAATCAGTTTATTGAACTTTCGGGTGTTCCTGTAATAAGCCTGGAGTCAGCAACCAGACACCCTCTGCAGGCATTTGCTGATTTGTTTACCATTGAAGAGTACAAAACAGTGGAACGTCCAAAAGTGGTTTTAACCTGGGCTCCACACCCAAAAGCATTACCTCAGGCCGTTCCTAACTCATTTGTGGAATGGATGAAGGTAGCCAATGTGGACTTGGTTGTAACCCATCCCAAAGGCTACGATCTGGCTCCCGAATTTATGGATGGGGTTAAGTATGAACCCGACCAGAGGAAAGCTTTTGAAGGTGCTGATTTTATTTACGCCAAGAACTGGGCCAGTTATTCTGATTACGGGAAAATTCTTTCCACCGATCGTTCATGGACTGTGGATGAAGAGAAGATGGCACTGACCAATAATGCGAAGTTTATGCATTGTCTACCCGTTCGTCGAAATATGATTGTGACCGATGGGGTTATTGAAAGTCCAAATTCGATTGTTATCGATGAAGCTGCTAACCGTGTTGTTTCAGCACAGGTTGTGCTGAAACGTATGTTGCAATACATCGCTGAAGAAGAAGATTTGTAACTGGGATAGATATAAGGTTATTAGATGTTAGATTTTGGTTTGATAATTAGATAAAAAAGAATCCATAATACAAAATAAATGCAGGATTTAACCATTGTAAAAGTAGGCGGTAAAGTTGTTGAAGAAGCAGATAGTTTATCCGGCTTGTTGAATGATTTTGTTTCATTGCCATCTCCGAAGATTTTGGTACATGGAGGAGGTCGTTCTGCCACTTCAGTGGCAGCACGTCTTGGCATTGAAACAAAAATGGTGGAGGGGCGTCGTATTACCGACAGTGAAATGCTGGAGGTGGTGACAATGGTTTACGGAGGTCTTGTTAATAAAGGCGTTGTGTCGGGAATGCAGGCCCGGGGTTGTAACGCCCTGGGAATGACAGGTGCCGACATGAACATCATTCAATCGGTAAAAAGAACCAACTCGGCCATTGATTACGGCTTTGTTGGGGATATAAAAGAGGTGAATGCAAATGCCATTGATGCTTTGCTGAAGGCAGGCGTGGTTCCAGTTAT
Organism: Alkalitalea saponilacus; assembly: GCF_900168165.1. GTDB lineage: Bacteria > Bacteroidota > Bacteroidia > Bacteroidales > Marinilabiliaceae > Natronoflexus > Natronoflexus saponilacus. Next base: position 447,741 of record NZ_FUYV01000001.1, read on the forward strand.
CGCACCGTTAACCCACGACGGAAATGGTCAATTGTTGAATACCAATGCTGACACCATGGCTTCGGCTGTAGCCTCGGCCATGTCGGCTTTGTATCGGGTTACCCTGGTGTTTTGTTTTGAACTGCCAGGTGTCCTTAAAGACATTGATGATCCCGGTTCGGTGATTTCAACAATTACACCGGATGTATATGAAAACCTTAAGCGCGATGGCATTGTGGCCGATGGAATGATTCCAAAACTCGACAATAGTTTTGATGCGCTTAAGAAAGGCGTGTTTCAGATAAAAATAACCAACACCGCAGGTTTGGCAAGTCCAAGCGCCGGAACAGTTTTAAAATTGTGATGATACCTGAATCTTTACATATCGATGCAGTTGAGATGCTGAAAATGCTCATCTCTATCCCTTCAGTTAGCCGTGACGAAAAGCAGGCTGCTGATATGATGGAGGAAAGTCTGCAGAGATTTGGATTCTCTCCTTCACGCAAAAATAACAATGTTTGGGTAGTTGCACCGGGTTACGACGAGTCCCGACCTACCATTCTTCTCAATTCACACATTGATACGGTAAAAGCTTCCGGCAATTGGGATCATGATCCTCTAACGCCGGTAGAAAGCGATGGAAAGATTACCGGATTGGGAAGTAATGACGCCGGGGGGCCACTGGTTGCATTAATGGCAGCTTTCAGATACTTAAGCGGAAGGAGCCAGGCTTACAACCTTATTTTTGCTGCCACAGCGGAGGAGGAAGTTTCTGGAGTAAATAATGTTGCATCCATATTGCCGCTTATAGGTGATGTTGATTTGGGGATTGTTGGTGAACCAACCCGTATGCAGATGGCTGTAGCCGAAAAAGGTTTGCTGGTGATAGATGGCATAGTTTACGGAAAGGCTGGTCATGCTGCCCGCAACGAAGGCGTAAATGCCATAATCGAGGCGTTGCCGGTACTGCAATTTTTTAAAGATTATAAATTTGAAAAGGTTTCTCCTTTTCTGGGTGAGGTAAAAATGACTGTAACCGGTATAAATGCCGGAACTCAGCATAACGTTATACCCGACAGGTGTTCGTTCATGGTGGATGTGAGAATCAATGAGTGTTACAGCAACCAAGAGGTGTTCGAAATTCTCAAAAACCAGGTAAGTTGTGAATTGAATGCACGCTCATTCAGACTGAACTCCTCATCCATACCGCAGGAACATCCCATCGTGAAACGTGGAATTGACATGGGATTGGAGGCTTTTGGTTCACCCACCACAAGCGATCAGGCAGTGATGCCATTCGATACCCTGAAAATTGGACCCGGTGATTCAGCCCGCTCCCACACGGTAAACGAGTATATATATATTGATGAAATAAAAGCCGGTATTGAAACATATATTAAACTGTTGGATGGACTTACGTTCTGATGGAATTTAAATTAGATGTTAGATATAAGATCATTAGACGTTAGAGCTCTATTTTGACAGATTGCTTTTAAAATGGTTGTTTTGTATAGCCCCAGGGGGGCGTCATTATCAGCATGGGGCAACGCCCTATGCAAGTGGTGTTAAATTAAATTTAGCTCTGGATGGGCGTAAGCATTATCAATAGAATGTTGGTGCCGAATGTTTCGGGATATATTTTTTAGACAATAAGTTTGAAGTTGTACAGATGTGTTAGTCAGAAATGATTATAGACCTATCTTGAATCTAAAAATCTAAAAGTCTTATATCTAAATATAAAAAGAAAAGCATAGCGAATGAAGCTCTGGGAAAAAGATACTGTTGTAAATAAAGCCATTGAAGATTTCACAATTGGCAAGGATCGTGAATTGGATGTAGAATTGGCTCCTTTTGATATCCTGGGAACCATGGCACACATCACCATGCTTGAAAAGGTTGGGTTGTTAACCGCTGCTGATTTGCAGCAGCTGTTGCCGGAATTAAATTCTCTTTACAAAGGCGCCATTAATGGCAACTTTGTTATTGAGGAAGGCATCGAAGATGTTCATTCTCAGGTGGAGCTTATGCTCACTCGTAAACTTGGTGATGTTGGTAAGAAAGTACACAGTGGTCGTTCCAGAAACGATCAGGTTTTACTCGACCTAAAACTATATTCTCGTCATCGGATTTACGAACTCAGCCATGACGTTCAGCAGCTTTTTGCAGAACTGCAACGGAAGAGTGAGGCGCATAAAGATGATTTGATGCCCGGATACACACATTTGCAAGTGGCTATGCCATCATCTTTTGGCCTTTGGTTTGGTGCCTACGCTGAAAGTTTGGTGGACGACATGTACATGCTCAATGCGGCATGGCGAATTGTTAATCAAAATCCGCTTGGTGCCGCCGCAGGGTATGGCAGTTCTTTCCCCTTGGACAGAAATCTGACCACCCGATTACTTGGGTTTGATGATATGAGTTACAATGTGGTGTATGCTCAGATGGGACGTGGAAAAACCGAACGTGCCGTTGCTATGGCGTTGGCTTCCATTGCCGGAACCATTGGCAAACTGGCCATGGATGCCTGTTTGTATATGAGTCAGAACTTTGCATTCATTGGTTTGCCCGATGAGTTAACCACGGGAAGCAGCATCATGCCTCACAAGAAAAACCCGGATGTTTTTGAGTTGATTCGTGCCCGATGCAACAAAATACAGGCTCTTCCTAATCAGATTGGGATGATTACAGGAAATCTCCCTTCGGGATATTTCCGCGATTTGCAAATCATCAAGGAGGTGTTTATTCCTGCATTTGATGAGTTAAAGAGCTGTTTGGAATTAACGGCTTTTGCCGTTAAAAACATGAAAGTGAATATGGATTTATTAAAAAATCCTCTATATAAATATGCATTCAGCGTGGAGGAAGTAAACCGCCGTGTGTTGGAAGGCATCCCCTTCAGGGAGGCTTACAAACAGGTTGGCCGCGAAATTGAAGCCGGAAAATTTGAGGTGCCTGAATCCATTCATCATTCTCATGCCGGAAGCATCGGAAACCTTTGCAACAATGAGATAAAATCGAAAATGGATGCGGTGGTATCGGTATTTTCTTTCGATAAAATGAATGAAGCAATAGCAAAAATAATCACTTAACCATATAAATTACGAAAAATGGCATTATTGGAAAGATTAGCCAGGTCGGCAGTTAAGTGCTGCGAAGTTGACAAAGAGCTTTACAATGTTTATAATGTAAAACGGGGACTTCGGAACGCCGATTTTACAGGAGTTTTGGTTGGACTAACCAACATCGGTGATGTGGTGGGTTATACAAAGGGAGAAGATGGTAAAAACATTCCGCAACATGGAGAACTCTATTACAGAGGATACGAAATAACCAAACTGACAAGAGGCTTTCAGGCCGATGGTCGCCACGGTTTCGAGGAAACTGCGTTTCTTTTAATTACTGGACAACTTCCCGATAACAAGGATTTAAAGGAATTTACTGACCTAATTAAGCAGGAGCAGGAACTACCTTTTTCTCTTTCCAAAAACCTGATTTTATCTCTACGCGGGAAAAATATTATGAATATGCTTGCCCGCACGGTACTGGGTTTATATACCGACGATGACAATGCAGAGGATTATACTCCAGAGAACTTAATCAGGCAATCCATCAGTCTTTTGGCTCGCTTCCCGGTTATCGTGGCATATGCGTACTTTGGGATGCGTCACTCTTTTCAGCACAAGTCAATGATAATTCGTCACCCAAATCCTGATTTGAGTTTGGCTGAGAATTTTCTCTATATGCTAAAGGGTGATGACTATACCCGTTTAGAAGCCGATTTGCTTGATTTGGCTCTGGTACTTCATGCTGAGCATGGAGGAGGTAACAACTCATCTTTTACAACAAGAGTGGTGAGTTCGGCACAAACCGACACCTATTCGGCCATTGCGGCAGCTTTGGGCTCTCTTAAAGGTGGTTTGCATGGTGGCGCCAATATCAAGGTGATTGAAATGATGGAGGACATCAAGAAAAATGTTAAGAATTGGGCCGATGAAAAAGAGGTAGATGAATATCTTACAAAAATTCTGAATAAGAAGGCCTATGATGGTTCAGGAAAGATATACGGTATCGGACATGCCATTTATACCCTATCAGACCCACGCTGTGTGTTGCTGAAGGAGAAAGCACGGGAATTGGCCAAGGAGAAAGGTCGTGAAGATGAGTATAACCTATATGAAAGCATTGAGCGCCTTGGGCCTGAAGCTTTTTATCGTTTTAAAGGTTCAAGCTCTAAAGTGATTTCTCCCAATGTGGATTTCTATTCCGGATTTGTTTATCAGTGTCTTGGTATTCCTGAAGAATTATATACTCCAATTTTTGCAATTGCAAGGGTTGCAGGATGGGCTGCTCACCGAATTGAAGAGGTTACATCATCTAGTGCCAGGATTATTCGTCCGGCATATAAAAATGTGTCAACCAGGCGAGATTATGTCGCCATCAACAGAAGATAACTTCAAAACGGCATCAATTTAAAATTGATGCCGTTTTTGTATTTATATGCACAATGCGTTGTTTTTAATAAATAAATATGCAAAAGTGATTATTTTTCTGTTATCTCAACTCTATTATTTGTAAATTTGCAACAACAAAATAAACCTAATTAAACCTGTTGTATGATATCTGGATTAAAAAAAGTAAAGCTGGTGCTGGATGATGGTACTGTGTTCAATGGAAAATCTTTTGGCTTTCCTAAGTCGGTTTCGGGAGAAGTGGTGTTTAATACGGCCATGACCGGATACCCTGAAAGTTTAACCGACCCCTCTTATAAGGGGCAGATTTTGGTGTCAACTTATCCATTGGTTGGAAATTACGGAGTTCCATCCAAAGAGGAAGAATTTGGTATTCCTAAATTTTATGAATCCGACCGGATTCATATCTCAGGCTTGGTGGTGTCTGATTATTCCTTTGAATTTAGTCACTGGAATGCAGGCCACAGCTTAAGTGATTGGCTTATTCAAAATGAAGTTCCCGGAATTTTTGATATCGACACGCGTGAATTAACAAAAATTCTGAGGGAAAAGGGTCCAATGCTTGGAAAAATCATCATTGATGATGTAGATGTTCCTTTCTATAACCCGGATAATGATAATCTTGCTGCTCAGGTTTGCGCAACAGAGAAGATGATTTATGGCAACGGAAAGCACCGAATTGTTTTGGTGGATACTGGTGCAAAGTATAATATTCTTCGCTGCTTGCTAAAACGCGATACCACAGTTATTCGCGTGCCATGGGATTACGACTTTACAAAGGAGGATTACGATGGCATCATGTTGTCAAACGGACCCGGAAATCCTGAAGTTTACAAAGAAACAGTTGCCAATATTCAAAAAGCACTTAAAGGTGATAAACCAATTTTTGGAATTTGTCTTGGCAACCAGCTAATGGGCATCGCAGCCGGTGGTTCCACACACAAATTGAAATATGGGCACAGGGCGCATAACCACCCGGTAAAAAAGGTTGGGACTGATACTTGCTATATTACTAGTCAGAACCATGGTTTTGTGTTGGACACCAAAAGCCTTGAAAAAGATTGGGAGCCTCTGTTTGTCAATCTGAATGACGATACAAACGAAGGGATTCGCCATAAAACCAAGCCATTTTTCTCCACTCAGTTTCACCCTGAAGCATCAAGCGGACCAACTGATACAGAATTTCTTTTTGATGAGTTTATCGGGTTAATTGAAAAATATAAGGAAGCGGTTGTGAGTTAGCATTCAGGTTGCTGATTGCATTGGATTTTTTGGATTGGTATGATTACGGAGCTAGAATGTATGACCCGGCGCTGGGGCGTTGGCACAGTGTTGACCCGTTGGCGGAAAAATATGCTCCCATTTCGCCATACGCTTATGTGGCTAATAATCCTTTAAGGTTTATTGATCCAGACGGTAGGAAAATTGTTGATGCAACAGGAAAACCCATTACATATTCAGCTCAAACTGGTTGGTCTTCAAATTTTACAGCTGATGTTAGACGAATAGGCACAGCGATGATGGCAACTCCAAAAGGAAAAGAAATGTTTAATAAGATGGTAAGTGCAAACCACAACATAACAATAACTATTGACCCAGGAAAAGGCGATGGTACACGAAATGGTTATGCTTCAACTAGCAAATCAGGCAATAATATTGGTAGTGCAGATATAGTAATATATGAGGGAATGGCAGAACAAACCGTAAATAAAATACAGACAGTTAAAGCTGCTTTAGAGAATGGGGCAAGGCTAACAAGTACACCAGGAGAAGAAACACAGGCCTTACTAGATAATGCACCTAAAAATACGGATGAGTTTATGGCTAATGTAGCAGCTCACGAAGCAGAGCATGCAACAAATAAGGCGGCTAATGCACATTTCGAACCAAGTTTAGCAAAAAGGGAAGCCATCGCTAATCAGACTCAAATAGAAGTAATTAAGCAAACACCTCAGTATCGTTTAGAGAAACTTGAGCCAAGACCCGCAGTTGTTATACCATCAAATTAATTGGATAGCGTTATGAAAAAAATAATTACATTAATTTCTATTTCATTTGTGATTTTGTTTGCTAAAGGGCAAGCGTTTTCCGACAGTCTATATTTTCATTTGTATAACTATCAGATAATCAAAGGAGAGTTAAAGGCAGATTTAGAATTAGATAAATTATGCACACGTTTTAATATTGAAGAACTTATTGATAGCACAAATGTTGAAACTTTTAGCCTCTATAAGTTTTATCATTTAGAATATGAAGATCCATTAACCTCTTTTTTGATTATAAAGCCTAATAAAATTGAAATATACGACCTCTTAAGTTTTGATGCTCTCATTGAAACAATACTAGATACCTCAATTGATGAGAAAGTTAAAGCTTTGTGGATAAAGGAAGTTTTAAGAATGCTTCGTGGCTTTTATGAAGTCGTCGATATGGAGAGACTTGTAATTCAAAAGGATTTTGGGAAGTATCAATACTTTATTCCTTTATCAAACCTAAAAAACAAAGAAGGTATAATAAGATAAAGCAAAAGCTTGTCCAGTATGAGTTTTTTGATTTATAACGCAGCAATATTTTAATTTTAACCAATTTGCAATAGTATTTATGTTTTCGCTTTGTTGACCCGTTGGCGGATTTTGCACCTAGTATATCACCTTATAATTATGTATTAAACAATCCTGTAAATCTGGTGGATCCGGATGGTATGTGGTGGCGATTTTGGGAAAGCAAGGAAAAACGACATCAACGTCAAAAACAAAGGCAGATTAACAGAGATAAGCGGCAACGAGATCGAAGATGGAGTGGAGATGGAAGAAAATCACCCAATGATAATAGAAGGGGAGGATATGGGCGTCCAGTTGCTGCAGGTCCTGATTTTGGTGGTACAATTTCGATGGGGCCAATGTTAGCAGTTAGAGAAGCAAATAGACCTCGACCTGTTAGTCCTATGCGACTACCACAATCTAGCATGCCTTCAATAACTGAGCCTCCTTTGGAAATCGTTGATACACCTATTACAAATAGAGGATTCTCTCGGCCACGTATTACGGTTGGAGCTACTCAGTCATTTGAAGGTAATTTATTTTCCCCAAACTCATATGAGATTGTAACCTCAGAACGTTTTGAAGCGTTTATTTCGCCAATTGTTAATTATTTACGTTTAAATAAGAATATTAGAATCCAAATAAGGATTAAAACTAATGTTCCATTTAATGAGAGGGTTGATGGCATAAATGATTTATCTCAAGTTGCAATTAACAGAAGGGCATGGGAATTGCAACGATATTTAATGCGTACGTATGGTTTGCCTGAAACTCAAATAACATGGGATAATGATAAAGGAAATAATTATAAGAGCACTTTGGGTCAAAAAAGAATGAGTACTGAGTTTAAAATTATAGAGTAATATGTTGACAACGATCTTTTTTGTGATTGTATTTGCATTATCTACGAATGTTTCTGCTCAGGACAATATGAAGAGATGGAGTAAAGAATTTCCAATTACAATTGATGACTTTAAAGGACTGCCATCAGAAGTTGAGACAAGGTATCCTAAAGGCGTTTTTAATGATATCCCAGCGGCATATTTAGCTACGTCAATTTCTTTCGAAACTCGATATGCAACAAATTATTGGGAAGTCTCCGTGATGAATGAAATGGATAGAAACCTATCATTTGTAAATGACACAACAGTTAAATATTGGTTGCAGCATGAACAAATTCATTTTAATATAAATGAGGTATATGCTCGGAAAATCAGAAGAGCTGTTGAAATATTGCAAAAAAGAAATGAAAGAAATATTGATGCATATAATAAAGTGATAGATCTCAAATTAAATAAGCTTGATTCAGTTTGATTTTGAAACGGGTTTTGGGGTAAATATAAGCAACCAAAACAGATGGGAACGTAAAATTCAAGATTTGTTGATAGAATTAGAAGAATATGCAGGTGAGTAATTATGGTTCAATGTCGTTTAGATAGTGATAATTCATAATTGTTTGTAGTCCCCAGCTCGGCGTAATTTCTTTGCAAGCAAAGCGGCATATCCGAGCGGTAATTACGTCGAATCCTAACTTGCAGTTTGTAACTGCCATAGCCCCATAGCAAAAAAGCGTTATCTCTACAATTGTAGTCAGGAGACTATATAGATTCTAACGACAATGTTGCCGTTCCGCTCTGCCGCTTGGTTTACAAAGGAACTCGCGCCAATGAGGGTAAATCCAATATATGGCAGGTCATAAATTACGTGAGTTCAACAGAACGGTACCAGCTGATTAACCTGGGCAGCTTACATAGCAAACTTGAAAAACTTCACCCATTAAATGATACCAAAAGTGATTATTAATCTTTAAATTTGTAAGAGATAAAACAATGAATGCTATGAATCTTCAAGCAAGAAAACTGGAATTGGTTCAGATGATATTAGATACTGACCGACCAAGTTTATTGGAAAAGGTCAGTCAAATCCTCAAACAGGAGAAAGAAGCTGACTGGTGGGATGAATTGCCTATATCTGTTCAGCAAGACATTGAAGTAGGGATTAAGGAAGCTGACAGAGGAGAGACTACTCCTCATGAAGAAGTTATGAAAGAAGTTCGCTTAAGATATGGCATTTGAGATGGAAATAGCCTGGTCAAATCAAGCACGAAAAGATTACTATAAAGTATTGGACTATCTTCATGAAAATTGGGGGTTAAATGAAGTGAAAAACTTTGTGGATAAGACAGAGGAAGTTCTCGGTGTTATTAAAAAACATCCTAAAACTTTTGTTGAATCCCCTCGAAAAAGAAATGTCCGAAAAGGCTTTGTTACCAAGCACAATAGCTTGTTTTATAAAGTTAAACCTTACAAGAAGGAAATAATCTTACTTACATTTTGGGGACAATCGACAAAACCATAAGAAACTCAAATATTAACCTCCAACGCACAAGACCCCGTTGAGGTAAAAACTCACAAATTTGGGCAAAAACAAATTTTCCTTGATTCATGGTTAGCCTATTTTGTAGACTAACTTAATCAATTCAAATCGTCACCACATTAAAAAGCTTGTAAAACGTATGTTATCAACGATTTCAAAGAACGAAAATTAATTTTTAGTAGACACTTATGATGCCAACTCTTTAAAACAAATTTTGCGTGGCGAAGTTTACATTGACATGAGTGGCACCCCCAACTATCACTACTTCCTGAGAGATCATTTGTGCAACACTAGGGTCGTGGTAAATCAAAGTAACACCCTCGTGCAACAAACAGCATACTATCCGTTTGGAATGGCCTTTAGCAAAGGCGGCAGTGCCGACAACAAGTACCTTTACAACGGTAAAGAGTTACAAGAGGATGTTATTGGAAATGGAGTGTTGGATTGGTACGATTACGGAGCTAGAATGTATGACCCGACACTGGGACGTTGGCATAGCATAGATGCTATGTATGACCATCATTTTGGATGGTCTCCATATGTTTATGTTTTGAATAACCCAATACAAAACATAGACCTTTATGGCTATACAGATTGGAAAACTGTAGGTAGCGGTATTGCAGTTACAGCTGGAGGGCTTACTTCAACGATTGGTGGAATAGGAGCAGCAATTACACCTACAGGTGCAGGACAAGTAGGTGGAGCGGCTTTGATTTCAGCAGGAATTCCGAGTATTGGTTTAGGTATAATTATAGAAGGAGTTCGAGATAATGGTAATGGTCAAAACATCCCAGGAGGGCTTGGTGAAGCTGGCGGAATGATGTATGACCAAGCAAAGAGCGATGGAGGGACAGCAGGACGGCAAATTGGAACTCTTGTTGACTTCGGAGTAAATGTTAGTGGAGGAGCTTCAACTTTGACGGAAAAAGTAGTTGTTGGAGCACTCGCAATTGACCTAATTGGTTCTGTCTTTAGTACTCAAGAGAATAATAGTGGAATAGGAATTTCTGATACGAATAATACATCTGCTAAAAGTGATAATACACGAGTTATTCCTTCAAGTTCTTCTGAAAGGCCTATTGATTTTACAGGCAAACATGATATTGATGAATCATTAGTAAAAGAATTTTTTAATAAATAATGAAAGTATGAATCGGGCTTTAAAATTTCGAGCAGTATATTTAAATGGACTTTTTATTAGAATGTTCATTGTAAGCATTGTTCTTAGTCTATTTATGTTTACCGCTCTTGATATTGACTATAGTTTTATCTACTTATTTAGTATGATAATTGTTTTTATTGGCGTTTTGTCAGTTTTTTATTTAAACAGAAAAGACGTTGAATTTATTGAAATAAAAGACAGTACAGTTGAAATTCATTATTTTAATAAATCATTTTTTAAAAAAGATTCATTGATTGTATTAAAAGAAAGTCTCTATATTCGGCGAGATGAAAATATAATTACCTTGCTTAAAGATGATAATATCATTGGCTTGATAAGAAAGAATTCATTAATATCTAATTCTTGGGAGGAAATAAAAATTGCTTTAGTTGAATAATTGATTGTCTTTTCCCTCGCTCGTTGTCTTTTGTGCAAGGCTATGTGTTGGTTGACTACGTCGAATCCTAACCGGTAGTTTGTAACTGCCATTGACTTCGTCAATCTATGATTCTTGTTAAACCAAGCGGCATAGCCGTGCGGCCGAGGGGCAATAACGACTTATAAAAGACAATATTTACACCCCGTTCGCGCCAATTTGCAATCGGGGCAAAGTCGAGAACTGGGTTTTTAAGGTAAATAGGGAGCCGAATTACAAATTCGCGCCAACGAAAGTTATAATATCTCTAGTCGTATTGGCGGAAGAAGATCAGGTTATTTTAAAAACTATATATCTCCATTAGGAAAATACGAAAGATATAGGACTTATTATCCGCCATCTACCAGCGAGGGAGTTGAATAATAAGAGTTTATAATCATCCTGTAACAATACGCTATGATACACGCGAAAACATTTTTAAAAGTGAATAATTTAAAAATAATATCACTCTTAACTGCCTTCTTATCAATCGGATGTAATAATAAGGTTGTTTTTTATTCTGATGATTCTCAAGATGTAAAATATCAGGTTGTTGATGTTGATTCTTTAGAAATGAAAGCATTAGATTATGACAATAAACCAATTGAAATTAGTGGTTACTTTCATATGGATATTGAGAATATTTATATACATAACAATAACAATGAAAATAGGATATGGTTAGATTTTAACTTTTTTAAACCACTTAAAGGTGATAATGATGATACTTTAAATGGAAAAAGATTAATGACTTTGAAAGGAAAAAAGGTAAAAGTCAGAGGAGTATATAAAATTGATAAAACAGGTCATTTAGGAGTCTATAATGGAGGTATAACAGATATAACATTATTTGGTAGTAACTAAACGATAGTGTTTAGAAAAAAAAGGTTCTCATACCTATTTTATTTACACAAACTACTTGGTAAACTAAGCATTATAGCCGAGCGGTATCCCGTTAGCGCCGATTTGCAATCGGGGCAAAGTCGAGAACTGGGTTTTTAAGGTAAATAGGGGATCGAATTACAAATTCGCGCCAACGGAGGTTTGAGGCATCAAAAAGCTTATGATGCTAAAAATAATATTGATATTGGACGTGGAAATTTAATGTACATTTATGGTCAAAATGGAATGTATTTAAATACTGAACAACTGCAAGACCTTAGGAACAGAGTTCAGGAACAGCAATAAAATATTTTAAAAGATGAATTATTTCAGTTTTTATCAACTTGTTTTGTTTATTGTTTTATGGTGGTATCCACAGAGCTGTGTCTTAGGACAAGATTGCAATTCTGTTAAAAGCATAGATTTTTATGATATAGAAGTGTCTTATCTGGCTGAAACAGATAATCAAAGACCATGTGCTATTGACTCGTTATTGATAATTTTAGAAGGCTATTTTAATGAAGACTTAATTCAAATATATATCAATGGAGAGATTTATTATGAAAATAAAATTACGAGTGATGAGTCTACGAGTTTATCTGGCGTGATATATGTTGAAAATTTCAAGCTAGTTAGTAGTGTTGGAATTAGAAAAAATAGGGGTAAAATGGCTTTTGTTGAAACTAATAATCAATGCCATCCAATTGGTGTCCGGTTTGATTATGTTAGAAAGGTCTTACAGGTTCTTTTATATACGCAAACTCCGTTTTTTCATTGAACTTCTTTCTTCGTTTGTGAGGACACTGGGGCAATGCAAAATATAAATAAAGAACACCCCAGCTCGGCGTAATTTGTAATTACGTCGAATCCTAACCGGCAGTTTGTAACTGCCATTAGGCAAAATAAGATTTAATTTAAGATTACGTTATTAATGTAATAACAAAGTTCGGCAATTCCGGGCTTTTTGCTTTATAAAGCAGCAATATCTTTATTAAAAAAAATCTTTGAATTTACGTTTGGTAAGCATGGTGTCAATAAAATTAAAGATTGTGTCCTTGTCTTTCTCATCGAGTTCCTGAATAAGCTTTACCTGCTCAATTAACCCTTTGTCTTCAATGGTTATTGCATTTGGGGTGTCTGCATCTGTTTAAATTTCTTCAAAAGAAGAATATTGAAATCCTTCATCCAAAACAAATCCGGACAAGCGTGATAACCTCCTGGCTGAAAAACCATAATCTAAGACAAGTCCAATACATAGCCGGTCATAATTGAGTTCAACAGAAAGATCCCCAGTTGAATAACCTGGACAGCTTACAGAGCAAGCTAGAGAAATTTCACCCATTAAACGGTGGCAATAGGTATTATTAATCTATAAATTTGTAGGAGATAAAGCCATGGAAATTATGAATGTAGTTGAAAAAAGAGATTTTATACACAGTCATTTGCATCGTGCAGATGAAAAGACAATTGATGAATTATATGAGAAACTTCGTAGTGAAGAAGTTTTAAAAGCAAAACTGGGAAGCAGGGCTCAAAAATCGGAACATGACATCCAGGCCGGAAGGGTTTTTTCAAGAGAAGAAATAGAGCAAAGAATAGCAAATCCAGGTAGTAGATGAAACTTGTTTATACGGAGCAGGCGCTTTTTAGTCTTGAAGAAGCCCTGAATTTTATTGCCCCCAAAGTATCACCTGAAAAATTGAATGATATACGTGATGAAATTCTGGATGCAGCCGATATTTTGCTTTTGCAACCTTTTCAAGGACAGGAAGAGCCTTATTTAGAACATTTAATTTAGGACATCGTCGCTTGATAGTAAGCCACTATAAAATAATCTACAGGGTTGAAGAGGAATATATTTACATCACTGATATTTTTGACTCCAGACAAGACCCTGATAAAATGAAAGAATAATCCCCACCACACAAAGACAGGAAAAACGGTGTTTCCCGTTTTGAGGGACAGGAAGTCATCGTCAATCAGCAAAAAAGCACGCCAACCCGTCCGTCCCCTCTGTCGCTTAGTTTACCAAAAACTGCCATTGTCTCTGTCGATCTTCGATTCATGTTAGACCAAACTGCATAGCTGAGAGGCGAAATAGAAATGTGATATAAGATTCAGTTGTAAATTTAGTAACAAAGCTGATCAACTGGGGCTTGGTTTCTTTTTCAACAGTTTCGGGTCATGGCTTATATGCAAGATAACAGGAAACAACAATTGTTTGGCTATATCCTGTTTTGCGCACCACATCGACCTATCTCCAGAAAAAGTAATTGAACAGATTAAAAAAATCAGACTGTTACGATATGTTCCACCTAAATCCTCCAATTGTATTAGAACATCCTCTTAAATTGAATTCGAAACAAACATCTTTGTACTAGGATCCAATTAATTTAAATATTGTGTTATGAAAAAAATCTACTTTTTACCTTTTTTCCTGTTTTGCTTTCTGGGAGTAAATGTGATGGCGCAAGGGCCTATTCATGATCCGTCACATATTATAAAGGGGGATGATGATCGCTACTATGTTTTTGCAACAGGATTAAATAGTGATAATGGCAATACAACAGTTGGGATATATGGGGTCTCTTCTTCAAATTCAAACTTCACTAATTGGCGTGAAGAACCATCCCCGGTCGATCACATTAATTTCCCTGACTGGATTAATACTTATGTGCCGGGGTTTAACGGTCATTTCTGGGCACCCTGTATCATCTATATGGAGGGATATTATTATTTATACTATTCAGCCTCAAATTTTGGGACTTCAAACTCAATAATTGGCGTAACCAGAACACCTTCTCTTGCAAACCCAACATGGGAAGACCTCGGTCTGGTTGTCTCTTCAGACGGTACTCGAAATGCCATCAATGCCATCGATCCGGCCATGTTTAAGGATGATGACGGACGGGTTTGGATGTCTTATGGTTCATATTTTGGAGGAATTGGTGTGATCGAAATCAATCCTGAAACAGGCAAAACAATAGGCAGTTTAACTCATATTTATGGAGGGAACCATCAGGATATTGAGGCTCCTTACATTTTGAAGAATGGCCCTTATTACTACCTGTTTGTTAATCGTGGAAGTTGTTGCCGGCTATTGGAAAGCACTTACTATGTAGAAGTGGCGAGGTCAACCAGCATCACAGGACCCTACACCGGTACGAGGGAGTTTTTACCGGTTCAGCATGGTGTGATTGTTGGACCCGGGCATATTGGTTTTGGAGAAGGAGTGTTATCTTATCATTACTATGATGGATTTTCTAATGGATACCCCCGACTCCTTACAACAACTCTTGATTTTATTAATGGCTGGCCGGTTGCCGGACCAACCGGAGTGGAAATGGGAGAGATAAATGGAGTGTTTGCTCTGGTAGCTAACCACAGCAATAAGGCTGTTACAATGGAAGATGCAATCCCGGATTTTGGAACAAACATTGCTCAATACACATATAATGGAGGAGATTCTCAGAAATTTAAGATAACCAGCGAAGGTGGCATATGGCATACAATAAAGCCTGCTGTTAATGACTTCTTTGCTATTGATGTGTTCGAAATATCAACGGATTATGGCGCTAATATAAACCTGTGGGAGAGTTTGGGGCATGTCGGACAACAATTTGCCTTTCAGGTAGATGGGAATGGGTATCGAATAATCAATCGCAACAGTAACAGGTGCTTTGATGTCCAGAATGCTTCACATGCCGATGGAACAAATATTTTGCAATGGGGATGTTTTGGTGGAAATGCACCCCAACAAACTTTTAGATTGGTTGATTTACAAGGAACTAATATAGAGGAAGAGCAATTACCTAAAAGTTCCGTAACACCAAATCCTTCAAATGGGAGCTTTAATGTAATTCTTGAACAGGATAATTTAAGAATTCGAATTTCCAATTATTTAGGACAAACCCTTTTTGAAACTATTGGCCACAAAGGCTCAAACTCAATAGATACTCCCTTAAAAACAGGTGTATATATCTTGAATGTTGAATCATATAATGAATATGAATCACACAAATTGGTTATTAAGTAAATTCTGGATAACTGTATAAAAAAACGTGGTAGTTAAACTACCACGTTTTTTCTATTATGTCTAAAACTCTAACGTTCTGTTACTATAATCCCTAAGCCTCTTGTGTCACATTGGCCGCACGCGTAGCACTTTTTATAATGCCTCGTTTCGATTGCTTAATGAATTCAATAATTTGGTCTTTTTCAGCCGAGCTCTCCATGCACATGTTGATGTGTTCAATGGCTTGAGAGGTATTCATTCCACTCTGGTAAATGGTTCTGTAAATAGTATGAATGGTATCAACCTGTGATTTTTCAAAGCCTCTGCGCTTCACACCAACGTAGTTTATGCCCATGTAGTTGGCCGGTACACCAAAAACTTTGGTGTATGGAGGAACATCGGATAAAACACCAGACATTCCTGAAACCATGGCATGTGCCCCAACTCTGCAAAACTGATGAATGGCACTCATTCCTCCAACCACAGCCCAATCTTCAACAACAACTTCACCGGCAATCTGAACACTGTTGGCTATCACGCAGTGGTTACCAACTTCAGTGTCGTGTCCAAGGTGCGTGTATGCCATAAGCAGGGTGTGACTACCAACTTTGGTGTATCCTTTGGAAGAAGTTCCTCTGTTAACGGTAACATATTCCCTAATGGTGGTGTGGTCACCTATTTCAACGGTGGAGTATTCGCCTTTGAATTTTAAGTCCTGCGGTACAGCTGCAATAACTGCTCCGGGGAATATCTTGCACTCTTTTCCAATTCTTGCTCCCGGATAAATGGTGGCATTGGCTCCTATCCAGGTTCCATCACCTATTATTACATCTTTATCAATCTTCGCGAACGCTTCAACTACTACATTCTTCCCAATAACTGCTTCGGGATGTATCTCCGCACGTGGTGAAATCAATTGCTCCATTCTTTTAATTTAGTTATACACAAATAGCCTGATTTAGGTGCGAAGCACCCAAATCGGCTAAATTAAAGTATCTTTTGTATGTCATTCATTTGTAAGACAAGTGAAAAGTTCAATACACGTACTTTATTTCACTTTTTTTTAATAAAAAAGTAGCACATTGTTAATAACAGTCTGTTATGCAGATATTTAAAATTGATTATTTTTTGTTTTGATGTGTGCGCTTGTTTTTATATTTTGCCGGGGAAAGAGTCCACCGGTTTTTCAAGGATTATGTTGCTTTTAAAAAGCGCATTCGGCTTGTTACACTTCGCCAAATACTTACAAATGATGAAACTATATTGTGTAATTATTCTTCTGGTTTTTTATTCTCATTTTCTGGAAGCTCAGAGTATCCAGCGTTTAAGAGCTGAAATCCAGCATGGTTTCATCATTTCACATGCCAGCGATTTAAAGCCTGTTTCTGACAACCGTCCGACCGGGTTTCACGTTTCATGGCAACGGATGGGATTGGGACAGAATCATTGGGAAATCTGTAACTGTTTCTATTACATTGGAGCACAGTTTTCCTGGTTGAACTTTGGTGACCGTGATATTCTTGGAGATGCCTATACATTGGCAGGAACATTTGAACCCGTTTTGTGGAGATACAATCAATGGTCTCTTTCTCTGAATTCCGGTATTGGAGCAACATGGTTAACCAAAGTGCATCACCCTGAAAACAATCCTTTGAATAATTTTTTCAGTTCTCGTTTAAGTTTTCTCCTGTATGTAGCTCCGGCCATAGAGTATCGTTTTTCTGATAATTGGAGTGGTCGGTTGTCAGCTAATTACAACCATATTTCCAACGGTGGAAGAAAACAGCCCAACAGGGGAATGAACTATCCTCAGGTAGGTATTGGTGTAAATTATTACTTAAACAATGAAGTCCTTCCGGATTATGAGCGACAACATCCGGGGAATGAATATCTCTTTTGGATTGAAAGCGGGTTTACTACCCGTAAGGTAGACGATGAGAACAACCGCAAACCCTCTGTTGCACTTGTTGGAGGCGTTAACAGAGCCGTTTCAGCATTCAATGGGTTAGGATTTGGAGCGGAGTATAACCATGATTTTTCTATGCTCAATGAATCCGGAAATTATGGAGTACATCTGTTAGCTCCTTTTATCTCTCACCATTTTATTTTTGGAAAATTTGATTTTAGCCAGCGCATGTCATGGTATGCCGTGCAGCCGGAGCAGTTGTCCTCGCATAATTTTTATCAGCGTTATGTTATAACTTATAAAGTATTTTCAGGTTTGAGGATGGGATTTTCTTTAAAATCGCATGGTCATGTGGCCACTAATATTGATTTCAGAATGGGTTGGGAGTTTTAATGTGGTATAATATTTGCATTGATATTCAGTGTGATATGTTGTAACTTGCAGTTAAAAAGGAGGACGTTATGCGTTACCTGATATTATTCATTTTCATGATTGGACTTCTTTTGGCATCCTGCGGAGTCCAAAAGAACATTGATGCTCCTGACCAGACCGTGAAACTTGAGAAAGAGGCTGCTGTTGAAGACAGTGTTGAGTATGAACTTATCATTCTTGATGGCAGATTTGAAACTTTTCTGGCCATGCAACCTTCGGCCTCATTTCATACTCAATCTTATTACGAAGGCTGGAACAAACGGTATGTGACCGAATGGAACATTCGGCACTCCAATCCTCTGCGGTATGGTGATTTTTATCAGACCAGGATTGAATATCATCCCGACAGAAACAATTATGGACTGGAACTAAATTACCGACTATACTATTATTTCCAGTTTATTGAGCAGGAATATGGCATAAGGTTGATAAGAAGAAGGGGGAATTAGCCTTGTCAATTTCTCATTTTTCCTCTGTTAAATGAGAACCACATTCCAATAAAACAGATGATGGCAAAAGCCATAAATGCTGCCGACATGCCATTTATAAACTGTTCGCTGGGGACTTCTGAAATTCTGGCCTGACCAATATAAATGGCAAAAAACAGTGTGACCAGTGTCATGCTCACCATCTGTCCCACCACACGCATGGTGGCTGAAACCCCCGATGCGATGGCATATTGATGTTTTTCCACTGAACTCATGATGGTATTTAAGTTTGGCGATGAGAAAAGTGCGAAACCAGTTCCCATTATAATAAGGTAAAATATAATCAAGCCAGCAGATGTTTGTTCTCCCACGAAGGCGAACAAAGCCAGTCCGATGGTACATAGCCCCATTCCCAATGTGGCCAGATAACGTGGTTCAATCTTATCGGACATCCGTCCGGTGAGGGGAGACAATATGGCCATTACCAGCGGTTGCGCCAGTAAAATGCTGCCCGCTTCCTGTGGTGATAGCCCCTTGATTTTTTGCAGATAGAGACTCAATAAAAACACGATGGCAAATGTAGCACTGTAATTGATAAGTGCCGCCAGATTTGAAAAGGCAAAGAGACGATTTCGGGTAAACATCCCGATGTTAATAACAGGGAATTCTGCCCTTTTTTCTATCATTATAAACAGAGCCATAAGAACTACACCGACTGCAATTAAAACCCAACCCTTAATTGTCGGTATCGCCGATGAACCAATTACCAGAGTTGATAGTGATATGGCATAGATTAGAGAACCTTTCAGATTTATTTTTCGTGGTTGATGAACAGGAGCATCTTTCCCCAGATATAGCCAGGTAATTGTAACCGAAATCAATCCCAATATTCCTGAAATCAGGAATATTGAACGCCATCCCAGTTGTTGGGTTAAAAAACCTCCTGCGAAAGGTCCCATGGCCAGACCCATATATACTGCAGCAACGGTAATACCTAAAGCTTTCCCCCTTTCCGATGGTGAAAAAACAGATACGAGAATGGCTGCTCCGGTGGTCATTACCATGGCCCCTCCTACTCCCTTAAGTACTCTTAATAAAATCAACATCTCGCCCGAGGTGGAAAACCCACACAAAATAGTGGATATGGCAAAAATGGTGGCGCCCGTTTTGTAAATTCTTTTTATACCGGTCAGGTCGGCCCATCGGCCAAGAGGCAGTAACAGAATTGCAGAAGAAAGCAAAAAGCCGGTGATAACCCAACTTAAAGTCAGCGCGTTCATTTCAAAAACCTCTTCAATGGCAGGGAGTGCTATGTTGACAGATGAGATAAGGAAGGTTCCCAGAAAGGATGTTGTGGTAACAATGGCCAGTGCGCTTTTTTGTGTTCTGTTCCAGGACATATATTTGATATGTTTTTTTTATTCCAACAGTCTGTTAGCATTTTTTATAAACCTGTTTGTTTGCTGGTTGTAAACAAATGCGGCAGGTGTTAACTTGCTTTAAACTATCAACTAACACAAATCTTATAATCTAAATGTCTAAAACTCTATCGCTCTAATATAATTCAGGAACGTAAAATTGCGAATATTATAGCAATTAGCAACAGAAGAAGAGCAACAATGTCTCCGGCGCGCCGAATGGTTTTGAAAAATAGCTTTTTATGTTCTTTCATCCTTAAATAATTTGTTTAAGTTATTGGTTCCCGATGTATCGGGAGAACTTCCATGAGCTGTTGTTTTGGCTAAGGCCGAACTTCGTTTCATATTCTTGTTGTGAGTTGCGCACTCATGGGCGTTTCATCTGTCTATTTTTGATTTCCTAAGCATCGGAACTCGTTTCATTACATAAATCTATATAATATTGAATCGTTCTGAATATACATAACGCCAATCTGCTCCTAAATCCCGTACTGCAAGCTCTGCCGCGTCCATCATCGGCTTTGGCCCGCATAGGTAAAAAGCATAATCACTAAAATTAGCCGGTGCATATTTCTTCACTATTTCGAAATCAATCAACCCTTTTTCTAAATTGGATTGAGGGTTCTCCGGAAGCTCTTGAAGCACATGTACAAGCTGAAGGTTTATTACTGTTCTTAATTTCTCCAGTTCTTCTCTGAATGTGATGGTTTCCCAGTCGGGGTTTGCATAAAGTAAAATGACTTTTTTTGAGCTGTTTTGTTTTTCCAGGGTTCTTAATATCCCGATTCCGGGAGTAATGCCTATTCCTCCCATTACCATGAACATATCTTTCTCCGGCTCAGGCGTGAAAGAACCAAATGGGCCTTCAAGATAAGCTGTGGTTCCCGGCTTAAGGTCTTTCCATGTAGATGTGAAATCACCGGAGTTTTTTGCTGTCAACGTTATCGTTGACCCAACACAAGCCGATGCAATGGAAAATGGATGCTGTTGTAGTTTAAATGGGGTGTTACCAATGGTTATCCACACAAATTGGCCGCTCTCATATTTCATTCCTTGATGACCTTGGGGAGTTAGCTCAATTGTCCAGCAATCATCTCTTTCGGCAATGATTTTCTGAATTGTATAAGGTCTTTTTCTGTTTTTCCAGGTGCGGATAATTCTGGTATGAATTACAAGATAGATTGCCAATCCCATAGTTAAAATGATGGCTGCTTTTTGCCATGTTGCGTTAAGATAATGTCCTACCTGAATGCTGTGTGCTATACCAACTATCAATATTATAGCTGATAATATGCCGTGAAATAATCTCCATAATTCATAGCTTAAGCCAATGATTGCCCTGTACAAGCTTGAAAACACCAAAGCTATTAAACCAAAAGTTGCAAAACTTAAAGCAATGGCTCTGGGAAGATTTACTTTTGGATTGAAATATTCCGCGAATTCAGGTTTTACTAAGATGAGCATCAAAGGATGCATAAGTAAAAAAATAAGAGCAAGAATGCCCATTTCCCGGTGGTATTGAAGAATGTTATCCATCCCGAACTTAGGTGCAATCTCTTTTATACGGCCTGAAAAGAGAAATTGAACTGCAAGCATTCCCATACCGATAAACCCCAGCGCCACTCCGTATTCTATTACAACTTCACGAAGTTCAGGGAGAGTACCTGATATCGCAATAATTAATGGAATTAAAACAAGCAATGTGTAAATAGCTAACCATTTGGCTCCGTTTTTCGAAGAATACTTCATTTGAGAAATATTTAAAACCGGGAAGGATTATATGTCATTAAGCGCAAGTGGTTAATCCATGGAAAATGGACAATAAACTCCCCGTTTTAGTATATGCATGACGCAGGCATGCGCATGCTAAACATGATTGTTAAGCTTTTCTTTCTTTTAAGCATAAAAGATAATCAAATTTTAGAATATGCACTAAGAGGAGTATGGCTTTTAGTTTCAAATATTAACATTGGTGTCCGGTTAATTATTTAAAAATCATGAATTATGCCTTGTTTATTGAGCTGCGCGGCTTTCTTGAAAAATTGGGCTTGCTTTCCGCCTCAGGAAAAAGACGTTAAGAAAATCAATGTTTTTTTCGTTAAAAAAACCGTGTTGTTTGAGCGTAGCGAGTTCACGGTTTTTAGAAAAACACATTGATTTTTAGTCTTTTTCGTGCAGCGGCGGCATTTTTTGTTTACTTTTTTTTGCTGTAGAAAAAAAGTAAAAGCCTGTGCGGCTTGAGCACTTAAATAATATGAAATTATTGCCCCGGACAATAGTGAAATATTAATTGAAAACCGGAACAGGAGGGTAAAGCTTATTGGAATAAACTAATCATTATTAGTGATAAGGTTTTGTAAAAAGTTTAACAATATGTTATAGGGAAAGCCTATTGAAAGTATTCTTATGTGATTGATAAGTACGTTTTTGAAGTGACGAACTCTTCATGTGTTTATTCCAAGACTGAGGTGTTTATAGTTAGATAAAAACCCCCACATATAGCGATTGTAGGGAACTGGCGTTACATCTAACTTTGCTAAGTGTAATCATTCTAAATAAATATTAGAGGGAGAATGGCCATGAGGGTTATAGTCGGAATTGTTTTCTTTTTATTGTCACTGTCTGTATTTGGAGAAAGACCAGTTAATGTTATTCGTGGCAGAGTTGTTAGCGATAATAACGAGCCTCTTCCAGGTGCCACGGTGTTTATTCAAAACACAACACAGGGAGTTCAGACCGATGCTAACGGATATTTCACACTTCATGCATCCATTGAAGGGGATATGACCATTGTTGCTTCCTACATTGGCTATCAACCCATGGCAAAAACAGTTTCTGCTAATGCCAATAATTCCGGAGGACCCCACCGTTTACATTATGTATTAACAGAAAACACAGAGAACCTTGAAGAAGTTCTGGTGAGAGGTGAATCCAGAGCTGCACGCATAGAAAGGAGTGGGTTTGCCGTTACTTCGGTGGACACCCGGCACTTGCAGAAAAAATCTGCAGAAATTAATGAGGTGCTCGATAGAACGCCTGGTTTAAGAGTGCGACGTGATGGTGGAATGGGATCCAGAACACAGTATAATATCAACGGCCTTTCGGGAAGTGCCGTTCGGATTTTTATTGATGGTGTTCCAGCCGAATCTTATGGCTCTTCATATTCTGTAAATAGTATTCCAATTTCGCTCATCGAACGCATTGATGTATATAAAGGCGTAGTTCCCATTGAATTTGGCAACGATGCAATGGGGGGTGCCATTAATATTGTAACCAAACAATTGAAAAATGAGAGTGGGAGCAACAGAGCACTTAATGCATCGTATTCTTACGGCTCCTTCAATACACACAGAGCCGATGTAACCGGCTCATGGAGAAACTACAAATCTGGTATTACTACCAGATTTTCTACTTTTTATAACTCTTCAGATAACAATTACTACGTTTGGTCAGACGATATCAAAATAAAAGACTACAATGAATTTTTACCCGATGGTTCACGAAATCCTGATTTTTTAACCATCATTGATCAGGGAGTGAAAGTTCGTCGTTTCAACGACGCTTACGAATCTTATGGTGCAAAAGTAGATGTGGGTGTTACGGGTAAAAGCTGGGCTGATCAGCTGTTTTTCACCATCAATGTGTCTGAGGATTATAAAGAGTCGCAACATGGCCCAAGAATGATTTCACCCTATGGAGAACGCTTTACCGAAGGCTGGACAGTGGCCCCGGCTGTTAATTTTGTGAAAAACAATGCGCTGTTTGAAGGTCTGAATGTGTCAATGGATTTTCAATATTCCGTTTCTGAAAGATCAACAGTGGATACCACCACTAACCGTTACGACTGGTTTGGAAATCTCGTTCCTCATGTCAGGGGTGTAACACGTTTGCCCGGTGAGGCAAGAAATGCATCATTAAATGTTAACAATAACAAGAATTACATCGCGAGAGGTTCAGCGTCTTATAATCTCAATGAAAATCATCTTTTAGGGGTTAATTATTCCAACAACTATTTTATTCGTTCATCCGATGATAAGTTAAGAGCAGCAGAGCTGCGAAATTATGGAAGTGAGAACATTGCAAATAAGCAGATAACAGGTATTACTTATCAAAACACACTCTTCAACGAAAAATTGAGAAACTCAATTTTTGCCAAACATTACTACAACAACCTGAAGCAGGACAGAATTGAATATAACAGCGGAGTACTGGATACCATTCGTTACTCAAGACCCGACGACAATTGGGGGTATGGTGCCACAACCAGTTTTGCAGTTACTCCTGCAATCCGATTCAATGCTTCTGTAGAGAAGGCAGTCAGGTTGGTTACAGCAAACGAGGTCTTTGGAAATGTATCAGATGAAATTGTTGAATCTGTAAATCTTGAGCCTGAAAAGAGTTTGAACGTAAATTTTGGCGGCATGTTTACCCTGCACAATTCCAACAGAAATCAATTGAGACTGAATACCAATTTCTTTTTCAGGAACACTTATGATCGCATTAAGCGATCGATTGTTGTTCGAGGCGACGACAGTCATTCTGTTTTTAATAACATTGGTCATATTGTCTCTAAAGGAGTTGAAGCTCAACTGGATTATAGGATAGGTGTTAAATGGCACTTTATGCTACAGGGTTATTATCTCGACTCCAGGTTCATGGAAGAATTTGCTCAAAATGGGTCTGTAAATCTCAACTATAAATCGCGTGAGCCCAATATGCCATATTTAACATTTGGAGGAAGTGCTGAATACAATAAGGAGAACTTATTTAAGCAGGGTGATCGGATAAGTGTAAACTGGTACAGCGCTTACATTAACGAGTTTCATTTTGATTGGAGCATCATTGGAAACCAAAACAAACCAATAGTACCAAGTCAATTTCTCAACGATGTAAGTATTTCATATCTATTTCCAGGAGAAAAGTTAACGCTCAGCCTAGATGGGAAGAATATTTTCAACGAAATGGCATTCGATAATTTTGCGGTTCAACGACCGGGCAGAACGCTCTCAGCCAAAATTGCTTATGCCTTTTTTTAATGTTTCATTGCCAGTTATTTAATACAATTTAAAACAATAAATTCTTATTAGTTATGAAAAAAGTACGATTTATATCTCATCTGTTTTTAAGCGCTTTTATGCTATTTGCGGCATCATGCTCAGACGACAAGGATGATCCGATTAATCAGTTGCCAGATGAAACCGACGATAGCAAGCCCCGGGTTTTTCACATTGCCGCCCGTTTTGATGGTCGAGATTCAGAGGTTTACATGGCCGGAGTTGAAGATCTTTCGAAAGGCTCTCTCTCATTTAAAGGCAACGGATATGCCATTAATCCTGTTCGTTCAGCTCGCGTTTTTACCGATAATTTGGGTTGGGTATATGTATTTGATTACGGTGGCGGATATTTGCAAAAATTCAGCTACAACAATGGCAGTTACACCAAAGTTAAAGAACTAGATGTAGCTCCGGTTATGGGGGGTGTTCCCCATGTCAGACCATGGAAAATTAACGAAGAGACCATTCTTATTCATAACATCATAGCTCGCGACATTGAAGACAGTGGTAATGGCATCAATAAGGAGGCCGATATGTATGTTACACGAATGGAAATACCTCTTGTGGCAATTGCTGATATTTTGGAAACCTGGACCATCCCTGCCGAAGCATGGGATGTGGAGGAAAAAGCCTATGTTTTCAGAGTGGATGCCCCAACTGTATTGGATGACAAGATTTATTACGGTCTAGGACGCCGAGCCATCGACAATACAATTCCTCTAACGGGTATGCATACCATTGTTCTTGATTATCCCTCCCTGACTAATCCAAAATACATCCGTTCTGAAAAGGGAACTGGAAACACAAACGGTTATCGTGGCGGCAATATGCATGCCATTGGCGAATATGTTTATCAGGCCAATCGTGCTACAGGTGAAAATGCAACCATGATTTTAAGATTAAAAGATGGAGAGTATGATAACAATTGGGAGTTTAATGTTACTGCTGCTTTAGGAGAAACATTTAATACAAATAATTGGTATCATGCCGGGAATGGAATATGTTATGTATCTGCGCAGTTTACCAATGCTGAAGATGAAAATAACCAGTGGGGTGTTGTTAGGATGGATCTGAATAACAAAACTGCCATTAAAATGAATGTTCCAATGTCTGATCTTTTTGGATATCAAAACGGTGTTACAATCGACGATAAATTCTATATGGCTGTTAGTCCTGTTGGAAGTACAGGTGAGTCGGCTCCATTTGTTTACATCTTTGATATTGACTCAACCGATCCAAATGCGTTTACTAAAGGTTTGGAGCTTGATAAGGGCAATATCTTTGTCGAAGGAATTTTTTGATAAGGGCAATACCTGAAAAGTTTGCTTGCAAATGGTCTTAGCTCCAACACAAATTGTGTTTTTTCCCACTCGGTTTATCACCGAGTGGTATTTTATCCGATATTACTAATATAGATTCAAAAGAGCGTTTTAATGGCTGGAAAGAACATTGTTTGGAAAACAATTCGAAATGTTTTCAGACAAATCCATTTATGGCTGGGCGTTGCCAGTGCTTTA
This sequence comes from Alkalitalea saponilacus, assembly GCF_900168165.1. Taxonomy (GTDB): domain Bacteria; phylum Bacteroidota; class Bacteroidia; order Bacteroidales; family Marinilabiliaceae; genus Natronoflexus; species Natronoflexus saponilacus. The sequence continues at coordinate 474,334 of NZ_FUYV01000001.1, forward strand.
GTTTTAACCATTGTTTGTGCCACAGGTACCATATATGTTTTTCAAAGTGAAGTTATAGGTTTGTTGAATCGGGATGTTTTCAAATTTGAAGTTCCGGAAAACTCTCAGGTGAGATCCGTTGAAGAGATTCTTGAGGGCGTAATGAACTACTCTGAAGGGGAAGTTTTTTCGCTTTCCATTCCGTCATCTGAAAATGAAGTGTGGACAGCATGGGTTCGCCGTGAAGGCGAACGTGGAAGGGGAAGTGTTTACCTTGTGAATCCTTATACCCTGGAAATTCATCTTCAGGAAAACTTAAAGGGACAGGCATTTTTTCGCACTGTACTGCATTTACATCGATGGCTGTTGCTCGACCGGAACATTGGAAAACCCATTGTAGGATGGGCGACCATTATTTGCACATTTTTAATTATCAGCGGTTTGGTGGTTTGGGTGCCCCGCAATGCCAAATATTGGTACAAAGGATTGCAGGCGAAGTTTTCCGGAAAGTGGAAGCGCAATAATTATGTCATTCATCGCAGCCTTGGGTTTTATGCAGCTTTTTTTATCCTTATCATGTCGCTTACCGGTCCCCATTGGTCATTCCAATGGTACAGGCAAGGCATATATGATGTTTTGGGCGTTGAAGCACCACGTCGTGGTGCTCCTCAGACACAGGGGCAGAATAACCGCGATAGACGTGCAGAATCCGTTGAGGACAAAGCCACAGAAATCATTGATGTGTCGCAATTCTATTCGTACAGTCATGTTATATCTGTTACTGACTTAGAATTTCCCTATAAAGGAACCTACCGGATTACCCCTCCGCGCGAAGAAAATTCGATTGTTACTGTGATGAAAGGCCGAACCGGTTTTTTTGCTTCCTCGGGGATCGACAGAGTTTCAATGGATCTGATTAGTGGTGAGGTAACAGACATAGATAGGTTTTCTGACAAACGACTTAACGAACAGATTGCACAGTCCATAAAAGCACTGCATACCGGTGAAATATTCGGGATGTTTACTAAAATACTTTATTTTCTGTCGGCACTTATTGCAACTGCGCTTCCATTTACCGGGGTGGTGATGTGGCTGAACCGGACTCGGAAATAGAATAGCTTTGACCGAATATTTTGAATGATTTATGAGTTTCTCAAAAACCATTAAAACTAGTTCACAAAGCTCATAAAGTATCTCTCAGAGTTAACGGAGGTTACAATATCAATATTGGAACCATTGTTAGCTTAGTGCATTCTTTGTGAACTTTGTGGTTAAAAGTAGTTTGTTGATATTTTTAATATGATTGATTGTCAATGGTATATGATTTTGTTGTAAGGTTATTAAATTGGCTGATAATAAGAAACTCGCTTGAATTTAATAGCTAATAATCAAATCTCAATGCATCGGGATGATCTATTGTTCTAAATTATTTCATCTTAATACTCTTCAATACATAAAATTTTCACCGGAACAGACGGGCCTACATAAGCCAGACAAACTGGTTCATACAGATATTTATGCTCCTCCTTTACTATTACTCCAATGATGTATTGTTTTCCTTCAACAGGAATGAACTCTGAAATCGCATCATCAATGGCAACAGGTTGTAGGTATTTGTGAAAATGATAGTTTCCGTAACCTGCATAAACGCTGTCCTCAACTGCAAACCACAAATTGTCGTAAAGTCCGTTTCCACAAATGACAGATTGTGCCGTTACAACAAAGTTGCAGTTGTAGCTCTCTTCAAAATCAAAATCATAACCGTCTCCAATCCAAATTGCAGAATCGGAAGGATTATATCCACTATATGCGTTGATCGATACATTGGTGATCATTATGGAGTCCAAAATGTTTTCCAAGGGGAAGTATAGTGTTTCCGTTATATATGCCTCGCAGAAGTCGTTGTTGGCATCGTGGGTAAGTATCAGGTGCATAATGGGAGGGTTGCTGCTTCGCATCATTTCGTCCCAGGTTAGGGTGAAATGATGAGTTTCGCATCCGCCGGAGTAACCAACAGTGATTTTTATTAAACCGTCCTCAAAAGTAACTTCTAGTATTTCAAATGGGTCGCTTGTGGCTCCTGAAGAGTTGTTTTTAACATTGAAAAATTCGCTGTTGCTGCTTTTAACAGTAGTTAAAGACGTTTTTTCACCAGACGGAGTCTCTTTTTCTTCGTCTTTGGAGCATCCAATGAATGCAAATGTTGCTGCCAATAAGATAATCGCTAGATGGGTTTTCATATGGTTATAGTTTAAATTTTCAATGGTTTCCGACAATACAGAAGAACTCTTCCCTCAGCCTAGTGTCAAATCAACCGATAAGCTTCGGGCAAACCTGGTGCGCTTGGTGGTTCCCTCAGGGGGGGTAGGGGTGAGCGAGGGAGACACTTCAGATTTGACTTGACACAGGGAATCGTTTCATGGCTTTTTAAAATGGATTACAAGATATAGATGCAAAGGCAAAAAAAGGTTGCGTCAGAGATTAAATGGTTGCATGGCTCTTTCATAGATTCCCTTCATCCAGGCAATGGCCATGCCGTAATTGGTGACAGGGATGCCGGCTTCAATGGCCGGTCGAAGACGGTTTTGCAATTGACGGCGTGTTATCATGCATCCACCGCATTGAACGACGATGGCGTATTGATTTATGGGCTGGGGAACTTGATCCAGTCCTGCCACCACATCAAAATGAATTTCACTTTTTGTGTGACTTTTCAGCCAACGGGGAATCTTCACCCGTCCAATGTCATCGCAGGTTGAGTGATGGGTGCACGACTCCAGTATGAGAACCTTGTCGCCATCTTGAAGTTTATCAAGATGAGGTGTCCCTTTTTTGTATGCTTCAAAATCACCTCTGAACCGAGCCAGTAAAATGCTGAAACCCGTTAGAAGTATGTCCTTCGGAATGATCTTATCTATTTTTCCGAACAACTGGCTGTCTGTGACAGCCAGTTTTGGCTTAATTCCGGTAGTTTTCAGGAAATATTCAACTTCACTTTCTTTTAAAACTATATTGATGGCATGATTGTCCAGAACATCTCTGATGGTCTGAACTTGGGGAAGAATCATTCGTCCTTCGGGTGCTTCCGTGTCAATAGGGGTAATGAGCATTACAATATCTTTTGGAGCGATGATGTCACCTAAAAGGGTTGGGTTAGACCAGGCCGTTTCAGGAATGGCATGACGAATGCAGTTATTGATTTCTTCTGTGTCTTCGCCTGCCGAATATTCCAGAAAGAATTTAGCTCCAATCTCCTGATATAATTTTTTCGTATTTTGGTTTGCCGGTTCAAGATCTCTCTTGCTATGTACCACAATGAACGGTACCCCCAGTTGTGTGAATTTTTCAGCTAAGTCTGTCTCCCATTTTCCCAGTTGGTTATTTGCTACAATCAGTATGGCCAAATCTATTTGGTCAAGTATACGCAGACTTTTTGCCACACGTTTTTCGCCCAGTTCTCCGGTGTCATCAATTCCGGCAGTATCAATTAATACGGCAGGTCCTACTCCTGCAATTTCCATTGATTTTTTAACCGGATCGGTGGTGGTACCTGCAATGGGGGAGACAATGGCTATGTCTTGTTGGGTGAGACAGTTAATCAGGGTGCTTTTGCCGTTGTTCCGGCGTCCGAAAAAGGCAATATGAGGTTTTCTGTCTCTGGCCATAATAATTTTTTTAGCTAAGTACCATCATAAACTCACTCTCCAGAACATCTGATTCATCCATGGATGCTGTCCAGATTTTCCAGGTGATGAGATACTTTTTCAAAATGAGAAAAAAGGTGAGTGGGAATTCATCCTTTTGCCAAATTTGTGCGTAGTTTAGCAGCCCTTTCTTTTTGATCAGCCCGTCGAGTTCCTTTATAATGACGTAGTAAAATGATTTTAATGGAACGGAGCCTTCAATGATCTCTTCGGGTTGATTGTTTTCCTCAAAGGCATTAGTATTTCTGATCAAAGTGAAATCTATTGTTTCTCCATCAAGCGATGAGAACTCCATGGTAAAAACACAGTTATCGCAATACCATTCAACTCCGGCGCTGTTTTCCTCACCCCATAAATGAGCCGGAGTTTGAACTAAATCGACCATGGATTTGAGCAAATCGCCCAATGGATTGCTGGCATTCAATGCTTCAAACTGAAGTTTCTTCTTTTTATATATGAAGTAACCTCCTGCTTTGCCTGTTTCTATCAGATCGTATTTGAAAGTAAGTGTGTTTTTCATTAATGATCTATCGACTCTAATTGGTTACTTTGTTATTAAATATTTGGTTGGTATAGAAATAATATAAGATGCAGCAATTTCAGGTTCTATCTGCAATCCATACACCATTCCCGTTTACGGGGAATGCTTTAGATCCAACTCTCTAAATGATAGGATGAAAGTATGAAAAAAATAATTGTAATCGATCTCTTTTTTAATGTTTTTCAGCATTATGGCTAATTTTTTGTTGTTGATACTAATATCGTTTTAGTTTTGCTGTAATCTGGTGTCTAAAAAAAATATTATCTTTATTATTAAATTAGCATGTACCCGAATGTTTGAGTTTGCAGGTCTTATGGGTAGAATTGAATTTTATATGTTGAGGATTTTTCTTTTGATTGGAAGTGTGGTTCTTTCATTGTTTTTATATGAAAGTAAGGGTCAGGTTCGTTACGATGCGGATCCATCAGCCTTTTTGTTGCCCGAAGAAGCGCCTGCGACTGTGAGGCTGCTTGCTTCCGGGTTGATCTCTACCGGATTGGATGAGACCGGAGGGGTTTTTTCACCCGATTACCATCAGTTTTATTTCACCATCAACCATCGGAACGAAACTTTTGCCATTGTATATATTCGGTATGAGTCGAGCGTTTGGCGATATCCGGAGGTGGTTTCATTCTCAGGGTTATATAATGATGCCGATCCTTTTATAACCGAATGCGGTACCCGTTTGTACTTCTCTTCAACTCGTCCGGTTGAGGAGGGGGGAAGATCTGATGTCTGGAACATTTGGTATGTTCAAAGATATGATGGTGGATGGGGAGAACCTGTACCGGTTGTATTTGATCCAGACCGCCATGAGCGTCATCCTTCAAAAACCAATGCCGGAGATCTGTATTTTCATGCAGATTATGGAAGTTCTCTTGTTACATATGATTTAATGGCCACCAATATCTATGTCTCAACTTTTGTGGATAGTAATTTTAACCAACCCACAAAGGTTGTCAGTTATTTGCTTAGCGACTATGCTGATTTCTCCCCGGTGGTTTCACCTGATGGAAGATATTTGATATTCGCATCAAACCGACCCGGTGGTTTTGGCGGAGCAGATCTTTATATTACATTTCGCGATGGTGAAGGCAATTGGGGAAAGGTTGAGAATATGGGCGAGATAATAAATGGTAGCGACAATGAACATTTTCCTTCCATTTCGCCCGATGGACGGTTTCTGTTTTTCTCAAGCAATCGCAGAGTGCCTCATGTTCGCACTTCGCGGCAAATGGATTACACTTATTTTAAGCGCACAGGTCTTGGTCCCGGTAATGGCTTCAACGATATTTATATGATTGGCACTTACCAATTTGATCCGGAGTCGACGAAGGAAAAGCCTGAAGATGAATGAGATCTTTAGATGTCTGTCCCTATGGTTCGGGAGTATCCCCATTGGAATCCGGGTTTTGTTTCTCTTCGCATCTTAATATTTAAGAGCCCCCTCGCATTGATAGTCAAAAAGGCTCTGTTATGCTACCAAACTGGTGTGGCGTAGGCTTTCACCTCTTTTCCTGAAATGGTATTACTGCAGAGAATAATGAGTCTTTCAATCACATTTCTGAATTCACGGATGTTTCCAGTCCACGAGATCTCCTGAAGCGCTTCTATGGCCGATTGATCAAACTCCCTTTTGGCAACTCCCAGCTCTTCTGAAATGAGGGTGTTAAAATGTTCGGCAAGAAGCGGAATGTCTTCTTTTCGTTCGTTGAGCGCCGGAACATGGATGATAATTACACTTAAGCGATGAAAAAGATCTTCCCTGAAGTTTCCTTGCCTGATCTCTTCCTGTAGATTTTTGTTGGTGGCTGCCAATACTCTTACATCTACCTTTATGTCTTTATCGCTACCTACCCTTGAGATTACATTCTCCTGAAGTGCTCTAAGTACCTTTGCCTGAGCGGCCAGACTCATGTCTCCAATTTCGTCCAAAAAGATGGTGCCACCATGTGCCTGTTCAAATTTCCCTTTACGTTGCTTTACTGCTGAGGTAAATGCTCCTTTTTCGTGACCAAAAAGCTCACTTTCAATAAGTTCAGAAGGTATTGCTGCACAATTTACTTCAACAAAAGGTTCCTGTGCCCGGTTGCTTTTTTCGTGAAGCCATCTTGCCACCAGCTCTTTTCCTGTTCCGTTGCTTCCTGTTATAAGCACTCTTGCATCGGTTGGAGCTACTTTGTCAATCATCTCCTTTACCTGTCTGATGGGTTCAGACTCACCAACCATTTCGAAGGTTTTACTAACCTTCCTTCGCAAGACTTTGGTTTCTGTTACCAGGTCTTTCCTTTCAACTGCATTTCTTATGGTAACAAGCAATCGGTTTAAATCGAGGGGTTTCTCAATAAAATCGTATGCTCCTTTTTTGATGGCATCCACGGCCGTGTCAATGTTCCCATGTCCTGAAATCATTATCATGGGAGTTTCCTGACTTTTTTCCATGACTTTTTGCAACACTTCAATGCCATCCATTTCCGGCATTTTTATATCGCATAGTATGATGTCGTATTTATTGTTGTCAAACAGTTCCAGCCCCTGAGGCCCATTTTCTGCCAAATCAACTTCGTTGTTTTCGTATTCCAGTATCTCTTTTAACGTATTTCTGATACTCTTCTGATCATCAATTACTAATATTTTGGACATAAGATGCTTTTATTGATCGTTACAATCGAATTACCTGGCGGAATTCGAAAAACAGACGTGCATACATCTGTTTAAGAAATGATGAGGTATAATTGAATTATGATTTTTATAACTCGCTGTTGATTATTTGCAGAATGGCTCCTTCTTTCAATGCAAACGAGCATTGCCATACTTCCTGGTGTTTTATTTTTCCCAGTACCCACTGAACAATGATGCTGGCAGGCACAATGTTATCCACCCTGTCTCTATCCATACCCGGTATCACTCTGCGGACGTCGGCGGTGTTGGTTATCAGGGTTTGATGAATATCTTTTAAAAATGGTTCATGAATTTTGAAGGTGGTAATTTTAGACAAATCCAGAAGCGGGAACTCCTGATTGGCAATTATTGCTGCCAACGTGTCAAAAGAACCTGAAGATCCAACCACTTTGAATATTGGAAATTGTTTAACTGCGTTTAATAACGACTCCAGTTTTGAAGACAGATGTTTTTCAATGCTTTTTACCTGGTCGGAGGTGATTGGATCCGATGGAGTAAATTGCTCTAAGAGCCTGGCCACACCGACATTATAACTCTCTTTCCAGGCTATCCCGTTTTTGTTGGCAATAATGAACTCAACACTGCCGCCGCCAATGTCCATGATGAGAGTGTAGTAATTTGCTAACGGCACAACTTGCTTTACTCCGTCAAAAATTGTTTGCGCCTCCTCGTCTCCCGGGATTACGCGAATTGTCAGCCCCAACTCTTGCTTAACGCGTCGAACAAAATCAGCTCCGTTGGTTGCACTTCTGATGGCCGAAGTTGCAAAACAAAAAATGCTCTCCACCTGGTATTCCGAAATGGCTATCAGATGTGATGTCAATGCTTCAACGCCTCTTTTCATGGCTTCGGAGGTGATGGTGGCTTTGTGAATTCCTCCTTCTCCGAGTTTTACAGGATATTTTGATTCCGTTAGAATTCGATATGAATTATTATCTACCTCTGTAATAAGAAGATTAAAGGTGTTGGTGCCCAAGTCAATTATAGCAACTCTTGTTTTTTCCATACTTAACTGTCTCCTTCTTATGGCTGATCTTTGAACATCTTTTATAAATTGATAAACTCAAAGTTATAAAAATAACTTTGAGTTTAACCTTTATTAGGGATGAATGTTTATTTTGTCGAATACTTAAACCATTTCCATAGTTCCTTATAATCTACTTTTTTGCCATACATCAATATGCCGGTGCGATAAATTCGTGCTGCAAACCATGTGGCAAACAGAAAGCCTGCCACCAGCAATACCATCGATAAGGCAATTTCCCATCCCGGAACATCAAACGGCACCCTTGACATCATCACAATGGGTGATGTGAGTGGGATCATTGAAAACCAGAAAACCAAATCACTGTGTGGATTTCTGAATCCGGCCATGGCAACCCACAGAGCAATGATTATGGGAATGGTAATGGGCAGCATGAATTGCTGTGAATCTGTTTCGTTATCGATGGCAGCACCAATTGCAGCAAAAAGTGCCGCGTATAGCAAATATCCGCCGATAAAATAAAATAGAAAAAGCAATAGGGTATTAACAGGATTAATTGTGTTGATGGATTCCATTATTTGATCGAATGCAAAAGCGGCTTCAATGTTTTCCATTTCTGCTCCGGCAGGATACTCTGTACCGGTCATCTCTATGCCATCCATTCTGGATGGCATAGGAGAATCTGAAAAAAACAGAGTTTTTACACCAACCAGAATCATTGCCGTTAATGCTACCCATAAAAGAAACTGGGTAAGAGCCACTAAAGCGATTCCGCCAATTTTGCCCAGCATCAACTGAAATGGTTTTACCGATGATATGATGACTTCAACAATGCGGTTGCTTTTTTCCTCCATTACCCCCCGCAAAACCTGAGTTCCATATATAAACACAAATAAATAGGTGAGGAATGCGAAAAGGATGCTCACAATCATCGCAATTTCTGTTGATGTATGTTTTTCGGTGCCGTCTTCACCCAATTTTAAGGTGGTTATGTTAACTCTTACATCATTGACCTCCGCAATGATCTCATGAAGGCCTTCCATTTCGTATGTACGCAGTTTCTCATTCCTGAGAAACTCACGGAGGTTACGTGTTATATGGTCTCTCACATCCATTGTTATCTGTCCGTCGGAGAAAAGTCTGATGGCGTCTGACCTTTTTAAAAGGTCGTCTTCAATCAAAAGAAAGGCGTAATATCCCGATGTCGAAAAATTGCTTCTAAGTTCACTCTCTTTATTTACCGGCAGATATTCGAATTTCAACCTTTCGGTATCATCAATGCGGTCTTCGTATAGCCCAGTGTAATCGATGATGGCTATTTGCCGTTCATCACGATCCTCCATGGTTGCAATCCATCCCGGAATCACAAACATGGCAGCAAAGAGCAGAGGACCCAGGATGGTCATGATGATGAAGCTCTTTTTTCTTACCCTGGTAAGGTACTCTCTTTGTAGAATTAGTATTGTTTTGTTCATGGCTTTGGTTGGGTTATTTGTTTTCGTTCACAACTTTAATAAATACGTCATCCATGCCGGGTAAAACCTCCTTGCAACTATGAATTTCACAATCGTTCATTACCAGTTTCAGCAGTTGGTTCATGTTGTTTCCTTCATCCATTTTTACCAGCAGGGAGCTGAAACCGTTGGAGGGTCCGCTTTCGATAATCTCATAGGAATTGTTGATGGTTTCCTTCAATTTATCTGTGTCTCCGGAGTATTCAAGTTTAATGAGATTCTCTCGATATTGGTAGCGAATATCATGTACAGCACCGTTCAAAATGGCTTTTCCGTTGTTTATAAGCGTGATGTGGTCGCAAAGAGCTTCCACTGAGCTCATGTTGTGGGTAGAAAAGATAATGGTAGCTCCCTCTTTTTTCAGATTCAGAATTTCATCTTTTAAAAGACTGGCATTGATGGGATCGAAACCACTGAATGGCTCATCAAATATAAGAAGTTGGGGGTTGTGCAGGATGGTTACGATGAACTGAACCTTTTGCTGCATCCCTTTGGATAGTTCCTCCACTTTTTTGTCCCACCACGCCTGAATCTCAAATTTTTCAAACCAGTATTTGAGTTTCTTTAAAGCGTCCCGGCGGGACAGATCTTTTAATTGGGCTAAATAGAGAGCCTGTTCTCCAACCTTCATTTTTTTATAAAGGCCTCTCTCTTCAGGTAAATAACCAATTCTGGCTATGTCACTGCTTTTAAGTGGTTTGTTGTTGATGAGGATGGAGCCACTGTCAGGCCCCGTAATTTGATTAATGATGCGGATAAGGGTGGTTTTGCCAGCTCCATTTGGCCCTAAAAGGCCAAATATTGTGTTTTCCGGAACAGAAACCGAAACATGATCCAATGCCAGATGACCGGCATATTGCTTTACTACGTCTTTTGCTTCTAAAAATGCCATTGTTCTAGGATTAGGTGATTACCTTTAATTATAAGAGCATTGTGCAAAAGTACGAAAAGAGTTGCTAGAATTTAAAATGCAAAGTGAAATAATTGCTGTTTGTATGACTTGGATGTTAATTAAACATCCTATTCAACACCCCTTCACCCGAAATTATTTTATCTGCCAGATTGTCGATGGTGGTGTTGGTTGTGAGTTGTTGATATTGGTCTCTTATTACCGCGTATTCTTTATGAATAGGGCAGGGTGCAGTGTCTGAACATTTGCTTAATCCGATGCCACAACGGGTGAAAAGCGACATACCCTCAATGGTATTTATGATCTCGATGAGCGTGAGAGGTTTACTTTCAGGATCGAAAAAAAAGCCACCACCTCGCCCGCGAACTGATTGAAGTAGTTTATTTCGAACGCAGGTTTGTAAAATTTTTGCCGTGAACTGTTCGGGAGCTTCAATTTCCCGGGATATTTCACGATAACCGGGACGCACCGCGTCCCGGTTTTTTATGGTTATGTAGACCAATGCTCTTATGGCATACTCAGAGGCTTTCGACAACATATTGATTATTTTGCCCCTAATTTATTAATTTTTTCTCCAATTCTAATGCTTTTGGAAACAGGATGTTGTTTTCAAGATGTACATGTCGATGCAGGTCTTTTTCGAATGCCTTTAGTTTTTCTAAACCAACACGATACGTGTTGCAACCTTCTGGAGGAAGGGTGTAGTTGTTAGTCAGTTTTGAAATGGTACGAAATCTTTCACCCTCTCCGTCATGTTCGTCATGCATGTTCTCAATGACATCTTCAATGGATTTGAAATTTTTCTTTTCAGGAAGTATACCTGTATCCAACGCTACTGCCAGTTCTTTCACGTATGGGAATAAGATCTCTTCTTCATCTTTTAAATGCTGCTTAAATGCTGTAATCGCCTCCCCAAATAGGTGCTCAATCTCTATTAATTCGTGGTGATTTGCACCATGCACATCTGCGAGTTTTGCAAGATAGGGAGGGATTGTTTCCAGATTTTCGCGCACAAATGTGTGGTGATGCTCAATGATGTGGTCGATTAGTTCAGCCGGGTTCAGTCTGTTTATGAGATCTGATTCCACATCGCGGCTGATCATGGCAGTTTCAAGTTCGCTCACCAGTTTGTTAGTATTTATATTGTTTTTTTTGGCAGCCTCTTCTATTGAGATGTTGCCTCCGCAGCAAAAGTCTATACCGTTTTTCAGAAAAACATCCGCTGTTTTGTAGTTTTTTGCTACCAATTTACCAATTGTTTGATTTAAAATTGTCATAACTATTCTGTTTTAATTGAGGATAAAAAAGTCTTTAATATTGCAAATGTATATATTAGATATAAGATTACAGTATAAAAAGACAAAAAAGTCTTTAAATAAATTCAAAGCATTACAAACTTTACCCATTGCTTTTTCGTATTATTGTGAATGATGGTAGAACAGATTATCGACAAATATTATCCTAGGGACAAAAAGGCAAGAAATATCCTTAAAACCCATAGCTTGATGGTTATGGAAAAGGCGCTACAGATAGCCTCTGAGCACCCTGAGCTGGAAGCTGATGAGATATTACTACGAGAGGGGTGTATGCTTCACGATATCGGCATAGTAGAAACCTATGCTCCGGAAATACATTGTTTTGGTGAACACCCTTATATTCTTCATGGAATCATTGGAGGTAATATGCTAAGAGAGCATGGATTACATCATTTAGCAGCAATTTGCGAACGTCACACCGGAGCAGGTTTGTCAGCAGATGAAATCATAACGCAAAAGCTACCTCTTCCTCATGTTGATATGCTTCCGGAAACTATAGAGGAAAAAATCATCTGTTTTGCCGATAAATTTTATTCAAAAGGAAAAGATTTAACAAAAGAGAAATCTCTTCATAAAGTCCGAAAAGGGATGAGCCGTCATGGCGAAACCCAGCTAAAGAGGTTTAATGAGATGTGTGAGATGTTTTTATAAAAAGCGCACCACATCAAAAGATGATTGAATTCCGATTTCTCCAGGACTAATACCGGTTCCATTGGAGCAATACAGCGTAAATGTTTTCAAATTAATTCAATTTCTCCTCAGCATTCTCGAAATATTATCAATCAGGTTGTCAATGCGTTCAATGTTTTCGCTCAGGAAGTCAAGCTTTTCGGGGTTCCCAAAGTCATTCAGCACCGCTTCTTTAAATCCGTGTTGGCGCGGATATACCAGTATGAAGTTGTTTTTCTTCAGGTATTTCTTCAGGTATTTCGGAATTCTTGCCATGATACCCTGATAGGAGACTGCATTTTTTCGACTCATGACCACCACTACTCCATCATCTTCGCCTGCTTCGGCAAGAATTACCAGAATATCGTCGTAATCGTCGAACTCTTTAAACTCAGCAGGTACAGGATGTTTTTTATGCAGCTTGGCAATGACTTTAAGGGTTGATTCCTGCCCGTAAAATAGGAGTTTGCCCCCGGTATTATCTGCGAGCTTCCAGATTCTCATAATCCAGAAAGCAAATCCCGGTTCTTTTTCGGCGTCGGGCGGGACAATTACCAGATGTCTTTTTACAGTTGACAGTGGTTGAATAATCCGATATATAAATATGGTTGCATGGCTTTGTGAAAGCAATCCTTCAGTAATGCTGCCCAGAATCGATCCGGCAATTTTACTTTTGTGGTGCAGACCCATAAATATGTCAGTGATCTTTTGTTCTTTAACAACATTGGTGATGCCGTTTACAACATTAAGATCATATCTGAGTAGTTCCTGCATGTGTTTATCGGTTGCAGCAGCAACCGTTGCCGCACGTTGTAATGTATTTCTGGCTTCACGTTCTTTCACAGGGTCAAAACTTTCCTGAGAAACAACATTTAACCCATACAAGTCACTGTTGGATTTGCTTTTAAGTGTAATGGCCAGATTTACCAATTCTTCAATGGTGTCGGGATGACTTATGGTTACGAGTAATTTCTCATTATCAGGCTTGGCTTTTTGATTCTTTTCTTCTTCAGTATCACCCACTTGTCGTGCGATATTCTGAGCTCCTTTTTGCGCAACAAAGGACGCGATGGTACACGTAACCAGGATCATCAGGATGGTCCCGTTCAAAATGTTTTCGTTTAAAAGGCGTATTGGTTCACCGGCATCGGTTTCCCCCAGGATTACATTGTATCCTACCAGAACGGCAGCAAGCGTAGCTGCTGCCTGCGCATTGCTGAGACCAAAAATAACTCGGCGTTCATCTTTGGTAAAGTTGAAAGTTTTTTGTGTCAGGTAAGCTGCAATGTATTTTGAAGTGGTAGCGGCAACAGTCATTACAATGGCAACCAATATGGCCTCAAAATTTGAAATCAGCACACGAAAATCGATCAACATTCCAACTCCAATAAGAAAAAACGGTATAAAAAGAGCGTTTCCCACAAACTCAATACGGTTCATAAGTGGAGAAGTGTTTGGCACCAGCCGGTTAAGAGCCAGTCCTGCCAGGAATGCACCGATAATGGCTTCCACTCCGGCTAATTCAGCCAGATACGCCGAAACAAATACAACTCCGAGTACAAAAATGTATTGAGATACTTTGTCTCCATAGCGTTTAAAAAACCATCTTCCTAAAAGAGGAACCAAAAAGGCTACCACTGCAATAAAAATTGCCATGGAAATAGAGAGAGTCAGCCAAAAACCAGGATCAATTTCGCCTCTGGTCATACCCACTATAACAGCCAAGACAAGAAGAGCGAGCGTGTCTGTAATCATGGTACCTCCGAGCGTAATGCCAACTACTCTGTTACGGCTTATGCCATACTGGCTTATTACAGGATATGCAACCAATGTGTGCGAAGCAAACATACTGGCCAGGAGGATGGATGTTGTCAGGTTAAATCCTAACAAATAGACTCCTGAAAGTATTCCCAATATCATGGGGATGATAAAAGTGTATAGGCCAAATATGATACTTTTTCGACTGTTTTTCCGAAAATCTGCCATGTCAATCTCCATCCCGGCCAAAAACATGATGTAAAGCAGCCCTACAGTGCCAAAAAGTTCCACACTGCTATCGCGCATCAGTAAATTAATGCCATTGGGACCAACAACGGCTCCGGCAATAATCAGCCCTATTAAATGGGGAACCTTCAGTAGGTTTAAAACCAATGGAGCAAACAAGATGATGAACAGGATGACTGAAAAAATCAACACGGGATTTTCAAGTGGGAAGGTTAATCCGTTTGAATGGAGAATGGAGAGTAACCTCATAGTCGATTTTTACGATTGTTTTGCCTTTGTTAAACTGTCTTGTTGCACTAGTTGTTCATTTCAAATATAGATTATTCTGGTTTATATTTTAGGGAAGAATTTGTTAAATAATATTATAATACTAATTGCTCCTTTTTTGGAACGATGTGATGAAGCAATATGAGGTGTTTAGTTGAGATTGATACAAAAAAAAAGCCGGTCTCATTTGAGACCGGCTTTTTGGTTTTTATGATCAGTGATCTTGAACTCTAAAAATGCCATAGAATCAGAAGGTAGCACCTTTAATCCAAATCCATATTTTAATCTCCACTTCAATACTTTTGAAGGAAAACCTCTTTTTAAATAGGCATACAGATATGGGTGTACCCACAGGGTCAATTTCTTTAAATTTTGCTGTTGCACAGCTAGCCGGACACTTTGCTCTATTTTGTCATCAAACAGCACCGAGGGGCCAATGGTTCCTGTACCCAAACATGAGGGGCATTTCTCTTCGGTTTCAATTAGCATTTCTGGTCTGACGCGTTGGCGGGTGATTTGCATCAGTCCAAATTTGCTGAGAGGTAGTATGTTATGCTTGGTTCTGTCAGAAGCCATGGCTTCTTTCATCTTTTCAAACACCTTTTGACGGTGTTCGTTATCCTGCATATCAATAAAATCCACCACGATGATTCCGCCCATGTCCCGGAGTCTGAGTTGACGTGCTATTTCTTCGGCAGCGGCCAGGTTTACATCCAGAGCATTGCTCTCCTGGTTGGATGCCGATTTGGAACGATTTCCGCTGTTAACGTCAATGACGTGAAGCGCTTCTGTATGTTCAATAATCAGATATGCACCGCTTCTAAATGATACGGTTTTCCCAAAGGACGCTTTTATCTGTTTTTCAATTCCATATTGGTCAAAAATTGGAACATTGCCATTGTGGAATTTAACAATCTTTTCACGTCCGGGAGCAATTAATTCTATATAGTCGCGGATTTCGCGAAAAACATCTTGATTATTAACATATATGGAATGAAATGTCGGGTTAAACAAGTCCCTTAAAAAAGCTGTAGTTCTTCCAATCTCTCCAACAACCAATCCTGGTGCTTTGGTTTCCTTCAGTTTGAGAGCGGACTCTTCCCAACGTTTCACCAAGGTACGCAACTCCTTGTCAAGTTCAGCAACGCGCTTATCTTCAGCGACGGTACGAACTATCACGCCATAATTCTTTGGTTTGATGCTCAAAAGTAATCGCTTTAAACGATTGCGCTCTTCCGGGCGCTGAATTTTTTGGCTTACCGAAACCCTGTCGGAGAATGGTATTAAAATCAGGTTACGGCCTGCGATGGATATTTCGGAGGTCAGTCGGGGTCCTTTTGTCGAAATTGGCTCTTTGGCAACCTGAACTAAAACCTCTTGTCCCGGGTTTAATACTTCTGAAATCGTTCCGTTTTTATTTATGTCCTCATCCGGCTTTAGCTTGTGCAATGCAGCGGCTCCTTTTTTAGTCTTTAGCTGGCTTACATATTTTTGAAGGGTTCGAAATTGTGGTCCAAGATCAAGATAGTGTAAAAAGGCATCTTTTTCGTACCCTACATCAACAAATGCTGCATTTAATCCTGGCATGATTTTCTTAACTTTCCCAAGATAAATGTCGCCAACGGCAAACTGAACATTGCTTTGCTCTTTTCTTAGTTCCGCCAATTTGCGGTCCTCAAGCAGAGCAATAGTTAGTTCTTTAGGAGCTACATCAACGTATAGTTCTGCACTCACTATAAAATAAATTAATTAATAAAATTTCAAAGAACGTTAATTCTTAAACGAAAAGAACAAACAGACATTGTCCTGTTTGTTCTTTAAAGTTCTTCTCAGAACAGACTATTTCTTCTTCTTATGTCTGTTTTTTCTTAGTCTTTTTTTCCTCTTATGAGTGGCCATCTTATGCCTTTTTCTCTTTTTACCACTTGGCATCGCAATAGGTTTTAAATTAAAATTCTTCCTTTACTTCACGTTATTCTTCACCTTGGTAACAAAGCTCTTAGAGGGCTTGAAAGAAGGGATGAAGTGTTCAGGGATAATAATGGTTGTGTTTTTAGAAATGTTACGGGCAGTTTTCTCTGCTCTTTTCTTGATGATGAAACTTCCGAAACCTCTCAGATAAACATTTTTACCCTTCACCAGGTTGCCTTTTACGGTTTCCATGAAGGCTTCAACAGTCTTCTGTACTGTAACCTTCTCAATTCCAGTGTTTTTCGAAACTTCGTTTACAATATCAGCCTTTGTCATTGCTTTTAAAATTATTTAATTATCAGTAAATTAGACACTAGTTTTAATTTTTCAGATTGCAAATATAAATCCTTTTGGTTTTAAAAAAAAACTAAAAGCGGTATTTTTGGATAAAATTTTAAAAATGACCGATTTCGAACGCTCTTTAATTGGATGGTATCATATTAGTAAACGTGATTTGCCGTGGAGAAAAACCAGTAACCCATATCATGTATGGGTTTCAGAAATCATCCTGCAACAGACTCAGATATCACAAGGTACAAATTATTATTTAAACTTTCTAAGTAAATTTCCGGATATTCAACGTCTCGCCAATGCACCAATCGATGAAGTCTTAAAGGTATGGCAGGGATTGGGTTACTATTCTCGTGCACGTAATTTTCATGAGGCTGCAAAAACTGTTGTGGATCAATATGATGGAATCATTCCATCATCAAAATCCGAGTTGCAGAAACTTAAGGGCATAGGTCCATATACGGCTGCAGCAATCGCGTCGATTGCTTTTGGTGAAAAGTGTGTTGTAGTAGATGGCAATGTTGTACGGTTGTTGTCGCGCTATTTTGCTATGGATGTTCCTGTTGATACCGGAAAAGGGCGTAAGGTTATTGAAAAACTGGCAACTAATTTACTTGATGAGGCAAAACCGGGAGATTTCAATGAGGCCATGATGGATCTGGGTGCTATGGTTTGTAAACCATCAAACCCAGAGTGTAATTCGTGTCCATTAAATTCAGAATGTAAGGCATTTCATTTGGGGCAACAAGATGGTTTTCCGGTTAAACTTTCAAAATTGACACGAAAATCGCGTTACTTCAACTATCTGATTGTTACAGATGGATGTTCAATGCGATTAAAAAAAAGAGGCAAAGGTGATATATGGGAGGGTTTGTATGATTTTCCGTTGATTGAAACCAACTCGCTTATGTCAACCAAAGACGTTAAGAATAAAATAGCAGAATCTTGGATTGGGGCAGAATACAAAGTAAATATTGTGGGAGATGCTGTTCATATTTTGACACACAGAAATATTCACGCCCGATTTTTTTTGCTTAAGGCAAAAAATGCAAAGGATTTTCCTGAACTTTTCAATGGTAACAAATCAATTAATGTCGCTTTAAACGAGTTAAACAGTTACCCGGTGCCTAAACTCATCGAAAACAAAATTAATGATCTTTTATTTTAGGTTGTTAACCCTTAAACGATTAATCATCCGACGTTTTCTTATTTATACGAATATGTAGAATTTGTTTTGGCAAAGTAAGTTTTGTATTTTAGCTTTGTTAAACTTAATCCATTAACCTTATTATTATATTTGTATATGGTAAATAAAGTAATATTAGTTGGAAATGTCGGGAAAGATCCCGAAGTCCGTTATTTCGATAATGATCAGGCAGTTGCTAATTTTCCGTTGGCTACCACTGAACGTGGATTTAAAACCCGCGATGGGCAGGAAGTCCCCGATCGCACCGAATGGCACAACATTGTTGCATGGCGCGGATTGGCCAAAATTGCCGAATCTTATATCAAAAAGGGGACTCAGCTTTATGTTGAAGGCCGCATTCGAACACGTTCCTATGATGATGCCAATGGTGTGAGAAAGTATATGACCGAGATTTATGCAGATACCATTAATTTATTAGGGCGTCGCAGTTCAGGTGATAATGATCAGGCAGGCAGCGCTGATCAACCTATGCAGCATACCTCCTCAAACCAACAGTCTGCGGCACAAAACAATTTAAGTAACAGCTCAGATCAGGGCTCCTTTAATGCCGGTGAATCCGGGCCTGAGGACGATTTACCATTTTAAATATTAATAGGTAGTATTGGAAGCAGATTCGCTCATTCAGATTCAATCAGCACTGATGTTTTTGCAGTTTCAGGCATTTACACCGGGACTATTGCTGTCTATCATCATTATTCTGTTGTTACTGTTAAGTTCGGCTCTCATTTCCGGATCTGAGGTTGCTTATTTTTCTCTAAAACCAACCGATCTGTCCGAAATGAGAGAGGGGGAAAGCAGAGCTGGCAAGCGTGCAGTTAAGCATTTGGAGAACCCTGAACTGTTGTTGGCCACCATACTCATCAGTAATAATTTTGTCAATGTAAGCATCGTCATTCTGACTGCTTACATTGTTGGTGAGTTGGTTGTTTTCACCACGCCAGGGGCATGGCAGTTTATTATTGAGGTGGTGTTTATCACTGGAATGATTCTCCTTTTTGGCGAAATATTGCCTAAACTCTATGCAGGGCTCTATTCGCGAAAATTTTCTGCTTTCATGGCATATCCGTTATTGGTTCTGTCGCGTTTTTTTAAGCCGGTAAGCATACTAATGGTCAAGTCAACCAATGTGGTAAACAGGCGATTGGCAAAAAAGATAAAAGGTATTTCTCTGGACGATATATCTCATGCACTGGAACTGACCGATGATAATATTACTGAGGGGAAGGATATTCTTAAAGGAATAGTCTCGTTCGGGAATATAAATGTGGAGGAGATTATGACGGCCAGGGTTGATGTTGTGGATCTGGATTTGAAGAGTGAGTTCTCAAAAGTGATTTCTGTAATTGTTGAGTCGGGATACTCACGTATCCCGGTTTACGATGACGGACCGGACGATGTCAAAGGAATTTTGTACGTTAAGGATTTACTGCCCCATCTTGGCAAAGACAATTCATTCAAATGGCAGGGCTTGATTCGCCAGGCCTACTATGTTCCCGATACCAAGCGGATCAACGATCTGCTTCAGGAATTTAAAACCCATAAAATACATATGGCCATCGTTGTTGATGAGTATGGTGGTACTTCGGGGATTGTTACGCTGGAAGATATTCTGGAAGAAATTGTTGGCGAAATCAGTGATGAGATGGATGAAGACGAGATAAATTTCACCATCATGCAGGACGGGTCCTATGTCTTTGAAGGGAAAACTTTGCTGAAAGATTTCTTTAAGGCCACAGGACTGGTCGAAGATGCTTTTCGTGACGTGTCAGGAGAAGCTGAAACCCTGGCAGGATTGTTGCTCGAAATTAAGGGTGAAATCCCGTTAAAGCATGAAGTAGTTGAGTATCCGCCCTATAAATTTACAATTATGGCGGCCGACAACCGTCGGATAAAGAAAATCAGATATTTACCAGAAAATAAAGGATGAAGATGATGCAGTTGGTAAAGCGTTTTGTTTTGGTTGCAGGTGCGATTGCGCTTTTCGTGGCAGGGTGTTCACAAGGAGGAACTCCAAAACCACGGGGCTTTTTCCGGATTGATTTACCGGAAAAGGAGTATGTTTTTCTTGATACCACCATGCCATATGGATTCGAGTATCCTGTGTATGGAAGAATAGAAACCGATGTTTCAAGAAGCGCAGAGCCTCACTGGATTAACCTATATTTCCCCCAGTTTAAGGCACGGGTACACATCAGCTATAAAGAGGTTGATGATAATTTGTATGACCTGCTGGAGGATAACATTCGTTTTGCTTATAACCATGTTGTAAAAGCAGATGCCATTGAAGAGATGCTCTTTTTCGACGAAGAAAAGAATGTGTATGGAATGCTGTTTGAAATTAAAGGCGACGCTGCCTCACCGGTTCAGTTTCTTGTGACCGACAGTGCCAGGCATTTTCTAAGAGGTTCGCTTTACTTTCAGGTTCGGCCAAACAGAGACTCCCTCAACCCGGTTATTGATTTCATTACAGATGATGTGATTCATCTGATGGAAACCATTAAATGGAATGATTGATATTGTATTATGCCGGTTGTATTTGAAACGAATAAAGAAAACAGATCTTTCCTCTCAGTCTGGAAAATTAAAGAAACAGAAAAGCAACTCGCCGAGTTGCTTTCTTTTACCGATTTGATGCGAAATCAGTTAAAACTGATTTCCAATCCTGAAAAACGTTTGGAATGGCTGGCTTCACGATTGTTGATTCAGAGACTGACCGGTTTGCCTCCATGCGTTAGTCATACCTCTTCGGGAAAACCAAATCTTAACAAATCAGATCTTAACGTCACCATTTCACATACCAAGGGGTTTGCTACAGTGCTGGTGTCCACTCAAATATGTGGTGTTGACATGGAGTATCCCTCTCCCAGGATATCAAAATTAAGTGAGCGATTTGTAAATCCTACAGAAGAGAAATTCATATCCGGAAGAGATGAACCCACTTACCATGCCGTAATTTGGTGCGCCAAGGAGACTTTATATAAGACAGCAGGAATTCAGGGCATCATTTTTAAAGATCAAATGTTAATTGATCCCTTTTTGCCGGAAAAATCAGGAACGCTCTCCGGGAGAATCCTTTTTGAGGATTCTCCTTGTCAGGTATATGATCTTTCTTACAAAATCACCGATGAATATTATCTTGTATGGCATTGGTAATTAGGTTACATTTGTATTTGTTGAATAAGATTTGAAGACACCATGATATTTGACTTTATTACCGACAGATTTCGCAGAAAGCAAAAAATATTGGCATTTTTGGTAGATCCCGATAAGTGTCATGGTGAAAAACTGGAGCAATTTGTTGCTTCAATGAAGCAACAATCGCCGCAATTGCTTCTGGTTGGAGGCAGTCTGATCTCAAATCCAATTGAACCACTTGTTGATTATCTGAAAACCGAGTTGGATATGCCTGTGGTTTTGTACCCCGGTAGTCCTACCCATCTCACATTCAATGTAGATGCCGTACTTTTTCTTTCCATGATATCAGGACGAAATGCTGAACTGTTAATTGGCAATCAAGTTGTTTCAGCGCCATTTATTCATAGGCACAAGATAGAGCCTATCTCCACCGGTTATATGTTAATTGATGGTGGAAACTATACATCGGTGGAATACATGAGCCAGACGCGACCCATACCTGCTGAGAAAAATGACATCGCCATTGCCACGGCCATGGCGGGTGAAATGCTCGGTATGAAGTTGATTTACATGGATGCAGGTAGCGGAGCAAAACGGCCTGTATCTCCTTCAATGATTTCCGATGTAAAACGGCATTTGAATATTCCGTTGATGGTAGGTGGTGGAATTGTCACACCGGCAATTATGAAATCCGCAACCGATGCCGGCGCCGATCTTATCGTAGTCGGTAATGCTCTGGAAAAAGATCCTGAACTCGTAAAAGCTTTCCTGGATGCAATAGATTGTTAGACTATCAGATATTAGAGGTTAGTAAGTTTTATACTGTTAGTTGATGGATTAGGGCGACTATGGAGTTCTATCTGTTTGATAGTTAAGCAATAAATAATATTCTCGAGAAGTTGTGAATATAAACGTCAGGTAAAACACAAGGTCGTTGACTATTATTACCTTCTAAGTTGATTACTCTACTTAAACAAATTAACCTGCTCCATATAAATCAATTCCGGGTGATTGATCCCATACAACTGAAGTAGGATGGGCGTTAATTTGTTGATGTTGAATGGTGTTATCCAAGCTCCGTCACGAATACCTGTTCCGGAAACAAATAGCGGTACAAAATTATTCCCGCTTTTGCCTGTTTGTCGGGTACCCAGGCTTGTTGCAGGCGTGCTCCATCCGGGCAATAGCTCTATGTAGATATCAGGTAGTCGGCGAGAAAACAGATTGTCGGATAAAACAGGTTGCTTTTCGCTGTTGAATATTTTGTTCCAGACTGAAATGGCATGTTTTATTCCGCTGAACTCCACCAGGAATCTGCACGTTTTTTCTTGTATAACTTCCAACTCGAGTTGGTTCTCCTCAATTAATTGGTGATTCAGATAGAGAAAGTTGTCATGGATGCCTGTTACCCATTGGCCTTGTCCGTATTGCGCCATCAAGTAAAGGTTTAATAACGACACAACTCTTCTGAACTCAACTGTTCCTGTTGTAATTCCAGCTTTTCCTGTGGTGGTTTGATCCGGCATGCTGTTTGCTCCTGCAGTTAGCACCAGCAGATAGTTGTCCCGTCCAAATTCAAAATCCAGGAATGTAAGCAGCGAGGCGATGTCCTGATCCAACCTTAACAGCATGTCTTCTTTTTCAGCAGGAAGTATGGTTCCGTTGGTTTTTGTGAAAGGACGCGTAGTGAATTGTATGGTCAGGAGATTGGGAACGCTTGATTTTCCGAATCCGGTGTTGGCTAGAAAAGATACGGTGAAATCCCGAATAAGCGTGTTGATGTATGGCGATCCGGCAATGCGTGAGAATGGTGCTTCGGTTCCGGTTCGCATGTTATATAAAAAGCTTCGAAAATCCTTTCTCTTTTCATCAGGTAAATAGCGAAATTCAACATAGCTGGTGATGTCTTTCACCGGTCCCCATTGTCTGTTCAAAAGGTTGGTGTTGTTGATGCTCTGGTTAAAACTGTTCATCCAGTCATCCTTTTTCCCCGGATTTGATGCATCATAAAAAAATCCGCGATTTTGGTCGTAGGTGAAAATGTGATCGGGACTGTATCCGTTGGCATGAATCAGCCAGGGAGCATTAACAGAGATGGTGGCATTTTTAGCCTCTGAACCGTAAACTGATTTAAGATAATCGGCAATTGTTTTAGACTGATTGTACGATAAAACTGTTGGTATTTGAGCAGAATCGTAGGATGCCGGCTGAATGAACTGGTTGTTTCTTCGATTTACCCAGGTTTCTCCAATTAGTCCATGGGTTGATGGCGAAGTGCCCGAGTAAAGGGACGCAATACGTGTTCCCGGATATCCGGAAATGTCTGAAGTATATGCATTCATAAATCGCATACCCGTGCGGGATATGCGATTTATTCCCTGTGAGGAGAATTCTCTTTGAAGCAAGAGAATTTGCTCATTATCTAATTCGTCTATAACCAAAAAAATAATTAACCCGGGAGCCTCTGTTTTTTCAGCTTTCAATGAAAAAAAAGGAAGTATTACCAGCAAAAACCACCACAACAATCTCATCATAATCCAATTATCAATCAAATTTCATTTTGCTTCCGGTGTTGTTTAATTGAAGATAGGTCAAAGCTTTTTTGCCATTACCGCTCATTTCATAAACATTCCGTTTCATCAGCTATAACGATGTAAATATGGATTTATTTTCTTCCGGGATATGCCTCAAGCGCTTTTTCAAGAGTTTCTATAGCGTTTTTAAGGTTCTCGATGTTCAGCACGTATGCAATTCGCACTTCATCAATTCCTTTACCGGGAGTGGTGTAAAAGCCTGAGGCCGGTGCCATCATCACGGTTTGGTTTTTGTACGAGAAATCACTTAAAATCCATTGGCAAAACTTGTCGGCATTGTCCACGGGTAGTCTTGCAACGGTGTAAAAGGCTCCTTTGGGAACCGGTGTATATACACCGGGTATTTTGTTGAGTCCTTCAACAAGAAAATCACGTCGTTTGATATACTCTTTGTGTACTTCTTTAAAGTAAGATGCCGGCGTATCCAATGAGGCCTCAGCTGCAATTTGACCCAGAGAAGGGGGGCTAAGTCTGGCCTGAGCAAATTTTAGCGCCGTATCAATGATGTCACGGTTTTTGGACACCATCATTCCTATTCTAAGCCCACATTCACTGTATTTTTTTGATACAGAGTCAATCATCACCGTATTTTGCTCAATGCCTTCCAAATGCATAACCGACATATGGGGCTTGTCGGTGTAGCAAAAATCACGGTACACCTCGTCGGAGAACAGGTACAGTTTGTGTTTTTTCACAACATCCCGCAATTGTTCCAGTTCCTCCCGCGAGTATAAGTAACCGGTTGGATTGTTGGGGTTACAAATGAATATAGCTTTCGTCCGCGGGGTAATCATCTTTTCAATTTCTCCAATGGCTGGAAGGGCAAATCCGTCATCAATGGATGATGCCACAGGCACTACCTTTATGCTGGCAGCCGTTGCAAATCCATAATAATTGGCGTAGAAAGGTTCGGGAACGATGACTTCATCACCGGGATCCATGCAACTCAAAAAAGTGAGTGAGATGGCTTCTGATCCTCCGGTTGTCACAAGTATCTGGTTCTTATCGATGTTGATTCCAAGATTTTTGTAGTATTCAACCAGCTTCCTGCGATAGGATTCAATGCCGGCAGAGTGGCTGTATTCAATCGTTTTTATCTTTAGTTTATTCATGGCTTCAATGGCCACTTCAGGGGTTTTGATATCGGGCTGACCAATGTTTAAATGATAAACAGTAATGCCTCTGGATTTGGCATCTTCTGAAAAAGGAACCAGTCTCCGGATTGGAGATGCAGGCATCTCTAATCCTCGTTTCGAAATGTTTGGCATGGATGTGTGTTTAATTTTTCTGTTTTTGTCTGTTCTGTTCCCCGTTTTGCAAAAATAAAGAAAAAAGGTGGCTTCGACAAGCTCAGCCACCTTCGTAAAATTATAGTTAAATTTTTAGGCACTGTTTTTGTTAAATAGATCGCATTAGACATATAACCTTTTCAAAAACTCAAAATATGTGCAATTTCTATTGGTTAAAACGTCTGCTTTTTCTTCTGGTTTTAACATTATCGTACCATTTTTCCTATGGCTCAGGCCTCAAAGGGCGTGTTGTTGATCTTGATGGAAATGCCGTTCCCGGTACTTCTGTTTTTGTTAAAGAGACTCACATGGGTGTGACCTCTAACAATGATGGCTATTACGAACTTCGTCTGGACATCGGTTCTTACACTGTGATTTTTCAGGCCATGGGATTTGCAAAGCAGGAATTTAAGATTAATGTTCGGGAAGATCGATGGCTTGAACTGGACATTGAATTTTATCCGGTTCAGTTTCAGCTGCAGGAAGTGCGTATTTATTCCGGGGGCGAAGACCCCGCCTATGCCATGATGCGGCGTGCCATTGGGTTGGCGCCATATTACCTCCGACTAGCTGAACGATATGAGGCCGAAGTGTATCTGCGTGGTTCACTGGAGATGAAAAAAATCCCCCGATTGTTGCGAAACAGGTTAAGTGTTAATGATATTCAGGTGCAACCGGAGGATACATATACTCAGGAATCAATGAATCTTATAAAATTTGCTGCTCCGGATACCGTTCACCATACGGTAATCCATTCGCAAAGTACATTTCCCATTGCAGAGGAGACTACCCCAATTGGCTACATCGGGTCAAGTTTTTACGATCCAAATAACGAAATGTTCGTTTCGCCACTGTCGCCACAAGCCATGCGACATTACAGATTCAGGTATGAGGGGTACATATCGGAGGGTGGTCACATCATCAATCGAATCCGGGTAATTCCGCGACGAAAAAGCCAGCAATTGGTTGAGGGAGACATATATCTTGTAGAGGGGCTATGGAATATTCACTCACTGGATTTTACACTTGAAGCCTTTTATGGGGAAGTTCGTATGCGTCAGGTTTATTCGCCGGTTCAGCATGGCATTTGGCTACCTATCAGCCATCATTTTGATTTGGATGTGAGCATCATGGGCCTTCAGGCCGCGGTGAATTACATTGGATCTGTGAAATATCTAAAAGTCGAACCAAATAATCTGTTGGCAGTTCCCGAAATACTGGCCTCTCAAATGAACGCCTCAAATACAGTTGATGTTGGTTTGCTTGATGAGGAGAAGCCTAAAGAAGTTGAGCCTACTCGCAATCAGCAGCGCATAGAGACCTTGATGGCAAAAGAAGAGTTGAGTAACAGAGATATGATGCGACTGGCTTCCATGGTCGAACGTGAAAGTCGCAGCCGCGAGCAGGTGGAATCTCTGGAAATTGAACGTACTTATCATGTACATGTTAAACAGGATTCCTTAAAACAGGATTCTATTGACTGGAACCGCTTAAGACCTGTGCCGCTAACCCGCCATGAAGCCCGTTCATTTGCTGTACGCGACAGCCTCAAGGCTGTCGCAGATACAACTCGCACAGATACTACAAAGAGTGTTTCCGGATTTACCAGAGCCCGAAAATTTGTAATGTGGGGCGGAAACGTACCCCGTGAGGGTGATTTTCAGGTGCATTACGGCGGGTTGACAAACCTTAGAGGCATTGGATTTAATGCCGTAGATGGTTGGCGGTACCGGCAATCAGTTGATTTTCGTTGGCAACAGGATTCTCTGCATCGCATGGTAATCAATACAAATATTGGATATGCCTTTAACCGAAAAGCACTTTTTGGAGAGATGGGCATCCGTCAGAACTACCAGCCATTAAGGCGTGGATTGTTAACCATCGAAGCCGGGTCGGGTGCATATGATTACAAACGTACACGAGGAGTGGCTCCATTGTTAAACATGGCTTCTTCTCTATTGTTTAAAGAAAATTATTCAAGGTTTTATGAGAATGATTTCGTTTCTCTTCGAAACAAAATAGATATTGCCAATGGATTGCGTCTGACCACCGGCTTAGCATGGCATCAATACAACCCGCTTGAAAATAGCACCAATTATTCCTTTTTCTATCAGGATAGAGACTATCATGCCAACGATATTACGAATAGCTCAGTAGCCGGTGAGCATTTTGATTCTCAAAAGGCATTTGTTTCACGATTGGAGCTGGAATATACACCGCGGTATTATTACCGGATCAACAATGGTCGCAAAATCATGTCCCATTCCGACTATCCCACATTCACATTGGGGGTGGAGCATGGTTCTAAAATTTTAGGCAGCCATTCCGATTATCTGTTACTTGAAAGCAGTATCCGAAAAGAAGCTGAGTTTTCATTTATGCCTGTGTTTTCATGGGAAGTTTCAGGAGGAACCTTTTTGAGGAATGAACAGATGCATTTTTCAAGGTTTAAGCATTTTGAGGGGTCAAAAATACCGGCTGTTTTTAGTAATCCAGGCAATTCACTTATGCTGTTGGATGATTACAGTACATCCACCAATGAGTGGTTTGTCAGAGCCAACACAACCTACTCATCGCCTTGGTTACTGCTTAAAAACCTCCCGGTTTTAAGCAGCCGCATGTGGAATGAAAACCTGCATTTCAACTATCTTCACACACCACAAATTTCGCATTACACACAAATTGGTTACAGCATCAGCCGTATATTTATGGCAGGCACCATTGGTGCTTTTGCAGGATTTTCGGAGGGGAAATATCAACATTGGGGAGTTAGGGTAGCTATTGTGGGGTGGTAAATTAGTCCATTGTAATTGGATTGAACTCAGAGACCTTATGGCGCAAAGTGTTTGCGCTGAAAGTTTCTGGTTTTTGAACAGTTTGAAATGCCTCTGCGATTGGCACGGGCAGCGAAAAGCAAATCTTAGTTCCATTTTGATGTTCAGAATCCAAAAACATACCACCACCGCACATTTCAATAAACTCAAAACAGAGTTTTAATCCCAGTCCTGAACCATGTTCATTCATAATCCCCAATGTTGAAATTTCTTTGTTTTGCTTAAATAGCTTCTCCCGAATTGCAGGTTCTATTCCTTTGCCATTATCAGTAACAGAGAATACTATGTTTTCTGAGTTTTTAATAACATCAATTATAATTTGGCCATTTGATGGAGTGAATTTTATTGAATTGCTCACAAGATTGCGGAAAACACAACCAATGAGGTTTGGGTCGGTTTTTATTGCAAGGTCATTCGGAATATTATTCACCAGCATGATACCCTTCTGTTCCAGAATGGAAGAAAAAATTCGGGTATTCTGATTTATGAGCAGATGAATATTTGTTAAATCGTTTTTAGGTGTGATTCTGTTGAGTCTCGACCGTGACCAAAATAGCAGATTATCCATTAGGTGAAATGTTTGACTTGCTGATTCATCCAAAGCCAATAAGCTTTTTTCGGTTGTTTCAGGGGGCAGAACACGATGTTTTATTGAGAGCGATTTTGTGAGGTTTTGGAACCAATATAGAGGATTTCTCAGTTCATGGCTGATGATGCTCATCAGTTTGTCCTTTTCGCGATTGGCTATTTCCAGCTGATGGTTTAGTTCCATTTGCTTTCTATGTGCTTGTCGGTTGTTATAAAACCGCCAATAAATCAATAGCGAAAGAAGGAT
This sequence comes from Alkalitalea saponilacus, assembly GCF_900168165.1. Taxonomy (GTDB): domain Bacteria; phylum Bacteroidota; class Bacteroidia; order Bacteroidales; family Marinilabiliaceae; genus Natronoflexus; species Natronoflexus saponilacus. Next base: position 503,061 of record NZ_FUYV01000001.1, read on the forward strand.
AAAAAGGATTAAAGCACCAATTATGAAACCAATAAGCATTTTTTTTCTTTTAATGGACATTTCTTTTAATTGGTTATCTGCTTTAAGTATTTGATTGTTCTGTTCCATTTTATCAGCTTCGAACAGAATAAACATTTCTGCCAGTTGTTGTTGATTTTTTTCCAGTAACCACCTTTCTTTTAGCCGGGAGTACTCTTCAAGATGAGACATGGCTTTTTGAAGATCATTAATTTTTAAATAACATTTGTACAATCCTTTGTGTATATGTGGAATGGTTTCGCTGAGTTTGGATTTTTTCGCCTTGTCCAAGCTTATATATAAGCTTTCGATGGCCTTATTAAAATCTCCGTTTTCAAAATATAGTAAGCCCATATTTAATCGCGCATTGGCAATTCCCGCATTATAATTTGAAGATTCGGCCATTGATAAGGCGTTCTGATACATCTCCGTTTTGTTTTGATGACCTGTTCTTGCAAGGTTTGTTAAGGCTTTTACGGTACCTTTTTTATATTCGGCTGCCAAACTTGATTTTAGTGATTTCTCGAAGTAAATAACTGCACTGTCGATATTTCCGGACTTCAACCATGTGCGCCCCAGATTGTTGTAGGATATGGCTTTTTCTGATGGTAGGGCAAGGGTCTCTCTTAATTCAAGAGCCAGATAATGATAGTGTAAGGATAGTTCATGTTGTCCCAATATATTATTTATGGAACCAAGATGATTTAAAGCATGACTTATTGCAATAAGGTTCCCGGTTGTTATGGCATTTTTATAGGCCTCCTGATAATAATACAACGATGTGTTAGTGTCACCATTGTTTAAAAAACACTTTCCTATGCTTAACTTCAGGTAGGTTATTAAAGGAGAAGCCTTGTCTTTATCTGTCTGCTGTAGTGCCTTGATATAAAAGTCCATGGCTCGGTTAAAGTTTCCCGTTGTATGATAATACTTTCCGATGTAATACGTAGCACGGGTGTTTTTATACATTAAATTTTGGTCTGAAGATAATTGTTGTACAGTTGTAAAAATCTCCAGTGCACTATTGTACTCACCTCTGCTGTATAGAATTTTTCCTAAGGCGAGTTTTGAGCGAAGATAAAGTTCTGCGTTATCAAGATCCAATGATTTCTTTTGAGCGATATTAAAATGTATAAGAGCGCTGTCATTTGCCCCCCTTAAGGAAAGAATCTCACCTTTTATAAGTATTGCTTTAATAAATAACTCATCTTCATTTTGGGGATATTCTGTTAAAAAGTGATTAATTCTTCTCAGAGCTTCTGAGGGATCAATATTGATAAGAGAATCTACAATGTTTAAATATGCATCCTTTTCATTGTCGGTACTGTTTTCCTTTGTTGGTTGATGACATGAGCTAAAGCCAATTAGTAAAAATGTTGAGAAGAAAAATAGAACTTTCATGAATACATGTATTAATTTATGATTCCGTGTTGAATGGCATATCTGGTGAGTTCGGCATTGTTTTCCAGATTCATTTTCTTTAGAATGGAAGTTCGATGGTTTGCCACCGTGTTCTTGCTTATTTTTAATTTGGCTGCAATTTCTCCATTTTTTAATCCTGATGATAATAAAAACATAATTTGGAACTCGCGGTCGGAAAGTTGTTCATGCGGAAGTTGATACAAAGATTGCGGCAGGTTGAGAATGTCTTCCAGCAAGTCAGACTGTTCAGGAAGGAAATAGTGCTTTCCTTGTAAAACCTTACGTATTGCATTCAGGATTAAATCCGTATCCGTTTCTTTATTGATGTAGGCCGAAGCTCCTGCTCTGATCATCCGCACGGCATAATGACTGTCATTATTCATTGTGAAAATAATAACCGGTAATTCCGGATTTATTTTTTTTACATCAATCAAAAGATCCAGTCCATCTTTGCCCGGCATTGAAGCGTCCAGAATGAGGAGGTCAAATTTGTCATTAATTATCAGCTTAATCAGTTCTTCTCCATTGGTTGCTTCTGCACAGAGCGATAGGTCATCAGTTTCATTCAGGATTAACTGTAATCCGGTTCTAACAACTGCATGGTCATCTGCAATAATTATTCTTCTCACTTTTTTAGTTACAAAGTAAAGCTAACCCCCTGCATTAATTGTTAAGCCGTGATTAAGATTTAGTTGCTACAGAATTAACCCGTTTCTCTTATGTGCTATGGCTTAGTCGATTTAACTTTTTCTTAATATCATATAGTACTTTTTACTAGTGATTTTCAGGCACTTTTGCCATGAGTTATTCCATTTTCCTGAAGTAAACTTGCACTGTGAAAGAAAGCATAAAACATAAACATAATTTATAAATGAACATCAATTTTACAGTGTTATGAAAACTATTAAACTGAAACTTTTAATTATAATGACTGCGATTGCAGGAGTTATATTTTGTAGTTCTCTGAAAGCAGAAGTAAATCCTACTATTAGTGAAATCTCTTCTGAAATGGATTTTTCCAATGAGGTGAGTGGAAGAGTCTCTGAACTAGGTACAGGTGAGCGTCTTGTTGGAGCAACTGTTGTTGTAAAGGATTTAAATATTGGAACATCAACAGATCTTCATGGGTCATATCGTCTCAGAAATTTACCCGAAGGAAGGCATACTTTGGTGGTTTCATATTTGGGATATGAAACCAGAGAAATCGAGCTTGAAGTGAAAGACGGTGAAGTAATCAATATGAATACGGATCTGGAACAACGCTTCTTAACCATGGGTGAGGTATTGGTAACCAGTGTGATGCGAGGACAGTCCAGAGCTTTTAACCAGCAAAAAGAAGCCGAAAACGTAAGAAATATTGTGTCATCTCAACAGATTGAGCGTTTCCCTGATAATAACATCACAGAGGCGGTGAAACGTATTCCCGGAATCAGTACTGAACCATTGCGTGGTGAAGCTGCTGCAATTATGATTAGGGGATTACCTGCCAGTTTTCATACAGTCACCATTAATAATCAAAGAGTGGCTTCTACCGACGAAACTAATCGGGCAACAAATACCGCAATTATAAATACAGATATGGTTTCTGCCATTGAGGTGAGTAAAACCATTACTCCTGATATGGACGCTGATGCACTGAGTGGTTCGATTAATTTAGTTACCCGCCGACCTGTTGGGGACAACAAAGTGTTTAACGTAACTGCCGGATCGGGATATAATAATATGTCGGGACGTCCGCAATGGATTGGTTCTGCAACCTACGGTCAGAGAGATGGAAATTTGGACTGGGTAGTAAGTGCCAACTATCAAAAAGACAATCGTGCAACCGAAGATATCCGTCACGATTGGGGCGTACAAGATTTTGGAAATGGAAATCAGGATGTGCTTGCAGGGTTGCGTCCTTCATTCTATGAGACTGAACGTCAGCGTATGGGAATGACCGGCCAGGTTGAATACCATTTTTCACCCCGTTCAAGTATCTACTTTATGGGGAATTTCAATAATTATGATGAGTATGAGGTGCGAAATGATGCACGTCATGGTATCAGTAACGGAACCTATGAAACTCCTGACCTCGTAACAGGTGCCAGATATGAAAAGGTAATTCGCGAATATAACCGAATTACCGACTTGTATTCTCTGAATGCAGGAGGAAAACATGACATAGGTATAGCAACCGTGGATTACAATATTGGTTATTCATATGGAAGTTTTGATATTCCGCTCAGAGAGTATTATGCTTTTCGTCATTCAGATAGACCGGATTACCGTGTGGATATTTCTGACAGAGAGTTTGGGATGATAGAATTTGCTAATGATTTTAATCCCAACGACTATGAAAAAATGAATTTCCGATATTATGAACGACGCAATGATGATGTTAAAGATAACGATCTCTTTGCAACATTCAATATGGAAGTTCCTTATGAGTTGGGGCGTTCATCACATTTTAAATTTGGAGGTAAATTTTGGACCAAAACCAAAGAACGAAATATGTCGGAATGGCGTTGGACAGGGTATAACGGGCCGGAGAACCTCACCATGGCAATGTTTGCAGAAGATAAAGACCGCAATATGATTGACAATCGTTATTCTCTGGGAGGTTCCATTGACTGGGAAAGAGGAAAGCAGTTTTTTAATGATAACATTAATGATTTTGTACTTGATGAAGATCGTTTCCGTGAAAATTCTGATCCAAACAACTATAAGGCCAATGAGAGAATATTTGCTGCCTATGCACTTACCGATAATACTTTTGGAAATGTTCATGTAAATGCTGGTGTGCGAATGGAACAGGTCAGCAATACTTATGATGGATTCCGTGTGATTTTTGATGATGGTGGAGATTATTTGGCAACAGAAGCTATAAAAGCTGATGACCAGAATTACGTTAATTTCTTCCCAATGTTAAATGTAAAGTACCAGATTAATCCATTAACCAATTTCCGTTTTGCATATACTAATTCTATTGCAAGGCCGGATTTTGAGTATCTTGTTCCTTACGAACTTGTAAACAGCGACAGTGAAACAGTATCTCAGGGGAACCCCGATCTTGAACCCTCTACAAGTATGAACCTGGATCTGATGTTTGAACACTTTTTAAGCAATGTTGGAATCCTTTCGGCCGGTGTTTTCTATAAAAACATGGGAAACTTTATCTATAATGAATCAACTGTTATTACCGAAGGAAACAACGCAGGTTACAGGCTGAATCGTCCTGAAAATGGCGAAAGTGCATACCTGTACGGAATTGAGCTTGCCTGGCAGCAACAATTAACTTTCCTGCCCGGTGTTTTGAGTGGGCTCGGTGTTTATGCCAACTACAGTCACATCTATTCAGAAGCCAAAATCATTGTACCCGAGGAACGGCGTATTCGTTTGCCCAAACAGGCACCCAATATTTTTAACGTAGCATTGTCTTACGACCGTGGAGGTTTCTCAGGCCAAATATCCTATTCTTATAGAGACACCTGGTTGCATAGTGTGGGAGGATCATCCAGTGCGCCATCTGTGAGTGAGCACAATGTGTACCTGGATCGATTCCTTATGTACAGCGGACAGCTTGATTTGACTTTAAACCAGCAAATAACTCCAAACCTGCGTGTTTTTGCCAACTTCAATAACCTGACAAATCAATCACACCAACACTATTTTAATGATCCCATTTATCCTTACAGAAATTCATTTCATTCATGGTGGAGCAATTTCGGTATAAGATATTCTTTATAAAAACCTGATTATTTTCTTCCCGGCAGTTCATCTGCCGGGTTTTGTAATATTTTAAACTTTAAGAATTATGCGAAGTATTATATTATACTTGACTTTGGTTGGTTTACTCATGTTTTTTTCCTGTTCCGAACAGGAAAACAGAACTTTTTGGTCTCCCTATCAGGACTTGAACTGGAGCAAAATTGGCCATTTCGATTCCGAGTTTCATACCCATCCCGGGTTAGGCGATGAAGAATATGATCCTCACCAAACCATTGATCGTTACAAGGAGGAGGGATACCGGATTCTGGCTTTGGCTGGACACGATTATGATATTCCCAGCGAACATATTCAAACGATATATCCTTGGACAGAACTCTCAACAATATATGAAACCATTAAGGATATTGAAAACCCCACGGAAGATAATAAAACCTATGGTGAAATGGCCAATGAACCATTTCAGAATCGCGACCCGGTAGCATTAAATATGGTTTCAATCCAGGGGTGTGAGGTTTCGGCACCACATCATATCGTCAGTTTGTTTAACCCGCTCTCGGAGGGTGCAGAAACAGAAGATGAAACATTTCAAATTATTCAGGAATTGGGAGGTATTGCTTATTTTGCACATCCCGGAAGATATGTGGAGCGTCTGGGGCTGACTGCTGAATGGTATGTTGATATGTATCGCAAGTATGATATGTTAATAGGCCAGTCTGTTTTTAACAGAGAGGATCGTCATCCTGAGGATCGGCCATTTTATGACAAAATTGTTCATATACTTGGAGCTGACAGACCCGTCTGGCTGTATGGTGAAGATGATATGCACTATGAGAAAACTCTCGGCTGGAACCGGGATGTGATTTTGTTGGAGTCGTTCGAACCGGGCTCAATGCACCCCGACATCCAAAATGGCAGTGCTCCCGATGTGAAAATTGCATTACAAAAAGGATATTCATACCTGTGGAAGCCTTCCCAACAATACAATAAAAGAGCGTTCAATATTGTTGATATTGAATTTGGAGCGACCAGTATTCAGTTATCATTTGATAACGAGAATCAGGTAGATGAAGTCCGATGGCTTACTCATAATCCGGGAACCGAGGAAACAGAAGCCATCCATTTTGGATCTTCGGTCTCAATGTCCGCAGTACCATCTTATGCCCGTTTCGTAAGAGCGGAAATTAAAGGTTCGGCAGGCACTATATACACACAACCTTTTTACGTTTTATCAAATTAGTAGTTAGTATTAGCCATTATGAAGATTATTAAACTGTTATCTATTTACTTTGTGGTGATTGCAGCATTGGTTTCCTGTAGCTTATCGGCACCGAAAGAAACCCCACAACAAAGGCAGTATCCTGAAAGTCTTTTTCCGGATCGAATCATGCAAAACGTAACAGAGGATCCCGCCACGCAGATTGCTGTTTCCTGGCGTACTAAAGCTCATATTGCGACAGGGTATGTTGAGTACGTTAAGGCTTTTTCGGAAACAAACCTTCCTAAAGAAACATCAACACTTCAGGCAAATGTAAAACCTGTTAATTTTGAAAATATCGAAGCGCACTATCATCAGGTTCTTATTGAAAATCTGGAGCCTGCAACTTCTTATATGATAAGGGTTGGCAATGAGGAGTATCGTTCAGAGTGGTTTACTGTTCAAACTGCACCTGAGCAGTTTGAACCTTTCAAATTTCTATGGTTTGGAGATGTGCAGAATGATATACGGGAATTCGCACCTCGTATTTTTCGTCAGGCCACGAAAATGGCTCCTGATGCTAAAATTTTGGTTCATTCGGGTGATTTGGTTTTGAGCAGTGGAGACGACGATACCTGGGGAGAATGGTTCTATGCAGGAGGATGGCTTTTCCAACATATACCTTCGCTTGCAATCGCCGGAAACAGCGATCACTTCAGATTACAGGAAAAACCGGTTGACCAAAGGATGCTGTTTCCTCAATGGCACGGTGTATTCAATTTCCCATCAAATGGAGCCAAAGGTTTGGATAATGTAACTTTTTTCTACGACTATCCCGGGGTTCGTTTCATTGGATTATATACCAATTTTGAATCCACTACAAAGGACGAAAGGGAGATTTACATAAAACAAGATGTTATACTGACTGATGATTTGTTTGCGGAACAAACAAAATGGCTGGAAGAGACTCTTAAAACGAACAATCAGCCTTGGCTGATTGTGGTCATGCACCATCCGGTATTTACTGCCCGGGAAGATAGGGATAATGAATTACTGCAAGAGCATTGGCTCCCGTTATTTGAAAAGTATGGAGTAGATTTGGTACTTCAGGGACATGACCATGTTTATGCACGTGGCATAAATCCGGAGTCTCAGGGAGGAGGTTTATTCCCGGTGTATGTTACCTCTTTTGCCGGAGGAAAGTCCCGTCCGGTGGATTTTTCTAATGGCTGGATAACCTTAGCTCATGAACATCAATCAATGTTTCAGGTGGTTGAAGTTGAGGAGTCAAAAATCAACTTTGAGGCGTTTGATGCACTTGGAAATTTGATGGATGCCTTCGTGATTGAAAAATCGGATATCGGAAAAATATTGATTGATTAGTCCATAGGTTAAGAGTATTTGTTATCCGTTCAATCTCTTCCCTTGGAAAGAGATTGAACGGATTCTTTCTTTGATATGCAGAGTATCTGATTCTTCCTTAAATTTTTCTATTTTTGCACTTCAATATACAACTGAATCAAATTTTTACAGTTGTTCGTTAACGAAAATTCAAAAACGGAAAAAACACATCATGGAGATAGCAAGCAAGTACGACCCCTCAAAAACTGAAGAAAAGTGGTATTCATACTGGATGGAAAACGGGTTCTTTAAATCCGTTCCCGATGAGCGTGAACCTTACACGATTGTGATTCCCCCACCTAATGTGACCGGTGTTTTGCACATGGGGCACATGCTCAATAATACCATTCAGGATATTTTGGTGAGGCGTGCACGTATGCTTGGGAAAAATGCTTGCTGGGTACCGGGTACCGACCATGCTTCTATTGCCACCGAGGCAAAGGTGGTTAACAAATTGCGGGAAGAGGGGATTGATAAGCATTCGCTTACCCGTGATGGCTTTTTGGAGCATGCCTGGGAGTGGACCGATAAGCATGGGGGAATCATTCTGGAGCAGTTGAAAAAACTGGGAGCTTCGTGCGATTGGGATCGCACATGTTTTACCATGGACGAAGTTCGCAGCGAGGGCGTTATCAAATCATTCGTGGATTTGTATAAAAAAGGTCACATCTATCGTGGTATCCGCATGGTAAACTGGGATCCAAAAGCAAAAACAGCTGTTTCCGATGAAGAGGTAATCTACAAAGAGGTTAAATCAAAGCTGTATTACATTCGTTATCAGGTTGACGGAGAGCCCGGTCAGTATGTGACCATTGCCACAACACGTCCCGAAACCATTTTAGGAGATACTGCCGTTTGTGTAAATCCCAACGACGACCGCTTTAAACATCTTGCAGGGAAAAGGGTTTTAGTTCCGTTGATCAACCGCTCTATCCCGGTCATTCAGGACGAATATGTGGACATGGAGTTCGGAACAGGTTGCCTTAAAATTACTCCGGCTCATGATATCAACGACTACGAAATTGGAATGCGTCATAATCTGGAGTCCATCGACATTTTAAATGACGATGGCACCTTGAGCGAAAAGGCTGAGATATTTATTGGCGAGGATCGTTTTGAGGTTCGCAAAAAAATCGAAAAATCACTTGACGAAGCCGGAAACCTGGCTAAGGTTGAGGATTATACCAATAAAGTTGGTTTCTCAGAGCGCACCGATGAGGTGATTGAACCAAAGCTGAGCACCCAGTGGTTTTTACGTATGAGTGAGCTGGCCAAACCTGCTCTGGATGCAGTAATGAACGATGAGGTGAAATTCCATCCTGCTAAATTCAAAAATCTTTACCGTCACTGGATGGAGAATGTAAAAGATTGGTGTATTTCACGTCAGTTGTGGTGGGGACACAGAATTCCCGTATATTATCTGGCCGATGGCACTTTTGTTGTGGCCGAATCAGATGCTGAAGCTTTGGCCGAGGCACGTAAAGCATCCGGAAATGCGACCCTATCCATGAACGATCTGAAACAGGATGAAGATGTACTGGACACCTGGGCTTCATCATGGCTTTGGCCAATCACTGTTTTCGACGGTTTTAATCCCGATAAAAACGAAGTCGATTATTACTATCCTACCAATGATTTGGTAACCGGACACGATATTATATTCTTCTGGGTGGCGCGTATGATTATGGCCGGATACGAGTTCAAGGGAACCTACCCATTTAAGAATGTTTATTTCACCGGTATGGTGCGCGATAAGCAAGGCCGAAAAATGTCTAAATCATTAGGCAACAGTCCCGAACCTTTGGATTTGATTAAGAATTTTGGTGCCGATGGAGTGCGAGTGGGCATGTTACTCTGCTCACCTGCGGGTGGTGATTTGCGTTTCGACGAAAGTCTACCTGAGCAGGGACGAAACTTTGCCAATAAAATGTGGAATGCATTTCGTTTGGTTAAAAGCTGGGATGTTGACAATTCTATCGAGCAACCCGAAAGTGCAGCTCTGGCAATAGAGTGGTTTGGAAATCGCTTGCAAAAAGAGATGGCAGTAATTGCCGATCACTTCGACAAATACCGTGTTTCTGATGCTTTGATGTCGGTTTACACCCTGTTTTGGGATGAGTTTTCAAGCTGGTTTCTGGAAGTGATAAAACCGGCCTATCAAAAGCCGGTTGATGGAAAAACCTACCATGCAGCCATAGACTTTCTCGAAGATTTGATGCATCTTATTCATCCTTTTATGCCATTTATTACCGAAGAAGTCTGGCATCATTTAAAGGAGCGGAAGGAAGGAGAGAGTCTGATGGTGAGCCCCATGCCAGCTCTAAAATCCTTTGATGAATCTCTTCTAAAACAGTTTGAATTGGTTAAAGAGGCCATTGTAAATGTACGCACGGTACGAAAAGAACGCAATGTGGCCATGCGCGACACGTTGGAGCTTAAAGTTCTGAAAGGAGACGATGGTTATGTGGAGCGTTTTAATCCAGTTGTTCAAAAACTTGTAAATCTTGATGGGATTACATCGGTTGAAGAAAAAGTGGAAGGAGCCGTTTCGTTTTTTGTTAAATCGTCGGAGTTCTTTGTGCCAATGGAGTCGGCCATTAATATTGAAGAGGAGCTGGAAAAACTGGAAAAGGAACTACAATATACCGAAGGGTTTTTAAATGGAGTGATGAAAAAATTGGGTAACGAACGGTTTGTTGCAGGAGCACCTGAGAAGGTGGTTGCTATTGAAAAACAAAAACAGGCCGATGCAGAGGCGAAAATTGCCGCTCTAAAGGAGAGCATCGCCCGTTTGAAATAATTTATCTGTTTCTGATATAAATGACAAAGGTCGCTCCGCAGGGCGACCTTTGTCATTTATGAATGGTCTGATTGTTGTGAGCCTATGCAATGAACAATCATTTAAATTGTTAGTTTTATCCATATATTGGTTTAACTATCCAAATCATTTTGTATTTTCATTTGAAAAGCATAATTTTGAAAAATCTATATATGAACATTGTTGCATATAAAAATTTAAACATTTTAGTTATATGAGAAAAATATTGTTTTTATTGTCTCTGTTGCTTGCAGGTTCAATGCATTTTAGCGCGCAGGTTCTGGAACCTGTTAAGTGGGAGTTTTCTGCAAACAGGATTGATGAAAAGCGTGTTGAGGTGGTTGCGGAAGCTACCATCGATGATAATTGGTATTTATATTCAATCAGAATTCCGGAGGGCGGTCCTATACCTACCTCTTTAAATATTGATGAGTCTGTTCAGTATCGTTTGGATGGAGAATTGCGTCAGGAGCCGGAACCGGTACCAACATTTGACGAAGCGTTTCAAATGGAGCTTGGTTATCTGGCCGATCGTGCAAGAATTATACAAAGACTGGAGTTACAATCGGCTGATGAAGTTACAATCAGTGGATATGTTGAGTTTATGGTTTGTGACGATCACCGCTGTTTACCACCTGCCCAGATTGACTTTGAGTTGACTGTTCCCGGAATTTCAGTAAAAGCCGAAACCGCTCCGATTGAGGTTCCGGATGATGCCTCTGATATTGCCACAGACGTTTTAGATGAAGATGCTTTTGAAGATGAAACTGCTGAGGTTGCAGAAGACTTAATAATTCAGACTAAAGAGGAGGAAAAGGACAGCTCCTGGGGGATTTTTTGGATTTCCTTTCTTGGAGGACTTGCCGCATTACTGACTCCCTGTGTATTTCCGATGATTCCTTTAACGGTTAGTTTCTTTTTAAGAAATGCAAACAACAAAACAAAGGCCTTACGAGACGGCGTTTTTTACGGCCTTACCATCATTTTTGCCTACGTTGTCTTGGGGTTGGCCATCTCCATTATATTTGGTGCCAACGCACTGAATGCTTTGGCAACGAGTCCAGTATTTAATGTCATGTTTTTTGCAATACTTCTCTTTTTTGCAGCATCATTTTTTGGCGCATTTGAACTCACCATGCCTGCAAAATGGTCCAATGCATTGGATCAAAAAGCAGATCAAACCGGTGGTTTGATGGGTGTTATCCTGATGGGACTTGTTTTTGTGTTGGTATCTTTCTCATGTACCGGCCCAATTGTAGGAACTCTTTTAGTTGAAGCCGCATTGGGAGGTGGAGTATATGCCCCAGCCATCGGGATGTTTGGTTTTGGATTGGCTTTGGCCATTCCTTTTGCGCTGTTTGCCATTTTCCCAACTGCCATGAAATCGCTTCCAAAGAGCGGGGGATGGATGAATTCCGTTAAAGTAGTTCTTGGATTTATAGTTGTGGCATTTTCATTAAAATTTTTATCGGTTGCCGATGCAGTTGGTCAGTGGGGAATACTTGACCGTGAAGTATTTCTGGCCATTTGGATTTCAATTTTTACTTTAATGGGTCTCTACCTTATAGGCAAAATCAAATTTGCTCACGACAGCGACTTACCTTATCTCAGTGTCCCCAGACTTATTTTGGCCATTGCCACATTCTCATTTGTCTTTTATCTGATTCCGGGTCTGTGGGGAGCTCCGTTAAGAGCTGTTAGTTCATTTTTACCATCACCTGTAACGCAGGATTTTGATCTTTCAAGGGCTCAGTTTGGTTCTGCACAATCAGGAACGGCAATTGAAATTGCCGGAGAGAGCGTGATTGAAGGGCCTCACGGATTAATGAAATATACCGATTATGAAGAGGGTATGGCTGCAGCCCGTGATGCCGGTAAACCTGTTTTTCTTGATTTTACAGGTCTGGGATGTGCCAACTGTAGAAAGATGGAAAGCCTCGTATGGTCAGATAATACTGTTCGCAACATGTTGGCAAATGATTACATCATCATTTCATTATATGTTGATAAACGAGAGCCACTTCCGGAAAGCGAACAGTATGTTTCGGAGGTGACTGGTCGGAGAGTCCGCACGGTAGGTAACAAATGGAGTGATTTTCAGATAGAAAGATACAATATTAATAGTCAACCTTATTATGTGTTATTGAATCATGATGAAGTATCGTTAACAGAGCCAAGAGGATATAATTCAGATGTACAGGAATATATAATTTGGCTGAGAGAAGGATTGGATCAGTTTTCTAATTAGAGTTTACTGGATTAACTTTTGAACCGGCTTACTCGTCTTACGAGTAAGCCGGTTTTTTTTATTATGTTTTTTAGTTTTTTTGGTATGCTGTGTTCTGCAATCGGTTAAATAGTCTTATATTCGGATTCATTTATCTATAAAAACCGTTAGTTTGTAAAAATGATCAGCATTATAGTAGCATCTGTTATCGATATGTTATAGTTTTGCTGTTATAATGAAGTTAGAAAATTAGATATGAAACGAGTCCCGAGGCTTTGGGAGGAGTTCCATGTGGTTGCGTTAAAACAAATCATAGACACATGAAAAGAATTTTACTATTTATCATAACACTTGTTGTAATAAAATTCGGTGCATATTCTCAGATTGATTTCGGCAATTTAGAGGAATATCAGTTGTACCGGCCCGACAGTACTTATAATGTATGGTCGGTTACAGTAGGTTATGGCCCGGTGATCTATTACACTGATGTAATAGATCACACAATATTCCCGCAAAGTAATTTGAAATTTGGACCAACAGTGCAGGTTGCAAGACAATTTGGTCGTTCATGGGCATTGGAAGGGCAATTCATAATGGCCGATATGTATGGCCAAAAGTATCAACGATACTTTAAGGGTGATTTTAGAGAAGCCTCTGTAAATGTTAAAGCTTATCTCAATCAGTTGATTATGGGAGGCCCCATGAGAGACAAATGGAATATTTACGGAAAGTTGGGTCTGGGAATGAATTTTTTCCGGTCTGCTCAATTCAGTCAAATCGATGATCTTCCATTATTTGTCTCCGATGTATATACCATTCCATCTGGGTATCCTACCAGCTATGCCGATTGGGATTGGGATAACGACCTTTTGGTAAAAGGGTACGACAGGCAAACTTTTGAAAAAACAAGCAGACAACGGGAGCTTGTTGTTCCCATCGGGATAGGAGTGCGATACCGTCTGAATAACAGTTTCGATTTAGGGGTGGAAACTTCCATGAGAAATTTACTGGCCGATAATCTTGATGTTGACATGACAGGGGCAGACAATGATAGTTATATGTATACATCATTCTCTGTAACTTATAAAATCGGAAGAAGAAACAGACGCCACTCTTCCTGGACATATAAAGATTTTAACCTCGATTATCAGCGTCAGAGAGCAAGGGATCCAATGATTGCACGTCTTGATTCTTTACGTCAGCAGCTTGATCATTTAGCAGCATCCGATAGCGTGGTAAGTGATACCACCACCATTCACACTGAAAAAGTTATCAGAAGGGAAACCTTCACAGCATCTGTGTTTTTTGGATTTGATCGAAGTGATATTACCCAACGAAGCCACCGTACCATTGCCGGGGTAGCCAGATACATGAAAGACAATCCCGATGTTAGAATTCGGATACGAGGGTATACCGACGACAGAGGAAGTTATGAGTACAACCTGGGATTAAGTGAAAGACGTTGCCGTGCTGTCGTGGACGTGTTGGTAAGGGATTATGGCATTGATGAATCCAGATTTGAGGTAGAACCAAAAGGGAAAGAAATTCTGCTATCCGACACCAGGCGACTGGCTCCTAGAGGGGTTCATCTGGTAAATAGAAGAGTGGATATTATTCAGATTTTTGAATAAAACAGCGACTAAATGAGAATTATTATAACAACGATAGTATGCCTGCTCTCTTTAGGTAATTTATTTGGTCAGTTTCGCCAAACGGACCAAAGGGTTATCGAAGAACATATGCGGTATTCCTTTGAAAAGCCATTTAATACATGGGCGTTAACTCTGGCCTATGGTCCTGTAATCATGTACACCGATATCATCGATTACTCCTTTTTACCAACCGACAGGGTTGATTTTGGATCATCGATTATTCTCAGTAAACAACTGGCTCCGGTTGTGGCTTTGGATTTACAGTTTTATACTGGGAAGATGTATGGACAGAATGAAGAGTTTTATTTCACGGGAAACGTACATGACGTTAGCCTAAACGGAGTTTTGTTTATTAATCAGTTAGGATCAAACCCGGGACCTATAAACGACAGGTGGAACTTCTACCTGAAGGCTGGTGCCGGACTTAACTTTTTCCGCAGCAGACTTCATTTCCGTGAAGACGATGAGATTGTTATGGAGGCTGATTTGGGAGTTAGTTCTACCAGATATATGGTTCATGGTTACGATCCCTACGAACCCGAAGAGAAAACAGACCGTCAGATGGAAGTAATCATACCAGTTTCTGCTGGTTTTCAATACCGATTAAACCGAAATTTTGATGTGGGTATGGAAACCTCTATGCGGTTTACCAACTCCGATAATCTGGACAACATCTTAACCGGATCAACCAACGACCGTTATTGGTTTACAGGTGTTACACTCAGCTACAAAATTGGAAGGAAAGATAAAAGACATATGCGTTGGACTTACCGCGGACATGGCTTTGATCTGTTTGGCCGACCAGTTCGTGATCCCGTCAGTGATGAACTGAGCCGACTGGAGGAGGATATTGCAAGATATGCTGAAAACCGACCTGTAAAACGGGATTCTATTACCATCATGGAGACACTAACCCGGATTTATGAAACTGTTGAGGTTAGAAGTATATTCTTTGAGGCAGGCGGCGAAATCCAATTTGATGAAGAGGATCTGGTTCTTATGGCAGAAACTGTTGTTCTTTTAAAGCAGAACGAAGGAAGTTTTGTGCAACTTTACGGATATGTTGATCCTTCAGACAGGGGCGACCATAAAGAATTATCGCTTAAAAAGTGCGAAACAATAAAAGAGTTCATGGTGACTCAATTAGGCGCTGATGCTGAAACCATTCAGTTAATCCCTCGCGGAAGCAGTGATAACCTGTCCGAGAGGGGGATTTCTTCTCCTGAAATTCGGAAAATGGCAAACAGAAGGGTTGATATTGTATTCAGAATGAGGTGAATAAAGTTTCTTATCGCCATAGTACCATCCCGCCATACGTGAAACGTTTGGCGGGATTTTTTATAATTTTTTATAAAGTTCTTTCACGATTATCAATTGCTTTTATAATTTTACCATCCTGTTTAATGAATTCCGAGCGTGTTAACTTTTTTTGGCGTGGTTGTTGATGCTTTACTAACAGTTGGAAACTTGAAATATCCATGTCAAGGAAACTTTGACACGAAAGGGAATAATTATTCATGGATGTTCAATATATCAATTAAAAACAAATTATAGACAGATGAGATTAAAAGCAAGCTTGAGCGCTATGTACCGAAATTAATCAACAATAGGTTATATAATACATTAAAGTAAAATTACATAAAGGATGAAAAGAATTATTATAATCGCAATTATTGGAGTTGCATTTGCAATTATAGCGAAGGCTTCACAGCCTGAAGGTCCGGAACTTACCTTTGAAGAGTCAGGATTGAACTATGGCACAGTTACCACCGAGAACATACCGGGAGGGAAAGTTTCCATTGTGTTTACTAATACTGGAGATGAGCCGTTGGTTTTATCTAATGTGCGTGCCTGTTGCGGAACCCGTGTTGAAAGATATCCTCGTCAACCCATTGCACCAGGGGTGAAGGATAGCATCAATGTTTCATTTAATCTGGCTCAACGACCACAGAGAATTAACCGTGTTGTAACTGTAAATTCCAATTGCCGGAATAATTTCGCCCATACATGGAGAATCACCGGTCAGGTGGTGGCAAGTGAGGAGTAAGTTATTCTTCTTGTATACACTTTGGGGAAGGACGCTGCAATAATGGCAGGTCATTATTTGACCAGCCACGTATGCCGTCTGATATTAAATACACTTCTCCCTGATAGAAGGTGGATAGAATTTTAATCATATCTCTACTGCGCCTGTTGGATGTGCAATATACCACAACAACAGGCGTTGTTGCTTCTTCTTGTAAACGTTTCGCTGCATTGCATAAATCCACATCAATGTTTATGGCTCCGTGTATGTGTTGAACCTGAAACATGCTGTCTGTGCGTCCGTCCAGAATCTTTACTTTTTCGTGTGTAAGCAACTTCTTATGGTCTTTAAAAAACTCATAGGAGTTAATTTCTGTTACTCTTATATCTTGAGATTGCAGGCCTGCTGATAAAATTAGGAAGGCTAACAGAAGCATATATGATTTTATCATTACCATGTCGTTTGTTTTTTTACAAAAAAACAAAATTCATTTTTAAACTACAATTCTTTGAACTCTTACTTCGGGGTTGATGTTTTATAAAAAACACTTGAATGAAGCAATACAAAGTATTTTTTGATGGTTATTGTGTGTTATGCACCCGGTTTGCAAATATTTTGCTTAAACGCATTGGGGCTTCTGTTGATCTTATTCCCATGCAATCAAGCAGAGGGAAATATGATCTTGAAGAATTGGGCGTTATGAGTGACCCAGATGAAAT
Organism: Alkalitalea saponilacus; assembly: GCF_900168165.1. GTDB lineage: Bacteria > Bacteroidota > Bacteroidia > Bacteroidales > Marinilabiliaceae > Natronoflexus > Natronoflexus saponilacus. The sequence goes on from NZ_FUYV01000001.1 coordinate 520,250, forward strand.
TATTCTGGTTAATGATAACGAGGTTTATCGTGGAGCAAAAGCTGTTTTGTTTTTAATGAAGGAAGCCGGCGGTTTTTGGAAGATGGGAGCGGGGTTAATACAGTTATTACCCGGTTGGATAATAAATCGTGGTTATAGAGTTGTCGCCCGTAACAGGTATGGCTGGTTCGGAAAAAGGGACACTTGTTATATCCCATTGTAATGGCAGGCTCAGGGATAATTGTAGGTCGCTGTTACATTTCCATTAATTGTCGTTATTTAAAGTGCCCGCTTGTTCCTGCTTGTATTTTTTTGATAAGTGAGCCAAAATACCTGCAAAACTTTTAACTGCACTGTTGGTAGCTTCACTTATTTTCTCTCCTTTGAGTTTTAATAGAAAGGTATTATAAAGCGCGCTCAGCATGAGCTCTATATCATTTGATGGTTTAGGTTCAGTTTTTTGTTCCAGCTCTTTTAAAAGTGGGATGATTCCTTCAAACTGAATTTTGTAATTTAAATGTCGTGGATCGTTCAGTAGTTCGCCATGAAGGGTATTTAGCTCATTAACCGTGTTAATGAGAATTTGCAAATGCCCGGTACTCTCTTTTTTCTCTATCTTCATCATCTCTGTGAGATTATCCCACCAATCTTCCACCTCACTAAGCTGCTCCAATGGCAAATCATATTTCTTTATGATGCTCTCACGGATATTGTTCATGTCGCATTTGTTGGCTCTGATGAGATCTTCAACCTGCCACATATATAAAATATATTCAGCAATATTGTCCCGCTTTTTTTGTCTGGCTGTAAACATGGTTTAAAAACGTTTAAATGTCTATTGATGGGTTCAATCGTCTCCTTCGAAAAATGAATCCAAATCACGACGCTCTTTTTTGGTTGGACGACCTGTCCCTTTGTTTCGGTTCATTTTGTTGGCCAACCGGGTTAGTTCCATCACTTCAAGTTCTTCATGGGAGGTTACCTCTTTGATATATTCGGGTGTAAGTTTGGCGCCCATCCGTTTTTCTGCCACATCAAGAACTTTATATTTCCTGATAATTGGAGGGTCTTTTATCTCCACTATGTCACCAGGTTTTAATGTTCTGGATGATTTAACAGTGACACCGTCCATCATGACCTTCCCTTTCTTGCAAGCCTCGGTGGCAATGCTTCGGGTTTTAAACAGCCTTACAGCCCATAAATATTTGTCGATGCGTACCATGATGTATTGTTTTTTATCTCTTGTTATAAAGATTCATGGTTCTGGTAATGCCCAATGTTCCAAAACTTTTGATTATCTCAATGGCTGAGTCAAAGAATTGGGGTAATTCTGCTGCTTCGTTCGGTGTCCATTGTCCAAGAACATAATCAACCTGGTGCCCTTTTCTGAAATTGTCCCCTATTCCAAATCTGAGTCTGGCATATTGATTATGACCAAAAGTGTCCTGAATATTCCTCAATCCATTGTGACCGGCATCACTGCCTTTGGCTTTTAGTCTGAGTTTGCCAAAAGGCAGGGCTAAATCATCAACCACTACCAGAAGATTTTCGGGTTTTATGTTCTCTTTTTTCATCCAGTAGTTAACCGCTCTGCCACTTAAATTGACATAGGTGGATGGTTTCAGCAGGATGTAAATCCGTCCTTTGTGTTTGAACTGAGTCACCATCCCATAGCGTTTGTCGTCAAAATTAACGTCTTCAGCATGTGCAAGCGCGTCTAAAATATCAAAACCTATGTTGTGGCGGGTATTTGCATAATCTGATCCGATGTTTCCCAGTCCAACGATTAAATATTTCATTTCAGGAGGTGTGGTTTCTTTTTCGGTATTTTTGCCAAATATATTGATTAACAACCTTTTTATCATGGTTGAGATGTTTTATTTGTGATAGCAGGGATTCATCTTTAAGCACAAAAACCTCCATATTCAGGAATATGGAGGTTTTTAAAGATCTTAATCTGGTTATCCTTTTTGCTGCTGTGCAGCGGCACGTGCAGCTCTGGTAAGTTTAACGGCCACAACAACAGAGTTTTTAGCGTTAAGCAGTTCCAGTTCAGGAAATGAAAGCGAACCAACCTGAATTCCTTTTCCAAGACCAAGTTTTGAAATGTTGATTTCCAAGTCATCTGGCAAGTTTTTCATCAATCCTTTTACGCGAAGCTTACGCTGCTCTAGGGTTAATTTACCACCCGCCTTAACACCTTCTGCCAAACCTTTAAGTTTAACAGGAACTTCAATGGTAATTGGTTTGTCTTCAAATACCTGAAGGAAGTCGATGTGGATTAGTTCATCACTTACAGGATGGTACTGTAAATCTTTGATGATGGCTTCGTAAACTGTTCCTTCAATGTTTAATTTTACAATGTAAACTTTTGGGGTGAAGAGCAATTTTCTGAACTCATTGGCTTCAGCCTGAAAGTGAACAACATCTTTCCCTCCGTATAATACTCCGGGAACCTGGCCGCTTTTGCGCAGCTCTTTGGTTGCAGTTTTTCCAAGATTATCTCTCTTTACTGCTTTTACTTCAATAGTTTGCATGTTTAATAAATTAGTTTGTGCTACTCAAAATTAAGTTCGGATGATGTAAACCTTAATTTCCCATCACACGATATCCCGTTTTTGGGGTTGCAAAGATATAAATTAAATTACAAATTGTGTGCTTATTGATTGATAATTATATACTCTGTCGATGGTCTCAGAGAAGAGTTGCGCAACACTCAGGGTTTTTATTTTGGCTGAACTCTTTTTTAAAGGAATCGAATCGGTAACATAAACCTCGGTTAAAGCGGAATTTTCAATTCTATCATAAGCCGGACCCGACAAAACAGCGTGAGTGGCGTAAGCGCGAACACTTCTGGCTCCTTCTTCCATCATCATGCCGGCAGCCTTAGTTATGGTACCTGCCGTATCTATCATATCATCCAGAATGATTACATTTTTGTCCTTTACATCACCAATGATGCGCATCTCGTCTATTACATTGGCCTTTGACCGGTATTTGTGACAAATAACCATGGGGGTTTCCAGAAATTTTGCGTAAGTATTGGCACGTTTGGTTCCTCCCACATCGGGTGAGGCTATCACCAGATTTTCAAGATTCAATTGGCGGATATGTGGGACGAAGATACTGGATGCATAAAGATGATCAACTGGAATGTCAAAGAATCCCTGAATTTGATCAGCATGCAAGTCCATGGTTATTATGCGATCCACTCCTGCTGTACTTAGCATGTCGGCCACCAGTTTTGCACCAATTGATACCCTTGGCTGATCTTTTCTGTCCTGCCGGGCAAAACCAAAATATGGTATCACTGCAACTATTTTATAGGCCGAAGCTCTTTTTGCTGCATCAATCATCATTAATAACTCAAAAAAGTTATCTGATGGCGGAAAGGTTGACTGAATCAGGAATACATGGGAACCACGAACAGTCTCTTCATAGGCTGTCGCAAATTCGCCATCGCTGAAGTTAACCAGCTTGATGTTACCTAATTCCCTTCCTGCGCAAAGGCTTATTTTTTCGGCCAAATAGCGGGTCTGAGTTCCTGAGAAAATTTTTATAGGTGCTTTGGGTGGCATTTAATTAGCTGTTTATCAGTTATCTATAAGAAGTTGTTTGTGCTTGCAAAGATAGGAAAAATCATCCAACCAGCACCTCCTTATTTTCAATTAATTATAAAATAGAACTTTAGAATGCTAGAGTTTAAGAGTGTTTGAGTGGGGTAATGTGTTGATTGCCAAAGATTAAATCTTGGTTTGTTTTTGAAATCTCAAATTAATTTGTGAAATCCAGGTCAGATTTATTGCTTATTTTACAACTCTAGGTTTCAGCAATGCTATTTGTTCCAGGTTGAGTTTATCTGCTCAATAAATTGCAAAATCTCCTCTCTACCTGTCCCCTTTTCTGCTGATGATATGAAATATTGTGGCAGTTCTTCCCAGTCATCATTTAAACTTTGCATATATTTTTCAATTAACTGAAGAGAACCCTGTTTTTTAAGTTTGTCCACTTTGGTGAAAATAAGGCAAAACGGTATTTGAGCCTCGCCCATTTTTCTCATGAATTCCAAATCACTTGTCTGCGGTTCGATCCGTGAGTCAACCAATATAAATAGGCACATGAGGTTTTCACGTGTTGCCAGATAGTCCATGATCATTTTTCCGAACTTGGCCCTTTGGGTTTTTGCGACTTTGGCGTAACCATATCCTGGCAAATCAACAAGATACCATGATTGGTTTATTAGAAAATGATTTATTAACTGGGTTTTGCCGGGAGTAGATGACGTTTTTGCCAGCTTTTTTGAATTGCATAACATGTTAATCAATGATGATTTTCCCACGTTTGACCTTCCAATGAAAGCATATTCAGGCATTTTGGGGGGCGGACATTTATCTGCCTTTTGATTACTTACTAAAAACCTGGCTTCTTTGATTAACATTTTTTATTGGCAAAAATAGTAATTGGCAGGCAGAAAGCGATAAATTTTCTTTATTATCTTTGTCAATCATTTAATAATGATGCAAATTATCAATAGCTGTTAGGTTGATTTCTCTTCATGAGGATAGCATTAGATACCCGGAATTTGTCTTTCCTGTGTCTCTGGTTGTACTTTTGCCTGTTATTCTGCATCATGTGCTCATTATCTTAATTGGCTGTATGGGCTTGACCTCAATTCTGACCCCGCGGACTGCTTTGAAATTTCGTAAGTTCTTTTAAAATCTTTATAAATGGATAAAAAATTATACCCAATAAAATTTACTCCACTCTTAAAAGAAAGGATATGGGGCGGTGAAAAGCTGGAGACTGTTTTAAATAAGCCACTAAATGGCCGAGCCCGAATTGGAGAAAGTTGGGAAATATCCGGTGTAGAAGGAGATGTCTCTGTTGTTTCGAATGGTTTTTTGGCAGGGAATAGTTTACCGGAACTTATTGAGGTATATATGGGTGATTTGGTTGGAGATAAAGTATTTCAAAAATTCGGCGAGGAGTTCCCACTGTTGATTAAGTTTATTGATGCCAGAGAAGCCTTATCCATTCAGGTACATCCCGATGATGAATTGGCCAGAAAACGCCACAACTCATTCGGTAAGACCGAAATGTGGTATGTTATGCAGGCTGATGAAGGTTCTGAACTTATCAGTGGGTTTTCCAAAAAAATCACACCAGTTCATTATCAGGAAGCGGTTAAGAACAATGCGCTGGAAGATTTGCTTGCAAAACATCCTGTTAAATCAGGAGATGTATTTTACATGCCAGCCGGACGGGTTCATGCTATTGGAGCTGGAATCATGATAGCCGAAATTCAACAGACATCTGATGTAACTTATCGTATTTATGATTTTAACCGAGTGGACGAAAATGGAAACTCCCGGGAGCTTCATACTGAATTGGCTGTTGATGCAATAGATTATGAAGTTCAGGAAGATTATAAAACCAATTACAAAGAGAAGCTTAATGGGGCGGTTGAGATGGTTCGGTCACCATATTTCGTCACAGGAAAACTGAAGATAGATGACACTTTTGGTCGGGATTATTATGCATTGGACTCCTTTGTGATATTGATTTGTATGGAAGGTTATGGAAAAATCTCTTATGGAGAAGGTAATCATGAGAGCTACTCCAAAGGAGATACCATTCTGATTCCCGCCGAGTTGAGGCAGATTTCCCTTATCCCCTCAGAAACCACTGAATTGCTTGAGGTTTACGTACCCTGACCTGGTTTTGTGCTTTTAATTTATAATTAAATTGCGGATATTTTTGATTATATATATGCAAAATAGTGAAGTTTGCTTTAATTTTGCAGCAGGCTTCCATTTAGAACACATAAAACAATATATATTATGAAGGTTATGAAATTTGGCGGAACCTCAGTAGGTTCTGCCGATAGAATGAAAGAAGTTGCTAGCCTGGTTTCCGATGGAGATAACAACATTGTGGTTTTATCGGCCATGTCGGGAACAACAAACAATCTGGTTGAAATCTCCAATTACCTGTATAAAAAGAATCACGATGGAGCCAATCGCATCATCAATCAGCTGGAAAAAAAATACTACGAAGAGATAGATCTGCTCTATAAAAACTCTAAGATAAAAGAAGAAGCCACTGAAGTGGTTAAATCACGGTTCGATTTTATCAAATCGTTGGTCAAGGACGAGTTTTCCGAGGTGGAGGAAAAAGAAATTCTGGCACAGGGAGAGTTGATGTCGACTGCGATGGTGAATTTATACCTGATAGAACAAGGTAAAGATTCAGTTCTAATTCCTGCCCTTGAGTTTATGAAAACCAACAGCGATGGAGAGCCGGATATAAGCTACATTAAAGAGAACATCAAAAAGTATTTGGACATCCATAAGGACAGCAAAATCTTGATTACCCAGGGGTATATTTGTCGCAATGTTAATGATGAGATTGACAATCTTCAACGCGGCGGCAGTGATTACACAGCGTCTCTTATTGGTGCAGCAGTAAATGCCGATGAAATTCAGATATGGACAGACATTGACGGAATGCACAACAACGATCCCCGATATGTTGAGAATACGAAATCCATAGCTGAGTTATCCTTCGATGAAGCTGCAGAGTTGGCCTATTTTGGAGCAAAAATTTTGCATCCAACAAGCGTTTTGCCGGCTAAGGTGGCAAATGTTCCGGTAAGAGTTTTAAATACGATGGAGCCAAAAGCTCCCGGAACCACCATCTCAGGGAAGGATTCCAAAAACAGAATTACTGCTGTTGCTGCCAAAGACGGCATTACAGCCATCCGTATACACTCCGGTCGAATGCTTATGGCTTATGGATTCCTGAGAAAGGTGTTTGAGATCTTCGAAAATCACAAAACACCAATTGATATGATTACAACTTCCGAAGTTGGAGTTTCGGTAACCATCGATAAATTGAAACATCTGGATGAGATTGTGGATGAACTCAAGACTTTTGGTTCTGTGGAAGTTGATTCAGACCTGGTAATTATTTGTATCGTTGGCGATTTGGTTCGTGAAAACAAAGGTTATGCTAACCGTATTTTTGATGCATTAAAAGATATTCCTTTACGTATGATTTCATACGGAGGCAGCGATCACAATATTTCTGTGCTGGTTAGTTCAGAGAATAAAAAAGAGGCTCTCAGAGCATTAAGTGCAAAACTTTTTTAAAGTAGCACGGTTTTAATATTAATTGTAAACGATAAAACATAAGGAATGAGTAATTATTTTCCCGCAGAAAAATTCAAATCGATACCAACACCTTTTTATTTTTATGACATGGGTTTGCTTGAGCAGACCCTTCAAAAAGTAAAGTCTGAATCCGATAAATATAACTTTGTAGTTCATTATGCCATTAAAGCCAATGCCAATGACCGCATATTGGAACGCATCCGTGAATACGGTATGGGGGTAGATTGCGTTAGCGGCTTCGAAGTTAAGAAGGCTTTGGATATGGGATTTCCCGCTCAAGGAATTGTTTTTGCGGGGGTTGGAAAAGCCGACTGGGAAATTGAAATGGGTATTGATAATAACATTGCTTGTTTCAATGTTGAGTCAACAGCTGAACTGGATGTAATCAATGAGATTGCCACGCGTAAGAACCAAAAAGTGAAGGTGGCCATGCGGATTAATCCAAACGTAAAAGCCAACACTCATAAATATATTACCACAGGTCTGGACGAGAATAAATTTGGGATTCACCAAATGGATGTTGAAAAAACAGTGGATGCCATTACGAAAATGGATTTCATCAATTTGGAAGGCATTCACTTTCATATTGGTTCTCAAATCATGGATCTTTCTTCTTTCAGTGCCTTGTGCGAGAGGGTAAATGAAATTCAGGATTGGTTTGAGGAGAAAGGAATTGCTCTGAAAACCATTAACGTTGGAGGTGGACTGGGTATTGATTACAATAAGCCGGCTGAAAATCCAATCCCTGATTTTGAGAATTACTTCAGGATTTTCAGCGAGGGGATAAAGTTGCGTCCCGGCCAGGAAATTCATTTCGAGTTAGGACGTTCTGTTGTGGGACAATGTGGTAACCTCATTTCAAAAGTTCTCTATGTGAAGGAGGGTGTAAAAACCAATTTTGCCATCATTGACGGAGGTATGACTGATCTTATTCGTCCCGCACTTTATCAGGCCTACCATAAAATTGAAAACATTACCAGTAATGGTTCTGAGGAAAAATATGATGTGGTTGGTCCCATTTGTGAGTCTTCTGACAGTTTTGGGAAAGATATTGAACTGCCAAAAACATCAAGAGGAGATCTCATGGCCATTCGTTCAGCCGGAGCATACGGTGAAGTAATGGTTTCGAGATATAATCTCAGAGAAGAACCCAAAGCTTATTATTCGGATCAGTTGTAAACGATTTCATAATAAAAAGAAAAACCGAACTCTTTTGGGTTCGGTTTTTCTTTTTATACTTCGTAATCCACACAAGCTCTTTCGTCCAGCATTTTTCGGATTATCACCGCCACTTTTTGATGTTCCGGATGAACTACATAGGCCTTTAATTCATCCCACCCTTTAAACTCGCTGATGAGAGAAAGATCATAGCTCTCCTGTGGGTTGGCATTAATGCCGGTTTCAATGGAAATAAGTTCCGGAATGTGATTTTTTAAGTCATCAAGCGCCTGTTTAAGCTCAGAAAGCTTTTTTGTACGCGCGCTCTCCTCCAGCTCTTTTTTAAATTTAAATAAAACTACGTGTTTAATCATTGATAGATTTGTTTGAGTTTGATATTATTGAAGCGATATTTTTTGCTTGATATTTCTTATTTTGCGGTGTGAAATTTTATTCACTCGCTCAATTTTGAGTAAAATTACAAAAAAAAGCGGATTCTTTTATGCTGATAATCGGGATTGCCGGTGGAACCGGCTCGGGTAAAACAACAGTAGTAAAAAAAATACTAAAGCAATTACCTTGTAATGAGGTGGCAGTATTGCCACAAGATTCTTATTATCGTGATAGTGGCCATTTGCCGCCTGATGAGCGGCAAAAGATCAATTTTGATCATCCCGACGCCATCGAATTTGAACTTTTAACAAAGCATATTGCCCGGTTAAAGGCAGGTAAACCTGTTGAACAACCTGTTTACTCTTATCTCACCTGTACACGACAGAAAGAAACCATAAAGGTAAATCCTTGTGAGGTGATCATCGTGGAAGGCATTCTAATTCTGTCTAATCCTGCCTTGCGTGAACTGATGGATTTAAAGGTCTTTGTGGATGCAGAGCCCGATGATCGGTTGATGCGTGTAATTCAGCGCGACATTGAGGAGCGGGGACGAACTGTGCAAAAGGTTTTAACCCGGTATGAGGATACCGTTAAACCAATGCACCTTCAATTTATTGAACCAACCAAACGATATGCCGATCTGATTGTGCCACAGGGTGGCAACAATCATGTTGCCATAGATATTTTAACGCAGTACATTCTCAGAAACTTAACCAGAGTAAAGCAATAAATATCCAAAATAATGCTTGATCAGTATAAAGTAGAAAACGTCCTTTTCGTCGATATTGAAACCGTGCCTCAATATCCAGGTTTTCAAGATCTCGATGTTGATTTTCAGCAGTTGTGGGAGAAAAAATCATCCTACTTTCGAAAAGAGGATCAAACCCCTGCCGATGTTTATGAAAGAGCCGGTATTTATGCCGAGTTTGGAAAAATCGTCTGCATCTCGGCGGGTATTGTGTTTAGTAAAAATGGGGAGCGGTTTTTTAAAGCAAAGTCCTTTGCCGGCCACGATGAAAAACTGCTTCTTACTGAATTTGGTCAAATGCTGACGGCATTTACCTCTGAAAAGGACAGGAATATTTGTGGTCATAATGTCAAGGAATTTGATATTCCATTCATTGCTCGTAGAATGATTATTAACGGTGTTAGCTTGCCGGCTGAGCTTGATGTGGCCGGTAAAAAACCATGGGAGGTTAAATTTATCGATACCTTGGATTTATGGAAATTCGGAGATTATAAGCATTATACATCATTGGCTTTGCTCACCAAAATATTGAACATTCCAACTCCTAAGGATGATATTGACGGAAGTCAGGTGGCATCTGTCTATTATGAGGAGAATAATCTGGAGCGCATTGCTGTTTATTGTGAAAAGGATGTGTTTGCAACAGCTCAGCTTTTTCTTCGTTTTAAGGGAGAACCATTAATTAAACAAGAGAACTTTATTCGTGCCGAATAAAGTTCTTATCTGCCCCTGATGAGATGAACAGGTCCCGATAATTTGTATTTTTCATTGGCGTTGTATCCTTCAGCTTCAATGTGGTAGAAATAGACTCCCGGTGCAGCACGTTTGCCTCCAATGGTTCCATCCCACCCTTCGGACGGGTTGGAAGAACTGTAAACCCTGCGTCCCCAGCGATTGTAAATTACCATGTTGAATTTTCTTATCGAGCGAAAGGCAACTCTAAATTCGTCGTTAATTCCGTCCCCGTCGGGTGTAAATGTATTGGGGACTTCAAGCAGGGATTCCATAACATTAACCGTATTTGGATCAGGGGTCCGGTGCCAGCATTCAGATATGCCTTCCAGAAATACATGATCATTATAGACGGTCAGGTACACTTTGTATTCCCCTGCCCTCTGAAATACATAAAAAGGGTTACGATCCCGGAAAGCGATGGTGTCAGATGGACCGGCTATTTGCCATGCCCATCGGCTTACCGGACCACTGCTTTTTTCTTCAAAACGGATTTCGATGGGAGCGGAACCTTCAGCTATGGAGGTTTCGCTTCCCCGGTGTATTTCGTTGCTTTTTTCATCGTCCCTTGTCCTGGGACGAATTATATTCCAATCATAATCAGCTCTCACAGCAATGGCATGATAGTCCAGATATTCAGAGACACTCTTTCCTGCCACATCTGAAATGGTCACCGTGATTTGTGTATCTTCCACTGGAGCATTCATTTCAATTGAGGCTCCAAACTGTGTGAAATCGATGGAGGGATTTGCACTCCATTGATAGGTTTTCTCAATACTAACTGTACCCGGGTTTCCTGTTGATGGATCATAGTAAGTTAGTGGAATGGATTCACTGGTTGCTGAAAGTTCCAGTGAAAAGCAGTCCTGAAAATCGATAACGATTTCAGGGTTTGCAATTTCAGTTTCAAATGCCCAACAGCGATATACCTCTTCCAAGTTGCCGTTTTGGATTACCCGCAACATATACCCACCCGGTTGATTTACGATTAGAGCGGTAAATACTCCTGTTTGGGTCTGTAGAAGTTGATCCCACGTGTTAGTTTCCGAATTATGCCTGTACCATTCAAATTCGTAGTTTTCTGATTGATCAGTAGCTGTATATCTTAAATTGGGATTGAGCAGCAAATTCTCAAATATAAATACAGGATCGGATGGTGAATAGCTGGTTTGTGTGGTGTAAATTGCGTCGGCTACAATTTGTGCCTTGATGTTGCTGTTCAGGAGCCAGGAAAACACAAAAATAAAACACCATATGTATGTCGATCTGTTAATCATCTGAATTGTTTATGATTTAATTCTCAGTTGCGAAAATACAATTTTTGTTTTGATTGTAAACTGTGTATCTTACACATATTAAACGAAGGCATGTTAAAATAATTGTGATGTTATCAGGCTGTCGAAAAAATAAAATATTCCAATGATCTGATCATGTAACGAACTATCTTTGTTCCTTAAATTTTGAAATATCTGGACTTGTGGAGAACTATCTCGAACAATTAAATGATTCACAGCGCGAAGCCGTAGTAAATACAGAAGGCCCATCTTTAATAGTTGCAGGCGCCGGCTCTGGGAAAACGCGCGTGCTTACATATCGCATTGCTCATTTGCTTGCCAACGGGGTGGCTCCCTGGAACATCATGGCGCTTACTTTTACCAATAAAGCCGCCCGGGAAATGAAGGAGAGAATTGGAACCATAGTTGGCGCCAACGTGAGCCAGCGGTTATGGATGGGGACTTTTCACTCCATTTTTGCACGCATTCTCCGCATGGAGGCTGAACATATTAAATTTCCATCAAGTTTTACAATTTATGATAGTGCAGATTCCAAGAGTCTTATAAAATCCATTCTCAAGGAGATGCAGATAAAAAATAAAGAGTACAAACCCGGTTTGATTCTTTCACGCATCTCTTCGGCTAAGAATGATTTGGTTTTACCCGGTGCCTATTCTCGCGATCAGCAACGCCTCATGGCCGATCGAGCATCCAAAGTACCACTTGTTTATGATATTTATCAACGATACATGAAAGCCTGCTATAAGGCAGGCGCCATGGACTTTGATGATTTGCTTCTCAATACAAATCTCCTTTTCAGGGATAATCCGGCTGTGGTAGCCAGGTATCAGGATCAGTTTAAGTATATTCTGGTAGATGAGTATCAGGATACCAACCGGTCACAATATTTAATTGTGAAAAAGCTGGCGGAGTTGCACAAAAATGTTTGTGTTGTTGGTGATGATGCTCAAAGTATATACAGCTTCCGGGGTGCTAAAATTGAGAATATTCTCAATTTTAGAAACGATTACCCCGGTTATCAGCTGTTTAAGCTCGAGCAAAATTATCGTTCTACACAACTCATCGTCAATGCTGCCAACAGCATCATATCCAGAAATAAAGGGCAGATAAAAAAAGTGGTTTTTTCAGAAAATGAACCTGGAGAAAAAATCAGGATTTTTTCTGCTGTTTCAGATATGGAAGAGGGTTTTATTGTGGTAAATGATCTCATATTGCGCCGCCACGCGGCACGATGTGCATTTTCTGATTTTGCCATACTCTACCGCACCAATGCACAGTCCCGTATTTTCGAGGAAGCCCTTCGTAAGAACAACATTCCATACAAAATATATGGGGGCTTATCCTTTTACCAACGAAAGGAGATAAAGGACTTGCTGGCCTATATGCGCATGGCGGTGAACCCTCGTGATGGCGAAGCCTTAAAACGGGTCATTAATTTTCCGGCAAGAGGAATTGGTAAAACTACTCTGGATAAACTGGAGGCAGCAGCCGCATCCAATGATCTTACCGTATGGGATATTCTGACGCATCCAAACCTTCCGAAAGCAGGATTTAATGCCGGAACGGTGAAAAAGCTCAACAGCTTTGTCGCACTGGTCAACGGTTTTTTCAGACAAAGAGAGAGCATGGACGCTTATGAACTAACCACTGAAATTGTTGCTCAAAGCGGTCTTTTGAAGGAGTTTCATCAGGATCAGACCATTGAAGGACAAACCCGTCTTGAGAACCTTGACGAATTGCTTAACGGGGTTAAGGAATTCGCAGATAACCGGCGTGAGGCGGGTGAGCCCAATTCGCTGGAGTTTTTCCTGGAAGAGGTTTCTCTGTTAACCGATCAGGATAACGAATCGGAGGAGGATGTGGCCAAGGTTACTTTAATGACCATTCATTCGGCCAAAGGACTTGAGTTCCCATATGTATATATAGTTGGCGTTGAAGAAGGCTTGTTTCCTTCGCAAATGTCTGCCATGGCTGAAACTGAACTGGAAGAGGAGCGACGCCTGTTTTACGTCGCCGTAACCCGGGCCGAGAAGCTGGTAACGTTAAGTTACGCACGCAACCGTTTTAAGTATGGAGAATCAACTTTTGCCAGCCCCAGCCGCTTTTTGCGGGAGATGGATACTGAATTTATCTCTGAGGATTCACAACAGATAACCGGCTCTTTTAAATCATCTACATCTTTTGAACGACATGAACCCCGTAAAAAGTATGATTTTTCCGGCTCCTCGGCATCTGGTTTTAATTCGGGAAAACGGTTTTCGAAAATTGGGTCAGAAAAGAGCCCGGAATCTGGTATGGAAAACAATGCCGGGACATCCGGTTTGGGATCAGTTACTAGGGTTCAGGTTGGTGTAGTGGTGGAACACGAAAGGTTTGGAACCGGAAAAGTTATTGGTTTGGAGGGGGTTGCTCCTAATGTGAAGGCCATTGTCGAATTTCAAAATGCCGGAAAGAAACAATTGCTGTTAAAGTTTGCCAAACTAAAAATATTGAATTAATTTTGAGGCCTGAGCTACTCGTTTAAGAATATATCTGGCAAGTAGACCCGAACCAATCTTCGTGAGAAACTCCCCCACTTGGGAATGAGTATTATTACCAAAGAATTCTGTTTGTTGACCTCAGCTTATTAAGTATTTGAAAAACAGATTCTGCCTTTATATTATCGACAGATAATTATCTTTAGCATACCAATAACTTATTATATTATATCAGGAAATTACTTTCCAACAGATAAATTATTCATGGATTATAATTCAACAAGAAAACCACTGGTGCTGCCCGAATATGGCCGGCACATTCATAAAATGGTTGATCATGCCAAAACCATTGAAGACAGAGAAGAGCGCACAAAGTGTGCTCAGGCCATCGTAAGTGTGATGGGAAACCTGTTTCCCCATTTGCGCGATGTGAGTGATTTCAAGCATAAGTTGTGGGATCATCTGGCAATCATGTCCGATTTTCAACTGGACATTGATTTTCCTTATGAATTCCCCGAAGCTGTAAACTTTTCGAGCAAGCCCGATAATGTTCCGTATAATGATTTCAATATGCGTTATCGTCATTATGGAAGGTTAATTGAGCAAATGATTGCGAAGGCAGTTGATATGGAAGAAGGAGATTTGAAAAATCACCTGATTGGTCTGCTTTCAAACCACATGCGCAAATCTCTTTTGAACTGGAATAAAGATCATGCTACAGACGATAGAATCATCAATGACATACGAATTTTGTCCGGCGGAAAGCTTGAAGTTACCCCCCAGCAATTGAGACTTCCAGATACCCGGGATAATCAAAATCGTGGACCAAGAAAAAAACATTTTCAACGCAATAAAGGAAGAGATTAGACCCATTGGTAATGAACAGTTTTGAGATAAATGGCCCCTGTCGGATGGCGGGAACCATCGTGCCACAGGGAGCAAAGAACGAAGCGTTACAGGTTATATGCGCCACTCTTTTAACTTCCGAAACAGTTTTTATTGATAACATACCTGATATTCTGGATGTGAATAATCTCATTCAGTTGTTGGGTGAAATGGGGGTGGAGATTAACCGGAAATCCCCTAATTCGTGTTTTTTCAAGGCTGCCAACGTAAATTTGGAGTACCTTCAATCCACCGATTTTCGAAAAAGAGCATCCTCACTTCGTGGATCCATTATGATTATGGGGCCACTTCTGGCTCGTTTTGGAAAAGCATATTTTCCAAAACCCGGAGGCGACAAGATTGGACGTCGCAGAATGGATACCCATTTCTACGGATTCGAAAAACTGGGAGCAACTTTCGAGTTTAATCCAAATGAGATTTTTTATACGGTTCATGCTGAATCACTCAGGGGCCGATATATCTTATTGGATGAAGCATCTGTTACCGGTACTGCAAATGTGATTATGGCAGCAGTGCTGACCCCCGGCGTTACAACTATTTACAATGCAGCCTGCGAACCATATATCCAGCAGTTATGTATTATGCTTACCCGAATGGGAGCATCCATCAGCGGAATTGGTTCAAACCTGCTCACCATTGATGGCGTGAAAGAACTTGGTGGTTGTAATCACCGGATATTGCCCGATATGATTGAAGTGGGAAGTTTTATTGGAATGGCTGCCATGACCAAAAGTGAAATCACCATAAAGGATGCAGAGCCGGAGCATTTGGGAATCATTCCACTGGCTTTTAAGCGAATGGGCATCCAGATGGAAATCAGGGGGAACGATATTTATATCCCTTCTCAGGATAACTATACCATTGAAACCTTCATTGATGGCTCTATTATGACCATCGCGGATGCTCCATGGCCTGGTTTGACCCCCGATTTGCTGAGTGTTTTTCTGGTTGTGGCCACTCAAGCCAAAGGGAGTGTGCTTATTCACCAGAAAATGTTTGAAAGCCGTTTGTTTTTTGTTGATAAACTCATCGACATGGGTGCCAGTATTATTTTGTGTGATCCGCACAGGGCAACCGTTATCGGCCATAATCATGAGAACCTGCTCAGAGGTAGCGTGATGACTTCGCCAGATATCCGAGCAGGGGTGGCACTGTTGATTGCTGCGTTATCTGCTCAGGGTAAGAGTGTTATTCATAATATTGAGCAGATTGACCGGGGATATCAGAACATTGAAATGAGGCTTAATCAATTGGGAGCGTCTATTCGTCGTGTTTAATCAATCATTCGTAAATGAAAAATGACTGTTAGTCATTTTTGTTTCTTTTTAACTAATCCTTATGTTTCTGATTATCAGAAATGTAAGGATTTTTCATTATAATATAATGATAATAATTAACAAACGCAAACACTTAAATTTGGATTGTATATGTTTTAAAGCATAATTTTGGAGCATAATTTACACCGGTCAACGTTTATTGTCAGTTCATGTAAAAAATGAAAAAGTTTACAATTAATGACGGAACTTTGTCCTGGTTATTATTCACCAAAACAATCAAATATGAGAATTAGAGCATTGATAATGTTGGCTGTGGCAGGATTGGTTTTTATATCCTTCATCAGTGGTTCCACCGAACCGGATATGGGATTAAAGATTGGAGACAGAGCCCCACAAATCGTTGCTTCTCTTCCTGATGGAACTTCTTTCGACTCAGACTCTTTAAAAGGAAAAATGGTGCTTGTGGATTTTTGGGCATCTTATGATGCACCATCACGCATCGATAATTACCGGAAAACTATGCTGTTGGAACGATTTGCCAATAGCGAGTTTCTTAACAGCGAAGGGTTTGTAATTGTAAGTATCTCTTTAGATCGATTCAAAACACCATTTTATAAAACCATTGAAAGAGATAATCTTTTTGATTTTTATCACATCTGTGATTTTGAAGGAAGAGAATCAAAACTGGCGAAAAAATTTGCAATTAGTGATCAGATGACCAACTTTTTAATTGATGGAGATGGTCGAATTGTTGAAACCAGTAACAATCTGGATCACATTGAATCAACACTCCAAAGAATGGAATCTGTTGATAGAACCCGATTTGCAGCCTATCGCAGATAGGGTGTTTGCTAATTGGTTTGTTAATGAACTTAAAGACAGTGTCAGGTTTCTGATGCTGTCTTTGTCATTATAGCAGAAAATATTTCAGCAAAAACAGCAAATCATGCCATTTTGTCCCGGTGTGAAGGATTGGCAAAAAAATTGACTACTTTTGCAGCGGAATCGTATGATTCAATCATCATTAATTCTAATCAGTTACAAAAAATAATAGTTAGTACAGATATGGCTAAAAAAAGTTCTGCAAAGAAGGAAAAAGAGGACGTTGTAAACGAAACCGAAGAGGTAGAGCAATCAACAAAACTTGAAAAGGAGGACGTTGATTCCAAAAACAATGGTGAGGCAAATCAGTCTGAAGATCAGGAACAAGGAGAGGTGGATGAAAAGGAGGAAATGATTGAGAAATTGCAGCAGCAAATATCTGATCTCAACGATAAGCACATTCGGTTAATTGCTGAGTATGATAACTACAGAAAGCGGACATTAAAAGAAAAAATAGATCTTTCGCGTCAGGCAGGTGAAAAAATATTTGTAGATATTTTATCTGTGGTCGACGATTTTGAAAGAGCCATTCAACATTTGGGAAGTGCCAGCGATTTGGATTCCGTTAAGGATGGCATTGATCTTATTTATAACAAATTCACCGGTTACCTGTCGCGCCAGGGAGTAAAAGTCATTGAAACGGAAAATCAGGAGTTTGATGCAGATTTGCATGAAGCTGTTACTAAAATACCTGCCCCTTCCGAAGAGATGAAGGGAAAAATAGTGGATTGTGTGCAAAAGGGATATATGCTTGACGATAAAGTGATCAGGTATCCCAAAGTTGTGGTTGGCGAATAAAAATTAAAGGAAACCTGTCATGTCAAAAAGAGATTACTACGAAATACTTGAGGTTAGCAAAAATGCTTCTGCAGAGGAGATAAAAAAGGCTTACAGAAAAAAAGCCATACAGTTTCACCCGGATAAAAACCCGGGAAATAAGGAAGCTGAGGAAAAATTTAAAGAAGCTGCTGAAGCATATGAGGTGCTAAGTAATCAGGATAAACGTAAACGTTACGATCAGTTTGGACATGCAGGCGTTGGTGGAGCTACCGGTGGAGGTGGTTTTGGTGGCGGCGGCATGAGCATGGATGATATTTTCTCCCACTTTGGAGACATTTTTGGTGGTGGTTTTGGCGGTTTCGGAGGTTTTGGCGGATTTGGTTCGTCCGGCTCACAACGGGTAAACAAAGGTTCAAACCTGAGGGTTAAGGTGAAGCTCACTTTACAGGAAATTGCCAATGGTGTTGAGAAAAAAATAAAGGTCAAAAAATATGTGAGTTGCCAGCATTGTAATGGCACCGGGGCCGATAAAGGTTCGGCTTACAGCGATTGTAGCACTTGCCGGGGCACCGGACAGGTTACCCGCATTTCAAATACCATTTTGGGCCAAATGCAAACCCGTTCAACCTGTCCAACCTGTCATGGAGAAGGACGTATCATTACCCACAAATGTGCGCAATGTAACGGCGAAGGCCTGATGAGAGAGGATGAAATCGTTACCATCAACATACCTGCCGGGGTGGAAGAAGGAATGCAGCTTTCAGTTTCAGGCAAGGGGAATGCCGCTCGAAGAGGCGGCATTAACGGCGATTTGCTGGTGCTTATTCAGGAAGAACAACACCCGGAACTTATTCGTGACGGACACGATTTGATTTATAATCTCACAATGAGCATTCCGGACGCAATTCTGGGAGCTCCAGTGGAAATTCCAACCGTAGAAGGGAAGGTAAAAGTGAAAATTGAACCAGGTACCCAACCCGGTAAAATATTGCGACTTAAAGGAAAAGGTTTACCTGAGGTGAACGGATATCACAGGGGTGATTTGCTGGTCAGAATCAACGTGTTTATTCCGAAAGATATTTCCCGGGAAGATGCCAAAGTCATTGAAAAACTTAAGGAATCGGAGGCTTTTATCCCCGGTCAGGGAGATGAACAAAGTTTTTTCAGCAGAATGAAAAACATGTTTTGATATTTCCCGGAATCTATTAAATCTATACCATGAACATTCAACAACTGGAGTACATTGTGGCGCTGGATGAACACCGGCACTTTGTAACGGCAGCTGAGCATTGCCACGTTACCCAGCCTACTCTCACCATGCAGTTAAAAAAGCTTGAAGAGGAGTTAGGCATCCAGTTGTTCGATCGCACAAAAAAGCCATTAAAACCAACTCCCGGTGGAGAAGTGTTTATAGCAAAAGCCCGAAGAATTTTAATGGATATTGACGACCTGCACGCCTCGGTTGCAGGAGAAAAATCGGGCATTAAAGGGGAATTCCGTTTGGGCATTATTCCCACATTGGCTCCTCATTTGTTACCGCTGTTTTTAGGCCATTTTGTGGAAAACAACCCCGAAACCATTCTTAGGATTGAAGAGATGGAGTCGGAGTACATCATAAAAGCTCTTCACGAAAACCGTTTGGATGTGGCCATCATGGCCACACCCACTGATGAGCGGAATTTCAAGGAAACGGTTTTGTTTAATGAAGCGTTCCTTTTTTATGCCCCCATTGGACACCCGTTGCTAAATACCGAAGAAATTGAAGCTGATAAATTGGATGTTTCAGGCATGTTGTTACTTTCCGACGGCCACTGTTTCCGAAATCAGGCGTTGAAAATTTGCAACAAAGGCAGCAACGAAAGCAATTTTCAGTTTCATTACCAGAGCGGATCCATTGAAACACTAAAAGGGTTGGTGCGCAAAGGGATTGGCTACACCCTGGTTCCTGAATTGGCTGTTAACGGAGTCGATAAAGAATTCATGCGTCGCTTCAAAAGTCCCGAGCCGGTTCGCGAAGTTAGCCTGGTTACACATACCAGCTTTTCCCGTACATTGCTCATCGAAAAATTAAAAACTTCTATCAGAGAAACACTTCCCAAACACATAGAAGCTCCCAAAGAGTTTGTTAAGATTAAGTGGCGGTAGGGAAGTAGACCCCAGCGAGGCATGAGCATTAATATAGAGCACCTCCTACGCACATTATCTAAATAATTTATTGCCCTGTTAAGGGTAAATGCATGAATAAATATTGCACACTTGCAGTACTCCATCATTTAATAATTGAACATTTGTGGACGATGCCCCAAGACAATGCGGGCCCTTTCAGGATCAACATAATAGTAATGTGTCAAAGCGGAACTTGTTACAATAATATTTCGCGATTTGGATTTGGGAGCTGCATCATTTAACTTAATTTTTATTTGCAGCTTTATTTTTTTTTTTTTTCTTTGCAGGGCGAAAAGAAAAATTCCGGATACAAGTTTTCCGGTATAATCAAATGCAAAACCTTAATTTATTGATATGATAACCCTTAACTCTATTCCTAACAGACCAATGCTTTTATCTCTTAATCTTCTTCTGCGGATATTCTCTTCGTGCAGATTTACCTCCTTTTTTGTTTGCTACAACGATTCCTGAACATTATGTGTTTTCAAAAAGCATTTGCATTTATGTGCTGCTTGTAGACAAATTCCATATTCTAAATTTTAAAGATATTTCTTATTGCCGTCAAGTTCGTCATCGGATGACTTAAAGTCATCCGATGACGAAATGGATTAATCTAAAATTCGTAATTTTTATATAATTAAGGACTTTAATTTGTCTAATTCCGCCATACGGGACTTCTCTCAGCTCAGCGGTTTACAATCTAAGTCCGATACATTCGGGGCTAACAATTTATTGGGTTAAATCAGGATTTAATAATTCACAATGAAAACTTATCTAATTTATTAATGACTAAATATATATCAGTTTTTTGGCTTTTGTTTCTTGTCTTATTATCCTGCGCTAAGGTTATTGACTTTCCGCCTGTTGATTTTGAGAAAGAAGCAACAATGAATGCTTTTGTAATTGCTGGTGAGCCAATATTGGTGCATTTATCTAGTTCTGATTATATTGAAGGTGGAGAACTCCACCCAATTACTGATGCCGAAATACTTATTTATTCCAACGGGGAATTGATCGATCATGACATATATTCAGAATCTGGGTGGTATTATTCTGAAATAATAGCTTCAGAAGGGAAATCATATTGTATTCGGGCAGCATTGACGCAGGGTGATACTTTAATTGCCAACCAAACGGTTCCGGTTAACCCTGGTATAATTGCAATAAATCACATTAATGAAGCTGGTGTTGATGAAGAGGGGGTAGCCTATCCATCTGTAAAGGTAACTCTTGAAAACAAATTGGAAAGGACACACTATTATGAAATAATTCTTAAATACAGAGAACGAGAAGAAGTGCAGATCCCTGAAATCATTTTTATTGATGATCCTTTATTGTTAAGAACAGGATTGCCGCTTTTGTTATTTACTGATGAAGGCGTCACCGGTGAGGTGTATACGGTTTCAATAAACTATACTACCGGAAGTGTTTCAGGGAGTGTTGATGGTGGCGAGAAAATGCAGCTATATCCTTTAACCGTTGAATTGAGAGCTGTAACCGAAGAGTATTATAGTTACCGGGAATATTATTATTTAAATATGCAGTCTCAACGCGAGCTTGAGCCCGGGCAGATGAATTATCCTGTTCCTTTATATTCTAATGTTAACAATGGGTATGGGGTTGTTGTAGCCTTTAGCTCTGTTGTGTCTGATGTTATTGACCCAAATGAGTAATCTTCGATTTTCTATATTTTTATTGTTGACGATATGTTTATTCTCTAATGTGTCGGGGCAAATACGTATTGGGGGTATTGTAAGAGATGCTGTTACCAGGGAATCGCTAATTGGGGCACACCTTATTTTAAATAATGGCAGTGTGGTGGGAGTAACTGATAACAACGGTTTTTTCACATTACAAGTCTCTATTGGAAGTCATTCTCTACAAGCATCTTATATTGGTTATAAAACAAAAAAGGCTCCTTTGTTTGTTTCTAGTGATACCATATTGCATATTTTTCTTTCACCTGATACCAATCTGGAAGAGGTGGTTGTAAAGGCAGGAATGATCACATCATCCAATACACACCGGATAAGTGGGGAGCTAATAGATAATCTTCCTGTAATAAGCGGAAAGCCGGATGTAGGCAAAGCACTCCATTTGATGCCCGGAATTTCCGGAACACACGAAGCATCTTCAACTTTAATAGTAAGGGGTGGAGGCCCGGGGGAGAATTTATATATGTTGGATGGAATTCCGTTGACTTATGTTCATCATCTCGGAGGATTCTCTTCGGTCTTTAATCCTGAGATATTGAACGATGTAACTGTTTATAAAGGTGGGTTTCCTTCCCGTTTTGGCGGGAAGTTGTCATCTGTCATAGATATTACACAGCGAGAAGGGAATAAGAATTCCTATAAAGGAAGTCTTGACATTGGAGTTACCGATGCCTCTTTCAGTTTTGAAGGTCCTTTGATAAAGGACGAAGCGGGTTTTATTATTTCGGGTCGAAAAACTATGTTTGACCCGTTGCTAATTTGGTTTACCAATAATACCAATTATGGAAATGTATTCTATTATGGTTTTCATGATATAAACGTAAAAGCAACATGGGACGTTAGTCCATCTCAAAAACTGACATGGTTTATCTATCATGGCGACGATTATCTGGTTAACAGATCGGGACGGAAAGGATCAGCTTCAGGTGTAAATTACCGACATCGTAATGTCTGGGGGAATTGGTTAACAGCACTTCGGTGGCAACACCTGATAAACTCCTCCACATTTTTTAATAGCAGTTTATCATATTCAAGATACAGGATCCAAAGCCAGAGTAAATCAGAGTCTTTACATGATAATTCAAAGTTTGAAAGATTGAACCAGTCTGCCCTTGATCACTATTTGTTTCAGAACTGGATCAGGAATGATCTGTTCCCCTGGTGGAAAATGAGATTGGGTCTGGATGTATCAATATATCGGCATTCCCGATTCTATGCTGATAAAATGATGGAACAGGAGGCAATACAGGCTTATGAACCTATTGCTTATATTGAGAATGACATATCTGTATCTGATAAAATTGAAATTTCTCCCGGTTTTAGATATGTGCTTTATAACAGTACCGGATATCGAAAGTATAGTTATGAGCCCCGGCTCTCTGTGGGATATTTTGTAACAGAAAAGCAACGGATTGGGTTTGACTATTCCCGGGTACGACAGTTTAATCATCATATTCAATCAGCAACCGGTGGTTTTAATAATGAATTGTGGTTGCCATCGGACGATTTATTGCCGCCATCTCGTTCAGACCAGTGGTCATTAGGATGGACAGGCTTAGTATTTGATGGAGATTTAGATTTTGGTATCTCGTTGTATCATAAAAGATTGTACAACCTGATTTCATTTCGTGATGGCTACGAGACTCCATTAAACAATCCCGATTTGAACAAATTCGTTAATGTCGGAGGCAAAGGAACTGTTGAAGGTTTGGAGTTTTTTCTGAACAGAAACAGAGGTGTGTTTACCGGATCTTTGAATTACACATTGTCAGATGCGAATCGCATTTTCCCTGATGTAAACGATGGCATTGCGTATAACTATGAATTTAACGCAAAACATTCGGTTTCGCTGTTCTTGAATGTTTCCATGAGTGATAGGTGGAGTATTAATGGTTTATGGACGTTTCATAGCGGATTGCCCTACACTCCGGTAATAGGGCGACATACAATTTTAGACCCCAACATGGAATTTGGGGAGTTGCCATTTGAAGAGGAAGCACTTGTATATGGAAAGCGTAACAGTAACAGAATGTCCAGTTATCATCGAATGGATGTGTCACTGGTTAATAGGGGTTACACACGTTGGAATCATTTGAAAAGAGAGTGGCGCTTTGGAATTTATAATCTCTATAACCGACACAATCCTGCTTATTACAGATATGCAAGATATTTCGATAATCCTGGCTATCAGGGAACAGATGATTATATGCCATTTAATTTGTATAGTGTTAGTTACTTCTCCATAATTCCCTCTGTTTCTTACAAAGTTTATTTTGGCGAAAGAGGGAATGGCAGAAAGTCTGCTGATGGAGGTTTTTTTAAACGTTTTAAAAGATGGTTTTTTTATGAAGTAGATTAGCAAAAGGTTAGGTATTGGAATTGTTTTAAGCTTTTTATTGGGGATCTCATTTTCTGGTTATTCACAGGAAGATTTAACTAAAAAGCAATTTCATATTGAAATTCACACCTATGAAAGGGAACATCCTTCAAGATTCCCTGAAGACTTATGGGGTTATGCAGTGGCTGTGAATTATTCTTTTACACCAACATTTCGTGCAGGAATAGCATTGGGATACCATGATATTCTGAATACTCTTAGTAGCCCCGGACAATCTACTATTACTACTGATATTCCAATGTATAGCGTAGGCTTACAAGGATCCTATCATTTTTCCGAATTATTATTCGATAATAGAAATAGTCGTCTGGATTTATATGTAAAAGGAAAATATGGCTCTGTTTATTTTAACCCTAATGATGATGAAGTAATTATGCCTAAAAGGAATAGGATATATCATGGCTTTTATTTAGGAGCAGCATTTGATTTGTCGCCAGGATTTGGAGTTTTTGGAGAATACGGAGCCGGTAATTATTCAGATTTTGCATTTGGTGTTGTCGTAAGGTTTTAGATTGAGAGATTTTTCAAGTGTTACATCTATTCAATCTTTATGAGTCAACTATTATTGACTCGCAATATGGATTATAGTTATTGATGGTTTAAGTAACTGTTTAAATTTAGCACGGAGAATGTGATTGAATCGATTAAAATGCAGCCGTTCAATTTTATAACATTATGCACATTAAGAATATTCCATTTGAGAAGACACGGAGAGCACGGAGTTTAAAATCGCATTGCGATTTTTTTCTCGGTGATTTCTGTGTCTTCTATTTACCAGTGAGTTCGTTTATTATCGAAGTTCATAGTTTTCATTCATTTAAAGGAACCATTTCATATATATATCTGTGTTAAAAAAAATTTAATTCTATTTTTAAACAGATTCTAAGTCTTGTTTTTATGAAGAATGTAGTAATAGGGCTTGCTTTTTTGATATCGTTTCTGCTTTTATCTTTTAATAAATGTTTTAGCCAGATATTTGATGAGCGTAGATATTTATATGTTAGTGTATTGGTTGATAATTTCTCCGATCTGGTTACCAGCTATGCTAAAGAAAATGTTCATGTTATAGGATTATCCATTGACTATGAGGTGTTGCCGTATTTAAGAGCCGGATTGTTTGGCGGGTACAAAACCTTAAACACTATAAGATATAACAATCCTGAGAATCCGATGTTGGGATACGCGCAAGCAGGATCACCTTTATATAGTTACGGTTTTCAATTGTCCTATCATTTTGCAGAACCACTGTTTGGAAATCGTTATTCAAAATATGATGCCTATGTCAAAACAAAATATGGTTGGATTGATGTAGATTCAAATATTGGGTTTAGTCCTGAGCCAGGTGTGTATTCAAACTATGGGATTTATGTAGGGGGAGCAGTAAATATAATACACTCATTATATCTTTTCGGCGAATTGGGTATTGGCACCTACTCTTATAGTTCTTTTGGCCTGCGTTTTGGATTTTAATCTCACTAAAAAATAATAATTCGCACAAGCCTAATCTAGCAGATCAATTATTTAACATGGTGATTATATGCGTATAATTGCACACAAATGCATGATAATAAGGGAGCTTTTGTTAGGATAATGTGATTTGACCTCGCAGGTTACCACAAACCCCTTATTATCCCAGCCACCAGACGAATTCTTATAATTTTTATCGGATAGGAATAATTTTTTTGTTCAATTTATTTTTGCATATTTCTTTTTTTTTTCTTTGCAAAGCAAATTCGATATCCCTGAACGAACGAGATCAGACATAATCGTTTTCAAAACCCTAATTAACCATTATAGTGACCCAAATCCACAACTTCAACAAGCAAATTGCTTCATCTCTTAATTACCTCCTGGTATTTTTATATACAGGAGAACCTACCTCCTTTATTGTTTGCTACAACGATTCGTGAGTTATTTCACATCAGCCCTGATGGTTTAGGGCTTGCTATCTTATATCTTTTTTCCTGTTAGTTTTTTCGATGGTTTTCATAAGAAATGAAAAATTCATTGGGATAATAAGAATTCCAATTTGGACTGCATCTCCATAGCTGATAGGTTTGATGCAGGCCGCGCTTCAATAGGGGATGATCGATCCAAACAAATTTTAACCAAATGTTTTTTGCTTGTTTCTTTTTTTTCTTTCTTTGCAAGGTGAAAAGAATATATCTGAACGAACGTTGTCAGATATAATTCCACAAAACCTTAACTTATTAAACTATGCTCTTAATCCCGACTTTCATTAAGCAAAATTTATCATATCACTTTTCTCACCTGAGCTTGTTATGTTCAGGACGTTTAACTTGTTTCTTCGTTTGCTTCAACGATTCCTGATTAATTCATAACTTTTTTCGCGACAGGTTCTTATGTATAGAATAACCGCTTTGTTATTCTATGTTTAATATCAAAATAAATATTTCTCTTTCATTGGTCATCAGATAGCTCTGGTCAGTAGTTCAAGTCTAAAATCCCTGCAATCTAATGGCTAAAATTACTGAGGTTTATCCATCTTTTTTTATGAAATTACCCTTAATGCTCCTTTCTTTCTTGTTCTTCACCTCATGCGTCAAGGAAATTACTATGCCCGATTACGGCTTAATGACTCAGCCTTCAATGAATGCTGTGGTTAAAGGCGGAGAACTCATCACGGTTTACTTGTTTGAAAATGGAACAACTGGAGGCGGAGAGCTCAACGCAGTGAACAATGCGCTGGTTGAGGTCTGGAATGACGGGATAATGATTGATTCCGTAAGCAATGCTGATGAAGGCGAGTATGAAACGGAGGTTGAAGCTGAGTTTGGCAAGGATTATGAAATTAGGGCGACGATAGATGGTAAAACAATGTCTTCATCTTTCCGTGTTCCTTCACCACCAGTTTTAATAGAGGCTACACATATTCCTTTCGGCGGGGTTGATGATGAAGGCGCTATATATCCTGGAGTAGAGGTTGTTCTTGAAAGAAGTAGGTTGAATGATGCCTACTATGAGGTGGTTATTTGGCTCGACACTTATGACAACTTACGGCCGGCAGAGTTCTATTTTCTGAGAGACCCTTTTATTGTTCGTGAAGGTTTGCCACTTGCATTGTTTAGTGATGAGGGTGTCAGCGAAGAGAGTTTTTCGGTCTTCATTACATATACTACAAACTCGCATTCCGGTGATGCCATTAAAACGTATCCCTTTTTTGTTGAATTAAGATCAGTAACCGAAGATTATTACCACTACCGGAGAAGCTTTTATTTGAATATGAACTCGCAGGAGGAACTGGAGCCCGGTCTTGAAAACAGTCCTGCGGATCTTTTCTCCAATGTTAAAGGTGGTTCTGGACGAGTTGTTTCTTATAGTTCCGTAGTTTCTGAATTACTTAATGTTGATTGAAGTTGAGATATGAAGTTTATATTTTTGGTGTTATTGGTTTTTAGTTTTTGTTATCAGGCAACATTGTCGCAACATCGGGTGTCCGGGTTTGTTAGAGACTCTTTGTCCTCTGAACCCCTTATTGGTGCTTATGTTATAAAATCGTCCGACGGGCGAGGATCTGTAACCGATGTCAATGGATTTTTTTCCATTGATGTACCGAAGGAGAATCCGGAATTAACTTTCTCTTATGTGGGTTACTCCTCACAAACTGTTAATTTTAAATTAAATAGTGATACTGTTATAACGGTACGAATGACAGTTGATAATATGATCTCTGAAGTTGTTGTCAGTTCGCGCGAAGCTCCCATGACAAACATTCACACTTTAAGCATGGATGTAATCAATACACTTCCTGTTATCAGCAGCAAACCTGATGTAGGAAAAGCGCTACAGATATTGCCTGGTATTGAAGCCCCAAGAGAGGCTTCATCAGAGTTGGTTGTACGAGGGGGAGGAGTTGGTGAAAATCTCTACTTACTGGATGGAGTACCCATTACCCATGTTCACCACATAGGAGGGTTTTATTCTGTTTTCAATAGCGATATCATCAACGATGTATCGGTTTACAAGTCTGCATTTCCTGGTCGTTATGGCGGCAAACTCTCTTCCGTAGTCAGCATCTCCCAACGCGAAGGAAATAAAAACCACTACAGCGGGAGCTTTGATATTGGCATTACGGATGCCTCCTTAACTATTGAAGGCCCCATATTGAAGAATAGATTGAGTTTTATATTGTGCGCCCGAAAAACAATGATTGATCCGTTAATGGCTTATGCAACCAAGTCCTCAGAAATGGGGTATTCCATGTATTATGGCTTTTACGATTTGAATGGCAAAGTAGCCTGGGATTTGTCCGACAAAAGCAAGATCACCTTTTTTTCATACCAGGGTGACGATTACATAAAAATTAAATCGGACAAAACGAGTCGTTACGACGATTTGGATTTTAATCGACGTTACGCATGGGGGAATAATTTATCCGGCATTAGGTGGCAGCAGGTTTTAAACTCCGGCGGTTTTATATCAAGTTCCCTCTCTTATTCCAGGTATCGTGTGGTTGACGAGTCCAATACGCAAACAATCGATTTAAGTTATAGGGAGAGAGCCCTGTCATCGTTGGAGAATTATCTGTTTCAGACCGATTATAAGCAGCGCATAGCCCCATTTTGGGATTTTCGGGCAGGAGGCAACCTCTCATATTATTTTTTTGACAGGGAATTTAAACAGGAACAGGGCGTAATCTCCAATGAGTTAAAATCTTCAGAGATAGCTCTTTTTGCTGAAAACTATTTCTCTCTGCCCTTAAATCTGTTTTTACAGTCTGATTTACGTTTTGTTCACTATCGTAATGCACCATATACTTTTAATTCTTGGGAGCCGCGCCTCTCATTTGGGTATATTCTTAATAATAATCATCGGTTTAGTGTGGATTATTCGAGAATGAGACAATTTAATCATTTAGTAACTTCACGTTCCGGGATTTATAGCAATGAACTTTGGCTGCCTTCCAATGAGATTATGGTTCCGGCTTTGTCCGATCAGGTTTCATTGGGTTGGGCCGGGAATTTCTACGGAGGAATGTTCAATGCAGGGGCTTCAATATACTATAGACAATTAAGTAATCTGGTCACCTTTAAAGATGGGCATGAGTCTTTTCTCAACAGTGTTCATTCAGCTGATCTGCTACACCATGATGGTGCCGGGGTTGTTCAGGGCTTTGAGTTTTATTTGAATAAAACCAGTGGTGACTACACCGGCTCATTAAGTTACTCGTATTGTAACAGCAACAGGAAGTTTGAAGAGGTTAATCAATCCTTCTCTTATCCTTATGAGTACAATGCCAGACATAATGTCTCGTTATTTCTGCATCGCCAGTTGTCTGAAAAGTGGAGTGCAGGCGCTTCATGGACACTCCATTCAGGGTTGCCATATACCCCGGTAACCTCAAAAGAAGCTGCCATAGATCCTGTCACCGGCTTTTATGATGATGTTATAATTGAAGAAGGGTTTGTTTATGGGAAACGCAATTCTGCAAGAATGGCCAACTATCACAGAATGGATTTAGCATTTAAACATACAAGCTATACTTCCCGACGAGGGCATAAACAGGAGTGGCGACTTGGCGTTTATAATCTTTATAACAGACACAATCCAGCTTATTACAGTTATAGCAGGTATTTTGATGACCCTAACTTTGTTTGGACTGAAGATTATAGACCCTACAAGCTTTACAGCATCAGTTATTTTCCAATTATTCCAACCATATCCTATAAAATTTATTTTGATCAGAATAATTTTCATAGACGCAGCAGCGAAACCTCTATTCTGAAAAGAATAAGAAATTGGCTCTTTTATGAGGATTAGGGTATAGAAGAGCGATTATTAAATATTAAGTGTGAACCATAATCTTATAAAACGATGAAACGAGTAGGTCTTTTTTTTATTTTTTCTATTTTTTTATTGACTAAAGTAGCTAACTGTAATGCACAAAACCTTTCATTCTCTGATAGGTTAAGTGTAGGTGCTTATATCTCCGACTGTCCCCTGGAAAGGTATTCATTTAATTCAAGCTGGTATGATCATCCTAATATAATTGGCGTTTTTGTGGATTATAAGTTTACGTCAACTTTAAGTGGAGGAGTTTATGGAGGATATAATGATATGTGGCAATCAAATTCAGTTTGGACCGGAAGCGGTTTTCATACTTCGACTGGGACATCTTCAACTTATCACTTTGGTTTGCAATACAAAGCGCACTTGATGCCTTTATTTGTACCCGGACGTCAATCAAGAATTGATTTATATAGCAAAGCAAAACTCGGCAGGGTTGTGTCAGGTGGGGATAGTAATATTGTTTATAACCCACCTAGAAGTTTTACAGATTATGGTGTATATGCAGGTATGGCTTTTTATGTGTTTGGCAATTTTGGTCTGTTTGCTGAATATGGGTTCGGGGTTGTCTCGGAAAAAACATTTGGATTGACCAAGAGGTTTTAAAGCAATTGGATGAAGATTTAATTATTCGTACTAAGACACCTTTTTTAGATGATTAATCCTATCGTACCTGTTGTGTTTATTCGGATTTTAACTCAAGAGTCATATTTTAACGATATATATTCGCATTTGCGTAGTTGTTCTAACAAGAATTTTTGTTGATTCCAATGATGAAAACACTCTTAATATTCATTCTTCTATCCGGATTTTTCTCTGTAAAATCCCAAATGGTTTATCATGGAGGATTACAAGGCGGCTCTATTGAAGATGAGGTAGAGGTCTTTTGGGGTTTAGGGGGAGGCGTTGGCTATATATTGAAGGATAATCTACATCTTTTTACCGGTATCGGCCTGGATTTTATCTATGTTGTTCCCCCAAACGAGTCCCGAAATATGAAAGATGACAGTTGGTCAACAACAACGGTTTTGCAGCCCGGTTTCTACTCCGGCATACAGTATAATATAAATATCCGCTACAATAAGGAACTCAGACGAAGGTGGGGTTTCTATCCCGATTTAAGGGTTTATTTTCTTCCATATTTGCCACGCAGAGCACAGTGGATAGAGAGTGAGGTTATTAGGGAAGAACCTGTGGCTCCACCAATACCGGGGTATGAACCGCGATTTCCGTTTGGTCCTGTTGAGGAGGTTAATTATTATTATCACAAGGCCAAAGGCAGGTCTGCCTCTGACTTTGGATATGGAATTGGTGGAGGTTTCTTTATCGGAAATTGGGCCAATTATCTTCAAATTCATTTTGAATACAACACCCTAAATCCATTAAGAGTAATTAGTGAATTGGAGGATTATCCCCGAACGGTTTCCGGTAAAGGAGGACAGTTTATTTTGAGACTGTCGGGTGTGGGGCTACTTTGAGAGTTGAATAGGGAACTGTCTTTGTTCATTTCCCCCTTTGGTCAAAAAAAACTCAAAAAATCTTGTATTTTTAAAAATCATTCCCTAAACTTGCAGTACAATAATGACAAAAATCATGACGCAAAGTTTTCGCAATAACAATTGGTGGTGGCACAGTTCATTCCTTATATCGGGAGATGAAACAATGCCCTTGTGACCATTTGCGAAACAAATGATATAATAAGAAAAGGCTTGTCGGACTCCCGACAAGCCTTTTTTTTTGTGCACATTGCATTACTGATGTTTGCCTCTTTTTATTGAGTGTTTGACATCCCCTTCAGGGGATTGAGGGGTGAGCAAAGGTGAATGCTTTTATTAGAAATCATTGGAGTCCGGTTAATTATTTTGAAATCGTGGATTATGCTTTGTTTATTGAGCTGTGGGGCTTTCTTGAAATTTTAGGCTTGCTCTCCGCCTCAGGAAAAAGACGTTAAGAAAATCAATGTTTTTTTCGTTAAGAAAACCGTGCTGTTTGAGCGTAGCGAGTTCACGGTTTTTAAAAAAACACATTTATTTTTAGTCTTTTTCATGCAGCGGCGGCATTTTTTGTTTACTTTTTTTGCTGTTGAAAAAAAGTAAAAGCCCGTGCGGCTAGAGCACTTAAACAATATGAAATTATTTCCTCGGACAAGAGTGATTAGAATTATAAAACCTAAGAAGATGAAATATAAAGAATCCTGAAATACGAAATTATGAAGAATTACAAAATGAATGTTATCTGTAACCGGA
The DNA here is from genome assembly GCF_900168165.1 of Alkalitalea saponilacus. GTDB lineage: Bacteria > Bacteroidota > Bacteroidia > Bacteroidales > Marinilabiliaceae > Natronoflexus > Natronoflexus saponilacus. The sequence goes on from NZ_FUYV01000001.1 coordinate 552,382, forward strand.
TTCCTCCCCACATCGGGGATGTTGTGACACCGGTAAGCATCTATCTTACGTTGCGTGATATGTTTCCAAATACCATTTTACTGGAGAGTTCCGATTATCACAGCAATAACAATTCGCTGTCGTTCATCTGTTTTGACCCCATTGCTGATTTTTTGGTGAACAACAATACGGTAACCTGCAAATTTCCAGACGGAAGCATGGAACAAACCGCATTGCCTGCAAAAGAATCACTGGCCGATATCATCAAAGCGTTTTCCGACAGAATTATTGCCGATGACTCCAAATGTCCGGTTAAAGCGTCCGGATTATATGGATATACCACTTACGATTCTGTTCGCTATTTTGAGGATGTCAAACTGGATGTGGATTCATCAGTAGCCCATGCCATTCCCGATATGCGTTATCATTTGTACCGCGGTGTAATTGCCTTTAACCATTTTACCAACCAGTTGTATTTGGTAGAGCATTTGGCAGATGGTGAGGAGAGTCGGAAGGATCAACTCCTTAATGTACTTAAAAACCGTACGGTTCCGTCTTTCCGGTTTGAACCAACCGGAAATGAGGTCTCTCCTTTAACCGACGACCAGTACAAGCAGATGGTCAACAAAGGAAAAGAGCACTGTTTTCGTGGTGATGTTTTTCAGATAGTATTGTCAAGGCAGTTCTCGCAACCTTTTAAAGGTGACGAATTCAATGTTTACAGGGCACTTCGTAATATCAACCCGTCACCATATCTCTTTTTCTTTGATTATGGCGACTACCGTTTGTTTGGTTCATCGCCCGAGAGCCAACTGGTGGTTGAGAATAATGTTGCCACCATTAATCCCATCGCTGGAACCTTTCGGCGTACCGGCGACGATATGAAAGACTTAAAACTGGCCGAAGAACTCGCTGCCGATCCCAAAGAAAATGCCGAACATGTTATGTTGGTTGACCTTGCCCGAAACGATCTGGGGCGAAATTGCACCGAAGTTAAGGTGAAAACTTACAAAGAGATTCAGTATTACAGCCACGTGTTGCATTTGGTGTCGGAGGTGAATGGCAAGTTGAAACCCGGTTCCACAGTTCCCCGTGTTATGGGCGACACATTCCCGGCAGGCACTCTATCGGGTGCACCAAAGTTTAGAGCCATGGAGCTCATCAACAAGTATGAACCACACCAAAGGGGGTTTTATGGTGGATGCATTGGCAAACTTGGACTGGACGGAAGCTTTAATCAGGCCATTGCCATCAGGAGCTTTCTGAGCAAAGGCAATACCCTGTTTTACCAGGCCGGTGCCGGCGTTGTTTCCGAATCAAAAGATGTGAGTGAGCTCAACGAAGTAAACAACAAACTGGGTGCACTTAAAACGGCCATCGAATTGGCTCGCGAGTTTTAATTAGATGATTTAAAGCCCTAAAGGGGCGAAATCAATAGCATAGGGCAGCGCCCTATGTAATTAAGAAGAAATCAAATTAAGTGGTTGCCCTGAAAGGGCAAAAGCATTTTTCGGAGAGTTGCCACAAAACATCGGGGCAACCATCAAAGTGAATATAAAAACAAATTATATCCAAATGAAAATACTAGTATTAGATAATTACGACTCATTCACTTATAATCTGGTTCACTATCTCGAAGAGTTAACAGATGCCCCGGTGGATGTTTTTCGCAACGACCAGATAACCATCGAAGAGGCAGCAAAGTACGATAAAATCGTACTTTCTCCCGGCCCCGGAATTCCCGACGAAGCAGGAATCCTTAAGCCTCTCATAAAAGCACTGGCTCCTACTCACAGCATTTTTGGAGTTTGTTTGGGATGTCAGGCCATTGCTGAGGTATTTGGAGGTTCAATCCTGAATCTTTCCAAGGTATATCATGGCATTGCAACGCCGGTATTGGTCACCGATAAAGAAGAGATTCTTTTCAAGGGATTGCCCGATAAATTCCCGGCAGGTCGTTATCACTCATGGGTAGTGAGAAATGAAGATTTACCCGATGATTTAATCGTCACTTCTGTTGATGAGGAGGGCCAAATCATGGGTTTACGTCATAAAACCCTTGATGTACGAGGTGTGCAGTTTCATCCCGAATCCATCCTCACAGAACACGGCAAAACCATGATAAAGAATTGGCTTTTGGCTTAAATGAGACGAAGTCACACTTTACTCATGCTGTTTTAGTGCAAGGAGTTTTGCATGCAGGGTAGTCAGAGGGGAAAGCGTTGGGATTCATAATTGTGATAAAAATATTAGATGACAGGGCTACGCCCCTTATGCTTTACAAAACAATTGTTTTCTACGAAGATTACAGGGCTAACGCCCCTTAATCATCTTAATGCAAATAAATAGGGGCGTAGCCCTGATATCTTCGTAGAAGTAGATATTGCTAATGGTTTTAGGGGCGTAGCCCTGACATCTTAGAATTATTATATGACCGTACACAACTGAATTTAAACAGATACTTAGCCTTATCTCTTAAATTGAGAATTTTAGTTGTGTCCTCTGAATATTATTTAAATTATGCTTTATCTATTGAGAAATAGTTTTCTTGGATTTTCTTTTTGCCTCAGGAAAAAAGCGTTATCTGTTGTTAATTGTATTTTAAACATCTATTCAAAATGTTACAACCAACTTTAAAAACCCTTTTCGATTATCAGACGTTGTCCCGCGAGGAGGCACGCCAGATACTCGTTAATATAGCCGGAGAGGTATATTCCAAATCGGAAGTTGTTGCCTTTCTTTCAGTATTTATGATGCGCCCCGTTACGGTTGAGGAACTTTCAGGTTTCCGTGATGCCTTATTGGAATTGCGTTTGCCGATTGATTTATCAGACTTTGATACCATCGACCTTTGTGGTACAGGTGGCGATGGCAAAAACACATTTAACATCTCAACGCTGGCATCGTTTGTCACAGCCGGGGCAGGGGTTAAAGTGGCTAAGCACGGCAACTACGGTGTGAGTTCCGGGTGTGGTTCATCCAACATGCTGGAGTATTTGGGTTATAAATTTACCACAGACAACGATTTGCTCAAACGGCAGTTGGACGAAGCAGGCATCTGTTTTCTTCATGCTCCATTGTTTCACCCGGCCATGAAAGCTGTGGCACCCATACGTCGGGAGTTAGGAATTAAGACCTTTTTCAACATGCTGGGCCCCATGGTAAATCCGTCTAACCCTGGTAGTCAGCTGGTTGGAGTGTTCGATTTGGAACTGGCTCGCATTTACCAGTATATTTACCAGCAGGGGGATAAGCGTTTTGCTATTATTCACAGCATCGATGGTTACGATGAGGTTTCGTTAACTGCTCCTTTTAAAGTCATTACCCAAAGCGGGGAGCGGCTAATGACGCATGCCGACTTAAACATGAAGCCCAACACACCTGAATCCATTTCAGGTGGACACGAGGTGGATGAAGCAGCCAAAATATTCACCAAAGTGCTATCGGGAAAAGGAACAGAACCACAAAACAACGTGGTCATTGCCAATGCCGGATTGGCCATCAATTGCATTCAGCCCGAAAAAAGTCTGGACGACTGTCTGGATATGGCTCGCGAATCACTCTTGTCGGGCAGTGCCGAAAAAGTGTTGAAGAAATTGTTGGAGATAAATTAGTTTTTTAATATTGGCTGTTTTTGAAAAAACCGTAAGGAGATAATTATAAATGATTTAAGGGGTTGAAAATTGCCAGTGTGTGTTTATTGTATTAATGAGTGCGGTAGGTTGAGAAATTATAGATTTTAGTTTCTAATAAAAATTCCTGCGATGAATAGAATGATTGTAGCAACGAATAGTAGATTAATCTTACATCTGTTGAAAAATGTAGAACTTTTTTTGATAGGTAACCTGTCTTCCAGTATTATGTTTGTATTGTAGGTGCTTTTTAATGTTTCACCTTGATTATTCATTATACACGAAACACCACACCATGATGATCTGGCAATACTCTTTTGAAAAGTTATGGCTTGGATTTTAGTAATGAGCTTGGTAATGTTTTTGAAGTGTGTATTGTAGAGAAAAGGCTCTCTGGCAACAATCAGGATGAAATCTGTAGAACTATTGATTTGCGTTTTAAGATGATTCTCGAAGAATGATTCATAGCATAAAGATACATGGAAAGTATCTTTTTTGTTAACAAATAGTCGGTTGTTTGTGTTAGGAGTTAAATATGGTGTTGGGTTATATTTTTTAAAGATACCCAACTCTTTGAGTTTGTCTTGAAAGGGTAGTTTCTCTCCAAAAGGAACAAGAATGGATTTGTATCTTTTTTGGATTGTATCATTGTTTAAAGAAACAGCTAATATTTGTTGGTTGCGCCAAGCCTCAAGGTTTGCTCCAAGGACAAGATTCTCGTTTGCTTTTCTGTTTGTTATTATGTTTTGTAGTTTGTTTATTGTTGCGTCTTTTTCAGGAGGTTGGTTTTGCAAGTGTATTATTAATTCTGGAAAGACTGTATAATCGGAAGGTGTTATTGAATCATTCTGGTATTTGGAGAAAATTTTCTCTATCAGCGCTTCCCTATTTGTTTGATTATCGAAACTAAAGACCCTTACAGATACACTATTATCGTTCTGCTTTTGAATAGATAAACCCAAAGAAATGCCCATTGGAAGAAGAATACTTATTATAGTATATAAAAGTGCCCTTTTAATCTCAGTTTGTGCATACATGAATTTCTTTAAACATAGATACAAAAGGATGTTAACTAAAAGAATCCAAGCGCTCCCTCCAAATATACCAGTAAATTGATACCATTGTATTAATTTTGGATAATTGCCAAGAATAATTCCGAGCGAAGAGAATGGTGATTTTAGTGGCCAGTGCAGAAAAAGCTGTTCAATTATTATCCAGCAACAAGCAAATAATAATAGTTTGTTTTTGAGTTTTGTCAAGAAAAATAAAAAAGGAATTATTGTAAACAACGCATACAGGATGATCCCTAATGGTGCAATCCAATTTAAGTAGTCATCCTTAAAGTAAAATAGAAATTGATAATTGAATAGATTCCATATTAAAGAAAAAACAGAAAAATTGGAAACTATTTGACTTTTAGTAGATGTTGTTGTGTTGATTGTATATATTAGTGGAATAGAGAAGATAAATATAAGCCAACTAAAAAGTTGTGAATACGATAGGATTAGTAATGTACCACTAATAATTCCCGCAATAAAATATTTTTTCAGCTGATTCATTTTTCGACCTTATTACTTTTATTTTGTTGTTTGGAGAATGCTGATAGCTATTTCTATTTGTGGGTCTTTACCTGTATCCAAGTGTTCTTCTTTCCAGAAATCTATGAGGGGAATATTTTCAATGTCAGGATTGATTCCGTTTTCAATTAATTTTCTTGCTAGATTGTAATGCTTTGACTGTGTAAATGTCAGACTCCAGCCGGCTGGTAACAGAACACTCATTACGCTACCACCACCTCCACCTGTTGTTTCTCCTATAAGAAAGGCATTGGTATTTTCTTTTAAAATAGATGCAATTCCGTTGCCCATGCTGTAAGTATTTCTGTTGATTAGTACAATTAGTGGCGTTTCTTTTTTTATTATGTTTTCCCCTTTAATTTTTAATGGAATGAGCCCGGAAAAATCATTGTGTCCTTTTCCTGCTTTTGTTTGTTTATAAAATACAACTCTTTCATCTTGCAGGAAAATGCTACAGAAGTTATATCCTGACATATATCCACCAGTGCAGTCACGTAAATCAATTATAAGTCCATTAGAATAATCATATTGGCGGATGTTTAAATCATTCACATTAATTTTTTTGAGACCCGGTAGAATTCGAATATAGCTTATACCTTCGGGGAGTTGTGCCAGATGTAGGTGAGAATATGTTTGGAGATTACTAAAATCATAGGTACTATACACCTTCCCGAACGAAATAGAATAATGTAAAGTGTCATTTAAGAACATTCCGGCGTAATGCCCATCGTTGGAAACAATGGATAAATGTTTATCATTAATGTGGGATAGAATGCTATCAAAAGCCTTAATCATTGCTGAATTGGATCGCACAGTATCAAACACCGGTTGGTAATCAAAATATATGGAATCCCAATTCACCCCTTTTTCTTCAAAAAACACATATCTTTCATCCATTATCTCCCAAAATGATCGAAAAATATTGGAGGGTGATGCATCGTTATTGATAATATCATCGGTGCAGGCCGTTAATATTACGATTATTGGAATTATTGTTTTTATAGAGAGTTTCATTTTGAATATATTTTTTTTAAAAACGAATTCCTACTCCCAAATTATGCTCAATATATTTCTGGCTGTTTTCAAAATTATAGTGATTATAGCTGATTCTCCATGATATGGCTGTTTGATTATTGGCTAATGGAAAGTAAATGGCAATCTTATTTTCAATCATTCGATAGTTGGGGATGGTAGATATTGTATTGATTTTTAAAAAATCCCAATAGTAACTATTATCTATGGACGTTGGAGTGTATTGGAATTCAGGGAAGAATCCGGCTGTGAAAATAGCCACTTTTAAAGATTCTTCAATTGTGATTCTTCCTGCTTGATAGCGGGCAACTATTAATGCATTGCAATTAATTGACCAGTTGCCGTATGGGATTGGGTGATATATATGCTTCCCTCCTGATTCCGTTGGATATATATATTCTCCATAAAATGATATATTTCCCCCCGCTTGGAGGTGAAGTTGATTGTTCTTCAAGTTTAAAGGCCATAAAAGTCCTGGCCCAAGTCTGATTTTAAATCTTCGGAAAAGCGGCTCTGAGGTTGTTAAAACTTTGCTATTTTCCAGATATGAATAATCAAAATTGGCACGAAGAAGGAAGTCTCTTTTCTTAGTTTTATGTTCTTTTTCCATCTGATAAGTAAAGCTCATGCTTCCCCCGGCCAATCCGTTTGGGATAGAATAATAATTTTTGTAGGCTATGGGTCCAATGCCAAATCTGAAGTTATGTAGTGTGCCCCGGCTTTTCGTCTCTTCTTCTTGAGCGACCAGAAGAGTTGATCCTCCAAGATAAATGAGTATTAGAAAAAGTGTAATCTTCAAAACATGTTTTATTTATGAGGCTGTCGCAAAAGTTCAATAAGGAGCTTGATCTGTTTTCAATCACGCAATTTTTGAACTCTTGCGACAGTCTCTTTTTTGTATTATTCTTCTATGTTCCGAATGAGAATAAATGGTAATATCGCATGGCTTTCACCAAATAAGCGATAAGTTGTATTATCAATCGTAGGTGTTTCAATATTTCCTCTTAAAAGTGTAATATAGGTAACAGCTTTATCAGGAATGTTATCAAAGAGACTGTTATTGAGGATTGCTTTTCCATTATCTGTCTCAATTACATCAATATTTCTGATATAATTTTTTTCGTCTCCACCTTCTGTTAATGTTGTTCCCAACCATTCAACCATAACAACTAATCCGTTTGAATTATCAATATCCGGATTCCACTTTAATTCAAACTTATCAAAATAGCAGTAGGGATATAGTTCAGCTTCAGTCTCTATAAGTGGAGAAATGATTTCTACCAGATTGGGAATATACATTTCTACTGTATCTGTTTCTGAATTGTTCCCACTTTTTAGGTTTCCTGTTTTTTTAAGAACGAAAGTGACATTCTGACCATACCAATTGCTTTCAAGATCGCTATCAGTTGAAGAACTCTTTAAAGCATCACGAGACATGCTGATATCAACACCATTAGCACTTATCGAAAGATTGATATTGCTGCTTTTCAGGCTTTGTTGATTTTCCGGTAAAACTGGAGTCAACACGTTTTCTGCCAGAGCATTTTCTTTCATTGTGGAATACCCAATAAGTGGGCCATCCTCTTCCAGATATTTCCCATAAATAGATGGTGTTGTTGTAATAATTTTTTCGGATGATTTATTTACATGTTCAACCGCAATGCCTTGTGGTGAATCGTTTTCAGAATCAATGTTACAGGAAACGACTAATACCAATATAAAGATATATAGATAATTTTTCATTGTTACTTGATTTAAAATTTTAGTTCTTGGAATCTTCCATCAATATAAATGATTTTGCCAATTGATGGCCCTTTGGTCTGCTTATAAACGCCTGAAAAGACACCTTGCTGCCCGCTATGAACCCCATATGGATTATTTGCTGGTAGCGTTTTTGTCCAAATAACATAACCCTCTCCGCCTTTTAAATCCCTATGAGGCCCTGATTTTATTTCAATTTTCACTGTAGGGGTATTGCCGTTTGATGGAGCTGTTAAGCTAGTTAGACCTCTTGTCCAGACATTCGAAGAATAGTTGCTTTTAGTAAATGTCTGTGATCTACTTGTGGTTCCTGTGCATTGTTTTGCTGTTGTGGTTATTTTAATTTCAGATTTTTCTTGCTCAAAATGGGATCCAAAAATTGCAGTAAAATCGGGGATACTCATCGGATAAATACTGTGAAAGAAAAAAAGGCCTTCCGAGGGTCTATTTAATTGTACAGAAACAAAAGATATTCTCTCCTTATGTTCCCATTTACAAACAGGATTAGAAGCCCCAGGGTTTCCAACTCCGGAATCTTTGCAATTTGCAAAAAAGAATAGAGATGCTATTGCAAAAAAGATTAAAATGAAACTATTTCTTTTCATTTTCGTTGTATTTTTGTGTTGAGAGGTGCAACTCTCAAGTTAAACTTAGGTTTGAGCCCCCTTTTTTCGAAATGTTTCGGCTTTCGGGAATTGTGGGGCTTCATTTAATTTCCTTTTCCGCACGCATACCTTACTGTTCTTCAGGTAATTGTTCTTATTTAAGCGCTATATGCTTTTTAATTTTAGTTTTTACAGTTATCATTAATTAATTCTTCTTTTGAAGGATTAAAGCCATTATTATTTATTGACACTTTTACGTTGTTTTTGCGAATAATTATTTCACTAATTGAGCAGAAGTTAGTGAGTTGCGGATTTGGTGCGATAAGATTAGTCGTCCCCCCAATATTTATTTCGTCTGTTATTGTTGATAGAGATTCGAGCCCTTGTAGACTTTTCAATGCCGGATTGTATGCTATATATAGTGAACCGCCAATTAGTTTAAGACTCTTCAGACCATCAAAGTTTATTAGGTTATTATTGTGGGCAATAACAAAGTCTTCTTGAATGTTCTTTAAATTACTCAAGCCTTTGAAATCTGTGAGACTATTATTGTGTTCTACTCTAAATACACCTTTAATATTAATAAGACCGTTGAGACCAAAAAGCATTGACACATTAGCATTTCCGTAAATCCACAGATTTCCGTATATATCTTTAATGTTTTGAAGTCCCAGTAAGGATTCTATTTTGGCATTGTAATCGATAGTTAAATTTTCTTTGATTTTTGCAAGATTTTCTAAACCTTGAAGTGTCGTTAAAGAATCATTATGAGAGATAGTTAGTGATTTCAAGACTGTAATATGTTCAGGGAGACAAATGCTTTTTAATTTGTTGTTTCTTGAAATATATAGGCTGAAAGGTGATGTAATAATAATTCCTTCTAAATTTGCTAATATGGGATTTTCAGATATAACCAGTTCTCCGTTATAATATTCTAGCTTTTTTAGACCGATAAGTGAAGTTAGATTTTTATTAGTATCGATGCTGATAAAATTCCCTACATGTTCCAGTCCTGATAGGCCATTAATATTAGAAAGAGCAAAATTATTGGAAATGTAAAGAGAACTGTCAATAGATTTTAGATTCTCTAAACCATCTAATGATTCCAACATGTTATTGTTCCGGATAAAAAGTGACCCGCCGATATGAATAATATTTCGTAGGGGTGTTAAATCTCTTATGTATTCTCCACTGATGGTGAGATTGCCAGGTGTTTTTGATAATTTAAAATTATTAACCTCTTCCTGAGTAGTTAGAAATAAATCAGGAGGTATTGTGTCATCTTTTTTACACGATAAGAATGCTAACAAAAAGGAAATTAGTAGAAGATTTGGGTAGGATTTTATCATTTTGGGTTTTAGGTTTTAATGTGTTTCTTACTTTATAATAGTTCGGTAAACTTTTATGTTTATCTGATTTCCAGGTATATGTTAAATTATATATCGAACACGTAATTTGCTTATAGTTAAGTGTTTGTCTAATAACTAGATGTCTAAAACTCTAACGATCTATTGGCTTTATTATGTTGCAAACATATTAATTAAAAATTAAATTTCATATATGGGGGGGGGTAATTTATATTTTTTTTAAATTAGGCTTGTCTCAATCAATTAAATTCACAAAAGTTTGAATTTAAGTTTTATAGTGCGATAATAGCTGAAAGCCTCAATCTATATATGAATACATGAAGTGGATGAAGCAGCCAAAATATTCACCAAGGTACTTTCAGGTAAAGGCACTGAACCACAAAACAATGTGGTCGTTGCCAATCCCGGATTGGCCATCAATTGCATCCAGCCCGAAAAAAGTCTGGACGACTGTCTGGATATGGCTCGCGAGTCGCTCTTATCAGGAAGTGCCGAAAGGGTGTTGAAGAAATTGTTGGAGATTTCCTGAATACAAGTGAGTTATGTGGTTTGAACAGAAAGGATTTCCTGCACCGAAAAGGGCTCAACGGCCTTTTCGGTTGAAAATATTCTCCGGAAATTTCAACTATTAATAGACTCATTATGCTATCGAATCACATCTTGCATCTCAGATTTATTTGAAAATTTCTTACTTTTATAAACGGTATAGTGTTTTTGATTAGGCAGACACATGGTCATGCAGTTTACATATTAAAACAAATCTATGCGTTTGTAAATGTTGTGGATAAATAAAATGCTTTTAAAAAGCAGTTTTTTTATGGGAAAAGATTCAATGGCTAAAATTTTATTGATATTTTATTTTATATCAATAGGCGGAGAAGACATGTTTTCGTCCATGAGAATACCATTAGTGAGATCTTTTGAAAAATCTGATTATCATGCTGGAAGGCAGAATTGGGATGTTGCAGTAGATAAAGATGGTATCATTTACTTTGCAAATACGGATGGTTTACTATCTAATATTTACGGAGAGTGGAATCTTCTGAAACTTGAAAAAGGAGGCAGTGTTAGATCTTTGCATGTTGGAAATGATACTATTTGGGTGGGAGGCCATGATGAGTACGGTTACTTTTTTAAAAGTGATGATGGTATTCTGGAGTACAATAAGCTTGGTGATTTGGACAATGAAATTATTTGGAATGTCATCGAGCATGAGGAACAAATTATTTTTCAATCATATTTGAATGTTATTGTTTACGATAAAGCTAATAAGCAAATTAGCTATAAAATGTTAGGGAATTACTTTTGGGCAATAATTGAATGGAGGGATGAGTTGTGGGCTATTACCATGCAAGGGGTTATTGGTGTTATCAGAGATGATAGATTTTATCACAGAGAGACATTTACTCAACAAATATTATCAGAGGTACGTGATGTCTTTATTCATAATGACCAACTTTTTATTGTTTCTCTGGATGATGTTTTTGTTTATGACAAAAACACTTTAACTCAATTTGATTTTGGGGGTAATCTGGATGATTTACAGTTTTTTACGGGAACTTCACTGGATAATAGCACCTTTCTATTAGGCACAGTTACCGATGGGTTATTAATTATTGATTATTCTACCGGGAACATTTCTTCAATAGGCAAAGCTGATGGATTGCTTGATAATACTGTTTTGAGTATAGAAACTAATGATGGCAATACCGTTTGGCTAGGTCTGGATTATGGAATCGCAAAGATTGATTTAAAGCGAACAATCCATCCAATATTTGCGGATGGAGCCACTTACCATATTAAAGCCACAGGGAATAATTTTTACTTATCGACAAATAAGGGAGCTTTTATTTCGGAAAACAATCAACCATTCCAATTTATCAATGGCAGTGCCGGACAGGTATGGCGAATCAGAGAGATTAATAATATTATTTATATCTGTCATAATAAAGGCCTATATAAAATTAATCATAATAAACTGGTACCTCTCTTCGAAGATACAGGCGTAATGGATATTGTCCGGTTTGGACAATCAGATTACTATTTGCTATCTGCATATACGGGTGTATTATTGGCGAAATATTTACATGGTAAGTTTCATGTAGTTGCGAATCTCAATATATGGGGGAATCCAAAATTGCATTATGATTCGCAGTTGGATTGTATTTGGGGCGATACAAAGCAGAAACCTATGGTGCAGTTTGTGTTAAATAACGACAGGGTTGAGATTAAGCATTATGATGAAATTGAGCGCTTCTTTGAATCCCAAGTGGGTTTGGTTTTTTATAACGGAACAAATTTAATGGCTTACGAATCAGAATTTGATGCGTTTGTTGTGATGCGGCAACCTCCATTTAGTTATGTCGCTGAAAGCGGAATTTCAGTTTTGGATATTTCAATGAATAAGGGAGTTGTTGCCTATGTTGCGAACGATGAAATCAAACTTTTTTCAATATTGCCAGATGGAACAGTTCATTCCTATGATAAGTTTATAAGTTCTGTTAATGATGATTTAATTAGATCAGATCCTTATTTATTTTTAAATAATAATGAACTTTTAATAGCTACAGATAGAGGGGTGGTAATTTTTAATTTGGAATATCAGTCATTGTCAATTCAAGAGAAACCTGTAATTACCTCAGTGAATATAGGGTCAAATGGCATATATCAAAAGCTCTTTTTCCCTTTTAGAGATAGTGTAATTAATCTGCCTAAAGGAAGATATGATTTGCAGTTTCAATTTGCTTCACCTTATTCAGATTATGAGTTTACCGAGTATAGATATAAGCTGGAATCTTATGATAAGGAGTGGACTGAATGGGATAATATAAGCAATAGAAAAGAATATACCAGGATTGGAGGTGGAGAGTATCGATTTTTGCTTGAATCAAGAGTAAATCAATCGGTAATTAACCAAACAGAATTAACAATTATTGTTAATCGTCGGTGGTTTCAAAATTTGTTGGTTGTTATTCCTATAATTATAGTTAGCTTGTTTCTATTTGGTTATGTTGCGTTTTTGATTATAAAGGTTATAAAAGAAAAAGTTCATTTAAACAAGTTAGCTTATGAAAAGCACCTGAAGGACGAGGCCGTCAAGTCAAAGAATGAACAGTTGATACAATTCCTTGAAGTTATATCACATAAAAACAGTTTCCTGCAGGATATCAAAGGTATCCTTACCAGAATGCGCAATTCAGAGGCAACCCGATGGGTTACAAAAATCGATGATGAGCTTAACAGTGAAAAGAAACTGTTTCTATATAGCCAGCTTCTCTCCGAAAACAATCAGGAGTTCGTAGTGCGCATCTCTAAAAATTATCCAGCTCTAACTGATAATGATATACGCATAATTTCTTTAATTCGAACCAACATGAGTTCAAAAGAAATTGCTGCAATTCTCAATATTTCCAGTAGCAGTTTTGATACCAGTCGTTATCGGATTCGTAAAAAGTTAGGGTTGAATCGTGATGACGATTTAAATTCTTTTATTAGAAATTTGTAATATTTCACATTTGCAAATTAAACACCATCAGGTGTTTATGGTTGCATGTCTAGATTCTGTTAAAACTCACTTCGGCTTGCATAGAGTAAATCTAGACGACAGATTTGATATGTTGCTATCGATCGAATATCCTTGTGTTTCGATTAAGAAAGTTAATAGCAAATAATTATCAATTCTGAATCTATGAATTTAAGAAGACTATCTACAGTATTTTTATTGTTGGGGCTAACTGCAGTTAGCTATTCTCAGTCTAAGCTAATTAGAGGACTTATAGTAGATCCCGATGGAGATCCTTTAACCGGGGTTAACGTTGTTCAAAAAAACACTACTAATGGAGTCATCACTAATTTTGATGGGCGTTATGTTATTCAAAACATCGCAGAAGGTGATACTCTGGTTTATTCTTTTATTGGCTTTGAAACTGCAGAACGGATTGTTGGCAGTTCCAACGAAATAGATGTTATGTTGGATGATGCAGCTTCTTTACTGGGAGAAGTGCAGGTAGTGGCTTTCTCGAAGCAGAGAAAGGAAAGTGTAATCGGTTCCATTACTACAATAAGACCAGCAGAACTAAAACAACCTGCATCTAACCTAACAGCTGCGCTTGCCGGAAGAATGGCAGGGATTGTTTCATATCAGCGATCGGGTGAACCTGGAAGAGATAACGCTGAGTTTTTCATCCGCGGTGTTACATCTTTTGGTTATGCAAATAGCCCATTGATTTTGTTAGACGGATTTGAAATATCTTCAGAGGATTTAGCCCGGATTGAACCTGACAACATTGCTAGTTTTTCAATCATGAAGGACGCCACATCTACGGCATTATATGGTGCTAGGGGTGCCAATGGAGTTATATTGGTTAACACAAAGGAAGGTAGAGAGGGGAGAGCGAGAATTACCGCTCGCGTCGAAACATCTATTTCCAGCCCCACTAAAATGAATTCTTTTCTTAGCGGAGTTGATTACATGGAGCTATATAATAAGGCGCTTCGCACCCGGGTTCCTGAAGCGCAACTTTTCTATTCAAAAGATAAGATAGAGAATACACGCAATGGGGTTAATCCTTACATTTATCCGAGTGTCGATTGGTATGATGAGTTATTCAAAAGTCATACCTATAACAGACGTGCTAATCTAAATGTGACCGGTGGAGGTGCTGTTGCTCAATACTACGTTTCAGCATCTTTCAATAACGAAACAGGTTTGCTTAAAGTAGATAATCATAACAACTTTAATAACAACATCGATATAAATCGTTACAATTTAAGAGCTAATGTCAATATTAATCTCTCTAAAACAACTAAGCTCTCCACCAAACTTTATTCATTGTTTACTCAATATGATGGGCCATCGGAAAATGCTTCTAATATTTTCAGAAGCGTAATGAATGCCAATCCTGTAACCTTTCCTAAATATTTTCCAAGAGGAACTAATGTGTTAATTGGTTCAAGTTCAACTGAATTTGTAAACCATACGATGTTTGGAAACAGAAGTCGCGGAGGTGGTCAGTTTTATCCAAATCCCTACGCGGACATGGTTAAGGGGTATAGAGATGAGTTTTCGTCCACCATCCTATCTCAGTTTCAAATAGAGCAAGATCTCAGTGTTATTACCCAAGGTTTATCAGCAAGGGGTATGGCTGCAATCAGGAATTACAGTTCTTATGGTAGTAGCAGAAGTTTCCAGCCCTTTTATTATGATGGGTTGTCTTATTTGCCATCGACTCCTCAGGATCCTGAAGGGACTATCATCATACAACAATTAAACGAGGGTACAGAGTATTTAGCCGATCCTACTACGTGGACTAATGCAAATAGTCGGGTTTACTTCGAACTGGCCACTATTTATGACCATGATTTTGGAAAACATAGTGTTGGTGGGTTATTAGTTTTCACACAAGAAGAGCGTTTAAATACTATTCAAGGCAGTAACAATATATATACTTCCTTGCCTGCACGAAACATGGGATTAGCTGGTCGTACTACTTATGGTTTTGACAACAAGTATTTTGTTGAGTTAAACTTCGGTTATAACGGTTCTGAGCGTTTTGCCAAAGATAACCGGTTTGGATTTTTCCCATCGGCGGGTGTTGCTTATACCATTTCGGAAGAAAATTTTTGGGCTCAATTAAAACCAACAATTAGTCAGCTGAAGCTTAAAGCTACATATGGATTAGTTGGTAATGATGCCATTTCCGCAGAAAGTGATCGCTTCTTCTATATGTCGAATGTCAATATTAATTCAGGTGGGCGAGGTTATGCATGGGGACAGGACTTTTCTACCTGGTATAATGGGTACAATATTCATCGCTATGCAAATGAATCGGTAACATGGGAAATAGCTGAAAAATTGAATCTTGGTCTGGAGATGACATTGTTTGATAGGTTAACTATACAGGGAGATTATTTTCGTGAAAATCGAACAAATATTTATATGCCATATGAGTATATTCCAGCCACAAGTGGCCTGGCGGCAACAATACGAAGTAATATTGGTGAAGCTTTTTCACATGGCTTTGACGGTTCAGTTGATTATAACCACTCTTTTTTTAATGGGTTATATTTAATTGGCCGTGCTAATTTTACTTATGCAACAAATGAAATAGTTGCAAATGGAGAGCCCCAGTATCCCTACGATTATATGAGTCGTGTTGGGCAACCAATTAATCAAATATGGGGCTTAGTGGCCGAAAGGCTGTTTATTGATGAGGCCGATATTCAAAACTCTCCTGTGCAGACTTTTGGCACTAACTATTTGCCGGGTGATATCAAATATGTGGACATTAACAATGATGGCAGAATTGACGAGAATGATCGAGTCCCAATCGGTTTTCCTACTGTTCCAGAAATAATATATGGTTTTGGAATCACCGCCGGATATAAAGGCATCGATGCATCTTTTTTCTTTCAAGGTTCCGCACGTTCATCGTTTATGATTGCACCGGATGGGATTGCTCCATTTGTTAATGAGCGAAATGCACTGAATATTATTGCAGACAACCACTGGTCAGATTTCAACCCAGACCCTTATGCATTTTGGCCCAGACTGAGTACGACACCAATTGAGAATAATGAGCAGCCCTCAACCTGGTGGTTGAGAGATGGAAGCTTTTTGAGACTTAAAAGTTTTGAAGTGGGGTATACTTTGAACCAATCTGCATTGCAAAGATTATCAGTTGACAACTTAAGATTATACCTAAGCGGTAACAATTTGTTTTACTTCAGCAAATTCAAAGAGTGGGATCCGGAGATGGGTAGTAATGGCTTGGGTTACCCTACCCAACGTATATTTAATATTGGGATGAACGTAACATTTTAATAGAATAGTAGATGAAACGCACATGAGTAAGAAACTTACAACAAGAAAATGTAAATATCAGCTCGTGAAAGTTTTATTTGACCAATAACTGAATAAAATATATACAAATGAGATATCATACAAAATTACTTGCTATACTGTTGATCGCAATAAGTGGCTCAAGTTGCGATTATTTGGATATTGTACCTGAAAAAACACAGGAATTGTCTATGGTTTTTGAGCGAAGAGAACAAGCTTATAAGGCTTTGGCTACTTGTTATTCCTATTTGCCCCTAAGTGATGATTTATATGGGACACATGGTTTGATGACAGATGAGCTAACCACCCCTATCCGTCAAGCGGTTAATGGTATTGAGATCATGAGGGGGCAACAATCAGTTGACAATCCATTGTTGTCATATTGGCAAGGTTTTAACGGGGGGGTGTGGCAACCTTCTTTGTATAATGCCATTTATGACTGTAATATCTTTTTGGAGAATATTGTAAATGTGCCTGATATGACAGATAGGGAAAAGCGGGAGTGGAGCGCAGAAGTGAGGTTTTTAAAAGCCTATTATCATTTTTTGTTAGTCATGCGTTATGGCCCCATTCCAATCATGGATAAGAATTTTCCTATATCTGCATCGCCTGAGGAAGTAAGAGTCTTTCGAAATTCAATTGATGAATGTTTTGATTATATAGAGAAAGAGATTGACTTGGCCATCTCTGATTTGCCTGCACGAGTGGCTAATACTAACTTTTTTGGTCGTGTTGATCGTACGATTGCTGCAGCCATTAAGTCCAGAGTTTTGCTGTATGCAGCCAGTCCATTATTTAATGGTAATGCACAATATTATGCAGGCTATACTGATAAGAATGGTAAGGAATTATTTAATACCAGTTACGATAATGACAAGTGGAGGAAAGCTTTGGAAGCTGCAGAATATGCTATTGAACTGGCTGAGAGTAACGGTGTAAGAATGTATTATTTTGATGGTGAGTATCGCGACTATGATAATGCCGATGTCATGTATATACCTGAGTTTACCGAGGCGCTTTATAGCTACAAATTCATGTTTGTTAATCGTTGGAACAGTGAATTAATTTGGGGTTTGTCGAGGGTTAATACGTCCTGGCATCAAATTCAGGCAACCACCTTAATAAAAAATGCTGCTGCATCCAGTAATGAAGCTGCCTGGCAATGGTTGTCACCTACTTACCGAATGGCCGAATTATACTACACCCAAAATGGCTTACCTATTGATCAGGATTTAACTTTTGATTATGATAATAGGCATGAACTGAGAAGAGGGGCAAGTGCAGATTTTAGTGTTTTTGTCGTGCAAATAGGGCAGGAGACCGTGCAATTGCATTTCGACAGGGAGCCCAGATTTTATGCAACCATTGCATTTGACAGAGGTTACAACCGGGCGCATGGCATTAAACAGCATTTAAGAATGCGTAATGATGAAGTTCCTGGTGGTAAAAGGGGGAGCTCAAATGATTATTTGATTACCGGATATGGATTAAAAAAATATGTTCACCCGGATTCACAAGGGGATGGTTATGGTAATCTGGTTAATTATCCATGGCCGCTAATTCGTATGGCTGAACTTTATTTGAACTATGCCGAAGCTTATAACGAATATGTTGGACCGGGTAATGAGGTTTATGAAGCTCTTAATGAAGTGAGGCAAAGGGCTGGTTTGCCAAATGTTGAAGATGTTTGGTCAAATGCTTCTTTAGCCAAGACAGTTGGTAAGCACACCTTTAAAGATGGGTTACGTGAAATTATTCAACAAGAGCGTTTGATTGAATTGGCATTTGAAGGTCATCGATACGATGATATTCGACGTTGGAAGAAAGCCGAAGATTACTTTACTATTCCGGTAAAAGGCTGGGATGTAGAAGAGAATCAGATAGATCGATTTTACACCCTCATTAACGTTGGAGAGCGCTCATTCATCACACCACGTGATTATTTTCACCCAATTAGAACGGGGGAGCTATCCAGAAATCCAAATCTGATTCAGAATTTAGGTTGGTAATGACCAAATTAATTTGCTTAAAGGAAGCTATTAAAGTGGAAATACTTAGGAAATGCGTGTGACGCAGAAACTCTCAGCAAAGAAAAGAATCGAAGATCTGCCTTAGCTAAAAAATCAACCCAGACAAGATATACGACATATGAATTATTTAATTTTTTTCGGATGAAGACAAAAATATTATTTCCAATTGTGGCATTTATGTTATTCTTTCTCGCATGTGATGAGGAAGAACGCGGAACAGCTCCTGGAAAGGTCTCTGTTGTTGAGATTATTCCAACAAATGGGGGGGCTAAAATTGTATGTCAGCTACCTAATGATCCAGAGGTTCTGTTTGCCAAGGCTTATTACACCAACACGTTAGGGCAGGAGCTATTTGCTATCACTAGCCTATACAATGACACTTTGCACATTAGAGGTTATAATGACACCAATGAACATACTGTGCAAGTTGTGGCGGTAAACAGCATTGGTATGCAGTCTGAACCTACAGAAGTTAAGATTACTCCACTCGTTTCTAATATCCAGATTGTTAAAGAAAGCATTGAAATTACACCGGATTTTGGAGGCGTAAAAATCAGCTGGATTAATCCTGCGGCGGATATTATTTATACTTGGCTGACTTTTAAAGAAGAAGGCGCCGAAGAGTCAGTGCCAATATACTTGTCCTCATCCCGGAAGAACGAATCATTGATTGTACGAGGAATGGATACGACTCCCAAAGAGTTTTTTGTTATGGTTGAAGACTTTTACGATAATACTACCGAAAAAGTTTCAAAGGGAGTCTATACACCAATATTTGAGGAGGAGATAGATAAATCCTTATGGACTTTAGTTGAGAATATGAGTGTAGATGGTAATGCCTGGGAAGGACAAACCACAAACCTCTGGGATGGTGAGATTGACTACCTGGGTTCCAACGGGCAAGGTAGTTATGCTATGATTTCTAGAGATAGAAACGGGGGACAGTTAAATTTTCCGCTTGATATCGTAATTGATATGGGACAGACTGATGCCATACTCAATCGATTTACTTTATGGCAAAGAGCTTATTGGCATAATAACGCAGCAGAGTATTTCTATTATCAGGATGAGAATTTTAAAGCCTTTCGTTTATATACGAGCGATGACAGACAAAACTGGACGCTCATTGCCGAAGAGTCGTTGGAAGACCCGAGAGATTCAGAAGGACGGGTGCCTGAGGAATACATTAGGGAAGCTATCGATGGGCATAACTTTGATCTGCCATCTTCAGTTAACCTTTCAAGGTTTTTAAAATTATCAATAACTGAGAATTTCGGTAGTGAGAGATATGTAAATATTTCAGAAATGACTCTTTACGGAAGTAATTCAAATTTGTAAAATACCAAGAATGTTCCATGAGCATTTATGCTGCTCGTAAAAGTTGATGAATTGAAACTCAACACAGCTAATTGCAGATTGACGAAGTTGATCCTTGCTCATGGATTTTTTTTAACAAATTATATGCAAATGAAAAAGGCAATGTATTGTATCATACCCCTTTTGATAATTATCACACTAGGGTGTGATAATATGGAGGATAATTATCAACATTACAAGAGTAATCGTATTTATTCCCCAAAAGTTATCGATCTAACTGCTGATGTAGGTTACAGAACCGCCATATTAGAGTGGACTAATCCAACAGGCGATATCGCAAAAACAATTGAAATTGAATATGATGATGTGGTTATCAAATCGATAGAAATGATTGAATATTATCAATTAACAGATTTGGAACTGAAAGGTTATCTGATCTCTGTTTTTACGGTCGATCTGCACGGTAATCGCTCAGTTCCTGCTCAGGTGTATATTTTTCCAAGTGGCGAAGAAGGGTCTTAACACCACTCACTAAGCTGTAATTGGTAAATAGATTTGACAGATAAATAAGTAATGTAACTGTTTTGTGATCATATACTAATCATTTTTATAACAAAAAGATGCGGAGTTATTAAGTTCCGCTATTTTAAACAAACAACTATATCATGAGAAATGGAATCCAACAACTGATGAAGAACTTGATGTTAGTTCTTGCAGTATTTGTTTTATCAGGCAATAGTGCCATGTCACAGGGTTTTCTCCGTGCTGAGGGGACAAAAATTGTTGATGGTAGCGGGAATAACTTCATATCACGGAGCATTGGTACCGGTAACTGGATGATTCAGGAAGGTTATATGATGCAATCCACCGGAGCAGGGATTAACACCCAATGGCAATTTCGTGAAAAATTAATTGAAGAAATAGGAGAAGAAAAAACTGATATCTTTTACGATGAGTGGCTGGCTAACCACTTTACGCGTGCCGATTTGGATTCGATGAAAGCATGGGGATTTAATTCCATAAGGCCAGCTCTTCATTATAAATGGTTTACGCTGCCAATTGAGGACGAACCAATTCCCGGAGAAAATACCTGGCTTGAAAAAGGCTTCGAGATGCTGGACGAACTGATAGCCTGGAGTTCAGAGAACGAAATGTATGTTTTTCTTGATATGCATGGAGCACCTGGTGGACAAGGGAAGAATGCCGACATATCGGATTACGATCCCTCAAAACCATCATTGTGGGAAAGCGAATATAATCTTTCCAAATTGACCGCCTTATGGTACAAAATAGCCGAACGTTATAAAGATGAACCCTGGGTGGGCGGATTCGACTTAATAAATGAAATCAACTGGGACTTTGAGAACAGTGGGAATGAGAACGGATGTAACTGCACGCAGAATAAGCCTATTATAGACATTTTTGAGCGTATGATTGACACCATTCGAACCGTGAATACCAATCATATTGTGTTTGTTTCGGGTAACTGCTGGGGCAATAATTATAACGGAATGCATGGTTTGGCCGATTACGACGATAATTTGGTTTTCACTTTTCATAAATACTGGAATTTTAATACCCAGAGTTCACTTGAATGGATTCTTGAAATGCGTGAAAATTTAAATGTGCCGCTGTGGATGAGTGAATCGGGTGAAAACTCAAACACCTGGTTCACCAATGCCACATCGCTTTTCGAATCCAATAATATTGGATGGAGCTGGTGGCCGGTTAAAAAAAGTGGTATCAACAACGTGCTAAGGGTAGTTACCCCACAGGAGTATACTAATTTGCTAAACTACTGGCAAAACGGCACTCCACAAATGAACGAAGAACAAATTTTTGAAGCAGTAATGAAATGGGCCGAAAGCCATAAAATTGAAAATTGTATAGTACAGTACGATGTTATTGATGCACTTACAAGACAAATAGATAGTTACGAAGCAATCCCATTCAAAGAGCACGTCCTGGGTGAAGTGATTTTCTTTACCGACTATGATTTGGGCAGAAATAATGTAGCCTATTTTGATAATGATACCGCAAACCACCATCTGGATACCGGCACTTTTACTGCATGGAACCGTGGATGGTCCTACAGGAACGATGGTGTTGATATTGAGCCATGTTCAGATGAAGACCAAACAAATGGTTATAACGTGGGTTGGTTTGAGCCGGGTGAGTGGATGCAATATACTTTTAACTCTGATGCTGCTGCTGCTTACACCTTTACTATTAGGTTTGCCAGTAATAATGCTCAAACCAGTTTGCGCCTACAGGTTAATGATGTAGATATTGCTCCGGTAATGACATTGCCTTCAACTGGTGGATGGCAAAATTGGGAGACATTCACAATTGAGAATGTGGTTCTTCCTGAAGGCGAGATTGTTTTTAAAGTTACTAATGTTGAAGGAGGTGGTAATCTTAATTATTTTAAGTTCTCAGATCCGGTGGGCATTGACCAGGTTGATTTTGAAGCAGTAGCTGCTTCAACGTCTTATGATGGCGACAAAATATTCCTTTCGTTGAATTCGGTGATGGATGGCTCTGTGACTATCCCCGCTACAACTTTTTCTATATATAATAGGAGGCAGCAATTACAGGTAGAGCGCGTAAAGGTTAGTCCTTTGTCAGACAGAATCCTTGAAATATCTATGGCCGAAAGGATTTATTATGGTGATGTGATTACCATTCATTACGCTGGTTCTAACATTCAGGATGTTTATCAACGCCCACTTCAACACTTCTCAGTACTTCCGGTATTAAGTAATGTGCCCACCAGGTTGCAGCTTCCGGGAAGAGTAAGTATTCAGGATTACTATAATCAGGAAGGGCTCTCTTTTGAACAAACAGAAGACGCTGAAAACCCCGGAGGTTTAAATCTGGCATATACCAATCATGGTGATTTTATTGATTTTCTGGTAACGATTAAGGAGGAGGGCACGTTTGAATTTAACTACAGTGTTGCTGCAACTGCTTCAAATGGCATTTTTGAGGTGCAATTGTTTGATGTGGATAATCAGAAAAGTGTTGTAGGCACCTACTCAGTACCATCAACGGGAGGATGGCAAAACTGGAGAGTGGAGAATGAAGAAATAACATTACCCGCAGGACATTATAGACTGCGAATTTATATTGTTAGTCCTGAGTTTAATATGAGTTGGTTTGAGATGAAACATAAGTCAACATCATCGGTGAATAGCATACAGATAAATACGATGAGTCTTTTTCCAAATCCTTGCCGTGATAGTTTCGAAATTGCTGTATATCAGGATATACCTAGAGCGATAGTTAATATTTATAACGTTGCTGGCACATTAGTAAAATCAAGAATGTTAAATCTGCGGGCTAATACAAAAAACACGTTTATGACCAGTGCTTTGCCCGGTGGGATGTACTTGGTTCAGGTAGTATCTGATGGAATTCTGATTACATCTAAGCTGAAAGTGATTCACTAGGCTATTCAGAAAACCATCATAAGATGAATCCTTAATCTAAGTTATGTTCTCATGAAATTTAAAACAATCATTCAATATTATTTTATGCATATAATTAAAGCATTATCCCTGTTAGTCTTCGTGGCATTTTTATTAGGATGCACTTGTTCATCTTCCGATACAGTTGAGCGAATTCCTTATGTTGAGGCGTTGATAAAACAAATGACCATTGAAGAGAAAGTCGGGCAAACGGCTCAAATCACCCTAGATGTAATTACAAAGGGAGGGGGGCATGCTAACTATGGCGGTTTGCAAATAGATACCGCACAAATCAATGATGCTCTTGTGAAATATCATGTGGGTTCTGTATTAAATACAGCTGGTAACAGAGCTCTTAATGTTCACACCTGGCATCATCTAATTTCTTCAATTCAAGAGGTTGCAACAAATGATACCCGTTTAAAAATACCAGTTATTTATGGCATCGATGCCATTCATGGTGCAACTTATACTGCTGAGGCCACCATGTTCCCGCAACAAATAGCACAAGCTGCGACATGGAACCGGGATTTAGTTTATAGGATAGCAAAAGCAACCGCTCTTGAAACACGTGCCTCTAATATCCCGTGGAATTTTTCTCCGGTGTTGGATTTAGGAGTTGATCCAAGATGGGCGAGAATTTGGGAAACCTTTGGCGAAGACACTTATTTAATTTCGGAAATGGGATTGGAAGCAATAAGGGGCTATCAAGGAAAGGAGCTTAATTGCTCAACAAGGGTGGCTGCATGTTTGAAGCATTTTATTGGATATTCAACTTTAGCATCATCAGGCAAAGATCGGACACCTGCAGAAATATCTGATATCTCATTGCGAGAATACCATCTGCCTCCATTTCAGTTCGCGGTGGAGTCTGGTGCTGCTTCGGTCATGATTAACTCAGGCTTAATTAACGGAATTCCTGTACACGGTAGCTATGATATCATTACCGGATTGCTAAAGAATGAATTGGGGTTTAACGGCTTGGTTGTGACCGATTGGGCTGATATTGAAAATCTCCATAATCGGGACAAAGTGGCACCTTCGCATAAAGAAGCTATTAGGCTTGCCTTTAATGCCGGAATTGATATGTCTATGATTCCTTATAACTATGTTCAGTATTGCGAGATGCTTGTTGAACTTGTTAAAGAGGGCGCAGTCAGTATGGAACGTTTAGATGATGCCGTCAGACGCATTTTAAATCTAAAATATAAGCTTGGCCTATTTGAGCGGCCTTTTGTCGAACCCAGTTTAGATGCATTTAGTGATGCGCATAAAAAAATTGCTTACATGGCTGCATCGGAAGCAATAACGCTTTTGAAAAATGAAAAGGAGATTTTACCACTTTCAAAAGGTACTAAAATACTAGTCGCTGGTCCTAATGCCAATAGTATGCGCACTTTAAATGGTGGGTGGAGTTACTCTTGGCAAGGAGAAGGAGTGGAGGAATTTACCGAGGATAAAAACACCATTCTGAAAGCCATTGAAATGAAATTTGGTAAAAGGAATGTCATTCATGTGCCGGGCGTTGAGTATGATTTCAATGGAAGAACATATAGGGATGAGCACAATGTGAATATTGAAGCTGCTGTTAATGCGGCAAGGAACGTAGATGTCATCGTCCTGTGTCTGGGTGAAAACTCATACACAGAGAAACCCGGAGATTTGAGTGACCTTATGATTTCTGAAAATCAGGAAAAGTTGGCTATAGAATTGGCTAAAACAGGTAAGCCTGTAATTTTGGTACTTAATGCCGGACGACCTCGCCTTATAAGAAGATTTGCCGATGATATGAGCGCCATTCTTCAAACGTATTTATGTGGAAATTACGCTGGTGATGCATTGGCTGATATATTGGCTGGTGATGTAAACCCATCCGGCAAATTGCCTTATACCTATCCAATGTTCAGTAATTCATTAGTCCCTTATTATCATAAGCATAGTGAAGAGAGTGAATCACCTGAAGGTGTTTATAATTACGAGGGTGGGGTTTATCACCAATTTAGCTTTGGCCATGGGTTGAGTTATACTTCCTTCAAATATTCCAATCTAGCGGTCTCTCATGTTGAGTTTACTAATAATGATGAGTTGTTGGTAAGTGTTGATGTTGAAAATACAGGTACAGTTGAGGGAAAAGAGGTTGTTATGCTATTTGCCTCTGATTTGTATGCTTCGCTTGCTCCTGATGTAAAACGACTTCGCCGTTTTGATAAGATTCATTTATATCCGGGAGAAACGAAGAGCGTCACTTTCTCTTTATCTGCCAACGATTTATCATTTATCAATGCACAAAGTAAAAGAGTTACAGAACCCGGTGAATTTGCATTAAAGATTGCTAACCTATATAAAACGATTAAGCTAATTGAATAAGTTTATTTATTAATTAATACCAATGCTATGAAACATGTAAAACAACTACTTTTATCAGCCTTGTTGATAGGTTTTAGTATTTCTGTCTTTGGGCAGGATGTAATGTTATTAGATTTTGAATCTGATGATCTAAACATGGGGGGATGGAGTGGCGTTGCAGTGCAACGTGTTTCAACCTCAGATATTCCGGCGGGCAATATGTCTGGTTATGCTGTTGAGTACACCCATCCAGGAAATAATTGGTGGGGGGGTGCTTATTTTAATGAGCTTGCTCACAAGATTGATTTAACCGAAACCCCTTTCGTAAAGTTCAAAGTTTATTCAACTAGTCCTGTTTATATTCAAGCTAAACTTGAAGGTGGGGAAAATGGTAAAAACAATTACGAACGCGGCTATCAGCTATCTCATGATGAGCTTAACAAGTGGACAGAAGTTGTATTTAATTTTGGAACAATTACAGATGATAACAATTATGGAACACTTGTTGTTTGGATCGACGGACCTCAGCATTACGCAATGGGTGGTGCGAAATTTTACATTGATGATATTGTTAAAACCAGTACACCTCCTGCTGGAAGTGTAACATTTTTGCCTTCTGATAATTCCGTGGTTTATTCAGCTCCTTCAAACTTAAGGCTTGGTTCATATACCTATAAGCTTCAAAAGGATGGTGCTGATTTAACCAATGCTGATCTGAATGGCGTTCTGTATTTGAGGAACAGCTCAAATGTTGACATTCCTTTTTCTGCAACGCTGAATGAGGGAGATCAGACCAATAAGTATTTCTCCAACATTTCAATAACGCCTTCCGTGATATTGGAAGATGGAACCTATACATTTGGTATAGTTGAAAATGCTTTGAACTATGTTGATGCTTCATCAACCCCAGTAAATGCCCAAGCAACTTTTACGGTTGATTCTGATGGCTACGGAGATTTAAGTGTGTATGAAGATTTTGATGACAATTCGAAAACGGTAGTTGTAGATGCATTAGATGGCACAGTTTCAATTGTTTCTAATCCAAATGGATCTGGCAATGTAGCGATGTTTAATAAAGGCGATAATGATTGGGGCAGAATTCATTATGAACTTAACCGACCAGTTGATTTATCGTCTGGGAAAGTTTTTACATTTGATTTATTTCATAGTGAAAGTGTTGATTTGAGATTTAAACTTTCTGAAATGAAAGGTGATGGGGGACACTCAAAAGAGTTAGATGTTGCTTATACAACACCAGGTGCCTGGCAAACGATAGCTGTTGATTTATCTGATGTCGCTTTTGCTGATGTTAACTTCAATCATATTCAGATTTATCCTCTTGGTGCGGAGACAAAAAATGCCGACATCTATTTTGATAGTCTAAAAGGGCCGGCATTTCAATCAGGCTCTCTGGTTTTTTCCCCCTTTGATGGTGCTGACGAAGTCAATGGTTTTACAGATCAGTTAACTATAAAGTCAAATGTCAAATTAGCTAATGCAGATGGATCCGATATTACTGATTTGTCATCTGTTGTCTATATGAAGGAAGGAGAAGAAGTTTTTGCTGATTTTGAGGTGGCCATTAATGATGATAAGACAATTATCACTTATACGATAACCTCTTTACCATTAAATATTTCAACCGAATACACTTTTGGTATTAACGATAATGCGTTA
The DNA here is from genome assembly GCF_900168165.1 of Alkalitalea saponilacus. GTDB lineage: Bacteria > Bacteroidota > Bacteroidia > Bacteroidales > Marinilabiliaceae > Natronoflexus > Natronoflexus saponilacus. The sequence continues at coordinate 580,016 of NZ_FUYV01000001.1, forward strand.
AAGTTTCATGATGAGGTTGATGCCTTAACCGGTCTTAATAGTACATTTACATCTAATGCAATTAATCCCCCAAGTACAATCATTTATGCCGATTATGAAACCGTTGATCTTATTAATTTTACCAGTTGGAACAATACTACTCAATTTGAGAAAGTAGCCAATCCTCACAAAGATGATATAAATGGATCCGATAATGTTGGAACTTATATTCATGGTGGCGGGAGTGCCGGGATTGGTGTTGATTTGCCTGGTAGTGTAAATTTTATTTCTACACCTTATTTTCGAATGAAAGTATGGTCTGAGCATCCGGCAAGAGTCAATTTTAAGCTTGAAAATAATCCGGATTGGGGAATAAACAGGGAGTTAAGTGTTCAACTAAGGCCCGAAGAAACAGGGAAGTGGACCGAGTTGTTTTTTGATTTTTCGGGAACAAATCTCTCAAATCTGAATAAATTAGTTATCACAATAGATCCTTCAGGCAATTTTTATTCTGCAGGGGATGAGATTTATTTTGATGACATTATAGCCAGTAATACACCTCCGGAAATTGAGATAGAGTCCTATCCTGTTCAAAATGAAGAGAATGTTTCTCTGATTGGGACATATTATATCAAAACAAACTTAAGTTTTGATCTTCCCGGAAGTGCCAATTTAAGTAACGATAATTTGGGCGACTATTGGAAATTAAGAAAGGATAATAGTGAAGGAGCAGAAATTCCTGCTACAGTTAATTTCGTTGCTGGGCAAAACCTTCTGCAATTAACCCCTTTCGACTTGCTGGATGCCAATACTACCTATTGGCTGGGTGTTCCGGATGGTGAATTAAGTTACTCATCAGGTGATCTTGTAAATGATCTTAATGTCACTTTCACCACTGGTGATATGCCTGAATTTACAATTTATAATGACTTCGAAGGCATAGATTTAACAACGACCATTGAAACTATGGGTGATCCTGCCGGAGCAATAAACCCAAGCCAATTAAATCCTGATGGCTCATTTTCTTTTGTGGCCCAGTGGAATAAAGGAACCAGTTGGGGTGGTTGGGAACGCATCCATATTGCGTTGAATGATCCAATTGATTTTTCCAAAAGCAACGTGATCTCTTTAAGAATTTGGTCACCAAAAGAAACGTATGTGAGACTTAAAGTGGGTACCGAAAGGGATAATGAAGGCGGCATTTTTAAAGAAGTTGACGCCCAGGTAACCACTGTAAATGGTTGGCAGACGTTGTACTTTGGCATGGGAGAAATGCCATCAAATGATTATTCACATTTGTTTATTTATGTTGATGGGGGAGTTGAAGATGCACAAACTTATTATATAACAGATATTAAAGGGCCAGCACTTAGTAGCGCAACATCAATATATCAGCCAAGAGCCAGGGAAGAACTAACAATTAGTCCTAATCCGGCGACAACTTTTATCTCAATTGCAAATGCTGAGAATAAGCTGGTTGAAATTTACAATGCCTCAGGTATGCTGGTTAAACAAGTTATAAATTCTAATACAAGTTTAAATATTAGTGATTTAGCAAGTGGTATTTATTTTGTTAAGGTTGGAGATGCGGTTAGCAAACTTATTGTAAACTAATTGCTAGACAAAAAAATATTAATAGAGGGTGTTTATATAAGTAAACACCCTTTTTTCGGATATACCCATTGTGGATTCTTTTACATCAATAGTTTTGGTTTTTCATTACTGTCCCATTAAAATCTAAAAAAGCTCTTTGAAAAGTTTGAAATTTAGTTAGTTGCGGACGTTTTTCGAGCGAACGGACTTGAATTTTTAGTTTTGCATCAGATTAATCTGATTGCATATGTATCAAGACAAATACGTTTTCGCTCAACTGGTCTCGTTTCTGAATAGAAGCAAATTCAATCGTATTGTTGCCAAATACAAAGGAGACAAATATGTAAAACATTTCACTTGTTGGAACCAACTGCTTTCTCTGATGTTCGGGCAATTAACAAATCGTGAAAGTCTTAGAGATTTGATTGTTGCACTTGACGCTCATCACTCCAAATCTTATCAT